>NC_014377.1:0-1200000 GCF_000144645.1 Thermosediminibacter oceani DSM 16646
TAATTGTCAAGAAAATATGTTTCTTATTGAATGTGCTGTGGTATTTTGCTATCATGTTATTAGCCAGTGACTTTCTTTTTTGTTTTTGAGGAGGTTATTATATGACCCATAATCTTCCCGACCTCTGGCAGCAGGTTTTAAAGACACTTGGCAGCGAGCTCAATAACGATGTCTCCTTTAATACCTTCTTAAAACCTACTAAACTTGTGAGTATTGAAGACGACATCGCAATTGTGGAGGTCCCAAACGAGTTTTTAAAAGGGATACTGGAAAAAAGATACGCCAACCTCTTGAAGGATATACTGGGTTCAATTCTGAACCGTAGTGTCAGTATTTTCTTTAAAATCGACCCCCTCGCCTCTGAAGAGCAGGCTTCGACAGTGGACACTGCTGAAAAAGACATCAAGCCGGTTGCCGAGGAAGGTCAAAGTACGCTCAATTCCAAGTACACTTTCGACACCTTCGTCGTAGGCAACAGCAACCGTTTCGCCCACGCGGCCTCATTGGCCGTAGCTCAAGCTCCTGCCAAGGCCTATAATCCCTTCTTTATTTACGGCGGTGTGGGACTCGGCAAGACCCACCTGATGCACGCCATAGGTCACTACATACTGCAGCACAACCCGTCATGCAAGGTAGTGTACGTATCTTCTGAAAAGTTTACCAATGAGCTTATTAACTCCATCCGCGACGACAAAAACGTGGAGTTCAGGAATAAATATAGGAACATCGATGTGCTCCTGATAGACGACATCCAGTTCATCGCCGGAAAGGAGCGCACCCAGGAAGAGTTCTTCCATACCTTCAACGCCCTTTATGAAGCCAATAAACAGATAATCATATCCAGCGATCGTCCCCCAAAGGAAATTCCGACCCTCGAAGAACGCCTGCGGTCCCGCTTCGAATGGGGGCTCATCACGGATATACAGCCTCCGGACTTCGAGACGCGGATCGCAATCCTCAGGAAAAAGGCGATGATGGAAAACCTTACAGTGCCCGACGACGTAATCAACTTCATCGCTACGAAGATAGAGACGAATATCCGGGAACTGGAAGGCGCTCTGATCAGGATAGTGGCATTTTCGTCCCTTACAAATAAGCCCATCGACCTTGACCTGGCCGAGCACGTGTTGAAGGACCTGCTCCCCAATAACAAGCCCAAGACCGTCACCGTGATGGACATACTTCAGGTCGTGGGCGGTCATTTCTCTATAAAGATCGATGACTTTAAATCCAAAAAGCGCACCAAGGAACTGGCTTATGCCCGGCAGATTGCCATGTACCTTTGCCGGGAACTCACCGATTACTCGCTGCCGAAGATCGGGGAGGAATTCGGCGGGCGCGACCATACTACGGTACTGCACGCCTGCGAAAAGATATCCAGGGATATTCAAAGAGACGCCCAGCTTTCGTCCCTTATCGAAAACCTGAAGAAAAAAATCCTTCACGGCTGAGCGTGTGGAAAAACTTATTGATAAGTTATTGATATCCTGTTGATATATGTGTATAACTTTGGCCATATATTCAATTTTGTGTAATAAGTGGACAACATTATTTACATTCTTCACAGGTTATCCACATGGGAAAAACCTTGATCTGAGTTATTCACACAATTTATCCACATATCCACAAGCTGTACTACTACTACTGCTAGTTTAAAAAATTCACCGGCATAGCTTAATTTTTACCTTCGGGGGTATCATTATGCAATTTTTAATAGAAAAAGACCAACTTTTGTCGGGCGTTTCGGTGGCCGAAAGGTTTATCGCGAGCAAGACAACCATGCCTATTCTTTCGGGGATCAAATTTTCGGCTTACGGCAGCACTCTTGAGCTTTCGTCAACGGACCTGGAAATGGGTATAGAATGCAGGTTACCTGCGCAAATTATGGAAGAAGGTGACGCGGTAATATCCACCAAGGTTTTCAGCGACATCGCCAGGAAACTGCCCCAGGGACAGGTCTTGTTCAGGCGTCAGGAGGGGCAGATCACCGTTGAAGCCGGAGATTTTCGCCTCAACATGCCGGTGCTTGAAGCCGGGGATTTTCCTGAAGTAGTCCCGCCGGAGACCAATCCCATACTTAAATTTCCCAAAGAGACTTTTAAGAATATGGTAAAGCAGACCATCTTCGCCAGGGCTGAGGACTCGATCGCAAGGCCGGTGCTCACCGGTGAACTTTTGGAAGCGAGAAACGGCAGGTTCCACGTGGTAGCCCTGGACGGCTTCAGAATAGCCTGGAGGTGGGAAGAGGCCGAAGTGCCCGATTTCAGCGTTGTAGTCCCGGGCAGGGCGCTTCTTGAATTGACCAGGGCTCTCTCGGATACCGGGGAGGATACTTTCGAAATACATACCGGAAGAAACCGTGTGGTCTTCTGTACGGAAAACCTGGTGATGGCTACCCGCGTGCTGGAGGGCAAATTCATAGATTACGAACAGGTGGTTAAGGTGGATCCTAAGATCACCGTGGTCGCCAAAACCGATGCACTGCTTTCCAGCATAGAGCGCGCTTTTATCGTAGCTAGGGAGGGGAGTAAGAACAACCTGGTTAAATTCAGAATAGGCAATGGCCGTATGGAGGTAAGCTCCGAGACCGAGATGGGCAGCGTCTACGAAAAGGTGGAGTGCGAGACCAGCGGTGACGATCTGGTGGTTGCCTTCAACGCCCGTTTCTTTATAGAAGCCCTCAGGTCCGTGGAACAGCCGGAGATAGAGCTTAAATTTGCCGGCGAAGTGGGTCCCTGTGTGATAAGGCCGCGGAATGTGGAAAACCATATAAACTTCATCCTGCCCGTAAGGCTGAGGAGTGAGGATTATTGAGGGAAGTCTTTATAAAAACCGAGTCCATAAACCTGGACCAGTTTTTGAAATGGGCCGGAGCGGTTTTCACCGGGGGTGAGGCCAAAATCAAGATAAGGCAAGGCCTAGTAAAGGTTAACGGCCAGGTGGAGACCAGGAGGTCCAGAAAACTTTTTCCCGGGGACACGGTGGAGTTCCATGGCGAGACCTTTGTGGTAAAGGGCGGGAGTGAATGATTTGCACCTTACTAAAATACGGCTTTTCGATTTTCGCAACTTCCGGGAAGCGGAGGTGGAATTTTCAGGGGGTCTGAACGTACTTTACGGGGACAACGGCCAGGGCAAGACCAACCTTTTGGAGGCTATCCATTTCCTCTGCAACCTGAGGCCGGTTCGAACCACTAGGGAACAGGACGTCATCGCGTGGGACAAAACTAAGGCTTACTTGAAGGGAGTTTTTGACACCTCCTCCGGCCCCGTCGACAGGGAATTGCTGCTTGTAGCGGGCGACAGGAAGAAGGTCAGGGAATGCGGTGTAGAAAGGCACCGGCTGTCGGAACTTTACTGGCAGATCCACGCGGTGTTTTTTTCACCCGATGACCTGAGCCTGGTTAAAGGGAGGCCTTCCGAGAGGAGGAGGTTTCTGGACCTCATCATCGCTAGGTTAAAACCCCAGTACGGCCGGTATCTTTCCGAATACAACCGGGCCCTTTTTCACAGGAACAGGCTGCTGAAGGACCTCAAGAAGAACAGGACCCTCATCACAGCGCTGGATGCCTGGGACGAGCAGCTCTCTTCGCTGGGCACGGTTATACTCAAAACCAGAGCGGCTTTTACGGAAAAGCTCTTTCCCCTGGTGAGGAAATATTATCTTTATTTTTCCAGAGAGGAAAGGGAGATAGAGATAAAGTATGCTGGCAGCATAGTTTCTACCGGAACGTCCCCGGAATCCATCCATGAGGCGTTTCTTGCAGCCTTAAGGAAATCCCTGCCGCAGGATCTTGCAAGCGGTTATACCCGGGTAGGTCCCCACAGGGACGATTTGCAGTTTCTGCTGGGAGGAAGGGATTTGAGGTACTTCGGTTCCCAGGGAGAACAGAGGACCTTAAGCCTTAGCCTGAAGTTCGCCGAACGACGGGTTTTTTTTGAGACCACAGGCGTTTATCCCATCCTTCTCCTGGACGACGCTATGTCGGAGCTGGACGCGAACAGGAGGAGGTGGATCCTGGAAGGAGAGGAACCCTGTCAGGTGTTCGTCACTACCGTTGATCTTTCGGCGATCCCGGAGGATATTCTGAAAAAAAGCAGGGTTTACAGGGTTCGGGCCGGCTCTGTGGGGTGATTATATGGAAAAAATAAAAAATATTCTACTGAAAATTCTCAAAAAAACCGATCTGGAACGCAGGTTAAGGGAAGCTATGGTCTTTGTGCACTACGAAGAAATGGTAGGGGAAAAGATAGCCAGAGTATCAAAACCCGTATTTTTTAGAGGCGATACGCTTTTTATAGGAGTAGAAAGCCCCATATGGGCCCACCAGCTCTTATTTTTTAAATCGGATATTATAAACAGGATTAATTCTAGATTTTCCCCACCGCTGGTAAAGGACATCCGGTTTCAGGTTTGCCGGGTGGATGGGAGGCCTGAAAGCCACAAAAAGGACGTTAAAGAGGATGTTGAAGTAAAAATCCCTGACAAAAAAAAGCAAATGGTTTATAATATTACTTCGAACATCAAAGACGAAAAGCTCAGGCAGAAGTTTACGGAGCTCATGTTAAAGGACCTGGAATTCAAGATAAAAAGAGGTGAATCACTTGTTCCTTCACATAGGTAAGAACACGGTGGTCCGTACCAAGGACATAATAATGATTCTTGACAGGGCGTGCACCGAATCCAGGGACACCAGCGATTTCCTGCAGGTGGCCAGGGAGGAGGGGTTCGTCATTACAGGTGAGGAGGCGGGGAAATCGATAATCGTTACCGATAAAAAGGTGTATTTTTCTCCAATATCCTCTATCACCCTCCTCAAGAGGGCTAATTTCATAAAAGGTATCGGCGAACAAAGTTTCTAGTTTGGAGGTATTAGTGTTGGAGAAAAAGACGGTTTACGATGAAACTAAAATAGAGGTGCTGGAAGGTCTGGAGCACGTGCGGCTCAGGCCCGGTATGTACATCGGCTCCACCGACAGCCGCGGCCTCCATCACCTGGTCTACGAAGTGGTAGACAACAGCATCGACGAGGCTCTGGCCGGATTCTGCAAGAACATATTGGTTACCATCAATAAAGATGGTTCGATCACGGTGGATGACGACGGCCGGGGCATCCCCGTCAAGATCCACCCCAAAGTAGGAAAACCCGCCCTGGAAGTGGCTCTTACCATGCTGCACGCCGGAGGAAAGTTCGGAACCGGCGGTTACAAAGTTTCAGGAGGCCTTCACGGGGTGGGCGTTTCTGTGGTAAACGCCCTTTCAAAATGGCTTGAGGTGGAGGTAAAGAGGGACGGCTTTAAGTACTTCCAGAGGTACGAGCGGGGAAAGCCGGTAACCGAGGTAAAGAAGATCGGAGAAGCTTCAGACACCGGCACCAAAATAACTTTCATGCCCGACGACCAAATATTTGAGGATACCAGCTTTAACTACGACATCTTGGCCCAGAGGTTGAGGGAGCAGGCTTTCCTCAACAGGGGGCTGAAGATAGAAATCAAAGACCTGCGCACCGGGAAGGAGCAGGTTTTTCATTACGAGGGCGGTATAGTCTCCTTCGTCAAGTACCTGAACAGAAACAAGGATGTGCTCCACGAGGACCCCATATACATGAGGGCGGCTTCCCAAGAGGGAGAGTGGGAAGTGGAAGTAGCCCTCCAGTACAACGACTCCTATGCAGAAAACGTGCTGAGCTTTGCCAATAACATAAACACCCAGGAGGGCGGAACCCACCTGGTGGGGTTTAAGTCGGCGCTGACCCGTAGCATAAACGACTACGCCAGGAAGATGAACCTTTTAAAGGAACAGGACCCGAACCTTTCCGGCGATGACGTGAGGGAAGGGCTCACCGCCGTCATCAGTGTGAAGTTGGTGAATCCCCAGTTCGAAGGCCAGACGAAGACGAAGCTGGGAAACAGCGAGATGCGCGGCATCGTGGAATCGGTGGTAGGGGATGCCATGAACCGCTTCCTGGAAGAAAATCCTTCCGTTGCCCGCGTCATCGTCGAGAAGGCCATAAGCGCCGCCAGAGCCAGGGAAGCGGCCCGCAAGGCCAGAGAACTGGTGAGGCGAAAGAACGCTCTGGACAGGACCTCTTTGCCCGGCAAGCTGGCCGACTGCAGGGAAAAGGACCCGCGCCTTTGCGAGCTCTACCTGGTGGAGGGGGACTCGGCGGGAGGTTCTGCAAAACAGGGGCGGGACCCCAGGTTCCAGGCGATACTGCCTCTTAGGGGTAAAATCCTCAACGTGGAAAAGGCCAGGCTGGACAAGATCTTAGGTAACGAAGAGATCAGAGCGATGATCACCGCCCTTGGCACCGGCATCGGCGATGATTTCGATATAGAAAAATTGAGGTACCACAAGATAATTCTGATGGCCGATGCTGACGTGGACGGGGCTCACATAAGAACTCTGCTACTGACCTTCCTGTACCGTTACATGAGGCCTCTGATAGAGGCCGGTATGGTATACATCGCCCAACCCCCCCTTTATCAGGTGTCGAAAGGCAAGGAAGTATACTACGCTTACAGTGACGAGGAACTGAAAGCAATCCTGGAAAGACTCGGCAAGGACAGGGATAAGGCCGAGGTGAAAAGGTTCAAGGGTCTCGGTGAGATGAACGCCGACCAACTGTGGGACACCACTATGAACCCTAAGACCAGGACCATACTGAAGGTAAACTTAGAGGATGCCATCGAAGCTGACGAGATATTTACGATACTCATGGGAGAAAAGGTGGAGCCCAGAAGGCAGTTCATTTTTGAACACGCTGCAGAAGTGAGAAATCTCGATATTTAACGGAGGTTTTGTAAATGTCAGAATTAGGCGGCAAGGTAGTGCCGGTAACCATAGAAGACGAGATGAAAAAATCCTATATAGACTACGCCATGAGCGTAATAGTCGGCAGGGCTCTGCCGGACGTGAGGGACGGGCTCAAGCCCATCCACCGCAGGATCCTTTACGCCATGAGTGAGCTCAACCTCACCCCGGACAGGCCTCACCGCAAATCAGCCACCATCGTAGGCGACGTCATGGGTAAGTACCATCCTCACGGCGACGCGGCCATATACGATGCCATGGTGAGGTTGGCCCAGGATTTTTCCATCCGCTACCCCCTTATCGACGGCCATGGCAACTTCGGCTCCATCGACGGAGACCCACCGGCTGCCATGAGGTACACCGAGGCCAGGCTCTCCAGGATAGCCCTGGAGATGCTTTCGGATATAGACAAAGATACCGTAGACTTCATACCCAACTTCGACGACACCCTAAAGGAGCCGGCGGTGCTGCCGTCCCGCTTTCCGAACCTGCTCGTCAACGGGTCTTCGGGTATAGCGGTGGGTATGGCTACCAACATTCCGCCCCACAACCTCTCAGAGGTTATCGACGGGGTGGTCATGATGATAGAAAACCCCGACGTCACTTCCCAGGAACTTATGGCCGCCATAAAAGGGCCGGACTTTCCCACGGGAGGTATCATCCTGGGCAGGGAAGGCATCAGGGAAATGTATACTACCGGCCGGGGCTCGATAATAGTCAGGGCTAAAGCTACGATAGAGCCCATGGAAGGCGGAAAGCAGCGCATAGTTGTGACGGAAATTCCCTACATGGTCAACAAAGCCCGTTTGATAGAGAAAATCGCCGAGCTCGTGCGCGATAAGCACCTGGACGGCATTTCCGACCTCCGGGACGAGAGCGACCGCAATGGTCTTCGGATCGTCATAGAGCTGAAGAGGGACGCCAACGCCCATGTAATACTGAACCAGCTTTACAAACACACCCAGATGCAGGTCACCTTCGGCGCTATAATGCTGGCCCTGGTGGAAAATAAGCCCCAGGTACTGACCCTCAGGGAAATGATATACCACTACCTGAGGCACCAGCAGGAAGTGGTGGTAAGAAGGACCAAATACGAACTGGCCCGGGCGGAAGAAAGGGTCCACATACTGGAGGGACTGAGGATAGCCCTCAACCACCTGGACGAAGTAATAGCCCTGATCAGAAAGTCCAAAGACGTACCTACCGCCAGGGAAGGGCTCATGAAGAACTTCGGACTGACGGAAAAACAGGCCCAGGTCATCCTGGATATGAGGCTGCAGAGGCTCACCGCTCTGGAACGCCAAAAGATTGAGGACGAGTACAGGGAGCTTTTAGAGAAGATCGATTACTACAAAAGGGTGCTGGGCGATGAGAAACTGGTATTCGCTATAATAAAAGAGGAGCTTTTGAAGATAAAGGAGCGCTTCGGCGACGAGCGAAGGACCAGAATAGTCGCTGAAGTTAAGGATTTCGACGAACAGGACCTGATACCCGAAGAAGACGTGGTAATAACAATGACATACATGGGATACGTCAAGCGCATGCCCCTTTCCTCTTACCGGAGCCAGAAGCGGGGCGGCAAAGGGGTTACCGGCATCACCACCAGGGAGGAGGATTTCGTAGAGCGGATCTTGGTTGCCACCACTCACCACGTGGTGCTGTTCTTCACAAATCAGGGCAACGTCTACAGGCTCAAAGCCCACGAAATCCCCGAAGCCGGGCGCACGGCTAAAGGCACGGCCATCGTAAACCTCCTGCCATTGAAGCCCCAGGAAAAGGTAAATGCGGTCATACCGATTAAGGACTTCGGGGAGGCCAGTTATCTGGTGATGGTGACCAAAAGGGGCCTGGTGAAGAAGACTTTGCTTTCGGAATACGAGAGCTCCCGCAAAACGGGTATCATAGCTATAACCCTTACCTCAGGTGACGAGCTTATCGGGGTAAAACTGGTGGGCAAAAAGGACGAGCTTATCCTCGGTACTTCTCACGGGATGAGCATAAGGTTTTCCGTGGAAGACGTTACCCCCACGGGCCGCACCGCCCGCGGCGTCAAGGCCATAACCCTGGGAGAGGGCGACGAGGTGGCCTCGATGGATGTAACTTCGGTGGGCAGTGATGTGCTGGTCATAACCGAAAAGGGATTCGGCAAGCGCACCCCCCTCGATGAGTACAGAATTCAGACCCGGGGCGGAAGGGGGATCATCACCCAGAGGGTTACCGATACGACGGGCAGACTGGTGGGCTTAAGGGTGGTGGCCGAAGGCGATGATATCATCCTGTGCACCGCCTCCGGCATGATGATAAGGCTGGAGGTTTCCGGAATATCCAGCATGAGCCGCAACACCCGCGGGGTGACCCTGATGAAGCTGGAAGAAGGGGATCAGGTGTCGGCGGTGGCGGTCATCCGGGAAAGCGAGGATTAAGGGGCTATCACCTGGTTCACCACCAGCCTGGTATCGCGCCCGCACTGCGGGCACTTGAAGAGGTGAACGCACTTCTTTTCGCGCTGTTCACCCGGGGCGGTGGTATTCATATCCAGGTAGGGGTGGTAAGGATCCAGGTAGTCCTGAACCCTTCCCCAATCCTCCATTAAGCTGCCGCACTCAGGACATGTTTCCCGGACGGAAATAAGGCCGTTACAAAGGGGACAGTTAAATTGAAATTCCATTATTATCACCTTTATTTATTCTTTCCCTTTTGACGGCTGCGTAATTTATGGTATTATATTCTAAAAAGGGAACACCTATGGGGACAAAAGTTTCAATGCCGCTGGTCGAAAAATTAATTTTATATTCCGGCAAAAGCCCGGTCAGGTTTCACATGCCCGGCCATAAAGGCGGACGGGGCGTCCCGAAAAACTTAAGGCTTATGATGGAGAAAAACCTTTTCCGGTGGGATGTGACGGAAATCCCGGGCCTGGACAACTGGCACGACCCGGAAGGTGCCATCGAGGAAGCCCAAAGGCTGCTCGCCGAACTTTACGGAGCCGACAGGTCTTACTTCTTGGTGAACGGCTCCACTTCGGGCGTGATGGCCATGCTGGGAGCAGCCCTGGAAAAGGGCGACGAAGTGCTGCTTCCCCGTAACAGCCACAAAGCTGCCTTAATGGGCATAATCCTGACCGGTGCAAAACCGGTTTACTTAAAGCCCCAAGTGGACGAAGAACTAGGCGTTGCCACTGGTGTGCCCCTTTCCGAGTGGAGGAAGGCTCTGGAGCAGCACCCGGATGCCAAAGCGCTTTTCATCACTAACCCGACCTACCAGGGGTTCTGCCCGAACCTTTCCGGAATATCGTCGGAAGCCAAAGCCCGCGGCATGAAGGTGCTGGTGGATGAAGCCCACGGGCCCCATCTTGCCTTCAGTAAAAGGCTCCCTTCCTCGGCGGGGGAGTGCAAGGTGGATGTGTGGGTGCAGAGCCCCCACAAGATGCTGTGCTCCCTCACCCAGAGCGCCTGGCTCCACTTGAAAGGCCGGGACCTCGACCGGGAGCGGCTACGGTCGTACCTTTCGCTCTTGACGAGCACCAGCCCCTCTTACATCCTGATGGCCTCCCTGGACGTAGCCAGGGCCGTCATGGAAACCCGGGGCAGGTACTGGGTGGAAAGGGGCCTGGAGCTTGCCGAAAGGGCGAGAAGGAGCATAAACGAAAAAACACCTTTTTACTGCGTCGGCCGGGAGGTCAGGGGGCGGCGAGGTGTTTACGACGTCGACCTTTCCCGCCTGATGGTCAACGTTTCATCGGCCGGTTACACCGGTTTCTTCGTAGAAAAGGTGCTGAGGAAAAGGTTTCACATATACGCCGAATACGCTGATTTTTCCAACGTATATTTTCTATTGACAGGGGGAAATACCCGGGACGATGTGGCAAAGCTCGTCAGAGCTTTAAAGAGATTTCCCGCCCGCAAGAAAAAAATAAAATCGGTCTGCTTTCCCGGCGACCTGCCAGAAAGGGCTATGGATCCGGGCAAAGCTTACTTTTCACCGGCAGAATGGATACACCTTGATGCAGCTTTCGGCAGGATAACGAGCGATGCGGTGGTCCCTTATCCCCCGGGAGTACCCCTGCTGTATCCGGGGGAGGTAGTGGAAAAACAGCATATCGAAGTAATCCGGGAAATACAAAAGGCGGGAGGATACTGCCAGGGAATAAAAAACGGTCGTATAAAGGTGGTGAAAAATGGCTAGGAATCTTAGAAAAGGTAAGTTCATAACCATCGAAGGCCCCGACGGGGCGGGTAAGACTACCCAGGCCGAAAAAATAGTCCAGTACCTGAAATCCAAGGGCAAGAGGGTGATTTCCACGCGGGAACCGGGTGGAACGGCTTTGGGAGAGCAGCTAAGGAAGGTACTGCTGGATCCTGAAGGAAGCCCTGTTTCCAATGCCGAAGCCCTCATATACGCGGCCTGTAGGGCCCAGCTTCTGGAACGGATGGTGATTCCGGCACTTAGGGAAGGCTTCACCGTGGTTTGCGACCGATTCGTGGACTCCAGCCTGGCGTACCAGGGTTGGGCAAGGGGTATCGGTATCAACCGCATACTGCAGCTCAACAAGTGGGTTATCGGGAGCTACTGGCCCGATATCACGATACTGCTGGACGTGGATCCTGCCGTGTCCCTTGGGCGGCTCGTCGGAGGGCGCAAGGACAGGTTGGAGAGCGAGGCTCTTGAATTCCATCAAAAAGTCAGGGAAGGGTATATGAAGGTAAGGGAAATGTTTCCCGACAGAATCAGGATTATAGACGCCTCCCAACCGGCCGACGAGGTTTTCAGGCAGATAGTTGCTGAACTTGAAAAGGCGGGCGTGGTGGAGTAATAATTTGATTGTAAAGGAGCGGTGCCCTGTGAAGATGTTAATGGCGGTGGTCCAGGATATCGATGCGCCGAAGCTGGTGGAAGAGCTCACCAAAAACAACGTCGGCGTGACGAGGCTTACCAGCACGGGCGGCTTTCTAAAGCGGGGCAATACCACTCTCATGATCGGCGTGGAAGAGGAAAGGCTGGAAGATGTAATGAAAATGATCGAAAGAATCTGCCGACCGAGGAAACAGGTGGTCACTCCTTTCCCGGCGGCGCCGGGAGATACTATGATTCCGTATCCGATAGAAGTGACGGTGGGCGGTGCCACCGTGTTTGTCATGAATGTGGAGAGGTTTGAAAAAATATGATAAAGGTAAGGGGTCTATCTTCCGAAGAAGTATCGACGGCATCCGGGTACGTATCCCATAGGGCGGCCTCGGGTGGCAGCCGGTTTCAGGAAATTTTGAGAAGCGCCCGGGAGGTGTGCGCAAAGGAGCAGCTGGAGGGAATGCTGGCGTCCATCGAGGAACAGGGTAGGCGCCTTGTCAAAACCATGAGCCTCGCCGACCTGAAAAAATACAGGGAAATGCTGGCCAGGTTCCTCAGGCAGTGCGTGGAATCGGGACTTGACCTGAAAGAAGAGAGGTTTTTCACCCGCTACGGCCGCCAGAAGGTGCTGACCGCTGTCAAAATAGTGGACCGAAAGCTGATGGAACTTGCCGAACTCATCCTTTCAAAGAGCGATGCGGTGAAGGTCCTGGCGATAGTCGACGAGATAAGAGGGCTGCTCCTTGACCTGTATGCGTAACGTTTTTCACGCTTATATTCTTATAGGATCCGAAGAGGAAACGACAGAAAAAGCCCTGGAGCTGGCTCAAGCCGCTAACTGTAATGATGACGGCCTCCCATGCGGCTTTTGCGACTGCTGCCGCCGTATAAGGGAGGGCAGCCATCCGGACCTTTTCCACGTATTTCCCGATGGGTCGTCGATTAAAATTGAAAAAATAAGGAACGTGATTTTGAGCGCGTCACAGCCTCCCATCGAAGGGAGGAGAAAGATCTACGTAATCCACGAAGCGGGCAAAATGACGCAGGACGCCCAGAATACGCTGTTAAAGACCCTGGAAGACCCACCTACAGCCAGCATCTTTCTGCTTCTCACGCAGAACATCAAAAACTTACTCCCGACAGTGGTTTCTCGGTGTCAAATTTTGGATTATTCGAAATTAGACGAAAGCGAAATCCCAATTCCCGGTGACGTAAAAGAAACCCTTATGGATATAATTTTTTCCCGGCCTGATCTTTCTAAAATACATTTTTACGTGCAAAAACTTACCGGAACCGAAATAGACCCTGACGTCCTGATGGAATTTATGGCGGGCGTGTATAGAGATCTCCTGGTGATTAAGACTAAAAGTAGGGCGTCGATAAAGAACCGGGAATTTTTGAATAGACTGAAGGAACAAGCTGCTAAATTCTCACCCCGGGCCCTGGTAGCCGCTATCGATACCCTGTACTCGCAGATAGAAGCAGTAAAATCCAGGGGAAATGCGAATCTGGTGTGGTTTAATTTGCTCCTCAGGCTCCAGGAGCAGGAGGTGATATAGCATGGTCAAAGTTGTGGGAGTGAGGTTCAAGAGAGCCGGCAAGATATATTATTTCAATCCAGGGACCATAGAACTCTCGGTGGGAGATAAGGTCATAGTAGAAACAGCCAGGGGCATCGAATACGGCGAAGTAGTTATCGGGCCAAAAGATGTAAGGGAAGAGGATGTGATAACTCCCCTCAAGGATGTCATCCGAAAGGCCACCCCGGAGGACAAAATGGTGGCCGAGGAAAACCGGGTCAAGGCCAGAGAAGCGGCTGATATAGCGGTTAAGAAGATACAGGAGCACGGCCTCGAAATGAAGCTGGTGGACGTGGAATACACCTTCGATAGATCCAAGCTCATCTTTTACTTTACGGCCGACGGCAGAGTGGATTTCAGAGAACTGGTAAAAGACCTGGCCAGCATATTCCGTACCCGAATAGAGCTTCGCCAGATAGGGGTTAGGGACGAAGCCAAGATGGTGGGGGGCCTTGGCCCCTGCGGTAGGGTCGCGTGCTGCCATACGTTTCTGGGGGAGTTTGATCCCGTATCCATAAAGATGGCCAAACAGCAAAATCTGTCCCTGAACCCGGGCAAGATTTCGGGCCTCTGCGGTAGGCTAATGTGCTGCCTGAGGTTCGAATACGACGGCTACTGTGAAGCCGCAAAATGCTGCGAATCCTGTAAGGAAGCCGGCGGATTGCCCGAGGTGGACTCCGAAGTAATCACCCCCGATGGGGAGGGCACGGTGGTTTCCGTAAATAAGGACAAAGGTGCTGTGACGGTCCGCCTTGCCGAGAACGGCGAAAAAAAGGAGTTTCCTGCGGAGGAAGTGGAACTGAAAGGTTCTTGACCGGTATAAACTTGCGGTTTAATATATTTATTAGATGGGTGTAATACCCGGACAGGGTATATTTCCATCAGGAGGTGCGGATATGTTTCCCATCTGGTTTTTCGATCCGACGTTGATTATATTGTTACCGGCGCTGGTGCTGGCTTTTTACGCCCAGGCCAAGGTAAGCACCACCTTTGAGAGGTACCTCCGGGTCCCGGCCAGGGTAGGACTGACCGGTGCTGAAGTGGCCAGGGAGCTTTTAAGGAGGAACGGTATATACGACGTAACGGTGGAGATGACCGGCGGCAGGCTGTCGGACTATTACGATCCGCGCCGCAAAGTACTGAGGCTCTCGCCGGATGTTTATAACGGAAGGTCACTGGCGGCCCTGGGCGTTGCCGCCCATGAATGCGGCCACGCTATCCAGCACAACATCGGCTATGTGCCACTGGTTTTCAGAAATACCATAGTGCCTCTGGCTGGCATCGGATCTCAGATGGCCTTCCCCCTTTTCTTCATAGGGCTGCTGTTTAGTTCCGAATTCCTGGCGACGCTCGGCATACTGTTTTTCAGCGCCGCTGTTATCTTTCAGTTGATAACACTGCCCGTTGAATATAACGCCAGCAGCAGGGCGGTGGCCGCCCTGGAAGGTGCGGGATTTATCTACCCGGACGAGGTGGGGCCCGTTCGAAGCGTCCTGAGCGCCGCGGCACTCACCTATGTGGCTGCCACCCTTATGGCCGTACTGCAGCTTTTAAGGCTGATCGCGTTATTCGGGCTTTACAACAGGGACGACAGGTAGGGGTGGTAAACCCGCCCCTTTTTTTTATATTGGACCGTTCACACCCGGCACCCGGGTGAATATAATAAAATAAAATAGGCACGGGTACGGTTTTTTTAAAATAATATGGGGAGGAATTTATTATGGACTTCGGCCGAGTCATAACCGCCATGGTCACCCCTTTTGACGGGGACTTGAACGTGGACTACGCCGCCTTCGAGAACCTGGTGGACCACCTCATTAAAAACGGCAGCGACGCTCTGGTAGTCACCGGCACCACCGGAGAATCCCCCACCCTTTCCGACGAAGAGAAACTCACCCTCTACAAGCTGGCAAAGGAAGTAGCCGGGGGAAGGGCAAAGATAATCGCGGGCACGGGTTCGTATAATACCCGCCACAGCATCGAGCTGTCGCTGAAGGCTCAAGAAATAGGGGTAGACGGCCTGTTGCTGGTGAGCCCCTACTACAACAAACCCACGCAGGAGGGCCTCTATCAACACTTCAAGATGATAGCCGAGGCTGTGGACATACCGGTCATGCTGTACAACGTCCCCGGCAGGACTGCGGTCACCATCGAACCCGAGACTTTGATGAAACTGTCCAAAGTGAAAAATATCGTTGCCGTAAAGGATGCGGGTGGCAACCTGGATAAGACCAGCAAGACCAGGCTTCTGGCACCAGATCTTACTGTCTACAGCGGGGATGACAGTTTAACGTTGCCGATGCTCGCCCTCGGGGCAAAAGGCATAGTCAGCGTCGCCTCCCACATCGTGGGCCGGGAAATAAAAGAGATGATCGAGTCCTTCGAAAAGGGCGATGTGAACAGGGCCCGTGAAATTCACCTGAAGCTTTTCGACCTCTTCAAGGTTCTCTTTATAGTTACAAACCCCATCCCGGTGAAGGAAGCCATGAACATGATCGGCGTTAAAGTCGGGGGACTGCGGCCGCCGCTTACCCCGGCCGATGAAAAGACGAAAGAGGCTATAAAGGAAACCCTGCAGGCGCTGGGACTGGTGTAATCCTTTGCTGCGAAAATTGAGAGGCTGTCCTAAAAATTCAGGACAGCCTCTTAATTTTTGACCTGGTGCGGTACTTAACGTCTTAATCTCCTCAAGAAGCCGGGTTTTCAGCGGACTCAAAGATCCGCCTCACATCTTCGCCGGTGAATTCGTACTTTTCCCTGCAGTACTGGCAGACGAACTCCACCCGGCCTTGGGCTTTGAGGATTTCCTCCGCCTCTTCCCGGCCCAGGTTTAAAAGTACACCTTCCAACCTTTCCCTGGAACAGGAGCAACTGTAATTTACAGGCTGGCTTGCCAGGAATCTCAGCTTAAATCCGGGGAGTATCAAGTTTATCAGGTCCTCCGGAGAATTTTTCTCATCCAGGAGTTCGGTGACCGGCTTCATGCCTTTAATTTTTTCCTCGATGAAAATTGCGGTTTCTTCCGTCGAGCCGGGCATAAGCTGTATGATAAATCCGCCCGCCGCCCTTACCCTCCGGTCCCTGTCTACAAGTACGCCCAGGCTGACCGCCGAGGGCACCTGCTCGGACCGGGCAAAGTAATAGGTGATGTCTTCGGCAATTTCCCCAGAAATCAGGGGGACCCGTCCCACGAAAGGTTCTTTGAGCCCCAGGTCCTTTATAACCGTAAGCGTACCTTCCCTGCCGACTATACCGCCCACGTCCAGCTTGCCCTTTTCGTTAAGGGGGAGGTCCGCCGAGGGGTTACCTATGTATCCCTTCACGTTCCCCCTGGAATCCGAAAAGGCAATAAGGGGTCCTGCGGGGCCGCCGCCGTCCACCCTCACGGTCACCGTATCCCCTTCGCCCTTGAGCATGGAACCCATCATGGCCGCGGCTGTGAGCAGCCGGCCCAGGGCTGCCGTGGCTGTAGGAGAACAGCCGTGGATGGTCCTGGCCTTCTCCACCAGTTCCGTAGTGCGGGCGGCAAAGGCCAGAATTCCGGCCTCTTCGTCGATAGCCCTGACCATATAGTCTTTTAGTCCTGTCAAATGCGCTGCCTCCTTTAGTTCACTTCGCATTGCACTACAGTATTATATCATATTTTCGCCGGAGCATCAGTTGTACTACAGTAGGAAAAAGACTTTCCGAATGCAAGAGTAATAATACCGGGAAATTATGGCAAACTATACCTGAGGTGGGAAAATGAGAAAACCGCTGATCGCCGGGATCTTAATAGCAATTGGTATCCTGCTTTTATGGGCGCATATCAACGGTTATGAACTCCGGTTAGTCCCCAACAGGCGGGAGTTTCAAACGCCTAAATATCAATCCCGTTCCCCTAAGGAGATAACGGAACACTTTAAACTGGCCGGAGGCTCGGAGCGGGACAACCGGGGTTTTCCCCAGCGCAAAATCGATGATCTGAGTTCCAAACTACCGGAGTTGTTTTACCGGGAAGGCCCCAGGAATGTCAAGATGGTAGCCCTGACCTTCGACGACGGTCCGGATTCGGTCTACACCCCGCAAATCCTGGATGTTTTGAAGGAACAAAACGTAAAGGCCACATTTTTTCTGGTAGGCAAAAGGGCGGAACTCTTTCCCGACGTGGTAAGGAGAATGGTGCGCGAGGGGCACGTGGTAGGCAACCATACCTGGAGCCACCCCAATATAATCAAAATGAACAATGAGGATATGGTCCGGGAAATACTGAGGGCGGAAGAGACTTTGAGCAAACTTACCGGATATCGCCCTGCCCTCTTCCGTTCCCCCTACGGATCCATCGATGAAGCAAGGGTAAAAGAGATAGCCAAATTAAACTATAAGGTCATCGCCTGGAGCGTGGATTCCCTGGACTGGAAAAGTCTTACCGCCGAACAGGTGAAAACCAACATCCTGGAAAACGTCAGGGAAGGCAGCATAATACTGCAACATTCCGCAGGCGGCGGGGAAGACCTCAGCGGGTCCGTAGCCGCCCTGAAGGATGTCATCGTAACGCTGAAAAAGGAAGGCTACCGGTTCGTGACGATCCCGGAACTGTTAAAAATCCCCTATAAAAAATGATTGGGATATCGCCCGTCTCAAGGCTCGGACGTTTTCGGTTATGTCACCGCAGAACACCGCCGAAATGCAGCAGATGCCATCGACTCCTGTTGCCATAACTTCATTGGCGTTTTGCACGGTGATGCCCCCTATGGCAACCACCGGAATTTTAACCGCGTTTTTGATTTTTATCAGGCCTTCCAGGCCGATTGCCTCTGACGAAGGCTTGGTGGGGGAAGGGAAGATCGCGCCGACTCCCAGGTAATCGGCCCCGTCTTTTTCGGCTCTTATAGCTTCTTCCACGGTTTTAGCAGAGACGCCCAGGATTTTGCCGGGTCCTATGATTTTTCTCGCCACATCCGCCGGGATGTCTTCCTGGCCCACGTGGACGCCGTCGGCGTCCACCGCCAGGGCTATGTCCACCCGGTCGTTAATAATAAAGGGGATACCGTAAACTCTGGTGAGCTCCCTGAGCCGGAGGGCCAGCTCGTAAAACTCCCTCCCCGGCGCGTCCTTTTCCCTGAGCTGCAGCACCGTTATTCCGGCTCTTATGGCTTCCTCCACGGCTTCGACCAGGTCCCTTCCATGAAGGTAAGACCTTTCGGTAACGGCATAGAGTGTAAAGTCCGGTTTCAAAACCTTCACCTCCCTTCGGCTAAACGTTCAGTCCCGCCCTGCGGTACAGCTCGTAGAAGTGGTGGACGGGTCCGGCGCCGCCGCCTATGTCCATGGAATTTTTTATAGCGCCGGTGATGTACTCCTTTGCGAGCTTGACGGCTGTAAAAAGGTCACGGCCCAGAGCCAGGTTTGCCGCTATCGCCGAGGAAAAGGTGCAACCGGTGCCGTGAGTGTTTCTCGAAAAGATTCTCTCAGATTTGAGCCTGTGAAATTCCCGGCCGTCGAAGAAAACGTCCACGGCATCGCCTTCCAGGTGGCCTCCCTTGACTACAACCGCCCGGCAGCCGTAAGACATAATTTTCTCAGCGGCCCTTTCCATATCCTCGACGCCCTTTATACTCATTCCTGTCAGAGCTTTTGCCTCGGGTATGTTAGGAGTAACAACAAGACACCTGGGAAGCAGCTCCCTCTTCAGGGCCTCGACGGCGTCGGGCTTCAAAAGGGCGTGCCCGCTTTTCGAGATCATGACCGGGTCCAGCACCACCTTTTCCGGCCCGAATTCGTCAAGGCCTTTCGCAACGGACCTTATTATGCTCGCAGAGGATACCATTCCTATTTTAACCGCATCGGGCGGAAGGTCCTCGAACACGGCCTTTATCTGCAGGTAAACCATTTCCGGAGAGATGTCCTCGACGCCTATCACCGCTTTCGTGTTCTGGGCGGTGACGGAGGTTATGACGCTCATCCCGAATACTCCGTGGGCGCTGAAAGTCTTAAGATCAGCCTGAATTCCGGCTCCCCCTCCGGAATCGGAGCCGGCGATCGTAAGGGCGAGTTTCATAAATCTTTCCTCCTCAAAATAAATTGACCCACCTGTATAGGTGGGCAAAGTTCGATTCGTGCCCCGGAATCAGGGCACCGCTACCGGACTGCTTCCCTACGCAGGCATTACCCTGGTCAGGTCCAAGGGGTCGAAACCCGAAGCCCGGGTTTCCTCTCAGCCGAAGCTCCCCCAGCAGGTATATATGTTTTTGGGTGCATTATTATATATATATATTCTACGGAAAATAACTTTTTCCTTTTAATTTTAAGCGGAGCGGTCGAAGCTGATATTTCATCAGCTAATGCTTTCAAGCAAATTACTTTTTATTTCCGGCGCCGAACCACTCGCTGCGCAGAATCCCCATGGCCAGCTCGTCGTGGTAGCGGCCGTCCCGGTATATCTCCTGCCGCAGCACTCCCTCCACTTTGAAACCGCATTTTTCGTAGCACCGGATTGCCCTCTTGTTGAAGTCGTAGACGAAGAGTTTGACTTTATTTATGTTCATCTGCTCGAAGATGAACCGCAAAAGGACCCGCATGGCGTCGGTGCCGTATCCCTTTCCCCAGTAGTCTTTATTGCCGATAAAGATTCCCACTACTGCGACGCTGTTCTTCCAGTCGGTACTATTTATGCCGCAGCCGCCTATATACTCTCCTTCCAGGGTTTCGATGGCAAAAGAATAGGCATCGGTGTTGAAGCCGCTCTGCTTTGAGATAAATTTTTCTTCATCGGATTCCGTCAGCGGGAACGGAATGCCGGGAGCAAGAAAACGCTTCACTTCAGGGTCATTGATAAATTGAAGCGCTTTTTCGAGGTCTTCCTTTCGATAAGCCCTCAACCTCACCTTTTCACCGGTGAACATGCAAGACCCCTCCTCATAACATGCAAAATATGGGTATAAAATTTTCACTATTATACCCGTTCGGTGCTCAATTGTAAAGAGATGTACACAATTTCCACAGATTTATCCACAATAAGAAAGACTGCGGACTCCGCGGTTCTCTTTCAATATCTGGATTTACAAGGGTGAAAATTATCTTGCGCTTTCTTTGCAGGAAAAGCCCATTTTATTTTGTCCGGGAAAAATATTATAATTATTTTATCGGATTGCTTGCCATAAAAGAAAGGAATGTCCGCTTATGGCTGAAAAAAAAGAGCCCGGGATCCTTTACCTTTGCCCGACGCCCATAGGAAACCTTGAAGACATTACCCTTCGAGTTTTAAGGGTTTTAAAGGAAGTCGATTACATCGCCGCCGAGGATACGAGGGTTACCAGAAAGCTTTTAAACCATTACGACATAAAAACGCCGCTCACCAGCTACCGGGAGCACAACAGGGCTAAAAAAGGCGACGAAATCATAACGGATCTTCTTGCTGGCAAAAGCGTAGCTCTGGTTTCGGATGCGGGCACGCCGGGAATTTCCGACCCGGGGGAAGACCTGGTAAAAAAAGCGGTAGAAGCGGGGATCAGGGTCGTGCCGCTTCCCGGGCCGTCGGCGGTGATATGCGCCGTCGCCGCGTCGGGGTTGAGCACGGGCAAATTCGTTTTCGAGGGCTTTCTCCCGCAAAAATCCACAGAGAGGCAAAAAAGGCTGGCGGAGCTCAAAGAGGAGGAAAGGACCATAGTTATTTATGAAGCGCCCCACCGGCTTTTAAAGGCTCTTTCGGACATCCGGGAGATCCTCGGCAACAGGAGAATAACCGTAGCCAGGGAGATGACCAAGGTTCACGAGGAATTTTTCCGGGGTTCGATCGAGGAGGCTATAATAAGGTACCAAAGTGCGCCCCCCCGGGGTGAAATCGTGCTGGTGCTGGAAGGCTCCAGCTGTGACAAAGGTGAAACGGGCGGTCTTGACCTGGAGGATGAAGGATCGAGGCGGTTGCTTTTGGAAAAGATAAAGACTTACATGAGCCGTGGAATGGACAAAAAACAGGCGCTGAAGACAGCAGCGAAAGAACTGGGGGTTCCGAAAAGGGAAGCGTACAAGCTGCTGGTGAAAAGTGAAAGAGAGTGATGTTAAGGCGCCGGCCTGAGGTCTGCTTTTTGTGGGGAGGGGTTTTTGGTTTATGCGGGATATACGGGGAGGTGATACCTTATGTACAACAGGCTTGGATTTTTTGGAGCCGGTTCCATGGCAGAAGCGCTTTTGAAGGGGATATTGAGCGCTTCGGTGCTTGCGCCGGAGGATATCTTCGTTCTAAACAGGAAAGACGATGACCGCCTGAAATTTTTTGAAAAAACCTACGGTGTAAACACTACTAGAGACTACGGCAGACTGGTTGGAGAATGCGAAACGCTTATTATCGCTGTAAAACCCTCAGATGTAAAAGGCGTCATGCTGAAGATAAGAGATTTTTTGAAGGAGCAGCACACAATAATTTCGGTGGCCGCCGGCATCACCACATCCCGGATTGAGGAATTTGCCGGGAAGCGGATAAGGGTGATCAGAGCCATGCCAAACACATCGTGTCAGGTGAAGGAGTCGGCCACCGCTATCACTGCCGGACGTCATGCGGGACGGGATGACCTGGAAAAGGCCTTCAGGATTTTTTCCTCGGTAGGCCAGGTCATAGAAGTGGACGAAGAGTGGATGGATGCGGTTACCGCCCTTTCGGGCAGCGGGCCCGCCTATGTATACCTTATGATGGAAGCCCTCACCGAAGCCGGCGTGAAGGTGGGTCTTCCCCGGGAGGTTTCGTATGAGCTTGCGGTTCAGACGGTCCTTGGGGCTGCCAAGATGGTAAAGGAGACGGGAGAACACCCCGCGAGCCTTAGGAAAAAGGTTACGTCGCCGGGAGGCACGACGATGGCGGGTATAGAAACCCTGGAGAAGATGGGCTTTACCAATTGCATAATACAGGCGGTGAACAGCGCCGCCCGCCGCTCTAGGGAGCTCATGGAGGGCGGAAGTTACGGAAATTGTTGACAATTCTCCAAATTTAAGGTAGTATAGTTTTGGCTAAAAATAAAAAAGAGAAGAGACAGAAGTCTCTTCTTTTAATTTTTTTTCGTTTGTTCTATTTGACCTGCGCACTTTTCGCATATATTCTTGCCCTTGAAGGAGATTACATTCTCTGCGCTTCCGCAGAATATACAACCGGGCTGGTATTTCTTCAGGATTATCTTATCGGTATCCACATAGATTTCAAGAGCGTCCTTTTCGCTGATATCCAGGGTGCGCCTGAGCTCTATGGGGATAACGACCCGGCCCAGTTCATCTACTTTTCTGACAACACCCGTTGATTTCATCTTTGTTTTATGCCCCCTTTTTACTTTTTTCGACATTGCCCCCTCAGAAAATGATACCAAAGCTGCCAATAAAAGTCAATATTGTATGAAAATTGATGGGAGATTTTTTATCCCGCAGGAGTGATCAGATTGCAGGAGCTAAACGAAGGCTTGAAAAACGAATTCCGGCAAGCGGCTGGAGCCCTTAGAAAAAGGCTGGAACAAAGGCCCAATAGGGCTGCGATGAGGGCATATATAGCCGGGAGCGGCATGGGAAGGTTTACAAAAAGTCGAAAAATGTCTAACATCGAGCTGGAGCAAATAGCGGAAAAGGGCGGTATTGCCGGTGTGGACGGTTCCACCAACAGTGCAGGGGGGATATTTCCGTACGTCATAACCCTGCAGCAGGCTATGGCGAAAAGTACCGTTGCGCAAGAGGAAATATATTTTCAGCGAGTAATGTGCCCGCTTCTTTTTGAGGAAGCCTTGGACGAAGCCGGATACCAGGAGATGGTGAAATCCAGCCTGGCAGGGCTGGAAGCCCGGGCGGCGCTTTCGGCTATAGAAAAATTCAGCCCTGCGGTGCTGCTCATCGACGGTTCGCTGGTGAGGCTGAAAATAGAGGCAAAACATCTCTGGGAAAAGCTAAAGGAAGCGGCGCTGGATTCGGGCACTTTACTTGCCGGAGTGGTGGAAGGTATATCCACGCGGGTCATAAGCTCGGCGCTCAAGGGCGTCCTGCCCGAGGCCGTGACCGGGGCCTGCGACTGGGAGCTACTCTTCGGCGTGATGGACGTAGGCGAAGGGCTGGAGGTGGCGCCGGGCTGCTTTAAGGAGGGATTCCGCACCGTATTTATGCGCACCTCCGGTGACCCCAAGCCCATCGGCATCGATCTTTTAGAGGAACAGTACGAGCACCTGGAGCTCGTGGAAAACCTGATATATACCCTTACCCCTGAATCCGGCAGAGGGATACCCCTCTGGCTTGACCTTATTGACAAAAAGGTGAAGATATCGGACGCGACCATAGAGGGGCTTTTAAAGACGTACCTGGGGCAAGATTACGCCGAATTCCTGACGCCCAAGCGGGCGAAACGCAGTCCGTAGGTGTTGGTTTCAAACGAAAAGGCATACGGCGCCGGGTTCGGATCCCATCGGTCACGGCTTACTTTTGAAACTATGGTGAAAGGAGAAACCAAGATGCAGGTGGTGGGTCTTACTACTCCTCAGGAAATTTTTGTGGCTTCCAAGGAAAGGAAGTTTAGGATAAACGAGATACTGGTGATAGACGACCCCTACCAGGGCCCGCTTATAGGCGAGGTGGTGGAGGCCAATTCTTACAACCGCTTCATACCCCTTTCCATAAACCACGACTTTATCGACGCCCGGGTGCTGGAGTCCCTGGAGCGCCTGGGATACTCCATCAGCGAGGACGAGATAAATATAGCGAGGGTCAAGCTTATGACCGAGGCCAGCTTCCCGGTGACTACCGGGGCTAAAGCGCATCTCCCGGAGTTTTCGGAGGTGAGGGATTTTCTGGTCAGGTCTGACGCAGAAGGCGGGCTTGCCCTGGGGGAGATAAAAAACACCGAGGAAACGGCTTCAACCATGGACGAAAACTTAAAGGGCCTTTTTTACGTCTACTCCAGAGGGGAAAGGTACAGGACCAGAAACGTGCCCTTCCTGCTGGACCTGAAGTCCTTCCAGCAGTACCCGCACATTGGTATTTTCGGCGGGTCCGGTTCTGGCAAATCCTACGGACTTCGGGTCATAATGGAAGAGCTCATGATGAAAGGAATCCCCTCGATAATTCTGGATCCCCATTACGAGATGGATTTTTCTGCGATGGAAGAAGGGCTGGAAGGCGCGCCCGATTTCAGGGGCGCTTTTAGAAAATTTCAGATCGGCGAAGATATCGGCGTGGAATTCCTGGCTCTCGGGAAAAGGGACCTTTTGGACCTACTGTCCGCTGTAAAGCCCCTGACCGAGGCCATGAGCAGCGCCGTGGAGATCCTGCACCGCAGGGGTGACACTTTCATTAGCTTTTCTTCACGCCTGGAGCTGCTGGCCGAGGCCCTTGAGCTGGGGCGGATCAGGATAGAAAAGATGCTGCAGCAGGATTTGGAGCCGGCGGAGAGGGAAAAATATAAAAAAATGAAGGAGCTCATAGAGGAATACCCCAACATACCGCTGGTGTCGGTGCAGGGTATAGCCTGGAGGCTGAGGCGGCTCCACGCTTCGGGCATATTCAATTACGACATAAAGCCGGTGAAGGAAGCACTGCTGTCGGGCAAGCTGGCGGTTATACAGGGTCCCATCTGGCTGCTGCAGGTGTTCTCTACATACCTCCTTTCCAACCTTTACAGGGCGAGGCGGGATTACAAGGACGGCGAGCTCAGGGGACAGAACACTGCCGATTACTTCCCGCCCTTTGTGATAGCCACCGATGAGGCCCACAATTTCGCCCCCAAGGGGAGGGATGCCGCCAGCAAGGGCGTGATAACCGAGATTGCTCAAGAAGGCAGGAAATACGGGGTCTTTCTGGTGCTGGCCACCCAGAGGCCGACGCTGCTGGATGAGACGGTGACCGCCCAGCTCAACACGAAAATAATCTTCAGGACGGTGAGGGGCCACGACATTGCCACCATCACCGAAGAGACCGATATAGGAGCGGAAGAGGCGCGGCGGCTCCCGTACCTGCCGTCCGGCGACGCCTTCGTTTCCTCGCCGCTTTTCGGGAGGACCGTGGCCATAAGGGTGAGGTACCCGTATACCAGGAGCCCGCATACCCTGAACCCCTTCGACGAGCTAAAGCGTTACAGGGTGAGCGCCGAAGAAAAGCTTTTCGGACTTTTAGAGCCGCATCTTCCCGTTTACGACACAAACCTGTTGCAGGTGCTCCAGGCCATAAATACCGATGCGCCGGAATTAAAATTGGAGGTAAAGACACTTAAGGAAAGCCTTGACAACCTGGTGAAGAGCGGCAGGCTAAAAAAGACGGAAACCCCCTTTGGGGCAATGTACCACTCCTGAACTTGACAATATATTCCGGCCGTGCTATTATATTATGCAATACAAAAAGGCGATGACGGGAAGAGTAAGCAGGGAATGCGGTTAAAGAGAGCCGGGGAAGGTGAGAGCCGGTACCGAGAACCCTGCCGAACATGGCCCCCGAGCTTGTGCCGCTGAAATGAAAAGTAGGCGGTGACGGCCAGGTCCGTTAAAACCTCAGAGGCCTTAAAGGCGAATTAGGGTGGTACCGCGGGTATGCCCCCGCCCCTTCATGGGGCGGGGGTTTTTTAATGAGAGCAAAATGGGTAACGGTACTGCAGAATCGAAATTTGGGAGGGACGATGATGAAAGACAGGATCTTTTACATTACAACCCCCATTTACTACGTCAACGCCCAGCCGCACATAGGCCACGCTTACACCACCATCGTGGCCGATTTCCTGGCCCGCTGGCACCGGCTCGCCGGGTACGACACCTTTTTCCTCACCGGTACCGACGAGCACGGCGAGAAGATAGCTCAGGCTGCTCAGAAGAACGGGGAGGAACCTCAGGCCTTTGTCGACCGGGTGAGCGCCCGTTTCAGGGAAGCCTGGGAAAAGCTCTGCATCGAGTACGATGACTTCATCCGCACCACGGATGAGAGGCACAAAAAAGTAGTGCAGTATGTGCTCCAAAAGGTTTACGACGCCGGAGATATCTATTACGGCGAGTACGAGGGCCTATACTGCGTGGGGTGCGAGCGCTTCCTCACTGAGAAGGAGCTGGTCGACGGCCGCTGCCCCGACCACGGCACGGTGCCGGAAAGGAGGCGGGAGGGCAACTACTTCTTCCGCATGGAGAAGTACCGGGAATGGCTGAGGGACTACATCCAGGCCAATCCGGATTTCATCCGCCCCGAAGGATACCGGAACGAGGTACTTTCGATGCTCTCGGAGCCGGTAGGCGATCTTTCCATATCCCGGCCCCGCCAGCGGGTTCCCTGGGGGATTCCGCTGCCCTGGGACGAGGACCACGTCACCTACGTCTGGTTCGACGCGCTCTTGAACTACGTCTCCGCCCTGGGTTACCCTGATGGTGAAAAATACCACCGGTTCTGGACTCACGCCTGGCACCTTGTAGGCAAGGATATATTAAAACCCCACGCCGTATTCTGGCCCACGATGCTCAAATCCGCCGGGATTCCGCTGTACCGCCACCTGAACGTGGGCGGCTTCCTGCTGGGCCCCGACGGGCGGAAGATGTCCAAGAGCCTGGGTAACGTGGTGGACCCCTTTGCCCTGGCGGAAAAATACGGGCCAGATGTGGTGCGCTACTACCTGCTGCGCGAACTGCCCTACGGCCAGGACGGTGCGGTGGGAGAACCGGGCCTTGTAGAGAGATACAACGCTGACCTGGCCAACGACCTGGGCAATCTGCTTTCGCGCACGGTCACCATGATCGAGAAGTTCTACAGCGGCTATATACCGGCTCCGGGGCTTTCCGAAGGACCGGACCATGAACTCATCGCCTTAGCCGAAGGGCTGCCGGACCGACTGGAGAACCTCATAAACGGGCTTGAAATCACCGAAGCCCTAAAAGAGATCTGGAAGTTCATCGGAAGGGCCAACAAGTACATCGACGAGACGGCGCCCTGGACCCTGGCGAAAGACCCGGCCAAAAAGGAGCGCCTGGCAACGGTAATCTATAACCTGGCGGAAGCCCTCCGCATCATATCGGTGCACATATCCCCGGTAATGCCCAATACGTCAGGGGAAATCAGGCGGCAGCTGGGCATCGCCGACGAAGGCCTTTTCACCTGGGAAAGCGTCCGCAAATGGGGACGTCTGCCCGCAGGCTTGAAGATAGGCGGGAAACGGATAATATTCCCGAGAATAGAAAACAAATCCGCATCAGGGAAGGAGGCAAAAGCTGTGGAGCAGAAAGATACAGCGGTAAACCGCGACGAAAGCCGGGAAGGCCTGATAACGATAGACGACTTTGCTAAAATAGACCTTCGGGTGGCGGTGGTGCTGGAGGCCGAAAGGATCGAGGGAGCCGATAAGCTCCTAAAACTCAAGGTGAAGATAGGGGAAGAAGAGCGGCAGATAGTCGCCGGCATAGCAAAGCATTACACCCCCGAAGAACTGGTCGGGAAGAAGATCGTTGTGGTGGCAAACTTAAAGCCCGCGAAACTCAGAGGGGTGGAATCCCAGGGTATGCTCCTTGCTGCATCGACGAAGGATAAACTCACTCTCGTCACGGTGGAAAACGACATAGAACCGGGGGCCAAGGTAAAGTAAGGGGTGATATAATGCTGGTCGATGTTCACGCCCACCTGGACGATGAGGCTTTTGACGGTGACAGGGACCAGCTGCTGGAAGAAATAAAAAGCCAGGGTATAAAGGTCATAAATGCCGGCACGGACCTGGAGACCAGCCGCTTTTCCCTGCAGCTTGCCCGGGAGTACGGGTTCGTGTACGCCTGCGTCGGTGTGCACCCTCACGAGGCCTCCCGGGTTCCTGCCGATTACCTCGATGCCTTACGGGAAATGGCCCGGGATCCGAAGGTGGTGGCCATAGGGGAAATCGGCCTGGACTACCACTACAATTTTTCCCCCGGGGATGTGCAAAAAGAAGTTTTCGAGGAACAGCTTTCCCTGGCCCGGGAACTGGGTCTCCCGGTGGTTGTGCACAGCCGGGAGGCTGATTGCGACACCCTGGAAATTTTGAAAAAATCGGGTGTTCGAAAGAGTCTCATGCACTGTTATTCCGGAAGCCCGGAAATGGCGGCGGAGCTTGCAGAGCTCGGATTTTACTTCTCCTTCGGCGGCCCCCTGACCTTCAAAAACGCCGCGAAAACGAGAGAGGTGGCCGCCGGCCTTCCCCGCGACCGGGTTCTTATAGAGACCGACTGTCCCTACCTCACGCCGGAACCCTTCCGGGGGAAGAGAAACGATCCCACCCGTTTGCCTTATATAGCCGCGGCCCTGGCCCAAATCTGGAGGGTACCGGTGGAAGAGGTGGTGGAAATCACCTGCCGCAATGCGGTGAGCCTGTTTAATATTGATCTTAAGCCGGGGCGCCGTTAAGCCAAAACAACTCGGGCGTATTTTAATTTTGCTGCGTTTGTGTTAAAATAACAGCGTTGCATCAAAATCAAACTTAATGGACGGTGTAATGGATATGATAGCTTATCCCATAGGAGATTCTCTATACCTTAACATCACCAACCGGTGCCCCAACAGGTGCTCCTTCTGCATAAGGCAGTTGGGCGACGGGATCGAAGGGTACAACCTGTGGCTGGATAAGGAGCCTACGACGAAGGAGATTATCGAGGCTATAGGGGATCCTAGCGGGTACAGGGAAGTGGTGTTCTGCGGCTACGGGGAACCGCTCATGCGCCTGCAGGTGGTCCTCGACGTGGCCCGCTACCTTAAAAAGAATTATCCGAACCTGCCGATAAGGATAAATACCAACGGCCTGGCCAACCTAATATACGGCGAGGACATTACCCCGCAGTTCAAGGGGCTCATTGATACGGTTTCCATAAGCCTCAATGCGGAAAACGCCCAAAAGTACCACGAACTGTGCCGTTCGGATTACGGAGAGGATGCCTTTTTCTCCGTGCTGGAATTTGCGAGAAGGTGCAAGAACTACGTGCCCAAGGTGGTACTGACGGTGGTAGACGTCCCGGGGATCGATATAGAAAAATGCAAAAGGATTGCCGAGGAACTCGGCGTTGGTTTCAGAGTGAGGCATTACGAGGGTAAGGACGGGGAAGAGAATTGAACGCCAGGGCTATAATGAGAGAGTTCGGCATAAGGCCCAGCAAACGCCTGGGCCAGCACTTTCTCATTGATGAGGCTCCTTTATATAAGATGCTGGAAGCCGCACGGCTGAATGAGAGCGACGAGGTCCTGGAGATAGGTCCGGGCCTCGGGGTGCTCACCCTTGAACTTTGCCGGCGTGCAAAGAAAGTGGTAGCCGTGGAAAAGGATCCGAACCTTATCCCGGTGCTGGAAAAATTGACAAAAAGTTATAATAATATTTGTTTATTGCGGGAAGATGTGTTAAAATTAGATATGGAAAAGCTATGGCGGGAGTACTTCGACGGGAAGTTCAAGGTCGTGGCTAATCTCCCCTATTATATAACCAGTCCGGTGATAATGAAGATAATAAATAACCGCCATTTGATCGAAATGGCGGTTATTATGATACAAAAGGAAGTGGCTCACCGGCTGGTGGCCGCGCCGGGCAATAAGGACTACGGCATACTATCCGTGGCTGTGCAGCTTTACGCCGACGTGGATCTGGTATGCCATGTGGGAAGGTCGGCCTTCCTGCCGCCTCCGAAGGTGGATTCGGCGGTGGTAAGGCTGGTGTTGAAGGAGGGGTCCGCAGTACCCCTTGAAGACGAAAGGCTGTTTTTCAAGGTTGTGGAGGCCGCCTTCGGCGAAAGGCGAAAGACCGTCAAAAACTCCCTCAGGAGCAGGCTTTCGCTTTTCGCCGGCGATGTGGAAGAAGCGCTCGAAAGGGCGGGAATCGACGGCTCCCGCCGGGCCGAAACGCTGACCATAGAGGAGTTTGCAGCCTTGGCGCGGGAAATAAAAGACTATTTAAAGGACTGTTCATAAAGCGTAAGTGGATGGGCTTTAGGCGCATATAATTTGAAGATGGGGGCCTCTGTACATATATTGAGTTTTATTTCTTGAGGATGTGATTTATATGTACTTTATCAGCCCTACAAAAGGAAGGATTCCCATCGAAGAAGTTGTAAAGGACATCATCGCCTTTATGGAAGAGGAACCCAATGCGCCTTACAAGCTCATTATCGGTACCGACTCTCAAGCCCGGGACAACGTTTGCTTCGTGACGGCAATTATAGTTCACCGGGTGGGGAAGGGCGCCCGGTATTATTACCAGCGGAAGATTATGCCCCAGGTGAAGAGCCTGCGGCATAAGGTATATACCGAGACGTCCCTCTCCCTGGAAGCGGTGAGTTTACTGAAGGGAGAACTGTCAAAGACCAGCTACCGCAACATGGACGTGGAAATCCACGTAGATATAGGTCAGAACGGAGATACGAAGGAACTGATCCGCGAGGTGGTGGGGTGGGTCATGAGCAGTGGTTACAAGGTGAAGATAAAGCCCCAGGCCTTCGGCGCCACCAAGGTTGCGGATAAATACACTAAGTAGACGGATTGAAATCAAAATTTCTGCCGTAAAGGGCTATAAATCTTTCCAGCAGGTCGAAGCGCCGCCGGGGATTATAGCCCTGGTATTCTTTCTGAAGCAAAATACGCTTCCGGGGCTTACCTTCGAAAAAGGCCAGAGCCTCGAGAATATCGCCGATGATGGTATCGGCGATTTTTTTTGCGTGTGAAAACCCCCGCACTTTTGAACCCAGTTCCCTGCTGTGCATCTCGACGGGGGCTTCCACGCGCAGGTCATTTTTTACCGCAAACGCCAGGATCACGGGAGGAACGGCGAAATCCCTTATATCGGCCTTTTCCATGAGCCTTCTTGAAACCGCGCAGGGTCCGTGGGAGGGGATTGCGACTCCCACCTTCTTGTATAACCCCAGGCGCTCGTTAAGGACCCTGCGGAATAAATAAAGCTCTCTGGCGAGCTCATTTTCCGAAATCATCTCGGGCTGGATCCGCGTCATGGCTAGATCCACTTTTTCACTGACAACGGCGTCGACGAGCCTGTTTACCGCTGGCAGCAGATTACCGGTCATGTCGCCGTCGACGAAGACCACGCATTCGGCTCCTTTTTTAAGGGCGTAATAAACTCCTACGGCCCTGGGGATGTCATACCCCAGCGGTTCCCTGAAACTCAGGACTTCTACCTTCGGGAGTTTCTGGGTCTTTATCTCTTTTAGTGTTCCGTCCCTGCTGCCGTTCAGTACCACGACTATCCGGTCTACTGCGGTATCGCTAAGATTATCCAGTACTTTGCCTATCCTACCCTGCTCGTTCTTTGCGGGAACTACAGCTATATTCAATTTTTTCACCCCTTCTAGATGTTAACACACCCATTTCTGCTAACATATTATGTAGTAAACTCTAAAAGATTTCATGCCGCTGGAACGAGGAGAGATGTGGGATGGCTATGATAAAAGTGGGGGATGTGGTAGCGCGGCTGTCTTACGGTAAGGATATTTACTTTAAAGTGGTTGATATAAGAGAAGAACAGCACATCGCATTGCTGAGAGGCATAAACGTGAGAATATTTGCCGACGCCCCGCTGGAGGACCTGGTGTTTCCTTCGGCTTCGGAAATACGCGAGTACAAAAAGGAATATATAAGAAAATACAACGAGTGCCTGGAGAGGATTTTTTACCGCAGAGAAGTGGAGATGAACAGGCTGAAGAGGGGAGATTCCGATGAAAACGGTTTTTTTTATATTCCCGGGAAGGTGCTCCATGTGGATGGCGATGAGGAATACCTGGAACTTTGCCTGACCACTTACAGGCAGTTAGGCATCGAGGCCCACGGTGTGAAGTTGTCCGAGAAAGATCAGCCCGGGAAGATAAGGAAGCTCGTCATGGAATACAATCCCGATATCCTTGTAATAACCGGACACGACGGACTTTTAAAAAACCGCAGTGACTTCAACAACGTAGAGGCTTACAGGAATTCCAAGTTTTTCATAGAAGCGGTCAAGGAAGCTAGAAAATACGAACCCTCTCTGGATGACCTGGTTATATTCGCCGGCGCCTGCCAGTCCCACTACGAAGGGCTTATCAAAGCTGGAGCGAATTTTGCCAGTTCACCCCACCGGGTTTTCATCCACGCTCTCGACCCGGTGTTCGTCATAGAAAAAATAGCCTTTACTCCCATCGACAAGATAGTCTCCGCGAAAGATGTGATAGAAGCCACTATAACCGGTATAAAGGGTATAGGCGGTATAGGAACCCGGGGCAAGCTGCGGGAGGGGCTGCCGCGTTCTCCATACGATTGATCCGGGTGGTGATGATATGGCGGAAGAATGCGACGGACTTAAAGTCAGAGTATTTGACGTGGAGAAAAAGAGGCACCTTGTACTCGAAATGGAAGAATACGTGGCCGGAGCGGTAGCCTACGCCATGCCGGCGGAGTTCCCGCCGGAAGCCCTCAAAGCCCAGGCTATATGCGCCAGAACCATAGCCGTGCGGAGAATGAGGGCTTTCGGCGGCACCGGATGCCGCAGGTACCCGGATTACGACCTGTGCAGCGACCCCCTCCACTGCCAGGGTTTTCTCGATGAAGATGACCGCAGGAAGCTCTGGGGGGCAAGGTTCGGGGAGTACATGCAAAGGATTAAAAAAGCGGTGGAGGACACTTTTGGGATCATACTCACCTTTAACGGCAAGCCCATAGAGGCGGTATACCACCGCGCGTGCGGCGGGTACACCGAGGATTCCGAGAGCGTATGGGGTAACAGGGTGGCCTACCTCAGGCGGGTGGAGTGCAATTACTGCAAGGACTCTCCCTACTGGCGGGTCACCCGGACCTTCTCCATAAGACAGCTTAAAAAGCGGCTGGGCATCAAATTGGACGAAAATTGCTTCGATAAAAGGGAATTGCCCGGCCTGGTGGATGAAGTCCAGAGTACCCCTTCCGGCAGGGTCAAAAGAATGAGGATAGGCGATAGGGTATTCGACGGCACCGACGTGAAAAAACTGCTGGACCTACCGTCCACCCGTTTCGGCTGGAAAGTGTCCAGCATTACCTTCGAGGCCTTAGGGACTGGCCACGGATTGGGGATGTGCCAGTGCGGCGCTATGGGAATGGCCCTGCTGGGATTCCCTTTTGACGAGATACTGAAGTTCTACTTTACGGGCGTGGAGCTGTCCGATGTAGTAAAACCTACCGCGGCCAAACCCCTTTCCGGCAAGGTGGTGGCCGTCGACCCCGGCCGGGGAGGAGAGGCCGACCACTGCGGACCCATGGGGCTTTCCGAGGGCTACGTAAACCTGGAGATAGCGAGGGTCCTCGCGGCAATGCTTGTTCGGGAAGGGGCCCAGGTGGTCATGACCAGGGAAAAAGACGAATACAAAAGCCTCTCCGAAAGGGTGAAGATAATCAACCAGAACAAGGCCGACATCGCCATGAGCATCCACCAAAGCTTCCACAGCGACGAAAGCATGGGGGGGACGGAGGTATTTTATTTTCCCGGGGACAAAAAAGCAAGGATGCTTTCACTCTGCGTTCACAGGGAGTTAATTTCCGCCCTGAACCTAACGGACCACGGCGTGAAGGAAGCCGACCTTTATATTCTGAGGGAGACCAACATCCCCTGTATCGTTGTAAACGTAGCTCACCTCAGCAATCCCGAGGAGGAGAGGCTGCTCTCGGAACGCGAATTTAGGGAAAAGGCGGCCAGAGCCATTTTATCCGGAATAAAATCATATTATCAGGGCCTTTTAAAAGAATAGGCCTTTTTTTTCCCGGGAAAAATCTGTTGACAAAAGACATCAGGGTTGCTAAAATATTATAATATTTGACATACAGAAGCATAAATGTTATAATAATTATCATGAATTTTGTATTTTTCTTAGCGGGGTGAGGTTGCATGGCCACCGAGAACACTCTTCTCAGGATCAGGAAGAGCATCGAGCCCTACGTGGGTCAAAAGGTGAGGGTAAGGGCCAACCGGGGCCGTAAGAAGACCTTTGAGAAAGAAGGTATACTGGAGAAGGTTTATCCCAGTATATTCGTTATCAGGGTCGAGGAATCCCCCGACTTCGTAAGGCGAATTTCCTACAGTTACTCGGATATACTTACCGAGACTGTCCAGCTTACGCTGTGCCAGAAAGAAAAGAGTGGGTCAAAATAGTCCTTTTTAAAAAGGGCTTTTTTTTACCCTTTTTTAAACAAAGACCCCCTGCCTGAATATTATATATTAAAGCGGCTAGCGGCAGTAAAGGGGGGTCTTTGTGTTAAGAGCCGAGAGAATTTTGCGGCGTTACGAAAGAAAGCTTTTAAGGCTGGAAAATGTGGTAGGCACAGGCCTGGGATATAAGATTATTGAGGGAAGGATCACCAACGAGCCGGCAGTAATAGTCCTGGTGAGGAAGAAAAAACCTGAAAGAGAGCTTCCGGCAAGCCAAGTGGTGCCAAAAAAGCTGGACGAGGTGTACACGGATATAATCGAGGTAGGCGATGTTAGGCTTCTTACGGCCAGGACTCAGAAGACCAGGCCCGCCATGCCCGGGATGAGCATCGGGCATTACAAAATCACCGCAGGCACTTTTGGAGCCGTGGTGAGGGACCAAATCACCGGCGAACCCCTGATTCTATCGAACAATCACGTCTTGGCCAACGCCAGCAACGGACGCGATGGCAGGGCGGCAGTGGGTGACCCCATCATGCAGCCGGGCCCCTATGACGGCGGCGGGCCCGAGGATGTCATCGCCCACCTTTACAGGTTTATTCCCGTAGAAAAGGACGTAACCCACAGCCGGTGTCCCATAGCACGCCGGGGGGAGAATCTCCTGAACTTTTTTGTCAGAATGATAAGGCCCGATTACCGGGTCGCCTTTATGAAACACAGAGCCGCCTATAACCTGGTCGATGCAGCGGTGGCAAAGCCTATAAATCCCGACTACATTTCTCCGGAGATACTGGACCTCGGTGAAATCAGGGGTATCGCGGAGCCCCGCATCGGTATGACTCTTGTCAAGAGCGGGCGCACCAGCGGAGTCTCCAAAAGTGAAGTAAAAGCCCTCAACGTCAAGATTAGAGTGATGATGGGAGCCGGTGAAGAGGCGACCTTTTACGACCAGATCCTGACGGGACCGATGGCACAGCCGGGTGACAGCGGTTCCCTGGTTCTCAACGAAAATATGGAAGCGGTAGGTCTTTTGTTTGCTGGATCCGACTTGGTCACGCTTATTAACCCCATATCCGCCGTGCTGAAGCTGTTAAAAGTGACCTTTTAAAAAACTGCCATTACAGGACATATCAGCCATGTATGCGATATTTACCGCTTTGCCGGTAACCCGGCAAGAGAGGGGAGAGTCATCCCTCTTATTTTGTTTTTAAGGGACTATTGAGAGTTTGTCTTATTCGTCATATACAGATATAATTATAGCAAATTTTAAAACCAAGGAGGCGAAAAAGCATGAGAAAGCCTTTAAGGAACCTAATCGTACTCACACTGCTCGCGGCTCTGGTGTTGCTGCCGGGAGTCGCCTCTGCGGCCGGCTGGATAACCGTTAATCTCAATTACAACGGTAAAGTCCAGACCTTCCGTATTCCCATTGAGGGCTTAGAAGGCGGGACCTATAAGTGCAACATTACCATCCCGAAACTACCGGGGCAGACCCTCAGCAAGCCCGCTCCGCAGCCCGCACCCCAGCCTAAACCCCAGCCCGCACCGGGGGATGACAAACCCATAACACCTCCGGTTAAAGGCCTGACAGCCGATGAACAGCAAATGCTGAACCTGGTGAACGCTGAGAGAGTGAAAGCAGGATTGAAGCCCCTGGAAATAGACATGAGACTTGTGGACATATCGAGGAAGAAGAGCAAGGATATGATAGAAAACAATTACTTCGGCCATACATCGCCCACGTACGGTACACCCTTCGATGCTCTAAAGGCGGCAGGAATTTCTTACAGGTACGCCGGTGAAAACATAGCCGGGGCCCCCACCGTCCAGAGAGCCCACGAAGGATTAATGAACAGCCCCGGCCACAGGGCGAATATATTGAACCCCAACTACAACCGTATCGGCATAGGCATCGTAGACGGTGGCCCCTACGGTAAGATGTTCACACAGACCTTCATAGGTACGAACTAAATTATTCACAATGTGTGTATTTCCTGTGGATAATTTGTGCATATTGTGAATAGTTATTCGAGATGACCCGCGGAAAATTCCGCGGGTTTTATTTTTGTCACTTTTTGACCTGAATTAATATACTGTTATTACCGGAATGAAGGTTTCTTTTACAGTAACCCTTCGGAAAAATCCGCATAGTATAGAAAGGGGGATTCTCATGTTATTGCTCGGATTAACGGTGGGGCTTGGAGTTGCAATTGTCGTCTTGTACTTTTTCGCAAGAAAGTATTTCATCGGCAAAAAAGGCTGCATAAAAGAGCCACCGAAGGAGAAAAAGAAGCCTGTAAAACCGTTGCCGGCCGAAGAAAACCCGGTTGGAGTTCCGGAACCGCCTGAAGGTCAAAAGCCCGAACAATCGGAAGATCAGAAAACCGAACAACCGGAAGATCAGAAACCCGAACAGCCGGAAGGCCAGAAACCCGAGCAGGCGGAAGGTCAAAAACCAGAACAGCCGGAAAGCCAGGAACCGGAACAGCCGGAAGATAAAAAGGCCGAACAAGAACAGCCGGTGGAGCCGGTTCCGAGTGATAAAGCCAAAGACGGTACCGACACGCCCGAAGCTCACCCTCTTCCCTGAGTGCGCTGGATTTTTTAGGACGGGTGTCGAAAGATGCCTGTCTTTGTTTTTTGCTGTAACATATTCGTCAAGCCATTCATATATATTATTAGGAGTAGTATAAAGAATTTTCCATTTGTTAAGAAAGGGGGAGAAGCCTCATGGGAGTTAAGCTCTCTAAGGAACTGGTTAGAGTGGACCAGGTGGTCGGGGAAGACAGGGCTCAGACCGTGGTCGAAGGCATCATACTGCTCCCGGGCGGAAAACCCGATATCGAGCGGGTGCTGTCGGTTGAAGCTGAAGTCAACCCTCAGAGCCTGGAGATAAACATCCTCGACGGCAAGGTAATGGTGGAAGGATCCATCGATGTCCAGGCCCTGTACGTGGGATGCGTTCCCTCGGGATCTCAACCGGTCCACTTCGTAGAAGGCACGGTGGACTTCAGCTTTTTCGTGAAGATCCCCGGTGCCAAGAAGAACATGGACGTCCGCGTCAAGTCCAGGGTAGAGCACGTACAGTTCTCCTGTAAGGAGAACAGGCCCAGGGAAATAGAAGTACGGATAGTAGTGGAATTCTTCGTAAAGGTTACCCAGAGGGTGCAGATCGAGATAGTAGTCGATGCAACCGGTCCCGCTGACCTGCAGGTTCTCAGGGAGAACATTAGGGTAGACAACGTGGTAGGTGAAGCCAGAACCCAGGCGATTGTAAAAAGCGACGTTTCGGTGCCCGAAAAGAAACCCGATATCCTGGAGATCATAAAGGTCGAGGGCAAAGCAAGGATAAACGAAACCAAGCTTCTCGACGGCAAGATAATAGTCGAAGGTGTACTGGAAATCAGTGTGCTTTACGTGGCGGATGTACCCTGCGACAAACCCGAGCAGCCGGTTCACTTCATGGAGGCCGAGGTACCGTTTACCCAGTTTATAGAGGTCGAGGGCGCCCGGGAAGACATGTCTAAGTTTGTAAAAGTACAGGTGGAGCACATAAGGGCCCGCAAAAAGGACGAAAGGACTCTGACCGTTGAGGCAGTACTGGACATAAAAGCCAGGGTGTTCGAGCCAAAGATGATAGAAGTGGTACAGGACCTCTTCAGTCCGTCCCAGATGCTGGACGTCCAGAAGACCCGCCTGAAGGTGGACCAGGTCATAGGAGAAGACGAAAACCAGGTCGTTGTTAAAGAGGCGCTTACCGTACCCTTGGAAAAACCGCCGATAGAACAGATCTTCAAGACCAATGCGAAAGCCAAGGTCACCGATACCCGCATCATTGACGACAAGGTAATAGTTGACGGTGTTTTGAAGCTCGAGACCCTGTATGTAGCATCGGTGCCGCCCCATCATCCGCAGCAGCCGCTGCATTTCGTAGAACACGAGGTGCCCTTCACCGTCTTTGTGGAGATCCCCGGAGCCAGAGAAGACATGATGCTGGACTTCGACGTAGAAGTGGAGCACGTTTCTTCAAAGGTCGAACCGAATGATTGCCGCAGGTTTGAGGTAAGGGTTGTCGTAAGGCTGTTCGCCAAGGTCACCAAGATGGTCCAGCTGGACGTGGTGGTGGATGTAAAGCAAATCGAAAAAGGTGCGAAAGAAGAAAAAGAGGAAAAGGAGAAAAAGGACAGTTCCCCCACCATGACCATATACATCGTCCAGAAGGGAGATACTCTGTGGAAGATCGCAAAACGCTACAATGTGACCCTGGAGGCCATCATCCAGGCCAACAACCTGGAAAACCCGGACCTCATATATCCTGGCCAGCGGCTTATAATCCCAAGAAGGATGTATTAATGGGATTTTCCCGCGTTAGCGCGGGATTTTTTATTTTTGCGCTTTTAAGGGGATAATAACCCTGAGGTGATTTTTTTGGGAGAAAAAGTTAAGGGGTTTTTGATAATCATAGGAGGGGCGGAAGACCGGAAGGGAGAGTGTAAAATTTTAAAAAAATTTATAAATATTTCCGGCGGAAAGGACGCCCGTATCACCGTAATTACGGCGGCGGCCCAGGATCCACAACAGGTAGGGGCCGAGTACATCGAGATTTTTTCCGAACTGGGGGCCCATGACGTACAGGCCCTCAACATAGAAAGCCGCAAAGAGGCTGACAGGGAGGAGATCGCGGACCGAATTTTAGATTCCACGGGGATTTTTTTTACCGGCGGTGACCAGTTGCGCATAACCAGCCTCCTCGGAGGAACCAGGGTCTACAATGCCCTGCACAGGGCATACCGGGAAGGCGTTATCGTGGCGGGAACCAGCGCCGGAGCCTCAGCAATGAGCGACACAATGATAATAGGTGGTAGCGGAGACCAGGCGCCCAAGGGCAGCACGGTCAGCATGGCCCCGGGGCTGGGGCTTCTGGAGGAGGTGGTGGTGGACCAGCATTTCGCCCAGCGGGGCAGGATGTCGCGGCTTTTGCTGGCAGTGGCCCAGAACCCGTACATCCTGGGGGTTGGTATAGACGAGGACACGGCAATACTCGTGAGCCCCGATGGGAAATTCCGGGTCATAGGCTCCAACACGGTAACCGTTGTAGACGGGAGCATCGTGGATTTCACCAACGTTTCCGAGCTCGAATCGGGCGAACCTCTGGCGATGTTCAACGCCAAAATCCACATACTTTCACCGGGTTTCGGATTCGACATGAAAAACAGAAAGCCGCTAAAAGGTGAAGCAACCGGGACGTATATACGCTCCGGAAATGGATAGTATATTTTTAAGAGTTTCTGTGAAATTTTTGAGGGAGGAAAATGAATGGATATCGTTGACATAAAGGCTATTGAAGGGCCCAATATTTACAGCCCAAAGCCTGTGATAAGAATGCTGGTGGATGTAGGAGAATACGAGGACATACCCACCAAAGATATCGAGGGGTTCAACCGGAGGCTTCTGGAAAAACTACCCGGGCTTGCTATGCACCACTGCTGCTTCGAGGAGCCCGGCGGTTTTCTGATGAGACTTCAAGAAGGCACCTATATTCCCCACGTAATAGAGCATGTGGCCCTGGAGATTTTGAACCTTCTGGGGCAGGACGTAAAGTTCGGGCGGGCGCGCAGGCTGGAGAAAACCACATACAATATAGTTTTCAGCTATAAGGGCAAATTCGCGGCTCTTGAAGCCGGTAGGCTTGCGTTCAGGCTGGTGAATGCCCTGGCCCGGGGATCCGACCTCGACCTGGAAGGGGAGCTTGAAAGAATCAAGCGCTATTGTGCCGAAATGGAGCTGGGACCAAGCACAGCCGCAATCGAAAGGGAAGCGAAAAGCCGCGGCATACCCGTCACCAGGGTGGGGGACGAAAGTCTGCTCATCCTGGGTTACGGAGCTTACCAGAAAAGGGTAAAGGCTACTATAACCGGAGAAACCAGTTGCGTTGCGGTGGATATAGCCTGCGACAAAACCCTCACAAAAAAGATGCTCACCCTGGCCGGTATTCCGGTACCGGAAGGCACCGTGGTATGTAGCGAGGAAGAAGCCGTCCGGGCTGCCAGAGAGCTGGGGTTTCCGGTGGTCATAAAGCCCGTTGACGGCAATCAGGGCAACGGCGTAAGCCTGAATCTAGAAAATGAAGCCGAAGTTGCCGAAGCCTTCCGACTGGCTGCCGGGTACAGCCCCAGGGTGATCGTAGAAAAGTACATCAGGGGTAGGCATTACCGGGTGCTGGTAGTGGGCGGAAAATTTGTGTGTGCTGCCGAAAGGATACCGGCCCACGTCGTGGGCGACGGCATCCGCAGCATAAGAGAGCTGATAGAGGAAGTCAACCGGGATCCGGTGAGGGGTGAAAAACACGAAAAGCCCCTGACAAAAATAAAAGTTGACCCTGTCGTCCTGAGGGTTCTGGCCCGCAGGGGCTATACGCTGGATACGGTCCCCGGGAAAGGAGAGCTCGTGTTCCTCAGGGAAAACGGTAATCTGAGCACCGGCGGCACCGCCGTGGACGTGACGGATCTGGTATGCCCGGAAAACCGGATGCTGGCCGAGAGGGCCGCAGCCATGATAGGCCTGGACGTAGCCGGCATAGATATCACCACCGAAGACATATCAATACCGGTGGAAAAAAGCGGCGGTGCCGTGATAGAAGTCAACGCGGCGCCGGGCATAAGGATGCACCTTTACCCCTCCATGGGAGAATCAAGACCTGCGGCGAGGGCGATAGTAGACATGCTCTTCCCGCAGGAACCCCCGAGGTTCCCGCTGGTGGCGGTTACCGGCACCAACGGAAAGACCACCACCGTGAGGATGGTAGCAAACATTCTGTCGGCTCACGGCCTAAAAGTCGGCATGACGTGTACCGACGGGGTTTACGTCGGCAGTATGTGCATAAGAAGGGGCGACTGCAGCGGCCCCGAAAGCGCAAAAATGGTGCTGCTGGACCCATCCGTGGAGGCCGCGGTACTGGAAATCGCAAGAGGTGGCCTCATCCGCGGAGGGCTTGCCTACGAATACGCCGATGTGGGCATAATTACAAATATAACCGGCGATCACCTGGGGCAGGACGGTGTCAACACCCTGGAGGACCTGATGTTCGTCAAGTCCCTGGTGGCGGAGCAGGTAAAACCCGAAGGGTACGCCGTGCTGAACGCCGACGATATTACGTCGGTGGAGGTGAAAAAAAGGGTAAAAAGCAGGGTCATCTTTTTCAGCCTGCAGGAGGATAATCTGGTGCTCAGAAAGCACATAGCTGAAGGCGGCCGTGGCGTATACGTGAAGGACGGTTTTATCTTTTTCCAGGAAGGCGATAAATCCGTTTCCCTGATGAAAGTGGCCGATATACCCGCTGCCATGAACGGAAGGGCCAGGCATAACGTCCAGAACGCGCTGGCTGCTGCGGCAGCCGGATGGGCGCTGGACGTGCCCGCTGAAACCATACGCCGGGCTCTTTCGGACTTTAGGTGCGATGAAAGTACGAATCCAGGCCGCCTGAACATCATCTCCGAAGGCAATATAAGGATAATCCTGGACTACGGCCATAACCCGGCGGCCCTGGAAGCCATTATAGGCACCGCCAGGTCCATGAACCCCGCGCGAATGGTGGGCGTGATAGCCAGCCCCGGAGACCGTCGTGACGAGGCCATCGTGAAGCTGGGCCAGGTAGCGGGCAGGGGCTTTCAGCGGCTTATAATTAAAGAGGACGAAGACCCGCGTGGCAGGAAGCCCGGCGAGGTAGCGTCGCTTCTCCTGGAGGGGGCTTTGAGTGCCGGATTGAAAAAAGATCAGATTGATGTTATCTTAAAGGAAGAAGAAGCTATAACCTTTGCTCTGGAAAACGCCCAGGACGGCGACCTTATAGTGATATTTTACGAACACTATGACAGCGCAATTGAGGCCATCCGGGAGTCTTTAAAGCGCCGCAGAAAAACGCCGGCGGCCGCGCGGATAGTTTAATATTTTTCGTGCCGTAGCAGGATTTAAGTATTTTGTGTGAAATATATAATTAATATTTGGTTTGAAAAGAGGGAGAGATTTGGATAAGGTTGAACTGGAGGCCAGGGCAAAAATCAACCTAACCCTTGATGTACTTTACAGAAGGTCCGACGGGTACCACGAGGTCGAAATGATAATGCAGACCATATCCCTGAAGGACCGCATCGTAATTACGCTCATTCCGGAAAAGGGTATCAGGATAGTGAACAGCTGCCGGGAACTCCCCGACGGCGAAGATAACCTTGCTTTCAAGGCCGCAAAGTTGATGATGGATGAATACGGCCTGGACGCCGGAGTTGAAATAAAGCTCTTTAAAGAGATTCCCATCGCCGCGGGCCTGGCGGGCGGAAGCGCCGACGCTGCGGCGGTGCTGGAAGGATTGAACGAACTCTTCGGGCTGGGGCTGCCGAAGGAAGCCCTCATGCGACTGGGCGAGATGATAGGGGCCGACGTACCCTTCTGTACAATGGGAGGTACGGCTCTGGCCCGCGGGAAGGGGGAAAAGCTCACCCCCCTTCCGCCCGTCCCGCCTATGAACCTGCTGCTGGTGAAACCTCCTTTTGCGGTTTCGACAAGAGAGGTATATAATAGACTGAAAATTGATTCTATTACAAAAAGACCCGATACGGAGGCCGTGATAAGGAGCATCGAGAAGGGGGATGTGGACGGAATATCCCGGGGGCTGTGCAACGTGCTGGAAGAGGTCACCTTTGCCCAGCACCCGGAGCTCGGGATTATCAAGGCCTGGCTCGTGGAAAGAGGAGCCATGGGCAGCCTTATGTCGGGCAGCGGTCCTACCGTATACGGCATTTTTGAAAACCGGCGGGATGCCGAAAGGGCTGCTGCGTCGATGCCGCTATCAGGGTGCAGGATTTTCATATCCCAGGTGGATTAGGAGGGGAGAAACTTGGCAGGAAAACTAAAGTCCATAAGACTTGACAATTATAAACCCTTAAGGGAGATTGTATTTGAAGCCCTGAGGGAGGCTATAATAACCGGAGAGTTAAAGCCCGGGGAAAGACTGATGGAAGTCCAACTGGCCGAAGAAATGGGCGTTTCGCGCACTCCGGTGCGGGAAGCTATACGCAAACTGGAACTGGAAGGCCTGGTGGTGATGATTCCCAGGAGGGGAGCCTATGTGTCGGGACTTTCCCTCAAGGACGCTGCCGACGTCTTCGAGGTAAGGCAGAGCCTTGAAGGCCTGGCTGCCGCCCTGGCGGCGGAGCGCATAACCGACGAGGAATTGGAAAGTCTCGAGAGAATACTGGTGGAGATCAGCGAGGCGGCGGAAAAGGATGACGTGGACACGGTCATCAAAAAAGATTCCGAATTCCATCAGATCCTGTTCAAGGCCACCAGGAATGACAGGCTGGTGCAGATAATAAACAACCTGAAGGAGCAGATAGACCGGTTCAGGCTCCAGTCCTTTACCAACAGGGCCAGGGTCAGGAGCCTGCTGGAAGAACATAAAAAGATTGTCGAGGCCATATCCGACAGGAACGTGGAGCTGGCGAAAAAGCTGGCTGAGGAACATATAGAAAGGGTGGAGAATAACGTCATGAACATACTGAGAAAGCAGATGGACTTTGAGGAGGAATTATCATGCTGAAGGCCCTCGTTTTGGCCGGAGGCGACGGTGACGAAAAACTCCAAGAATCCGAAGGCACAAAAGCCCTGGTCAGGATCAACGGCCGGGAGATGATTCTCTACATCCTGGATGCGCTGAAGAAACTGGACTATATCGAAAAAATCGCCATAGTGGGTCCGAAGGAAAAGCTGAGCTCCATAAAGGTCGGACCCAATGTTGTCGTCGTCGAGGAATCGGATTCCATCGTCGGGAACATATTGCGGGGTCTGGAGCTTTTTTCCGACGACGATGAAATCCTTATCATGACCTGCGACATACCCATGGTAACCGCCGAGGCCATAGATGATTTCGTGAAAAAGGCAAAAGGCCTGAATGCCGATTTTTGTTACCCTATAATTCGCAAGGAAGATACGGAAAAGAAGTACCCGGGCATAAAGAGAACCTACGCCAGAGTAAGGGAAGGCACCTTCACCGGTGGCAACGTGGCGCTGGTCAAGGTGGGCAGCGCAAAGAGGTGCATAAAGAAGGCCGAGGAGTTCTTCACCTATAGAAAAAATCCCTTGAAACTGGCCAGCATCCTGGGCTTTTCGGTAGTCCTGAAATTTCTACTGGGGAAGCTTTCCATACCGGAACTGGAAAAAAGGGTCTACGACATCTTCGGCATCAAAGCCCGGGCTGTAATAAGTGATTTTCCCGAAATAGGAAACGACGTCGACAAAAAGAGCGACTTGGAGCTAGTCCGGGAAGTACTCGGCCGGGAGGTTGTTCAATGAGGCGCAGCAAACGGCTCGTACTGCTATCCAAATTTCTTAGCGAAAACCCTAACAGGATTTTCACCCTTAAGTATTTCGGAGACAAATACGATGCTGCTAAATCCTCGATAAGCGAGGACCTAAATATAATCAAGGATGCTTTTCACGAAGCCGGGGAGGGCACGCTGGAGACCATCCCCGGGGCCGCCGGAGGGGTGAGGTTCAGGATAAAAAGGCCGGCACAAGCTATCGAGAAGTTCGTCTTGGAGCTCTCGAGTATCCTTTCCGACAGGTCCAGGATAATCCCCGGCGGATACCTTTACATGACCGATGTTATATTTTCACCCGAGTATTCTTCGAAAATCGGCGAGATTTTCGCACAGCTTTTTGTGGATGAAGAGCCGACTTGCGTCCTCACCGTAGAGACAAAGGGCATACCCCTTGCCCTTATGACCGCGAGAGCCCTGGGCGTGCCCCTGGTGGTGGCGCGCCGGGACAGTAGGGTTACCGAAGGGCCGTCGGTGAACATAAGCTACATATCCGGCTCCAGCCGGAGGATCCAGAATATGGCGCTGCCGACCCGAGCCCTGTCCGAGAAGGCCCGGGTGCTCATCGTCGACGATTTCATGAAGGGCGGAGGTACCGCCCGGGGCATGAGCGAGTTGGTGCGGGAGTTTAGAGCCGAAGTGGTCGGGGTGGCGGTGCTGGTGGCTACAGCCTACCCGGAAGAAAAACTCGTGAAAAATTATACCTCCCTGCTGGTGCTTGAAAAAATCGACGCCGAACGAGGCGAGGTAAGGCTGAAACCGGTCAAAATTCCAATAAAAAAAGAAGGAGTTTAAAATTTTTTATAGAATTTTTATAAAAATATATAACCGGGGAGGTTCAATGTCTTGGAGGTCACCGATGTCCGTATAAAAAGGGTGGAGAATGAGGGCAGGATGAAGGCTATAGTCTCGGTAACTTTTGACGACGAATTTGTGGTCCACGACATACGGATTATAGAAGGAGACAAAGGCCTCTTCATAGCCATGCCCAGCCGTAAGACTTCGAGCGGACACTTCAGAGATGTGGCTCACCCGATAAATTCGGCCGCGAGGGCCAAAATCGAGGAAGCAGTACTGAAGCAATACAACGGTGAGGATAGCAAGTAGATATAGGGCAGATCCTGTCCTATATTTTTTCTTTTATAAAGAGGATTTCATTAAAAAAATGTCGAAATATGAGTAGGGTTTCGGCCTGTTTTATGTTAAAATATGGGAGGTAGCAAACAATGGATTTTACGGCGGTTATTCTCGCTGCCGGTGAAGGTACGAGAATGAAATCCAACACCCCAAAGGTGCTGCATAAAGTATGCGGAATTCCCATGCTGGGACACGTAGTTTCGGCCGCCAGGGGCGCCGGTGCAAAGAGGATAGTTGTGGTCGTGGGCAGGGGTTCCGATGAGGTAAAAAGGGCTTTCGAAGGGGAAGAAGTGGAATTCGTACTGCAGGCCGAGCAAAAGGGCACCGGCCATGCCCTGAAACAGGCACAGGAGGCTGTAAAAGGCGAAGCTGCCATTCTGGTGCTCTACGGGGATATGCCCCTGGTGAAGAGCGAGACCCTCAGGGCTATGGCCGATTTTCACTGGAAAAACGGGGCAACCGCCACGGTTATGACGGCGAGGGTAAAAGATCCTACAGGGTACGGCCGGATAATAAGGAAGGGCCTTGAGGTTCTGGCGATAAGGGAGGAAAAGGACGCCACGCCGGAAGAAAAGGCCATCGACGAGATTAACTCGGGGATATACTTCTTTCAGGCTGAAAAGGTCTTTGATGCATTGAACCAGGTAAATAATAACAACAAGCAGGGAGAATACTATCTAACGGACGTGATAGAAATCTTAAACGCCGGGAAGGAAAAGGTGCTGGCCTACGAGGTACAGGACCCCGACGAGGTTCAGGGCGTCAACGACAGGTTTCAGCTCTCGGTCGCCCAGGCCATTATGCAGAGGAGGATAATTCACCGCCTGATGGCTCAGGGCGTAACATTTTTGAGTCCCGAGACCTGTGTGGTCGACGCCGGAGTAAAGATAGGAAGGGATACGGTAATTTACCCGGGCGTCTTCCTGGAAGGCGATACCTGGATAGGCGAGGGCTGCACGATAATTGGTACAAGCCGCATAATAGACTCCCGAATCGGCAACGGCGTGGAAATAACCATGTGCCACATTCAGGAGAGCGTAGTAGAGGACGGCGTAAAGATCGGACCTTTTGCCAACCTGCGGCCCGGTTCTCACGTAATGGCGGGTGCCAAGATAGGGGACTTCGTCGAGGTTAAAAACAGCAGGGTCGGCGAGGGTTCAAAGATACCGCATCTTGCGTACGTGGGCGACGCCGAGATAGGCCGCAGGGTAAACATCGGCGCCGGAGTGATTTTCGTAAATTACGATGGATTCGAAAAGCACCGGACGGTGGTCGAGGACGACGCCTTTATAGGATGCAATTCCAACCTCATAGCCCCGGTTACCATAGGGGCAGGTTCCTATGTGGCCGCCGGTTCCACGATCAACATGGACGTGGAAAAGGGCGCCCTGGCCATTGCCCGGGAACGGCAGGTGAATAAGCCGGAATGGGTGGAAAAAAGGCGAAGAAAACGCGAAGGAGGAGACAAAACCGATGGAAAACAGGCTTGAGATTTTTACGGGCAATGCTAATCCTGAGCTTGCCCGGGAGATTGCCCGGAACCTTGGGATCATGGTTGGGGACGCCGTCGTAAACACCTTCAGCGACGGAGAGATCCAGGTCAAGATAAATGAAAGCGTAAGGGGCGCCGACGTTTTCGTGATCCAGCCCTTGTCTTATCCGGTCAACGACCACCTAATGGAACTCCTCATAATGCTGGACGCCCTCAAGAGGGCTTCGGCCTGGCGCATTACCGCCGTCATGCCCTATTACGGTTATGCCCGCCAGGACAGAAAGATCCGGGCCCGCGATCCCATTACGGCCAAGCTGGTGGCCGACCTGATTTCCACCGCGGGAGCCCATAGGGTGCTGACTATGGACCTGCACGCCGGACAGATTCAGGGATTTTTCAACTTCCCCGTAGACCACCTGATGGCGGTGCCGATTCTGGCGGATTATTTCAGGAAAAAGGAGTTGGAGGACCCGGTGGTGGTATCCCCGGACCTGGGCGGCGTTACCAGAGCCAGGGAGTTGGCAAACAGGATAGGGGCATCCATCGCCATAATAGACAAGCGCAGGCCCGAGCCCAATAAGGCCGAGGTCATGAACATCATAGGCGATATCAGGAATAAAACAGTTATAATGATAGACGATATGATAGATACGGCTGGGACCATCACCCTGGGGGCCCAGGCGCTGCTGGACAAGGGTGCCAAAGAGGTATACGCCTGCTGTACCCACCCGGTGCTCTCCGGTCCGGCCATAGAAAGGCTCAACGCATCGCCGATTAAGGAAGTGGTGGTGACCAACACCATACCGCTCAGAGATCACCAGAAAATAGAGAAAATAACAGTGCTGTCGGTGGCGCCGCTTTTTGCCGAGGCCATAAGGCGCATACACCTGCACCAGTCGGTGAGCACACTTTTTGATTGATATTGATTTGTGGCGATAAAAAGGTTATACTAATGTTCGTAATTTTAGAAAGGAGGAATAAAGTTGGCTCAGGTTACTCTTACAGCTGAAGAAAGAAAACTCGCCGGGAAAGGTACTCTGAACGAACTTCGTAGAAACGGAAAAGTGCCCGCCGTATTTTACGGTAAGAACATAGAGAACAGGACCATCGCCGTGGATGCCAAGGAATTACACAAGTTACTCAAGACCCACGGAGAAGGCGTACTTATCGACCTGGTTCTGGGCGGGGAAAAGCACACGGTAATCATAAAAGAGATCCAGAGGGATGCACTCAAAGGCGACATCACCCATGTGGATTTCTTCAGGGTATCCATGACCGAGAAAATCGAGGTGGACCTGCCCATTGTGCTCAAGGGCGAACCCGAGGGCGTCAAGGCCGGTGGAGTTCTGCAGCACCAGCTGCACGAGCTGACCATAGAAGCCCTTCCGGCCGATATTCCGGAGCAAATCGAGGTAGACATCTCTCACCTCCAGATCGGCGATGTGCTCATGGTGAAGGATATCAAGCTGAGCGATAAAATTACGGTAATTGATGATCCGGGAGAAGTGGTGGTTACCGTGCTTGCCCCGACGAGCGGAGAAGAGCTCGAGTCCACCGCCGGCGAGACTAACGAACCCGAAGTAGTGGCAAAAGGCAAGGAGAAAGAGGGAGAATAATTTTGGCGCAACGCATGTTGCGCTTTTCTTTTCCCGGAGGTGAGGATATTGTTTCTAATAGTAGGCCTGGGGAATCCGGGCAGGGAATACGAAGAAACACGCCACAACGTGGGCTTTATGGTGCTGGACAGCCTGGCGGCCGAGCTGGGTATAAAAGTCGATAAGGTAAAATTCAAGGGTCTTTTAGGAGAAGGAGTTTACGAAGGTAAAAAACTCCTGCTCTTAAAGCCCATGACCTACATGAACAATTCCGGCCAGAGCGTGGTCGAAGCCGTGAAGTTCTATAAAATACCTCCCGAGAACCTGGTGGTGATCTACGACGATATGGATCTGCCCGTGGGGAGGCTGAGGGTCCGGGGAAGCGGCAGCTCGGGCGGCCAAAAGGGGATGGAATCCATAATATACCACATCGCCACCGAGGGCTTCCCGCGGATAAGGATAGGCATAGGGAGGCCGAAGGGTGACGTGATCAACCACGTGCTGGGCAGGTTCGACAAGGAAGAGAGAAAGAAGATTGACGCCGTTATCGACGCCGCGGTGGGAGCCGCCCTTACGATAGTGCAACACGGCGTGCAGGAGGCCATGAACCGGTATAACGGTTTCGAAGCGTAAAACCTGCCGTGTGGCATATAACAGTAACGATCGGGGCAGATTAAAGCATGAGGGAAATAAATACGGCACACGGGAGGTAATGCTTTTGACGAAACTGAGGTCTTTTCTCTTAGGCGTAGGGGCTGCGGCGCTGGCTTACGGGCTTTTAACACGCCGAAAGAGAGCGGTGGCGGAAATAGAAACGGACGCCGAGGGAGGCATAAGGGTTCGCCCCATTAAAAGGGTGGAACTCGTAACTCCCGGCTTGGGTCAGGCATACCGCGGGGTGAATCCCGAGGAGCAGGGGCTTGTGAGACTTTCAGACGAATTGAGCAACCTGAAAGATGCCATTACCAGGCTGCAAAGCGAAATAGAAGAACTCAAGAAAAAATAGAGCTTACCGGGCTCTATTTTTTCTTTAATTTTGTCACCGGATGCTCGGTCCAAGGCTTAATATCTTTTCCTTGAACGGCATGACGGAGGCCTGTATAATTAAATCAGAAAATAAAAAATTACTAAAAAAATATAGTCACTAATCTTATGGTGACAAAATTTAAAATTTGGGGGAGGTCAGATTATGAGGGCTAAAATTCAGGCCTTCGGTAGGTTTTTAAGCGGTATGGTTATGCCCAACATAGGCGCCTTTATAGCCTGGGGTTTGATTACCGCTTTCTTCATCCCTACCGGGTGGACACCCAACGAACACCTGGGCAAGCTCGTCAACCCCATGATAGTATACCTCCTGCCGTTGCTCATAGGTTACACCGGCGGCAGGATGGTTCACGGAGTAAGGGGCGGCGTGGTAGGAGCTATAGCTACCATGGGCGTAATTGTGGGCGCCGATATACCCATGTTCATGGGCGCCATGATAATGGGTCCTCTGGGCGGTTACGCCATAAAGAAGTTCGACGAAGCCGTTCAGGATAAGATCCCGCCCGGTTTCGAAATGCTCGTAAACAACTTTTCAGCCGGAATCATAGGTATGATAGTAACCCTGCTGGCGTACTTGGCCGTAGGACCGGTAGTTCAGGGGCTCAACAAAGTCCTGGCCGCCGGAGTGCAGGCCATAGTCAACGCGGGCCTTTTGCCCCTGGCGTCGATATTCATCGAGCCGGGCAAGATACTGTTCCTTAACAACGCCATAAACCACGGCATCCTGGCGCCGCTGGGTGTGGCCCAGGTTGCGGAACAGGGAAAATCTATTTTCTTCCTTCTGGAGACGAACCCCGGACCGGGCCTCGGCGTGCTTTTAGCCTACTGGCTGGTGGGAAGAGGCACGGCGAAGCAGTCGGCACCGGGCGCAATAATAATCCATTTCTTCGGAGGAATTCACGAGATCTACTTCCCGTATGTGCTCATGAATCCGATACTGATCGTTGCGGTTATCCTGGGCGGCTTTACCGGCGTATTCACCTTTACGGTTCTCGGGGCGGGCCTTGTGGCAACCCCGTCGCCGGGCAGCATCTTTGCTGAAATGGCTATGGCGCCGAAGGGCGGCCTCTTGCCGGTGCTGGCCGGTATTACGTTGTCCGCCGTTGTATCCTTCCTGGTGTCTTCGGTGCTGCTGAGGCGGTTTGCCCAGGAAGAGGAAGATTTCCAGGCAGCACAGCAGTTGGTGAACGAGCTTAAAGGCGGTCAGGCTGCCGGTGCTTTAAAAAATCGGCCGGCGGTCAGGAAGATAGTTTTTGCCTGCGACGGCGGCATGGGATCTTCAGCTATGGGAGCTTCGGTTTTGAGGAGAAAGATCCGGGAGGCGGGTCTTGACGTAGAGGTGGTGCACGCGGCAATCAACGAAATTCCCGGTGACGCCGATATAGTCATCTCCCACCGGGAACTCACCGCGAGGGCAAAGGCTGAAGCGCCTAACGCGGAGCATATATCCATCGAAGCCTTTGTGAACAACCCGGTATACGACGAGATAGTGGAAAGGTTGAAAAAATAACGTAAAAAGGAAATAATAAGGAGTAACGGCAGCAGCTGTTACTCTCATTTTTTAAAGATGGTGATACCGGTGGACTTAAAAAGACGCGAAAGGGAAATCCTGAAGATACTGCTTGAAGGACCGACCACGACCGAAAGGATTGCCTCCCTTTTAGGAGTCAGCAGGCGAACGGTCCTAAGAGGCCTGCCGGAGCTTTCGGAGAAGCTGAAGTCCCTTGGTATTAACCTGGTGAAAAAAGCGGGGACCGGAGTCAGCCTCGAGGGTCGCAAAGATTCCATGGAAAAATTGGAATGTTTGATAGAGCGGCCTTCAAAGCGGGTCGAGATGACCCCCGATGAAAGGCAGCAGCTTATTATACTTTCCCTGCTGGAGCAGAAGGGCCCCAGGAAGCTGTACACCTTCGCCAGGGAATTCAATGTGACCGATGCCACGATTAGCAACGATTTGGACAAAATAGAAGAAATCCTTTCGCGGTACGGTATAAAGCTCCTGCGAAGGCCGGGGCTGGGAGTGTGGATTGAGGGACACGAAAAGAACATCAGAGCCCTGGTAACGGAGCTTTTTTACGAGAACTTTGACGAGGCCCAGCTGGTCAGGCTTATAAAGGACAACCTCCGGTGCGAAATAATATCCGGCCGGGGCGTTAGGGCCCAGGTGAAAGATAGACTTCTCGGGCTCATTGACCGGAACCTGGTAGAGGAGATAGAACATGCCTTAAAAGAGGTGGTCGAAGAAAGCGGTTTGCACCTGGCGGACAGCGCCTACGCCGGCCTGCTGGTTCACATAGCCCTTGCCCTGGAGAGGTTAAAAAGCGGCGAAATCATAACGATGGATGAACCCTTCCTGGCAAACTTCAAAAATACTAAAGAATTCGACCTGGCCCGCCGGCTCGGTTCCAAATTGGAGGCTGCCTTCGGGATAAGTATCCCGGAAGGGGAACTGGGCTACATCACCATGCACCTTTTGGGGGCTAAGCTCCGGATGGGTGATAATTTGGACGAATTGTTCCTGCTGGATCACCGCGATGCAGCCCAAGCGGCAAGGGAAATTTTGAAAGAAGCGGGCCGGGAGCTGAAGAAGGACCTCCTGGAAGACGGTAGGGTCCTGGAAGACCTGGCGCTGCACCTGAAGCCAGCCCTGGTAAGGTTGAAACTGGGGATGGAAATCAGAAACCCGCTCCTTTCGCAGATAAAAGAAAGCTATCCGCGGCTCATGCAAGTGGCGGGACGGGCCGCCCGGCTGCTGGAGAAAAGGTTCGGCGTTACGGTGCCCGAATCGGAGATAGGTTACATCGCCATGCACATTGGAGCCGCTCTGGAGCACGGAGGGGGCGCCGAAAGGGCCGGTGTGGTGCTGGTCTGCCCCAGCGGCATAGGCAGCGCTAGAATGCTGGCCAGCCGCATAAAAAAGGAACTGCCCGAACTGGAAGTGCTGGAAGTAGTGTCGGCTCTGGACTTGGAAAAGGCCCTTGAAAAACACCCGGATGCCGAAGCGGTGATTTCCACGGTGCCCATGGAAGTTTCCAAAGCTCCGGTGCTGCTGGTGTCACCGCTTCTAAACGACGATGATGTGGAAAAAATCCGGGCTTACTTCAGGGCAAGGAGGCTGAAGGAGCGGGAAAGCTCCGGGGTGGTTACCGGCCGGGGAAGGCCGGAAGAAAGGCGGGAACTGGTATTTGAGATCCTGGAGGAATTCGTGATAGAGGAAGTCGATGCCGACAATTTGGAAGAACTGCTCGACGTCCTCGTGGAAAAAATTCGGAAAAAGCCGGGCATAACTTCTGCAGGCCGGATAAAACAGGACCTTTATTCCAGGGAGATAAAAGCCGGGACTGCGGTCCCCGGCCTGGGGCTTTCGGTGCTCCACGCTAGGACCGGCGGGGTGGAAAAACCCTTTTTGGGGCTTTTTCGCCTGAAAAAATCCCTCAAAATGAAAAACATGGATGGGGATACCGAAGAAGTGAAGGCGTGCCTGGTAATGCTCCTTTCCCCGAGACCATCTCCCGGAGAAATAGAAGTCATGGGGCGCATAAGCGCGGGGCTGGTGGAAGACCCGACCCTGGCGGGCGTTCTAAAAAGTGGTTCCGGCGAAGATGTAATAAAGGCACTGCTTCGGATTTTAAAGTAAACGGGAGGTTTTAAAGTGGCATTCAACTGGTTTAAAAAAAGAAAAGAAAACGAAAAAAAGGAAGAGTTACTGACGGAGGGCTCTATAGTGATAGGTGCCAGGGCCCGGGATAAATACGAGGCCATAGAAATAGTCGGCGGCCTCCTGGTCAAGGAGGGGCGGGTGGAACCGGCTTATATAGACGCCATGAAGCAGCGGGAGGATATGCTGACGACCTATATAGGCAACGGTATCGCTATTCCTCACGGAGTCGGTGACGCCAAAGAAAAGATTAAAAAAAGCGGGCTCGCAGTAGCCCAGTTCCCCGAAGGGGTCGACTTCGGAGAAGGCGATAAGGCGTATATCGTCATAGGTATCGCAGCAAAGGGAGAAGAACACCTGGATATACTGGCGAACATAGCCTCGGCCTGCGAAGACGAAAAGAGGGTTAAAAAACTCGTGGAAAGTAAGGACCCGCGGGAAATTCTCCGGCTGCTGACGGAGGGGTTTGCAAGATGAAAAAAGCAGTCCATTTCGGTGCGGGCAACATAGGCCGGGGCTTTATAGGGTTTTTGCTTTCCCGGGCCGGATACCGCGTGGTGTTCGTTGATATTAACGCCGAACTCATTGAAACGCTCAATGAAAAGGGATTTTACCGGGTGATGGAAAAGGGCGAGGATGAAAAGGTTTATAGGGTAGAAGGAGTAACCGGAATCCTTTCGACGGAGGAACAAAAGGTGGCCGAGGCGGTGGCCCATGCACATATAGTAACCACCGCCGTCGGGCCAGGCGTCCTGGGTTCCATTGCCCCCCTCATAGCCGCCGGTATTTCCCGGAGGCTTCAGCATTCTCCCGAGCCGCTCAACGTGATTGCCTGCGAAAATATGGTGGGAGCATCCACGTTCCTGAAGGAAAAGGTCATGGAACATCTTTCCCCCAGCGAGAGGGAAAAGTTAGAGAAGACGGTGGGTTTTCCCGACGCCGCCGTGGACAGGATCGTGCCACCGCAGAGCGGGACAGACCCCCTCGGCGTAGCTGTGGAGCCCTATTTCGAATGGGTTGTGGATATCGGAGGGTTTAAGGGCGCGGTACCAGAAATTCCGGGCATGAAGGCGGTGGAAAATCTCCAGGCCTATGTGGAGAGAAAAATCTACACCCTGAATACCGGCCACGCCGTTGCAGCTTACCTGGGCTACGAAAAAGGCTGCACCACAATCCGCGAGGCTCTCCAGAATCCCCAGATACTGGAAGCGGTTAAAGGGGCCATGGCCGAGTCGGGCGTTTACCTCAGGGCGTGTTTCGGTTTTAGCGAAGAAGAACACGAAGTGTATATAGAAAAGACGCTGCAGCGCTTTTTAAATCCGGCGCTGGAAGACCCGGTGGTGCGAGTGGGGCGAAATCCGGTGAGAAAGCTGGGGCCGAAGGACCGGCTGGTCTACCCGTCGGTCAGGGCTCTGGAGCTCGGCGTAAAACCGGTGAACCTGGCGCGGGGAATAGCTGCAGCCCTGAAATTCGATTATGAGGAAGACCAAGAAGCCCGCAAGCTGCAGCAAATGTTAAGGGAGCAGGGGATAGATGTGGTTTTAAATAAAGTATGCGGTATCCCGGATGAAAGTCCGCTGAGAGATATTATAAAAGCGACTTTATAAAGAACTAAATCATAAAAAGAGAGCACACATATACTGCATGAGCAATAGGTGCTCTCTTTTTTTGTCTATCGAGCGAACCCATTAACGGAAATATTTGTAGATCCGATAAATTGTCGCTCCATCTTTGAATTATTACATTCTCAAAGTATAATAAATTAAAAAATTTCCCTACAGAGTTGTATACTTTTTTAAAGCTAAACCGTTATATAAGTGAGTAACACAAAACATCCGGGAGGCGAAGATGAGTAATGAAATATTAGAAAAACTGTTTGCAAGCAAAATGAAAATTATTTACAAATACCTCGTTAAGATAGGTTGTAGTCACGATGATGCAGAAGATATCGTGCAGGATACCCTTTTGCAAGCCATTATTCACCTGGAGGTTCTTGACCCAGATAAAATCGTTTCATGGCTTTTTAAGTAGCCTTAAATCGTTATTATGACCTGTGCAGAAAAAATAAGAAGCTTCCGCTTTATTCGATGGAAACCGAGGGTATTTTAGAAAATATGCCGGCTGTAGATTGCCTTCCTGAAAATTATATTTTGGACGGTGAGAAGAAGAAACAGGTCTACCGGGTGCTGGAAGAATTAAATCCGATATATAAAAACCTATTGGTTTTAAAGTATGAAGTAGGACTTTCCTATCGGGAAATAGCAGAGGTTCTGGACATTAATGAGCAAACAGTGAAAACCTACATTTACAGGGCCAAACAAAAATTCAAGGATGCCTGGAGGGAGTTAAACCATGAACGATGAGAAAAAATTGGCGGATATATTTGATTTTAACAACAGTAAAATCAAAAAGGTGTTACAGAAGGCTAAGGTACTTACTTTACTCAGGACGGTTGCTGTCAGTTTGTTTGTCTTTTTACTATTGAGTGCAGCAATTGTCATTATCAACGCGGTGATGTTAAACCGTATTGGCAATAATGAATTGACAAATGAACTTATTTTTGATTTGGTGGCAAGGCCGAATACATACATGAGTCAGTATCAGAACAATGACGGTTTCCTTACAGGAGAGTTAGAATATGTTACTCACAGGATTGTCGGGCAACAGGCCGGTATATAATGGAACCTACACGATCAAATATGAAATTATTCCGATTACCCCGGGCATTAGCGGTCATTCAGAGCGAGGTCAATTGATCCGGGTTGAAGCTGAAGACCAGTATAATTATTATAACAGAGTCGGTAATAGAGAAATGAAATTTTATCATCCCTATATCGAATATAAAACCTATGAAAACGACCTTGCCCTGCTGGAGGAGATTGGAGAAGATAAATACCTAGAAATGGCCCTTTCCTTTGACCGGGATTACAGCCTCGAAGAAGTACAGGCAATGCTCCCTGCTGAAGTGAAACCTGTTTGGTACTGGGTGAATACTTATAATAATGAAGATTTGAACAGGAAAAAAAACGGTGAGACAATTTTTTTTGCCAATGAGGTCTACGGAATGAAAGGGGCTAATTCCGACGGAACAACGATAAAAGACCCCCGCAACTCTTTTATCAGTGCCATTAATTCCGGTCTAAAACGAAAAAGCCGTTATCAGCTGCAATTCCGGAGGCTCCACGAAAGGTTGAGCAATGATAAAGGAGAAATTACAAAAGATAATATTAGAGTTATAGGGGTGGTGGTTACGGGGGATACTGCTTCGATGAAACTATTAAGGGGCAAAAGTTATATTAAAGCATCATCTTTGGGAATAGTAGTAGACAAATTTTAGGTTTTCACAAAATATTAATAGAAAAAACTCGTACTTATTGACAGCGAAAAAATATTTAAATATAATAAAATCAAACGGTGGAGGTGAATGTTATGATCAAAATAGAAATAGATGAGAAGGCAAAGGATTTTATTCGGGAGAAAAACAGTGACGCCATAACCGTCAAGCTTGAGCGCTTCGGCGGCGGATGAGCGGGGTGCCGGTACCTGCCTGCCGTGTATGTAGGCGCTCCGTCGGATGAAAACGAATATCAGGTTCAGGAAGTCGATGGGATAAAGGTATATATAAGCCCCTTTGTCGATGCGCAAAAGGGCCTCAGGATTTACCTTTCCGGTTTTGGGATGTTCAAAAACCTGGCGGTGGCCACACCGTATTAATCCGCACTCCGGTGTTCCTTGTAAAGCTGTATGAATTTCATTATAAATTCGAACTCCTCCGGGGTGCAGTCGGCCACCATCTCCAGGAAGGATCTCACTTTGGGGTCCACCAAAAGCCGCTTAAGTTCCGGGTTCATGGGTCTTAAAAGCGATGCTATTTCATCGTCATCGGTGACGAAATAGCAGGGCGAAAGCGAAAGGGCGTGGGCTATCTTTTCCAGAGTTTTTAGGGAGGGTTCGACCCTTCCGCTTTCGATCTGGCCGATGAGGCCGGTGGAAACTCCGGCCTTCTTTGCCAGCTCTACCTGGGTGAGGCCTCGCTCCTGGCGGATCTTCTTTATCTTATAGCCTACGTGGGAAGTCGCCACCATGAGGTCCTGAGCGGTCATGCACAGGGCCTCAGCTAAGGCTTTGAGGGTTGAGAGCGACGGCAGGGCGTTTCCCTTTTCGATCTGGCAAAGATACGTCGCCGAGATGCCCGCCTTCTCGGCCAGTTCCGAGAGCGAAATGCCCTTTTCCTGGCGAAGGAGGGCTATCTTTTCCCCTATCGATCTGCTATTGCGGTTCTCGGTGGGTTCCGCCCCGAAGAGAGCGTTTTTCGATATATTAAGGGCATTGGCCATTTTTTCGATGGTCTCCAGGGAAGGCTGTTTTATGCCCCTTTCTATTTCGCTCAAATAGGAGACCGACAGATCCGCCCGCCGGGCCAGTTCCTGGAGGGACATATTCCTTTTTCGCCGGATGTTCCGAATAAGTTTCCCGTCGATCATACAATTTCCCCTTATTATGCTTTTATTAAAAATGCTATAATTACATTATAGTATATCCACATCACGCGGTCAAAATAAACTAAATGTGTATCGCATAAGGCGGATATAATAAAAAAGAGCCTGTCTTTATGAAATTTAAAAAGGAGGATTTACCGATGAAACCCCTTACTCTGACCGATGATAATTTTGAACAGGAAGTTTTGAAATCCGACGTACCGGTGCTCGTGGACTTTTGGGCGCCCTGGTGCGGCCCCTGCCGCATGATGGCTCCCGTTATTGATGAGCTGGCTGCCGAATACGAAGGCAAGATCAAAGTAGGAAAGCTGAATGTGGATGAAAATCCGAACAGCGCGGCAGCTTACGGAGTCATGAGCATCCCGACACTCATACTCTTCAAGGACGGCCAACCGGACAAGAAGCTGATAGGCTTCAGGCCGAAAAGGGAAATAATCGCCGAACTCGGCATATAAAGGTGCACTTCATCCGCCCTTCGACAGGGCGGTTTTTTTGTTGACAGAAAATACCTTTGAGGTATAATAGGTATTGGAGGTTAGTTGCAAATAATTTGCATTTGAAAATTTCAGGAGGTGCATTTTTTGAAGGGCAAAGGGGTAACCGCGGTTTTTTTGTCCCTGCTGGTGATAGTTTTAACGCTTTCGGCATGTTCTTTTAACACCGATACCCCGGCATCGCCCCATGGGCAGGAGAAAATCAGGGTATATACCACCATTTACCCCCTTTACGACTTCGCCTTGAAGATCGCCGGAGGTCGAGCCGAGGTGGTAAACGTAACTCCCGCCGGGGTTGAAGCCCACGACTTTGAGCCGTCTCCCAGGACGGTAGCGGATATTTACGAAGCGGATGTATTCATCTATCTTGGAGGACCTATGGACCCCTGGGCCGAAAAAATCGCAAAACAGCTGGCCGAAAAGGGCGTCGTTGCCGTTGCGGCCGCCGAAGGACTTTTAGGTGATGAAGATCATGAAAATGAAGGGGACAGGGACAGGGACCGGGACCATGACCATGACCGTGGTCCGGACCCCCACGTCTGGTTGGATCCCGTTATTTCTAAAACGCTGGCCGAAAGGATAGCACAAGCTCTGATTGCCGCCGACGGGGAAAACGCCGACCATTACAGGCAAAACTTCGAAGTGCTGAAAGCCCGGCTTGACGATCTTGATAAAAAGTTCCGGGAGGCTTTTTCGGGTGTAAAAAAGCGCGATTTCGTGGTGAACCACGACGCCTTCGGGTATCTGGCCCGGCGATATAATCTCAACCAGATCGCCATCAGGGGGCTTTCACCCCAGCAGGAGCCTTCTCCGAGAAAGCTTGCCGAGCTTGCCCGGATTTGCCGGGAAAAGGACATAAAGTATATATTTTTTGAGACGGCTGCCGGTTCCAAATTGGCCGAAACCCTGGCCCGGGAGGTCGGAGCCGGGACCTTAGTTCTCAATCCCATCGAGAGTATGACGGAAGACGAAATGAAAGCCGGAGAAGACTACTTTTCCGCTATGGAAAAGAACCTGGAAAACCTGAAAAAAGCCCTGGCGGAATAACAGGCAGGTGTACAGGATGAAAGAGGAAAATAAGAAAACTCCCGTAGTCGAGCTTCAGAATGTAACCTTTTCCTATAACGGCCCGCCGGTGCTGGAAGGGGTGAGCCTCCGGGTGGAAAGGGGCGACTTTATGGCCCTCATAGGCCCCAACGGTGCCGCAAAATCCACCCTGATGAAGATCATGGTGGGACTTTTGACCCCTAATCGAGGTACGGTAAGGCTCTTCGGTGAGGATATACGGAAATTCAGGCAATGGTATAGAATTGGCTACGTGCCCCAGCAGGGAGGGCATGTTAACCTCGCCTTCCCCGCAACGGTAGAGGAAGCGGTGGCTTCGGGACTTTACGGCGGATTTATGAAGTTTTTTAAAGGGCAGGAAATCGATAAGGCTGTAAGGGAGGCCATGGCAACGGTCGGCATCGAACACCTGGCCCGCAGCCTTCTCGGGGAACTTTCCGGGGGTCAAAGGCAGAAGGTGTTCCTTGCCAGGAGCCTGGTAAAAAAACCGGAAGCTCTTTTTCTAGATGAACCTACCGCCGGAATAGACCCGGAATCCCAGGAGGAATTTTACAGCCTCCTGAAGAATCTAAATGAACTTCACGGCATAACGGTAGTAATGATAACTCACGATATAGGTATGGCCTACGACAGGGCCACCAGGATAGGGTGTGTGGGCTCAAGGAAGGTTGACGTACACGAAAACATAAAGGATATCACCGAAGACCATATAGCCGAAGTGATGGGCTACAGAATAAAAAAGAAGCGCCATTAAAAGGCGTCAGGGGAGAAGGTATATATGGAGATATTCTCGTATTCCTTCATGGTCAGGGCGTTTATCGCGGGGGTAATCGCCGCCGTCCTTACCTCCACCATCGGGGTATTCGTAGTGCTGAGGCGAATGTCAATCGTGGGCGACAGCCTTTCTCATGCCTCCCTGGCCGGAGTAGCCGCCGGGATGCTCTTCGGTTTTTACCCCTTTTACGGTGCACTGCTGTTCTCCGTCCTGGCCGCACTTCTCATCGAGGTAATGAGGGCCACCTTTAAAAGCTACGCCGAAGTCGCCATGGCGGTGGTGATGTCGGCCGGCATGGGGACCGCGGTGGTGCTGATAAGCCTAGGAAAATCCTTCAATGCGGACCTTTTCTCGTACCTCTTCGGCAGCCTGATGGCCGTGACGCCGGGAGACATAAAAGTTATATCGGTCCTGGGGCTTTTTGTGACAGCCTCCATAATACTCCTTCGCCGGGAGCTCTTTGCCGTCACCTTCGACGAGGATACAGCCCGCCTTTCGGGCGTACCGGTGCGGGCGGTAAATATCTACTTTTCGGTGATTACGGCACTGACGGTGGCTCTATCGGTGAGGGTGGTGGGTACCTTGCTGGTATCGGCCCTCATAGTGATACCCGCTGCAGTGAGCCTTCAGCTGGCCAGGAGCTTTAGATCGGCCTTTTTCATATCGAATATAGTGGCCATTTTCTCGGTGGTCGTGGGGCTTTATATCTCCTTTTACCTGGACCTGGCGCCCGGAGGGACCATCGTCCTTATCGCTACTTCGGTGCTGTTCCTGGTTCTTTTGCTTAAAAAGGGGGTCGGTAAGGGATGGAACTGGAAAATCTGCTGAAACAGAAGGGGCTCAAAATTACGGACCAGAGAAAGGCCATAGTGAAGGTGCTGAAAGAATGCGGCTGCATGCTGAGCGCCAGGGAGATATTCGACAAAGTAAAAAAGATAATTCCCGGTGTAAACTTTTCCACCATATATAGAAACCTGGACCTCATGAGCCAAAAAGGCATCCTGTGCGGCCTGATGGTCGATACCGGGGTGTCATTATACGGCCTGCGCTCGGAGGAAGGCCATCACCACCACTTCGTCTGCAAGGGGTGCGGCAGGTCACTGGCGATAGATTACTGTCCGATGGGCTTGCTGGAAAAGGAGCTTGCAAAAAAGGGCTTTTCCCACACGGAGCACCAGTTTGTGGTCTACGGCTTCTGCGGCAGCTGCGGAACTTCCGGTGGCGTGAAGGCAAAAAGCTATTAATTTTTTTACAAAGAGTTGCAAAATCACCCTAAAAATTGATATATATATAATAATAAAAGCTAGCAGGGTTAAATTCGATGACGGGGAAGAGTAGCCATACCTGAAGGTCAAAGAGAGCCGCCGTCGGTGGGAGAGCGGTACCGGAAGGTACGGTGAATGGGCCCCGGAGAAGGCGCGGCGAAAGACATCGAGTAGCCGTGCCCGGAAAGTCCTCCGTTAATAAAAGGACGGGGTATCGCATTTTATGCCGTACCCTTTATGAGAGAGCCTGTATACCGGGTGGCGAAAAGCATTTCATCCCATGGGTGAAATGCTTTTTTTATAACCTATGCAGGCTAATCCGGGTGGCACCGCGGAGAGCATCCGTCCCGCATGGACGGGTGCTCTTTTTTTTATACCTTTTACGATCCGAAGGGGGTGGTGGCCTTCTGGTTTTCGATAAGTGGTTTTGAATTTCATATAATCCTAAATTTAAATGTAAAGGAGGATAATTCCGATGAAACTAAAGGATATGATCCTTACTTCCCTTTTGATGGCCATAGGCCTTGTGTTCCACCAGATAACGCCGCCTTTAGTGGCGGGTATGAAGCCGGATTTCCTGCTGACCATGCTCTTTGTGGCGCTTTTCATAAACCCGGCTCCTAAAAATGCGCTTTTGGCCGGCATGGTAGGGGGTATCTTTGCAGCGCTTACCACCAGTTTCCCCGGAGGCCAGGTGGCGAACATCGCCGATCGCATAATAACCGCCCAGGTGGTGGCACTGCTGATCAGGCGCAGCCGTGGCGTCAGCCTGCGCATCTTCGTCCCCCTCACCGGCCTTGTAGGTACCATCCTCAGCGGCACGGTTTTCCTTCTTGCGGCCATGATGGTGATGGGTGCCCTTCCTGCGGCCTTTCCAGTGCTGTTTACCGCCGTGGTACTGCCTACTGCGGCCATCAATTCGGTGGTGACCGGTATACTTTACGGGCTGGTTACGGCCACCGGGAAGGTAGTACGGAAAATTTAAATCAACAACCCCGGCAAGGCCGGGGATATTTATTTAATTCGCAAGCTTTTGGAGTCGACCGCTTCCTTAGCTTTGCAAAAACGGTGCTGTAAATGTATGTATACCCTGCCAGTGAATTTTTTGATATTATTAAGAGAGGCGAAAATTTTTGGAGCGATGGAGGGTTAATATGGATTCCGGCAGCGAAAAAATGACCGAAGCCAAAATAAGGGATATATTCAATATAGCCATCAAAAACGGAGAAAAACGAGCGGGCAACTTCCTGGACCCTGCCGAACAGCAGATTGCCGAAGCGGTGGCCAGAAATTTTCCCGGAGCCGGTTATTATTTTGAGGGAGGCCACAGTGAGGCCGAGAGGAAAGTGCTTGTGGCTTTTCCCGAATATCTAGAGGATCAGCCCTTCTTTCTCCCAATAAGGGCCATCAGAGTGATCCCCAAGGATCCGGACGAGCACCCAAGCCACAGGGATTATCTCGGTGCGGTACTGGGGCTCGGCATCTCCAGGGATAAGGTCGGTGATATAATCGTAACAAAGACCGGAGCGGATATAATAGTAAAAGAAGAGGTGGCGGAGTACATCGGGCTCAATCTCTCCAGGGTGGGGAACGTGCCCGTCTCCGTTGAGGAAATATCGCTGAAAGAAGTGGCCACCGTTGAGAGGTCGTACAAAGAGATAAAGGGGACGGTAGCTTCTCTACGCCTTGACGCCATAGCCAGCCTGGCCTTCGGCATTTCCAGGTCAAAAATGGCCCCTTATATAAAAGGCGAAAACGTGAGGCTCAACTTCAGGACGGTAAAGGACCCTTCCGCTGAAGTGAAGGAAGGCGACGTCATCTCCGCCGCCCGGCTGGGGAGGGCCAAGGTCGTCGAGATCGGCGGCAGCAGCAAAAAAGGCAGGATATACGTGACGGTGCATAGGTATACGGGTTAGCGGTAAGCACCTTGAATTATGATAGATACCGGCTTTTTAAGCATAGAAATTTTGAGAAAGCGGGTGAAACGGTGTTTTACCTGCTGGCGAAACTCATCCTCCGAATTTTCTTTTCCTTCACCGGCGGGGTGAAGGCGGATGGTATTTCCAATGTACCGAAAAAAGGCCCTCTCATAATCGTATCTAACCACCAGAGTATCTTAGACCCGACGGTGCTCATGGCGTGCATCTCCAGGAGGATACACTTCCTTGCAGCGGCCTACCTTTTCAGGATACCCGTATTGAATATCCTCCTGCCAATGGCCGGCGCTATCCCGGTAAAAAGCGAGAAGGGGGACCTTGCTTCGTTTAAGAAAGCCCTTCGAATCCTGGCAAAAGGAGGGGTGATCGCCCTCTTTCCCGAGGGGGGCGTAAGCCCCGACGGAAGCCTGCGCCCCTTCAAGCACGGCTGGGCCTACCTTGCACTGAAGTCCGGCGCGCCGGTGCTGCCCGTGGCTGTGATCGGCACGAGGGACGTACTGCCCGTGGGCACTTACATGCCCCGCAGGGGCAGGATTGAAGTGAGGGTGGGGGAATGTGTTGCTGTACAAAAAAAGGGGAGAGTGAGGCAGGAGGATTTCGGTGAACTTAATATGATGATGGAGGGTAGGTTGAAATCACTGCTTGTTGGGACCAGGCAGTGATTTTTTTGGTCAAATTTTTGTCGAAATATTTTTCATTGATATGGAAGGATTTTAGAGAATTTTATAGAATTTTAGCATCATAGAAACAAACATTTTTTTGTTCAGCTAGGGAGGCAAATTATGAGAGTCCGTATCCATTTTGAGCCCGTCACACTTGGAACCAGTATATATTACCCTTATTACCTGCAGACAGCGTTGTACTCCCTGCTTGACGGCGAGCTAGGTACATGGATGCACGATAAGGGGCTGGTACTGGAGAAGCGAAGATTAAAACCAATATGTTTCAGCCGTTTGATGGGAGAATACAAATTAGATAGGGAAAGAGGTATTATTTACTTTCCGAAAGGTGCGGCACTGGTAGTTACCTCGCCTATTTCGGAAATTTGTCAAAGTCTTTTGACGGGGCTTTTGAAAAGAGGCGAGATAATCTTAGGGAAATCTTCTTTTCCGGTATCGAAAGTGGAAATAGCAGATCCAAAGGTCAGCGGTAGCAGCATTTTAGTTAGGACTCTTTCTCCTATAACTGTATATTCGACGATGTTGAAGTTTGATGGATCAAAATACACTTGTTATTTTTCTCCAAAGGATTCCGAATTTGTATCTCTCTGCCGGGATAACCTGGTTCGGAAGGCGCGCGCTTTGGGATGGGAAGAGAATCAGGATTTTGAATTAAATATAGAATTTAAAGGGGATCCCAAAACTAATATGGTTAAATTCAAAAACAATTTTATTAAAGGATATAGCGGCTACCTTATGATTTCTGGGCCTACCAGGTACCTTAAGCTCGCCCTGGACTGGGGCTTAGGGGCTAAAAACAGTGCTGGGTTTGGCTGCCTAGAGATTACAGGAGGTGGGAATCATCAAGATAGAATTTGATGCAAACTAATTTTTATTAAAAAAGGGTGAAAATGGAAAATGTTGGTAGATAGCCTTATTAGACTCGGTAAAGTTTTAATGAGTTTTCCTCATTCGCCACGAGCAATAGTAAAAGAGATTTCTGCCCTGGGTGACCCACTCGCAGGAGATTTTCTTCAAAGAATTTACATAGTAGAGGTATACCGCAATCCTGAGCCGAAGATAGTTTGCAGTCCTACTATATGCTGGGGGGATTTTGAGGATGCTGGAGGGAAAAAATCAAAAAAGAGCATTTTTAGGCCCGATTTTGAAAGGGCCATCGGTACCCCATTCTTTCTTCCCCAGGGAGGCAATCGGAGACAACCGCAGGGCTATTACCCGGTTCCGGTATACATAGTTTATGATGAGGACTTCAAGGAATTTTCCGAAAATCCCGAAAAAGTTGTCAGATTCCTGAAAGGCAGGTTTGCCAGAACGGAAGGTGCAGCTTTAACCGGGGATGAGTTGATGGTATGCGCTGAAAGTATATCACGAAGTATACGTGAAACGAATATTTCCGAAAAAAGGAACTTGAAAGCACTGATAGCAATATGCATAATTGATGAAGACTCTCCTTACCGGTTAAAACCTTCCGGAGTTAAGATAGATGAAAGGATAGAATTCAAGGTCACCGAAAGTTTCGCTTATCCTGGCATGGCTGTTTATACCGACCTTACCAAAATCCTGGACAGGCTTTGGAAAGCAAAACTTACTGAAGGCGCGGAAGCTGGAAAGATCGATAATGGAATATGTGTAACGTGCGGAAAGATTGACAAACTCGTTTCAATTTATAACAAATCGTGGCCGCTTTTTCTCCCTACCTGGAGTTGCCCGCTTCCTCAGTTAAGTGCCAAAAAGAAGTTGAACCTGGCCGAAAAAACCGGTGGCCTATGCGAAGATTGCTATAAAGCTCTGACTTACGGGGCAAGTGCTTTCAGAAGCATGGAAAAAGATATTCCGGGATGGCTTACAAAAGGCTATTCGCTCCTGTTGACAGCCCTGGTGGAAGGGAAAATAAAAAAGCGGGGGACGCGTCGGTCAAAGTAACGGGATGCGTATATCCCGCGCCGGTAGACATGGCACTTTCCGAAGAAGATATGAAATTTTTAGGCGAAGAAATTTCGCTGATGGTATCAAGGGAGCATGCCGCTGGAAGAAGGGTAAGGGATATCCAGTCGGTGGTCGGCTTCGAAAGCCAGATATCTGAAGAAAATCTTCAAGATGCTCTGCGGTTTTACATCGTATATTATTCTGGAGACAGGAGCAAGGGTGATGTGCACCTGAGAGCTACAATGGAAGATGTGCTTCCTTCTATCTTGATAAAACTAGACGATGTTGCAAAAAGCACGGTTATGTCGGTTGCCGAGTTATCGCGAGAGCTTCCCGGTAGTAAAAACGAGGATCTTTACGGCCAAATTAGAAGCCGTTACGGTTCAATACCATGGCTTCTCGCCAACGCCTATGGGCCGGGTTATATGTGGCAAACGCTGGAAAAGGTAATAACCAGAAAGAAGCTGGATCAAGGAAGTTTTGTAACAGGCTGCGGGCACAGAATGTTAACCTTAAGTAGAAGTTGGCCTGATTCTAAATGGAAGATATTTGACGAGGTGCTTTTCTTCTATGGTTTTGCCAGTTTTCTGTCAATATACCATTCAACTTTGGGCATAGAAGGGGGTATGTGTAAATTGAGCGATTGGAAAGAGCTAAGGAAATTGGTGGTGGAAACTCCGGCGGAGGATATGGTTTTGGATACTGTTGAAAAAGTTGGATTTGCAGCGGGTTATGTAATACAGGAGTTCAGCAGGAGATATTATGCGGTAAAGGCAAAAGATTTTATAAAACACCGGGTTATGGTTTTCGGCAGCAGTCTCTCACCGGATGTGATATGGAGTAGGGGGCTGGCTAGGCTGGAAGAATACGCTAAAAACCTGGACATTTATATGGAACCGGAACTCAGCAAAAAGAATGCCGTTACAATGCTGGCCTACAACCGGCTTCGGGACAAGATTAAAGCTGAAAAGGATTTATTTATAGCTTCATTCTGGAGTGGATACGCGCTTTCGGCTAAAACATCTGATTAAAAACTAAAAAAGGAGTGATGTTTAATGCCTGAAATCCCAAGGACCGGAGAAATACTGTTTATAAAGTGCGTTAAGGATGGAATCCCCAACCGTGATCCCCTTAACGACAGCGATGCCAGAAGGATATTTGGAGAGGATGACGGCAGAATATCCTTAAGTGACGTTAGCATCAAACGGGATGTCAGAGATTATATCCAGCACCGTTTTCCAGATGGAGGCCCGGATAAAAAGTATCATATCTTTGTTCGGCAGGAAAAAGGAGAAAACGGTAAACTTAGGGACAGGAAAGAACTTGCGAGGAAGATTATCGAAGATGTTTCTGGTGAAGATTCACCAGATAAAAAGAAGACCCTTATGTCGGCAGCTTTCGATGTCAGGGTGTTCGGTGCTGTTTATAGTGTGGAAAAAGAAAGTTTCAACCAGACAGGGCCGGTTCAGTTTGGCTGGGCTCATTCACTTCATCCCGTTGAAACTCGATACGTGCAGGGAACCGTAGTAATTCCTTCAGAGGATGCGAGCAAAGGGCAGGGTTCCATTTGGACTACATATATAGTTCCATTTGCGGTATTTTGCATGCCAGGAGTCATAAATCAAAGTATCGCTAACGAGACTGGCGCGACCCGGGATGATATAGAACTGTTGCTGGAGGCGCTATGGAAAGGCACTCTGCACAGGCAGGCCAGGGGTAGAGGCATACAGCAGCCTTGCTTCTTGCTTCACGTAGAGTATTCCGATCCTTTCTTCCGCATAGGATACCTGGAAGATTACATCTCCCTGGAGCCCGGGCGCGAAGCGTGGCTGGGAGGCAACCCTCCGACATCACTGGAACAAGTGAGGTTAAATGTGGACCGTCTGGCAGAAGTGCTGGACCCGAACGGGGAATTCGGCAATAAGATTGAAAGGATACGGTACTGGGTAAATCCTGCCTTGACGATCAGCTGTGAACTCCCTGGAACCCGCGAAAAAATATGGTAGCGGCGCCGGGATGCAAATTTAAGGGCAGGTGAAAAAACTTGAAACTGCTTGTCTTTGAATTGCGCGGCGATATTGCACATTTCCGCAGACCAGATGGGATAGTAACGCACCCTACGTACCCTGCCATGCCAAGGACCGTGCTTTGTGGTCTGATCGCATCTATTCTTGGGAAGAGCGTGCTGGATGGAGAAAACTGGATGGGATATTCCATACTCAGTCCCGTTCGCACTGTAACCCAAGAAATGTCAATGCTTGGTAAGGGTTGGATGGGCAACAGCGGCGACTATTTTAACCGACTTACATCAATTCAGCTGATTGTAAACCCTCACTACCGCGTGTATTATGCAGGAGACCATTTTGAAACGCTTGTAGAAATGATCAGAGAAAGGAGGAGTGTTTTTCATACCTATCTCGGATCTGCTTTTTGCCTGACATTCCCGAGGTTTACAGGCGTAATCGATGCTGAAGAGATATCACCGGCACCAGGAGATATCCTCACCGCAATTACGATAGTTCCCACAAATATAGTTGAACGTTTGATCACCGAAACAGGAGAAAGGTATATACCGATGAGAGGAGCTCGTTATACAGTTGACCGCGACAGGAATTTTAAAGGAACTCTTAATTTTATCATTGAAGAGTCCGGTAGACCAATAAAGTTTAGAACAAGAGACTCTGCTGGTTCGGTCAATTATCGTATTCTGAAAGTTGAAAATGGAGTGATTTGCCTGTGGTGATTCCTTTCAGGGAGTGCGTTGCCCGACCCAAGTCCGGGGACGGGAATCCCAACCTTCTTACTGACCATCTCTTTGCGGTTGCAAAATTTATGGGTGATCCCAAAGGAGGCGATGAAAGCAGGCTGAGATTCCTGGCGGGTCTCTGCCACGATGTCGGTAAGGCTACAAAACGATGGCAAATGTATATCTTATCTAAGGAAGAAGGAAGGGTGGTTGCCTCGGGCGGCAGCCACTCTCCTCTAGGAAGTATGATATTTTTCGTTTGCAGCGAACAGCTGGTGACTAAAGATTTGCCCAGGCGGTTCAGGGAGTATCTGATTACGCAACTCACCCTGGATATTGCAGGGCATCACGGTTCAATCAAAAATATTGACCCGGCATGGCCACCGTGGGAAGAGGCTCTTTTATCTGCCGAAGGGGTTTATCCCTATGAAACCGTAGACCTTGACGGATTTTTCGATTTTGTGAGGGAATATTTCCCTGAAATAACACTTACATCTCGTAGCTTTGCAGATAGGCTTCAAGGGATAGATAGAAGATGGGCGGTTGTTGCAGATAAAGCCCTCGGCTATGCCAAACGCTATATTGATAACAGCGCGGATCGGGACTCTGCAGCAGCCGGCTTAATAATGAGAGATCGAACGTCGGCCATGATTTCAGCTGACAGGTTTCATGCTGCGGGCTTAAATTTTGCTTTTTTCCATCCGGAAGAAGCCAGAGTGGCTATAAATAATCTTGCGGAGGAATGCAGTCGCCTGCAAAAAAATGCTGCGCCGGAGACTTTACGAATTGTAAAACTCAGAAACGATCATCAAAAGGAAGCATTGGAGACGTACAGGACTTTCCCCGATAGGTTAATTTATTCACTGGAGCTTGCTACCGGACTTGGGAAAACGCTCACCGCCTTGAGGATAGCACTGGAGGCCGTGGCTTCAGGCAAGTGCAGTCGTGTAATCTATGTTGCTCCTTATATATCAATTTTGTCTCAGGCTACCAATGTCATCCGAGAAGCTACGGGTATATCCGATATAATTGAACATCATCATCTATCATTTCTCGATATAGATTACGAGCACCTGAGGTCAGAGGAAGATGGAGCCTTTCTTATTGATTCATGGCAATCCAAAATCGTAACTACTACCTTCAACCAGTTTTTTCTGGCGCTATTCCCAACAAAGGCACAGCACACGGTTAGGATACAGGCTCTAAATAATGCCTTTGTAATAATTGACGAACCTCAAATTATTGAACCGAAAGCATGGGCTGCCTTCTTGAAGACTCTCGAAGCGGCTGCGAAACGATTGCATTTTCAGTCGATTTTATGCACAGCGACACTTCCACATGCTTCGGATTATCTTAACGAAGAATATATGTGTCTTTCAAGGGGAGATTCTTTAATTCCGCGTTATATTATAAAAACTTTGGAGGGTAAATGGGATGCCCAGACTCTCGCGGAGCTGGCTGTGAAAAAGTTAATGGAAAAAGGTTCTGTAGCGGTGATTTTAAATACCGTTGCTGATGCAGCCAGGGTTTACATGGCGGTGAAAGACCTCATCTTACGGGGGTACTTTGAAAATATAACCGGAATAGATATTTTTAACCTGACGGGATGTATGACTCCCCTTCACAAATCCGCATGGATCTCAAGAATAAAGGATTCATTAAGAAGAGGAAAAAAATGTATAGTAGTCTGCACTCAGATTCTTGAAGCGGGTGTAGATTTGAGTTTTCGGTGTGTAATAAGAGCACGTCCTGTTATACCTTCCGTAATTCAAGCCGCGGGACGCGGCAACCGGCATGGGGAAGGGGATCCGGCTGAAGTACTCGTTGTTGATTTTGTAAGGGATGACGGTGAGGACTCAAGAAAGTATGTTTACAAAAATCCTATATTCAGGGAAGTGACAGATGAACAGCTTGAAATTTGTAAGGAATTTTCGGAAAAGGATTCCAGGGAGATAATAGAAAACTTTTATAGAGAAGCTTTTAAAAGAAACCCACCGACTAGGAAAATGCAACTGATATATGAAGCGGCTATGGGGCAATGGTCCAGACTAAAAGAAATTGAACCCTTTGAAGGTGATTATCCTAAAGTGATGGTATTCGTGCCACGAGTATTTAAAGGCTCCGGTGGTCCGGACATCCCCGAAATAATTCAGCGCGCTATGAAATATTTCGGCATATCCGGGGTTTCGGATATATATCAGCGCTACCTTGAAAAGGGATTCTGGAAGAGTTTGTCCTTTCGGGATAAAAAACTCTTCATGGCGTTGATCGAGCAGTTCTGCGTGTGCGTAAGTGTCAAAAGAGCTGATTCCATTGTAAGAATACCCGAAGGTGCCTTTATAGGCAGTCTGGTGGATGATAGAATTTACAGCGAAGATACGGGAATGGCTCTTGCTGAAGATAGTACGGAATTTCGGATGTTTTGAAGATTATCCTTGTATGCTACTAAGGGAAGGATTAAAAGTGTTAAACGAAGAGATTAACATTACCGGAACACTAGTATGGTATTACTTTATATGTCCGCGTCAGGTATGGCTTATGTCCCATAATATAAATCCCGATGAAGATGATGAAAATGTGGCGATTGGACGGTTTTTACATCAAGAAAGTTACGCAAGAGAGCGGAAGGAAATAAGTTTTCACGGTGGGAAAGTGGACGTTTTGGGGACCCGAGAAGGACAGCTCGTCATTGCGGAAATAAAAAAGAGTTCAAAAGCAGAACGAAGTGCGAAAATGCAATTGGCTTTTTATCTTTTTGAACTAAGAAAGCTCGGAATAGAGGCAAAGGGAGAACTCAGATATCTCGAGGAAAAACGAAAGGAGCAGATTGTTTTGGACGAGCAACTGACAAGAGAAGTGGAAAATGCCATAACCCGTATCCTGAAGTTGATGTATGAGCCAGTACCTCCAAAGCCAGAAAAGATAAGATGGTGCAGTAATTGTGCATATAGAGAATTCTGCTGGGCTTGATTATTAATTTTTAATTTACATATCAATATGCTTTCAAGGAGCCTTTCGTAGTATGAAAAAAGCGATTTATATTTTTTCAAGCGGAGAACTTAAAAGAAAAGACAATACTCTTTACCTTGAAACCGAAGACCGGAAAAACTATATACCCGTGGAAAATACCAGTGAGATCTATATTTTTGGAGAAGTAAACATAAATAAGAGGTTTCTGGAATTTGCGTCTCAAAACCAAATAATAATTCATTTTTTTAACCATTATGACTACTATGTGGGATCCTTTTACCCGCGGGAGTTTCTTAATTCAGGCTACATGATTTTGAAGCAGGCCGAATACTATTTGGATAAAGAAAAAAGGCTAACAATAGCACGGGAGTTCGTAAGAGGTGCGGTAAAAAATATATTACAGGTCATAAGGTATTACATAAATCGCGGAAAAGATCTGGTTAAAATCGATGAAAGGATCCGCGAACTTGAGGGCAGAATAGATGATTTTAATGAAATTGATGAGCTCATGGCTATAGAGGGCAATATCAGAGAATGTTATTATTCTTCGTTTGATAAAATATTACAAAATCAAGACTTTAAGTTCTGCAAAAGGACTACAAGGCCACCGAAAAACAACTTAAATTCGCTTATAAGCTTTGGAAATTCAATGATTTATACGATCGTGCTTAGCGAAATATATAAAACACACCTGGACCCTCGTATCGGTTTTCTCCATGCTACCAATTTCAGGAGGTTTACCCTGAACCTCGATGTTGCAGAGATTTTCAAGCCGATTATAGTCGACAGGGTAATACTTACCCTTATCGGCAGAAAGGTGATAACCAAAGACGATTTTGAGCAAGATTCTGAAGGGTTGATTATTAAAGAAAAAGCCAAAAGGGAGTTTATAAAAGAACTGGAAGAAAAACTATCAACAACTTTCAAGCATAGGCAAATTGGTAAAAACGTTTCATATAGAAGACTTATAAGGCTCGAGCTATATAAATTGGAAAAGCATCTCATGGGTGAACAAGAATACAGCGCCTTTGTAGCCGGCTGGTAATCTGGAGGCATAAGAATTTGCATGTTTATAATACTTGTATATGACGTGGGCGAAAAAAGAGTGGCAAAGGTGTTAAAAATCTGCCGAAAATATCTTACCTGGGTTCAGAATTCGGTCTTTGAAGGAGAAATAACGGAATCGGCGTATAAAAAATTAAAACTGGAACTGAAAAGAGCAATAGTGGAAGATGAAGATTCGGTTATTTTTTACATATTAAGGACGATTAAATATTCCGATCGAGAAATGCTTGGGAGAAAAAAGGGCGGAGAGGAAATATTTCTATAAAAAATGTCGTCGACCTCCGGTGATGCAAAAACCCCCGGAGGTCGACGACAAAGGCTAATTACGCTTAAAGTCAGAATTAACACTGTTTCAGAAGGATTTTTTTAGTTAGTGGCGAAATAAATATAGAAAATTAAATAAACGTTTTTTCTGCTTAAAACTTTAATTTTTTCATTATTTCATGGGTTACTAGCTTACCTATGAGGGGTTGAAACGAGCTGATATAACTGATAATGCTGGTGGAATAGCTGAGTTACTAGCTTACCTATGAGGGGTTGAAACCCCCTACTTTAAATTTGTCCGCTATGCTCGCTTTCGGTTACTAGCTTACCTATGAGGGGTTGAAACTCCAGTAACTCCTGTATGACTTTCTTCTTCATATCTCGCGTTACTAGCTTACCTATGAGGGGTTGAAACCCGCCTCTCGGTATCCATTCCGCTCCAGTAGTGCAAAAGTTACTAGCTTACCTATGAGGGGTTGAAACGAATCCGCCCCTAATTCTTTTGATACAGAGCCGAAAAGTTACTAGCTTACCTATGAGGGGTTGAAACCCGCCTCTCGGTATCCATTCCGCTCCAGTAGTGCAAAGTTACTAGCTTACCTATGAGGGGTTGAAACATACCTCATCCTCGCCAGTCAGATCGTTCCAGAAGGGCGTTACTAGCTTACCTATGAGGGGTTGAAACAGGTATCTGACTATGCTTTCTAATGCTGAGATAACAAGGTTACTAGCTTACCTATGAGGGGTTGAAACGCGATATATTCGCTGTTTTTCTTGAGGAGGAAATATCGTTACTAGCTTACCTATGAGGGGTTGAAACGCGATATATTCGCTGTTTTTCTTGAGGAGGAAATATCGAGTTACTAGCTTACCTATGAGGGGTTGAAACCACCTCGCTCCCGGCGGCACGCATAAGACCACATTTCTGGGTTACTAGCTTACCTATGAGGGGTTGAAACATGGCATCACGATCAAGACCCCGACCGAACTAAAGGTCGTTACTAGCTTACCTATGAGGGGTTGAAACGCGGTTCCCGTAGAAAAATATAGGGAACTCCAATAGCTGTTACTAGCTTACCTATGAGGGGTTGAAACCTTCTCCCCTACTCTCCCCTACCCTACCCTGTTGTGTGTTACTAGCTTACCTATGAGGGGTTGAAACAGATTATTTATTTCTTCCTCAAAGTGATGGTAAAAGTTACTAGCTTACCTATGAGGGGTTGAAACAAGAAATACCTGCACGCAGGTGGACTGCAGAAAGTGCGTTACTAGCTTACCTATGAGGGGTTGAAACTCCGATCGTATGGCGACCAGTTCCTTCGCTCTCTCCCAGTTACTAGCTTACCTATGAGGGGTTGAAACCGATTGGCGGGTCAAGAGAGTATGACAAGAGCAGAAGCGTTACTAGCTTACCTATGAGGGGTTGAAACTTGAAAAAGCTATACGACCGTCCATATAAATACTCGTGTTACTAGCTTACCTATGAGGGGTTGAAACCGATTGGCGGGTCAAGAGAGTATGACAAGAGCAGAAGCGTTACTAGCTTACCTATGAGGGGTTGAAACGAGCAATCGAAACAGCGATAACTGTTGGCGCTCCAGTAGTTACTAGCTTACCTATGAGGGGTTGAAACAGGATGATATCCGGTGATGTTCGGGCACTTACCGGGTTACTAGCTTACCTATGAGGGGTTGAAACTATTTCTCCCGCTCACGCTTGAGGCGTTCGGAAAGAAGTTACTAGCTTACCTATGAGGGGTTGAAACCGGTTATAGTCGGGCTCTCAATCATAGGCGTTGCTAAGTTACTAGCTTACCTATGAGGGGTTGAAACCAAGACAGAGAGCCGAGGAATACACGAGGCGAGCTTGTTACTAGCTTACCTATGAGGGGTTGAAACATCTATTGCTACCGCGTCGATTTCGGCTTCTATTTCTTGTTACTAGCTTACCTATGAGGGGTTGAAACTACATACTCCCCCATGTGTAATGGGATTGGGGAGTATGAGTAGTTACTAGCTTACCTATGAGGGGTTGAAACAATTCTAATCATAGAATAGCATAGATGGAATAAGAAGTTACTAGCTTACCTATGAGGGGTTGAAACCTCGATTTTTTCTTCAATAGCCGCCGAGGCGATGGAATTGTTACTAGCTTACCTATGAGGGGTTGAAACATTCATTCATATTGACACTCTCCTTTCGGTGTTCAAGTTACTAGCTTACCTATGAGGAGTTGAAACCTAAAATGCTTTTCTATTGTTTCGGGTGAATATATGCGGTTACTAGCTTACCTATGAGGGGTTGAAACAGCGGAAGGGCCCGAAGGCCCTGGCCGGGATTCTCGGTTACTAGCTTACCTATGAGGGGTTGAAACTACCCACAAAGGAGGGATTTTACAATACACCCCCGGGTTACTAGCTTACCTATGAGGGGTTGAAACGGGTATGACGAATTTGCAAAAGAATTAGGATTCGATTGTTACTAGCTTACCTATGAGGGGTTGAAACTTTCGTAAACCGATTTAAAAATCCTTCCTTCGCCGCGTTACTAGCTTACCTATGAGGGGTTGAAACTAGGTAATGTATTTGCAACCGCCGCAACCTTTTTCTTTGTTACTAGCTTACCTATGAGGGGTTGAAACAAATTTCCGTTTATGTGAAAATATCTTTTTCGTAAAGTTACTAGCTTACCTATGAGGGGTTGAAACGAGTACTGTTTTTTATTTTTTTAAGGTAGTACTAAAGTTACTAGCTTACCTATGAGGGGTTGAAACCCGCTCCTGAAGTGCCTAATATCGCTGGCGGCGTCGGCGGGTTACTAGCTTACCTATGAGGGGTTGAAACTCGAAGAAAAATAGCCGCCAGCGTCGGCGATTTCAGTTACTAGCTTACCTATGAGGGGTTGAAACCCTTCCTGCCGAGCCGCAAATATTCGGTGCTGGTCTCGTTACTAGCTTACCTATGAGGGGTTGAAACCGGGGACACCGGTCACCCAGGGGCCGTTAGACTTCTTGTTACTAGCTTACCTATGAGGGGTTGAAACACGACATGGAATACAATTTCATCTAAGCTAGGGGATATATGGTTACTAGCTTACCTATGAGGGGTTGAAACTAAGATAGATATGCAGCATCCTCGTATTCTTCGCACATTGTTACTAGCTTACCTATGAGGGGTTGAAACCAGTTAGCGGCGGCACCAGCGGCAGCTTCCTCTTCGTTACTAGCTTACCTATGAGGGGTTGAAACGGGCATGACTCTGGGAGAAAGGGGAGCGTGACACCCCGTTACTAGCTTACCTATGAGGGGTTGAAACGCATATCAGCACTTACGTGAGAGTTCTGAATTAGGCCGTTACTAGCTTACCTATGAGGGGTTGAAACGCGTAAAATACGCACGAGCAAGAACCCGCACGACATTTTCAGTTACTAGCTTACCTATGAGGGGTTGAAACTCATTGAAATAGTCGAAAATTCCGCTGGTATCACACAGTTACTAGCTTACCTATGAGGGGTTGAAACGCTGTAACTGGTGGCTCTTATGTAACTTTCTCAATATGTTACTAGCTTACCTATGAGGGGTTGAAACCCCACTGGTATTTCTATTGCGCCCCGTTTAGGTGGGCGTTACTAGCTTACCTATGAGGGGTTGAAACAAAAAATTTTTGGCATGGCGTCACACTCCCTCCGCTCGTTACTAGCTTACCTATGAGGGGTTGAAACGCAAAATCGTCCAATGTAAGATTATGTTCTTCTCTAAGTTACTAGCTTACCTATGAGGGGTTGAAACGAAAATGACATGATTGAACGGAGTAGAAAGGTAGTCAACGTTACTAGCTTACCTATGAGGGGTTGAAACTCTGCATGACAAAAGCATAGAGTTGCTTTATGTCTGCGTTACTAGCTTACCTATGAGGGGTTGAAACGTGCCTGGAACACTTTTTACCCGTTACTACGGATCATTTAGTTACTAGCTTACCTATGAGGGGTTGAAACTATAAACAAACAGTAGGGTTGGAACGACCCGAATTTAGTTACTAGCTTACCTATGAGGGGTTGAAACTGAGAAAAATAACGATGATTATACTAATAACCCTTTTTGTTACTAGCTTACCTATGAGGGGTTGAAACCGCGTATTACGCCCTCCATAAATTTCATAAGTGGCCAAGGTTACTAGCTTACCTATGAGGGGTTGAAACCTGCTGCCCTCATGAGAGGATGGAATGCCATTCTGAGTTACTAGCTTACCTATGAGGGGTTGAAACCCGTGCTGGCTCCTTCTGCACCGAGGGTTTCACCGACGTTACTAGCTTACCTATGAGGGGTTGAAACCCAGCAAGCTATTCACCGAACGGGAGCGAGGTTTTGGTTACTAGCTTACCTATGAGGGGTTGAAACCCTCCACTTCGCCCGCAAGTATATCGCCATAGTTTAGTTACTAGCTTACCTATGAGGGGTTGAAACTAATGAACCACTGAAAGCGCGAATGCGCCGTAGGTGGTTACTAGCTTACCTATGAGGGGTTGAAACTCTGCATGACAAAAGCATAGAGTTGCTTTATGTCTGCGTTACTAGCTTACCTATGAGGGGTTGAAACGTGCCTGGAACACTTTTTACCCGTTACTACGGATCATTTAGTTACTAGCTTACCTATGAGGGGTTGAAACGCAGAAGCGATGGGCAAAAGCATTGCCGAAGCGAGAGTTACTAGCTTACCTATGAGGGGTTGAAACTGTCGAAAGAATCCAGGGTTTCAAGCCATTTCGGGAAGGTTACTAGCTTACCTATGAGGGGTTGAAACGACAAAATCTCAATTCCAGTATACCACAAAGGAGGAAGTTACTAGCTTACCTATGAGGGGTTGAAACCCAGGTCGCTAATCAACGACACAGGCACTTTTTCTATTTAGCCCCCTAATAGAATTGGAGAAAAAGTTTGATAATGTTACAATGTTAATTAGGGGGTATGAAATTGAAAAAGAAACGTTATGACCGAGAATTTAAGGAGCAAGTTGTAAGAGAATGCCAGGAAGTTGGTAATATTGCGTTAGTGGCTAGAGGACATGGACTCTCCAAAAATACGGTATATAACTGGCTTCAAGCAACAAGAAAGAATGGTTCTGTTATCCCTCTGCCACGCGATGTAAACCAAAGGCTTTTAGAGGCAGAAAATAGGCTAGAAAGTTTAGCTAGGGAGAATGACCAGCTAAAAAGACTTGTGGCGGAAAAAGAACTAGAACTGGCTATTTTAAGAGAATTACGGGATCGAGTAAACCCTCAGTAGCCGACAAAGTCGCAATTGCCAAAAGGTGGGTGGCGAAAGGATATAGTCTCTACCTCGTTCTGGGCTTTGTCGGCCTTGCGCCATCCACCTTTTACACATATGAAAGTAAAAAAGAACCGACTGTAACCGCTGATAACCAAGCTAAAGCTAAAGCGGGCAGGCCAAAAACGCAGTTTTCTTTTACTCTGGATGGCAAGAAGGTTGCCGATGAGCAGATTAAAGAATGGCTATGTGAATTGGTTTGTCAAGATGGTTTTCCTTATGGCTATAAGAAGCTTACGGCAGCTTTAGTAGAGGACTATGGCCTTGTCATCAACCATAAAAAAGTTTACCGGCTATGTAAGGAACTGGATATTCTTAAGCCGCAAAGAATTTGTAAACCAAAGCATCCAAGGCGCCTAGCTCAACGCATTGAAGTAACCGGGCCTAACCAACTCTGGGAAATGGATGTAAAATACGGATACATACACGGAGAAGAAAGATTCTTTTTTCAGCTTTCGCTTATTGATGTATTTGATCGTTGTGTGATTGACTACCACTTAGGTTTAACCTGTACAGCCAAAGACGCCCGTAGGGTGCTGTGTAAGTGCCTTAAAGAAGCGTGGTATTAAACCAGGAATGCAAATGCCAAGGTTAAGAACGGATAATGGTCCTCAATTCATTGCTAACCTTTTTGCTGCAGCCTGTCGGAAACTTGGCATCGTTCATGAACGAATACCGGTAAAAACCCCAAACTTAAATGCTCATATTGAAGCCTTCCATTCAATTCTTGAAGATGAATGCTATAGCCGACATCAATTTGCAAGCTACGCGGAAGCCTATGAACAGATTGCTTGGTATATGGATTATTACAATAATCGCCGCCGTCATGGGAGTCTTAACAATATGGCTCCCCAAAAATATTATCAAGCTATTATAAGTAATTCTATAAAACCTAAATCTTTGGTAGTATAATCTCCAAAATTAGGGGGTCAAGGCGTTTTCATGTTACTAGCTTACCTATGAGGGGTTGAAACATAATATCCCTATCAGTATACATTTCAGGGAGTTCTAGTTACTAGCTTACCTATGAGGGGTTGAAACATGAATCAGGAAAATACTTCACTCCCACCAAAAACAGTTACTAACCTACCTATCCTGAAAATAATGATCCGCAAAAAGGCAATAAAAAACTAAGCCCATACATAATGTAAAAATATGGGATAAATATGAATCTATATATGCGTAATAACAAATCTCAAAATAGTTAAGACACCATCGTTTCGACCGTAACCTTCAACCCTAAAGACTCAAGCTTCTTCAAAGACTGCCGGATGACCATATTGCGCCTTTTCTCTTCGTAAAAATTCGGACCTAATTCAATATAAGGTTGCCTTCGCTTGAGAATATGATAAACTATAGTTAGGATGCTGTTAGCTACCGCAACCGCTGCTCGATTCGATCCTCTTCGGGCAGCGATGCGGTGGTATTGACTTGAAAGATAAGTATCTTTTGCTCTGGAGGCGGCCCGGGCAGCTTCTACAAGAGCGCTACGCAACTTCTTGTTTCCCTTTCGGGTCCTGGCGGACTTTCGTTTACCGGCGCTTTCATTCTGACCTGGACACAGCCCCGCCCATGAACACAAATGAGCGGCGGAGGGGAACTGATCCATATTGGTTCCGATTTCAGCAATTATCTGTTCAGCATTCCTTCTTCCCACTCCTGGAATCGTATCCAGCAGTGCCAGGTCCTCTTCAAAAGGGAGCATTCGATTTTTAATTTCTTCATCCAATCTTTCTATTTCTTCATCGAGGTAATCAATATGTCTCAACTGTATTTCCAGCATCTTTCTCTGGTGATAATTAATAAATCCTTTTAAAGCGCGCTTTAGATCTTCCTTTTTATTCTTTAACTTACCATGAGAAAGCTCTGCCAGGATTTCGGGGTCATCTACACCGCTGATGAGAGCTTCCAGTATAGAGTGACTGGACATGCCGTTAATATCGGAGACCACCGAAGACAGCTTGATATTGGCTCCTTCGAGCACTTTCTGGATGCGGTTAAGCTCCCTTGAGCGCTCTTCAACGAGGCTGTGCCTGTAACGGACAAGTTCGCGAAGCTCCCTTTGCTCTCTGTCGGGGACGAAGCTGCCTTTTAAAAGGCCGTGGCGGAGTAGACTAGCAATCCATTCAGCATCCTTGACATCGGTTTTTCTGCCAGGCACATTTTTAATATGCTTTGCATTGACAAGGAGGATATTAATATTCTCAAGCTCCAGCAGGTTGTAGATAGGCTTCCAGAAAGAACCGGTGCTTTCCATGGCGACGACAGTACATCCTTTGTTTTTAATGAATTCCTTTAGAGCAATCAGGTCATCGGTCATAGTTGAAAAAGAGCGAATTTCCTTACCATCGGGAGTAATTACACAAGCCACGACGCTCTTTTTATGAACGTCCAGGCCGCAGACGTGAGAATACACTACATCCATAAAAGCAACTCCTTAGCGGCTTTAATATTGAAGGGCTGGTGCAACAACCATAAATAGTTATTCTATCCTGCGTGCTTCCCGTAACGGGAGCAACAATCTGTGGTGCACCTGGTCGTTGGGGTCTGTCTATAAGTCGGGCTCGAAGCACCAAGGTAAGAACGACCTGCCTTCGCCAGCCGCTATACTGATTATATCATGAAAGTGCATTTTCATCCTCTGATGGTGCCGCTTTTGCGGCATGGGAGTCTATGAGGGATTGAAACGAGTTATGTCGACCGCATATGTCACTGCAAAAGTGTTGTTTCTAGCCTACCCATCAGGGATTCATCTTTGATACCAAATACAAAGCGCCTACAAGACAATATGTTTTTAACGGTTATCACTGGCATGATTGCTATTATCGTACTAAATGGTTTATGTTTTGAAGTTAGATTTACACGGTAGATCTTTCAAAAGCAATGCTCTTTGGGACGAGCTTTGATTGATTCAAGGCTCTTAATTTTATTTTTAGGAGGATATTGCGATGTAAATGTCGAAGAAAGAAAGCACAATTGCAGGTGGTGGTCTTATGAGGATGAAGCTTACCTTTAACTCCGAAAGCCCGGTGGCGCTCCCCATACACTACAACCACATAATCCAGGGGATGATTTATTCAAACCTGACGCAGGAATTCGCAGAATTCATGCACGAGGACGGTTTTCCCTGGGGAAAGCGAAGGTTCAAGCTCTTTACCTTTTCCAGGCTCGAGGGTAAGTTCAGGATGGTGGAAGGCGGCAGGATCGAGTTCGAACCACCCTTCAGCTTTATTGTATCGTCGCCATTAGAGCGCTTCCTGCGGGAGCTGGCTGGAGGTCTTTTGAAGAACGATGATCTTTCCCTAGCAGGCCGACGCGTAGTGCTGGAAAATGTGACGGTTCACGCCGCTGTGGAAGATCACGATTTAGGCGACAGGATAAAAATAAACATGCTCTCGCCGGTGGTAGCTTACAAAACCCTGGTTGAGGGCGGGAAAAAGAGGACGCTGTACCTTACCCCACTGCAGGAGGAATTTGGAGAACTCCTGAAAAACAACCTGCTGAAAAAATATGCGGTACTGACCGGACAAGAGCCGGGTGAACGGAAGTTCGAGATAAAGCCTGCTTTCCCTTTGAGCGAAAAGCACTGCAAGATAATAAAGTATAAGGATGTCATAATAAAGGGATGGATGGGCGTATACACACTCAGGGGAGACCCGGCTCTATTGAAAATAGCCTACGATGCTGGGCTTGGCAGCAAAAATTCCCAGGGTTTCGGGTGCTTCGAGATTCTGGAAGGGCTCAAAAGACGATCTGGAGCTATCTAGTTTCCGGCGCCGCCGTTTTCCACCGGAATTTTCACAGCGAATTTTCCGTTTGCCCACTACTGTTTTTTCCTAAAAACCCAATAAAAAAGGCCGGGGTTAACCACCCGGCTTTTTTTGGCTGTTCCAGCTTTATGTAGAAATTTTGGCGGTATACTAAAAGATTCATTCAAAGGTTTTCACGCTACACCTCAAAAAACTTGCTATTATACCGGTATCAATTGAATTGCCATTATTGATACAATAAAAATCCCGATAGTGCTACTATAATAGCGGCAGAGAAACCGATTATAATGAAAAGCCCCTGTATTTTGAAATACGCGGTCAGTTCCTTAATGAGTAATACCATATCCTGTTCGTTATACTCCTGAGATAATGCTATGCTTTTAGCGTATTTTCTGGCACCTAGTAATTTAATTCCTAAAATTAGCGTTATTACCCCGGGTAAAGCGCCAATAACGTATGCAAAAAGTCCTATGATCGCCTCAATGGCTCCCGCAATTGTTGTGACCCATCCAACAATTCCTACCCATGTGCAAAGTTCATCCAGCTTCTGTTTTAAATTCATATAATTCCTCCTTGTACAATATAGTTAGCTTTAATAATGTAATTAAGGGTCATTCAAAGTTTCTTGACAACCACACAGGAATTCTGATAAAACTTAGCTAATATTTCTCGTAGCGGCAGGGGACTTCGATCTTCCTCCTTGGGAAGCTCTTTCGCTGTCCCGAAATTAAGAGTGAAGCCCCTCCTCTATGAGATGTCTCGAATGAGCACGTTGCGGATGTAGCTTGCTGCATGCCTCGAGTTACGCGCAAGGTTGAGACTTATAGAGGATTGCGGGAACCCTGCCTAATTCAGTGAAAGCGAGGATGTAAATCATGTTCTATGGCGGTATTGATGTGGCTAAACACAGTCACGAAGTATGCCTCGTAAACGACTCCGGTGATATAGTCTTAAAAATGCATCTAGACAATAACCATAAAGGAATGAATAAGCTTTTGCAGGCATTGGAAAGACTCGGTTTAAAGCCTGATGACGTAAAGTTCTGCTTAGAGGCTACCGGCCATTACTGGCTCCCTATCTACTGCTACCTCACTAACCAGGGATTTGAACTTCATGTCATCAATCCCATTCAGTCGGATGCTTTGCGGAATCTCTATGTGCGTAAAACTAAAACCGACCAAAAAGATGCTCTGCTCCTTGCTGACTTGCTGCGATTGGGAAGAGCCCCCGAGACCAGACTCCCTTCCGAAACAACCCTCAAATTGCAGTCGCTCTCCCGACTCCGCTTTGAGTTCGTACGCCAGGTCGGTGGCCTTAAGAACAGGGTGCTTGGTATTTTGGATAGGATTTTCCCTGAATACCCAGACTGCTTCTCCGATGTGTTTATCCGGACTTCAAGGGAGCTGCTTAAATCTTACCCGGAGCCGGAAGAATTAGCCGAAGTGGACCTTTCAGAGTTATCTGCTTTCCTGAAAGAACATTCCCGCGGTCGGTTCGGTGAAGAAAGAGCTAAAAAGATTCAATCTCTGGCTAAGGGGACCTTCGGTATCACCATGGCTTTAGACGCTTTCACATTACAGCTTCGTTTGTTGGTTGAGCAAATTGAATTTATTGAAGAACAGATAAAGGTTATTGAAGATGCAATTAACGAGGTTATGGAGGAGCTTCGTCCTAGTAAGGATACCCCTTATCGCCACGTAATTGAAACTATTCCAGGTATTGGCCCTGTCCTGGCTGCCGCAATTATCGGTGAGATAGGTGATATTTCTCGTTTCCCTAACCCCCGGGCTCTCGTAGCTTATGCCGGTTTAGATGCTACAGTCAGGGCTTCAGGATTGTTTGAGGGTACTCGTAACCGTATGTCTAAACGCGGTTCCCCTGTTTTAAGAAACAGCTTGTGGTTAGCCGCTGTTTCAGCCCGCCGTTTTAACCCGGAGTTGAGGGCTTATTATGAGCAAAAACGCAGCCAGGGAAAGCACTCGAATGTTGCTACAGGAGCCGTTGCAAGAAAACTTGTTCACCTGATCTACTCTCTCTGGAAGGATAACCGGCCGTATGACCCGGATTATCAATGGTCTCCTCCCGGCAAAAATGCGTGAACAGAATTTCTATGTGATTGTCAAGAAATTTTTGCTCTAGCCTATTGACTTTTCATAGCACGTCTTAAATAACAATAGATAACCCTTAGTGCGTCACCTTATTAAAACAAAAATTACCTTTAAAATATACAAACACATACTACTTGTCAACTGTTAATTTTATGATAGTTCCGGAGTTAACGGCTGCGGGGTTTTTTATGTAGCAAAAATCATAGCATCTCCCCACGGAAATTGCTACATCCATAAAATGTCATATTGAGCTAATAAGATAAAGGTAGTTCGCAAAGAGGATATTTTTTGATTTTGGCGAAATATTTTATCAATAATAAACAACACGAGCAAACAGGGAGCCTAGGGGTTGCTCCTTGCGGAACTGGATAAATCAAAACTGGAAGGAAAGAAATATGACAGAATACCTGATAGATTCGTTGGGAGATATGTGCCCCGTGCCTAATCTCAAGGTGCAGGCTAAAATAAAAAAGCTGCGGCCGGGGGATCGCATAGTCATCCTCACAGACCACAGCTGTGCGGTTACCACGATTGTCGACGAGATGAAGAGAAAAAGGCTTAAGACAAAAGTGGAAGAAGTGGAAAACGGAGTGTGGCGGGTTGTGATAAGCATGGCAGCCCGCTAACAAAAACCCCGGTTCGGAGTATGCATGAATTTTATAAAAGCCTTGGCAGCCTGGCTCTTAACCTTCTCGCGCTTATAAGCCAGGTGGATCTTCTGGACCAGGGGTACGCCCTCGATTTTCAGGGCGACGAGGGTCTTGTTGTAAAGCTCCTTTCTTACGGCCAGCCTCGGCATTATGGAAATGCCGTGTCCTGCTTCCACGGCGGCCTTTATGGAGTCGGCACTGCTCAGTTCCATCACGATATTCAGCCTGCTTTTATCTATGCCTGCCTGCATAAGGCATTTTTCTATCATCTGTCTTGTGCCGGAGCCGTCTTCGCGCATGATGATGGGCTGGCTAAGGAATTCCTCCGGGCTTAGGGTGTCTTTTCCATTCCAGGGTTCCCTGTTAGGGGCTATGACCACCATTTCGTCGCTGGCGATTTCGCTGGAGACGAAGTTTCCAATAGGCTTTTCTCCCTCGATAATCGCCACATCGATGGCGCCGTCCCTGAGTTCCTCCAGGATATACTTGCGGTTGCCGACTTTTAGCTTTATGTTGGTTTCGGGGTATTTTTCCTTAAATATAAAGATGCTGCAGGGCACCGCGTATCCGCCTACTATGGACGATGCTCCGACTATCAGGGTTCCGCTTATGGATGCCCTGAAATCCTCCATATTTTTCTCAAGGTCTTCATAAATCGATACAATCCGGCTTGCGTAGTCGTATAGTATTCTGCCGGCCTCGGTCAGCAATATGCCGCGGTTTGTCCTCTCTATCAGCTGGACCGAAAAGTGATTTTCCAGCTGTTTTATCTGCTGGCTTAAAGCGGGCTGGGTGACGAAAAGGCGCTCCGCGGCCCTCGACAGGGATTGAGTTTCGGCAATGGCAATAAAGGATTTCAAGAGGTTTATGTTCATTTCGATTGCCACCCTTTTTTCCAGTTTTTCCAGATATAAGTTATTATTATAATAGCATAAAAGATAGTGATTTTACACTCTATGTGTTAAAATCTATAATTGAAAGTGGGAGTTAAAGTGAAAGAGAGCACAATAACTCGGAGGAAGAATCAGCTCCCCTATGCGATGGCGCTGCTTCTTACCCTCGTAATTTTCGGCATTTATCTTTCCCGAGCCGGAAAGATTCTGACCGTGAGGTGGATCTTTGGAATAGCTTTCGGCTTTGTTCTGCAGCGCTCCCGCTTTTGCTTTACGGCGGCCGTGAGGGACCCGATCCTGACGGGCAACACTTCCTTGTTCCGGGCGGTCATAATAGCCATCGCTGTCGCAATGGTGGGTTTTTCCTCCATTCAGTTTGCGGCGCACCTGTCTGGATATCCGGTGCCGGGCATGATAAAGCCCGCGGGCGTTCATACGCTGCTGGGGGGAATCATATTCGGCATAGGCGCTGTCTTGAGCGGAGGGTGTGCATCCGGCACCCTGATGCGGGTAGGAGAGGGACACCTCCTGAACTTGATCGCCCTTGTATTCTTCATAGCCGGTTCGGCGGCCGGCGCTTACCATTTCGGCTGGTTCAAGGAGCATATCATAAAGTCCGCACGGCCCGTATTTTTGCCGGATCTCATGGGGTGGGGTGCGGCCTTTTTCGGACAGCTGGCCTTACTGTTCATTCTGTACCGGCTTGCCCTCTGGTGGGACTACAAAAGCAGGGCGCAATAGGCAGCCGGCACGGGGGGGTTAAACGTGAAAAACATGGAGTTTTATAAAGAGAAACTTAAAAGATTTGCGGATGTCATCCTGAAGGAACCCTTCCCGTACTGGTTTGGAGCAATCGTGTTGGGTATTTTAAACGTTTGTCTTTTAGCGGTCAGCGGCGAGCCGTGGCGCATCACCAGTTACTTTGCCCACTGGGGAGCGTGGGTTGCGCGGGCTTTCGGCGCCCGGCCGGAATTCTGGGCTTTCTACGGCGAACGGGAAAACGCAGCGGCTCTGGCAGACGGTTTTTTGCGGGACGGTGGTTCGGTACAGAATTTAGGCATCATCGCCGGTGCCATGCTGGCGGCGCTTCTTGCGTCCCAGTTCAGGTTTAGGAAAATTAAAAGTTATAAGCAGGTGATCGGCGCCGTAATCGGTGGATTTCTCATGGGCTACGGCGCAAGACTTTCGTTCGGCTGCAACATAGGGGCTCTTTTCAGCGGCATATCTTCCATGTCCCTTCACGGATGGATTTTCATGGCTGGCATGCTGGCGGGAGCGTATCTGGGTTCCAGGTTGCTGATAAAGTTTTTCCTGTATTGATAAAAACCGGAAAGGTAAAAAGCAGGGAGGGCGGATATGCCAAAATGCTCTAATTATTGAATAATTGAGCAATATTTTAAATTAATAGCACAATGTAAGGTGGTGCGAGGATGTATCCCGCTGAAGTTCTGGAAAAAATGAAAGAAATAGTTGACAACTGTATGGGTGACGCTCCGGCGTACTGCGTGGCGACCTGCCCCATGCACACCGACGCCAGGGGCTACATCAAACTGATTTCCGAAGGCAGGTATAAAGAAGCTATTAAGCTTATCAGGGAAAAACTGTTTCTCCCGGCTACGCTGGGGAGGATCTGCGCTCATCCCTGTGAACAAAAATGCAAGCGCAATGAGGTGGGGCATCAGCCCATGTCAATAGCCGCCCTGAAGCGGTTTGCCGCCGAATACGACGACCCCTCCGATTGGGATCTTTCCATGGAGCCGGAAAAGGACATTAAGATTGCAGTAATAGGGTCCGGCCCCGCGGGAGCCCAGGCAGCTATCGATTTGAGGAGGAAGGGGTATAAGGTCACCATTTTCGAAAAGCTTCCGGTGGCAGGAGGCATGCTCAGAGTAGGAATACCCGAGTACAGGCTACCCCGGGACATCCTAGAAAAGGAATACAGCTACCTGACGAAACTCGGGATCGAGATCCGCCTCAACACCGAAGTGGGTAAGGACGTAGCTTTTGGCGATATCAGGGATAATTACGATGCGGTGCTTATCGCCGTCGGAGCCCACAGGAGCGTTATGCTTCCGGTACCGGGTATAGACCTGAAGGGGGTCATACCCGCCGTGGATTTCCTGAGGGAGGTCAGCATGACCCGAAAGTACCCGGTGGGAAAGCGGGTTGCTGTGATCGGCGGCGGCAACGTGGCCATGGACGTGGCCCGGAGCCTCATAAGAGTCGGGGCGAAGAAGGTCGACGTTTTCTGCCTTGAAAAAAGGGAACAGATGCCGGCCCACTCCTGGGAAGTTGAGGAGGCAGAAGAAGAGGGTGTTGTCATCCACAACGGCTGGGGACCAAAAGAAATAGTAGGTGAAGACGGCAAAGTTAAGAAAATCGTTTTCAAGGCCTGCGAGTCGGTCTTCGACAAAGAAGGCCGTTTCAACCCCTGCTACGACGAGTCCAAGCTTTATGAAATCGAAGCCGACAACGTGGTACTGGCCGTAGGCCAGACCGCGGACAGCTCGTTTTTGGCAGATACCGGCATAGAGCTTTTGAAAAACGGCAAGGTCAAAGCGGACCCGGTTACACTGGAAACATCGCTGAAAGGCGTGTTTGCCGCAGGAGATGCGGTGGGAAGGCCGCTTTTTGCCATTGAAGCTATGGCCGAAGGCAGAAAGGCGGCGGTTTCCATAGACCGATATTTGAAGGGGGAGGACCTGCGCGCGGGAAGGGAATTCGAGGGAGCTTACGAGACCTGGCTCGAAAAGGACGTTTCCGCCGAGCAGTTTCTGCCGAGGGTCCAGACCATGAAGCTTTCGCCGGAGGAAAGGATAAAGGGCTTCATGGAGGTGGACCTGGGTTTTACCGAGGAGATGGCCAGGAAAGAAGCCGAAAGGTGCCTCCAGTGCGAGTGCCGCCTCTGCGTTAAGGAATGTCTAATGCTGCAGGATTTCACCCACTGCCCCAAGGAACTGTTTAAGGAAATTCTCGATACTGGCAAGGTCAACCCGCTGGTGCCGTACTCCTGTAATATGTGCAACAAGTGTACCCTCGAGTGCCCGAAGGAGTTCAGGCTGGCGGACAGGTTCAGCGAAATAAGAAAGGAACTGGTGAAGCAGGGCATAGGCCCCCTGAAACAGCACAGACCTATCCTGATGCATCAAAAGTTCAGTTTCTCCAGGATTTTCAACGTAACTTTACCGGATAAAAAGGCGGGCTTTACCAGGCGCATTTTCTATCCGGGATGCAGCCTGCCTTCCTACAACCCCGAGGCCGTGGGCAGGATCTACGAGTACCTGAAGGAAAAGCTGCCCGGAACCGGCGCCATCCTGAAATGCTGCGGCAAGCCCACCAAGGCTTTGGGCCAGGAAGAGCTCTTTAAACAGCGGTCAGCTATGGTGGTGGAAGAAGTAAGGAGGCTGGGGGCTGAAGAGGTTATCACCGCCTGCCAGTCCTGCTATAAGACCCTTTCCGAATACCTGCCCAAGCACATACCGGGGATAAAAGTGAGGTCTCTGTGGGTGGTGCTGAAGGAAATAGGCCTGCCCGAAAAGGCAAGGGGCATTGCGAAGAACAGTGGAATGACAGTAGCCATCCACGATTCCTGCGTGACCCGCGATGTGCCGGAAATTCACGACGCGGTAAGGTTTATAGTGAGCGAGCTGGGCTACGGGATAGAAGAGCTCCCCAACAGCCGGGGAAACACCCGATGCTGCGGGTACGGCGGGATGGTGGTGCCGGCCAATCCCGAACTGGCAAAGCGGGTGATGCAAAGGAGAGCGAATGAGGCAAAATGCGAATATATAGCCACATACTGTGCCGCCTGCCGCGCTTCCATGGTGATGGGCGGCAAGAAGGGACTGCACCTTCTCGATCTTATATTCGGAGGTGATTGGAGAGGGAAAGAGACGCCGGGGGTCGATTCGACGCTCCAGAGCTGGAGCAAGAGGTGGAAAACCAAGAAGATCCTCACAAGGATAGCCAATAAAAAATAATAATTTAGGGGGATTCAATATGAGGAAGATTGTAGCATTGGCGCTCATCCTTTTGCTGGCCGTCAGCCTTGCGGCTTGCAGCCAGCAAAAGTCCGCAACCGCACCGGCAAAGTTTTTAACCGGTAAGGAAAAGGGATATGCCAATCCGGAGGCCATAATAACCCCGCAGGAACTGAAGGAGCTTATTGATAAGAACGCAGTCAAAATTATCGACGCAAGGCCTGAGGACCGCTATGCAAAAGAGCACATACCCGGAGCCGTAAGGGCCTGGAGGAACGAATACAACGATCCTACCCACAAATACGAGGGTATGAGGGCTACACCCGAACAGTTTGCCCAACTTATGAGTAAGCTCGGTATCGCCAACGGAGACCTGGTGGTAGTTTACGGGGATGCGGAAAAACACTCGCCCGCCGACGCTGCGAGAGTATGGTGGCTGTTCAAGCTCTACGGCGACAACAAAGTAAGAATCTTAGACGGCGGAATTGAAGCCTGGAAGGCGGCCGGATTCGAGACTACTAAAGAGTTGCCCCAGGTGACCGAGACCAAATACGAGGTAAAGGTCGACACTTCACTGCTGGCGGAAGTGGAAGACGTGCTGGCGGGCCAAAACAACCCCGACGTGATAATTCTAGATACCCGAGAAGAGGCAGAGTTCTTAGGAAAGCAGAAAGTTAAAGGTGCCGCCAGGGCCGGAAGAATTCCTGGTGCTGTATGGCTCTACTGGGGTGACGCCCTCAACGAGGACAAGACCCTGAAAAGCTACGACGAGCTGAAGAAACTTTATGAAGAGAAAGGTGTGACACCGGACAAGACCGTAATACCCTACTGCCAGTCCGCTGTGCGTTCGGCCCACGCCACCTTCGTTATGACCGAACTTTTAGGCTACAAGAACGTTAAAAATTACGACGGCTCTTGGGTAGAGTGGAGCCAGCGCACGGACCTGCCTATCGAAACCGGAGAACCCAAGAACTAAAGGGAAAGCAGCAGGAGGGCCAGCCCTTCTGCTGCCTTTAATACACTTAGGGGTGATGGTGAAATGAGTCAAAAAGTGGTCAGAATGCATGGTTCCGGAAAGGACGGCCGGATGAAGCTGCTCATTACCGTGGCATGCATAGCAGTTGTCGCTTTTGTCTTAAAAAAGTTGGGCGTTGTCCAGTACTTAAGCCTTGAAAACACGGCGAAGCTGAAGGACTGGATCGCCGGTTACGGGGCGCTGGGGCCCGTAATATACATCGCGCTTTTCGTCACAGCCTGTATTTTCTTCCTGCCCGGATTGCCCATTGGAGTACTGGGGGGTGTAGCCTTCGGCCCCGTCAAAGGTGCCCTTTTTGCGTCGATTGGGGCAACGCTGGGGGCTACGGCGGCCTTCCTGATAGCCAGGTATGCGGCGCGGAGCATGGTGGAAAGCTGGGTGGAGAAAAACCCACAGCTGAAAAAGCTGGATGAGGGCGTGAGGCAGCAGGGCTGGCGGATGCTCATGATAACGCGACTCGTGCCGATCTTTCCCTTCAACCTGCAGAACTACGCCTACGGCCTGACCGATATTCCGCTTTTGACCTATATTGTGGTATCATTCTTATGTATGCTGCCCGGCACCATAGCATATACTTTCGCTGGAGGCACTCTCACCAGCGGCGGGGACATAAAGAAGATTTTGACCTACCTGGGTATTGCGGCGGTATTTTTCGTGATGCTTTCCCTGATCCCCGGCTGGATCAGGAAAAAACACGGCGGAAACCTGGGCATTTAGGAAGGGATACAGTTGCTTGATACAGGAGCGAGAAAGTTTTTCCAACCGTATTTTACGAAGCTGGCCCGGATGCTCGTTTGGCTTGGGTTGACCCCCAATGCCGTTACCGCGGCAGCTTTCGCGATGGGGCTTTTGGGCGCGGCGGCACTCTACTTCGACCTGCGGGAGGAGGCGTTAGTGCTGCTTTGGCTTTCAGGGCTTGCCGACGTGCTCGACGGCACCGTGGCCAGGCTGACCGGCAGGAGCTCCCCCTTCGGGGCGCTGCTGGACCTCATCTTTGACAGGATCGTTGAGATGGGATATATAACCGTTATGGCGGCCCGGATGCCGGAAGCTCGGATGGCCTCCATATTTCTCCTATGTTCCATAATATTTAGCTTTTCCGTATTTCTGGCATCGGGGGCATTAATATCAAAAAAGACCGAGAAAGCCTTTTACTATCAGCCGGGACTTGCCGAGAGAACAGAAACTTTTTTGGTTTTCTCCCTGGCAATACTAATGCCGCAAAGCACGGCGCTGATTTTCAACATCTTCACCGCCATGATCGTGTTTACAGGGATTCAGCGAATGGCAGAGGTTTACGGGTATCTTAAAAAACTTCAGGGGTGAGATTGGTGAGGAAGGCGTTAATTATTGTTCTTGTCGCGGTGCTCGTTGTGGCCGCGGGGCTTGCCGGATGCGACACGAAGGAAGTGAAAGACACCGGGGACATTCAAAAAAAGAGCTGGGAGCAAATCCTCGCCGAAGCCAGGGGCACGACGGTGAATTTTTACGGCTGGGGCGGGGACCAGAGGATAAACAAATGGCTGGATGAAGTGGTGGCGCCCCGGTTGGAGGATAAATACGGCATAAAACTGAACCGGGTGGGTATGGATATAGATGAAATCCTGAATAAACTCTTGGGGGAGAAGCAGGCGGGCAGGGAAAAGGGTTCCATAGACGTGGTGTGGATCAACGGCGAAAACTTCTACACCGCCCGCAAAAACGGGCTCCTTTTCGGGCCCTTCACGTCAATGCTGCCCAATTTCCAAAAATACGTGAATCCCGACGACCCGGAAGTGAAAAATGATTTCGGCTATCCCATTGAAGGTTACGAGGCACCTTACGGCAGAGCTCAGCTTGTGCTGACCTACGACAGCACCAGGCTCCCGGAAAGCGAAGTTCCCAAAGACCACAAGGCACTCCTGGAGCTTGCGAAAAAATACCCGGGCAGGATAACTTACCCGGCGCCGCCGGATTTTACGGGCAGCGCTTTTGTCAGGAATATAATATGCGATGTCATCGGCAGGGACAAACTTGAGGGCCTTGATCCCGGGGATAAAAAAGCGGTGGAAGAAGCTATTTCCCCGGCGATAGAGTACCTGAGAGAATTAAAGCTGTATCTTTGGAAAAACGGCGAAAGCTACCCCGCCACTTTAGCGCAGCTAAATAACATGTTCGCCGACGGCGAGGTCCTTATTTCCATGGATTACGCTCCTTACGCGGCGGCCGGCAAGGTTAAAACCGGCGAGTTTCCGCCTACGGTCAGGAGTTTCGTCTTCGAAAAGGGCACCCTGGGCAACACCCACTACCTGGCCATACCCTTCAACGCACCCAATAAAGCGGCTGCCCTGGTGTTCATAAACTATATTCTGAGCCCGGAGGTGCAGGCGTCTAAAAACGACCCGGCCAACTGGGGCGACCTGCCGGTAATCGATTTTGACCGGCTTTCAACCGAGGAAAGAAAACTCTTTGAAGACATAAAATTGGGGGAGGCGGCGCTGCCGGGGGATTATCTCCAGGCCCACCGGTTGGCCGAACCGGATGCGTCGCTAATACCGGTAATCGAGGAAATATGGGTAGAAAAAGTGCTTAAAGAGGGAAAGTAATGTGAACGGTGAAAGGTTAAGGCCGTACGTCATGCTTGCGCCCGTTCTGCTGGTAGAGGCATGGCTCATATTTACGGGGATACACACCGCTTTTGAGCAGAGCCTGGGCCATTTCCCCGCTGCGGGGCTTAGCGGTTACAGCCTGAAGTTTTACATCGCGGTCCTGAAGAACCCGGATTTTTTGAAAAGCCTTGTTTTTTCGTTCTACGTGGCTTTTGTTTCTTCGGCGCTGGCCGTTATCCTGGGGATATTTCTGGCGGTGCTGCTCGTTCACAGTCCCCGAAAGGAAAACTTGAGCAATTACCTTTACAGGCTGCCAATAATAGTGCCTCATACCATCGCGGTACTGCTGGTGCTGAGCATATTATCGAGCAGCGGCATCCTGCCCAGGTTGCTTTACGCCCTGGGGCTGCTGAGCGCCGAAAACGCTTTCCCCGGTATGGTGTTCGACAGGGCGGGCATCGGGGTGATACTGACCTACTTATGGAAGGGCACACCTTTTGCTACCTTTATGGTCTACACCATCCTGAAAAATACCAACCCGGGGCTGTTTGAAGCGGCGTTGAGTCTGGGCGCCGGCAGGTGGGAGGCATTTTACTATGTGGTGCTGCCGCTCTTAAAGCCGGCTGTAATTCCTTCGTTCCTTTTTCTGTTCGCCTACGCCTTCGGGTCCTGGGAGGTTCCCTACCTGATAGGGCCCACCCACCCCAGGGCGCTGCCGGTGCTGGCATACACTTATTACGTGAGCCCCGAGCTATCGGCAAGGCCCTATGCGATGGCGGTGAACATGGTGATGGTGGCGGTTTCCTTCATACTGATATACATTTACAGCAGGCAGATGGCGAGGGCCGGGTGGTAATATGGAAAGAAGATTTGTCAACCTGCTGCTTCACGCCGCAATAGGGGTCATGATCTTCCCCATGGCGGTGCTGGTGCTCTGGGCCTTCGCCAGGGAATGGCCCTGGCCCCACCTTTTTCCCACGGGCTTTTCGGTGAGAGGATGGGTTCACCTGTTAAATCCCTGCACAGGGGTCCTGCCGGTGCTGCTTTACAGCGTGCTGCTCTCTTCGGTGGTGGCATTCCTCACAGTAATTTTCAGCCTTCCGGCGGCCAGGGCTCTGGCCTTTCACGAGTTCAGGGGCAAGAGAGCCATCGAGATTTTCGTGCTTTCACCCATGGTTATCCCCACGACGGCCATTGCCATGGGAATCCATGTGAATTTCATTCGCATAGGTCTTGCTGACACCTTCTGGGGTGTGGTGCTGGCCCACCTCCTGCTATGCCTGCCTTACGGGATAAAGATTTTGACCGGTGTGTTCGAAGCACTGGGCGACAGGATAGAGCAGCAGGCTAGGGTTTTGGGGGCCGGCTGGCTTGAGACTTACATCTACGTAACTTTGCCGCTTATATCCCCGGGGCTTGTAACCGCCGGCATAATGGCCTTCGTCGTTTCTTTCAGCCAGTATTTCCTCACCTTCCTCATCGGCGGAGGCCGGGTGGTGACGTTTTCAATGCTGCTCTTCCCCTTCATACAGGGGGGAGACCGGCACCTGAGCGCCGTCTTCAGCCTGGCCTTTATCGGCACCGTCCTCATCTGGGTTTTCGCCCTGGAGGCGCTGGTTAAAAGATGGGTCAAAAAGGGACAGTATTTTTATACGTGACACCGAAGGAGATATCGTATGGCCGAGATAAGAGTGGAAAATGTGAGCAAGGCTTTCGGAGGAGAAAAAATCATTAAGGATATAAGTTTTGAGGTGGCCGGCGGGCAGCTCCTATCACTTTTAGGCCCTTCGGGAGCCGGCAAGACTACGCTTTTGAAGATAATAGCCGGGCTTTTAAAGCCCGACGCCGGTGAAATCTACTTCGACGGCGTCCCGGTAGTGAAGGTGCCGGTGGAAAAGAGGGGAGCCGTGCTCGTTTTTCAGGACTACCTGCTCTTTCCCCACATGACCGTAGAGCAAAACGTGGCCTTCGGCCTCAGGATGGCCGGAGTTCCCCGCTATAAAAGGGCAAGGATAGTAGCCGAGATGCTCGCCCTGGTGGACATGAAGGGATACGAACACAAATACCCCCACGAACTTTCCGGAGGCCAAAAGCAACGGGTTGCCCTGGCGAGAGCCTTGGCGGTGAAGCCGCGCGTGCTTCTTTTAGACGAACCTTTTTCCAACCTGGACCCGCGCCTCAGGGAATCCATGAGGGAGTTCACCCGGGACCTTCAGCGCAGAATGGAGATGACCACCATCCTGGTGACCCACGACTGGGAAGAGGCCTTCATGATGTCCGACAGGATAGCGGTGCTGATTGACGGCTCGATAAAGCAGGTGGGCACTCCCGAGGAAGTGTATTTCAGGCCGGCATCCCTGGAAGTGGCCGAGTTTCTCGGCGACAAAAAAAATTACGTGAAGGGCATGGTCAAAAACGGCGTTTTTTTCTGTCCTCTTGGAAATTTGCCCGCACCGCAGGCAGCCGACGGAGATTATACGGCAGTGATAAGGCCCGAACACGTGAGAATTTCACCGGGAGGCGAAAGGGCGGGCTGGACGATATGCGATACGCGGTTCGCCGGGGGGTGCGTCTACTACAGGGTGTTTCGGGAAGGCCTTTCGCTTTTGTGCGCCGCGGATAACACCGTGATTTACAGGCCGGGTGAGAAGGTGGATGTATCGGTGGATTTTTCAAAAGCAATACTCTTTAGGACGGGCTTTGATTAATTCAAAGCTCTTATTTTGTTTTGGAAGGATATTGCCCTTTCAATGTCGAAGAAAAAAAGAATAATTGCTGGCGGCGGTCAAGGTGATCTATAGGAGGGACCTTATATGAAAAAATGGATCCGGGCAATGCTGCTTTCGCTCCTGGGATATATCCTGATGGAGGCCGGCAGGAGCTTTAACAGGGAGGTAAAAGGGAAAGGGAAAACCCGCGTGGATTTAAGTCCCCTTTACCTTGCCGGGATTCTGCTTGTCCTTATGGCGGCCGGTGTAGTTTTATTAGAATTGTGGCCGCTTATCGCGCTGGGGGGCCTTGCCTGGTACCTGTATAAATCCCGTAAAAAAATACCGGATACAGGGCGAAAAGGTGAAGACGGAAGTATAGATATGGAGTACGACGAACGCACCGGTACCTGGAAGCGAAGTTAGGATGGGGGGATTTAGATAAAAGGCACTGACAGGATCATCAAATTTCTCACCGAGCGGCCGGGAGAAACCCGGACGCGGATCGAATACGTCGCCGTCGAGGGGGTAGAAGTACCCCGGTTCGTAAACGAATTCTGGACATCCAGGCAGAGGCAGGCTTCTTCCATCCATGAGATCTCCTACAGGGCCTGCTTTAAACCCCAGCTTCCTTCCTTTTTCATCCAGCTTCTCACCGGCGAGGGGGACGTGGTGTACGACCCCTTCAGCGGGCGCGGCACCACGGTGGTGGAGGCGGGGCTCTTGGGAAGAAGGGTTATATCCAACGATATAAACCCTCTCAGCGAAATCCTGTGCCGCCCCAGGTTCTTTATCCCGTCGCCGGATGAGGTGGAAGAAAGGCTCCGGCAGGTGCCGATTAATACCGGAGCCCGGGCGGAAATGGACCTTTCGATGTTTTACCACCCGGATACCGAGGCGGAAATAGTCTCCTTAAGGAATTACCTCAACAAGAGAAGGCAGGAGGGGACGGAAGACGACGTTGACCGCTGGATAAGGATGGTGGCCACCAGCAGGCTGACGGGGCATTCGCGCGGCTTTTTTTCGGTCTATACATTGCCACCCAACCAGGCCGTGACCCCCGAAAGGCAGGCAAAGATAAACGAGAGACTGGGGCAGAAGCCCGAGTACCGGGATACCAGGGCCATCATCATGAAAAAGACGAAAAGCCTTCTCGGGAGGCTTGAACGCAGGGAAAAGCTAAACCTTTTAAAGGCCGGCAGATCGGCGCTCTTTTTGAGCTGTGACGCCCGACACACACCCGGGATCGAATCCGGGTCGGTGGATCTTACGGTCACTTCCCCTCCTTTCCTCGATGTGGTGGATTACGCCTCCGACAACTGGCTTCGCTGCTGGTTTAACGGTATAGACCCCAACGACATCGCAAAGAGGATAACGGTGGCCCGGGATCTTTCAGACTGGTGCGGCATAATGCAGGAGGTGTTTTTCGAGCTTTACAGGGTAACGGCGCCGGGGGGATGGGTGGCCTTCGAGGTCGGAGAAGTGCGAAGGGGGTCCATCAACCTGGACGAGCACGTGGTGCCGCTGGGGCTGAGAGCCGGATTCGAATGCCCGGGCATAGTGGTCAACCAGCAGCACTTTACCAAGACATCCCATATATGGGGCATAGATAACAACAGTTACGGGACCAATACCAACCGGATCGTGCTTTTTTACAAGGGTTGATCTTACGGGCACCGGCCTTCCCGGGAAGTTGTAAGGTCGCAGCCTGTGAGAGGCCGGATTTCCTCCGCCACTACGGTCCGGTGGCCGTCGTCGTTCAGGTCCACCCAGCCTTCCACCAATACAACGGAGCCCACGTAAATCCAGGGGGCAAAAAGGCGCAACTGACGGGGGAAAATTACGAGCTCCACCGAGCCGGTGAGGTCTTCCAGCCTGGCGAACAACATGCGCTCGCCGCTGCGGGTCCTGCCCGACCGGAGATCCAGCAGTATGCCTGAGATCCTGACCCTTTGCTTTTCGCCAATTTCTTCCACGTCCGAAGCGGTATGGGTACAGGTTTCCTCCGGCCTTCCTTTTATAAATTCCATCGGGTGGGCTGTAATGTAGTAGCCCATTGACATCATCTCCTGGGCCATCTTCTGGCTGGGGGTGAAGTCAGCCACGGAAAGGTCTGCGGCCAGGGCTTCAACGTCCGGATTTTCGTTCAGGAGGCAGAGCTGGTTTTGAGGCCGGCCGGAGCACCCGGAAAGCATCCATTTCAGGGAGATGATGAGCGCGGGACGGGGTATGCCGAAGGAGTCGAAGGCCCCCGAAAACACCAGGGACTCCAGAGCCCTGGCGTTTATGACCCTCCGGTCCACCCGGCGGCAGAAATCGAAAAAACCTGTAAAGGGGCAGTCCTCGCGGGCCTGCAGGATTTCCTCCATCCCCCGGGGCCCCAGGTTCTTTATAAGGGCGAGGCCGGCTCGTATGGCGCGCTGGTGCGGTCCACCTTCGGGTACAAACCCCGCGCCGCTCATGTTTATGTCCGGCAAAAGCAGCCGGATTTCCCGGCGGCGGGCTTCACACAGGTAAAGCTGCAGGCGCGACGGAGTGTCCATGTAAAGGTTAAAAAGCGATGCGAAATATTCCAGGGGAAAATGCTCCCGCAGGTAAACGGTGCGGTAAGCCATGACGGCGTAGGATATGCTGTGGGACTTGTTAAAGCCGTAGTCTCCGAAGGCCTCCAGGGTGGCGAACAATTCCCCGGCGGTTTTTTCATCGATGCCCCTTTCCACCGCCCGCTTCAGGAACCGGGGTTTTTCCCTCTCTATCTCATCTTTTTTCTTTTTGGCGATGGCCCGGCGCAGCAGGTCCGCCTCTCCGGGCGTATAGCCGGATATAAGGCAGGCCGCCTGCATGAGCTGTTCCTGATAGACGAATACGCCGTAGGTATCCCTGAGCACCGGTTCCAGGGCGGGGTGGATATACGAAACCGGCTTTATGCCCTGGCGGCGGGCTATGAATTCTTCGGCCATGCCGCTCTTTAAGGGGCCGGGGCGGTACAGGGCAAGGACCGCGGACAGGTCCTCGATGTTTTTGGGCTTTATCCTTCTCAGCATTTTCCTCATGCCTCCGGATTCCAGTTGGAAACAGCCTCCCGTATCTCCCCGGGCCAGGACCATATACGTTTTTTCGTCGTCAAGGGGTATTTCCTCCGGTTTCATATCGATGCCGTACCGATCCCGGACCAGCTTCAGCGTCTCGCCGATGACGGTCAAAAACCTGAGCCCCAAAAGGTCTATTTTCACAAGGCCCAGCTCTTCCAGGGCGTACATGTCCGCCTGGGTTATTATCTCCTCACCCGATGCGCGCTGGAGCGGCACGTATTCGGTAAGGGGCCTGTCGGCTATCGCCACCCCTGCCGAGTGCTGGGTCATATGGCGGGGAAGCCCCTGGAGCTTGCGGGCGATGGCAAAGGCCCGGCGGACCCCGGCGTCGTTTTTGACAAGGGAAGAAAGGTGCGGGCTTTCCTTTAGCGCATCTTCCAGGTTTATGTGGGAGTAAGGAATGCGGGAGCAGGCGGCGTCTATTTTTTCGTAGGCAAGGCCCAGGGCGCGCCCCGTGTCCCTGAGTGCAGCCCGCGCCTGAAGGGTGGAAAAGGCGCCCACGTGGGCGATGCGCTCCCTGCCGAAGCGGTGCCTTATGTATTCCAGCACTTCCCGCCTCCCCAGGTGGCACAGGTCGATGTCGATATCCGGCGGGCTTATCCTTTCGGGATTCAAAAACCTCTCGAAGATGAGGCCGTATTTTAAGGGATCCACGTCGGTTATGCCGAGCACGTAGGCCGCCAGGCTTCCGGCCGCCGAACCGCGCCCTGCCCCTACGATGATTCCCCTTTTGCGGGCAAAATCCACGATGTCCTTGACTATGAGAAAGTAGCCGGCGTAGCCGGTCTTTTTTATCACCGAAAGCTCGTAATTAAGTCTATCCTTCACCTCCTGCGGCAGCGGGCGGCCGTATCGCGCAGCTGCCCCCTGAAAACAAAGTTTTCGCAGATAGTCGTCGGCGCTAACCCCTTCGGGCAGGGCTATTTCCGGCAGTTTAGTCCCTCCCAGGGGAAGGCGTACGTCACACCTCTCCGCTATGGCTACGGTGTTTTCGAGGGCCCCGGGGATCTCACGGAACAAAGCCTCCATTTCCGCGGGGCTTTTGAGGTAATGCTGGTTTCCCGGCAGAGACGCCGCTTCGCCCAGAGCGGAGAGGGTCTGGACCGCGAGCAGCACCCTGTGGGTTCCGGCGTCCGAGGGCTGCAGGTAGTGGACGTCGTTGGTGGCCACGAGCCCGATTCCCAGCCTTTCGGCGATGGACCTCATCCAGAAGTTGGCCTTTTTCTCGGCGGCAAGCCCGTGGTATTGGAGCTCCAGAAAGAAGTTGTCCCGGCCGAAGATGTCCGCATACTCTTTTGCCGCTTCCTCGGCAGCTTTTACGTCTCCGCGAAGGATGAGGTCCGCCACCTGGCCCCGGATGCAGCCGCTCAAAGCAATTAAACCCTTGGCGTGCGATGCGAGGAGCTTTTTGTCAACCCTGGGGCGGTAGTAAAAGCCGTCCACATGGGAACGGGTGACCAGGGAGAGCAGGTTTTTGAACCCTTCCTGGTTTTCCGAAAGCAGCACCAGGTGGTGGAAAGATTCCTTCCCCCACCGGCAGGTTACATCCTCGACCACGTATACCTCGCATCCCAGTATGGGCTTTATGCCCGCCTCCAGGCATAGCCTGTAAAAGGGAACCATGCCGTAGAGGCCGCCGTGGTCGGTCAGGGCCAGGGCAGGCATGGCAAGTTCCGCCGCCTTCTTCACCAGCAGGGGCAGGCGGCACAGGCCGTCGAGCAGGCTGTATTCCGAATGGACGTGAAGGTGACAGAAGGCCACGGGAACCCCTCCTACAAACATTTGTTTGTATATATTATATACCCGTCCGCGGTTTTTTAGAAGGGGAAATTTATAGCATTTATCCGTCCCGCGCAAAACTTATGATTTTTTACGACCTATATGGGATAAATTAATTATGACGCGGGAAATTGGAGGGAATGCCTTGGTTCAGAGGGTGGGATACGGTGTGGCGGCGGGCCTTATATCGGCCCTCATCTCTCTGGTTTTTAACACAAGGCTGGCCGGGGCGGTGAAGGAGGAGGCGGTAACCCTTGGGGCTCCGGTGCTCGAAGAAATCATCAAGACCGGTTTAGCGGCGCTGCTGGGAGGGGATATACTTTCGTCCCACGTCGCCTTCGGGGCGGTGGAAGCCTTTTACGATGCAGCCCGGAGCTGGAGCCGCCGTTCGTGCCTGGCAGGTGCCCTTGCCCTGCTGAGCCATGCGTTTTTCGGCGCCGCCGCGGTCATGACGGCGGACCGTTCCGGGAACCTGGCCGCGGGAATTTTTATTTCCGCGCTGCTTCATATAGGCTGGAACGGTTGGGTGATGGGGAATAGGGTTCAATCAAAAAAATGAGAAAAAGAATAGATTGATATTAAAGTAAATTGCGGAGAGTGATTTATGATGAAAAAAATTACGGCCGTGTGTCTTTTGCTCTGTCTCCTGGCAATCCTGGCCGCGTGTATGCCGGGAAAACGCACCGCCAGGATAAACCTTTACTATAACAATGAGGACAACAGCGAGATCCTCGTAGAGGAGAGAACCGTCCAGATGCCGCGGGGCAAGACCTTATCCCAGGTGGCTGTGGAAGAGCTGCTAAAAGGGCCGACAAAAGAAGGGCTGAAGTCCAACATTCCCAAAGGCACAAGGCTTTTAGAATTAAAAGTTGATAACAAACAAGCAACCGTGAATTTTTCAAAGGAATTCGCCCGTTTCCCCGGCGTGATGGCGGAGAGCTTTGTGGTGATCTCGGTGGTGAACACCCTGGCCGACCTGCCGGAAATAGAAAAAGTGCTTATACTCGTTGAGGGGAAGGAGCTTATCGCGCCCAGCGGCAACCCTTACGGACCGCTCGGCAGGTACGACATTGAAAAGATAAACCGGGACCTGAATAAAGTTGCGGTAACGCTCTACTTCACCGGCGAAAATGCCATGTACCTGGAGCCGGAAGTCAGGGAGGTGCAAAAGGACGGAAGACCCCTGGAGCAGATCGTAGTGGAAGAACTCATAAAGGGACCCACAAAACCGGGGCTTTTCAGGACCATACCCGAGGGGACGAAGCTGCTGTCGATAGAGGTAAAAGACGGTATCGCCTACGTCAACTTTTCAAAAGAGTTTAAGGAAAATCACTGGGGCGGCTCCACCGGTGAGGCCCATACCATCAATTCTGTAGTGAATTCCCTCACGGAACTTCCAGGGATCGAGAAGGTTCAGTTCCTGATCGAGGGTAAAAAGGAAGACACCCTTGCAGGTCACATGATCTTCGACGAACCTTTTTCCAGGAACGAAAACATCATAAAGAAGGAATAATGAAGATGTGCCGGGTTTAAAAGCCCGGCGCCGGCTTAATCTATAAAATACGGCGGGTCCTTGAGTTGCTATATGGTATAATATTTTATATAATATAATAGCCGAATCAGCTGAACTTAATAAAGGACCGGTAAACCGGCGATAATAATAAAAGTGGCTGACTTGCTGATAATTGTCATAATATTAAAAAATGTCTTGGACACCAAAGGGAGTAAAAGATGGATATAGATTTTTTATCGAGAGAAATAACCGAATTTAATAAACTGGCCGGCGACCTGGAAAAGGGGCTGTCCGGGCTCTTCGCCTACGGACTTTCCGATTCCCAGAGGGCCTTCCTGATAGCCGCGGTAAGAAAAAGATTCCCGAAACCCGTGCTGGTGGTTACCGCCGATTCGCTGGACGCCAGGAAGCTGGCCGACGACCTAGCGTATTTTCTGGGGACCGAAGACGTTGAGATGTTCCCGGCGAGCTCCGTGATACCTTACGAGACCGCCGCCAGGAGCCCGGAATTAACTGCGCAAAGGCTGAAGGTCATGGAATCCCTGGTCACCGGCAAACAACCGGTGGTCGTATCCCCGTTGCAGGCCCTTACCAACAGAATGATGCCACCCGATGTTGTTAAAAAATTCACAATCAAGCTCCGGGTGGGAGATTCAATACCACTGGAAGAGGCGGTTTTAAAGCTTTCCTTCATGGGATACGAGAGGGTGGACACCGTAGAAGGCAGGGGCCAGTTCGCCGTGCGGGGCGGTATCCTGGATGTGTATCCCCTGACGGCGGAAAATCCCTACCGCATGGAGTTTTTCGGTGATGAGGTGGACTCTATCCGGGAATTTTCGGTGGAAGACCAGCGATCTATGGATAAGCTGGAAGAGGTATTTATATTCCCCGCCCGGGAAGTGGTGTTCGACAGGGAAACGGCCAAAAACGCCGCCATCAGCATAGCCCGAGAGCTAGAGGACAGAAAAAAGGCTTTCGAGCTTACGGGGTCCGCCCAAATAGCCGCACAGCTGGAGGAAAAGATACTAGAACATATAGAAAAGCTGGAAAACGGCCAGTTTTTTGAATCGGCCCAGCATTACATTTCCCATTTTTATTCGAACCTTTCGGCTCTGACCGATTATTTTACTTTGCCACCGCTTGTGATACTGGTTGAGCCGGGAAAGATCGTAGAGAGCACCAAGAATTCGGCTTTTGAAATAGAAGAGACCTACAAGGGCCTTCTGGAAAAGGGCGAGGTGCTGCCTTCGGTTTCGGAAATGTATTTTACACCTTTTGACATCCTGGAAAATCTGAGGAAGTCGAAAACCGTTTACATTTCCATGCTCCCGCGGATTCCGGGAGAATTTGAAATAGGCGGTTTATACTCCTTCCAGTTCCGTTCGGTTACCTCCTTCCACGGCAAGGTGGACCTGCTGGCAGAGGAGGTAGCGCATTTTAAGAAAAAGGGATACCGCGTCGTTATCCTTTCCGGGACCGGCGAGAGGGGAAAACATCTCAGCAGGACTCTGAGGGAAAAAGCACTTGATGCCGCCTTTTACGGTACTTTGGGTGACGAACTGCTGCCGGGCCAGGTGGTAATAACTCCGGGTTCTCTGGAAAAGGGGTTTCAGATTCCCGAGATAAAGTTCGCGCTGATTTCCGATCTGGACGTCTACGGACAACCCAAGATAAAGCAAAAAAGGCCGAAGGTGCGCGCCGGAGGCAAAAGAATTACTTCGATCGATGAGCTTTCGGCCGGGGATTATGTCGTGCACATAACCCACGGAATCGGCAGGTACTTGGGGATAGAGACCCTGGAGGTGGAGGGGCACAAAAAGGACTACTTCGCCATCCAGTACGCCGGCGGGGATAAACTTTACGTACCTACCGATCAGGTGGAGATGCTCCACAAATACGTGGGACCCGAAGACAGGCCGCCGAAGTTGAATAAATTGGGGAGCAGCGAGTGGGCCAAGGCCAAAACCCGGGTCAAGGAATCGGTAAAGGAGATGGCGAAAGAACTGCTGGAGCTTTACGCCGCCCGGCAGGCCATGAAGGGTTTTGCCTTTTCTCCCGATACGGTGTGGCAGAAGGAATTCGAGGACTTGTTTCCGTATGAGGAAACGCCGGACCAGCTCACCGCCATCGAGGAAGTAAAAAGGGATATGGAGAGCGACAAATGCATGGATAGGCTCCTCTGCGGCGACGTGGGCTACGGCAAGACCGAAGTTGCCCTGAGGGCGGCTTTCAAGGCGGTCATGGATGCGAAGCAGGTGGCGGTGCTGGTACCCACCACCATCCTGGCCGAGCAGCACTACCGCACCTTTTCCGAGAGATTTGCACCTTTTCCGGTAAGGGTCGAGGTGATAAGTCGTTTTAAATCAAAGGCCGAACAGAAGGCTATAATAAAAGACCTGAAGAACGGTGCTATAGATATAATTATAGGCACCCACAGGCTGTTGCAGAAGGACGTGAAGTTCAAGGATTTAGGGCTCCTTATCATAGATGAAGAGCAGAGGTTCGGCGTCTCTCACAAGGAAAAGATAAAACAGCTCAAGAAAAACGTGGATGTGCTTACCATGACCGCGACTCCCATACCGCGGACGCTGCACATGGCTATGACCGGTATAAGGGATATGAGCGTCATGGAGACTCCCCCCGAAAACCGCTACCCCATACAAACCTACGTGGTGGAGTACAGCGACTCCCTTATAAGGGACGCCATAATGAGAGAACTTTCAAGGGGAGGGCAGGTTTATTACGTCTACAATAGAGTAAATACCATCTATGAAGAGGCTAAAAGACTCTCAGCCCTGGTGCCGGAGGCCAGGATCGCGGTGGCCCACGGACAGATGCATGAGAATGAGCTGGAAGAGGTGATGATGGATTTTTATGAGCACCGGTACGACGTGCTGGTGTGCACCACCATCATCGAGACGGGGTTAGACATACCCAATGTCAATACCCTTATTGTAATATCGGCCGACCGATTTGGTCTTTCCCAGCTTTATCAGCTGCGGGGGCGCGTCGGCAGGTCCAGCACCCAGGCCTTCGCGTACTTTACTTACAAGAAGGATAAAACGCTCAGCGAGGCAGCGGAAAAGCGCCTGGCAGCCATAAGGGATTTCACCGAATTCGGCGCCGGGTTCAAGATAGCACTGAGGGACTTAGAGATCCGCGGTGCCGGTAATATCCTCGGCACCGAACAGCACGGTCACATGATGACCGTGGGTTACGACCTTTACTGTAAGCTCCTGGCCGAGGCCGTCCGGGAGCTCAGGAGCGAACCTGAGCCGGAAGAGGTCCAGCCTGTAATAGACCTCAAGCTGAGCGCTTACATCGGAGACGATTACATCCCGAATGCCGCCCAGAAGATAGATATATACCGGCGCATCGCTGCGGTAGAGACCCTGGAAGAGGCCGACGACCTGGAAGAAGAAATAGAAGACAGGTTCGGGGATATACCGGAACCTACCAGGAATCTTTTATTTGTAGCGCGCCTCAAAGTTCTGGCCAAAAAATTAAAATTATCGAGTATTATCCAGCAAAATGATATAATAACTTTCAAGTTTCAGTCGGCTAATGCTCTATCGCCGGAGCAGTTTTTCGCCCTCAGCGCCGCCTTTCAAAATAGGGTGAATTTTCTTGGCACTACGGTGCCGGCCTTTACTTTTAAAGTAAGAAATCTATCGGGGTACAAGCTGTTTTTGCGGATTCAAAAGTTGCTGGAAGAGATGGTTGAATTTCTACAACTTCCCTCCAATGAATAAAACAGGTTGCCGGGTTGTATACTAATGGTGAGACAAAATCCTGCTTTTGAAAATAGGGAGGGACAACATTGAAGGCAACAGGAATTGTTCGACGTATCGACGATCTTGGGCGAGTCGTGATTCCGAAGGAAATCCGGCGAACCCTAAGAATTCGTGAAGGCGACCCTCTTGAGATATTCACCGACCGAGAAGGTGAGGTCATCTTAAAAAAATACTCCCCCATCGGAGAACTGGCGGAATTTGCTAAAGAGTACACCGAAGCCCTCCACGATTCCCTTGGCCATATTGCCTGCATAGCCGATAGGGATGCAATTATAGCGGTATCCGGTACTCCAAAAAAAGAGCTCATGGATAAGCCGCTGAGCTCAAGCATGGAAGCCATACTGGAAGAACGCAAGCCCGTCCTCATAGCAAGGACCAACGAAAAGGAATACGTGAGGATCACCGCTGACGATGAGGACGGCAAAGTGAGATATACCAGCCAGGTAATAGTCCCCATTATAGCGGACGGCGATCCCATAGGTGCAGTAATCCTGCTTACCAAGGACCCGAACGTAGCAATGGGGGAGTTGGAGCTCAAGGTGGCCGAAACCGCGGCCGGATTCTTATCAAGGCAGATGAATATATATCAATAAAAAATAGCAGCGAAAAAGCTGCTATTTTTTATTTAAGCTTCGAAAGCGGCCTTTTAACCTGCATCACACCAGCCTGGGGCCGGCAGCGGCAGCATGCGGCCATTGGCTTGAAAATTTCTTAAAATTATCCGCAAAGTTCCGGGCAAGTTTCCTTACGGTTTCATCGTACGCCTTTTTGTCATGCCATGTATTTTTTGGGTTGAGAATCTCCGGGGGCACACCGGGGCACGCCCGGGGTATCATCAGACCGAATACCGGGTCCTGCTCATACTCGATATCGGAAAGTTTCCCGCTGAGAGCGGCTCTCACCATGGCTCGGGTGTAGGTAAGCTCCATCCTCTGCCCGACGCCGTACGGCCCGCCGGACCAGCCCGTGTTTACAAGGAAGACTTCGGCTTTGTATTTTTTTATCTTTTCCCCTAAAAGCTCCGCGTAAGTAATAGGCGACAGAGGCAGGAAGGGAGCTCCGAAACAGGCGGAGAAAGTGGCCTGCGGTTCCGTAATCCCGCGCTCGGTGCCCGCCAGCTTGCTGGTATATCCCGAGATAAAATAGTACGTCGCCTGCTCTATGGACAGCCTGGCTATCGGTGGCAGCACGCCGAAGGCGTCGGCGGTAAGGAAGATGACCGTCCGGGGGTGGCCTCCGATTCCCGGTATCACCGCGCCGGGTATGTAGTCCACCGGGTATGCCGCCCTGGTGTTTTCGGTTATGGCGTCACTTTTGTAGTCCGGCTCTCGGGTCGCCTCGTCGTAGACCACGTTTTCCAGCACCGCGCCGAACTTTATAGCGTCGTATATCTGCGGTTCCATTTCCCTGGAGAGGTTTATGCACTTGGCGTAGCAGCCGCCTTCAAAGTTGAAGATGCCCTCGTTTGACCATCCGTGTTCGTCGTCACCGATTAAAAGCCTTTCCGGGTCGGCCGAAAGAGTGGTCTTGCCGGTGCCGGAAAGACCGAAGAACAGCGCCGTAGAACCGTCCCGTCCCATGTTGGCAGAGCAGTGCATGGAAAGCACCCCAGCCTTGGGCATGATATAGTTGAGCAACGTGAACACCGATTTTTTTATCTCGCCGGAGTAGAACGTTCCGCCGATCAGCACCATCCTTTTTTCTAAGCTGAGTATGATGAAAGCTTCGGAATTGGTCCCGTCGATTTCGGGCTGGGCTTTAAAGCCGGGGGCTGAGATTACCGTTATCTCCGGTTGAAAGTCCTTTAATTCTTCGCCGGAAGCCCTAATGAAGAGTTGTCTTGAAAAGAAGTTCTGGTAAGCGTACTCGGTGACCACCCGCAGAGGCATCCGATACTTGGGGTCCGCACCTACAAAGCCGTCAAAGACGAAGACGTCCCTGTTCTGGAGATAAGCGGCCATGCGGCGTAAAAGAGCGTCGAATTTGTCGGGGGGAAAAGGCCTGTTGTTGCCCCACCATATTTCATCGCGGACCGACGGTTCGTCGACGATGAATTTGTCGTTTGGCGACCGGCCGGTGTATTTTCCCGTGCGGACTATCAGGGCGCCGTTGGAGGCCAGCACTCCTTCGCCTCTTGTCACCGCTTCCTCCACCAGGCGGGGTACCGGCAGGTTGAAATGGACCTTCCGCAGGTTTGCAAGCAACGGGAATTTTAAATTATCCATATTGCAGTTCCTCCTCCGTTAGTTTTCGCATTATTTCCCAAAGTAAAGGCGTGTTATATATAATATATCACTTAAAATCATCCCGTTCATAAAAAAATTTAATATAATTTTTATATTTGATTGTGGCAATACAAAACTCGTAAATAGCCCGTGAAAGATATATTCAACCGGCTTTACCCTCTGTACATACACCATCCCGATACATAAAAAACAAAAACCATAATTTTCTTCAGGGAAATAAATATTGAAGGATGGAATCAAATAGAATATAATTAAGTGGCAGAATACGAACAAAGCTAAGAAAGGCGGGTCCTCCTTGACGGAAAAGCGAAATTCCTTTCTTAAAGGAGCCATAATCCTTACCGCAGCGGGCTTTCTGGTAAAGATCCTGGGTGCCGTCTACAGGATTCCGCTGGCTATGATGATAAAAGACGAAGGCATGGGGCTCTATCAGATGGCCTATCCCATATATGTGACGCTGCTAGCCGTCTCCACCGCCGGCCTTCCCACAGCTATATCCAAGATGGTGGCTGGGGATGTGGCCGTAAAAAGGTACCGAAACGCCTACAAGGTATTCAAGGTGTCGCTGATCATCCTGACGCTGGTAGGGGCCGTGCTGACGGTGGCTTTAATGCTCAGCGCTAGGGTTTTGTCCGAGAAGGTCTTGGGCAACCCGAAGGCCTTTTACCCGCTGATCAGTATTTCTCCGGCGATTTTTTTCGTTTCGGTTATGTCCTGTTTCCGCGGCTTTTTCCAGGGAATGCAGGATATGACCCCATCGGCAATGTCCCAGATAATTGAGCAGGTGGGCCGGGTGGTAACCGTATTCGTGCTGGCGACGTTACTGCTCCCCAAAGGCGTCGAATACGCCGCCGCCGGGGCCGCCTTCGGGCCGGTCGTAGGGGCGATAGCAGGGTTATTGCTGCTGGTGGCGGTTTACAGGAAGCGAAAGAGGGATCTTTTCGATTCCTTCGGGGCCGGTTCCGACGCAGAGCTGGAAAATCCGGTACATATCGCCTGGAGGCTTTTTGCCTTCGCCATACCCATAACCCTCGGAGGGCTTATTATCCCGGTAATGAACCTGGCCGACGCGGCCATTGTCACGAGAAGGCTGCAGGATGCCGGCTTTTCCGTGACGAGGGCCACCGAACTCTACGGCCAGCTCACGGGCATGGCGGCGCCGCTCATAAACCTACCTGCGGTGATGACCATGAGCCTGGCGGCCAGTCTCGTCCCGGCCATATCGGAGGCCGTAGCGCTGAAAAACGCTCGGATGGTGGCATCTAGAGCCGAGACCGCTGTGAGGGTAACCTTTATGTTTGCTCTGCCGGCGGCCATGGGGTTGTTCATACTGGCCGAGCCGGTGTCGGAGATGCTCTACAAGAATCCGCAGGCCGGGATTCCGCTGTCAATTCTATCCTGGGGCATCATCTTCCTGGCGCTGCAGCAGACCACCACGGGAGTGCTGCAGGGCATGGGGAAAACCGGTATACCGGTTACAAATTTGGCAGTCGGGGCCCTTTTCAAGGTATTCTTAAATTACACCCTGACCGCGATTCCGGTGATAAACATAAAGGGAGCGGCTCTCGGCACCGTCGTTGGTTATCTTATTTCTTCGCTTTTAAATTTCGTCTCGTCGATGAAATGGACCGGAATGGCCCTGGATGTGAAGCGCATGATAGTAAAACCTTTACTTGCTACGGCAGTCATGGGAGGGGTCGTATACTATTGCTACGAAGCTATGAGCGCGGCGGGTACGGGCAACAGTGCGGCTACCCTGGCGGCGGTGGGTATGGGTGCCTTTATATACCCGTTACTGCTCCTTGCTATGGGAGGTCTGGGTGAAGAGGAACTGAGCCTCATACCGGGAGGATCGCGTGTAATCCGCTGGCTGCAGAAAATGGGCGTCATAAGGAGGAGGTGATCATTACGTGCGGTATTCGATGAAGGATCTGATTAATATAATGGCAAGGCTGAGGGGAGAGCACGGCTGTCCCTGGGACAAGGCCCAGACTCACGAGACGCTCAAACCCTTTTTGCTGGAGGAAGCCTATGAGGTGATCGACGCCATTGACGGCGGCGACCCCGGGGAGCTTTCGGAAGAACTGGGCGACCTCCTTTTACAGATAGTTTTTCACAGCAGGATCGCCGAAGAAAACGGGCGCTTTTGCTTTGACGATGTGGTTGACGGCATCTGCAAAAAGATGGTGCGCCGCCATCCCCATATATTTGGAGATTTAAAAGTCAGCGGTACCGCCGACGTACTTAAAAACTGGGAAGATATAAAAAAAGAGGAAAAAGAAGTAAAATCTTATGCCGAGACAATGGACAAGGTGCCGGAAACCTTTCCCGCGTTGATGAGGGCTTACAAGGTTCAGGAAAAGGCTGCGAGAGTTGGTTTTGATTGGGAAAATGTGGATGGAGCCCTGGAAAAGGTGTACGAAGAGCTCCAAGAGCTGAAAGAAGTATATAAAAGCGGTAACGGTGAAAAAATAAGGGAAGAGATAGGAGATCTCCTATTTGCGGTGGTCAACGTTGCGCGGTTTTTAAGTGTAAACCCGGAACTTGCCCTAAGGGAGGCTACCCGAAAATTTATACGGCGGTTTAAATATGTCGAAGAAGCAGCGACAAAAATCGATAAAAAGCTCCATGAAATGACATTGGAAGACATGGATCGGTTATGGAATGAAGGGAAAATAAAAGAAAAAAAGTTATAAATTTCCTAGGGACAAGAAGGAATTTGCGAATTCGCGGAGAATAGACTAAATATGATAAACACAGTTCTTTAAGAGGAGGGAAGTAGGGTGAACAAAGCGGAACTGGTATCCGTAATGGCGGAAAAAAGCGGTTTGACAAAAAAAGACTCGGAGAAAGCCCTGAACGCTTTTATCGAAGCTGTGTCCGAAGCTCTGTCGAAGAGAGATAAGGTGCAGCTGGTGGGATTCGGCACCTTTGAGGTAAGAGAGAGAAGCCAGAGGAAGGGACGCAATCCCCAAACCGGTGAGGAAATTGACATTCCCGCTGCCAGCATTCCTGCCTTTAAAGCTGGCAAGGCCCTGAAAGACAGCATAAACAAATAAGATCGCAATTATAATGATTATTATAAGGCTCAACAGGGCCTTTTTTTTTTATTCCGCGGATAATAATTTACCCCTCGAGAACAATACTAATAATGCAACCGTTAGATTTTTTTATTCGGGGAGGATTCGATATGAGGCACAAGATATTGAAAGTACAGGCTCTCATCATTATAGTAGCGATATTACTTTCCGGGTGTGCCGTGAGGCGGCCCGATGATAAAAAACCTCTTGTTCCCAAAATTCCGGATAAAATCAGCCGGGGCGAGGGCAGGGAACCCCAGCTCACCGTATACGAAGTGCAGACCAAGACCAGGAAAAAGATGAACCTGGAGGATTACGTAGCAGGAGTGGTGGCTGGCGAAATGGAAAACAACTGGCCGGTGGAAGCCCTTGCGGCCCAGGCCATACTGGCAAGGACCTACGTGCTGGAGTTTGTAACCGACAAGGGCGAGTCAAAATACGGCGACGCCGATATATCCACCGACTTCGAGGAGGCTCAGGCCTGGAATCCCTCCAAGATCAACGACAGAGTGAAAAAGGCCGTTCAGATGACCAGGGGTAAGGTAATAACTTACCGGGGGAAATACGTCAAGGCCTGGTTCCACTCCCACTCGGGCGGTATGACGGCTACCCCGAAAGAGGGGCTTAATTACAAGGAAGAAGAGCCGCCTTATATTACTATTGTAAAATCTCCCGATGAGAACGCCGGTCCCGAAGGCAAGAGGACGTGGTCGGCCACCTTCACCAAAGAGGAGCTGAGGCGGGCGATAAAAGAAAAGCTGGGTCAGGACACCGGGTCCATCGATGAAGTATCCGTGGTCGAGAGAGGCCCCTCCGGTAGAGCGACCAAAATTAAAATAGGCAACGCCACCGTGCCCGCCCCCGACCTCAGAACAGCCCTGGATCCCATGAGAATGAGGTCGACCCTGCTGACTAGCCTCAGGATTGAAGGGGAAAAAGTAATCATGGAAGGTAAGGGGTTCGGCCACGGTGTCGGCCTATCCCAGTGGGGCGCCCACGTTCTAGCACGCCAGGGCAAATCGCCGGAAGAGATAATAAAGTACTACTTCAAAGGCGTTGATATCGTCAAATTGTGGGACTGAATATCATAATATAAAGCCCTCCCTAATATAATTTCCTAGGGGAAGTTTAAGGAAAGGGGGGCTTTTCATTTGGATGAAAAAAAATCTACAAAGCATAGGCTCACTTTGCAGGATAGGGAAATTCTCGAAATAGACGGTGTACTGAACGTAGAAAAATTCACCGATGAGGATATAATACTTTCGACGGAAAAGGGCATGCTCAACATAAAGGGAGAAAAAATGCACATGAAACAGTTGAACCTAGACCAGGGCCTGATTGTTGTGGAGGGTTTCGTGAAGATGCTGGCGTATACGGAGGAAGCCTCCGCCGCGGAAAAGGGTAAGGGCCTTCTAAACCGGCTGTTCCGGTAGTGGAAGGAAAAGGAAGGAAACGAGGCCCTCATGAATACGGTAGAGGTAGATACCCAGCTGATTTTTTTGGCGGGCGCCCTGGCCTCGGGAGCGGTAGCTGGGTTGGCTTTCGACGTTTACAGGCGGCTCAGAAACTATTGGAGGCCCGGCCCTTTTTTAACGGCCCTGGGGGACCTGGCGTACTGGGCGTTGACGGCGGCCATCACCTTTTATGTAACCTACAGGATCAATTACGGCCAGGTCAGGGGATATCTTTTTCTGGGATTCGGCGTTGGGCTTTTGCTTTATATCACCGCCGTAAGTCCCCGCGTTATAAGAATTTTTTTGATTCTTGAACGGACTTTTTCAAAAATTTTCATCCTTCCCGGTAAAGTCTTCCGGCGCATAACCGGGTTTAAGGCGGTGAGGCTCGTAAAAAGGATATTAAGTGATGCCCGCCGGGTATTTTCAAAAATAAAAAAAGGTTAAAGAAGGTTAAAGAAGGATTTTTGAAAATTTTATCGAATGTACTACCCTAAAGGGGGACTTGCGGTGGGAGGTAAGAAGCAATTCAAGCTGGGGAGAATAATTTTTGTCCTTTTTCTGGTATACTTCGTTTACACTTTTACGGTGCAGCAGTTCAAAATCAATGAGCTGCGCCGGCAGGAGCTGGAGCTCAGCCAGAAGATGAACCAGCTCGCGGAGGAAAGGAAAAGGCTAGAAAAGGAGATCGAGCTTTTAAATACTAAAAGCTACATAGAAAAGCTGGCCAGGGACCAGTTGGGGTTGGTCAAGCCCGGTGAGATTCTTTATAAAATATCGCCGTCCCGTGACGATTAGCCTTATTGACTATGGACTGATCTGTAGAGTATAATAAGTTCATTAAGCGCAATGTTTTAAAGGAGGAATACTTTTAGAATGCCTGTTGATGTAGGCCAAATTGTAGAGGGGAAAGTTACCGGAATTACCAGATTCGGAGCTTTCGTAGAGCTACCCGATGGCGCTACCGGTCTGGTGCATATATCGGAGGTGGCCGACGGTTACGTAAAGGATGTCAGAGATTACCTGAACTGCAACGATGTCGTGAAGGTTAAGGTGATCGCCATATCCGAAGACGGCAAAATCAGCCTGTCCATCCGCAAGACCAGGGAAAACCAGAGGCACCGGAGGATGAACAACCTGAGTTTTGAGGAAAAACTGGCCAGATTCCTAAAGGAAAGCGAAGAACGCCAGCAGGACCTGAAGCGCTACGAATCCAAAAAGGGTTCCGGGGGGTATAAGCGCAGGGCCTATTGATAAATTTAATTTTAAGAAAATCATCCAGGGCTACGCCCTGGATTTTTAGTGCGTATATGAAAAAGGGGAAGTCCTAAACCTACCGGGAGGTGTCCCATGAAAGCAGCAGTTATAGACCTGGGGTCCAATTCCGTAAGACTTCTCGTGGCCGAAGTCGGGGGCGGAAAGGTAACGCCGGTTTTGAAGGACCTGGTGACCACCCGCCTCGGCGAAGGCGTCGCCGACAAGGGCATGCTCAGCCAAAAATCCATGGATAGCACTCTTGAAGCCGTCATAGAGTTTAAGAAAAGAGCCCTGTCCGCCGGCTGCGAGAGGATAACGGCTATTGCCACCAGTGCCGTGCGGGAAGCCAAAAACGGGTGGGAGTTTATGGAACTGATAAAACAGCGGGCCGGGATCGAGGTCCGGATACTTTCGGGCCGGGAAGAAGGTGAGCTTTCCTTCCTGGGCGCAAAGGAGGGTCTGGGACTTAAGGAGCGGGCTCTCGTCATAGATATAGGCGGGGGGAGCACCGAGCTTGCCTTTGGATGCGAAAAGGTCCAGCTGAGTGTAAGCCTTCCCATGGGAGCGGTCAGATGGACGCGGAGTTTTTTAAAATCCGACCCGCCGGAAGCAAAAGAGATAACCGCCCTGCGGGAGGAAGCCCGCAGCCTGCTTTCGGATTTCAAAAACCGCTTCGAGAGCATGAAAAGCCCCGGGGGCGTGACTGCCGTTGGGGTCGGAGGCACGCTTACGTCCCTGGCGGCCATATCCCTGGAGCTGAAGGAATACCACTGGTCTAAGGTGCACGGGTGCGTCCTGGCGCTTAAGGCGATGGAAGAGATCGCCGGAAGGCTTTGCCGCCTTCCTTCCCCGAAAAGAAAAGAGATTGCCGGCCTTGCAGCCGACCGGGCGGACATCATACCTGCGGGAGCTCTTATAGCTCTCGAGATAATGAGGTTTCTCGAACTGGGGTCCATAACCGTGAGCGAATCCGATCTCATGGAGGGAATTTTGTTGACAAATTAACTCCCGTATGATATTATTATAAACTGCACGATTATGGACAAAATTAGTCAAATACCTCAACGGCTGAATATATCAGGCCGATAATGGTAAATATTATATAGATGAGAAACATTGACCGCAAAAACCAAAAGCAGGTTTTTTGTTGGGGGCCTTGCTTTTGGTCTATTTTTACTTTTATAAAGGGGTGAAGGAAAGGATGGTTCGTCCCGTAAAAGTGGGAGGACGCACCCGCTGGAGTTTCGCCAAGATCGAGGAAGTAAGAGACCTCCCTTACCTGTTGGAGATACAGAAGAATTCATACGAGTGGTTTTTAAAAGAAGGTCTGAGAGAAGTTCTGCAGGAGTTTTCTCCCATCGAGGATTTTACCGGCAACATGGTGCTGGAGTTTCTCGATTATAGCCTCGACAATAACCCCAAGTACTCGGTGGATGAGTGTAAGGAAAGGGACGTTACATACGCCGTTCCCCTCAAGGTCCGCGTAAGGCTGATAAATAAAGAGACGGGCGAGGTAAAGGAACAGGACGTGTTCATGGGTGACTTCCCGCTCATGACTGAAAACGGTACCTTTATAATAAACGGAGCCGAGAGGGTTATCGTCAGCCAGCTCGTGCGTTCCCCTGGTGTGTACTTCGACCGGCAGATCGACAAGAACGGCAGGGCCCTCTACATGGGGACCATTATCCCCAACCGCGGTGCCTGGCTTGAAATGGAGACCGATTCCAACGAGGTCATATACGTGAGGGTCGACAGGACCCGAAAGATCCCCATAACCGTGCTCTTAAGGGCTCTCGGTTACGGAACCAACGCGCAAATCATCGAACTTTTAGGCGAAGACGAAAAAATCCTCAGGACTTTAGAAAAGGATAACACTGAAAATCAAGAAGAGGCGCTCCTCGAAATATACAAGAGGCTGAGACCCGGAGAGCCGCCCACTGTGGAAAACGCAAGAGCTCTCTTGGAGTCGTTGTTTTTCGATCCCAAGCGCTATGATCTTGCGAACGTGGGCAGGTACAAGTTCAACAAAAAACTGAGGCTCAGGAACCGTATCGTAGGGAAAATAGCGGCGGAAAACGTTGAGGACCCCAACACCGGAGAGATTATTCTCAAAAAAGGTGAAAAAATTACCAGAAAGACAGCCGAAACCCTTGAGTCCCTTAGAATAAACGAGATCAAGGTAATGGTCGATGAAGACAGGGTCGTAAAAGTCATAGCCAACGGATACAACGACGGCGATGGTCCCGATGTTTTTCCCACGGAAAAATATATCACCGTTGAAGATATAGTTGCTTCCATAAACTACCTCCTGAATCTTTCCTACGGTATCGGTGATGTGGACGACATCGACCATTTGGGCAACCGCAGGGTGAGGTCGGTAGGCGAACTTTTGCAAAACCAGTTCCGCATAGGGCTTGCCCGAATGGAGCGGGTCGTCAAAGAGCGCATGACCATCCAGGACGTGGACGCCATAACTCCGCAGGGACTCATCAACATAAGGCCCCTGGTAGCAGCTATAAAGGAGTTCTTCGGCAGCAGCCAGCTGTCCCAGTTCATGGACCAGACCAACCCCTTGGCGGAGCTTACTAACAAGAGAAGGCTCAGCGCCCTCGGGCCCGGAGGCTTGAGCCGCGAGAGGGCGGGCTTCGAGGTAAGGGACGTACACTATTCCCACTACGGCCGCATGTGTCCTATCGAGACTCCTGAAGGCCCCAACATCGGGCTCATCAGCTCCCTCAGCACGTATGCCCGGGTAAACCAGTACGGATTTATAGAGACGCCTTACCGCAAGGTCGACAAAGAAAGAGGCGTTGTTACCAACGAAGTAGAATACCTGACCGCCGACGAGGAAGAGGAATTCATCATAGCTCAGGCCAACGTGCCCCTGGATGAAGAGGGCAGGTTCGTCCAAAAAAGGGTTACGGCCAGGTACAAGGACGACATCGTGGTAGTTCCGGCCGAAGAAGTCGATTACATGGACGTATCGCCGAAACAGCTGGTCAGCGTAGCCACCGCTCTGATTCCTTTCCTGGAACACGACGACGCCAACCGAGCCCTCATGGGCGCTAACATGCAGCGCCAGGCGGTTCCCCTTATAACCACGGAAGCTCCGCTGGTGGGTACGGGAATAGAGTGGAAAGCCGCTTTAGATTCTGGCGTCATGATTGTGGCCAAGAATTCGGGCGTTGTTGAAAGGGTAACGGCAAGAGAGATTGTAATCCGCAGGGATAGCGACAATGGCCTTGATGTGTATAAAGTGCATAAATTCATGAGGTCAAACCAGGGGACCTGCATCAACCAGAGGCCTATAGTGAAAAAGGGCGATAGGGTTGAAGCGGGTCAGCCCATAGCCGACGGTCCATCCACGGACCACGGCGAACTGGCGCTGGGCAAGAACGTGCTGGTGGCCTTCATGCCCTGGGAAGGTTACAACTACGAGGACGCCATCCTGATTTCGGAACGGCTGGTGAGGGATGATGTTTTCACCTCGATTCACATAGAGCAGTACGAGGCTGAGGCCCGGGACACCAAACTAGGCCCCGAGGAGATCACAAGGGATATACCCAACGTAGGCGAGGATGCCTTGAAGGACCTGGACGAAAGGGGAATCATCCGAATAGGCGCCGAGGTCCGGGCCGGGGACATCCTGGTGGGCAAGGTGACTCCCAAGGGCGAAACTGAACTCACCGCCGAGGAAAGGCTGCTCAGGGCCATATTCGGAGAAAAGGCGAGGGAAGTCAGGGATACTTCCCTCAGGGTTCCCCACGGAGAGTACGGTATCGTCGTTGATGTCAAAGTGTTCAGCAGGGAAAACGGAGACGAACTGCCGCCGGGAGTCAACCAACTGGTCAGAGTTTACATAGCCCAGAAGAGGAAGATCTCCGAAGGCGACAAGATGGCCGGCCGCCACGGAAATAAGGGTGTAATTTCAAGGATATTACCCGTGGAAGACATGCCGTATCTACCCGATGGGACGCCGGTAGATATCGTGCTGAACCCCCTGGGTGTGCCTTCCCGAATGAACATCGGCCAGGTGCTGGAGACGCATCTCGGATGGGCGGCAAAGGCGCTGGGATGGCATGTAGCCACGCCGGTTTTCGACGGTGCGACCGAAGAAGAAATATTCGAGTGCCTCAGGAAGGCCGGTTTGCCCGAAGACGGCAAGATAGAACTAAGGGACGGGCGCACGGGCGAACCCTTCGATAAAAAGGTTACGGTGGGCTACATGTACATGCTGAAGTTGGCCCACCTCGTGGATGACAAGATCCACGCCAGGTCTACGGGTCCATACTCGTTGGTTACCCAGCAGCCGCTGGGCGGTAAAGCCCAGTTCGGCGGCCAGAGGTTCGGTGAAATGGAAGTATGGGCCCTGGAGGCGTACGGGGCAAGCTATACCTTACAGGAACTCCTAACGGTGAAATCCGACGACGTGATGGGCCGCGTAAAGACCTACGAGGCTATAGTAAAGGGCGAGAACGTGCCGGAACCGGGGATACCCGAATCCTTCAAGGTGCTTATTAAAGAACTGCAGTCCCTGTGCCTTGACGTGAAGATACTTTCCGAGGACGCCCAGGAGATCGAGATCAAGGACGCCGACGAATACGAGGAGACTGAAACCCTCGATGTGAATATGGAGGGTCTGGAAGATCAGGGAGAAACGCCTGTAAAAGAAGAAGAACCCGACGAAGACCTGGAGGAAGAAGAACCGGAAGAAGACATATACGAGGAATTAAGCGAGGAAGACAGGGAACTTACACGGGACCTGGGCTTGGACGAAGAGGATTTTAATGGTCAATTTGACTTCGACGAGAGTGAGATAGAAGATTATTAATTTCGATGCCGGGGAGGATGAATCCCTCACCGGCTATCCCGGAATGATGCTCAATAATAATGAAGGGAGAGACACCCTTTGCTTGAGCTTAACTTTTTCGATTCCATAAAAATAGGTCTTGCATCTCCAGAACAGATAAGGGAATGGTCAAAGGGTGAAGTCAAAAAGCCCGAGACGATAAACTACCGCACTTTGAAACCGGAAAAGCAGGGCTTGTTCTGCGAGAGGATCTTCGGACCCGTCAAGGACTGGGAGTGTCACTGCGGAAAATACAAGAGGGTTAAGTACAAGGGCGTTATCTGCGACCGCTGCGGCGTAGAGGTCACCAAGTCAAAAGTGCGCCGCGAGAGGATGGGGCACATAGAACTTGCTGCTCCCGTATCCCACATCTGGTTCCTGAAAGGCATCCCGAGCCGTATAGGCCTCATGCTCGACATGTCCCCCCGTTCCCTGGAAAAGGTCATATACTTCGCTTCATATATAGTAATCGATCCAGGCAACACGCCGCTCGCCAAGAAACAGCTTCTTACGGAAAAGGAATACCGGGAGTACAGGGAAAAATACGGTAACGCCTTCAGGGCGGGCATGGGAGCCGAGGCCATAAAGGAGCTTTTGGAAGAGATCGACCTGGAAAAGCTATCTAAAGAGCTAAGAGCTGAGCTCAAGGAGGCCAACGGACAGAAAAAAGTACGTATCCTAAGAAGACTTGAAGTAGTAGAAGCCTTTAGGAAGTCGGGCAACAGGCCCGAGTGGATGATACTCGAGGTCATACCGGTCATTCCGCCGGACCTAAGGCCTATGGTTCAGCTGGACGGCGGCCGCTTTGCTACCTCCGACCTGAACGACCTCTACCGCAGGGTTATCAACAGGAACAACCGTTTAAAGAGGCTCCTGGACCTGGGAGCTCCCGACATAATAGTGCGCAATGAAAAGAGGATGCTGCAGGAAGCGGTAGATGCGCTCATAGACAACGGCAGGCGGGGAAGGCCGGTTACCGGCCCGGGCAACAGGCCGCTGAAGTCCCTGAGCGACATGCTCAAGGGTAAGCAGGGGCGCTTCAGGCAAAACCTTCTGGGTAAGCGCGTCGACTACTCCGGCCGTTCGGTAATAGTAGTCGGTCCCGAGCTTAAGCTCTACCAGTGCGGTCTTCCCAAGGAGATGGCGCTGGAGCTCTTCAAGCCCTTCGTGATGAAAAAGCTGGTGGAAGACGGTCATGCCCACAACATAAAGAGCGCCAAGCGCATGGTGGAAAGGGTAAAGCCCGAAGTATGGGACGTGCTCGAAGAGGTCATAAAGGAGCACCCGGTGCTCTTGAACAGGGCTCCTACGCTGCACCGCCTGGGTATTCAGGCTTTCGAGCCGGTGCTGGTTGAGGGCCGGGCCATACAGATCCACCCGCTGGTGTGTACCGCTTACAACGCCGACTTCGACGGCGACCAGATGGCCGTGCACGTGCCCCTTTCGGCGGAGGCCCAGGCAGAGGCGAGGCTTCTCATGCTTTCCACCAACAACATGCTGAAGCCTGCCGACGGCAAGCCGGTGGTTACGCCCACACAGGATATGGTGCTCGGAGCCTATTACCTTACTATCGAGCGCGATGGCGAAAAAGGCGAGGGCAAGTACTTCTCCTCTCCCGAGGAGGTCTTACTGGCCTACAGCATGGGTGAGGTTTCCCTCCACGCCAAGATAAACGTGAGGATAACAAAGGAAATCGACGGCAAAAAGCGCTCGAAAATTGTAAAGACGACACCGGGCCGCATAATATTCAACGAGTGCATACCGCAGGATCTGGGATTTGTGGATAGGACCAAGGAGGAAAATCTTTTCGAACCGGAGCTCAACACCTTGGTCGACAAAGGAAAGCTCGCGGAAATAGTGGAACGCTGCTACAAAAAGCATGGCACTACGGTAACCGCCCAGGTCCTCGATAGGATAAAAGCAACAGGTTTCCATTACGCCACAAAGGCCGGTATCACAATAGGCATCACCGACATAGAGATACCGGCGGACAAGGAGAAGATCCTCTCCGAGGCTGAAGAAAAGGTTGACCAGGTAGAACTCATGTACAGGAGAGGGCTGATTTCCGACGAGGAACGGTACGAAAAGGTCATCGAAATTTGGGCCGATGCGACCGAGCGCGTCACCGAAAGCCTTATGAACAGCCTCGACAGGCTGAACCCCGTCTACATGATGGCCAACTCCGGCGCCAGGGGTAACAAGCAGCAGATAAGACAGCTGGCCGGCATGAGGGGTCTTATGGCTGACACGGCGGGCCGCATCATAGACCTGCCTATAAAGGCTAACTTCCGCGAAGGCCTCACAGTGCTGGAATACTTCATATCGACCCACGGAGCGAGAAAAGGTCTTGCCGATACGGCTCTCAGGACCGCGGACTCCGGTTACCTCACCAGGCGTCTGGTAGACGTCAGCCAGGACGTGATAGTGAGAGAACTGGACTGCGGCACAACCGAGGGCATAACGGTAAGGGCCATAATGGACGGCAAAGAGGTAATAGAGCCGCTTAAAGAGCGTATCGACGGGCGTTATGCCCTGGAAGATGTAGTAGACCCCAACACCGGCGAGGTGCTGGTGCGCGCCGATGAGATGATTACCGACACCATTGCCGACAGGATAATCGCCGCGGGTATTAAAGAAGTCAAGATCCGGTCGGTGCTCACCTGCAGGACGCGCCACGGGGTCTGTGCCAAGTGTTACGGGAAAAACCTGGCTACCGGCAGGCCCGTGGAGGTGGGCGAAGCTGTGGGCATCATAGCGGCCCAGTCCATCGGCGAGCCGGGTACCCAGCTTACCATGAGGACCTTCCACACCGGTGGAATCGCCGGTCACGACATAACTCAAGGTCTTCCCAGGGTAGAGGAGCTTTTTGAGGCCCGCAGGCCCAAGGGGCAGGCGGTCATCACGGAAAACTCGGGTATAGTGAGGATTCTCGACACCAAGAAGAAGAGGGAAGTCGAGGTCACCAGCGACGATGGGGAGATCAGGGTATATCAGATTCCCTACGGTGCAAGGCTTACAGTGGAAAACGGCAGCCGGGTGGAAGCCGGAGACTCTCTGTGCGAAGGCCCAATCAATCCTCACGACATCCTCAGGATAAAGGGTGTGCGCGGTGTCCAGACCTACCTACTGCAGGAAGTGCTCAAAGTTTACAGGATGCAGGGCGTGGATATCAACGATAAACACATAGAGATTATAATTCGCCAGATGTTGCGCAAAGTAAAGGTGGAGGACCCGGGCGATACGGAACTCTTGCCGGGCGAGCTGATAGACATTTTTGAGTTCGAGGAGATAAACGAGCGGGCCAAGCAGGAAGGCAGGAAGCCGGCCGAAGCAAGAAGAGTCCTCTTGGGCATAACCAAGGCTTCCCTTGCCACCGATTCGTTCCTCTCTGCCGCTTCCTTCCAGGAGACCACCAGGGTACTCACCGAAGCGGCCATAAAGGGCAAGGTAGACCCGCTCTTGGGCTTAAAGGAAAACGTAATAATAGGAAAGCTTATCCCCGCCGGTACCGGAATGAAGCGGTACAGGGGTATCAAAATTTACGTCGAAGGTCAGGAACCGGGAGCTGAAAACCAGCCGCCGGCGGAGGGCGCGAATGCCCCGGAGGAAGCGTAAATCCTTATTGACAGCCATCAGCGATAATGCTAAAATATATAGGTGCGTGCTCAAGCTTCACCAAAAGCACTGAGCTTGAGGAGGGCATGAAATGCTTAACAAGTTAAAAAGTGCCCCCAAAAAAACGGTAGGGACAAAGCAAACTCTCAAAGCAGTCGAAAGGGATCAGGCAGCCGTAGTGTTTATAGCCCAGGACGCAGAAGAGCATGTGGTATCGGGCTTAAAGGAACTATGCCAGCAAAAGGGTGTAGAAGTAGTTCCGGTGGCTACAATGAAGGAATTGGGGGAAGCATGCGGTATTGATGTAGGGGCAGCATCGGCTGCAATTTTAAATCAATAAGGGAATATTGGATGCCCCTCTTTGGGGCATTCTTTTTTAATGTATAGGAAGGAGGTGTAACGATGCCAACGATCAATCAGCTGGTAAGGAGAGGAAGACAAAAAGTTCAGCACAAGTCCAAGTCTCCCGCATTAAAGGGATGTCCCCAGAAGCGCGGGGTGTGTACCGTAGTAAAGACCACCACGCCCAAGAAGCCCAACTCCGCTCTTAGGAAGATAGCCAGGGTAAGGCTTACCAACGGCGTGGAGGTTACCGCGTACATCCCCGGTATAGGGCATAACCTGCAGGAACACTCGGTGGTTCTCGTGAGGGGAGGCAGGGTAAAGGACCTTCCCGGTGTGAGATATCACATCATCCGCGGCGCTCTGGATGCAGCAGGTGTTGCCAACAGGAAGCAGGGACGTTCGCTCTACGGAGCTAAGAAGCCGAAGTCTTAAGTGAAGGAGGGAAGAGGATGCCAAGAAAGGGTCATGTTGCGCGCAGGGATGTACCCGAGGATCCCATATATAAGAGCAAGCTGGTGACCAAGCTCATCAACAAACTCATGTACGACGGGAAAAAGAGCGTTGCCCAGAAGGCTTGCTACGGGGCTTTTGAGATAATCAGGGAAAAGACGGGCAAGGACCCCCTTGAGGTCTTCCAGGAGGCCTTAAAAAACGTAATGCCCGTACTGGAGGTAAGGCCTCGCAGGGTGGGCGGTGCTACCTATCAGGTGCCCATCGAGGTTCCCGAGCACAGGAGGCTTTCTCTGGGTATCAGGTGGCTTGTGGAATACGCCCGCCAGCGCACTGACAAAAAGACCATCAGGGAAAAGCTGGCTGCCGAGATCATGGATGCGGCCAACGGCACCGGCGGCGCCGTTAAGAAGAAAGACGAAACACACAGGATGGCAGAAGCCAACAGAGCCTTTGCCCATTACAGGTGGTAATTCGTTAAAGTACCGAAAGTACATTTTTTGGTATTCGTTACAGAAAGGGGTGTAGCATATGCCTAGACAGATTCCGCTCGACAGACTACGGAATATAGGTATAATGGCGCACATAGATGCCGGTAAGACCACCACTACCGAGAGGATTCTCTTTTACACCGGAAAAGTGCATAAACTGGGAGAGGTCCACGAAGGCACCGCTGTCATGGACTGGATGGAGCAGGAGCAGGAAAGAGGCATTACCATTACATCGGCTTCTACAACCTGCTACTGGAAGGACCATCAGATTAACATTATCGATACGCCAGGCCACGTGGATTTCACGGTGGAAGTAGAGCGGTCCCTGAGGGTTCTCGACGGAGCCGTTGCGGTATTCTGCGCAAAAGGCGGTGTTGAACCCCAGTCCGAGACGGTCTGGCGCCAGGCCGATAAATACATGGTTCCCAGGATCGCCTATGTAAACAAGATGGATATCATGGGCGCCGATTTTTACAATGTCATAAAGCAGATAAAAGAAAGACTGGGAGCCAACCCGGTACCCGTCCAGATCCCCATCGGCAGCGAGGATACCTTCAGGGGAATCGTGGACCTGGTAGGAATGAAAGCCTACATTTATACCAACGACCTGGGCACCGACATCCAGGTGACGGAAATTCCCGACGAGATCAGGGATAAAGCCGAAGAGTACAGGGAAAAGATGCTGGAGTCGCTGTCCGACGTCAACGAAGAAATAATGGAAAAATTCCTGGAAGGGCAGGAGATCTCCGAAGCCGAACTCAAAGCAGCCATCAGAAAGGCCTGTGTCGAGGTAAAGGCCGTCCCCGTGCTCTGCGGTTCCTCTTACAGGAACAAAGGTGTGCAGCTTCTCCTGGATGCAATAATCGACTACCTGCCTTCACCCCTTGATATCCCGGCTGTTAAGGGAATCGACCCCGAAACCGGCGAGGAAATTGAAAGACAGCCCAGTGATGACGAACCGTTTTCCGCTCTCGCGTTCAAGATCATGAGCGACCCCTACGTGGGTAAGCTGACCTACTTTAGAATTTACTCGGGGACGCTGAAAGCCGGTTCTTACGTCTATAACTCCACAAAGAACAAGAAGGAAAGGATCGGCAGAATACTCAGGATGCACGCTAACCACAGGCAGGAAATGGAAGAAGCCATGACCGGCGAAATCGTCGCCGCCGTCGGCCTTAAAGATACCACGACCGGCGATACGCTGTGCGCTGAAGAAAAACCCATCGTCCTGGAGTCCATGCAGTTCCCCGAACCGGTTATATCGGTAGCTATAGAGCCCAAGACCAAGGCGGACCAGGAAAAAATGGGCATCGCCCTTCAGAGGCTGGCCGAGGAAGACCCCACTTTCAGGACGTACACCGATCAGGAGACCGGCCAGACCATAATATCCGGTATGGGCGAGCTGCACTTGGAGATAATAGTCGACAGGATGTTCAGGGAGTTCAAGGTCCAGGCCAACGTAGGCAAACCCCAGGTCGCCTACAAGGAGACCATCAGGAAAGCCGTCAAAGCGGAAGGCAAGTACATCCGCCAGACCGGCGGCCGCGGTCAGTACGGCCACGTATGGCTGGAGATCGAACCTCTGGAGCCTGGCAAGGGTTACGAGTTCGTCAACAAGATTGTCGGCGGCGTAATACCCAAGGAATATATACCCGCCGTGGACGCCGGTGTGCGTGAAGCTCTGCAAAACGGCGTGCTCGCAGGATATCCGGTAGTTGACGTAAAGGTAACGCTGTTCGACGGCTCCTACCACGAAGTGGACTCTTCGGAAATGGCCTTCAAGATCGCCGCATCGATGGCGTTCAAGGAAGCCATGAAGAAAGCCGAACCGGTACTTTTGGAGCCCATCATGAAAGTGGAAGTGACGGTGCCCGAAGAATACATGGGCGACGTGATAGGCGACCTCAACTCGAGGAGAGGCCATATAGAGGGCATCGAGCCGCGGAGCGGAGCCCAGGTTGTGAGGGGTTACGTGCCGCTTGCTGAGATGTTCGGTTACGCCACGGACCTGAGGTCTAAGACTCAGGGCAGGGGCACCTACGTCATGCAGTTCTCCCACTATGCGGAAGTGCCCAAGAATATTGCGGAATCCATCATTAACAAATAAATTGTAAGGAGGAAATGCGATGGCAAAGCAAAAATTTGAGAGGACGAAGCCTCACGTTAACGTAGGTACGATAGGCCACGTAGACCACGGAAAGACCACATTAACGGCAGCGATTACCCGAACCCTTTCCAGCTCGGGGCTTGCCAACTTCGTAGCATACGACCAGATAGACAAAGCTCCCGAAGAGAGGGAACGCGGAATAACAATAGCCACGGCTCACGTGGAATACGAGACTGAAAAGAGGCACTACGCCCACGTGGACTGCCCGGGCCACGCCGACTACGTAAAGAACATGATTACCGGAGCCGCCCAGATGGACGGAGCCATCCTGGTAGTATCGGCAGCGGACGGCCCCATGCCCCAGACCAGGGAACACATACTGCTTGCCAGGCAGGTAGGCGTACCCTACATCGTAGTATTCATGAACAAAGTAGACATGGTAGACGACCCAGAACTTTTAGAACTGGTCGAAATGGAAGTAAGGGAACTCTTGTCCTCCTATGAATTCCCGGGCGACGAGATACCCGTAGTGGCGGGTTCTGCATTAAAGGCTCTGGAATGCGGATGCGGTAAGAGGGAATGCGAATGGTGCGGCAAGATATGGCAGCTCATGGACGCTGTAGACGAATATATACCGACACCGGAGCGCGACGCCGACAAACCCTTCCTCATGCCGGTTGAAGACGTATTCACCATAACCGGGCGCGGCACCGTAGTGACCGGAAGAGTAGAGAGGGGCACCCTGAAAGTAGGCGACGAAGTAGAGATAGTAGGATTGGCTCCTGAGAAGAAGAAGACCGTAGTGACCGGTGTAGAGATGTTCAGGAAGATCCTGGACCAGGCGGTAGCAGGAGACAACATCGGAGCACTCTTGAGAGGCGTAGACAGGGACGAAGTAGAAAGGGGTATGGTAATAGCCAAACCCGGATCCATACATCCGCACACCAAATTCAAGGGCCAGGTATACGTATTGAAGAAGGAAGAAGGGGGAAGGCACACACCGTTTTTCAACGGATACAGGCCGCAGTTCTACTTCAGGACGACCGACGTAACTGGAGTAATAAAGCTGCCCGAGGGCACCGAGATGGTCATGCCTGGTGACAACGTAGTGATGGAGATCGAGCTTATAGCTCCCATAGCGATAGAAGAAGGCCTTCGCTTTGCTATCCGCGAGGGTGGCAGGACCGTAGGGGCCGGTGTGGTGACCGAGATAATCGAATAAAAGAGGCTACAAAATAAGCTTTCATCCGAGGAGGGAGAAAAGTGGCCCGACAGAAGATCAGAATACGCTTGAAGTCTTACGACAGCGGGATACTGGATCAGTCGGCTCAAAAGATTGTCGAGACGGCTAAGCGCACCGGGGCCAAGGTTTCAGGCCCCATTCCGCTGCCCACCGATAGGACCCTGATTACAATACTAAGAGCTCCCCACAAGTACAAGGACTCCAGGGAGCAGTTCGAGACCAGGACCCATAAGAGACTCATAGATATACACGAACCAACTCCCAAAACCGTCGACGCGCTTATGAGACTGGATTTGCCAGCAGGAGTTGATATAGAGATCAAACTGTAATTTTTCTTGAGGAGGTGGTAAGGATGGCCGGAAAGGCTATTCTGGGCATAAAACTGGGAATGACCCAGATTTTTGATGAGGCTGGGCAGGCCGTGCCGGTTACCGTGGTAGAAGCGGGTCCCTGCGTGGTCATGCAGAAGAAGACACCGGAAATCGACGGCTACAGCGCCCTTAAGGTGGGCTTTGTAGATGTAAAGGAACACAGGCTGACAAAACCGGTGCTGGGCCAATTTAGGAAATACCAGCTCAAGCCCAAAAAGTACATCAGGGAATTGAAGATAGACGAAGTCGACAAATACAACGTGGGCGATGAAATAAAGGTCGACATCTTCAAGCCCGGCGAGAGGGTGGATGTCACCGGCATATCCATCGGTAAGGGGTTTGCCGGCGGTGTAAAACGCTGGAACTTCAACCGGGGACCCATGTCTCACGGTTCCATGTATCACCGTAGACCCGGTTCAGGCGGCGCCACCGACCCGGAAAGGGTCTTCAAGGGCAAGAAGATGCCCGGTCACCTGGGTCACGAAAGGGTAACTGTACAGAACCTGGAAATCGTTAAAGTCGACCCCGAGAGAAATCTACTCCTGATTAAAGGTTCCGTGCCCGGCACGAAAAAATCGCTGCTTTACATCAAAAGCACGGTAAAGAGCTAAAAAATACGCCAGGAAAGGAGGAGCCCAATGCCAAAAGTAGCTTTGTACAATATGCAGGGCCAGCAGGTAGGGGAAGTGGAGCTTTCCGACAGCGTTTTCGGGGTAGAGGTTAAGCCCGAAGTGATGCATCAGGTGGTGCTCAACTACCTGGCAAACCAGAGGGTAGGTACCGCTTCCACCAAAACCCGGGCAGAGGTCAGGGGCGGCGGCCGCAAACCCTGGAGGCAGAAGGGTACCGGCAGGGCCAGACACGGCAGCATAAGGTCGCCTCTGTGGAGAAAAGGCGGTATCGTGTTCGGTCCCAAACCCCGTTCTTATAAATACACTCTGCCCAAAAAACTGAAGAGGCTTGCTCTGAAATCGGCATTGAGCGCGAAAGTAAGGGATAACGAGATAATCGTTCTGGATCGACTGACGATGGAGGCCCCCAAGACTAAAGAGATGGTCAAGGTGCTCTCCAACCTGAAAGCCGATACCAAATCTCTCATCGTTCTGGATGCTTCCGACGTAAACGTAGTGAAATCTGCCCGCAACATACCCGGTGTCACTACCACCACGGTGAACACCCTGAACGTCTACGACATCCTCAATCACGACAAGCTGATAATGACAATGGATGCGGTGAAGCGGGTAGAGGAGGTGTACGCAGGATGAAAGATCCCCATGACATAATAATCCGCCCGTGGATTACAGAAAAATCCATGGCAATGAAGGAAAACAGAAAATACACCTTCGTCGTCCACCCCGACGCCAATAAGACCGAGATCAAAAATGCGGTGGAAGCTATTTTCGGGGTTAAGGTAGAAAAGGTAAACACCATGAATATGAGGGGCAAGAAAAAGAGGATGGGCCTCTCGGAAGGTAAGCGCCCCGACTGGAAGAAGGCCATCGTCACGCTCAAAAAGGACAGCAAAGCCATAGAATTCTTCGAGAGCTTATAGTGGGCAACTGAAAACCGGAAAAAGGAGGGATAACAGGTGGGTATAAAGAAATTTAAACCCACATCGCCGGGCATTAGATTCATGACCGTTTCCACCTTCGAAGAAATAACGAAAAAAGAGCCCGAAAAGTCGCTGGTGGAGATACTGAAGAGCAAGGCCGGTCGCAACGCCCAGGGCAGAATTACCGCGAGACACCGGGGCGGCGGCCATAAGAGGAAATACAGGATCATAGATTTCAAGCGTGACAAGGACGGAGTACCCGCCAAGGTTGCGGCCATCGAGTACGACCCGAACCGTTCCGCCAGGATAGCCCTTCTGCATTACAGGGATGGAGAAAAAAGGTACATCCTGGCGCCGGTAGGGCTGAAAGTAGGAGATATTGTTGAATCGGGCCCCAACGCCGATATAAAGCCGGGGAACGCCCTTCCCCTTGCCAGCATTCCGGTGGGTACCATAGTGCATAACGTGGAGCTCTACCCGGGCAAGGGCGGCCAGTTGGTAAGGGCTGCTGGTGCAGCGGCGCAGCTCATGGCAAAGGAAAACGGTCTCGCCACATTGAGGCTGCCTTCCGGTGAGATGAGAATGGTGCCTGTCGAATGCAGAGCAACAGTGGGGCAGGTAGGAAACCTGGAGCACGAGAACATAAGCATCGGTAAAGCCGGTCGCTCCCGGTGGCTGGGTAGAAGGCCCCATGTGCGCGGTTCCGCTATGAACCCGATCGACCATCCGCACGGTGGCGGTGAAGGTAAAGCGCCCATCGGTCGCAAACATCCCGTTACACCTTGGGGCAAACCCACACTGGGCTACAAGACCCGCAAGAAGAATAAACCCTCGGATAAATTCATTGTCAAGCGCCGCAAATAACAGGAGAAGGGAGGCAGGATAATGGGTCGCTCTGTAAAAAAAGGACCCTTTGTGGACCCCAAACTGCTGAAGAAGATAAGAGCGATGAACGAGAAGAGGGAAAAGAAGGTAATAAAGACCTGGTCAAGGGATTCCACGATAATACCTGAAATGGTGGGACACACCATCGCGGTTCATGACGGCAGGAAGCACGTCCCCGTATATATAACCGAAGACATGGTAGGTCATAAACTTGGCGAATTCGCTCCTACGAGGACTTTCAGGGGACACGGAGACCATACGGAAAAGTCGACAGCGTTAAAGTAAACAGCGGGTAAAGGAGGTTGGCAAGTTGGAAGCCAGGGCACAGGCAAGATACGTTAGAATTGCCCCGAGAAAGGTCAGAATAGTCCTCGACCTCATAAGGGGCAAAAAGCTTGACGAAGCCCTTAGCATACTGCAGTTTACTCCCAAGAGGGCTTCAAAAATCGTGGAGAAGCTCATACGCTCCGCTGCGGCAAATGCGGAAAACAACCACAATATGAACCCGGATGCCCTTTACGTATACAAGTGCTACGCGGACCAGGGCCCCACTCTTAAAAGGTTCAGGGCGAGAGCCATGGGCAGGGCGGCTATGATCCGCAAGAGGACCAGCCACATCACGGTGGTATTAAGGGAAAAGGAGGGATAAAATTTGGGCCAAAAGGTACACCCTCATGGTTTGAGGATCGGAATCATCAGAGATTGGGACTCCAGGTGGTACTCGGAAAAAAACTTCGCCGATCTGGTGCTGGAAGACTTTAATATAAGGAAGCATATCAAGAACAAGTTTTATACTGCCGGAATATCCCGGGTTGAGATAGAGAGGGCGGCCAACCGTATAAAGGTGACCATCCACACGGCGAAGCCCGGAATGGTGATAGGTAAAGGCGGAGCCGGTGTCGAAGAGCTCAGGAAAGACCTGGAGGCTATGACCGGCAAGCAAATCTCCATAAACGTCATCGAGATCAAGAACCCCGACGTCGAAGCTCAGCTGGTGGCCGAGAACATAGCTGCCCAGATAGAGCGGCGCATATCCTACCGCAGAGCCATGAAACAGGCTATCGCTAGAGCTTTAAAGGCCGGGGCCAAGGGTATTAAGACGATGGTAAGCGGAAGGCTGGCCGGCGCTGAAATTGCCAGGACCGAATGGTACCGCGAGGGCACCATTCCGCTCCAGAAACTGCGCGCCGATATCAGCTACGGGTTTGCCGAAGCCCATACCACCTACGGGCGGATCGGTGTAAAAGTATGGATTTACAGGGGCGACGTCCTCCCGACCAGGAAACAGGAAAAGCAGGTGGAAGGAGGAGAGGCCAATGTTAATGCCGAAGCGGGTCAAATATAGGAAACAGCAGCGGGGCACAATCAGGGGTAAAGCTACCCGGGGAACGGAAGTGACTTACGGCGAATACGGACTGCAGGCCCTGGAGCCCGCCTGGATCACCAGCAGCCAGATTGAGGCTGCCAGGATAGCCATAACGAGGTATATCAAAAGGGGCGGTAAGGTCTGGATAAAAATCTTCCCGGACAAACCGGTAACCAAGAAACCCGCCGAAACCCGTATGGGTAGCGGTAAGGGTTCGCCGGAGTACTGGGTGGCGGTGGTAAAGCCCGGGCGTGTGCTGTTCGAACTGGCCGGAGTTTCGGAAGAAGTTGCCAAGGAAGCTTTGACTCTTGCCTCTCACAAGCTGCCCATAAAGACAAAGATAGTGAAACGCGAAGGGTTAGGCGGTGATGAAAATGAAGGCTAAACAGATAAGAGAGCTTTCCGACCAGGAACTGGTACAGAAGCTGAAGGACCTGAAGGGTGAACTTTTCAACCTGAGGTTTCAGTCGGCTACAGGCCAGTTGGATAATCCCAAGAGAATAAGGGAAGTTAGAAAGACCATCGCGCGCATAAAGACGATACTGACCGAAAGAGAGCGGGCTAGGGCTTAATGAAATTTTTCGTGTCGAAGGAGGGATAAAATGGAGGAAAGACCAAAAAGAAAGGTTCGCACCGGAGTGGTAGTCAGCAATAAGATGGATAAAACCATCGTGGTGGCTGTTGAAACTCTGGTTCGCCATCCCCTTTACGGCAAGACCATAAAGCGCACCAAAAAATTCAAGGCCCACGACGAAAACAACCAGTGCCAGATCGGAGATGTTGTAAAAATCATGGAAACTAGACCTCTCAGCAAGACAAAGCGCTGGAGACTTCTGGAAATAGTAAAGAGAGCCGAGTAACTTTTAACGAGGGGAGGGTTAAAAGATGATCCAGGTTCAAACCCGGCTTAACGTAGCAGATAACACCGGTGCAAAGGAGATAATGTGCATCAGGGTTTTGGGCGGCTCCAACAGGAAATTCGCCGGCATCGGTGACATCATCGTGGCTTCGGTGAAAGACGCGGCTCCGGACGGAATAGTGAAAAAGGGCGACGTGGTCAAGGCCGTTATCGTCAGGACCAAAGCCCCCAAGAGGCGCCCTGATGGTTCATATATAAAATTCGACGAGAATGCGGCTGTCATAATAAACGATGACCTTAACCCGAGAGGAACGCGTATTTTCGGACCGGTGGCTCGCGAACTCAGGGACAAAAACTTCATGAGAATTATATCGCTTGCGCCCGAAGTCTTATAAGGAGGTGTAACCTTTGGCAAAGGTCCACGTAAAAAAGGGCGACACGGTAGTTGTGCTGTCCGGCAAGGACAGGGGCAAAAAGGGTAAGGTGCTCAAAGTGCTGCCAAAAAAAGGAGTGGCCATTGTAGAAGGCGTAAACATGGCCACAAAGCACCGGAGACCTTCCCCCAAATTCCCCCAGGGCGGCATTATTCATCAGGAAATGCCTTTAAATACGTCAAAACTCATGGTGGTATGCGGCAAGTGCGGCGCCCCAACCCGTATAGGACATACCTTCCTTGCTGACGGCACGAAAGTAAGAACCTGCAAAAAATGCGGTGAGGTTATAGATAAGTAAGTAGGTTGAAAGGAGGGAATTTCATGCCCAGGCTGAAGGAAAAATACGAAAAAGAAGTAATCCCTGCAATGATGAATAAATTCAACTACAAAAACGTCATGCAGGTGCCGAGGCTGGAAAAAGTGGTGCTCAATATGGGCATCAGCGACGCCAAGGAAAATCCGAAAGCCGTTGAATCGGCCACCAGGGATATGGCGGCGATTGCCGGCCAAAAGCCTGTGGTGACAAAGGCGAGAAAGTCCATAGCTTCGTTCAAAATAAGACAGGGCATGCCGATAGGTGCGAAGGTCACCTTAAGGGGCGACAGGATGTACGAATTTCTAGACAAACTGTTTAACGTTGCCCTGCCCAGGGTCAGAGACTTTAAAGGGGTTTCTCCCGATGCCTTCGACGGCCGGGGCAATTACACCCTTGGAATAAAGGAACAGCTAATTTTCCCCGAGATAGATTACGATAAAATCGATAAGATACGCGGAATGGACATCACGATAGTAACCACGGCAGAAACCGACGAAGAGGCTCGCGAACTCCTGAAAGGTCTTGGAATGCCGTTTGCTCGGTAGAAAGGAGGATAAAAAGTGGCGAAGAAGTCCCTTATAGCAAAACAGAAGAGGCCTCAGAAGTTCTCCACCAGATACTACAACCGCTGCAAGATTTGCGGCAGGCCGCGGGCATACCTGCGTAAGTTCGGCGTATGCCGCCTTTGCTTCAGGGTTCTGGCACACCGCGGAGAGATCCCCGGTGTGAGAAAGGCCAGCTGGTAAAAGTGTGGAAAGGAGGTTTCGCAAAATGGCTATAACCGATCCCATTGCCGATATGCTAACCCGAATAAGAAACGCCAACGATGCGGGGCACCCGACAGTGGAAATCCCCTGCTCCAAGATAAAAAGGGCGATAGCCGAAACCCTGAAAGAAGAGGGGTTCATTCAAGACTACGAGGTCATCGAGGACGGTAAGCAGGGTATAATAAAAATTCACCTGAAATACGGACCCAACAAAGAAAAGGTCATCACGGGCATCAAGAGAATCTCCAAACCGGGCCTCAGGATATACGTGAGAAAAGACCAGATTCCCAGAGTCTTAGGGGGGCTGGGCATAGCTATCCTCTCCACCTCCAAGGGAATTATGACCGATAAAAAGGCCAGAAAAGAAGGAGTCGGCGGAGAAGTAATCTGCTACGTGTGGTAAAAACATGCAAAGGAGGTGCCTGAAATGTCGCGGATAGGCAAAAAGCCCATCGAAATACCCAAGGGCGTGGAAGTAAAAATTGAAGGAAACATCGTTACAATCAAAGGACCCAAGGGTTCCATTACAAAAGAGTTCCACAAAGATATGCAAATTTTACAGGAAGACGGCAAAATCATTGTAAAGCGGCCGTCGGACGACAAGAACCACAAGGCCCTGCACGGCTTGACCCGCAGTCTCCTGGCCAACATGGTAAACGGCGTGGTCAACGGCTATGAAAAGAGCCTGATGCTGGAGGGTGTCGGCTACAGGGCCAGCAAACAGGGCAACAAACTGGTGCTAACCGTGGGTTTCTCCCACCCGGTTGAAATAGAGGCTCCGAAGGGAATAGAGTTCGAAGTACCCGCCCAGAACAAGATCATTGTAAGGGGCATCGACAAGGAACTGGTCGGTATCACGGCAGCGAATATCAGGAAGGTCAAGGAGCCGGAGCCCTATAAAGGCAAGGGTATAAGATACGAAAACGAGGTTGTAAGGCGCAAAGTAGGAAAGGCCGGAGCTAAATAACGGTAGGAGGAGGGATAGGCATGATTAAAAAGGAACCCAGGAACCTAGCCCGCAAGAGACGGCATCTGAGAATTCGCAAAAAAGTCTTCGGCACCGCCGAAAGGCCCAGGTTGAACGTCTTCCGCAGCCTGAAACACATCTATGCCCAGATTATTAACGACGAAGAGGGAAGGACCCTGGTGGCGGCCTCTACTTTAGATCCGGCCATAAGGGATAGCGTGAAAGGCTGCAACGTTGAAGCGGCGGAAAAGGTAGGCGAACTCATAGCAAAACGAGCCCTGGAAAAGGGCATCACAAAAGTGGCTTTCGACAGGGGTGGATACCTGTATCACGGTCGCGTCAAGGCCTTAGCCGAAGCTGCAAGGCGTGCCGGTCTTGAATTCTAAAAAAGGGAGGTAGGCGAATGCAGAGGGAAAGGGACATCGAACACGAATTTTCGGAAAAAGTTGTCACCATTAACAGGGTATCGAAAGTTACAAAAGGCGGCAAGAATTTCAGGTTTTCCGCCCTGGTGGTGGTTGGCAACAAGAACGGCAAAGTAGGGGTCGGTACCGGTAAAGCCCATGAAATTCCCGACGCTATCAGAAAAGCCATAGAGGATGCCAAGAAAAACCTCATCAATGTGCCGGTAATAAACGGCACCATACCCCACGAAGCTATAGGCGAATCCGGCGCCGGCCGGGTACTGGTGAAGCCGGCAGTTGAAGGTACGGGTGTTATAGCCGGAGGTCCCGTCAGGGCCGTGCTGGAGCTGGCCGGGATAAGGAACGTGGTCAGCAAGTCGCTGGGTTCTAGCAACGCTAAAAACATGGTGGACGCCACCATAGAGGCTCTAAAACAGCTGAAGAGCATCGAAGAAGTAGCAAAAATGAGAGGAAAAACAGTGCAGGAACTGTTAGGATAAAAGGCTGAAATAGAGGAGGTGTAACGATGAGACTTCACGACCTTAAGCCTGCAGAAGGTTCCAGGAAAAGACCCAAGAGGGTGGGACGTGGCATAGGTTCTGGTCACGGCAAAACTTCCACCCGGGGCCACAAAGGCCAGAACGCCCGCAGCGGCGGGGGGGTAAGACCAGGTTTTGAGGGCGGCCAGATGCCTCTCTACCGCCGGTTACCCAAGAGGGGATTCACCAACATATTTAAGAAAGAGTATGCTATCGTGAACGTGAAGGACCTGAATGTGTTCGAAGAGAACACCAGAGTCACTCCGGAGCTCCTCGTAGAAAAGGGCCTCATTAAGCAGGTAAAGGACGGCGTAAAGATCCTGGGCGACGGCGAGCTGAAAGTTAAACTGGAAGTAGTAGCCCACGCTTTTTCCGGTTCCGCAAAAGAAAAGATTGAAGCTGCCGGCGGGAAAGCAGAGGTGATATAATGCTTGAAGCCCTAAAAAATGCCTGGAAGATCCCGGATTTGAGAAGGCGGTTGCAATTCACCCTTTTGATGCTGGTGGTCTTCAGGATAGGTGCTTTCGTGCCGGTGCCGGGTATGAATCCCGAAGCCGTAAGGCAGCTCATCGAAAGAGGAGCGCTATTGGGCTTTTTTGACATAATTGCGGGTGGCGCTTTCAAGCAATTCTCCGTTTTCGCCATGAGCATTACCCCATACATTAACGCCTCGATTATAGTCCAGCTCCTCACAATAGTCATACCCAGGTGGGAAGAGCTGGCCAAGGAGGGCGTAGAAGGGCGAAAAGTCCTGGCCAGATACACCCGTTATGGCACCGTAATCCTGGGGCTTATACAGGCCACAGGGCTGGCGGTGGGCTTCAGGAGTGCCCTTACGAATCCCGGGTTTTTCGGCAGCCTCCTGGTGGTTTTAAGCCTTACGGCAGGCACGGCATTTCTGATGTGGGTTGGTGAACAGATAACCGACAAAGGCATCGGGAATGGGATCTCCCTTCTGATCTTCGCGGGCATCGTATCCAGGCTTCCCAGCGGCGTTTACCAGATGTACGATTACATCAGAGTGGGAACTGCGAACGTGTTGATGGTACTTCTGTTTGCGGTGTTCGCCCTGGTCGTAATCGTGGGCGTGATCGCGGTGCAGCAGGCCGAACGGCGGATACCGGTCCAGTACGCCCGGCGGGTGGTGGGCAGGCGGGTTTACGGAGGTCAGACCACCCACATACCCATGAAACTGAACGCAGCCGGCGTTATACCGGTAATCTTCGCGATGTCCATACTGCTATTTCCCAGCACCATCGCTGGATTTTTCCCAAACAGCAAGGTGGCAGTGAGCATCGCCAATTTCATAGAACCTGGCGGGTGGCTTTACGCCAGCCTTTACGCGCTGCTGATAATCTTCTTCACCTACTTCTACACCGCGGTTACCTTCAACCCGGTGGATGTGGCGGACAATATGAAGAAGTACGGCGGGTTTATACCGGGAATAAGGCCTGGAAGGTCCACGGCTGAGTATCTTAACAAGATTATGACTAGGATAACTCTTATTGGTGCCATTTTCCTGGCGGCGATAGCAGTTTTGCCCTATTTAATAACCGGCGTTACCAGCCTAAACATCTACTTCGGAGGCACGGCTCTGCTGATAGTGATAGGTGTGGCGCTGGAGACTATGAAACTCATCGAAGCCCAGATGCTGATGAGGCATTATCAGGGCTTCCTGAAGTAGGAGTGAGACAGGATGCGCATCGTACTCATGGGACCTCCAGGGGCCGGCAAAGGGACCCAGGCCAAAAAACTGGCCGAGGCCTTCGACGTCCCCCATATTTCTACGGGAGATATGCTGAGATCGGCGGTTCAGGAAGGTACGCCTCTGGGGAAGAAAGCCAGGGAATACATGGATAAGGGTTTGCTGGTGCCCGACGAGGTAATAACAGGCATTGTGAGGGAAAGGCTTCGGGATAAAAGCTGCGAAAAAGGTTTTATTCTGGACGGTTTCCCCAGGACGATACCCCAGGCGGAAAGCCTGGAAGAAGCTCTTGGGGAAATGGGCATAAGGCTCGATGCGGTCGTAAACATCGTGGTCCCCAGGGAGGAGCTCATCGAGAGGTTTACCGGGCGGAGGGTCTGCGAGGTATGTGGCTTCACCTACCACGTGAAGTACAACCCTCCCCAAAAAGAAGGTATCTGCGACAAATGCGGTGGAAAGCTCATTATGAGGGCCGACGATGACGTGAAGACCGTTGAAAACAGGATAAACGTATACGAACAGCAAACAAGACCCCTGATAGAGTATTATGACAGAAAGAATCTGCTTGTAAACATCGACGGCAACAGGCCCATTGACGTTGTTTTCGAGGACATAAAGAGCCGTTTAAGAGGCGAAGGCTGATGGTAATCATAAAGTCCAAACGGGAAATAGAAATAATGCGAAGGGCTGGCCGTGTGGTAGCGCTGGTGCTGGAAGAGTTAAAAAGGCACATAAAGCCCGGCGTTACTACGGGCGAGCTCGACAGGATCGCGGAAGAGGTCATACTCAAAAACGGTGCTGTCCCGGCTTTCAAGGGGTACAGGGGTTTTCCGGCTACCATCTGTACTTCGATTAACGAAGAGGTAGTACATGGTATTCCTGGTTTAAGAACCCTTAAAGATGGTGATATTATTAGTGTGGATGTGGGAGCCATTGTAGAAGGATACTGTTCGGATGCGGCCAGAACCTATCCGGTTGGAAACGTCTCTGAAAAGGCCCTTGAACTCATCGAAGTGACCAGACAGAGCTTTTACGAGGGTTTGACTTTTGCAAAGGCTGGATACAGGCTCTCCGACATCTCCCATGCCATCCAGACCTACGTTGAAAGCCGGAATTTTTCGGTGGTTCGGGAATGGGGCGGCCACGGAATAGGCCGGCAGATGCATGAAGACCCTCATGTGCCCAACTACGGGCCGCCTAACAAAGGCCCGAGGCTGAGACCCGGCATGACGCTGGCGATCGAGCCGATGGTCAACGCCGGAGGATACGAAGTATACATCCTCGAGGACAACTGGACGGTTGTAACCAAAGACGGGAGCCTTTCGGCACATTACGAAAACACCATCGCTATAACCGATGGGGAGCCGGAAATACTGACCAGGATATAGGCAGGTGTTAATATGAAAGAGGTAGAACCGGGCCAGGTGGTCATGTCGTGCGCGGGGCGCGATAAGGGGCGATTCATGCTGGTGATCAGGGTTATCGATTCCCAATACGTATATGTGGCCGACGGGAAACTCCGCAGGATAGAAAAACCCAAAAAGAAAAAGTTGAAGCACCTGAAGATTTTAAATAAAAAAGCAGGTTTTATCCACGAAAAGCTCGCAAGCGGTCGCAAAGTATACAACGAAGAGATAAGAAGAGCCCTCGAGGAATTGGTGGAAAAACCCGATGATAATAGGGTTTAAAGGAGGTAGAAGGGCCTTTATGTCCAAATCGGATGTAATAGAGGTAGAAGGCACTGTAGTGGAACCTCTTCCCAACGGGATGTTCCGGGTAGAGCTGAAAAACGGTCACAAGGTTTTGGCCCATGTATCCGGGAAAATAAGGATGAACTATATAAGGATACTACCAGGTGACAAAGTTACGGTAGAGCTTTCTCCTTACGATCTCACCCGGGGTCGAATCGTTTACCGCTACAAATAAAGGGGAAAAGGAGGAATTACCTTGAAGGTTCGACCTTCTGTCAAGAAGATATGCGAAAAGTGCAAGATCATAAAGCGCAAGGGCAGGGTAATGGTAATTTGCGAAAATCCCAAACACAAGCAAAGACAGGGTTAAAGGAGGAGTGACTGGATGGCCAGGATTGCGGGTGTTGACCTGCCGAAGGATAAGAGGGTTGAAATAGCCCTGACTTACATTTACGGCATCGGCAGGAGCCTTTCCAACAAGATACTGAAGGAAGCGGGCGTTAACCCCGATACGCGGGTAAAGGACCTGACCGAGCGGGAGATTTCCAATCTCAGGGATATTATAGAAAAAAACTACAAGGTTGAGGGCGACCTGCGCCGCGAGGTGGCGCTCAATATTAAGAGGCTAATAGAGATCGGCTGCTACAGGGGAATACGCCACCGCAGGGGTCTACCCGTTCGCGGACAGAGAACCCGTACCAACGCCAGGACCAGAAAAGGTCCCAGAAAGACGGTCGGAGCAAGGCGCAGTAAATAATTTTCGGAGGTGAGCACAAATTGGCCCTTACATCTAGAAAGCGCAGAGAAAAAAGGCGCGTCGAAAAAGGCAAAGCCCATATTCACTCGACGTTTAACAATACCATCGTGACAATAACCGATGAAGCCGGCAATCCGATCACCTGGGCAAGCGCCGGCACAGTAGGTTTCAAGGGCTCCAGGAAGGGTACGCCTTTCGCAGCCCAGATGGCGGCGGAATCGGCTGCGAGGAAGGCCATGGACTACGGGCTGAGAACCGTTGAAGTATTCGTTAAAGGCCCCGGTCCCGGACGCGAAGCCGCAATTCGTTCACTGCAGGCAGCCGGGTTGGAAATAAGCGTGATAAAGGACGTCACACCCATTCCCCACAACGGGTGCAGGCCGCCAAAGCGTAGGCGCGTGTAACAGATAAAAATCAGGAGGTGGAAGTTTAAATGGCAAGATACACGGGTCCTGTATGCCGCCTGTGCCGCCGCGAGGGCATGAAGCTGTATCTGAAGGGCGAGAGGTGCTATACGCCCAAATGCGCCATTGACAGGCGCGGATATGCCCCCGGTCAGCACGGGCAGATGAAGAGGAAACTTTCCGAATACGGGCTGCAGCTAAGAGAAAAGCAGAAAGCCAAAAGAATTTATGGTGTGCTGGAAAGGCAGTTTAAGATATACTTTGAGGAAGCCATCAGGAGAAAGGGCGTTACCGGTGAGAACCTGCTTCGCCTTCTGGAGTGCCGCCTCGACAATGTGGTATACCGCCTGGGATTCGCTAAATCCAGAGCTCAGGCCCGCCAGATAGTGAGGCACGGCCATATAGAAGTTAACGGCAGAAAGGTTACCATTCCGTCCTACCAGGTGAGGGAAAAAGACGTCATAGCCGTCAGGGAGAAAAGCAGGTCCCTGGACTTCTTCAAAGAGATGGCGGAAGCAGGTAAAGGCAGGATTGTTCCCGAATGGCTGTCGGTAAATTACGACACGCTTACGGGAGAAGTCGTGAGGATGCCCAACCGCGAAGACATCGACGTACCGATACAGGAGCACCTCATAGTCGAGCTCTACTCCAAGTAATGTGCCCTCATTCCAAATCTGTACGAGGAGGGTAATGTTATTGATGACTGAGATTGAAAAGCCAAGGATTGAGTTGGTGGAAATAAGCGAAGACAACACCTATGGCAAGATCGTCATAGAGCCTCTGGAAAGGGGCTACGGAACCACCCTTGGCAATTCGCTCCGCAGGGTACTCCTGTCGTCGCTGCCGGGGGCTGCGATAACTTCCGTGAAAATCGATGGAGTACAGCATGAATTTTCCACGATTCCCGGTGTGCTTGAAGATACCGTAGAAATAATAATGAATATAAAAGGCCTTGCGATAAAAATGCACAGCGATGAGCCCAAGCTGCTCAGAATAGAAGCCCAGGGAGAAGGGGAAGTCACGGCAAAAGACATCATCTGCGACGCCGATGTGGAGATCATCAATAAGGATCACCATATCGCCACGCTTGATAAGGACGGCAGGCTGTTTGCGGAACTTACCCTGGAAAAGGGGAAGGGTTACGTGACGGCCGAAAAAAACAAAAAACCCGGCCAGCCTATAGGAATAATACCCATAGACTCCATTTTCACTCCGGTCATCAAGGCCAATTACACTGTAGAGCACACCAGGGTGGGCCAGGTGACCGACTACGATAAGCTCACCCTGGAAGTGTGGACCAACGGCACCATAAAGCCCGATGAGGCCGTCAGCGCCGCAGCAAAAATACTGATCGATTATTTCAACCTGTTTACCGGCCTCACAACGGCGGTCAAAAAAGTGGAAGCTCCGGTGGAAAAGGAAAAGGATGAGAGGGAAAGGATTCTGGAAATGCCCATTGAGGAACTGGACCTTTCCGTCAGATCGTATAACTGCCTGAAACGGGCCGGCATCAACACCATCGGAGAGCTGATACAGAAGACGCCCGAAGAGATGATGAAGGTCAGGAACCTGGGCAAGAAGTCCCTGGAAGAGGTCGAGGAAAAACTGGCAGCACTTAACCTATCCTTGAAAAAATCCGAAGATGCGTAAAAGGGGGTTGGGAAGATGAGAAAATTGGGCAGAGACAGCGGTCACAGGAAAATGATGCTCAGAAACATGGTAACATCACTATTTAAGCACGGCAGGATAATAACCACCGAGACCCGTGCCAAGGAAGTCCGCAGCATCGCTGAAAAAATAATAACTCTTGGCAAAAAGAACGATCTCGCTGCCCGGCGCATGGTGTTGGCCGAAGTGCTGGACGAGACTACTGTTAAGAACATTTTTGAAAAAATTGCTCCTAAATACAACGACAGGAACGGTGGCTATACCAGGATAATCAAGCTCGGTCCCAGGCGTGGAGATTCTTCTCCAATGGTAGTGCTGGAACTGGTATAACTCCCTATTTCGATGTAAAGGGGGCGGTACAATGGCCGCCGAAATTCTGGCTGAAAGCGTGTACTACCAATACTCGCAGGCCAAAGACCTGGCCCTGAAGGATGTAAACCTCAGGATTCAAAAGGGAGAATTTGTGGCTATAATCGGCCCCAACGGGTCGGGCAAATCCACGCTGGCCAAACTCTTCAACGGCCTTTTCCTGCCGACGAAGGGCAGCGTCCGCGTGGACGGCCTCGACACCCGGGACCGGGATAACATCTGGAAAATCCGTCAGAAGGCCGGCATGGTGTTTCAGAATCCCGACAACCAAATAGTGGCGACGCTCGTTGAAGAAGACGTGGCCTTCGGTCCGGAAAATCTGGGCCTGCCCCCAGAAGAGATAAAAAAGAGGGTCTATGAGGCTTTAAAAATAGTGGAGCTTGTCGATTTCGCTCAGAAAGCACCGCATCTTTTATCCGGCGGCCAGAAACAGAGGGTGGCCATTGCCGGCGTACTCGCCATGAAGCCCGATTACATCATCCTGGATGAGCCTACGGCCATGCTGGACCCCGTCGGCAGGCGGGAAGTTATTAATACCGTAAAGCGGCTGAACAGGGAAGAAGGTAAGACCATCGTGCTCATCACCCATTTCATGGAAGAAGCCGTACAGGCCGACAGGGTCATCGCCATGAACCGGGGCCAGGTGGTGATGGAGGGCACTCCCAGGGAGATTTTTTCCCGGGTGGAAGAACTGAAGGCTATTGGCCTTGACGTCCCTCAGGTCACCGAACTTGCCCACCGGCTTAAGGGCAGGGGGCTGGAAGTGAGGGGCGACATTTTAACGATAGATGAAATGGTGGAATGCCTATGCCCGTTGTTGTAAAAAACCTCACGCACATATACATGCCCGGTACTCCTTTCGAATCGGTGGCCCTGCAGGACGTAAACTGGACTGTCCAGGATGGGGAATTCTGGGGGCTCATCGGACACACCGGGTCGGGCAAGTCAACCCTGATACAGCACCTTAACGGCCTTCTGAAACCCACCTCGGGAGAAGTGATAATAGACGGCGTCAATATAAACGAACGGGGAGTAAACCTCAGAGAGATCAGGCAGAAAGTGGGCCTGGTCTTCCAGTATCCGGAACACCAGCTTTTTGAAGAGACCGTAGAAAAGGATGTGGCTTTCGGGCCAAGGAACATAGGCCTGCCCGAGGAGGAAATCGACCGGAGGGTCAGGGAAGCCATCGAGCTGGTGGGCTTAAACTTTTCGGAAATAAAGGACCGCTCCCCCTTCGAGCTCAGCGGCGGCCAGATGCGGAGGGTTGCCATTGCAGGGGTTCTAGCGATGAAGCCCAAGGTGCTGATCCTTGACGAGCCCACCGTGGGTCTTGACCCCAGGGGCAAGGACGAGATCCTGCGGGAGATTGTGCAGCTAAGGGAAAGGCAGAACATTACCGTGATACTCGTATCTCACAGTATGGAGGACATCGCGAAGCTGGTGGATAAGATCGCTGTTATGCACCGGGGGCGGATGGTTGAAAGCGGCACACCGCGGGAAATATTCAAAAACTACGAAGGCCTTTCCTCGATCGGGCTTGACATACCCCAGGTCACCCACCTGATGCTGAAGCTGAAAAACTGTGGAAAGGACGTCTCTACCGAAGTGCTGACCGTCGAGGAAGCCGAGGCGGAGATTTTAGAGGCAGCGAGGAGGAAGGGCCGTGCGTGAGATAACCATAGGGCAGTATATACCCGGAAATTCGGTTATACACCGGCTGGATCCCAGAACCAAGATATTGATAACCACTGCGTTCATGGTGTTGCTGTTCGTCATAGACGATTTCACGGGGTACGCGTTCCCCGCTGTTTTCATAATAGCAGTTTCGATCTTGTCGGGAATTTCGCTGAAATATATGATGCGGGGTCTGCGGCCGCTGGTCATTATAATAGTGCTGACCTTCGTCCTTAACCTTTTCATGATAAAGGGAAGGGTGATTTACGAGATCGGCCCCCTTGATATAACGTACGAGGGGCTTTACCAGGGCACTTTCATGGTGCTGCGGCTCATAATGCTCATAGTCGGCACATCGCTGCTCACCCTTACGACATCGCCGATCGCCCTGACCGACGGTATTGAGAGCCTTTTAAAGCCCTTCAGGAGGGTGGGAGTGCCGGCCCACGAGCTGGCAATGATGATGACCATAGCGCTGAGGTTCATACCCACTCTCATGGAAGAGACCGATAAGATAATGAAGGCCCAGATGGCAAGAGGCGCCGATTTTGCCAGCGGCAACGTAGTACAGCGGGCCAGAAGCCTGGTACCCTTGCTAGTTCCCCTGTTCATAAACGCCTTCAGGAGGGCCGACGACCTGGCCATGGCCATGGAATCCCGGTGCTATCGTGGAGGCGAAAACCGCACCCGAATGAAGCAGCTGAGGATGACGTCAGCGGACCTTGCCGCCTTTATCGCGACAGGCCTTCTTGCAGTCGGGAGCATCATGAGCCGGTTTATCTGGTAGGTGACGGCCTTGAACGTAAAGATCCTGCTGGAGTACGACGGCACCAATTACCACGGGTGGCAGAAGCAGAACAACGCCCTTTCCGTCCAGGAAGTGCTGGAGAAGGCAATATATGCCCTGACGGGAGAAAGGGTAAGCATAATCGGAGCCGGCAGGACCGATGCGGGCGTTCACGCTAGGGGACAGGTGGCCAATTTCCGAACGAATACCCGCATACCGGTCGAGAGGCTGCCGTACGCCATAAACAGTAAACTGCCCGAAGACATAGCAGTCAAAGGTGCCGAAGCGGTTCCCGACGACTTTCACGCGCGCTACAGCGCCAAGGCCAAGGTGTACACCTATAGCATATACAATGCCCCTTTTCCGTCGCCTCTCCTGCGGAGGTACAGCTATTTCTTCCCGCTGCCGCTGGACGTGGAGGCGATGAGAAGAGCGGCAAAAGCCTTTATAGGCGTCCACGATTTTGCAGCTTTCAGGGCGTCCGGAAGCTCGGTAAAGACGTCGGTTAGAAATATTACGAGGCTGGATGTGAAAAAGTGCGGGAAGCTTTTAACCATAGAGGTGGAAGCCGACGGGTTTTTATACAATATGGTGAGGATTATCGCAGGCACCCTGCTGGAGGTAGGGACGGGTAAAAAGGATCCGGAAGAGATACCGTCGATTATAGAGTCCCGGGACCGGGAAAGAGCCGGGGTGACTCTGCCGGCTCACGGACTCTGCCTGGAAAAAGTTATATACTGACAGCTTGACACGCCCGGAGCGTTATAATAAAATAACCTTGTGATTTGAGGAGGGATAAAATGAGCACGTTTATGGCGAAAAAAGAGGAAATTAAGCGCGAATGGTACGTCATAGATGCAACCGATAAACCCTTAGGGAGACTTGCAGCTCAGGTAGCCAAAATATTAAAGGGAAAGCACAAGCCCATTTACACTCCCCATGTGGACACCGGCGACCACGTGATTATCGTCAATGCCGATAAAGTCGTACTTACCGGCAAGAAGCTGGATAAGAAGATTTATTACCGTCATTCCCTTTATCCGGGCGGTCTGAAGGCGGAAACCTACCGTCACTTCCTGCAGAGAGCTCCTGAAAAGGCCATATATAAAGCCGTATGGGGTATGCTTCCCCACAATTCCCTGGGCCGCAGGATGATCAAAAAGCTGAAGATCTACAGGGGGCCGGAACATCCCCATCAGGCCCAGCAGCCTAAGGAATTACCTTACGAGGGATAAAGAAGGAGGTTAAGCATGAAAGAAGCTGTTCTCGCCACTGGAAGGAGAAAGACCTCTGTCGCCAGGGTGTGGCTTACGCCTGGAACGGGAAGAATCCTTATCAATAAAAGGCCCTTTGAAGAGTACTTCCCGCTGGAAACGCTGAGGAACGACGTAACCAGACCTCTCGTTGTGACAAACACCCTGGGCAAGTTTGACATTATAGCAAATGTAAGGGGCGGCGGAGTTACAGGCCAGGCCGGAGCCGTAAGGCACGGCATAGCCAGAGCCTTGCTGCAGATCGACGAGACCTTCAAGCCCATGCTCAGAAAGGAAGGTCTGCTCACCCGCGACCCGCGTATGGTCGAGAGGAAAAAGTACGGTCTCAAGAAAGCCCGCCGTGCACCGCAGTTCTCGAAGAGGTAAAGAAGGACGCAGTCCTTCTTTTTTCTTTTTTGCTGGACAAAAGCTGTTAAAAATTGTACTATAAATTTAAAAAAGCCTACTTTGTAAACTTAAACGGGAGGCTGAAACTATGTACGATCTTGCCATTATCGGAGCCGGGCCGGCGGGGCTTTCGGCAGCGATTTACGGCGCCCGCGCCAGGCTTTCCACGGTGATGATCGAAAAAATGTATCCCGGCGGGCAGGCTGCAATTACCGACATTATCGAGAACTACCCCGGCTTTCCCGAGGGCATAGGCGGGGCGGAACTAACCGAAGCCATGAAAAAACAGGCCGAGCGTTTTGGAGCACAGTTTTTGAACGGAAACGTGGAGAAGATCGAAAAAGTAGGAGAAAAATTCCTAATCCGGCTAAAAACCGAGACTTTGGAGGCTAAGACCGTCATCCTCGCCATGGGTGCCGAAGCAAGGAAGCTCGGGGTTAAAGGCGAGAAGGAGTTCACCGGCAGGGGAGTCTCCTACTGCGCCACCTGCGACGGCGCTTTCTATACTGATAGGCCCGTAATGGTGGTGGGCGGTGGCGATACCGCCATAGGGGAGGCCATCTACCTCACTCACTTTGCCACCAGCGTCACGGTGGTGCACCGCAGGAACGAACTTCGGGCCACCAAAATACTCCAGGAAAGGGCCTTCAAAAACGAGAAGATTAAGTTCATATGGGACTCCGTGGTCGACGAGATAAAGGGCGGCGACGCCGTAGAGGAAGTTGTCGTTAGAAACGTAAAAACGGGAGAGAAAACCTCGGTCCCCGTCGACGGCATCTTCGTAGCAATCGGGTGGGATCCCAACACCGCCATAGTGAAGGACCTGGTACAGCTGAACGAACGGGGTTACATAGTAACCGATGAAAACATGGCAACAAACGTACCGGGACTTTTTGCCGCAGGGGATATAAGGGAAAAATCCCTGCGCCAGGTTGTAACAGCCGTTGCCGACGGAGCCATTGCGGCAGTTTCAGCCGAAAAGTATCTGGAAGAGCACCAGATGAGATAAATGCCTTTGAAAAAAGGGCCTTCGCGGTTTATGCGAGGTCCTTTTTTATTGTATTTTGCCCAACGTATAATCTGTGTGATGGGTTATTTCCAAATGTGAGCTACTTGAAGTGCCGCCTCCTCTTGCAGGATAATAAAAAAATCACACTCAGTGTATTTATTTTTATAACACCGGTTGAATATATATACATAATGATGTATAATTATAAAAAATTTCTCAGCGGGGAGATGATATCGTGAAGAAGGTGGTGCTCGCCTATTCGGGTGGACTCGACACTTCGGTTGCCATAAAATGGCTAAAAGAAAATTACAACTGTGATGTGGTGGCCCTCTGCGCAGACCTGGGAGAGGGCAAGGACCTGGAGTTTATAAAAAATAAGGCTGAGAGAGTTGGAGCGATAAAGTGTTATGTGGTGGACGCAAAGGAAGAGTTTATTAAAAATTACGCATTTTTCGCCCTGAAGGCCAACGCCCTTTACGAAGGGGTTTACCCCCTGAGCGCAGCCCTTTCCAGGCCGCTCATCTCAAAGCTCCTGGTGGATGTGGCAAGGCGTGAAGGGGCCTTTGCGGTGGCCCACGGCTGTACCGGAAAGGGCAACGACCAGGTCAGATTTGACGTGTCGGTGGCGGCGCTGGCACCGGACCTGAAGGTAATCGCTCCGGTAAGGGAATGGCCCATGTCCAGGGAAGAAGAAATAGAGTACGCAGTAAATAACGGCATCCCGGTGCCCGTCGGCAGGCAAAACCCGTTCAGCATAGACCAGAATCTCTGGGGAAGGAGTATAGAATGTGGCGTCCTGGAAGACCCGTGGGTGGAGCCGCCGGAAGAGGTCTTCCAGTGGACCGTGTCGCCGGAAAAAACCCCGGATGAGCCCACTTACGTTGAGATAACCTTCGAAAAGGGCGTGCCCGTAGCTCTGAATGGAAAAGAAATGGCACCGGTGGAACTGGTGCAGGAGCTTAATAAGATCGCCGGCAATAACGGTTTCGGGCGGATAGACCACGTGGAAAACCGCCTTGTAGGCATAAAGTCCAGGGAAGTTTACGAATGCCCCGCATCCCTGCTACTCATAAACGCCCACAGGAATCTTGAAAGCCTGACCCTACCGAGAGAGGTGCTGCACTTCAAGTACGGCGTCGAGCGGAAATACGCCGAGCTGATATACAACGGCCTCTGGTATTCGCCACTGAAGGAAGCCCTGGATGCTTTTATAGATGAAACCCAGAAGGTCGTCAGCGGCACTGTTAAGGTGAAGCTTTTCAAAGGCAGCGCCATGGTGGTGGGCAGGAAATCGTCCCGTTCGCTGTACGATATAAAACTTGCCACGTACTCCGAGGAGGACCTGTTCGAGCACAGGGCGGCCATGGGGTTCATAACTCTGTGGGGGCTTTCCACAAAGGTTTACGCCCGGGTCAATAAGAAAAACGAGCCTCAAACGGAGGGATAATCGCATGAGCAAAAAACTATGGGGCGGAAGGTTTGAGAAGGAAACCGACGATCTGGTTGAAAAATTCACCGCATCGATAGATTTTGATAAGAGACTTTACGAACAGGATATAAAAGGCAGTATGGCCCACGCCAGGATGCTGGCAAGAGCCGGCATAATCCCGAAAGAAGAGGCCGCCGAGATCATAAAGGGGCTCCTGGAGATCAAGCTTGAAATAGAACGGGGCGAATTCCCCTTCACCTGCGAACTGGAAGACATACACATGCATGTGGAAAGCCGGCTCTTTGAGAAAATAGGCCCGGTAGCTGGCAAGCTCCATACGGCCCGCAGCCGCAACGACCAGGTGGCTCTGGACCTACACCTTTACGTAAAGGAGAAGATTGCGGAGGTCGTCGGAAAAATCGACGAACTCATGAAAGTACTCCGGAAACTGGCTGCGGAAAACCGTGATGCGGTCATGCCCGGATACACCCATCTCCAGAGGGCGCAGCCGGTGACCCTTTCCCGGCACTTAAAAGCCTATTATTACATGCTCCGGAGGGATAAGGAGCGCTTTTCGAAAGCGTTAAAGGGCGCCGACATAATGCCCCTGGGGGCATGCGCCCTGGCCGGAACCACGCTCCCCATAGACAGGGAATACACCGGGGAACTTCTCGGGTTTTCTAGAATTTACGAAAACACAATAGATGCCGTCAGCGACAGGGATTTCGTCATCGAATTCATATCCTGTTCGGCAATACTCATGGTCCACCTTTCCAGGATGGCCGAAGATCTGATCCTGTGGAGCACCTCCGAATTCGATTTTATAGAGCTGGACGACGCCTTCGCCACCGGCAGCAGCATTATGCCGCAGAAAAAGAATCCCGACGTGCTGGAACTCATCCGGGGGAAGGCGGGGCGGGTCTTCGGCAACCTGATGTCGGTCCTGACCGTGATGAAAGGCCTGCCGCTTTCATACAACCGGGATATGCAGGAGGACAAAGAGCCGCTCTTCGACACGGCGGATACCGTGATTGGGTGCCTTAAGGTACTGCCGAAATTGCTTTCCACCATGAAGATCAAGAAGGAAAACATGAAGAAAGCCGTAGAAGAAAGCTTTTCCGACGCCACCTATTACGCCGAATACCTGGTGAAAAAGGGCATGCCCTTTCGGGCAGCCCACGAGGTGGTGGGGAAGATGGTTTCCTACTGTATCAAGAAGAATAAGAAACTGAGTGATTTGAGCCTTCGGGAATTCAAGAACTTTTCCAAGCTCTTTGATGAAGATGTGCTGGACCTTTCCCGCTATCCGGAAAAAGTGAAAAATAAAAAAGTTTTATAGGGTTTTTAGCTCACCGGCAAGGTGAGCTAAAACTTTTAAGTTTCAACCCGAAAATAAAAACAAAGTCGAAGAATTTATTAAATCATTGAAGCGAAAATACTGAAACTAAAAATGTATACACCCCAAACCCGGAACCAAAGGCAAATACCATATGTTCCCTGTTCGGGGTGTTCTTATAATTTTTATTCTAATTGTCCGGATACACCCGCTTCATCGAAGGTTGCCATTTCGCTGATTATTTTTAATGCTGCTTCGACAAGGTTAAAAGCTAAAGCCGCTCCCGTGCCTTCTCCTAACCTCATTCTCATGGAGAGCATCGGCTCGAGCCCCAGGAGCTTTAACATGGTTTTATGGCCCGGCTCCTCCGAAGAATGGGATGCGATCATATAATTGGTACAGAGGGGCTCGATTTTGGCTGCTATAATTGCGCCAGCCGTCGATATAAAGCCATCGATAACTACCGGTATTCTGCGTGATGCGGCTCCGAGGATGCATCCGGCTATGGCCCCTATTTCCAACCCGCCTACCTTGGAGAGGACTCCTATAGGGTCATTGGGGTCCGGTTGGTTTATCTCAAGAGCCCTATTTATAGCCTTGATTTTTAATTTCAGCCTTTCGTCATTAATTCCCGTTCCCCTGCCGACCAATTTTTCCAGAGGTTCATCGGAATATACGGCTAAAATTGCGCTGCTCGGGGTAGTGTTGCCTATACCCATATCACCGGTGCCTAAAATATCGGCACCTTTGTCTATTTCGTTCCATGCCGTTTCAATGCCAACCTCTATTGCCTTTATTGCTTCCTCCCTGGTCATCGCGGGTCCCCGTGAGATGTTGTCCGTTCCCCGCCTTACTTTTTTTATTATCAAATCGGGATGAAAAACATCGGCAGCGGTGCCCACATCCACGCATACTATTTTGGCCCCGGCGTGGCGGGCAAGAACATTTATTCCCGCTCCACCGGAAAGAAAATTTAATATCATTTGGGGAGTAACTTCCTGGGGAAAAGCGCTTACGCCTTCCTCTACGACGCCATGGTCTCCCGCCATGATTGTTATTACTTTGTTTTTTATTTTCGGGTAGAGTTCTCTTTTTATGCCTGCCATTTTTACGGCTAAATCCTCTAGAATTCCGAGACTACCCCGAGGTTTGGTGAGGTTGTCCAGGCGTTCTTTGGCTTTTTTCATTGAAATTTCATCCAGATCACCTATGTTTTTTAAGGCCTCTTCTAAAAGTTTCATTGTAAAAACCCCCTTTTAAGGATTATTAATTAAAAAAGTCCCTAACTGCGTAAAAACACAGCTAGGGACTTTACCATCATCCCGAAAGCAAAAGCAAGACAGGCAGGTCTCCTGGCTCGGGTTCATCTTTACCTTACGCCTTCCCGGTTTCCCAGTGGCATTATATAAGGTAATATCCCCCTCACAGTGGCGGGACCGCTCAGGACTTTCACCTGATTCCCTATTCTCCCTTATACGGGCACCTGTCCGCTGAGTATTCAGTTTTACTTTTCAGTTAATAATATTATAATAGAATATTTTAAATAAATCAATATTACATTCCTTAACGACAAAGGATAGAAAACCTACCATCCGAGCAGTGTAAGCATAAAACCCAATACTATGAAAAATGCAATAATAATCATCAGAAATACATCGTATTTTCTTTTTAGTAAAGATACTATTCCGCAATAGGATATTACCAACAATATAATGGAAAAGATTATATAAATTACTTTTACCCCGAAAGTTTCCGTAAGCCAGCGATATATTTTCTTCGGTATGATGAACTTTGGTTGAATATTCACCTCTATAAATTCTATTATTATGTCATTGACTTTGTCCTCCATATGCCAAATCAGACCTCATATTAGTTATTTTCTTTTTCCAATGTCTTGTTGAAAGCAGAATGCATCATGCCTAACATAATTCCAAAAATTGCTGTATATACCCAGGCGAATCCTTCTTTGGCAAAAGGCAAATAATACATAACTTCATATATTTTATTAACGTTTAATCCGGCTGCTGACAATCCATCAACAACACTTATCAGCAACGTAAAAATGGTTGCATATACATAACAACGATTATTTTTAATAAACGAACCGAAGGCGTTCATCAGGATTAAAACTATGACTACCGGATATACCGATACCAGAATCGGGACTGAGAATTTAATAATCTTTTCTACTCCAAAAGCACCCATAAAAGCGCTGAAGAGGGATATAATTACTACCATGGTCTTATAGCTAATCCTGTTTTTTGTCAAGCGGCTGAAATATTCGGCGGCAGTTGCCGTTAAACCTACCGATGTGGTCATGCATGCAAGAGAGACTGCAAGCCCGAGAGCGACTTTGCCGAAACTCCCGAATTCCTTTTCGACTATGGAAATTAATAACGCTGTCTTTCCTATTTCTCCATCAAAGAGGGTCGAAGCAGTAGCCCCGAGATACATAAGACCGCCGTATACGAAAAGTAACCCAAGGGCAGCTATTAGTCCGGAAAGAATTGTTAATTTGATCTGATCCCCTGGCTTATCATATCCTTTTTCTCTTACTGCATTTACTATGATTCCTGCAAGAATTATAGAACCGAGGGCATCCATTGTTTGATAGCCTTCCATAAAGGATCTACCAAAAGCATTCGGTATTTTAGAAGCAGTAAATCCGCCTATGGGGTCTATTATTCCTTTGATTATGATTATAGCGAGCATTATAAGTAGAGTAGGGGTTAATATTTTACCTATATAATCTATTACCTTAGATCGGTTAATAGTAAAATATATGTTTATTGCAAAATAGATTAAACATGCCAGCAATATGTTGAAATCCGGCATAATCGGTGCTATACCCATTTCATACGTAGTTGCTCCCGTCCTCGGTATTGCAAGAAGAGGTCCGATGCATAAAACAATAGCAAAGTTCAATGCATTTGCGAAAGTTTTGCCTGCTTTGCCGGCAAAATTATCAAAACTTCCTTCGTTTAGGGCCACTGTAATAATACCTAAGAGTGGAAGGCCTATACCGGTGAGCATAAATCCTAACAATCCCAAAAACCATTTGCTGCTCAATTGAAAACCTATAGACGGCGGAAAGATCAGGTTACCTGCCCCGAAAAACATAGCAAAAAGGGCAAAGCCAATTACAATAACGTCTTGGAGTTTTTTATTCATCGGCCGACACCTCCTGCAAAAATATAAAAAATTTTTAGCATTAAAAGGTCATTTTAAAATATTATCTTTTGTTGACAATATTATAACATAATTTAATACTTGTCGACAGGGTTTTATAAGGTATGAAAAAGGGAAGTTAAGAAAGGGCCGTTCGGGAAAAAGTCACGGCCCCTTGACTTTGTCGTCCATAGATGGAAAGACCTCATATTAGTTATTTTCTTTTTCCAATGTCTTATTGAAAGCAGAATGCATCATGCCCAGCATAATTCCAAAAATTGCTGTATATACCCAGGCGAATCCTTCTTTGGCAAAAGGCAAATAATACATAACTTCATATATTTTATTAACGTTTAATCCGGCTGCTGACAATCCATCAACAACACTTATCAGCAACGTAAAAATGGTTGCATATACATAGCAACGATTATTTTTAATAAACGGACCAAAGGCGTTCATCAGGATTAAAACTATGACTACCGGATATACCGATACCAGAATTGGGACTGAGAATTTAATAATCTTTTCTACTCCAAAAGCACCCATAAAAGCGCTGAAGAGGGATATAATTACTACCATGGTCTTATAGCTAATCCTGTTTTTTGTCAAGCGGCTGAAATATTCGGCGGCAGTTGCCGTTAAACCTACCGATGTGGTCATGCATGCAAGAGAGACTGCAAGCCCGAGAGCGACTTTGCCGAAATTCCCGAATTCCTTTTCGATTATGGAAATTAATAACACTGTCTTTCCTATTTCTCCATCAAAGAGGGTCGAAGCAGTAGCCCCGAGATACATAAGACCGCCGTATACGAAAAGTAACCCAAGGGCAGCTATTAGTCCGGAAAGAATTGTTAATTTGATCTTATCCCCTACATCGTTATATCCTCTTTCTTTTATTGCATTTATTATGATTCCTGCAAAAATAGTAGAAGCAAGGGCATCCATTGTCTGATATCCTTCTAAAAAGGATTTACCAAAGGGATTCGGTATTTTAGAAGCAGTAAATCCGCCTATTGGGTCTATTATTCCTTTGATTATGATTATCGCGAGCATTATAAGTAGAGTAGGGGTTAATATTTTACCTACGTTGTCTATTACCCTGGATTGGTTAATAGTAAAATATATGTTTATTGCAAAATAGATTAAACATGCCAGCAATATGTTGAAATCCGGCATAATCGGTGCTATACCCATTTCATACGTAGTTGCTCCCGTCCTCGGTATTGCAAGAAGAGGTCCGATACATAAAACAATAACAAAATTTAATGCATTTGCGAAAGTCTTGCCTGCTTTGCCGGCAAAATTATCAAAACTTCCTTCGTTTTGAGCCATTGCAATAATGCCTAAGAGTGGAAGACCAATGCCGGTAAGCATGAATCCTAAAAAGCCCAAAAACCATTTGCTGCTCAACTGAAAACCTATAGACGGCGGAAAGATCAGGTTACCTGCCCCGAAAAACATAGCAAAGAGGGCAAAACCAATCACCATTAAGTCGCTGAATTTTTTGTTCATCGGTCACACCTCCTGCAAAATATAAAAAATTTTTAGCATTGAAAGGTCATTTTAAAATATTATCTTTAGTTGTTAATATTATAACATACTTTTAATACTTTTCGACAAGTTTTGATGAGATGTAAAAAGAGAACCTGCCTTGGGGAAATAAAAAAAGGGCCGTTTTCGGGGGAAAAGTAACGGCCCCTTTAAGTATTTTGGTTGGATGAGTCCGGATAAGGTTCTATATGGATGAGGATGTGGTGGGCGCCTTTGAAGTTGCGGCGTATTTCCTCTTCGATAGAATGGTGGAGCCTGTGGGATTCCTCCACGGTCATCGATGGGTTTACCAGTATGTGAAGGTCCATGGAAAAATCGTCCTCCCGCCCGCGGGTTCTCACTCCGTGGCAGTCCACGACTCCTCTTATGTTCCTGACTAAAGAAGCTATCTTTTCCGGGTCGACCACTGCGGCGTCGCACAGGACTCTGCTGGTATCCTTTATAATCTCAATGCCGGCTTTTAATATCAGCAGGGCTATTACAAAGGATATTAAAGGATCTACAATTGGATATCCCAGCTTAACTGCGATAAGGCCTGCGATAACCGACAATGATACGTATAAGTCGCTCCTTGTATGAGCGGCGTCGGATATCAGAATGTGGCTGTGGAGCTTTTTGCCTTCCATGTCCTCGTATAATATTACCCCTATATTGACGGCCAAGGTGATGAACATGATAATAAGGCTGAAGGAATTCACTTCGGGAATCCGTGGGTTAAGGAGTCTTTCGATACCGCTTTTGATTATATTGAAACTCACCAGGAATAGCATCAACGCTATTCCGGTAGCCGTAAAAGTCTCGAATTTTCCGTGCCCGTACGGGTGGGTCGCGTCGGCGGGTTTCGACGCAAGGGCGGCGCCGATGAGGCCGATTATATTGGTGCTGGCGTCGGAAAGGGAGTGAAAGCCGTCGGCCATCATGCTTGAGGACGATATGCTGTAACCTACCAGAATTTTCAAAAAGGCTACCGACAGGTTAAGGCCCAGCACAGCCCACAAAACCTTTTTAATTTTTTTAAAATTTTCCACCCTTTCGTTCATCAGTTACTCCTCCAGTAAATAGTCGCGAAAGAGTAGCTCTTCGCGACATTTTATGAGATTATAACATAACGAAAGTATCGGGTCAACAAACGTAAAAATGGAGGTATTAAAGCCTTTGACTTTATATACATATTATATTACAGTGAAAACTGTTGGTTACTCAAAGCGGCGCTATTAAAACGATAAATTATAGAAAATTCTTGACAACGACTAGCCGCTGCATTATAATAACAAAAGTATAAAAAGGGGGTTTTGTCGAGGTGACGGCGAAAGCTTAACGTGACGCTGACGATCGGTTTTTCCGTTTTATACTAGAATAAATGTGGGGCTCGAGGTATATATTATAGACATGTATTTCAAAAATTTATAATATCCAAGAGGGGAGAAAGAGTATGCCGAAAAAGGAAGTTGTATTGACTCAGGAAGGGCTGAGAAAATTAGAAAAGGAGCTGGAGTATCTCAAGTCCGTTAAGAGGAAAGAAGTAGCCGATCGCATAAAACAGGCCATATCCTTCGGTGACCTCAGCGAGAATTCCGAATACGACGAGGCCAAAAACGAGCAGGCCTTCGTCGAAGGCAAAATCGCCATGCTGGAAGAAAAGCTGAGGAATGCCAAGGTTATAGATGATGCCGACATTTCCACCGAGACGGTTACCCTGGGCTCCAAGGTGCTGATAAGAGATCTGGATACCGAGGAAGCCATCGAGTATACCATCGTCAGTTCCGCCGAAGCCAATCCCATTGACTTCAAAATATCCAACGAATCTCCCGTCGGCAAAGCCCTTATGGGGGCCAAAAAGGGCGACGTGATCGAGATATCGGTGCCGGCGGGCCAGGTAAGGTACAGGGTGGAAGAGATAAAGAAGTAATCTAATTGGAGGGTTAATTGATGGGGAATTTGGAGCTTGAAGCCAACGAAATAATAAGGGCTAGACTGCAGAAACTGGAGGAACTCCGTTCCATGGGGATAGCCCCATACGGGCAAAAATACGTTAGAACTCACAACTGCCTTGAGATCAAAGAGAACTTCGAGAAGCTCGAAGGCAGCGAGACTTCTATAGCCGGACGAATAATGGCCATACGGGGTCACGGCAAGGCGGCTTTTTTTGACATTCAGGACGAAAAGGGCCGCCTGCAAATATACATAAAGAAGGACCACGTGGGTGACGAAGTTTACGAGATCTTTAAGAAACTCGACATCGGGGACATTATAGGCGTAGAAGGGAAAATATTCAAAACTCAAAAAGGTGAGATATCGGTCATGGCCGACAGGATAACGGTGCTGGCCAAATCTTTAAGACCCCTGCCCGAGAAGTGGCACGGCTTGAAAGATGTGGATACAAGATACCGCCAACGCTACCTGGACCTCATCGTGAACCCCGATGTGAGGAGGACCTTCGTCACCAGAAGCAAAATAATAAGGGCTATAAGGAACTACCTGGACAGTCGCGGATTTATAGAGGTAGAGACGCCGGTACTCACGCCTCTGGCGGGTGGTGCGGCCGCAAGGCCCTTCATAACCCACCACAACGCGCTCGACATTGACCTGTACCTGCGGATCGCCACCGAGCTTTATTTAAAGAGGCTCATCGTCGGCGGCTTTGAAAAGGTCTACGAGATAGGCAAGGATTTCAGGAATGAAGGTATATCGATAAAGCATAATCCCGAATTCACGATGATAGAACTCTACCAGGCTTACGCTGACTACCAAGATATGATGGAACTTACCGAAGACATGATTTCCCACGTGGCGAAAGAAGTGTTGGGGACTACGAAGGTGGTATATCAGGGCGAGGAAATAGACCTCACTCCACCCTGGACCAGAATGACCATGGTGGAGGCTGTAAAGAAATACGCCGGGGTGGACTTTAACGAGCTGAAAACCGATGAGGAGGCAAGAGCGGTTGCCAGAAAACTGGGCCTTGAAGTTGGAGATAATGATACCAGGGGCAAGGTTTTAAATACCATATTCGAGGAAAAGGTGGAAGAACACCTGGTTCAGCCTACTTTTATACTGGACTACCCCATCGAGATATCGCCTCTGGCCAAGCGAAAAGAGGACAACCCCGATTTCACTTACCGATTCGAGCTCTTTATAACCCGCAGGGAAACGGCAAATGCCTTTTCCGAGCTGAACGACCCAATCGATCAGCGGGAGAGGTTCCTGCAGCAGCTAAAAGAACGGGAGGCCGGAGACGAGGAGGCCCATGCCTTTGATGAGGACTTCATAAACGCTCTGGAGTACGGAATGCCTCCGACGGGAGGGCTCGGGATAGGCATAGATCGGCTGGTAATGCTGCTTACGGACTCCTATTCCATAAGGGACGTCATCCTGTTCCCCACCATGAGGCCAAAGTCCTAATCCGTAGAAAAAATGAGGTATATAAAGTATCGCTGGTTTTAATGCATAAAATTGCCGGATAAAGACAATTAATAATGGTTGAAACGAGACTCAGCTTTGTGGTATATTACCCTTTGCGACGCCACGGTAGCAAAAAACGACACAGATATCGAAAAAAATGACAAAAGGTGTTGCAAAAAAACAAAAAACGTGGTAATATAAATAACTGTGGCGCAAGATCCTTGAAAACTGAACAGTGTCACGCCTGAGAGTTTCAACGGACAAAAGGTGTGTAATTGAGATAAGGAAAGCCGAAAGGCTTAATTGGAAGGATTAACCTGAGAGTTTGATCCTGGCTCAGGACGAACGCTGGCGGCGTGCCTAACACATGCAAGTCGAGCGGGGTAAATTGAGTGGTTTTCCACGAGATTTACCCAGCGGCGGACGGGTGAGTAACACGTAGGCAACCTACCCACCACACGGGGATAGCCCTGGGAAACCGGGGGTAATACCCGATACCTTTACTGGCTGCATGGCTGGTAAAGAAAGCGATTTAGCGGTGGTGGATGGGCCTGCGGCCCATCAGCTAGTTGGCGGGGTAACGGCCCACCAAGGCGACGACGGGTAGCCGGCCTGAGAGGGTGGACGGCCACACTGGGACTGGGACACGGCCCAGACTCCTACGGGAGGCAGCAGTGGGGAATCTTGGGCAATGGGGGAAACCCTGACCCAGCGACGCCGCGTGGAGGAAGAAGGCCTTCGGGTTGTAAACTCCTGTCACCGGGGACGAAGAGGACGGTACCCGGGGAGGAAGCCCCGGCTAACTACGTGCCAGCAGCCGCGGTAATACGTAGGGGGCGAGCGTTGTCCGGAATCACTGGGCGTAAAGGGCGTGTAGGCGGGTCTGCAAGTTGCGGGTAAAAAGCCAGGGCTCAACCCTGGAGGTGCCTGCAAAACTGCGGATCTTGAGGGCGGGAGAGGAGAGTGGAATTCCCGGAGTAGCGGTGAAATGCGTAGATACCGGGAGGAACACCAGTGGCGAAGGCGGCTCTCTGGACCGACCCTGACGCTGAGGCGCGAAAGCTAGGGGAGCGAACGGGATTAGATACCCCGGTAGTCCTAGCCGTAAACGATGGTCACTAGGTGTGGGCAGTTGTCAAGCTGTCCGTGCCGGAGCTAACGCAATAAGTGACCCGCCTGGGGAGTACGGCCGCAAGGTTGAAACTCAAAGGAATTGACGGGGGCCCGCACAAGCGGTGGAGCATGTGGTTTAATTCGAAGCAACGCGAAGAACCTTACCAGGCCTTGACATGCAGGTAGTAGCGAACCGAAAGGGGAGCGACCCGAGGGAAACCGAGGGAGCCTGCACAGGTGGTGCATGGTTGTCGTCAGCTCGTGTCGTGAGATGTTGGGTTAAGTCCCGCAACGAGCGCAACCCCTACCTCTAGTTGCCAGCGGGTAAAGCCGGGCACTCTAGAGGAACTGCCGCCGACAAGGCGGAGGAAGGTGGGGATGACGTCAAATCATCATGCCCTTTATGGCCTGGGCCACACACGTGCTACAATGGCCGGTACAGCGGGAAGCGAAGGCGCGAGCTGGAGCGAATCCCTAAAAACCGGTCTCAGTTCAGATTGCAGGCTGCAACTCGCCTGCATGAAGGCGGAATCGCTAGTAATCGCGGATCAGCATGCCGCGGTGAATACGTTCCCGGGCCTTGTACACACCGCCCGTCACACCATGGGAGTTGGCAACACCCGAAGCCGGCATAAGATGCCGTCGAAGGTGGGGCCAGCGACTGGGGTGAAGTCGTAACAAGGTAGCCGTACCGGAAGGTGCGGCTGGATCACCTCCTTTCTAAGGAGCTTGACCGGGCGTGACACTGTTTGGTTATATAAATTTTAGAAGGGAACTGCACCTTGAAAATTACACAGTGGGTATGAAAATGAGCGTCTGAGGCTTTTGGTCAAGCTACTAAGGGCACACGGTGGATGCCTTGGCGCGAGGGGGCGAAGAAGGGCGCGGCAAGCGGCGAAACGCCCCGGGGAGCTGCAAGCAAGCGTTGATCCGGGGGTACCCGAATGGGGGAACCCACCGCAGGAGAACCTGCGGTATCCCATGCTGAACACATAGGCATGGGAGGCGAACCGGGGGAACTGAAACATCTAAGTACCCCGAGGAAAAGAAAGCAACAGCGATTCCCTGAGTAGCGGCGAGCGAAAGGGGAAGAGCCCAAACCCATCATGTGTAAAAGGCCGCCACCGTTGCATGATGGGGGTTGAGGGAGTGCCGGGCCTGACTGGCGGTAAGGCGAGGCGAGCTGAAGGGGTAGCCGAACACCGCTGGAAAGCGGGGCCGCAGAAGGTGACAGCCCTGTAGGCGAAACTCTGACAGCCGTCTGGCACATCCCGAGTACCACGGGACACGTGGAACCCCGTGGGAAGCAGGGAGGACCATCTTCCAAGGCTAAATACCACCTTGCGACCGATAGCGCATAGTACCGTGAGGGAAAGGTGAAAAGAACCCCGGGAGGGGAGTGAAATAGAACCTGAAACCGTGTGTCTACAAGCAGAGGGAGCGGAAGCGACCTCGTACTTTTTGCAGAACGGACCGGCGAGTTACTGTGCCAAGCGAGGTTAAGGTGCTAGAGCACCGGAGCCGAAGCGAAAGCGAGTCTGAAGAGGGCGATAGTTTGGCGCAGTAGACCCGAAACCGCGTGATCTACCCATGGCCAGGGTGAAGCGGAACTAACCTTCCGTGGAGGCCCGAACCACGTTGACGTTGAAAAGTCATGGGATGAGCTGTGGGTAGGGGTGAAATGCCAATCGAACGCGGAGATAGCTGGTTCTCCCCGAAATAGCTTTAGGGCTAGCCTCAACTGGACCTGCTCGGAGGTAGAGCACTGAATGGGCTAGGGGCCGAGAGGTTACCGAACCCTATCAAACTCCGAATGCCGGGCAGAGGATAGTTGGGAGTCAGACTATGGGGGATAAGCTTCATAGTCGAGAGGGGAACAGCCCAGACCGTCAGCTAAGGTCCCGAAGTAAGCCTAAGTGGGGAAGGATGTGGCACTGCTGAGACAACCAGGATGTTGGCTTAGAAGCAGCCATCATTTAAAGAGTGCGTAATAGCTCACTGGTCAAGCGGTGCTGCGCCGAAAATGTAACGGGGCTGAAGGCTTACACCGAAGCTGCGGATGATGGCCGTAAGGTCATCGTGGTAGGGGAGCGTTCCTACTGGGCCGAAGCTTAACCGGAAGGTTAGGTGGACTGGTAGGAAGTGAGAATGTCGGTATAAGTAGCGAGAGGCAGGTGAGAATCCTGCCCGCCGAAAGCCTAAGGATTCCTGAGGAAGGCTCGTCCGCTCAGGGTTAGCCGGGGCCTAAGCCGAGGCATGGAATGCGTAGGCGATGGACAACGGGTTGACAATCCCGTGCCACCCGAGACCGTTTGAGCGAAGGGGTGACGCAGGAGGGTAGGCCGAGCGCGCGGTTGGTAGAGCGCGTCCAAACCCAAAGGCTAGCCAGATAGGCAAAACCGTCTGGCGGTGCTGAAGGGTGACGGGGAGGGAAAAAAAGTACCGAAGCGGCTGAACCCACACTGCCAAGAAAAGCCTCTAGCGAGGTTGAGGGTGCCCGTACTGCAAACCGACACAGGTAGGCGAGGAGAGAATCCTAAGGCGAACGGGAGAACCCTCGTTAAGGAACTCGGCAAACTGACCCCGTAACTTCGGGAGAAGGGGTGCCCGAGTAGCTGGTAGGAAACTGCTGGTGAAAGGGCCGCAGAGAATAGGCCCAAGCGACTGTTTAGCAAAAACACAGGTCTCTGCTAAGGAGGAATCCGACGTATAGGGGCTGACGCCTGCCCGGTGCTGGAAGGTTAAGGGGAGGGGTTAGCGGGAAACCGCGAAGCCTCGAACCGAAGCCCCAGTGAACGGCGGCCGTAACTATAACGGTCCTAAGGTAGCGAAATTCCTTGTCGGGTAAGTTCCGACCCGCACGAAAGGCGTAACGACTTGGGCGCTGTCTTGACGAGGGGCCCGGCGAAATTGTAGTATGAGTGAAGATGCTCATTACCCGCAGCTGGACGGAAAGACCCCGTGGAGCTTTACTGTAGCCTGATATTGGATTTCGGCATTGGATGTACAGGATAGGTGGGAGGCAGAGAACCTGGCTCGTCAGGGCCAGGGGAGCCGCCGGTGGGATACCACTCTTCCAATGCTGAAGTTCTAACCACGAGCCGTAAGCCGGCGGTGGGACAGTGTCAGGTGGGCAGTTTGACTGGGGCGGTCGCCTCCTAAAGGGTAACGGAGGCGCCCAAAGGTCACCTCAGCGCGGTTAGGAATCGCGCGATGAGTGCAAAGGCATAAGGTGGCCTAACTGCGAGAGAGACGTCTCGAGCAGTGTCGAAAGACGGGCTTAGTGATCCGGCGGTACTGAATGGGAAGGCCGTCGCTCAACGGATAAAAGCTACCCCGGGGATAACAGGCTGATCTCCCCCAAGAGTCCACATCGACGGGGAGGTTTGGCACCTCGATGTCGGCTCGTCGCATCCTGGGGCCGGAGCAGGTCCCAAGGGTTGGGCTGTTCGCCCATTAAAGCGGCACGCGAGCTGGGTTCAGAACGTCGTGAGACAGTTCGGTCCCTATCCGCTGCGGGCGCAGGATACTTGAGGGGATCCGCCCCTAGTACGAGAGGACCGGGGTGGACGGACCGATGGTGTACCAGTTGTCTCGCCAGGGGCACAGCTGGGTAGCCAAGTCCGGAAGGGATAAGCACTGAAAGCATCTAAGTGCGAAGCCCACCCCAAGATAAGGTATCCCACCCGAAAGGGGTAAGACACCGGGGAGACGACCCGGTAGATAGGCCAGGGGTGTAAGGGTCGTGAGGCCTTGAGCCGACTGGTACTAATCAGTCGAGGGCTTGACCAAGAAAAAAGCATACCCACTGTGTGATTTTGAGGGTGCAGTATTGACGCACTGAAAAAGAATGGATTAAAATTTGATGTAAAAAAGCGAAAGAAAGATTTCGGTGGCCATAGCGGAGGGGAAACACCGGTTCCCATTCCGAACACACAGGTTAAGCCCTCCAGCGCCGATGGTACTGGGGGAGGTCCCCTGGGAGAGTAGGTCGCCGCCGAAATCTTATTTTTATATATTCCGCTAAAAAGACCTTGATCAATCAGGTCTTTTTTTATTTTAATATCAATTTTTCTGTAGGTAAGGACATAGTATCCAATTTTAAATAACGTAAATTGAGATTGCCGACAGCTATTTGTCGGCAGTTTTTCACATATTTACCCAAAAAATGACCATTTTGTAGTATAATGTTTTTATATTATAATGAATGGGAGAAAAATTATGACGGAATATGTGGAAATTGCTCATGCTGTTATGTCCTTTGTGGAATCAGGTCTATGCTGAAGCCATCAGGGATAAAAGTCGATGCGGCTTTACTACAATGCTTTTATGAAAGGAGAGTTAAAAATATAAATAAAAATATATCAGGAGGTACTGGTATGATGAGATTAAAGTTTGTCATATGGGGCCTTATTTTTTTGCTGGCCTGGCCGGTGCCCGCTAAGGCTGAGCCCGCTTTTAAACAAAAACCGCAAGACATAAGGGTATTGATTGAAGTGGAAGGCTATAAACTTGCAAAGTACGAACCCGTTGAAGGTACATACCTTGGCGCATACGTTTATCAGGACACACTGATAAAGGGTGACATGAAGGAATTCAACCGGCTTACCGGGAAAAAACATGCGTCGTTCTTCCTCTACGTGGGTTACGGCCAAAAGTTTCCCCAATGGTGGATAGACCAATTAAAGGAGGTAGGAGCAGCGGCCCACATCGCCTGGGAGCCCAACAAAGGTCTGGATCAGGTAAAGGACGATGAATACCTGCGGGGATTTGCCAGAAAACTGAAAGAGGCGGGCATACCGGTTTTTTTGCGTTTTGCCTCGGAAATGAACGGCGACTGGACCGCCTACAGCGGAGACCCAAAAAAATACATAGAAAAATGGAGGCTCGTCCATGATGTGATGGAGCAGGAAGCTCCCAATGTGATGATGGTGTGGACCGTTTTCACCTTCCCCCAGTCTACTATAATAAAATATTACCCCGGTGACGAATACGTGGATTGGGTGGGAGTAAATATATACAATGTGGTCTACCATAATAACAATATAAAGCACAAAGCTTCCCACGAAGACCCATTGGAACTTCTGGACTACGTCTACGATACCTTCAGCATGAGAAAACCCATCCAGATATCGGAGTATGGCGCCACGCACTATACCGTAACCGATGGTAAATATTACGAAGACTTTGCAATACAAAAGATAACGCGCATGTACAACGGCATAAAGACAAGGTATCCCAGGGTCAAGTCCATATTCTATTTTAACGTGAACAACCTGGCCAACGCCCCTGAAGGGCGCAGGATAAACAACTACGCCATTACAGATAATAAAAGGATTTTAGGCACTTATTCAGAATTGATAGAAGATCCTCACTTTTTAAGCGACATAGGGCCCAACCTCGAGGGCAGAACTGATAGGGAATTGATGCACGTAAGAGACGGGGTGCACATAGTAAAAGGAAAGATTTTTGTGTCTTCCCGGGTGCTGAAGGAATATATGAAGGCTTCGGTAAACTGGGACTCGAAGAAAAAACAAATCACGATAAAGAAAGGCGAAAGATCTGCCGTATTAAATGTGGTGTCGTATGCCAATGTCCTTAGAGGGGCAAAAGGCGCCTTCACGTTGAAGGGTACATCTTACCTCCCATTGCGGGAGGCGGCCGATGCACTTGGTTATAGGGTAATGTGGGACAATAGTGAAAAGCTGATTAAAGTGGTGCTGGCGGATCGGACTTGACCGGACCTGCCGTCGGAATAAAAGAGGAACTGGACTACCAGGTGGTGGTAATGGGATCGATCCGGAAGATATAGCCGCCGTATCCGCCGCCAGGACGGCCTAAAAACGTTGCTGGTCGACATTCACCTTAAATTACAATTCTCCCTGAAGATCGACATGCACGCCCTGGGCGGCTTTGAGCTCGATCAACCTATAACCGGAAGGGATTACATTCAAATATTAAACAGGATTTTGAAAAGCGATTACGGCGATTACAAAGAGCTTCTGGAGGAAGGGATTATTAACGATTTTGTCGGCCTTTATAAACCAAAACATAAGAGAGCTATTAGGAGCATAAATTATTTAACATCAAATATACCGCATTAAAGACCGATAAATGCGGATAGGGTCATTTGAAAACACGTCAAGGATTATGGTATATTATTTAAGCGCTCACGGGAAAGCCGGAGTCGACGGAAGGCGAAAAAAGAACGCTAAGAAGTTGACAAAAGGCGAAAAACGTGGTAATATAAATAACTGTGGCGCAAGATCCTTGAAAACTGAACAGTGTCACGCCTGAGAGTTTCAACGGACAAAAGGTGTGTAATTGAGATAAGGAAAGCCGAAAGGCTTAATTGGAAGGATTAACCTGAGAGTTTGATCCTGGCTCAGGACGAACGCTGGCGGCGTGCCTAACACATGCAAGTCGAGCGGGGTAAATTGAGTGGTTTTCCACGAGATTTACCCAGCGGCGGACGGGTGAGTAACACGTAGGCAACCTACCCACCACACGGGGATAGCCCTGGGAAACCGGGGGTAATACCCGATACCTTTACTGGCTGCATGGCTGGTAAAGAAAGCGATTTAGCGGTGGTGGATGGGCCTGCGGCCCATCAGCTAGTTGGCGGGGTAACGGCCCACCAAGGCGACGACGGGTAGCCGGCCTGAGAGGGTGGACGGCCACACTGGGACTGGGACACGGCCCAGACTCCTACGGGAGGCAGCAGTGGGGAATCTTGGGCAATGGGGGAAACCCTGACCCAGCGACGCCGCGTGGAGGAAGAAGGCCTTCGGGTTGTAAACTCCTGTCACCGGGGACGAAGAGGACGGTACCCGGGGAGGAAGCCCCGGCTAACTACGTGCCAGCAGCCGCGGTAATACGTAGGGGGCGAGCGTTGTCCGGAATCACTGGGCGTAAAGGGCGTGTAGGCGGGTCTGCAAGTTGCGGGTAAAAAGCCAGGGCTCAACCCTGGAGGTGCCTGCAAAACTGCGGATCTTGAGGGCGGGAGAGGAGAGTGGAATTCCCGGAGTAGCGGTGAAATGCGTAGATACCGGGAGGAACACCAGTGGCGAAGGCGGCTCTCTGGACCGACCCTGACGCTGAGGCGCGAAAGCTAGGGGAGCGAACGGGATTAGATACCCCGGTAGTCCTAGCCGTAAACGATGGTCACTAGGTGTGGGCAGTTGTCAAGCTGTCCGTGCCGGAGCTAACGCAATAAGTGACCCGCCTGGGGAGTACGGCCGCAAGGTTGAAACTCAAAGGAATTGACGGGGGCCCGCACAAGCGGTGGAGCATGTGGTTTAATTCGAAGCAACGCGAAGAACCTTACCAGGCCTTGACATGCAGGTAGTAGCGAACCGAAAGGGGAGCGACCCGAGGGAAACCGAGGGAGCCTGCACAGGTGGTGCATGGTTGTCGTCAGCTCGTGTCGTGAGATGTTGGGTTAAGTCCCGCAACGAGCGCAACCCCTACCTCTAGTTGCCAGCGGGTAAAGCCGGGCACTCTAGAGGAACTGCCGCCGACAAGGCGGAGGAAGGTGGGGATGACGTCAAATCATCATGCCCTTTATGGCCTGGGCCACACACGTGCTACAATGGCCGGTACAGCGGGAAGCGAAGGCGCGAGCTGGAGCGAATCCCTAAAAACCGGTCTCAGTTCAGATTGCAGGCTGCAACTCGCCTGCATGAAGGCGGAATCGCTAGTAATCGCGGATCAGCATGCCGCGGTGAATACGTTCCCGGGCCTTGTACACACCGCCCGTCACACCATGGGAGTTGGCAACACCCGAAGCCGGCATAAGATGCCGTCGAAGGTGGGGCCAGCGACTGGGGTGAAGTCGTAACAAGGTAGCCGTACCGGAAGGTGCGGCTGGATCACCTCCTTTCTAAGGAGCTTGACCGGGCGTGACACTGTTTGGTTATATAAATTTTAGAAGGGAACTGCACCTTGAAAATTACACAGTGGGTATGAAAATGAGCGTCTGAGGCTTTTGGTCAAGCTACTAAGGGCACACGGTGGATGCCTTGGCGCGAGGGGGCGAAGAAGGGCGCGGCAAGCGGCGAAACGCCCCGGGGAGCTGCAAGCAAGCGTTGATCCGGGGGTACCCGAATGGGGGAACCCACCGCAGGAGAACCTGCGGTATCCCATGCTGAACACATAGGCATGGGAGGCGAACCGGGGGAACTGAAACATCTAAGTACCCCGAGGAAAAGAAAGCAACAGCGATTCCCTGAGTAGCGGCGAGCGAAAGGGGAAGAGCCCAAACCCATCATGTGTAAAAGGCCGCCACCGTTGCATGATGGGGGTTGAGGGAGTGCCGGGCCTGACTGGCGGTAAGGCGAGGCGAGCTGAAGGGGTAGCCGAACACCGCTGGAAAGCGGGGCCGCAGAAGGTGACAGCCCTGTAGGCGAAACTCTGACAGCCGTCTGGCACATCCCGAGTACCACGGGACACGTGGAACCCCGTGGGAAGCAGGGAGGACCATCTTCCAAGGCTAAATACCACCTTGCGACCGATAGCGCATAGTACCGTGAGGGAAAGGTGAAAAGAACCCCGGGAGGGGAGTGAAATAGAACCTGAAACCGTGTGTCTACAAGCAGAGGGAGCGGAAGCGACCTCGTACTTTTTGCAGAACGGACCGGCGAGTTACTGTGCCAAGCGAGGTTAAGGTGCTAGAGCACCGGAGCCGAAGCGAAAGCGAGTCTGAAGAGGGCGATAGTTTGGCGCAGTAGACCCGAAACCGCGTGATCTACCCATGGCCAGGGTGAAGCGGAACTAACCTTCCGTGGAGGCCCGAACCACGTTGACGTTGAAAAGTCATGGGATGAGCTGTGGGTAGGGGTGAAATGCCAATCGAACGCGGAGATAGCTGGTTCTCCCCGAAATAGCTTTAGGGCTAGCCTCAACTGGACCTGCTCGGAGGTAGAGCACTGAATGGGCTAGGGGCCGAGAGGTTACCGAACCCTATCAAACTCCGAATGCCGGGCAGAGGATAGTTGGGAGTCAGACTATGGGGGATAAGCTTCATAGTCGAGAGGGGAACAGCCCAGACCGTCAGCTAAGGTCCCGAAGTAAGCCTAAGTGGGGAAGGATGTGGCACTGCTGAGACAACCAGGATGTTGGCTTAGAAGCAGCCATCATTTAAAGAGTGCGTAATAGCTCACTGGTCAAGCGGTGCTGCGCCGAAAATGTAACGGGGCTGAAGGCTTACACCGAAGCTGCGGATGATGGCCGTAAGGTCATCGTGGTAGGGGAGCGTTCCTACTGGGCCGAAGCTTAACCGGAAGGTTAGGTGGACTGGTAGGAAGTGAGAATGTCGGTATAAGTAGCGAGAGGCAGGTGAGAATCCTGCCCGCCGAAAGCCTAAGGATTCCTGAGGAAGGCTCGTCCGCTCAGGGTTAGCCGGGGCCTAAGCCGAGGCATGGAATGCGTAGGCGATGGACAACGGGTTGACAATCCCGTGCCACCCGAGACCGTTTGAGCGAAGGGGTGACGCAGGAGGGTAGGCCGAGCGCGCGGTTGGTAGAGCGCGTCCAAACCCAAAGGCTAGCCAGATAGGCAAAACCGTCTGGCGGTGCTGAAGGGTGACGGGGAGGGAAAAAAAGTACCGAAGCGGCTGAACCCACACTGCCAAGAAAAGCCTCTAGCGAGGTTGAGGGTGCCCGTACTGCAAACCGACACAGGTAGGCGAGGAGAGAATCCTAAGGCGAACGGGAGAACCCTCGTTAAGGAACTCGGCAAACTGACCCCGTAACTTCGGGAGAAGGGGTGCCCGAGTAGCTGGTAGGAAACTGCTGGTGAAAGGGCCGCAGAGAATAGGCCCAAGCGACTGTTTAGCAAAAACACAGGTCTCTGCTAAGGAGGAATCCGACGTATAGGGGCTGACGCCTGCCCGGTGCTGGAAGGTTAAGGGGAGGGGTTAGCGGGAAACCGCGAAGCCTCGAACCGAAGCCCCAGTGAACGGCGGCCGTAACTATAACGGTCCTAAGGTAGCGAAATTCCTTGTCGGGTAAGTTCCGACCCGCACGAAAGGCGTAACGACTTGGGCGCTGTCTTGACGAGGGGCCCGGCGAAATTGTAGTATGAGTGAAGATGCTCATTACCCGCAGCTGGACGGAAAGACCCCGTGGAGCTTTACTGTAGCCTGATATTGGATTTCGGCATTGGATGTACAGGATAGGTGGGAGGCAGAGAACCTGGCTCGTCAGGGCCAGGGGAGCCGCCGGTGGGATACCACTCTTCCAATGCTGAAGTTCTAACCACGAGCCGTAAGCCGGCGGTGGGACAGTGTCAGGTGGGCAGTTTGACTGGGGCGGTCGCCTCCTAAAGGGTAACGGAGGCGCCCAAAGGTCACCTCAGCGCGGTTAGGAATCGCGCGATGAGTGCAAAGGCATAAGGTGGCCTAACTGCGAGAGAGACGTCTCGAGCAGTGTCGAAAGACGGGCTTAGTGATCCGGCGGTACTGAATGGGAAGGCCGTCGCTCAACGGATAAAAGCTACCCCGGGGATAACAGGCTGATCTCCCCCAAGAGTCCACATCGACGGGGAGGTTTGGCACCTCGATGTCGGCTCGTCGCATCCTGGGGCCGGAGCAGGTCCCAAGGGTTGGGCTGTTCGCCCATTAAAGCGGCACGCGAGCTGGGTTCAGAACGTCGTGAGACAGTTCGGTCCCTATCCGCTGCGGGCGCAGGATACTTGAGGGGATCCGCCCCTAGTACGAGAGGACCGGGGTGGACGGACCGATGGTGTACCAGTTGTCTCGCCAGGGGCACAGCTGGGTAGCCAAGTCCGGAAGGGATAAGCACTGAAAGCATCTAAGTGCGAAGCCCACCCCAAGATAAGGTATCCCACCCGAAAGGGGTAAGACACCGGGGAGACGACCCGGTAGATAGGCCAGGGGTGTAAGGGTCGTGAGGCCTTGAGCCGACTGGTACTAATCAGTCGAGGGCTTGACCAAGAAAAAAGCATACCCACTGTGTGATTTTGAGGGTGCAGTATTGACGCACTGAAAAAGAATGGATTAAAATTTGATGTAAAAAAGCGAAAGAAAGATTTCGGTGGCCATAGCGGAGGGGAAACACCGGTTCCCATTCCGAACACACAGGTTAAGCCCTCCAGCGCCGATGGTACTGGGGGAGGTCCCCTGGGAGAGTAGGTCGCCGCCGAAATCTTATTTTCATTTTCTACGCTAAAAAAAGACCTGATCAGGTCTTTTTTTTATCTCAAAATTAATTTTTGCATATTATAAGAAATCTGTTAAACTAAGTTTATGCCGTTGGTTTTTAATACACAAAAGGGAAAGCGTAGGTCTATAAATATGGAGGCCAGAGGCGAAAACACTGAATATCTAGGTGCGGAACTTCAGGAAGAAAATAAGAAGGCAAAGGCCGGCCTGCCGGAGATGGATTTTACCGTTGGCAGTATACCGGCCCATCTGATTAAATTCTCGATACCGCTTACCTGGCCGCCAGGTACCTGAACAGAAAAAATCACATCATGAGCCTGAGGGTTTTGGAGTTCAAGTGCGAAAGAGATATGACGATTGCTGTGTTTACTATTCCCGAAAAACTCCTCGCTCTTTTTACCAGCAATCCCGCTCTGGTTGCCGTGGGGACTGTGATCCTCAGGATATTAGGTGTAGCATATATTCCCTTAGGACTTCTCTGGGTTTCCAACGGCATCCTCCGGGGAGCCGGAAATACCCTCGTACCCATGATTATATCTATATTTTCTCTGTGGGGGATGAGGGTACCTCTGGCTTATTACCTAGCTAATTTTACTCCCCTTAAGAGCACGGGGATCTGGGTTGCCATTTCCTCCAGCATGATTATCAGCCCCGCTTTGACCCTCGCCTACTATTATTCGCGCTGGTGGAAAAAGGCGATGAAAAACATAGCCTGAAGGCGTCTATGAAAGTGGTCATCAAATTAGAGAAAACACATTGATTTAGTAGTAATTAAATAATTGACAAGGGCCGCCCGATGTCATATAATAAAAGTGGGCCCGATGAAAACGTTTCTCAATTATCCCGGGAATAAAAAAACAGACCGCTTAGTAAATAAATAATGAAATTAATTTTTTTGCACTACAAATGAGAATGATTTTCAAGGAGGAAGGGTTCATGGACTGCTGCAGCCAAAAGGGAAACGTATTATCGAGATTTTTCAAGAGAAAACAGGACAATTCTTTTTCCCACCAGAACTGCAATACCAGGAAAAAATTGGTGTTGGTAGGGACACCTAACGTTGGAAAAAGCGTTATATTCAACAGACTCACCGGGGCTTACGTGACGGTGTCCAATTATCCGGGCACTACGGTGGAGATATTCAGAGGTACCGGCCGGATCGGCGGCGAAATATTCGAGATAATAGATACGCCTGGCATGTATTCGCTGATGCCGATCACCGAGGAGGAGAGGGTTACAAGGACGCTGCTGTTCAACGAAAACTTCGACATCGTGGTACACGTGGTGGACGCCAAAAATATAGAGAGAATGCTTTCCATGACCATGCAGCTGAAGGAAGCGGGGCTCCCCGTAATGCTGGTTGTGAACATGATGGACGAGGCGGAAAGGCTAGGGAGAAAAATCGACCTGGACAGGCTGTCAGCACTGCTGGATATACCCGTGGTGGGGACGTCTGCCGCTTTGAACAGAGGTATGGATCAGATGAGGAGGAAGGTGGCGGAGTATGTCAAAAAACGAGTTGCTTGAACATAATGTACATCCCTTTAAATACCACGACGACATAGAAAAGGCTTTGGAAGAGATAGAAAAGCTATTGAAATCGAATTACAAAGTTTCGAAGCGTTCCGTGGCCCTGCTGCTTTTGCAGGACGACGAAGAAATAACGGAACTGGTGCGTTCGAGGGAAAACTCCTTCCCGGAAATACAGGAGGTTATAAATAGGACCCGGAAGAAATTTTCGGAACCGCTGCATTTCGTGATAACAATGCAGCGCCAGAAAAAAGTAGATGAAATAGTGTCCCAGGTCGTGAAAGCAGGGGACAGATCAAGGTCATCCATAGGGTCCTGGTTGGACCGCATAACCGTTCAACCGGTTACGGGAATACCCATACTCCTTTTGGTGCTCTATTTTGGGCTTTACAAATTCGTCGGCGAGTTCGGCGCCGGCACTCTTGTTGATTTCATAGAAGGCAACATATTTGAAAACTATATCAACCCCTGGGTGAACTCTGCGGTGCAAGCTTACATCCCCAACAGGGCCGTCCAGGAGCTTTTGGCTATGGAATACGGCATAATAACTCTGGGAATAAGGTATGCGGTAGCCATAATACTGCCCATCGTAGGCACCTTTTTCCTGATGTTTTCGGTGATCGAGGACTCCGGTTACCTGCCCAGGCTTGCGCTCCTGGTAGACCGGGTGTTCAAGTCCATGGGTTTAAACGGCAGAGCCGTAATACCCATGACCCTGGGATTCGGCTGCGACACCATGGCGACCCTGGTGAGCAGGACACTGGAGACCCGGCGGGAGAGGGTTATAGCCACGCTGCTTTTGGCCCTGGCGATTCCATGCTCCGCACAGCTTGGAGTTATACTTGGGTTGCTGTCGGGCAGGCCGGCGGCCCTGGCTATATGGGCGACGTTCGTAGTTTTAGTTTTCCTGCTGGTGGGATATCTTGCGGCACAGGTGCTGCCCGGAGAAAGGCCCGTATTCTACATGGAAATACCTCCCCTTAGGTTGCCGAGACTCGGCAATATTATCGAAAAGACGGTTTCCCGCATGCAGTGGTATTTCCTTGAGATCGTGCCCATATTTATAATCACCAGTGTGCTCATATGGATTGGTAGAATGACGGGAATTTTCGACGCGCTTATACGGGCGACAGAACCCCTGATGCAGGCCCTGGGCTTACCGCCCGAAACGGCACAGGCTTTCCTGTTCGGGTTCTTCCGCAGAGACTACGGCGCAGCCGGCCTTTACGATCTTCAGAAATCCGGGATCCTGAACGGTGCGCAGATGCTTGTGGCGTCGGTCACGCTGACACTGTTCGTGCCGTGCATAGCCCAGTTTACTGTAATGCTCAAGGAGCGCGGCGTTAAGACGACCCTGGCCATCGTAGCTTTCGTATTTCCCTTCGCCTTCCTGGCGGGATATATATTAAACTTGATCCTGAAGTTGGCCGGGGTGGTGTTGTAGCATGAAGTGCGGTTTTTGCGGTTACGAATTCGACGAGGAGGAACGGGGAGCCAGGACCTGCGGCGGCTGCCCCATGAGCGGCCGCTGCGGAAAGGTGAAGTGCCCCAGGTGCGGTTACGAGATGGTAAAACCCAGCGGACTTTTCAAATGGTTGAAGCGCAGGAGGGAAAAGATAAATGGCAGGTGAAAGGAATCTTACCCAGCTGAAAATTGGAGAACAGGCAGTGATCGCGAAAATAAACGCCCCAAACGGCGGAATTCTCAAAAAGCTCATGGCTCTGGGGGTGCTTCCCGGGGCGAGGGTATCCCTGGTGCAGAAATTCCCCTCTTATGTCATAAAGGTCGGCAATACCCAAATAGCCGCCGATGAAACCATCGCAAAGAGCATAATCGTTATAAAAAATTAAGTGCCGGATTACGGCACTTTAATTTTTCTTTTTGTTTTTCACGTTTTCTATAGCTCTGTAAAGTTCGTCCCTTTCCGGAGGCACTATGGGAATCTTTTTATCGGCGTCCAGAATGAACCTGCCCCCGTCGGTGACCTTCCCTATGACCGTTGCCGGGATAGACTTTTCCCGAAGGGCATCCACCACCTTCTGTCCATCCCCGGAGCAGATGAGCATGGACCCGCTGGAAATGAGCCCCAGGGGGTCTAGCTCGAAAGCGCGGCATACTGCTTCGGTTTCGGGAAGGATCGGGATTCTCTCGCGATATATTTCCATACCCACGCCGGACGCCTCGGCCAGCTCCCAGAGAGCCCCCAGAAGGCCGCCTTCGGTGATATCGTGCATTGCGGTGGCTCCCGCACCGGCCGCAGTGAGGCCGTCCTGAATGACGCTGATGTCATCTACAAAGCTCTGGGCCCTTTTGATCACTTCGCCGGGGAGCTTACCGCGCAGGTATTCCTCAAAATCCAGCGCCAGCACTGCGGTGCCTTCAAGGCCGATAAATTTGGTGACTATCACATCGTCTCCGGGACTTGCACCGGCTGAGGTAACAAAATTGTCCCTTTTTGCCATGCCTATGGCCGTAGCCGAGATTACCGGTTTTGTTACGGCAGGAGTGACCTCGCTGTGGCCTCCCAGCACTTCTATTCCTATTTTTTGGCAGGCTTTATGTACGTTCTCCATGATCCGGAGCAATGTATCCTCGCCGCTTCCCTCAGGCAGGAGCAGGGTGACCAGAATACCGATGGGGCGGGCACCGCAGGCTGCTATATCGTTGCATGCCACAAAGACGGCCAGATACCCGCCCGCCGTGTCGGCGCCTGTAATAGGGTCTGTAGATACGACGGCTACGTACTCGCCGAAGTCTATTATACAGCAGTCCTCGCCGAATCCCGAATGTACCAGCACTTCGCTCCTTTTTTGTCCCAGGAAAGGGTACACGGCTTTCTTTAGGATATCAGGAGGTACTTTACCGGTTTTCATAATCCACCGCCTTAGAAATTATCTTTATCTTCAAAGGATAATTTTTTCAACCTCCGGTGCAGGAACAGGGCAATGACGGCTCCCACCGAAACCTGGACAAAGTCCCCGGCCAGCTCTATCGGTACCGCCCCGATACCGTAAAGCCTCCAGGCGGCTATGGCGTACCCGGTCATCATAAAGGCAGCCCCCAGAACCACGCCGGTATACGGATTGGACCTCTGGGCAAAGGTGCCGGCTATGAAACCCTCGATACCTTTGATAAAAAATGTAATAGGGGCCCATACCGGGTAACCCTTCAGAATGTCGGCCAGGGCTGAACCCACACCGCCTATTACTGCCGCAGGTATACCGCCGTAAATCAGGGCTACGAGGTATATTATCGATTCTCCGAGATTGAAGTACAGGTTAAAATTAGGTACGGGGAAGCTCAGTAAGTATGTAGCTATGACGAGCAGGGCCATGAAAAGACCCATGAAGGCAAGTTTTTTGATGGATTCGCTCATACGTATACCCCCATCTCCGCTTTCTTTTGTTTATTATTGTTTATTATACTATAAAAAAAGGCAAACTGAAACTAAAAGTTGATTTTTCCGGAAAGTTTGATATAATAATTTAAAAAATATAGGCAAAATGCGATGAAGGGGAAAAGCCGTACCTTCTCCTTTAAGAGAGCCGGCGGCTGGTGCGAGCCGGTAAGGGGATATGCGGAATTCCGCCCCGAAGCAGCACCTTCGAACATGCACAGCATTAGTAGGAGGTGCCGGCCGATGCCGTTACCTACGTTGAGCAACAAGAAGGGTGGCACCGCGGGAAAATCCTCTCGCCCCTATGGGGAGAGGATTTTTTTGTTTATATTATTGAATATAAAAAGGGAGGTTATGTTATGTTAGATATTAAAATGATCCGTTCAAACCCCGATGAAGTGAAGCGAGCACTGGAAAAGAGGGGTACCCAGGCGAACCTTGAAGAGTTTTTAAAGCTCGACGAAGAGCGAAGAAACCTCTTGGTCGAGGTAGAGCAACTCAAAAGCCTGCGCAACAGGGAGTCGGAGGAAATCGCCCGCAGGAAGAAACAGGGTGAACCGGCCGACGACCTCATACGGCAGATGAGGGAAGTATCCGACAGAATCAAGGAAATGGACGAGAAGGTCAAAGAGATTGAGGAAAAACTGGAACAGATCCTGCTCATGATCCCAAACATACCCGACGAATCGGTGCCGGTGGGAGAAAGTGACGCCGATAACGTGGAAATGAGGCGCTGGGGCGAGCCCCGAAAGTTTGACTTTGAACCCAAGCCTCACTGGGAATTGGGTGAGGCTCTGGACATATTGGACTTCGAGCGGGCCTCCAAGATAACCGGCTCCAGATTTGTGGTTTATAAGGGGGCCGGGGCAAGGCTGGAGAGGGCGTTAATCAACTTCATGCTGGACCTCCATATAGAAAAACACGGGTATAAAGAGATATTCCCGCCCTTTATCGTAAACCGGGCCAGCATGACGGGCACCGGCCAATTGCCGAAATTTGAGGAGGAGGCATTCAAGCTCTTCAACAATACGGATTATTTCCTTATTCCTACCGCGGAAGTGCCGGTGACGAATCTACACGCGAACGAGATCCTGGAAAAAGAAGACCTGCCCATATACTACGTGGCCTACAGCGGCTGCTTCAGGGCCGAAGCCGGATCAGCGGGCAGGGATACAAGGGGAATCATAAGGCAGCACCAGTTCAATAAAGTAGAGTTGGTAAAGTTTACCGAACCTGAAAAGTCCATGGAAGAACTTGAAAAACTCACCGCCGATGCGGAAGAGGTGCTGCAGCTTCTGGGACTGCCCTACAGGGTCGTGGCGCTCTGCACCGGCGATCTGGGATTCGCCTCGTCTAAGACTTACGATATCGAGGTATGGATGCCAAGCTACAACCGCTACGTGGAAATCTCGTCGTGCAGCAACTTCAAGGATTACCAGGCCCGCAGGGCTAATATCAGATACAGGCCGGAAAAGGGTGCCAAACCCCAATACGTCCACACCCTTAACGGCTCCGGACTGGCGGTTGGCAGGACGACCGCAGCCATACTGGAAAACTACCAGCAGCCCGACGGATCGGTAGTAATACCCGAGGTGCTGAGGCCGTATATGGGCGGCATGGAGGTAATAGCTAAAAAATAATGCAAAAATGCGCCAAAAGGCGCATTTTATTATTGACTCTTTTGCCGTTTATCAATATAAAAATTAAAAATCAAATATTCGGTAGGCACCCCGTTTTTTGGGTCGAAATAAATAAAAAATAGCGCACCGGGAGGTGCGCTCAGCTTGTAGACAAAGCCGCTTTTAGGATGCATAACCTAAAAGCGGCTTTTTGTTGAAGGCGAAGAAAATTTTTAAGAAAAACGAATGTAAAGCGGGGACTGTTGGCGGAAACGTTCCCCGTCTTTTCTTCCATAAAGCCAGCTTTTTTAAATTCATGCATGCGAAAAGAAGCGTGAGGTAATGTCCAACTTTCCTCAAGCCTCGTAGATTTGTATAGCGCATGCCATGCTTTTCCTTCGCATCGGCAAATACCCGCTCGATGGTCTGGCCGCGCATTTTGTATAGTTCTTTACCCCATTGGGTGTGTCTTATATCTTCCGCTATTTCTATGTAATGCTCCCATATATGCCGAGTTATGATTTTTGTGTAATTTTTACTTTTGGTGCACTGTAGGCGCATGGGACATTTACAGCATATTTGGGGGTTGCTCCTATATTCCCGGTATCCCGCCCGGTTGGTGGTGCTGTATTCTAATATTTGGTTGTTGGGGCATATGTAACAATCATAATATTCGTCATAGACGTATTCGCGTTTTTTAAAGTAGCCATCTTTGGTCATCGGCCTCTTGTAGGGCATAACGGGAAGCGCTCCTGCCTCAATGATTTCTCTGCATATCCCGGGGGTTTTGTAGCCTGCATCAACCACTACCGCCTCTATTTTAGAAAATTTATCGTTTACTTCTTGAAATAAATCGGAGAATACCTGGCTGTCATGAACATTTCCAGGTGCTATTTTGACACCAAGGACAAAGTTGTTCCGGTCACAGGCTACAGAAGCTGTGTAGGCAAAGCAGCGCTCTTTTTCCCCTTTTTGAAACATCCCACTTTCAGGATCTGTGGTGCTTACCCTGACTTTTTTAGAGCTATTTTCTCCTTTGTTGTTATCGTCATCATCATCTTCTTCTTCAAAGGGCTTTTTACCGTTTGCTTCCCGTTCGGCGTTGATTTCTTTTAAAAGTTCTTCCTTATATTTTTGAGTCCGTTGCTTAGCGACTTTCTCGATATATTTATTCTTATTGGCACTGGCTTTTATGTGAGTAGCATCGATAAATACTGCATCTGTTTTAACAAACCCGCATTCTATTGCTTCCATCAACACCCGCTCGAATATCTTTTCAAATAGATCACTTTCCTTAAACCGCCGTTCATAGTTTTTTCCAAAAGTTGAAAAGTGAGGTATTTTTTCTTGTAATCCATAGCCTAAAAACCAACGGTAAGCTACATTGACTTCTACTTCTCTGATGGTTTGGCGCATGGAGCGGATTCCATACAATGCTTGGAGCATGAGTAGCTTAATTAACACTACCGGGTCAATACTAGGTCTTCCTGTATTTTCGCTATATAGGTCTTTTACTTCTTCATATATGAAACTAAAGTCGATGCTTTCTTCTACAGCTCTAAGGAGATGGTCTTGAGGCACCAGGCTATCGATGCTTACTAATTCTACTTGCTTTATTATTTCTCTATTTTTCTTCGTTAACATTTCATCGCCCCACAATATTTTTGTATCTTCTTTAATTTTACTAAAAAGCTGATGATTTTTGTACTACCTTTTGCAAAAAAAGACTGTCGACAGTTACTTTGTCGACAGTCTGAGCGCACCGGGAGGTGCGCTATTTTTATTTTCTGTATACCCCGTCGATATTCTTGGCTGCGTTCTCCGACTCGACGAAAGTTTTGCAGCAGGTCTCCATGCACGAGGATACCGGGGTCTGGGGAGCGTTTGAAGCCTGGGGGGCGTCAAAGCTGTCGGGCATCCGGTCTCCTAACTTATCGGAAGTGATCATGATTTCCGAAGCATCGCAGATATTGCCGCTTTTCCAGTAATGGCAGTTGGATACGCTGCAGTGAATCCTGGCCATCTTTATACCTCCTTTTAATTTTTTTTTTTCAATTATAATTTCCCTTATTTAGCGTTCGGTTATGCTTGAAAATTTTTATAGAATGAAGATAAATCTTTGAGGAAATTCTACTTATAGAAGTTTTTTTGGAGGTGAAAAAATGAAGCAGAATCTGGCTGCTCACGAAGCACTGGAGCTTCACGAAGTCCTTTCTCTTAAAACCCTCTACATGCAAAAGGAGATAGCATACCTCGACATGGCCCAGGACCCGGACCTGAAAGATTTAATAAAAACCGGTCTCATCGAGGGTCGACAAATGATTACCGAACTCCAGCAGGCCATCGGATAACATAATAGGTAAAGGGAGGGCTTGAAATGATCGATGATAGGGCGATAACGCTCGACCTTCTGAATACGGCCAAGGCAGAGGTAATGGCATATGCCAGGGCGGTGAACGAGGCTGCCAACCCCCAGCTGAGGGATGTTCTGGCAAAGCAGCTGCAGAAGGCTCAGGAAGCTCATGAGAGGATTTTCAACTTCGCTAAAAAGAAAGGCTATTACAACGCTTACGCCTCACCGGACCAGATGCTGAACGGCGATATCCAGAACGCGACCCAGCTGCTTAACCAGATTACAAACCTGAGGTAGACGAAAGGCCGGGCGAAAAGTTACTCCCGGCCTTTAAAGTTATTCTCCCTGCCTCGAAAGTGGAAATAGTGAAGTTGCCTCCTTCCTTAAAACTATGAAAGCCCTTTAGGGGTACAAGACTGAGCAGCATGCTTGATTTACTCTCAGGGCCGGGTTATAATATGCAGGAAGAGAATATCCGGTAAGTTTTCGAGTTAAGGGGTTAAAAAATGGAGGAAAACGTGGAAAAACTGATTGCGGTTATTCTTTTTACGGCAACCATACATATGATCGACACCCTGTCCTATTCAGTGAGGCTTGCAGGTATTAGGACCAAAAGGCTTGCCATGGCTTTATCCCTTTTTAATATAATCGTTCTGGTGGCGAGGACCGCCAATATGATACAGGCGCCTCTGCTGGGGAGCATCGTGGACAGGGCCATAGCCGGGGGACAGGTGGGTATGCTGCTCAAGGGCTTCAGGATAATAATACTCTCGGCAACAGTAGGGAGTATTATCGGGGCGGCACTGATACCCAGCTTTGTGGAAATTTTTTCAAAGGGGATAATGGCCTTAGAGCGGGCAGGGTCCGTGCCTGGCCTGCTCGGTACCGTGGTATATCAGGGGTCCTTCAGAAAGATCAGAAGGAGCTTAAAAAAACCGGGTGTCGGCATCTTGAAGACCCTGAAACTGGACCGGATTCCACCGACCTTTTTACTGCTGAATCTTTTTATTACCTCCGTATCGACCATTGGAGTGCTGGCGGCCATTTATGCCGGAGCCCTGGTGCCGGACTACCGCATCACTGCCAGCCAGCTTTCGGGAATTATAAACGGAGCCGCCACCATCCTGCTTGCCGTGGTCGTCGACCCTCAAGCTGCCATGATCACGGACCAGACCCTGCAGGGCCTGCGGGAAAGGCAGGAGGCGAATACTATGGTGGTGCTGCTGGTGGCCGGCAAAATACTCGGGACTTTATTAAGCCAGCTCATTTTCCTGCCAGCGTCCCAGATAGTCGTATTCATAACAAGAGCTATAGTCTAGTCTAATACGAAATTAAATGGCGGGGTTTTAGCCCCGCCATTTTTGACTACATCAGGAACAGTACCGCAACGATTGTGGATACCACTAGGCCGATGGTGACTGGTATGAAGTTTTTACGCACCAGGTCCAGCACGGGTTCCCCCGCTATACCCGCTACGGCCACCAGGGAGCTCCAGGCGATAATTGTACCGCCGCCGGACCATACTGCGCCCATTTGTCCTATAGCTGCCAGCGCCGATGCCACCGACTGATTGCCGGCGGCCATGGCTCCTGCCAGCGTGCCGGTCAGAGGCAGGCCTGAGAAGCCGGATCCGTCAAGCCCCGTGATTATGCCGATTATCAGCATGCCGAAGGCTGCCAGGAACCCATGGGCTGGTATTAAGTCGGCCAACATCTTGCCGATGTCAAACAGGTAACCGGGAGCCCCTTCACCCATGATTTTCACCACAGCCTCGGGGTTGCCCAGGAAGAAGAATCCCGCTATGGGAAGTATCTGTCCCATGACTTTAAAAGCGAACACGAAGCCGTCGGTCAGGTGATCTGCTACTTTGTCGAGCCCCATTGCACCTTCCACCAGCAAAGTGGCTACAGTCATGATGAGGACAGCAGCACCGCCGAGGAGTGCGGAAGCATCGCCGCCTTTTATATTAAAGCGGAACATTGAAAAGATCACCGCCGCTATGGCGACTACAAGAAGCACCGCGAGAAACGGAGCAAAATTTTGTCCCTTTCTTTCTTTTGCGTGAACCTGCATGGCCGCATCGACTTCGCTGGAAGCCGCCGCCTCTTTCATTCCCTCAGGCCTGAATTTTTCAATATCTTTCCTCATCATGAGATAAGCTATTATAATTGCAGTAATGCCGGTGACCAGCGAGAGGATAGCGCCGTCACTCGTGACCAGCGGTACGGGTATACCCGCGGACTTGGCAGAAAGACCGGGAGCACCCTGGATGACGAAGTCACCCGAAAGTGCCATTCCCTGCCCGGCCAGAGCTATGGCAACAGCTGCGGCCATCGGGGGAAGTCCGGATTTTACCGCCGCCGGTAATAGCAGCGCACCGATCAGAGGCACTGCGGGTGTAGGCCAGAAGAACAGTGATATGATGTACGTGGATAATACAAGGATCGCGTAGCTGATTAATGGGGATACCATCAGCTTTCTCAAAGGAGATACTAGAAGCTCATCCGCTCCGGTGACGCTCAAGGATTTCAACATTGCAACCATAAGGCCGATTATAACGAATATGCTTCCGAGTTCCGAAAGGGCCGCCAGGTTTGCCTTAAATACCACCGTTACCGCACCCACAAGGGACCCCGTAAATATCATACCTATAAGGAATGTAGAGAGGATGCACGGGATAACCACATTTCTCCTGAGGATCATGGTGATAACGACCGCCAGGGTTCCCAGAGCGTAAATCCAGTGGGCAAGGGTCATCAAAAATCCTCCTTTAATATATTAATTGCAGGCATAACGCTTTTATCCCCACCTTTGTGTTTTTTCATTTGACGGTTTATCACCCCTCCGCACAAATTAAATAAAAATATATAATTCGACACGCATATTGAATTCTCCTTTAATCGCAATAATTTATATTTATAAAATATAATATGTGATGTATAATCATACTGTTACTCTGTAAATAACCAAGGCTTCAACTAATAAAATATGCGTTTCGTAAAAATAAGTTATTAAAATATTATACAGCTTTCGGAAAAATATGACAGGTACGCAATAAATTTAGTAGCCTTATAAAATTATTGACTTAGCGCTGTGAACAGAGTAAAATATATATGTCGGGCTGATGTGGCTCAGTGGCAGAGCAGCGCACTCGTAATGCGCAGGTCGTGGGTTCGAATCCCACCATCAGCTCCAGAGAACATAAGGCTTCCGGGATTTTTTCCGGAAGCTTTTTAGTTTAGTTTCCGCCCAGTTTCATCCCAAAATAAAAAACCCGGAAATTCGGGATTATTTCTGCAGCTGTTCCAGTTTCTCGACGGCTGTCCTCTGCATACCGGGCATAAGGTGTGAGTATTTATCATAAGTTATCCTCACACTGCTGTGTCCGAGCCTTTCTGATATTATCTTAACGTCCACGCCGGCCTTCAGAAGCAGGCTGGCGTGAGTGTGTCGAAGGCAGTGGAAGTTAAGCTTGGGCAGGCCGATTCTTTCAAGGAATTCGGAAAACCAGCTGCTTATGGTATCGGGATGCATGGGGAGGCCGTTGTCCTGGCAGAAGACCAGGTCGTAATCATTGTAATTCGGTCCAAGAAGCAGCTTTTTCTCGTGCTACTGCTTTCTGTGGTTTTTCAGTACTTTTATAACATCTTCGGAGACATCTATATTCCTTCTGCTGTTTCTTGTTTTCGGGGCTTTAAAGAATATTCCTTTTTCCGGGGTATATCCTATTGTTTGTCTCACCTTGATTATCTTTTGCCTTTCGTCTATATCCTTCCATCGCAATGCCAGCAACTCACCCCTTCTCATTCCTGTCCTGACGGCAAGAAAGAGAAGAGCATAATAGGGAGTTTCTTTTGCTTTTTCCAGCATATAATTTACCTGCTGCTCGTCCAGGACTTTGACTGTCTGGTTAATGTCAATTTCATCGTCGGGGTCGTATGTAATAAGTTCCTTTTGAATTTTGGGAAGCTCGACCGAGTCCGCAATATTATAGGGTATAAGCTGCTGTTTCACTGCTGTGTCTAGAGCTTTATGTATTACCCTGTGATGGTATACAAGACTTACCTGTGACAAAGTACCTCTTTTGGATTTTCTAGTTTTATAAGTCTTTAATTTTAATTATTATCGTTTGTTAAAATACAGAAAGACTATTGACATAATAGGATTAAAGAAGTAATATATGAGTGTAATTGAATATAATCATATAAATTATATAGGCGGGTGGTATATTGGTATTAGTCGTGATTTTAAAGGCATTGGCCGATGAAAACAGGTTAAGAATACTAAATCTTTTGAGAAAGGGAGAGCTGTGTGTATGTGAAATTGAAGCAATATTGGAAATTACCCAGTCGAATGCTTCGAGGCATTTGAATAAATTAAAAAATGCCGGCATTATCACGTATGAAAAAAAGTCCCAATGGGTTTATTACAAAATTAATGAGACATTCGTCAAGGATAATGCCCTGCTCTTTGATTACCTCAATAATTACATGGATAATAACAGCCAATTTCTAAAGGATCTACAAAGGTTAAAAGAATATAAAAATAACCGCATCACCTGTGCATAACTGTAAAAATATGATGGTGCTTTGTAAGCAAGAGGCCTCGATGCGGCGCTGGTATGTTATAAATGAGGATAAGCAAATAGTATAAGCTGAATATAACAAAGAGGAGGATTGCCATGAAGATAGAATTTTATGAACCACCCATGTGCTGTCCTACAGGGCTTTGCGGGCCAACTGTTGATGAAAAGCTGGTTAAGCTAAATGAAAACATTGAATTCTTGAAAAAGAAATACCCGGGTATTGAAATCCAAAGGTACATGATTACACAGCAGCCATTGAAATTTAAGGAAAATCAGAGCGTCTACAAGCTAATACAGGATAAAGGTAAAGAAGCATTACCCATAACAACTTTCAATGGCGAAGTTATAAAAGTAGGCCAATATCCCTCTTTAGAAGAAATGGAAAAGAAAATAGAAGAAAGCGGGAGGCAAGTTTAATGAGAACTAAATTTATTTTCTTTTCGGGAAAAGGTGGTGTAGGTAAAACATCAATGGCCTGCGCCACCGCCATATATTATGCCGATCAGGGGAAAAAGACATTAGTCGTAACTACCGATCCTGCTGCGAACTTATCAGATGTATTTGAACAAGAAATCGGACATAAGGTAACAAAAATTAATGGAATAGAGAACCTGTATGCTATGGAAATCGATCCTGACAAAGCTACGGAAGAATACAAGGAAAGATGCCTTGCACCTATGCGGGAGCTTTTTGACGAGGAAATGTTAAAAATTGCAGAAGAACAATTGAGCGGCCCCTGTACGGAAGAAATGGCAGCCTTCGATAAATTTATTGACTTTATGGAAGAAGATTCTTACGACATGATAATATTTGATACAGCCCCAACCGGACATACAATCAGACTCCTGGAACTACCTGTAGATTGGAGCAGGCACATTGAAGAAAGCTCCAAAGGCAGCGGTCAGACCTGTATGGGGCCTGTAGCTTTGATACAGGAGAGTAAGAAGAAGTACGATGATGCCGTCTCAAAATTAAGGGACCTGGAGCAGACGGATTTTATATTTGTCATGCAGCCGGAGGAAACTTCGCTGAAAGAAACGATAAGGTCTATAAATGAACTAAAAGAAATCGGAATAACTACAACCAAAATTATAGTCAATGGGCTAATACCAAAAGAAGAGGCAATCAATCCCTTCTTTAAATCCAGGTACGATATGCAGCAGACTTATCTTAGTAAAGCAAAGGATATTTTTAATAACATCCCCATTCAGACAATGGAGCTTTTTGATTCCGAACTAAGAGGACTAGAGATGTTCAGAAAAGTTGCCCGGAGGTTATTTGAAGGAAGTGATGTGCATGAGTAATATTGAAAAACTCATCTACCCTCAAAACGGGAAGAGAAAAAATATATTTTTTTCAGGAAAGGGCGGCGTAGGTAAAACTTCGATTGCTTGTATTACTGCAGTGCAAACCTCTAAAAAAGGCTTTAAAACCTTATTGATAACTACCGATCCTGCTGCTCATATAGGAAATGTTCTGGATAAACCGGTTATGGATGAAATTACAAAGATAGATGGGGTAGAAAATCTATATGCTGTAAAAATCGATCAAAGAAAAGCAACCGAAGAATATAAAAACGCGATATTAGAAGATGCCAGAAAAAAGTTTGACATAAACACGGTAAAAGCCATGGAAGAAGAACTCAACTCACCCTGCACCGAGGAAATGGCAGCCTTTCAAAAGTTTATCGATTATGCCTGTGAAGAAAATTTTGATGTGATTGTATTTGATACCGCACCCACCGGACATACATTAAGACTCCTGGAACTTCCTTTAGATTGGAGCAAACAGATACAGTTGAAGGCTGGGTTAACTGCAGAAATAAGTGAAGCCGACAAGGCCCAAAAGGAAAGATTCGATAAAGTCATAGAAATGATGAAAGATAAAGAAACAACTACTTTTAGTTTCGTCATGTATCCTGAAAAAACACCCATCATTGAAGCCTATAGAGCTTCAAAAGAGCTGGAGACAATAGGGATAAAGACCCAGCTTGTTGTAGTCAATATGATAATACCGGAAGAACAGGCTATTACGCCTTTCTTTAAAAATAGAAGAAATATGCAGATGAAGTATATCGAAGAAATAAAAGAAAGGTTTAAAGAAGCGGAAATTTTACAGGTACCGCTTTTTGAAAAGGAAATTAAGGGTTTAAAAATGTTAACGCAAATATCCAAAATTTTATTTAGCTAGGAGGATACAAAATGAATGAAAAAGTAAAAGTGGAAATATTCGGAATAAGAGATATGGCTGCAGCAAGCGGCTGAGGGTGCAGCAGCAGCGGGGGCTGTAGCCCTGCAAAAACAATGGGAGAAATGTATGATGAGTTTGTAGAATTCATTCAAAATAGTGATGTAAAAGACAAGGTTGATATTAAGTTTATAGATGTAATGGAAGATAGCTTGGATGGATACGATGCGGTTAAAACCATGCTGGAAAAAGGCTATGGTATGCCGCTAACAGCAGTCAATGGGAGATTAAGGTTTTACGGTGGGATATCCAACGAAATGTTTTATGAAGAGATAAAAAAACACCTTTGATGTCACCCTGCCATAAGCTATTGCGCTTTTTCTTTTTGGAAACACTGGTGGCCGGATGTGGTTAAAGAAAAATTCCCCAGGCACCGTGAACTGCCCCCTGTCAAGTAGACAGTGGAAATAATATAAAATCTATTCAAAGCACCAATCAAAAATGGTTGGTGCTTTCTTTATGCTGCATACCGGCAAGATAGTGTCACCGCCGGTGTATAATTGACCCAGGAGCAACGAAAAGGAATTGACCCACCCCCTGGCGAAATATCCCTCTGATACCAGCCAAAAGATCGGAGGGAAATAAGTGCTAGGGAGTGGATCTATTATCATGTTACACGAATTAAGAGCAATGGGCAAGAGCATCCGTGCAATTGCACGAGAAACAGGCCGTTCAAGGAATACGGTAAGAAAATACTTAAGGGCAGAGGGCATTCCCGAAAGGAAGCCGCATCCCAAAAGAGGATCAAAGCTCGATCCATACAAAGATACCATTCAAGAGCTCATAAATCTTGGTATATTCAATTGCGAAGTTATCTACGAAAGAATCAAAGAAGAAGGCTATACCGGCGGCCGCACTATCTTAAGGGACTATGTAAGACAATTTAGACCCCCAAAACAGGTTCCTGCCGTATGCCGCTACGAAACCAAGCCCGGCCAGCAGGCCCAGGTCGACTGGGGCGAATACACCTACATTGACGAGGAAACCGGCGAAATACGTAAGCTTTACGTCTTCGTCATGGTACTGGGTTACTCCAGAGCCATATACGTAGAATTCACAAACCGCTGCGACATACATACCTTCATCCGCTGCCTGATCCGCGGGTTTGAATACTTCGGCGGAGTGACCGACATAGTCCTTACCGACAGAATGAAGACCGTAATACTTGGCACCGGAGAAAACAGAAAGCCCATATGGAACTCCATCTTTGAAGACCTGGCTGTAACCCTTGGATTTACCCCTAAAGTGTGCAGAGCACGACGTCCACAGACCAAAGGCAAAGTAGAAAGCGGAATAGACTTTGTCAAAAGCAACTTCCTGCCGGGTAGGAAGTTCATAAACTACGGTGACTTAAACCACCAGGCAATAGTGTGGTGCGAAAAGAAAAACAGGAGGATTCACGGCACCACCGGGGAAAAGCCTATTGACCGCCTGAAGGAAGAAAACCTCAAACCACTCCCTGCCTCTGACAGATACCAAAAATTCCTTGAAGAAGTAAGGAAAGTCCACAAAGACGGCCTCTTGAGCTTTAACGGCGTAAGATACGGCGTTCCCTGGCAATATAGCGGAAAAGAGGTGGTTGTAAGGGACAAAAACGGCAAAATCGAAATCCTCTATGATGGGAAGGTGATAGCAACCCACGAAAAACATTATCGCTCAAGGACCATCGTTTTCCTCAAAGGTCAGTATAAGGGTCTAAAAGAAGCCGAAGGCATGTTCTATCCTAGACCGAGGGCTATCAAGTTATCTTCCCTGGAAGTTGAGAAGCGTTCTCTGGGGGTTTACGAAAGCCTCCTGGAGGTGGGCACAGTATGATAGACCTTGAAAAAGCTCGGTCCCACCTTGAAGAACTGGGGCTTTTAAACGCAGCATCTTTCCTTGACGCCCTCCTTGAAAGAGCTCAACGCCAAAATAGCACGTATCTTGATTTCTTAAATAACCTGCTCGAGGCTGAACTTGCTGAAAGGCAAAGGCGGAATATCGAGGTAAGGTCAAAACTTGCCCGGCTTCCATACCGCAAGACTCTAACCGAATTTGACTTTGCCTTCCAGCCCAGCATCGATGAAAAACTGATAAAAGAGCTTGCCACAATGGCCTTTGTCCACCGGGTAGAAAACGTAATATTTCTTGGCCCGCCTGGAGTAGGGAAGACGCACCTTGCCGTGGCTCTTGCTATAGAAGCCCTATCTTGTGGTATATCAGTCTACTTCACGAGTCTTTCTAGGCTCATTGAGGACCTCAAAAAGGCATATAAAGAAAGCCGGTTAGAAAGGCGAATGAGGATCTACACTAGGCCCAAGCTCCTTGTAATCGATGAAGTAGGCTATCTTCCATTAGATGGCCTTGGCTCGAACCTCTTTTTCCAGCTAATAAGTGCCCGATATGAAAAGGGGAGCATAATACTTACCAGCAACAAAGGCTTTGGAGAATGGGGGGAGCTCATGGGAGACCCTGTACTTGCTACTGCAGTGTTGGATAGACTATTACACCATGCCCACATAATCAACATAAGGGGCAACAGCTACCGCCTAAAGGACAGGCTAAAGACCGGGTTGTATGGTAACCAACATAATAATGCTTAAATTTAAAAAAAGCCAGGGTGGGTCAATTTAAAATCGCTGAAAATGGGTCAATTTAAATCCGCTATTGACAGATAGTTGCGATACTCAATTGGCGTCATGCATTTTAAACGTTTCTGATATCTCCTTGTATTGTAGTAATCTATGTATTCCTCAATCGCTTTTTTCAAGCTATCATAGTCATCAAACTTATGTAAGTAATACATCTCCGATTTCAGAATTCCCCAGAATCCCTCCATAGGGCCATTATCTATGCAGCGGCCTACCCTAGACATACTCTGGGTCATTCCTGCCTTATCCAGTTTTGACTTAAAGGTTTTATTGGTATATTGGAAGCCACGGTCACTATGGAAGATGGGTTTTGCATCAGGATGGCTAGCAACTGCCAAATCAAAAGTCTCAAACACAAGTGCATTGTTGTTTGAATGGCCAATAACGTAAGATACTATGCTTCTATCTGCAAGGTCAAGAATTGCGCTAAGATATGCTTTCTGGCCATTACCATATTTGAATTCCGTTACATCCGTAAGCCATTTCTCACATGTATGTTCTGCCTTGAAATCCCGATTTAGTACATTCTCTGCGATAACTTCTGGAGTTGACTTTATGTAGTTATATTTCTTTTTCCTGCATACTGATTTTAAACCCATTACTTTCATCAGTCGATAAATTCGTTTATGATTAACCTTAAGTTGATGTTCACGGCGAAGCTTGATTGTCATTTGCCTGTAACCTAGTATACCATCTCTTTCCTCGTATGCTTCCCTGATAAGAACAAGCAGCTTCTCATTTTGAAGTTCATTTTGGCTTTTTTCCCTATGTCTCCACTTGTAGTAGGCAGATCTGCTGATTCCTGTGATTTTACATAGAGCTGAAACAGGGTAGTGTTTTTGTTCTAAAAGCATCTGGATAACCAGGTATATTTCTTCATGCTTAACCAGGCTTAATACCGCCCCCCTTCTATTTCTTGGAGTTTTTTTAGGACTTCGTTCTCCATTTCAAGCCACCTATTCCTTGCTTCCAGAAGCTTGTTCTGGGCTTTTAACCTATCCATCTCTGTAAATTCATCTTCAGATTTGCGTTTGCCCCTTCTATCAATTAGGGCGTCTACACCGGATTTATCGTATTTTATTACCCAACTGCGAACCTGTTGATAGGAAACCTGATATTTCTCGGCGGTTTCAATGTAGTTTCTGTTATGCTCTAAACAGTATTTTACGATTTGTATACGTTCTTCCAATGTGGTATTACGTCCTTTGGTCATGATTGGTTTTCCTCCTGATCCCGAAGATTTTAGCCTCTCATGACCATTATACTTCAAAACCCAATCGGATAGTTGCTTTGTTGAGCGAATTTTATATTTCTTGCATATATCTAGTTTTGAAGCATTACCTGAAAGATATTCCTTAACGGCTGTATATTTCAGTTCTTGGGAATAGCTTGTATTTTTTGAGGAAGTAATTAATCCCGATTCTCCCATTGCTTGATAGTTAGAAATCCATCGCCGTACTGAAGAATGGTCAACATTATATTCTTTTGCTATCTGCCTTTGGGTTTTCCTGCCTTTTAGATAATCTTTTACAGCAGATAATTTTTGCTCAAAAGAAACTTTTGGTTTTCGACTCATAAACTAAGCCCCCCTTGAAGTAACAGTTTTTATTATTTCAATTGTCTACTACAAGGGGAGCATATCAAAAAGTGGGGATTTTATTTTGCAACTCTGTCCATTTTAATTATGCAATAAACATTCAAGGTGCAAATGAAACATGAAAGAACATATAAGCCCGTCTATGAAAAGACCCTGGTGGTTTATTAATAAACACAAAGTAGTCCGGTAAAAAATATAAACCCTCCGAGTTTTCGGAGGGTTTATGTATTACTGACTATGCATTGTTGGCGCTATATCCGTTGCCTCACGGGTTCGCGGGGTCTTGCACCATGCTTTCGGCTGCCGGTTTAGGGATCTGAGGACTATTGCGCATGAATATGGTAGCGGCAAAAGGAAGGCCGCCACCGGCAATATGAGTAGTTCAATCAATGCCAGCAGTTTTTTAGTAAGCCCCCTGCTCTTCATATACCCGGAGTATCTGAAGTAGATGTAGTATGTAAATCCAAAATAGATGAATACGAAGGATTTTAAAATGTACTGTAAAAATTCCGGGAGCATTACAGGCTTAATCAGGCCTTGCAGTGATAAAAGCAGTATAGTAGGCGGTACCAGCACCGCTAGCTGGTATAGGACCCACTCCACCTCGCCCTTCAAAAGCAGTGTTCTTATAATCCGGTTCCTCTTTGCATTGTCGTAGCCTGAGGCATCCTTAAATTTTTCCACTACCTGTATATGTCCCGAAGCCCATCTCAGGCGCTGGCGGAAAAAGGCCCGGTAGCTTTGCGGCGTCTGCTCGGTGCTGACATAGGGAAAGTATTCGGGCCACGCGTTCCGCTCCAGGAAGGCCCGCACGCCGATTTCCAGGTCTTCGGTGAGGGCATTGAAATCAAAACCGCCTATTTCCTTCAGGAGCTTCGACTCTATAAAAAGGTTTGTTCCCCCGACGAAGGGCAGCTGCCTCATCAAAACCGGCAGGTACCACTCGTGGGCCAGAGCCTGGTATAAGGAAGCTATCTTGGTTATGGGGCTTAGGAAGAAGAAGTTCCGCACCTGAAATACCGGCCCCTGCCAGATGAGGTCTTTTTTGTCCGAAATGAGCCACCGGTAGGCTATGTAAAGCAGCACGTCCAGCTCGGGGTGGCTTTCGGCATCGTAAAAACCGCAGATATCCGAATTTTTGTCGATAAAGGAAAGCCCGTAGTTTAGCGCCCTACCTTTTGTGGACGGGACGGCACTTCCCGTGCAGGTACCTCCAAAATATCCGTCAAAGTCGTAGGGTACTATGACGTGCTTCAGGATAGGGGCGCTTTTCCTTTTCCTGAATTCCCGGATCTTTGCTTCTACTACCTGCTGGGTTGTAACGGGTTCTCCCTTTTGGAGTTCCTTCTCGTCGGTAATTACTATTATCTCCAGCAGGTGGTGGGGGTAGTTCAACCGGGCCAGGTGTTCTATCGTCTGCCCTATTACTTCCGCTTCCTCCCGGGCGGGGACAAGTATGGAGAACATCGGCAGTTTCTTTTGCTTTTCCCTGGCCAGTTTTTTCAATTCGAAAAGCGTTATGAGTCTTCTGCGGGACCAGTAATGCTTTTTAGCATAATGCTGCCACAGGAAGTATCTTAAGAATAATAGAAAGAAAAAGATGTAAAGCCCGACACTAAAAAGGTATATCTTTTCCGGGAGTGTCATTATATCCCCCCTGTTATGTTCACTTTTCGTATTTAAAAGACATGCCAAAATACATTATATACTTAAAAAAACGCAAAAGAAAGTTACTTATAGAACAAAAACCTGATGACAGTTATAATATTATGCTATATTTAATCTTAAATGCCTTTTAACACAAGTTTCTTTGTGAAATTCACCTATTTTCTTTCGTTTTCTGCGTTTAAAGAAAAATAAGGAAGGATATTGAAATTTTTTATAGAATTAAAATATTAGCTATATGTATAACTAAGCATAACGGTCAAAGGAGGTAAATCATGTACAGGATAAGAATCTGTAAAATTGTTTTTTTACTCGTTCTTTCTCTGACCCTAGGTGTATTTTTGGCAGCTTGCGGGCAAAAGGCACCGTCGGAGGGGAATTTAGGAAAGAATTCAGAGAGCGGTGAGGTTATCCTTGCTACCACCACCAGCACTCAGGACAGCGGACTCCTGGATGTACTTATACCTATCTTTGAACAGAAGACTGGGTATAAAGTGAAAATCATTCCGGTTGGTACCGGTCAGGCACTTGCCATGGGAGAAAAAGGTAACGCCGATGTGATGCTGGTACATGCTCCGGAGGATGAGATTGAGCTGGTAGAAAAGGGTGCAGCCATAAACAGGCGGCTCGTTATGCATAATGATTTCGTGATCGTGGGGCCGGCAGAAGACCCTGCGGGGATTAAAAATGCTAAAGATGCTGCGGAAGCTTTTAAACTAATTGCAGAAAAAGAAGCCCTCTTCATCTCCCGGGGAGATAATTCCGGCACCCATAAAAAAGAACTGGATATCTGGAAAAAGGCCGGAATAGAAAACCCATCGGGCAAGTGGTATCAGTCTACAGGCCAGGGGATGGGTGCAACCCTTGACGTAGCCTCCGAAAAAAGCGGATATACCCTGACCGACAGGGCTACATATCTTGCCAAAAAGGATAAGCTCCACCTTGTCATACTGAAGGAAAAGGACGGGTCGTTGATCAACATCTATCACGTGATGCAGGCTAACCCCGATTATGTAAAACAATCCAATCCCGATGCGGCCGGGATGATAAATGTAGAGGGAGCGAGGGCTTTTGTGGAATTCATGGTAGCCCCTGAGACGCAGAAGATAATAGGTGAATTCGGGAAGGATAAATTCGGTCAGCCGCTTTTTATCCCCGATGCCGGCAAAAGCGAAGATAATATTCTCGAATAGCGAGCGAGGGGACTTTATTTGGAAGCTGTAATGGATGGCGTCAAAAGGGCACTGATCCTGCTTTTTACTCTAGACAAAGAGGTATACCAGATAACACTTTTTACGTTAAAGGTGACCGGGACCGCAACTCTCATCAGTGTCGTCCTGTCTTTACCGCTGGCCTTTTTAATCGCTTTAAAGGATTTTCCCGGCAAAAGGTTAATCATAAGCCTTGCTAACCTGGGAATGGGGCTCCCGCCGACGGTGGTGGGGCTCTGGGTCAGTCTCATGCTGTGGAGGAGCGGCCCTTTCGGCCGGCTTCGCCTTATATACACACCTAAAGCTATGATTATAGCCCAGGCCGTTATTGCGGCTCCGGTGATACTCGCTCTTTCTACAGCCGCCCTTCAGCAGTTGGATAAAAAATTAAGATGGCAGATCATGGCGCTGGGAGCTACCCCCATCCAGATGCTGTTTTTGATGATAAGGGAAGCCAGATACTCCCTGCTGGCAGCGGTGATGGCCGGGTTCGGGGCTGCCGTCTCCGAAGTTGGTGCTTCGATGATGGTAGGCGGCAATATAGCCGGTTACACCAGGGTGCTGACCACAGCTATAGTGCTGGAGACTGGAAAGGGCAATTTCGACGAAGCCCTGGCCCTCAGCTTTATCTTATTGCTGGTATCTTACCTGGGGACACTCTGGCTTACCCTTTTGCAGCAGCGGAGGCATAAAGATGTATATAATTGAGGGTTTCGATATCCAGGTGAGATTAAAAGATAAAGTGCTGCTGGACGTAAACCGGGTCCGGTTGAAGCGGGGAGAAGTCTTTGCGGTTATCGGCCCCAACGGTGCAGGAAAGAGCACTCTCCTGAGAGTGCTGGCCCTGCTTCAGTCCCCACATAAAGGAGAAATCTATTTTGCGGGGGAGAAAGTCAAACCCCGGGACGGAATAAGGCTCCGCCGCCGGATGGCAGTCGTTTTTCAGGAACCGCTGCTCCTTGATACTACTGTGATTGATAACGTAGCCGTGGGATTGAGGATACGGGGGATGCCGGCTAAAGCAGCGAGGGAAAAGGCCGAATATTGGCTTGAAAAATTTAAGGTGGGCAAGCTTTCGAACCGTTGGGTCGGGTCCCTTTCCGGGGGTGAGGCTAAACGGGTGAGCCTTGCCAGGGCCTTTGCCCTGGAGCCCGAGGTGCTTTTCCTGGATGAGCCTTTTGAGAACCTTGACGCCCCTCTTAGAGAAGCGCTGCTGGCCGACTTCTCCGAGGTGCTGAGAACCACCGGGATCACCACCTTTTTTGTGAGCCACAACCTGAGGGAAGTCGTATTGCTGGCCGACAGGGTTATGGCATTGATGGAGGGGAGAACCGTGCAGGAAGGTGCTCCGAGGGAATTGATAGATAATCCGGCCAATGAGGAACTCGCCCGTTTCGTAGGCGTCTGGAAAAGAATTATGCCGGGGTTCTTTTAAGACCCCGGCTTTTTCTTGTTTATAATTCCGGCATTTTTTGATAGTATACATATTAGGATGCCTACGGGCAAGAGCGGTATTGAGGGAAAGAGGTGACTCTTGTTTTTATGGGCGAACTTATGGATTTCTTTTTCAGAAACGGTCCGCTGGGGCTTTTCATAATCGCCTTTACTGAAGCTACTTTTTTTCCAATCCCTCCCGATGTGGTGCTGGTGTATATGGCCATGGTGCTTCCCTCGAAGGCCTATTATTATGCTTTAATTACCAGTATCGGCTCCACATTGGGCGGAGTCTTCGGTTATTTCCTGGGCGTTCGTTTCGGCAGGCCTTTACTGATGAGGTTTGTGAAGGACAGCAATTTCGACAGGATGGAGGACATGTTCCAGCGCTACGGCGCATGGGCGGTGGCTATAGCGGGATTTTCGGTGCTTCCCTATAAGGTTTTCACTATTGCAGCCGGAGTTTTTCGATTAGACCTGATGGCCTTTATCATAGCCTCCCTGCTGAGCAGGAGTGCCCTCTATTTCCTGGAAGCAGCGCTGGTTGTAATCATGGGTGAGAAAGCGCCCGGGTTAATCGATATGATCCTGGGTCCAGGATCCTTCGTGGTTATCGCCGCAACTGTCTTGGTTTACCTAGCCTATAAGAAATGGAGAAATAAAAAACATAAAGTATAATTTGCCAACTAGGGGATTGTAGTCGGTGAGTAATTGTTACAGCCAGTTTACAAGAATATTACATAATTATTACATTTATATTTTTACCCTAAGTTTACGAGCCTCCCTTCGTATTTATATACTGGAAAAACAATACCAGTAAAGGAAGGAGGCGTGTATTATGAAAAAACTAATTGCTGGGCTGCTCATGATAATGCTCGTGGTATCTTTGGCAGCTCCGGTGGCGCAAGCCAAACCCAAGCCCTGCTTTAAGGATGTGGACGAGAGGTTTGAGTGGGCCAGGTTTTCTATTGAAAAAATGTATGCAAAGGGGATCATAAAAGGTTTTCCCGGAGGTTGGTTCAAGCCGCAAGATAAGGTCACCCATCTTCAGGCCATAATAATGGCACTGAGGATAATGGGCTGGGAAGACGAAGTTAAGAAGATCAAGGTTCTGCCCAAAGATGTCAAAAATATTAAGATCTCCGGGAAAGATGGGTATTACTATGTAGCACTGGCTATAGAGAAAGGCCTTGTAAAGCCGGAAGAACTGAAAAACTTCCGTCCCAACGAACCTGCCAAGAGGTACGAGGTTGCAAAGTATATCGTCAGGGCCATAGGTAAGGAAGAAGAGGCAAAGCAACATATGACGGAAAAGCTCCCCTTCAAGGATGCCAAAGCGATCCCCAAAGATGCAGTAGGATACGTTTACGTCATGACCGAACTAGGGCTTATGAAGGGTTACCCGGGAAATGTATTCCAGCCCAATAAACCCGTTACCAGAGCCGAAATGGCGGTAATAATCAACAAGCTCAACGATCTGCTGGATGAAGATGATGACAAAAAAGAGATCCGCAGCTTAGTAGTTTCCATCGACGTTGAAGCACTGACCATAACCGTAAAAGAAGGGGATAAGACAGCTACTTACAATGTAAAGGAGGATGTTCCGGTTTACATCAATTATAAGTACGGCAGCCTCAGCTCGCTCGAGCCCGGCGATGAAGTAAAGCTGATATTCAACGACAAGCGGGAAGTTGTGTTCATCCAGGTGGTGAACAAAAAGGTGACTGCCACGGCGAAAGGCATATTAGTAGATGTGGATAAAAGTAAAAACACGGTGTCTTTATTCACCTACAGTGGTGAAGAGACAGGTTATGTGGGCATACTGAGAGAGAGCGATATAGAGGGGCGGCACCTGGAACTTGAGACCATAGATGATCGGTTCGTGCTGGTCGGAGAAACCGACGGTTTGAAAGACTATATTGGCAAAAAGATAGTGGTCTTAGGGGAAATTAATGACGGAGTATCCATATACATGAGAGGCCAGGTCCTCGATGTGGACGAATGGTTTGCGGTAACCGAAAAAAATACCATAACCTTTGACGTGACCGGTGGTACCTTGGTAGAAGTCGAAGGAAAACCGGCAAGCCTCTCGGACCTGGAAGAAGGGGTATATGCTGAAGTTAAAGCTCAGGGCGATACGGCGTTAAGTATAAAAGTAATAAAAGAATAGTATTCAGAAAAAGGAGATAAAAAGGGGTAAACAGGGGAAAGGGCGATCTATCGCCCTCTTTTTTTTTAAAAGCAGGAATCATTATATTTTTGTAGAATATAGAATATATAGAACAGGAAAAAAATGAAAGGAGCTGGAACCTGTGGGACCGGCTTTCCGAGCAAAAAACGCTCTGAACATTACCAGAGCCTTTGCCGCTCCGACGAAATTCACTGTATCCCAACGAAAATACGACTGGGTGTGGCCTTACATAGAGAAGATGGCGCTGATGGGGGTAATCGCGGGGAAAGGCAAGAATACCTTCGGCACCCGATGACCCGGTAAACGCGTCGAGTTTTCATTTATGATCACCGACTTCCCGAAGCCCCGTCGATAACGGTGTGGGCACATGGTAATATAGCCGTGGCAATAGATAAGCATCATATCCGGGGATGATTACATCGGTTTAAGGTCCGAAGACTTTAGCCTAAAAATAATAGGCTGCTATCTTCGCTATAAAAGGCCGCCAAGGTGCTTAACCAAAAACCTATAACGTGGGAAGCGATGTCCGGATATACAGGAAAGATCGGCTGGACACAATGGCCAAGAACGCGGTGTTTTCCAAACTGATGGGCGGTGATATGGTGACGCTGGTCATCACAGGAAGCGGGATTACCAAAATTGAATCCGAGGGCTCCGAACAGAAAGTCACTTGACTGTAAAGCATAAAGGAAATTCATTACAACGAACGATACGACGATTGTGAATGTGAAAGGTAGTGAAAAGGTAAGTACGAGCGGGATAATCGGTTTACAAAAAAGAGGGCGATGAGATCACCGCGGTCTTTTCTTTGCGGATGTAGTGATGGACCTGGTGGTTTTCTCTTGACCCGGGTCGCCGTAAAGGAGGGACTTTATGGGCTATAAAAGAAAGATCCTCGTAGTGGACGATCAGGAATGGGTTAGGAAGATGCTGTTGGAAGCCCTAGCAGTCTTGGGATACGAAGCTTTCGGTGCGTCCTCCGGCCCCGAAGCATTACAGCTGGCGGTGGAAAAGGAACCGGATCTGGCGGTTATAGACGTGTCGATCCCGGGCATGGATGGGCTTACCCTGCTTTCAAAATTCAGAGAGAAAGATTTAAAAATACCCGGAATACTGATTTCGGGTAACGGTGAAAAAAATTGTATCGAGAAAGCCTTGAAAGAAGGTGCTTTTGCTTACCTGGTAAAACCATTCGACATAGGAGACCTCGAAGGTTTAATAAAGCAGGCTCTGACATCTTAAGAATTGCACCGAGAGGAGAATCAGCATGTATTACGGTCAGAGTGAGCCAAATTCTGAACTGATAAGGGGTCAAAAGATATACGAGGATCTTTTCACCAACAAAGACTACAGTATTCCGGGGTATCCGGAACTCTTCATGAAGGAGGGGAATCACAGGATCGTGATAAAAATCCAAAACGAGGAGGACGAGGAGAATCACCACTCTTTCAATATTAATACCACCCTGGTTAAAAACGCGGACGGAACGGTCAGTGTTGTCATAACCTGTGAAGATGAAGACAATAGCGAGGGCGTCAGGGAAGATCTAAAAAGGAGACTGTCCTACCTGGAGAACCTTTCGGTAATAGGAGAGCTTGCCGCCAGTGCCGTCCACGAGATAAAAAACCCGCTGTTTTCCATAAGGGGTTTCCTACAGATAATCGACAACAGCTTTTCGGATGACGACAAGCGCAAGGAATATATAAGGATAATGATTTCTGAAATTGATAGGCTGGAAGGGCTGGTCAGGGATTTCCTGATGCTTGCCAAAACCCGGGCCAGGTCCAAAGGAAGTGTAATTGTGTGCGAACTTATTAGGGACATTGCCGAACTTTATAAAAACAGGATGGAAATGCAGAACATCAAATTCAGCCTCATGGCGGAAGACGAGTCGGTTTGCATACCCGGTAATCGAGAACAGCTGGAGCAGGTGTTTATAAATCTGATACAGAACGCTCTAGAAGCCATGGAAAACGGCGGCAATATTGAGGTCGTAGTCTACAGGAAAAACGAAAAACTGGTCATTGAAGTAAGGGATGAAGGAAAGGGAATAAGCCCCGAAATAGAGAAAAAGATATTCACTCCCTTTTTCACGAACAAGAAAAACGGGACGGGACTCGGTCTTTTCCTGTCCAAGAAGATCGTTGAAGAACACATGGGAAGGATTTACTTCAGGTCAACCGAAGGAAAAGGCACGGTATTTTTCCTGGAGTTTCCGCTGGTAAAAACCTAAAGATTAATCCCTGTTGATGCCTCGATACTGCTTGTGCTATAATATATTAAGTTAAACTTCTAAAATTTACCGCCCGGGTGAATAATTTTGCACTGCCTGTATATAATTGATGTATAGGAACTCATCGGAAATTATACCTTTTTTTCGGTTATTTTATCTAATTCCCCGATGTGCGGTGAATTTTTTTATTTTATGAGGAGGCGATAAGTTGCTAGCATCGGAACTGGAAAAAAAGACTATTGCCCAGCTTCACGAGATAGCTAGGGAAAAAAAGATCCCGGGCTATTATAAGTACAGGAAGAAGGAACTCATTATTAAAATAATGGAAGCCATGGCCGCCGAGTCGGGAGACAGTATAGCCGAAGGGGTTCTTGAGGTGCTGCCCGATGGCTACGGCTTTTTGAGGATAGAAAACTACCTGCCCTCCGATGAGGATATATACATCTCGCCCTCTCAGATCCGCCGCTTTCATCTGCGCACGGGGGACCTGATTTCGGGAAGGATAAGGCAGCCGAAAGAAGGAGAGAAGTACAGAGCCCTCCTGCAGGTCCACGCGGTAAACGGTCTCGATCCGGAACACGCCGTCAAGAGGTTTCACTTCGACTCACTGACGCCCATTTTCCCCCAGCCGAAACTCACTTTAGAGCACGATCCCGAGGAGCTTTCCACAAGGATAATCGACATCATTTCGCCTATCGGTAAAGGACAAAGAGCCCTCATAGTTTCCCCGCCCAAAGCCGGAAAGACGATGATGCTAAAAAAAATCGCCAACGCGCTAAGCAAAAACCACCCCGACCTGGAACTTATAGTGCTTCTCATAGACGAGCGTCCGGAGGAAGTAACCGATATGAGGCGTTCGGTGGATGGTGAGGTGGTGAGCTCCACTTTCGACGAACCGCCGGAAAATCACCTGCGCGTCGCCGATATGGTGCTTGAGCGCGCCCAGCGACTGGTGGAGAGCAAGAAAGACGTGGTGATATTGTTAGACAGCATCACGCGCCTTGCGAGGGCCAACAACCTGGTGGTGCCGCCGACCGGCAGGACGCTGTCCGGAGGTTTGGACCCCAGCGCGCTTCACAAGCCCAAGAGGTTCTTCGGCGCAGCGCGAAACATAGAAGAAGGCGGCAGCCTTACCATAATTGCCACCGCCCTCGTGGAAACGGGCAGCCGTATGGACGACGTGATTTACGAGGAGTTTAAAGGCACCGGTAACATGGAAATTCACCTTGACAGAAAACTGGCGGAGCGCCGGATTTACCCGGCCATAGACATAAAAAAATCGGGCACCCGCCGGGAGGAACTGCTGCTCTCAAAGGAAGAACTGGAGGCCGTGTGGGTGCTCAGAAAGGCCCTTGCTCCGCTGGATACCGTCGAGGCGGCCAGCACACTCATCAGCAGGTTGAAAAGGACAAAAACTAACCGGGAATTTCTTGAAAACCTGGCTGCCACATTAAACGAGTTACAGCTAACTTAGGGTATTCACTTCAAATAACCCTTTGCCTTCAGTTTTTCTATGTGCTGTCTTATCTTTTCATCCAGGTCTATCTGGTAATTCTCCTCAAGTACGAACATCATGGAAACCGCCACCTGAGCCACATCAAGGAGCTCTCTGGCCATCATGTCCACGACTTCCTTCTCGTCCATCTTTATGTTCTCACCGCTGCTTGCGCGGAATTTTCCAATGGCCTGGGCCAGCTCGCCGGCCTCCTCCATAAGCTTTAAGGCTGTCGATTCCAGCGTAGGGGTCAGCCCGTTGAGTCTGGGCAGGCTTATTACTTTAAAGTTGCTCTGTTTTTCGCAGGTCATAAGTTCACCTCTTCTTCAAGTTCTTGCCTCATCAGTTTTGAAGCCAGGAAGGTAAATAGTGCGGCGACCAGGAGGCGCGTTGTAAGAAGCAGGGCACCGTTTACACCGAGAGCTACAAAAATTGCTGTATCTTCAAAAACCGCATGGGCCGCCACGAGAAAGTAAGTAATCAGGTAAAGGTCTCTCCTGGGGAGCTGGTATTCTTTAGCCGACCGGAATATTACTCCCGCCCCGTAGGACAAACCTATTATAATTCCAATTATCAGAGGAAAGCCCGATTCCTTTCGCATACCAAACACCCGGACCAAAGGCGAAAAGAAATTGGCGATGCGGTCCAGCGCACCCAGGTCCTTTAGAAATTCCATGGCCACCATGATCGGTATAACTATGACGGCGATCTGTTTTATCGAGAGCAGAGAGCCCACTGTTGCTTCTTTAAGCACTTCGAACAAAAAAGGTCACCCTTTCAGAATATAAAGTTATAAGCTATTCCCGATAAGACCGCAAGACCTACCCTTACAGCAATTACGTTTACGGCCGAAAGGCCTATATTTTTTGCCAGAGCCGTTTCCACGGGTAGACTGTGACAAAAGGAAAGCATAATGGCAAGTACAGTGATTTCCTTTAGTGAAAGAGAAAGGGATAACATGGCGCCGATGGCCGCATACAGGTTGACCAAATTGCCTATAACCAGGACCAAAGCAGCTTCCCCGGGAAGGCCGAATATCCCCATGAGCGGGGCGAACAGTCGGGTAACGACTCCCAGAATAGGCGTATGTTTTAAAAAGGTCACGATAAAATATACCGGAATTAAAATTCTGGCAAGCTGCCAGGTCACTTCAATACCGGACTGCAAGCCGCGCCTCAGCGTATCGAGAGAAATGGAGCTCGATGGAGAACCCAAAATGATACCTCCTATCTCTTTGATTTTATAAAGATTATAACATACAAACGGAAGAAAACTCCATACTAAACGTTTCGCCGGTAACCCCGGATTTTGAACCACACGGACCCCATTTTCAACCGGTGAGAGAAAAGAATGGTACGAAAGGCCGCATTAAGATGTATAATAATATTTGAAAAATAAAAAATATAATTCCTCCCCGAAAAACATAAATATTAATTAAGGGATACCGACGTAAAAATCCTACATCCCTCCAGCGAACACTTTACAGTAAGGGGAGGTGATGGCGGGATCAAATTCGTTATTTTTACTTAATTTAATTTAAACAAACGGGAGGCGGACTCATGAATTCGCTGGTGCTTCTTATACTCGGCGCTGTGCTCTTTCTGATAGCTTACGCGACTTACGGCGCCTACCTTGCTAGGCAGTGGGGACTCGATCCCTCAAGGAAAACCCCTGCCCACGAGCTCTACGACGGAGTGGACTACGTGCCCGCAAACCGCTATGTGCTGCTGGGACACCACTTCGCGTCCATAGCCGGTGCAGGTCCCATAGCCGGGCCGATACAGGCTGCGATCTTCGGGTGGCTGCCGGTGTACCTGTGGATCGTACTGGGCAGCATATTTGTGGGAGGGGTTCACGACTTCGGCTCCCTGCTGGCTTCCATTAGGCACAGGGGTAAATCGATCGGTGAAATCATAGAGGCCAACATTGGAACCAGCGGGAAAAAACTCTTTAACATATTTGCGTGGCTGACTCTCATACTGGTAGTGGCCGCCTTCGCCAGCATAACAGCAGAGGCTTTCGCAGCCACGCCGGCGGCGGGAACCGCTTCGGTTCTATTTATATTTATAGCCATGCTTTTCGGCCAGCTGGTATACAGGAGAAACGCCGGACTTGCGGTATCCACCATAATAGGCGTGGCGCTCATCTTCCTGTCGGTGTGGATAGGCTATAGATACCCCTTTATGCAATTTGATAAAACTAGCTGGCAGTATATACTGCTGGTGTACATTTTCTTCGCCTCGGTACTTCCTGTCTGGCTCCTGCTTCAGCCCAGGGATTATCTGAATTCCTTCCTGCTTTACGCCATGCTGATAGGAGGCGCCATAGGAATAATCCTCATGCACCCCACCCTGCAGCTCAGTCCTTTCAAAGGATTTACAGTTTTAACCGGTGCCGGTGCCCAGTACCTTTTCCCGATGGTCTTTGTAACCGTAGCCTGCGGTGCCTGTTCCGGATTCCACTCACTGGTGGGTTCCGGGACTACGTCCAAGCAGCTCTCCAGTGAAAACGACGCCAGGTTCGTCGGATACGGCGCCATGCTCATAGAGGGCTTTCTGGCAATAGTAGCACTGATTTCTGTGGCCTACGTTTCCAAAGCCGAGGGCAGCCCGGCGGAAGTTTTCGCCAACGGCGTCGCCGAATTCATGACCTCTTTCGGCGTTCCGGCGGATTTCGGCAAAGTGTTCATAACCCTGGCTTTTACGGCCTTCGCGCTTACAAGCCTTGACACTGCCACAAGGCTCGCCAGGTATATATTCCAGGAATATTTTGAGACCGAAGACGGCAAGAGAAGTTTGCTCACCGATAAGTACGTGGCGACACTGATTACCATATTCGTAGCCTACCTGCTCGTGACATACGGATACCAGAAAATATGGCCCATATTCGGTTCGGCTAACCAGCTACTATCGGCGCTGGCGCTGCTTGCACTAACCGCCTGGTTTGTCAGGACCCGCAGGAATCCGGTTATGACCTTCATACCCATGATCTGGATGTTTGCCGTGACGCTGTCGGCTACCGTGCTCCTGATGAAGAATTTTTATGTTGCCCGAAATTACGTCCTGGTCGTCCTGGCGGCAGCCCTGTTCGTGCTCGCCATTATCCTCATGGCGGTAACATACACCACCCTTAAAGGGGCGAAAAAATCTGAGAAAGGCACCACTTTTAAAGCGGGATAAATCGTTCTTCAGCTGAAGAGGTGGATTTTGATCCACCTCCTTCTGTTTTTAAAAGATAGGAGGTGAATGTATTTTTTATGGATTCTGGGAAGTACCTGGAGATGTTGAGCAAGCGGCTGAAACCCTACTTCGACTTAGAGAAGAAACGAATAATTTCCGGCGAGAGAGCGGACCTCTTTGCGAGATGCCACGTGAAACACGTCAGGACTTTTTTGACGCCGAAGGACGTGATCGACTCCTACGAGACCAATGAATACTTTGTGGTTAAGATCTTTGAGGGGAAGTTAAAGGAAGAGGCATTATTTTTATTTGATACATTTTTGAAAGATATAATGAAAATATACGTTACGCCCGGGGACGGGCATATGTGCAGCATAATAAACGGGGTTATGGTGCTGGAGGAAGGGCTGGACGGAGAGGTTGAGAAAAAGATCCGAGGCTACTCCTATGAGAAGAGCTACCTTTTTTCGCTGAAAGGGTGGAGCCGCATCAATCTTGCAGCAGTGGACCTGAAAAGCGGCCGGATAATACCGAGCCGCGGCGCCAAAAAGCTCGAGAAGCTTTTAATGCCGGGATAAAGTATTAAATTGTAATTTTTGAAAAAATATGCCTTATATGATATATTTATATTGGACGGGCTTTTCGGGAGTTGAAGATCGATGGTCTATTCGATTCTGGCGGGACTCGCCGACAGGCTGGGGCTTTTTATCGTCATAGCCTACCTTCTTTCGAAAAACAGAGCTTTCAAAAATCTGATATTGAAGCACCGGGTATCGCTGCTGGATAAAATCCTGCTCTCAGCTGTATTCGGTGCTTTTGGCATACTGGGAACTTATATGGGAATCCCGGTCTACGGGGCTCTTGCCAACTCAAGAGCTGTGGGAGTTATAATTGGAGGGCTTCTCGGCGGTCCCCTTGTGGGAGTTTTGTCCGGGTTTGTAGCGGGCTTTCACCGGTGGGCCATAGATGTAGGCGGTTTTACGGCGCTGGCCTGCGGCCTCTCTACTTTCACCGAAGGAACCATAGCGGGGCTGCTGCACAGAAAATTGAACCACGGTAAAATATGCTGGAAGACGGCGTTATTCATCGGCATGGCCCTGGAGCTTTTACAGATGGTCATAATTCTGCTGGTGGCAAAGCCCTTTTCGGCGGCGCTGGCCCTGGTGAAGGTTATAGGGTTTCCGATGACCTCCGTCAACGCCATCGGCATCGCAATATTCATAATAATAGTTGAAAACATATTCCGGGAACAGGAAAGGGTAGGAGCTTACCAGGCTCAGCTGGCTCTCGATATAGCTTCGGAAACGCTGCCCTATTTAAGGCAGGGGCTGAGTGAGTTTTCGGCTTACAGGACCGCCAAGATCATATATGAGAAGGCGGACTACGATGCCGTTGCTATAACCGATAACAGGCAAATCCTAGCGCATATCGGTGTGGGCGAGGACCACCACAGGAACGGTCTGAAGGTGTTGACCCGGGCCACCCGAAGGGCGCTGGAAACCGGTGAATGCCAGATAGCCTCGAATAAAGAAGAGATAGAGTGTTCTAACGGTGAATGTCCTCTGAAGTCGGCTGTGATCGTGCCGCTCGTGGAAAAGGACCGGGTGATAGGCTGTCTGAAGCTGTACAGGACCAGGGACAACAGCATTACCAGCATCGATATCAGGCTGGCCCAGGGTCTTGCCCAGCTCTTCTCAACTCAGCTGGAACTTTCCAGGATGGAACACCAGGCCAGGCTGCTGGCAAAGGCGGAACTCAGAGCGCTGCAGTCCCAGATAAACCCCCATTTTCTTTTTAACGCTTTAAATACAATTGTTTCAATCTGCCGCAAGGATCCCGAACAGGCCAGGGCTCTCCTGATATATCTGGGCGAATTTTTCCGAAAGAACCTGAGTTCGGGCAGAGAACTGGTTCCTCTTGAGCAGGAGATAGAGCACGTCAAGGCGTACCTGGCTATCGAACAGGCTAGGTTCGGTGAGCGCTTGAAAGTGGTCTTTGAAATAGACCCGGTCACCGGCGTGATGGTGCCCCCGCTCATCCTGCAGCCTCTGGTTGAAAACGCCGTTAAACACGGCCTGCTTCCCAAAAAGGAAGGCGGCACGGTGATCATTAAGGCAAAAAACGTCACCGGTGGTATGGAGATAACCGTAGCCGATGACGGGATGGGTATGGACGAGGATACGTTGAAAGGCATACTTTTGCATAGAGTGTCATCAGACAGGATTGGCCTGTGCAACGTCAACGAGCGGCTGGAGAGCCTTTACGGCGAGGAGAGCCGGTTAAAGGTCTCGTCGAAGCCCATGCTGGGCACCGTGGTGAAATTCTTCATCCCGGCCGCCGCAGAGAACTGGAGGGAGGCTGATGGAGCTTACGGTGCTACTGGTAGATGACGAAAGCCCCGCCCGCGACGAACTCCGCTACCTTCTGGAAGCTTACCCGGAGATAAACGTGGTGGGCGAGGCCTCTTCGGGGCAGGAGGCCATCGACAAGATTATCGAGCTCAACCCCGATGTGGTCTTCCTTGATATAAAGCTCTGGGATATGGACGGCTTTGAGGTGGCCAGGCGGGTTTTTGAAAAGGGGAGAACTCCGTTTATAATATTCGCTACCGCTCACGACGAGTACGCGGTAAAGGCCTTCGAGGTAAACGCTCTGGATTACATACTGAAGCCCTTTTCCGCCGGCAGGCTGGAAAAGACAGTGCAGAAAATCATAGATATATTCAAAAACCAGAGAAAGAGAGAAGGAGTCCTGAGGATTTCCGAGTATCTCGGGATGAGAGAAAAGCCTTCGTGCAACAAGTTATCCTTTTGGAAGAACGAAAGGATATACCTTATATGCCCTGAAGATATATGCTACTGCGTAGCCGTTGAAAAGGGAAGCATAGTAAAGGCAAAACAGGGCGAATTCAACACCACCTCTACCCTTTCCGAACTGGAGAAAAAAATAAACAGCCCGAATTTTTTCAGGACCCACAAGAGTTATCTCGTGAACCTGGACAGGGTCAAGGAGATAATACCCTGGTTTAACGGTACGTTTATCCTTTCCATTCAGGGATATGAAAAAGATGAAGTGCCTGTAAGCCGCCGCCAGGCCAGGATACTCAGAAGACTGTTTGATATATAGCCGGGAACGCTGTTGGATGCGCGACGCTGCCTTGCGGTTACTTTTTCCTCGAAGCGCTGTCGGCAGAGAACGTTATCAGCAAAAAATTTTAAAAACCCTTTGCATAACCCCCACCCGATGTGGTAAAATATACAAAGAAATTTAGTAGAGGAGGTATTTTCCTTGAAGCTCTATGTTGATCAAGACCTCTGTATAAGCTGCGGACTCTGCATTGATGCTTGTCCGTCCGTTTTCAGCTGGAATGATGAAGGAAAATCTGTGGCCATCGATGGCGAAGTTCCAGCCGATGCTGAAAACGAGGCGAGAGAAGCTTTAGAAAACTGCCCAACAGAAGCTATCAAAGAGGCGTAATAGATAATAAAAAAACCAGGCCCAAGCGGGTCTGGTTTTTTTATTGGGAAAACTTTTGTAAATCGAGGTTGAAACTATATAGTTTCGACATAAGGGATAGCCTATTCGATTATCGCAATCTTACTGATGAGCCGGTACGACAAAGGGGGATAAATAGTAATAACATGCCGAAAGGTTATAACACATTCTTACATATTTCCCGGGTAATATTAGATAATTCGACCAAATATTTTTCTTTTTGTGGTCAAACGTGAAACAAAAATTTTTTAAATTATAAAGTTAGCTTTAATGCATGTTTTTGGTGGTGTCTTTCAATAGCCAGCTCAATCAACCTGTCGATGAGCTCTTTATACGGCAGTCCCGATGCCTCCCACAGCTTGGGATACATGCTTATCTTTGTAAAACCCGGAATAGTGTTGAGCTCGTTTATATAGGCTACGCCCGTAATCTTGCTGATAAGGAAATCCACCCTGGCCATAACGGTGCAGTCCAGAGCTTTATACGCCCTCACCGCAAGGTTGCGGATCTTTTCGGTTTCTTCCGCGGCAAGCGGGGCGGGTATTAAAAGTTTGGACTTGCCGCCGTCGAAGTACTTAGCGGTATAGCTGTAAAATTCCTCGCTGGGGATGATTTCTCCCGGCACGGAAGCCACGGGGTCATCGTTGCCGAGAACGGAACACTCGATTTCCCTCGCCGGGATAAACCTTTCGACCAGCAGTTTCCTGTCGAATTCCGCGGCATGCATGATGGCGTTTTTGAGTTCTTCTCTGTCATGGGCTTTGGTGATTCCCACGCTGGAGCCCAGGTTGGCCGGCTTTACAAAGCATGGATATCCAAAGGATTTTTCGACTTCCTCCACCATTTCCGTGAGCTTGTGCGGCAGGTCCTTCTTGTAAAAAACTTTGAAGTCCACTACCGGGAGGCCTTCCTGTTTCAACAGCTTTTTTGTATATACCTTATCCATGCAGACCGCCGATGGACCCACACCGCTGCTCACGTAAGGGATGTTCATGAGTTCGAAAACGCCCTGGACCGTGCCGTCTTCGCCGTGCGGGCCGTGCAGCACGGGGAAAATAACGTCGAGGTGATACCTGGTCTCAATGCCGTCTTTTAGGGTAATTGCGCATTTGTAACCCGTATCCGGGGGGAGAAAGGCAGGTATGGCCTCATCGACCCAGGTGCCGTCCTGTATTTTTGAAACATCTCCTAAAAACACATGCCATCTGCCGTCCTTGGTTATGCCTATAGGTACAATGTCGTATTTTGATTTATCCATGGCATTTATTATGGATGTGGCCGACATCAGTGATACTTCATACTCACCCGATTGCCCTCCAAAGACAACGCCTACCTTTAATTTTTCCATCAGAAAGCACTTCCTTTCTCGTAATCTCGAATAAAAATTGACCGCAAGTTAAATTTCAATAAATTTCAATTATTATTTTATTCATCTAATCGGTACAAAAAAACATCTTACAACATTATAGCAGAATTTAATATTGCTAAGTTCTTGGGCTCATAAAAAATTAACGATTTAATAATCTTTATTTAACGTATTGCGCTTATACTAAATATAATAAAAATGAAAAGTATTATCGAAAAATGGAGGGAGTGATATAAATATGGAGAAAAACCGCATACGCGTTCTGGAAGAAGAGAGGGATAGGCTGCTGACCCAGTGGATGAAGAACAAGGAGAATAGGATTAAACTTCTGGTGCGAATAATGGAACTGGAAGAACAAATAGAGGCTCTCAAAAACTCGGCATAAAAATTTTAAACCCCATTCGGGGTTATTTATTTTTGGGGAGAATGACCTTTTCAGCTGCCTCTATAACCGTTTTTAGGTCGCCGTAAGCTTTTTCCGCATCTTCCCGCGTGTACTCCAGCGTGGGAATAAAGTCAACGTCACCGTAAAAAGAAAATTCTCTTTCTTTCCTGAGCCATTTTGAAATGGAAGCTAGTTTATCAACCCGTTCTGCGACTTCAGCGGGCAGTTTATCCCGGTATTCAAATAAAAGGTAGCCTACATCGTGCTGTTTGGGCGGTTCTACGCCGATTTTTCTCAATATTCCTTTTAACGCGAGTTCTACTGCTTCCTGGGCTTCCCTTATAATATCAGAGTAGGCTTCTTCCTCCAGCAGGAATTTTATCATTTTCAGACGAACTCTAGCCTTTTGCAGATAGCTTTCCGCCAGTGTGACATTGGTCATATATCAAACACCTCGCCGTGCTTATAGTCGGGTTTCAGCACCCAGTGCCATCGCTCTCCGGTTACGACCTTTTTTGCACCCAATCGCTTGAGCTTTGAAGAAAATTCCTGTAAAAACCGGGTAAAGAAATTTTCCCTGTCGTAAAGTATTAATGCATCGTCGATCATATCTAGAAAAAGAAGGCTTCCGGCAAATACCTCTTCCGGAGTTTTTATGACCGGAGAAAGGTAGGTGTTGATCCCGATCTTTCTGAGGCTGTCCATCCACGGAATTAGGAGTTCTTCAACTTTTGCGAACTGTTCCATGCGCTTGAGCCGTCCGGAGGGGAGATTCCGGGCTACAATCAAAAGGTCTATATCGGAATCCGGGTTAGGTGTCCCCCTCGCCACGGAACCGAAAACGGCTAGCGTTATCAAGTCTTCGCCGTAAATCTTACGGCAGGCTTCCAGCACTCTATTCAGGGTGTTGCTAAAACTTTCCAAGAGCACGGTTCAAACACCCTTTCCGCATACGGATTTCGCTCCAATCAACTTCGATCGAAGAGCCTCTTTTTTGTCTAATGTAAAAATATTATATCATATAAAAAGTGCAACAACAATTTAACCGGTTTGTGGTATAATCATAAGAAATGAATGACGAATAGGGCATTTTCCTCGAACATTACAGCGTTAGTTGGGTCTGGCCGATAAGCTTTTTTATCGCTTTTGGGGCAACGAGCATGTTCGTTTTGAACATGGTTGATAAAGGGCGGGTTTCTCCGGCACAGAGCAAAGCTTACTTTGGAAGAAAACTAAAATTAAACGGGAGTGATGAAATTGGATTTTCAATTTTTTGTTCCGACCCGAATATTGTTCGGCAGGGGGAGGGTGCGTGAAGCAGGCAATTACGGAAAAGGTCTTGGCAAGAAAGCCCTGGTGGTTACCGGAAAGTCCAGTGCCAGGAAATCGGGCAGCCTGGATAAACTCACGAAAAGCCTTGAGGAAAACGGCGTGGAGTGGGTGCTGTTCGACGGTGTTGAACCCAACCCCTTGACCACTACTATTGACAGGGGCGCTGTTTTTGCCAGGGAAAACAAAGTGGACCTGGTGATAGGCCTCGGCGGCGGCAGCGCTATGGATACCGCCAAGGGCATAGCCTTCGCAGCCGCCAATGATGGGCCGATAGTCGATTACATGGAAGGCAGGACCGGAGAAAAGGCACTGCCGCTGATCCTCATACCGACCACCTCAGGCACCGGCAGCGAGGCCAACAACATAGCCGTTATGACAAACCCGGTGACGATGGTCAAGAAAGGCTTCAGAAATCCGTCGATTTTCGCTGTAGTCTCCATTGTGGACCCAGACCTGACGGCCACAATGCCCCGAAAAGTGACGGCTTCGACGGGTATCGACGCCTTTTTCCACGCTGTGGAATCGATTCTGAGCCTCAGGTGCCAGCCCTTTACGGAAATTCTGTCCCTGAAGGCGATAGAGCTCATATACAATAATATAATGAAAGCGTGTGCGGACGGGAAAGATTCGGACAGCCGCGAGGCTATGGCTCTAGCCAGTACCATGGCTGGTATGGCTTTAGGGCAATCCGGTGTGTGCTTGCTTCACGGGATGGAACACCCCCTGAGCAGCTACTACGGGGCATCCCACGGCGAGGGACTGGCGCCGCTGGCCGGGGCGTTTTTGAGATTCGTGAAACCCTTTGCATCGGAAAGGTTGGCGAAGGTGGCAAAGGCCATGGGACTTGACGTCGAGGGACTTTCGGCCGACGAAGCCGCACAGAAAGCTGTAGAGGCTGTGGAGCAAATGCTGAAAGAACTCGGCCTGCCGGACAGCATTTCCCAGTTCGGAGTTAAAGAAGAAGACATAGAAAAACTGGCACAGCACGTATATAAATACATGGGACACAACCTTGAAACTACTCCGGGTAGTCCGGGATACGAAGATATAAAGCGGATGTATCTAGAGTCGCTGTAGAAAAAACGGGAGGGCGGAATATGCCCTCCCGTTTTTTATTCCAGGGCTGCCGCTATGGTCTTACCCTTTTCTATGAGCAGCAGGCAGTCTTCAGGGGTTGGCGTCAAGTAGAGCAGCAAGGGATCCTCTACCATCCGGACGCCCATTTTCTCCATCATCTCGTGGGTGATTTTGCCGGCATTGCCGTTCCAGCCGAAGGTCCCGAACACCATTCCTTTCTTGTTCCCGGGTTTTATCATTTCTAAAAAGACTAAGAAGGCCGAAATCAGCGGGTGTATCCCCTTCACGAGGGTGGGGCTTCCCACGGCTAAAAACTTGGCTTCCAGAGCTTCTGAGATGACCTCGCTCATGGGGGTGGAGGTAAGATTCATGACCTTCACCGGTACTCCGGCAAGTTCGACGCCTTCGGCTATAAGCTCGGCCATTCTACCGGTGCCGCCCCAGAGGGAAACGTAGGGTATGACCACCTTTCTGGTCTCCGGGGAGGTAGACCAAATTTCGTATTTTTTGAGTATCTGCTCTACCGCAGTCCCCTTCAGCACCGGTCCGTGGGAAGGGGCCACAATTTGCGGTGAAAGCTCCCTGACTTTGTGCACCCCTTTTAAGACCTGTTCGTTAAACGGCCTCATGATGAACGTGTAGTACGCGCGGGAATCGGCGGTAAAATCGGAAGTATCTTCGACTAACAGGGGGCTGGCCGCCATTTGGGTGCCCAGGAAATCGCAGGGGAAGAGCACCTTTTCCTCCATCAGGTAGGTGAACATAGTTTCCGGCCAGTGCACCATCGGCTGTTCAATAAATTGCAGGGTAAAATTGCCCAGTGATAGCTTGTCCCCGTTTTTTACCGGAAAGAACCTGTTGGAAGGAATTCCGAAAAGGCGCTGCAGCATCGCCTGGCATTTTTTGTTGGTGACGACTTTGGCTCGAGGAGCTGCTTTTAGTACCTCGGGCAGGGAAGAGGAATGGTCGACTTCCGAGTGGTTGGCGACGACGTAATCAATTTCTTCCAGCGGGGTGACCTCGGAAATTTTTCTTATAAAGTCTCCGGTAAATCTTTTGTAAACTGTGTCTATCAGGGCCTTTTTCTCGCCGAGTATAAGATAAGAATTGTAAGATCCCCCGCGGGGCACGTATAGCCCGTGGAAATCTTTTAATGCCCAGTCGTTTACGCCGACCCAGTAAACATTTTCCGATACTTTAAAAGCTGCCACGGTTGCTCACCTCATACCATCCAATTCCATACACGGCTTTCCTCTTCGGAATACCAGGTAGGAGTATCGGTAAGGAACCTGTACACGTTATCCAGGGAATTAAGGTGTTCTTTCTCCTCCTGCATGAGAGCCTCGAAAAACTTCTTCTCGCTTTCCGATGCCGCCGTTTGAGTGAATTCTCTGTACATATTGTATCCCTTTTTCTCCATTTCCATAGCGAGTTTGTAGCCTTCCAGGTGATCCAGGGGCATTTTTCGCCTGGATTCTTCCAGTTCAAAAAAGATTTTCTTCAATTCTTCTTCTATACCCGCCGCTGTTGCAGGCTGATTTGAGCTGGCCGCAAAGTCCAGGGATTCGTATATTTCCTTTATCTTCTTCATATGCTCTTTTTCCTGCTCCGCCAGTGATTCGAAAAGCCTTTTTGCCAGAGGATTTTGCATTTCAGCTGCGATTTTCTTGTAAAACTCAAAACCTTCTTTTTCGAAATTCAGAGCTTTTTCAAGGGCTTCCTTCATTATTATTCCTCCATTTTTTCGATAATTTCGTCAAAGGTGGTGTTTTTCAATAGGGAGTCCGGAAGATGACGCCCGGACTTAATGCCCCGGGCCATCCTAGTACCGGCTTTTACGTCTCCCAGCAGGATGACCCCCACGGCACGGTTGCCTTTAAAGAATATTTTTCTGTATATGTTTTCTTCCGGGCTGAAATCCAGTATCTCGGCTTCAGCATCGCCGGCCTTGCAAAGGTCCCCCGCAGAAAATATTTCGGTTTCAAATACCTTAATATAATTGGAAGGTACGACCTCATTATATTGAGTCTTTATTCCCGCCAGATTCAGGCCTGCCGTCTTGCCCTGTTCCCTAGCCATGGGCCATATACCGTGAACCTGCCCGCGGTATTCAGCTACGTCGCCGGCGGCGTATACACCTTCCAGGTTTGTCCTCATGAATTCATCAACAATTATCCCCCGGGCTACGGCAATCCCGCTACCCTCTAGCAGCCCGGTATTGGGCTTGACTCCGGTGGACAGAATCACGAAATCCACTTTCAATTCCCGGCCGTCCCTTAGTACTATGCCTCTGGCTTCGGTGTCGCCCAGGACCCTTTCCAGCCGGTTTGATAGTAAAAATTCTATGCCCGCCTTTTCACCCAGGGATTTTAAAATCTCTGAAGCCTGCTCGTCTAACTGTTTGGAAAGGATATACGGATTTCCCTCGACCACGTAGATCTTTTTACCTTTTTTGGCAAGGGACCAGGCTGCTTCAAGACCCAGGACGCCTCCGCCGATAACTACGCCCGTATTCCTCTCTTTCGAGTACTTGTACAGATTCTTTACGTCGTCCAGGGTGCGGATAGAGAAAACGCCTTTCAATTCGCAACCCGGGACCGGTGGTTTAAAGGGACTGCTTCCGGTTGCGATCAGCAAGGAGGAGTACCCTATATCGCTCCCGTCGTCAAGGGTTACTTTGCACCTGACCGTGTCGATGGATACAGCCTTACGATCCAGCAGGACTTCAATACCGTTTTCAGCATACCAACCGGGCTGATGGATCAGCATATCTTCTTCGCTGGGGTTTTCACCCAGATACTTTGAAAGGCGGAGTCTGTAATAGGCGTAATGGGGTTCCTCGCTGACAATGGTTATGGGTGTGCTGGAGTCGTGCTGGCGGAAGGCTTCCGCAGCAGATACAGCTGCTATTCCGTTTCCCAGTATGAGAAGTCTTGCCATTTTTTCACCCCGTATATAGAAATAGAGGCCCATTTAGGGCCTTTAAGTTATTCTTCTTCAAACATATCTTTTCCAACTCCGCATTCGGGGCATACCCAGTCGTCGGGCAAGTCTTCGAAAGCCGTGCCCGGCTCAATCCCGTTTTCCGGGTCTCCTATCGCGGGGTCGTAAACATACCCGCATACGGAGCAAACCCATTTTTTCATTTAAACTCCTCCTCGTATAATATGTTTTAGAAATTATCAAGAAGTCTTTTTTGCTTCTTGATAATAAGGTGTGCCTTTGCGAAAATTAATTTGGGTTGGTCTGGGGTCACTCTTGCCTCCTCCTGTAGCCCACAAATGTAGACTACTTGAAAAAGAGTGAGACCCCTGCGGTGCAGTACTAGTTTCTTACTCGTGAGCCGAGCCAGCAGGCCTTCCGGCCCATGGGGTCAGCAGGCCAGGGGTGCACCCCCGGTTGTCCTGTCAAGCTCTCATCGCCCGCGAGGCTGTTAGGTACTGCACCCGCAGGGCACGCCCCTATTCCTGGCCAACTCAAGGAGGGATACCCGTTGGCTCAGGTTATATTTGCAGGCATCGCCTGCGAGATAGCTCTATCTTTAACCCTTCAAAACATTGAGCATCTCAAAAGGCAGATTAAAAGCCTTGATAAGGTCATTTCTCGAGAGCTTAAGGCTATTCCCCAAACCCTCAATACAGTTAAGGGTTTAGGCGATGTGTCGGCTGCAGGCATAATTGCCGAAATAGGTAATATTAAGCGTTTTAAGAACGAAGCCTCCCTTGCCCAATATGCCGGCCTCACCTGGACCCGTTATCAGTCGGGCGATTTTGATGCTGAAGAGCGTCGTTTGACCAAGAGCGGGGACAAATACCTCCGCTATTACTTGGTCAAGGCTGCCAACTCGTTGCGGGTGCACAACGAGGAGTATAAAGCCTATTATAAGACCAAGTATCAGGAGGTGCAAAAGCACCAGCATAAGAGAGCGCTGGTATTGACTGCCCGCAAACTGGTTAGGCTGGTCTTTGCGCTGCTGAGCAAAGGCCAAATCTATAAAGGGACGGTGACAATTTAATTAGTTTTACAACTTATTTAACCCCCTTTTATGCCAATTTTTACCATATAGATTGGCTAGCGATATTTTTGTCTTTTTTCACCTGTATAATTTTATTTTCCATTTTTAGGGTATTGACATATTACCGTGAGTCTTTCTATATCCTCAAATTTTTCTTTAGCGGATGAATATTTTTCGATGGCGTCAATTTCCCGGGAAAGGTCGCTTTTATCGATTGTTCGGGACCGGCATCAGATTCCAGGGGGCTGTGAATCAGCTGCGGCTGGAATCCTTTTTCCGCCAGGGTTTCTGCAAACCAGCCCATGTGCTTCATTTCATCTATGGCAAAATCCTCAAGTTCATCGCCGGTGTTTATGGTAAAATGATGGTACAGGTACTGAAGAATGGAAGTGTATTCGTGTTCGAGGGCTCGCTGAAGTATAGCAGCCTGGGATTCGGTTAGTTTTGAGGTGGTATTTTCCGGTTCCTGGTTTTCTGGGGGTTTGGCGGTGGAGGGTTCAGCATTCAGTTCCTCGAGCATTTTTAAGAATTCTTCTCGATGGGATTTTTCGTCAGCGATAATCCTGTCTAGGAGGGTCAGCAGCTCATCATCACCGGTGAGGGTTTTATGGTATGTATACTCCTGATTGCTTCTTCTTCGGACCTCACGTCAGCTCGATGAGCTGTTTAAGGTCGCCTTTGTTTATTACTTAGGATCTTTTAATGGTAGGCTTATGACCTGACTTTACAAGCCATTCGGAAAGCCACTTAAAATCCGCATCTTGTCGAGGCTATCGATTCCAACTTACCCCTCAATTCCTCATCCGGAGAGGTGTAAGCATGGGAAAGGTACTGGATGATGGCGGCATGTTCGTCTTCTATATCCTTTTTGACCGCTTCTATGATATCCGCCAAAAGCCTCCTCTTTTCTGAGAATTTTTTTATTTTATATACTTATTATATTATGAGAGGCTCTTAACAGTCAATCGGAATTCAAATTATAGTAAAAAAGGAGGGTCCAACATGGTTTATTTCAGGAAAATCAATACTGCCATTGGAGTCATTATGGTAGCTTCCACCGAAAGGGGCGTCTGTCGCATCGCTCTGCCGGGGGAAAATATGGAAAGTTTTATTAACGACCTTAAGAAAATGTACGGCGGGGCGGAACTGGTGGACGAGTCGGTTCGTGGAAAATCAAGTGAAATAAATTTCCTGGCGGAACAGGAGCTCACAGCCTATTTCAACCGGGAATTAAAAAATTTTACCGTGCCCTTAGACCTTAAGGGGACTGAATTTCAAAAAAAGGTATGGAAAGAGGTCATGAAGATACCCTACGGCGAAGTCAGGAGCTACGGTTACATTGCCAGGGCTATCGGAAAACCAAAAGCCTGCCGCGCCGTCGGTGGTGCTAACAACAGAAATCCGGTGCCTATCATAGTGCCGTGCCACAGGGTTGTCGGGAACGACGGTTCCCTGGTGGGCTACGGCGGCGGCTTGGAGATGAAGAGCTTCCTGCTGAAATTGGAGGGAATAAAAAGGGAATTTTAACCTGGGAGGACATAAGGATATGCATGGTAAGGTCAAAAGACCTGATGAACTGGACCGGGCAAGAAGTTGTACTGGATGAACACGTATATTACGGTGCGGCAGACACCTGTATAGGTGTTGCTGCGGTAGAAAAAGAAAAAGTTAAATTTTAAATGCGTGACAAGCTTCCACGTTTAACGTGGACTTTTTTATTCCGGTTTCGGTAATACAACATTGTTTTTCGCTGACAAAAGGTCTTTTGTTTTCATATATTGTATATTGATCATAAAAAGGGGGGAACAGCTTTGTCCGAAGAAAAAGTCATGCATTATGAGGAAAATTGTCAAATGACATTACCTGAAATGCTACGGGAAGGCATAATAGGCGAACTTCAGGCCATAAACCAGTATGAACGGTATGCGAGGATGACCTGTTACGAACCGGCCCGGCAGCTTTTCCAGGAAATTGCTGATGATGAAAAACATCATGTAGCCGAGCTGATGAAAATGCTAGCACAATGTGATAAAAGACAGGCTGAGGAGTTGAGAAGAGCTTTTATGCATCATCCAGGGAAATATTAATAGTCCTTACCAAACCCCGCAGTTTTAAAATACTGCGGGGTTTTTTAAATGGCCTCAAAAACCTAAAAACTTGACAGACCAAGGATATTTCCTTATACTTATGTAAACTATTTTATGTAAACTAGTCTAATCAACGCAACAATATTGGGAAGACTATTACTGTAATGATCCAGGTTATTTTGCTAAGATCCGCCTCAAATAGTATATCTATAGCAGCTTTGACGAAAGAATTTTCATCACTACCATGTAAAGGAGGGATTCCATTGCGAAAATGCGTTCTGCTATTTATTTCGGTTTTATTGATTTTCTCCCTAACTGCTTGCAGCTTGGGAGGCAGAGCAGAGAAAGGGAAAATTGTTGTCGCGGGTAAAAAATTTACCGAACAAGTCATTTTGACGCATTTACTTGCGGAATATTTGAAAGCAAAGATGGATTTGGATGTTCAGGTGAAGGAAGGTTTGGGAAGCACGTTTATACTCCACCAAGCCTTGGTAAGAGGGGATGTTGATTTATACGTGGAATATACTGGCACAGGTTACTTAAACATCTTGAAAAATAAATACAATCCGTCGCAGACGCCGGATGAAATATATGAAGCAACGAAAAAAGGATATAAAGAAAAGTATAATATTGCCTGGCTAAAACCGCTTGGATTTAACAACACATATGCCCTTGCCTTGCGGAAAGAACTAGCAGATCAGCTCAATGTTAAAACGTGCTCCGATTTAGTGAAGCATTCCAACAAACTCGTTTTTGGAGCCGATGCAGAATTCTTCGAACGAAGTGACGGGTACGATGCGCTGGTAGACACGTATGGTTTTAACTTTAAGAGGGCGATGAACATCGACCCCGATTTGCAATACGAAGCGGCCCAAAAAGGTGATATTGATGTCATTACCGCCTTTACCACAGATGCGCGCATTAAACAGTTTGGATTGACCGTATTGAAAGATGACAAAAACTTTTTCCCGCCGTACTATGCGGTACCGATTGTCCGCCAAGAAGTATTGGATGCAAATCCCGGATTGGAAGAAGCGTTGAATAAGCTGGAAGGAATTTTAACGGATGAAAAAATGATGGAACTTAACGCGCAGGTCAACATCGAAGGAAAAAGCCCAAAACAAGTCGCCATTGACTTCCTTAAATCGGAGGGGTTGATCGATTAATCGTTTATAAGAAGGTGAAGCCAATATGATTTGCTTTGAAAATGTGTATAAAGAATATGACGATGGTTTTGTCGCACTGAAAAATATTAATTTAGAAATTAAAAAAGGAGAACTGGTCACCTTAATCGGCCCGAGCGGATGCGGAAAAACGACAACGTTGCGGATGATTAACCGACTCACAGAACCTACGTCAGGTACGGTGTATATTGACGGACAAGATATTTCTAAAATAGACCCCGTAGAACTGCGGCGCAATATCGGGTACGTCGTCCAACAAATCGGCTTGTTTCCGCATATGACGATTGCGGAAAATATCGCGCTCGTTCCGAAGTTGAAAAAATGGAAACCATCCGCTTACGAAAAAAGGGTCGATGAGTTGCTTGACCTAGTCGGATTGGACCCTGCAACATTTAAACACCGCTATCCGGCTGAACTAAGCGGCGGCCAGCAGCAGCGGGTCGGTGTCATCCGCGCCCTCGCGGCGGAACCGGATATTATTTTAATGGATGAACCGTTCAGCGCTCTCGACCCGATTAGCCGTGAACAATTGCAGGATGATATCGTCAAACTGCAGGAAGAAATCCACAAAACCATTGTGTTTGTGACACATGACATGGATGAGGCTATTAAAATCGCAAACCGTATCGCAATTATGAAAGACGGGGAAATCGTCCAATTCGATACGCCCGATAAAATTTTGCGCCACCCCGCTAATTCGTTCGTCCGTGATTTTATTGGTGAAAATCGACTCGTCCAAGATCACACCATCGTGCCAAAGGCAAAAGATTTAATGTATACATCCGTTGTAACGACGTCACCAAAACGCGGGCTGGCCGAAGCGTTTCGTCTAATGAAAGAAAAAAAAGTGGATAGCCTGGTGGTCACCGATAAAAATAAGTCCTTTCTCGGTGTTGTGACATTAAAAGAATTAGAGGAACACTATCAAAATGAAAATCTATTAGTTGCCGATATTGCTGATAGAGATGTGCCGACACTAACGATAGATGCCGATGTGACCAATGTTGCGGAGATTTTTCGAAACAAAGACGTGAGCGCAATTCCCGTATTGGACGGTAACCGGCTCGTCGGGATTATCACTCGATCCAGCATGATGCGCGGGCTGGCGGAATGGGAATTTCGTAAAAAACAGTAAGGAGCAGATATCAATGGACTTACTCAATACATTTATCGAACGGAAGCAAGATATTTTGATTGCCTTTCAAGAACATGTCTTCCTTTCAGGAATCGCTATGGCCATTGCGATCGCAGTCGCGGTTCCGTTGGGAATTGCACTGACGAGGTATAAAAAGCTGGCAGAGCCGATTATTGGAATTGCGGCGATTATCCAAACGATTCCGAGCCTCGCCTTGTTAGGGTTTATGCTTCCGATTTTCGGAATCGGGAAACTGCCTGCGATTATTGCGTTAACGCTGTACGCTTTGCTTCCTATTTTGCGCAATACCTATACAGGAATACTCGGGGTAGATCCTGCGCTTATCGATGTGGGAAAAGGAATGGGAATGACATCGCGTCAAATTTTATGGATGGTGGAGCTTCCGCTTTCCTTGCCGGTCATTATGGCGGGGGTTCGGACGGCGACCGTCTTAACGATTGGAGTTGCTGCGCTGGCGACATTTATCGGTGCCGGCGGATTAGGCGACCTTATTGACCGCGGTCTACGGGTAGCCGATAGAAATTTAATTTTGGCCGGCGCCATCCCCGCAGCAATTTTGGCGATTTTATTCGATCTTATACTGCGGAAGGTAGAAGATAAAGTAACCCCGAAAGGCTTGAAAAAACAAAAGTAAGATAAAATAAAAGCTGGCTGGAAATCCCAGTCAGCTTATTTTTTGTGGTGCGTAACCGAAACAAAAACGAAAAGCGCTGGAGGATTTATCAAAGTAAATAAAGAATATAATAATACTTCATCAAATAGAGAAATCGCATATAGGAGCGTGGTTAAATATGGAACAAAAGTGGGTCCAAAAGCTCCCTGTGGCAATCACCGTATGTGATGCAGAGGGGAAAATACTCTACATGAATGAGAAGGCCTGCAAGACGTTCGAAAAAAGCGGCGGCGCTGATCTCATCGGCAAGAACGTTCTGGATTGCCACCCCGAGCCGGCCAGGAGTAAATTAAAAAATATGCTTGAAACCCAAACCAAAAACTGCTATACGATCGAAAAAAATGGCGTAAAAAAATTAATCTATCAAACGCCATGGTACGATGAAAATAACAATTATGAAGGATTCATTGAATTTTCCATCGAGATTCCCTTTGAAATTCCGCATTATATAAGAAAGTAAATGCAGCCTTAAGCGAGGGGCTAGACGTTACTCCGGATGAAAAGTCCGGCTTAACTCGGATCTCTGAAAAAGCTGTTTCTAAAACAAAAGAAATGCCTAAAGTAAAAGAGGGGTTTGTCAATCATGACAAATGTATTAATTGCGGCTTGTGTGAAAAAGTCTGTCCGGTTTTGAATAATACACCGGTAAATAATGAACCAAAGGCATATGCTTGTATTAATAAGGATGAAAAGATCCGCATGGACAGTTCTTCCGGCGGTACATTTACGTTGATTGCAGAACAGGTGATTAATTCTGGTGGTGTTGTTTTTGGGGCAGGTTTCGATGAAGATTTTACAGTAGTACATAGTTATGCGGAATCGCGGGAATCTCTGAGCAATTTTCATGGTTCTAAATATGTCCAGAGTAAAATTGGAGATATGTACAAACAGGCGGAGAAATTTTTAAAACAAAGAAGGCAAGTCTTGTTTACAGGGACACCATGCCAAATTGCTGGATTAAAAAGTTATTTAAGAAAGCTTTATGATAACTTATTATGCGTAGATTTTATTTGCTTTGGAGTACCGTCCACTAAAGTATGGAAAAAATATATTTCTTATCATGAAAATAATATTGGTGCACCAGTGAGAAGAGTTTCTTTCAGAAATAAAAAACAAGGTTGGAAACGATTCTCTATGTTTTTATCGTTTGATAATGGCATGAAGCATATAGAATCTTTCGATAAAGATTTTTTTATGCAAGCATTTTTGAAGAAAATTTGTTTACGCCCTTCGTGTCATGCATGTAATTTTAAAACTTTACATAGGCAAAGTGATATTACTCTTGCAGATTTTTGGGGAGTACAAAATTTGTTGCCCGAAATGGATGATGACAAAGGAACTTCTCTTGTTTTTATTAATAGTCATCGTGGCGAATTGATATTTGAACAAATAAAAGATAAGTTATTATATAATATGGTCGATTTAAATGAAGCTGTAAGATATAATTTGTCAGCTGTAAAATCTGTTAAACAACATCCTAATCGAGAAAACTTTTTTAAAGAATTAGATCTTATTTCTTTTGATGCATTGGTGAAGAAGTATATTCAATTTAACGTCAGTAAAATAAAAGAAAATTGAAAGCTACGGAAGCTACCGTGTTTGCTGCCACATCATGGAGCTTTTTCCACTAATGTGGCAGTTTTTTTATATAGATGTACGAATGCACGGGATCCTCCCGCATGGCGGGCCCCTTCCCATTTATTCAGCATAGCTTTTCTACTCGCACACCTATTATACTGCTAATGAATATATTAATAGTTGCCCAGGGTAGAATGGAAGGCTGGTTTTCTTTTTGAATGACCTTGAACTGCTTGTATAGAAAGATACTGGTTTATATTATCAAATATAATAAAAAGTGGGAAATACCTCTTGCAAAAAAGAAGAGTAAATGATATAACAATGACACTAATTAATTCGCGAAGGCGTAACTTTAATGGAGAAAGGCAAGAGGTATTTGCTATTTCTTAAGGCAACCGACTCGCCGGGTGTTTATTCTATCGTTTCTCTAAATCAAGGTAAATTCAATATAGACAATCTCGATACAAAGGAAAAAGAACTGGAACAAAAAGATGGGCAATTCAAGACATTGAAACAAGATGTATTGAACAAATTTAACAGTAGAATATAAAAATTAAAGGGAAACTTATGGTAGGTTTTGGACAGAAAAGAGGATGCTTTTGCATCCTCTTCAGCTTGTAGACAAAGCCGCTTTTAGGATGCATAACCTAAAAGCGGCTTTTTGTTGAAGGCGAAGAAAATTTTTAAGAAAAACGAATGTAAAGCGGGGACTGTTGGCGGAAACGTTCCCCGTCTTTTCTTCCATAAAGCCAGCTTTTTTAAATTCATGCATGCGAAAAGAAGCGTGAGGTAATGTCCAACTTTCCTCAAGCCTCGTAGATTTGTATAGCGCATGCCATGCTTTTCCTTCGCATCGGCAAATACCCGCTCGATGGTCTGGCCGCGCATTTTGTATAGTTCTTTACCCCATTGGGTGTGTCTTATATCTTCCGCTATTTCTATGTAATGCTCCCATATATGCCGAGTTATGATTTTTGTGTAATTTTTACTTTTGGTGCACTGTAGGCGCATGGGACATTTACAGCATATTTGGGGGTTGCTCCTATATTCCCGGTATCCCGCCCGGTTGGTGGTGCTGTATTCTAATATTTGGTTGTTGGGGCATATGTAACAATCATAATATTCGTCATAGACGTATTCGCGTTTTTTAAAGTAGCCATCTTTGGTCATCGGCCTCTTGTAGGGCATAACGGGAAGCGCTCCTGCCTCAATGATTTCTCTGCATATCCCGGGGGTTTTGTAGCCTGCATCAACCACTACCGCCTCTATTTTAGAAAATTTATCGTTTACTTCTTGAAATAAATCGGAGAATACCTGGCTGTCATGAACATTTCCAGGTGCTATTTTGACACCAAGGACAAAAGTTGTTCCGGTCACAGGCTACAGAAGCTGTGTAGGCAAAGCAGCGCTCTTTTTCCCCTTTTTGAAACATCCCACTTTCAGGATCTGTGGTGCTTACCCTGACTTTTTTAGAGCTATTTTCTCCTTTGTTGTTATCGTCATCATCATCTTCTTCTTCAAAGGGCTTTTTACCGTTTGCTTCCCGTTCGGCGTTGATTTCTTTTAAAAGTTCTTCCTTATATTTTTGAGTCCGTTGCTTAGCGACTTTCTCGATATATTTATTCTTATTGGCACTGGCTTTTATGTGAGTAGCATCGATAAATACTGCATCTGTTTTAACAAACCCGCATTCTATTGCTTCCATCAACACCCGCTCGAATATCTTTTCAAATAGATCACTTTCCTTAAACCGCCGTTCATAGTTTTTTCCAAAAGTTGAAAAGTGAGGTATTTTTTCTTGTAATCCATAGCCTAAAAACCAACGGTAAGCTACATTGACTTCTACTTCTCTGATGGTTTGGCGCATGGAGCGGATTCCATACAATGCTTGGAGCATGAGTAGCTTAATTAACACTACCGGGTCAATACTAGGTCTTCCTGTATTTTCGCTATATAGGTCTTTTACTTCATCATAAATGAAATTAAAGTCGATGCTTTCTTCTACTGCCCTAAGGAGATGGTCTTGAGGTACTAAGCTATCGATGCTTACTAATTCTACCTGCTCTATTATTTCTCGATTTTTCTTCGTTAACATTTCATCGCCCCACAATATTTTTGTATCTTCTTTAATTTTACTAAAAAGCTGATGATTTTTGTACTAGCTTTTGCAAAAAAAGACTGTCGACAGTTACTTTGTCGACAGTCTGAAGAGGATGCTTTTGCATCCTCTTTTCTGTAAAGGCTAACAAATGGTACGGTTTCATATATTTTCCGTTGTATTCCACCCGCACAACTGTTATATTACTATTGAAAACGTTTATAGTTGCCCGGGGTGGAATGGAAGGCTGGTTCTCTTTTTGAATGGCCTAGAACTCATTGCCATAAAAGGGAAAAATAGTCATAAAATGACATTATCATAAAATAAAATATATTGCTAAAAATATTTTGAGTAACCCGGTTGACACAGAAATCTAATTTTGATATAATTTTCCTTACAATAAAAAAGAATGCTATAATCTTGAACGCTGAGTTCTTTCTATGGCCTACCCCATAGAAAGAAGCGGGGGACCCAACACTTGGGGTGAATCTCCTTCATAATAGGGAATGAGACCCTATTATGAGGAGTAGGGTTACCTCTTCAACCCGAACCCGTCAGCTAACCTCGTAAGCGTGGAAAGAGGAGGTTTGTAGCATGAGGGTAGTATTAGCCCGATTAAAGCTATGGTCCTCCATAGCTTTTAATTTTGCCTTAAAACCGGAAGAAAGGGGGAATATCGATGATTAAGAGGCCGGAAGAGGTGCGTTATACTGTAATAGGGGCGGGTAACGGCGGCCTTGCCATGGCAGGGTATTTGGGGTTGATGGGCTTTACGGTTAACCTTTACAACAGGTCCGAAGAAAAGATAAGGGAATTGATAAAAGACCCAAAAATACATTTGACCGGCGCCGTGGAAGGCGAGGGCAGGCTTTCCGTGGTCACCACCGACATAAGAGAAGCGATAGATGGTTCGGATATCATAATGGTCACCACTCCCGCCACTGCCCATAGGGAGCTGGCGGAGCAGATGGCGCCTTACATTAAGGACGATCAGATCATCGTGTTGAACCCCGGCCGTACCTGCGGAGCGCTGGAAGTTTACGAGACCCTGCGAAAGTCCGGGTGCACGAAAAATGTGATAGTTGCCGAGGCGCAGACTTTCATATACGCCTGCAGGGCTACGGGGCCCAGCAGTGCCAAGATATTCAGCGTGAAGAACGAAGTCAAGCTGTCCGCTATTCCGGCGAAGAAGACGTGGATGGTGATACGTCTTTTATCCGCAGCCTATCCGCAGTTCAAACCCGCCAGAGACGTTATGGAAACCAGCCTCAACAATTTCGGTGCGATATTCCACCCTGCTCCTACGCTCTTAAACAGCGGCCATATAGAAAGGGGCCAGACATTTGAATATTACCTGGAGGGAATAACCCCGAGTATAGGTCAGATGCTGGAAAAGCTCGATGCCGAAAGAATGAAAGTAGCAAGAGCCCTGGGCGTAAAGGCGATATCGGCGATGCAGTGGTTGGAGGATTCCTACGGCGCCCGCGGGAACTCCATATACGAAGCCATACAGAACAATCCGGCGTACAAGGGCCTCACGGCGCCGAAGGATCTTAAGACCCGGTACATTTACGAAGACGTGCCTTTTAGTCTCGTTCCCATTTCATCACTGGCCAAAAATCTGGGCATCGAGACCCCGGCAATAGATACGATAATCCGCCTTGCCAATATGATGACCGGAGTGAATTTCTGGGAACAGGGCAGGACCGTCGACAAGCTCGGGCTGGCGGGCTTGAGCCCGGCGGAAATCCACGAATTTGCCCAAAACGGTTACCTCGAGATTAAACGTACCGAAGAGGAGGTGGTGGCGTGATGAAAAGGATTCTTGGGGCGACCATCGGCAGCTGCGTGCACGTAGCGGGTGTTATGAACTTTCTCTCACTGGCCGAACGGGAAGGATATGAGGTCGAGTTTTTGGGTGCGGCCGTTTCCATAGACGAATTGATCGCTGCGGTTAAGGAAAGAATGCCCGATTACGTGGGTGTAGGTTACCGGCTTACTCCGGAGCCGCTGAGGGAAGTGCTGAAGGAACTGAAGGAAAAAATTAAAGCCCATGGTCTTGACTCGGGGATTAAGTGGATTTTCGGAGGCACTGAACCCACAGCGAAGGTTGCGGAAGAAAGTGGCATTTTTACGAAGATTTTCAACGGCCTGGAGGATATAGACGAGGTTATCGGATTCCTTAAAGGCTATAGGCGTTCCACCGAGGAGACTTACCCCGAAGACCTGATATCGCGCATCGAATCCAAGTACCCTTACCCCATCCTGAGACACCACCTGGGCCTACCTTCTCTTGAGGCTACGATAGAGGCCATCGAAAAGGTCGCGGAGGCAAAGGTACTTGACGTGATTTCCATTGCACCGGATCAGAACGCCCAGGAGTACTTCTTCGAGCAGGACAAAATGGACCGGAGGCTCGATGGAGCCGGGGGTGTGCCGGTCCGTTCTAGGGAGGACTTCCTGGCCCTTTACCGGGCTTCCCGCCGCGGAAATTACCCGCTGCTTCGCTGCTACAGCGGTACCAGCCATTTGATAGAGTTTGCGGAACTATTAAATGAGACAATTAAAAATGCCTGGTGTGCCGTGCCGCTGTGCTGGTACAACGTGCTGGATAAGCGGGGGCCGAGGTTACTTAGGGATTCCATAAGGGAAAACCAGCAGGTGATGAAGTGGCACGGAGAAAGGGGAATTCCGGTGGAAGTTAACGAATCCCACCACTGGAGCCTCAGGGACGCCCACGATACCGTAGGCGTCGCGACCGCCTTCCTGGCGGCTTACAATGCCAAGAAGATGGGTGTAAAGCACTACATTGCCCAGTACATGTTTAACGTGCCGCCGTCCCTTTCTCCGCGGATGGACCTGGCAAAGATGCTGGCCAAGATCGAGCTGATAGAATCGCTGCAGGATGAAAACTTTAGGGTTTACCGCCAGGCAAGGGCCGGCCTTGCCAGCTTCCCGGGTGACCTGGCCCAGGCGAAGGGGCAGCTGGCGTCGTCGGCGTATCTTGCTATGGCGATAAAGCCTCACATATACCACGTGGTTGGTTTCTGCGAGGCCCATCACGCAGCCACCGCCGAAGACATAATCGAGAGCTGCAAGATAGTGCGAGGCGTTATACGCAACGCCTTCCTGGGCCTTCCGGATTTGGTAAACGACCCGGTGGTACAGGAGCGGAAAAAACAGCTCGTAGATGAGGCCATGATTACGCTGGAAGCCATAAAACGGCTTAACCCGGGGGCGGAAGATCCCTGGACCGACCCGGATACAATCGCAAGAGCAGTCGAATTGGGTATCCTGGATGCGCCGCATCTTAAGGGCAACCCGGCGGCCTGCGGAAAACTGGTTACCAGGCTCGTTGACGGAGCCCTTTACGCCTACGACCCCGAGGAAAACCGGGTGCTTACCGAAACGGAAAGGATAGAGAAAATTTTTAAAAGGGCAGAGATAACCGTAAGCTGAATTAAAAAGCCGACCTTTGAGGGGGTCGGCTTTTTAATTTTATTATTCCTGGGAGTTTGAAATGGTGACCACCATAGACAGCTCTTTTGACCTGGCGGATGCTGCATCGTAGAGGGTGCGTATGCACTCCCATACCTTCTCGGGCGGGCCGGATATATATGTGCTTATGGTTCCCACCTGGCAGGTGACGCCCTTGTCTTTAATGGACGCGAGGGCCTGATTTATGACCTGATCGGAATTCTGTGTCTCCATGGGGTAAATGGATACCTCGCAGCTGATCAAGCTATCACCTCCCGTAAATTAATAAAAACTTCCGCCTTCCACCAGCTCGTTTACCGGAACTTTGGTGTGGATTTTCTCACCGAGAATTTCCACATCGGCGGTGTTGTCGTCAGGATTAAGCCCTTTTATCCAGACCAGTTTTCCCTGATAAAAAACCTCGTAAGTATCGGATGAATTCAGGATTTCCTGCGCCCGTTGAAAATCCATAGGAAAGCTCCTTTCTTCTTGTCCTAAAAATAGGATTTGCACCGGCTTCGATTTATATACAGAAGACGGTTTTGGTGATAAAATAAAAGTAAACTTTATCGGCGCAAGAAAAATAAACGAGGAGGATAATTGAAATTATGTTGATCGACGTAAGCCCGTATGCTTTTAAAATAGGACCTATTGCGGTTCACTGGTACGGAATATTCATGGCCATTTCGTTCCTGGTAGGTTCATATTACCTTTACACCATGGGCAGGAAGTTGCGCCTCGACGAGGATTTCCTGCTGAACCTGGCAATGATCGTCATAATATCGGGAGTCATAGGAGCTCGCCTGATGTTCGTGCTCACCAATTATCCCGAATGGTTTTTAAAGGACCCGGTTCAGGTGCTTAAGATATGGGAAGGGGGGCTTTCCTGGCACGGTGCGCTTCTCGGCGGGTTTCTCGCAGGATGGCCCTACTGCCGAAGGCACGGCGTCAATCCCAACATGATAGCCGACTGGACGGTGCTGGGGCTTTCCTTCGGGTATATAATAGTCAGGATAGGGAATATCTTCAACCAGGAAGTTCTGGGCCGCATGACCGAATTTTCCTTCGGCCGGTGGCCGGCCCAGCTCATCGGCTCGTTTATCGGCCTGATACTTTTAATAAGATTTTTGTACCTGCAGACCAAAAAGCTGCCGCCGGGATACCAGTTCTGGTCTTTTATTTGGTACCACCAGATACTCAGAGCCCTTATTGAGGAGACGGTGAGGGATAATCCGCTTTTCCTAATTCATTACGTGAACGACCATTGGGGTATAGGTTTTTTAACGCTGACACAGCTCATTACCCCCTTCGTAGTGGCTTTCGCCTATTACATGTATAAATCCACCGGCGGTTACGGCTACGGCGGATACAGGAGGAATTGGTATTAAGGGCGAATTTCAAAACCACCTTGGCTCACCAAGGTGGTTTTGTATATCTGTCTTGATAAGCAGGAGTATTCAATGCGGTGAAGAATATAAATTTATCAAAAACCTTTTTAGGAGGGCAGATATGACTTTAATTAAGCCTGACGACGCTTGGTCTCTATGGGCGGTACTTATTGGATGGGCTGCTGTAAGTATCTTATTGGAACAAAAGTACGATTGGGCTGCGAAAATAAGCGGTGCGGTGATAGCACTTTTTGGGGCACTGATACTTGCAAACTTGAACATTATTCCCACTGAAAGTCCTGTCTACGATGCTGTATGGAGCTATGTAGTCCCCGTAGCCATTCCGTTGCTTTTATTTAAGGCCAATATCAGGAAGATTTGGACTGAAAGCGGGAGAATGATATTAGCTTTCTGGCCGGCTGCTCTAGGCACGTGCGTTGGAGCTTTTGTGGCCACGGTGCTCTTAAAGAATGTAATACCGGAACTCGGCAAGATCGGCGGTATAATGACGGCCAGCTATATCGGTGGCGGTGTAAACTTTGTGGCTATGACGGCCGTCTTCAAACCCCAGGAAAGCCTTTTAAACGCCACCATAGTCTCAGACAACCTTGTAATGGCAGCTTTCTTTCTGCTTTACATGTATATCCCTACCCTAAAGTATTTCCAAAAAAATTTCAAAATTTTATACCCCGATGGTGGCATAGCTACCATCAATACCGAAGCTGAAACGAAGGCGGCCGCTTACTGGGGGAGAAAGGAAATATCCCTGAAAGATATTGCCACCGCCATGGCTGTCGGCGTTGCCGTGGCAGCGATAAGCAAGAAACTTTCCATCCTGTTAGGTGCAGTTATGCCCGGCGGCAACTTTCTTTTTGACATGCTCAAAATTATGGTAAGCAACCAATATTTTTTGATAACTACCATCACCGTGACTCTGGTAACCATATTCTCCGACTTTTTCGAGAATATTAACGGAGCTCAGGAACTCGGCACATTCCTGATATACATTTTCTTTGTGGTAATAGGCGTTCCGGCATCGATTAAAGAGATCATACTGAAAAGCCCCGCTTTATTGCTGTTTTGCGTGATAATGGCGTTTTTCAACCTCATATTTTCCCTTTACGGAAACAAATTTCTCAACATTTCTTTGGAGGAATCCCTCCTGGCTTCCAACGCCACTATTGGAGGTCCTACGACGGCGGCGGCCATGGCCATTTCCAGAGGTTGGTCCAATCACATCATTCCCGCCCTTTTGTGCGGCATATGGGGATATGTGACCGGCAACTATTTCGGCCTATTCATGGGCAACTGGCTGATTAGGATTCTTGGACAGTGATGCTAAACGTAAAAAAAGCAGCCTCCGGTCGTTGATACGAACGGGGCTGCTTTAATTTTAAAATCCCAGGTCTTCGTTTATTACCAGCACGTGGATGTCGGTGAGCCTTGGCTTGCGCTCCAGGATGGTGGTGATGCGGCAGATGCGGTCCGGGGAATCGCAGTCCGCACAAAAGCCGGTCTTGGCACACGGGGTCTGGTAGTTTAAACGTTTTGCATTGGGCGGGGCAGCATACATCTTGATGCGCTTCAATGCTTCTTCCGTATCGCTGACCAGTTTGTTGCGGCCGGCAACGACGATAACCTTTTTGGGGCCGAAAAACATAGAAGCGGCACGGTTGCCGGTGCCATCGATGTTGACGAGACATCCCGTCATGGTCAGAGCATTGGTACTGGTCAAAAAGAGGTCACAGGTAAGCTGCCTACGCATCACAGACAGTCTTTCTTCGGGGGAAAGGCCGGGTGCTCCGTGAATGAGCAATTCTTTTCCCATTTCCCTTAAGGTATCGGCTATTTTTAAGTCAGCTATCGACATGGAACCGCCGAAACCTATAGTGGAGGCTTCTTTCGCTTCTCTGATGATATAATCCACGGCTTCCTGTCCTGTCTTGCAGTAGACGGCGGTAAACCCCCTCTTTTTCAGGGATTCCACTGCTTTTTGGCACTTTTGTTCATAAGACCAGCTCACAAGTTCCTGTGTAAAACCCATATTTTGACCCCCCAGCTTTATCTTTAAATTAAAAAGGAGCGGTAAAGGGCCGCGCCTTTTGAGCCCCCTGTTTAACCGAAAAATAAGTTTGGTCATTACCGGCCTATCGCCGGTCTCGATAGCTTTTTAGGTAAAATAAAATAATGGTGCGCCTAGGAGGATTCGAACCCCCGCAAAACCCGGCTCCGGAGGCCGGTGCTCTATCCCCTGAGCTATAGGCGCACGCTGAAAATTTGTTTTGTTTTTTAGGTCACCTCCACGAAAGGTGACTTTGCACGTTTAATTATAACATACAGGGGCGCATAAAACAATAACTTATATTACATTTTTGTAACATTGTAGACTGCGGGTGACTTGTCTGGTATTATTTAAGGTAAAAAAGGTGTATCCTCGCGAGGTGGACTATGGATCTTTTGACAAAATTCAAGGATGCCGAAAAACTCCTGGAGTTTGCCCTGGGCTGCGAGGGCGTCACTGAAGCAAAACTTATTGCCGTCCGCGATGTGGTGGTGGACGAGCGGGTGAGGTTCCAGTGCAGTCATTCGGGCTGCAGGGAATACGGAAAGAGGTTTATGTGCCCTCCTCATGTACCCGGGGTCGACGAATTTCGAAAGGTACTTTCGAATTACATAATGGCTTTGCTCATCCAGGTGCAGGGTTCTGCGAAAGGGGAAGGTGCCGACGAAGAAGCAACAAGGCTTGCTCTGCTTTTACACGATGCCGTGTACCGGACGGAAAAGCGAGCTTTTTCGTTAGGTTTTTCCTTTGCGGCGGGCCTGACGGGAGGGCCCTGCAGGCTGTGTGAGGAATGTCCCGTAACGAAAGATTCCGGTGCCTTCTGCGTGAAAAGAGATAGGGTAAGGCCACCAATGGAAGCCATGGGGATAGACGTTTTTAAGACCTGCAAAAACGCCGGCATGGAGATGGCCTTTACTCCGGGAAAGGTGATCTGGACGGGGATGGTGCTGTTAGACTGAAAAAAAGGGGGTCTAAATAAAGAAATGTTGAAACGCAGGTTTGCCGTATTCTTTTTGACAGTTACGATCATGTTAACGGTTATCACACCCTTCACTGCAAGTGCGGCGGCTTTCGTCAGGGTTATGCTGAACGGCGACGAGTTGAAATTCGATGTTGCGCCCGTCTTGAAGAACAACCGCCTTCTGGTCCCTTTCAGGCTTTTAAGTGAAAATCTGGGCGCCGGCGTTCGGTGGGACGGCAGGACAAAAATGGTCACCGCTTACAAGAGCGAGACCCAGGTGGTCCTCAGGGTGGGGAGTTCGACCGCTTACGTAAACGGGAAACCCGTCAAGCTGGATGTGCCGGCTATGCTGATCCAGGGGCGCACCCTGGTACCGCTCCGGTTTTACAGCGAGGCTTTCGGTGCAGCGGTGGACTGGGATGGTAGGGAGAATACGGTGTTTATAAAGACGGCTGACAAGCTGAGCAAATACATAATGGGGTATTATTATTCACAGTCCTACGACGACTTCATAAACAATGTGGACAAGCTGTCTTCCATAGCTACCAAATGGTACACCCTTAACAGCGATTGTAACCTGACAAGCTATGACGGTTCCCGCTGGATAATGAAGCCGGAAGGGTACGACTCCGTACTCCGGACCGCCAGAGAAAGGGGAGTAAAGGTCCACGCTCTGGTGTTCGAAAGCGACCGGGCCCGGCTGCAGCAGGCTCTGGCCACGGCAGAAAAAAGGAACGCACTGGTCGGCCAGATCCTTGCGGAAGTGGACAAGGAAAATTACGATGGGGTGAACATTGACTTCGAGTACCTCGGGCCTGAGGATAAAGAGAACTTCAATGCTTTCATTAAAGATCTTTACGCCGCCCTCAAATCCAGAAATAAAACCCTGAGCTTGTCGCTGCCGGCAAAAACCGAAAAGCAGGACTGGTGGCCGGGCTACGATTACGGGACCCTGGGCAAATACAGCGATTTCGTGGTGCTGATGGCCTACGATAAAAGCCCGAGCACTCCGGGACCCCAGGCCGGGGTGGAATGGGTGGAAGAGATCGTGAACTACGCTCTTGCCAGGATCCCCGCCGAAAAGATAGTGCTGGGGATAGGTTACTACGGTTATGCCTGGTCGGGGAATGAAAAATACACCGTGCTGGAAGCCAGAAACGGTATGACTTACAGCAAAATTTGGTTCCTGGATGAGCTTGCTCAGAAGTACGGCCTGAAAATGACCATAGACAGCACTTCTCTGATGGATTACGGCAGCTTTACCGATGAAAAAGGCAACATCTATCAAATATGGATGGAAAGCCCAAAATCCGTAGATGCTAAGTCCAAGCTGGCTATTAAAAAAGGGCTTAAGGGTATAGCCGTATGGAGACTCGGGTATACTACGCCTTCCTTCTGGCAGGCGGTGAACGATAATTTCATAGCAGCCAAATAATTTCCGGAATTGCCCCCTGTGAGTTATTGCTCACAGGGGGTTTTTATAAATAACCAAACTTTGTAAACCGAAGAAAACTTATGTGTCTTTATAGTCCCGTATTATTATGGTAGTATAGAATTATGAGCATTATTACTTTCAGGAGTTGATAGTTTGAAAGTAATCGCTCTTGTGGGTAAAAGCGGCACCGGCAAAAGCCATAAGGCCCACATAGTAGCAAGACACTACGGTGCAGAGCTTATAATCGACGACGGGCTTTTGATACACGGCAACCGGGTGGTGGCCGGTTTTTCGGCCAAGAGGGAAGAGACCATGATCGGCGCAATTCGGCGAGCTATCTTCCAGGATCCAGACCATGCCGGGGAAGTGAAAAAGAAGCTGGCCGAGATCAACGCCGGTAAGGTCCTGATAATAGGCACTTCAGAAAAAATGATCCGAGCTATATGCAGGGCTCTGGAACTGCCCGCGCCGGAAGCGGTAGTGCGCATAGAGGATGTGTCCACCCCTGAGGAGATAGAGAAAGCGCGGCTGATAAGGAAATACGAGGGCAAACACGTGATCCCCGTGCCAACGCTGGAAATAAAAAAATATTTTTCTGGCTACCTGTTGGATCCACTTAAGATCTTCTACCGGCGCGGAAAACAGGAGATCGTAACGGAAAAATCGGTAGTAAGGCCCACTTACAGCTATCTGGGACGGTACACCATAGCCGACACGGTCGTCAGCCAGATAGCCCTTCATGCCGCCCTAAGCGTCAAAGGTGTAGGCCCCGGTGGAAGGGCCATAATCGAAAACTACGGGACGGGGGTGGCGATCGTGCTGGAGCTTTCGGTGGAGTACGGGGTGCCGCTCATTCCGCTGCTGGAAAAGGTACAATCGGAAGTGGCAAAGCAGGTGGAACACATGACGGCCCTGAACGTTTTAAGGGTCGATGTTACCGCGAGAAGGCTTTACTTCAAGAAGGAAAATTCGATTTGATGTAGAATATTTTAATTTGTCGAATATTGTATTACAATTCACATTGGTCAGTAATTACAAAGAAGGGGTGAAAAACGGTGTTTTGCTGTGCTGGTGAAGAACACGGAATAGAAAAAAAGTTTCCCGACGACGAGGTGGATCTTTCGGCTCTGGAGCAGGTTTTGAAGGAGTACCGCGGGGTTCCCGGCAGTCTTATTACAGTACTTCAGAAGGTTCAGGATATATACGGGTATCTTCCCAGAAAGGCCCTATACCATATAGCTCGGGAGATAGGTGTAAAGCCCGCCAAAGTCTTCGGAGTGGCCACCTTTTATGCCCAGTTCAGGTTAAAGCCCATAGGCAAACACCTCATAATGGTCTGCCATGGCACGGCCTGCCACGTAAACGGGGCGGAACTAATAACCAGCGCCCTGTGCGATGAGCTGAAAATAAAGGACGGAGAGACTACCGCCGACGGGCTTTTTACCCTTCAAAACGTAGCGTGTCTGGGTTGCTGCAGTCTGGCACCGGTCATGATGATCGACGGGGAAGCTTACGGCAAACTTACGCCCGATAAGGCCAGGGACGTAATAAGGGATATCTATAAGCGCGAGACCGGGAAATAAAAACTGGAGGTGTAGAAAGTGAAAGTAGTCGTTGGCCTCGGAAGCTGCGGAATTGCCGCAGGGGGTAACAGGGTACTGGAGGCTATCCAGGAGGAAGTGGAAAGTAGGAAAATTGATGTAGATGTAAAAAAGGCCGGATGCATTGGAATGTGCTACCTGGAGCCCATTGTCGACGTGATAGATGACGATGGAAACAAGACTACCTACGTCAGGGTAACGCCGGAGATTGTAAAGGAGATTTTCGAAAAACACATCGAAAAAGGCGAGGTTCTGAGCGAGCATGCTATCGGAGAGGACGACCGCTCCTATATCGACGGCCAGGTGAGGATCGCTTTGAGAAACTGCGGCGCGATCGACCCGGAGTCGATAGAGGAATATATCGAAAAGGGCGGCTACAAAGCCCTGGAAAAAGTGCTTAAAGAGATGACTCCGGAGCAGGTCATAGAAGAAATGAAGGTATCGGGCCTGCGGGGCAGGGGCGGCGCCGGCTTTCCCACCTGGTTCAAGTGGAACGCCACAAGGAGCGCCCAGGGATCTCCCAAGTACGTCGTGTGCAACGCCGACGAAGGGGACCCGGGAGCCTTCATGGACAGGAGCGTGCTGGAGGGCGATCCCCACTCGGTACTGGAAGGCATGGCCATTGCCGGCTATGCTATCGGAGCCGAGCATGGATATATCTATGTGAGAGCCGAGTATCCGCTGGCCATAAAGAGGCTGGAAATAGCCATTGAGCAGGCGCGGGAAAAAGGTTTCCTCGGCAGCAATATATTTGGTACCGGCTTTAGCTTCGACGTAAAAATAAAGGCCGGTGCGGGGGCCTTCGTGTGCGGCGAGGAAACCGCCCTCATCGCGTCGCTGGAAGGAGAAAGGGGGATGCCCAGGCTTAAACCGCCGTTCCCCGCTCAGAAAGGGTATATGGGCAAGCCCACCAATATCAACAACGTGGAGACCTTTGCCAACGTGCCGTGGATCATACTCAACGGCGGCAAAGCCTTTGCGGCAATAGGCACCGAAAAGAGCAAGGGCACGAAGGTGTTCGCCCTGGCGGGCAAGGTAAAAAAGGGCGGCCTTGTGGAAGTGCCTATGGGTATACCGCTGAGGGATGTCATCTTCAGGATAGGCGGCGGGATAAAGAACGACAGGAAGATAAAAGCCGTCCAGCTGGGCGGGCCGTCGGGCGGCTGCGTACCCGAGTCCCTGCTGGATACCCCGGTGGACTACGAGTCTATCGTAAAGACCGGCGCCATCATGGGCTCGGGCGGTATGATAGTTATGGACGAGACCACCTGCATGGTGGATATGGCAAGATTTTTCCTGGATTTCACCCGGAAGGAGTCCTGCGGAAAGTGCACCCACTGCCGCCTCGGCACCAAGAGGATGCTGGAGATCCTGGAAAGGATCTGCGAGGGCAGGGGTGAGGAGTCGGATCTGGAGCTGTTGGAGGAACTGGCCGTAAACGTAAAAGGAGGTTCTTTATGCGGCCTCGGCCAGACGGCACCCAACCCCGTTCTCACCACCCTCAGATACTTCAGAGACGAATACGAGGCGCATATAAAGGATAAAAAGTGCCCGGCGAAACAGTGCAAGGCCCTCATCGCCTACAGGATAGATGCGGAAAAATGCAAGAGCTGCGGCCTCTGCGCGCGCAAGTGTCCGGTAAACGCAATAAAGGGCTCGAAGGGGCAGCCTTACGAGATCGTATTAGAAAAATGCACCAAGTGCGGCACTTGTATGCAAGTCTGCCGCTTCGGCGCGGTCTTTGTAGAATAGCTTAAATGGAGGGGGAAACATGGAGGAAATAAGGCTGAATATAAACGGACGCGAAGTCAGAGGGTTAAAAGGGCAGACCATCCTCGAAGTTGCCAGGGAAAACGGGATAGACATCCCTACCCTGTGCTACGACGAGAGGGTTAAGATATACGGTTCCTGCGGACTGTGCCTTGTGGAGGTAGAGGGCGCTCCCAAGCTGCTCCGGGCCTGCGCCACCGAGATTTCCAACGGTATGGTGGTCTACACCGATACGAAAAAGGTTCGGGCATCGAGGAAGGTAGCTTTGGAACTCCTGCTGTCCAACCATACCGGTGACTGCCGGCCGCCCTGCCGTCAGGCATGCCCCGCCCGTACCGACTGTCAGGGATACGTTGGCCTCATAGCCAACGGCCAGTACCGCGAGGCCGTGAAACTGATTAAGGAACAGCTGCCCCTCCCTGCAAGCATCGGGAGAATTTGTCCGCATCCCTGCGAAGACGCCTGCAGAAGGCAGCTGGTTGAGGAGCCCATCGCCATCGCCTGGCTCAAGAGCTTCGTGGGCGATGTGGACCTGGCGTCGGAGTATCCCTATATGCCTGAAATAAAGCCCCCCACCGGCAAATCCGTCAGCGTGATCGGCAGCGGACCGGCGGGGTTGAGCGCCGCGTACTATCTTGCGAAAGAAGGCCACAGGGTTGTGGTCTACGAAGCTATGGAAAAACCCGGCGGAATGCTGAGATACGGTATACCCCAGTACCGCCTCCCCAAAGAGGTGCTGGACAGGGAAATAGACCTGATCAGGAAAATGGGCGTTGAGTTTATAACCGGCTGCAGAGTCGGCAGGGACGTGACTTTGGACTACCTGAGGTCAAGCTATGATGCGGTATTTGTTGCCATAGGCGCCTGGAAAAGCGCAAAAGTAGGTTGTCCCGGCGAGGACCTGGACGGCGTGCTGGGAGGCATCGACTTTTTAAGGGCCGTGGCAAAGGGCGAGCCGGTGAATATGGGCCGCAGGGTCGCGGTGGTGGGCGGCGGCAACACCGCTATGGACGCATGCCGCACTGCGATTCGCCTGGGGGCCGAAGAAGTGTACGTGCTGTACAGGCGCACCAGGAATGAGATGCCCGCCAACGAGGTTGAAATAAAAGAAGCCGAGGAAGAGGGCGTGAAGTTTGTCTTCCTCGTATCGCCGATAGAGATCATGGGCAGGGACGGCAGAGTTGCTGCCGTAAGGCTGCAGAAGATGAGGCTTGGAGAGCCCGACTCCACCGGCAGGAGAAAACCCGAACCCATCCCCGGAGAGGAAATGATACTGGAGGTCGATACGGTTATCGCAGCCATAGGGCAGGAGGTAAACCCCGAAGGCCTGGAAGGCCTAAACCTCACCAGGAAGAGGACCATTTCCGCCGACGAAGGCACTTTTGCCACCAGTATACCGGGGGTATTCGCCGGCGGCGACGCTATCAACGAGGGCCCCGGCATAGCCATCGAGGCTGTAGCCGATGGCAAGAAGGCGGCGGAAGTGATAATGAGTTATCTGGAAGGGAACACCATCCCGTTCAGGGAACCCTATGTGGTGAGACGCAGCGATTTGACCCAAGCCGACTTCGCTGACAGGGAAAGGATTCCCCGTGTTCCCATGCCCCACTTATCTCCCGAAGAGAGGAAGACCAACTTCAGGGAATTCGTCCTGGGCTACAGCGAAGAAGAAGCAAAGAAAGAAGCCATGCGCTGCTTGGAGTGCGGCTGCAAGGACTTCTTCGAGTGCAAGCTCATAAAATACGCCAACGAGTACGGCGTAAACCCCGAAAAGCTCGCCGGTGAGGTCAGCAGGTACGAATACCGGGATGATCATCCGTTTATCGTAAGAGATCCTAATAAGTGTATCCTGTGCGGACTGTGCGTCAGGGTGTGCGACGAGGTCATGGGTATTACCGCCCTGGGATTTGTGAACAGGGGGTTCGACACGGTTATAAAACCTGAATTCGAGCTGCCCTTAAGGGACACTTCCTGCATATCCTGCGGTCAGTGCGTGGCCGTATGTCCCACAGGGGCGCTGCAGGAAAAACCGCCGGTGGCAAAGCCCGTTCCGGTGGCAACGGAGAAAAAGCATACGGTGTGTTCCTTCTGCGGTGTCGGCTGCAATATGAAGCTGGATATAAGGGGAGATATGATTCTGAGGGCCCTTCCCGACAAAGAGAGCCCTGTGGACGCCGGACACCTGTGCGTGAAGGGGCGCTTCGGGTTCAGCGCGTTGAAAGCCGGAGAAAGGCTGACAACGCCGCTGGTCAGGGAGAACGGCAAATTGGCTGAAACTTCCTGGGAAGAAGCCCTGCTCTACGCCGGCAGGAAGGTCCAGGGGATCAGGGCTATGAACGGCGGAGAAAGTCTGGCGGTATTCGTATCGCCCAGGCTCACCAATGAAGAAATTTTCATGGCGGTGGAGTTTGCGAAAAAGGGTTTAGGCACACCTCATGTGGCTTCCTTCAGCAATACCACCAGCGGCCTGAAGGACGTTCTGGGATTCGATGCGTCCACCAATTCGCTGGAAGAGCTGACTTCCACCGACATGATACTGCTCATCGGATGCCGGGTGATGGAGGATTACGCCGTAGCGGGGTTGAAGATAAGAGAGGCGTTGAAGGAAGGGGCTAAGCTTGTCGTCATAAACCCCGAACCTTCCATCGCCGACGAGTGGGCCCACAAAGTGGTAAGGCCGGAAAACAGCGTGGACTTCCTAAAGGCTCTGCTGAAGGGTCTTATCGAGGAAGGCTTTACTTCCGGTGCGGCAAGAGCCGAGGGGTTCGAGGAACTGAAGGCCAGCCTTGCCGATACTGCGGTGTCCGATGACATCAGGGAAATAGCGCGCCTTTACGGCAAGGCCGGGAACGCCATGGTTGTTTTCGACCACGAGAGACTTACCCGCGATGCCGAAAGGCTAATAGCATCCATAGCCGTCGTATCGGGCCACATCGGAAGGCCCCGTAACGGCATCGTCATGCTTAAAGCCAAGGGTAACGCCCAGGGTCTCGTGGACATGGGCGTGACGGCGGACGCCGCAGAAATATTAAAGCTCATCGAACAGGGCAGGATAAAGGGAGCGTTTATTTTCGGAGAAGATCCGGCCGGCGCTGACGCAGCCGTAACCGGTATCCTGAAAAAGCTCGAATTCCTGGCGGTCCAGGACCTTTTCCTGACCGATACCGCCCGCCTGGCGGATGTAGTGCTGCCAGCAGCGGCCTTTTCCGAGTCCCGGGGCTCCTACACCAGCGCCGAGCGCAGAGTGCAGTGGTTTGAGAGGGCTCTCCCGGCCTCCACGGGCCGCGAGAACTGGCAGGTGATACGGGACCTGGCCGGCGCCACCGGATGTGCCTTTAACTTCGGTTCGGCGGAAGAGGTGCTGGATGCGATCTCACGGCAGATACCCGAGTACAGGGGGGTAAAAAAGACGGCCCTGACGGGCGGTGGCATATTCTGGCCGGCGGGGACGAAGGACGCCTTCGGAATGCCGGTGCTGTACAGGGAAGGATTTAATTTCGAAAGCGGTAAGGCGAGATTGGCCGTATCCGCCGGGGGACCTGCGTTCAGGTGCATGGGTCCGGCCGATGCCGTGGAGAGAGCCTTTGCCCGCAAAATGGAGGAGACCGGCATAGCAAGATAATAGCAAGTATAGAGAGCCTGCATCTTCAAGATGCGGGCTCTTAATTTGAATACGTGTGCATACCTTTCCCCTCCGGTTAATATTCTATGAACGGCGGTATAACAGTTTGTGGAAACACTTTATCCAATCATCAATAATTAACAATTGTCGGTGATATATAAGGAAGGATTTTTTTGCTTATCGTTGAATTATATATTATTCGACATTTTTACGAGGAGAGACCTAGATTGAAAATCGGTATACCGAGAACCCTGGCCTACTATGCATACTATCCTTTCATAAATACATTTTTTGAAAAACTGGGCCTTGAAGTGGCAGTATCGGATCCAACGTCGAAGGAGATAGTGGATGCCGGCGTGGAAGATGCCGTGGCGGACGCCTGCGTGCCCATTAAACTTTTTCACGGACACGTCAAAAATCTGATAAACCGTGTGGATTACGTCTTCGTACCGAGGCTGGTGAGTGTAAACCGGGAAGCTACTTTCTGCCCTAAATTTCTGGGACTGCCCGATATGCTCGCCTGTTCGATACCAAACCTGAACAACATGCTGGAGGTCAGAATAGACATCAGAGGGAAAAAAAGGGAGCTTTTTTTAACCTGTCTCAGGGTTGCAGGGAAATTCAAAAAGGGGTTCTTTACGGCTTACAACGCCTATAGAAAAGCCCTCATAAGCTTTAAAGACTACACCAACCAGTTCCTGCAGGGGGGTATTCCGCCCCTGGGTATAATGGCCCAGAAAAAAAGTGCCGATATCAAACTGGGGGTCGTCGGCTACCCGTATATGCTTTACGACCCTTACGTCAGCCTGGACCTTATAAAAAAGCTGATAGGCATGGGAACTTATGTGGTTACTCCCGAGATGGTACCGGAAGAGGTGAAGCAGAAATACGCGGGGAAGCTTAGAAAGACGCTCTTCTGGACCTTCAGCAACAGCGTCCTGCGGACCGCTTTTCATTTTCTGGAGACCGGCTGCGTCGACGGCATCATTCACGTGACCGCTTTCGGCTGCGGTCCTGATTTTATCGTGGATAAAATAATGGAACTGGAGGCCAGGGAGAGGAACATGGCTTACTTAACAATCGCCCTCGACGAGCACACCGGGCAGGAAGGCCTTAACACCAGGCTGGAAGCCTTTGTAGATATGCTGAGGAGAAAAAGAAAGGTAAAAGAGGCGGCTATGTTATGAGGAAAGTATCCTATCCTTACTTAGGGAATGCTACTATAACCTTTCAAAAACTCATGAAAGCGCTGGGCAACGATGTGGTGCTGCCCAAACGGCCCACCGAGGAAACTCTGAGCCTGGGCACCAAATATGCTCCGGAGTTCGCGTGCCTGCCCTTCAAGATAGTGCTGGGAACCTACATCGAGGCTTTGGAAGCTGGAGCCGACACGCTTGTTTCCACCGGAGGTGTGGGGCCCTGCAGGGCCGGACTCTATACTACGTTGCACGAAAAGATTTTGAAGAGCCTGGGCTACGACTTCGAGATGATAACCCTGGAACCTCCCGGCAGGCATCTGAGGGACCTGATAGCCAGTATAAAAAAACTGGTGAGTAAAAAGCTTTCCATCGCCGATTACTTCAGAATCGGGCGTTTTGTATGGAAGGAGCTTCAGCTGCTGGATAAGGCGGAAAAGCTCTCTCATAAGATAAGGCCCCTGGAAGTTAAAAAGGGTGAAACTACCAGGACGTATAAAAAGTGCGCTGAACTGATAGCACAGGCGCAGAGTTACCGCGACCTTGTGGAAATCGAAAGGGAAATCGAGCTTTTATATGAAAAAATCGAAAAAAAAGATATCGATCCCATAAAAATAGGCATCGTCGGGGAAATATACGTGGTCATTGAACCGGCGGCCAACCTGGAAATAGAGGAAATGCTGGGGGATCTGGGGGTTTATGCGGAAAGGTCCATGTTCCTGGCATCTTACACTTTCTACAACGCCGTTATGGACCTCTTCAGAATGCCCGGTGAAAGGGATGTGAAAAAACTGGCTTCTCCGTATTTCAAGGAGATGTGCGGCGGCCACGGGCGGGAATCAGTGGGCAACGCCATACTCTTCGCAAAAAGGGGATTTGACGGGGTGATACAACTTTCGCCATTTACCTGCATCCCCGAGATTGTGGCAAAGAGCATACTGCCCAAGGTCTGCGCTGAATACGGTATAGGCTTTCTGCCGGTAACGCTTGACGAGCAGACGGGCAAGGAAGGATTGAGGACCCGCGTGGAGGCCTTCGTAGACCTCCTGGCAGCCAAGCGTAAGAAGAAAAAAATGAACCTTGGAAAAGGAGATGTAGTATATGGCACACTATCTGGGTATTGACGTGGGTTCCGTCAGCACGAACCTGATCATCATGGATGAAAGCGGCGAGGTGGAGGAAGCGGTTTACATCCGCACCCAGGGCCAGCCCATAAAGGCGGTCCAGGAAGGGCTGCGGCTACTTAATTCGAGAGGTCATGGAAAGTGGGATATCAGGGGTGTTGGCACCACCGGCAGCGGCCGCCAACTGGCAGCGGTGATTGCGGGTGCCGACATTGTAAAAAACGAGATAACCGCCCATGCAGTCGCCGCCCAGAAGGAAGTCCCCGACGTGCGAACGGTTATAGAGATAGGCGGACAGGATTCGAAAATAATAATACTGAGGGACGGCGTCGTAACCGACTTTGCCATGAACACCGTCTGCGCTGCCGGTACCGGGTCGTTCCTGGACCAACAGGCCAACAGGCTGGGTATACCCATAGAAGAGTTTGGTTCATACGCCCTCAGGTCGAAGAACCCGGTGCGCATTGCGGGGAGATGTGCGGTATTTGCGGAATCGGACATGATACATAAGCAGCAGCTGGGTTACAAAATAGAGGATATAATAAGGGGCCTGTGTCAGGCCCTGGTCAGGAACTATCTGAACAACGTGGGCAAAGGCAAGGAAATACTGCCCCGGGTGGTATTCCAGGGCGGCGTGGCGGCAAATGTAGGGATGAAGGCCGCCTTCGAGGAAGCGCTTGGAATGGAAGTATACGTCCCAAAATACCACCACGTCATGGGAGCCCTCGGCGCTGCCTTGCTGGCCAGAGACGCTGGAGTGGAAAAAACAAAATTCAGGGGCTTTCAGGCCAGCGATATAGAGTTTGCGGCGGACAGTTTCGAGTGTCAGGGCTGTTCCAACCACTGCGAGGTGGTAAACATAAAAATGGAGGGAAAGGTAATCGCACGCTGGGGAGACAGGTGCAACAAGTGGAAGGTTATTGAGGATTCCGGTGCGGCTTAACGGATGTTGGCGGAGCGGGCCCAGTCTATTATATCGGAAAAATCTTTATAAGCGATGGCGGGGATGTCATTTCTGCGGCAGTGGGAAAGAAGAACCCCTTTCGCAAAAATGACATCCGCTTTTTTTATCGCACAAATATCCGAATGGCCGTCGCCTACGTAAACCGCTAATCCATTTTTTGGCTTCAATTTGTCGATGAGTTCGGCTTTGCAGGTGCCGCACTGCGGGCACGACCAGGAAGAGTGCGGGCTTTCGATATCGAATTTCCGGCCGTCGATTATAAGCATATTGGAAAAATAGGGTATATCCTTTATCCCGTATTTTTTAAAAACTGTTTCTATATTAAAATCGTACCCGTCGCTCAGTATGTAAATTTCATATCCCCTTTCCCGGCAGAATTCCACAAAGGGCATGAAATAGTCGTCAATCTCCATGTTTTCAATTAAAAAATTCCTGAGATCTTCTTCGCCGGCGTCAAAGAGCTTAAACGTTTCCCTGGCGCTCTCTTCGGTGGAAATTTCCCCCCTCTGCCACCTTAGCTCTATCTCTTCCCAGTCACCCCGGGCGAAATTCCGGGTCATCGCTACGCATGTGTCCTCTTTGGTTATCGTCCCGTCGAAGTCTATAAAAAAAGCGATCTTCATTGGCATTCTCCTTTTTATAAAAGTAACGTCCGGGCGTCAAAAATCGATCATCAGAATTATATCATATACCTAAAATCAAAAAAAGCCTGCCGATGGCTAACTATCGATACCCATTGGGATACGGTACCTCGCTAACCATCGGCAGGTATTTTTATTTTTTCCCGAAAAACATGCGATATTACTATATGTTACTGGAAGTATTTCCAGGGATAATCAATTTATAAATGAGAGATATTAGTACCGGAGGTGATTGCCGGTGCGAGCTCTGTGGAGGGGCTCTATAAGCTTCGGCCTGGTAAACGTGCCGGTAAAGATGTACGCCGCAACCGAACGAAAGAGCGTGAGCTTCCGGCAGATCCATAGGGAATGCGGCACTCCCATACGCTACGAAAAGGTATGCCCGGCGTGCAACCGGAAAGTCGAGGATGATGAGATAGCCCGGGGGTACGAATACGAAAAGGGAAAGTTCGTTATAATCGAAGACAAAGACCTGGAGAGCATACCGGACGAGACAACCCGTACCATCGATATCATAGATTTTGTAAACCTGGCGGAAATAGATCCCATTTATTTTGACCACTCCTACTTTCTTGGGCCCGAAGAGACAGGGCAGAAGGCTTACCTGTTGCTCTTAAAAGCCCTGAAGGAAACCGGAAAAATCGCCATAGCAAAAGTGATGATAAGGGCGAAACAGAGCCTGGCGTGCCTCAGACCTTACGGTGAAAACCGCCTGGTGATGGAGACTATGTTCTATCCCGATGAGGTGAGGGATGCCGGTGAAATCCCGGTTTCGCCGGAGGTAAAAATCCACGAGAACGAGATCAAGATGGCGGTGCAGCTCATAAACTCCCTGGCTACCGACTTTAAACCCGAGAAATACACCGACGAGTACAGGAAAGCTCTGCTGGACATAATAAGGGCCAAGGTCGAAGGTCAGGATATCAGGATACCCGCTCCCAGGGAGGAGAAGGTGGTAGACCTCATGGAAGCCCTCAAGGCGAGCCTGGCCATGGTAGAAAAGGAAAAGGAGAGCAAAAAAGAGGCCGCAGGCCGCGGCAGGAGGAAGAGGGCCACCTCATGACCCGAATTCCACCCGCCTTATTACCGGATGCCTGAGATAACCTTCGTCGGTATAATCGAGAAATTCCACTTCAACAGCGACCGAAGGGCTGACCCATACGGGCTTTTCCCTCCTTTCGATTTGCGGCGGGTTGGCAAAAGGGCATGACTCCTTTGCGGATTTTGAAAGCAAATCGTATAGGACCCTGCTCGTTTCGGCACCAAGTCCGCTGGACGCCCTGCCGATATAAATGAGTTCACCCTCGACGAGCTGCCCCAGAAACAGGGAGCGCACGCTTTTTCCTTCGGCCAGAAAGCCGCCCACCAGGGCGGTTACCTCGCGGCGGTTTTTGATTTTGAGCCATTTGTCGCTCTTTTTCCCGATCTGGTAAACGCTGTCCAGCCTTTTGGCTACTATGCCTTCAAGTCCCCTCTCCCTGGCGATCTCATAAAGGGCGATTCCCCGGCCCGGGAAGGTATCGGTCACCACCACCGGGTCCGAGGACCTCAGGGTGGACTTTAATATGTGGTACCGCCGGGAAAATGGCAGGTCGATGAGGCTCTTTCCATTCAAGTAAAGGATGTCGAAAACCACGTAGGTTACAGGTATCCTTGAGGCCAGATAGTTTATGGTGCCCGGGTCGGTGGCCCAGTCCCGCCTCATCAACTGCTGGAAGCTGGGCTTTCCGCCGATCAAAGTTATCATCTCTCCATCCAGTACCGCGTCGGAGTCCCCGAGGACATCCGAAAGCGTTCCTGCCACCTCCGGGTACTGGGCGGTGCGCCTTTTCATTTTCCGGTTGAAAAGCTCCACGCCGCCGCTCAAGTGGGCTACTATCCTGGTGCCGTCCCACTTTATCTGGAAGCCGTATTTTTCGTCGTCGAAGGGCTTCGGGTGAGGCAGCGGCTCCATGGGTATGAAGGGTATCCCGGGCTTTATCATTTTACATCACCGTACATATTCTTCCCGTTTAAAAAATATTTTTGCATTAAAGGAAATTTAAGGATTAAAGCTAAATATAATAATATAATCGGGTAGGTGTGGTATTATTGCCTGTCGTCATAGTAGAAGACGAAAAACTTGAGCTGACCAACCTTTCCAAAGTGATGTGGCCTGAGGACAACATAACAAAGGCTGATTTCATAGACTACTACGTCCGCGTAGCTCCTTATGTACTGCCCCACCTAAAGGACCGCCCCATGGTTTTCACCCGGTACCCCGACGGCATATACGGCAAGGCTTTTTACCAGAAAAACATTCCCGATTACGCTCCCGAGTGGCTCAGGACCTACGACGAGGAGAGTTTCACCGGAGGCAAGAGGAAGGTTGTGCGCTACGCCCTTATCGACGATATGAAAAGCTTGCTCTGGGCCGCGAATCAGGCAAGCCTTGAGATGCACCCCTGGCTTTCCAGAGTGGGGACCATAGAATACCCGGACTTCGTCGTGTTCGACCTGGACCCTATGGAAAATACCGATTTCGAGGACGCCCGGCAGCTGGCGCTGGCGCTGAAAAAACTGCTTGATATGGAGGGACTCGTGGGATTTCCGAAGACTTCCGGTGCCACCGGCATTCAGGTATACGTGCCGATAGAGCCCAGGTACACCTACCGGGAGGTCAGGGTTTTTGCAAAAATTTTCTGCAGGGTTCTGGAAAGGACCTTTCCCGAAAAAGCAACTACCGAAAGAAGCATAAAAAAACGCAGGGGCAAGGTGTACCTCGACTACCTGCAAAACATAAAGGGCAAAACGCTGATCGCACCTTACAGCCCCAGGCCTATAGCGGGAGCGCCGGTATCGGCTCCGGTTACATGGGATGAACTTGAAGAGGGGGTCAGGCCCTCTATGTTCACCATCAGGAACATGCCCGAAAGGCTTCAAAAGGTGGGAGACCTGTTCAAAGGCGTCCTGGAAGTGAAACAGCGTATTGACAGGTGGCTGTAGGAGGGACTTTTGTGAACATTACCCTGGGGTGGTTTGTGGATTTCTGCATATTTCTTATCGCTGCGTCCCTCACCATGGGCTTTTTTAGTCTGGTCAGGGGGATATTGAGGTTCATACAAAGGAGGTTGGGATAGCGTTGGCAAGGGTTCTGGTGATAGGAGGGGGCCCCGGCGGCCTTACAGCAGCAGCTTCGGCTGCATCCATGGGCCATGAGGTAAGGCTCCTGGAAAAGGGCCGGATAGGCGAAAATATCCGGTGCGCCGAAGGTTTCTTCGATGTGCTGAAAAAGCTGGGAAAGCCCGGCGCGGGCGTGAGATTCAAGGTAGAAAAGCTGATCGCGAAAGCTTTAGCCACCTACGAAATAGACGTGTCAGATCTGAATCTCTGGATGATCGACAGAAGGGAATGGCAGGAAGACCTCGCCCGCATTGCCCGGGATAAGGGTGCGGTCATTGAGGAAAACAGCCCGGTTTCTCCGAAAGACCTGGAGGGACTGATGAGGGATTACGACTACATAATAGACGCCAGCGGTGCACCTCCGGTTACTGCCAGGGCTTACGGATTTGCTGACTTTTACAAGCAAAACTGCGCCAGGACCGTGCAGTACGTCATGGAGGGGGATTTTTCTTACCTGGGGAATAACCTGAAAGTAGGGCTGTTGCCGGGACTTTACGGCTACTACTGGATATTTCCCAAAGACGGACACACGGCTAACGTCGGGGTCGGAAGCTTCGGTGGAGAGCCGTTGCCGCTGTGGAACCGGCTTCGCGATGTGCTGGAAATGGAAGGACTTGCGGGATACGCTATAAAAAGAAAGCTGGGGGGCATCTGCCCGATCAGGATGGCCCCGCGTCTGGTTTACGACAACATACTGCTGGTGGGTGACGCCGCCGGGCTCACATCCCCTCTTCACGGCGGCGGTATCGACATGGCGGTGCTCAGCGGCATGGAAGCGGTAAGAAGCCTTTCTTCCGGTGGAACGGACTACGAGAAAAACCTCCGCAAGCTGCTTTCTCCGAGGCTCACGATTGAAGCCATGGCGGCGGGTGTATGGAAAAAGAAAGGTTTCGAAGAGATGGACGAACTAATAGGTAAACTGGTAAAAACGGGGCTTTACAGGCCGTTTCTTAACCCGAACCAATTCAATAGCTTTACGGCCGGGCTGATTGCCAAAATCCTCAGGGTGGAAAATCCTGCGGTGTAACCGCGGGTTTTTTTATGCTGTTATTTTTATCCATATGAGATTGCCCGCTTTTCAATTGTGTTATAATATACTAGAGGTGGTTTTGGGTGTATGAACTCCTGGCTCAAATTTTGAAATTTCTATTAATCGGGCTAATATATTATTTTTTATATAATTTTTTAAAGTTGATGGTGCTAGACCTGAGTGAAGAAAAAAATACGTCAGTGGATACCGGTTATTACCTCAGGAGCGACGATGGCAGGGAATACCCCCTCCGGCCTGTAACTACAATAGGTCGTGCCGGGGATTCCGATATAGTGATAAACGACCCTTATCTTTCCAGCAAGCACGCCATGATCTTTAAAAAGGGCAGAAGGATGGTCATACAGGATCTTAAAAGCACCAACGGCACATTTTTAAACGGAAAGCGCATAAAAAAGGCGGTGGCTTTAAAGGAAAAGGACGTCATAACGATGGGCAGCAGGAAATTCACCTTTTTGAGGAGGGAGGCCCGTGGACTCGAAAGTGGAAGCGACGTATAACAGGGCACTGAGCGCGATGGCACTGACGGGTTTAATTTCCTTTTTACTCCTAACCATCTTCAGAAAGCCCGTAACGCTGGTGCCCTTTTACGGTGCCGTGATATTTTTGAGCATAGTATTCATCGGCTATTTTTTTACGGGGTGGATCTTCCCCAGCTCGGACAAATTTCTGTTTATACTGGCGGGGTTTCTGACGGAATTGGGCCTCATAATGCTCTGCAGGATCAACATGGAACTTTTTAAAAGACAGGTCGCCTTTTTCGCCCTTGGCGTCGGATTTTTTATTTTGAGCAGCATTCTTACGAGGTACTTCATCAGCCTCGAACTCAAACCCGTTTACTTCTGGGGCGCTACTGTAGCGCTGCTTTTGCTGCCCCTTCTTTTCGGAGTGGAAAAAGGGGGAGCCAAGAACTGGCTGGCTTTCAGCGGTTTTACTTTCCAGCCCTCCGAACTTGCCAAGATCACCTTCGTGTTTTACCTGGCCGGTGTTTTGAAACAAAATAAAATTAATAATTTCCCCAGGCTTGCGGCTGAAATCCTGGCTGCTGTCGGTCTTCTGGCTATCTCCAAGGACCTGGGCGGGGCGATGCTGTTTTACATTACGGCGCTGGCCGTGATTTTCACCGCCACTTCCAGGCTGGATTTGACGGCTGCCGGGCTGTCTGCCGCCGGAATCTTGGGTGTTCTGAGCTACTTTCTTTTCGACCACGTGAGGGTCAGGATTGAAGCCTGGTTAAACCCGTGGCAGGACGTCCCGGGCAGGGGTTATCAAATCGTCCAGTCCCTTTTTGCAATAGCGGAAGGCGGCTATTTCGGTACCGGGCTTGGCCTTGGGCGGCCGGACTTCATTCCCGCGGTGGCGACGGACTTCATCTTCTCCGCTTTTGCGGAGGAATTTGGATTTCTCGGGGCTGCCGCAGTCATCCTCATGTATTTCCTAATGGTGTACAGGGGCATAAAGATAGCGCTCAGGTTGGAGGACAGCTACCCGGCTCTGATAGCCCTGGGATACACGGTGATGTTCGGCATGCAAATATTTACAATTATAGGCGGTGTTATAAAGCTGATACCGGTAACCGGCGTCACGCTGCCGTTTATGAGCTACGGGGGGAGTTCCATGGTCATGAGTTTTACGTCTCTTGGCATTCTGAACGGGCTGTGGCTCCAGGCGAGGGAAGGAGAGACCGATGGAGAAGCTGCATAGAAACATAAAGCTGGTATTTGCGGTGTTCTGCGGGCTTTTTATGTGCCTTTTGGGATACCTCACCTATTTCCAGGTTTATGAGCGGCAAAAGCTCATAGAAAGCTCATATAACCGGAGGCTCTGGGAACAGGAGGAGAGCATTACCAGAGGCACCGTGTACGATATTAGGGGAAGAGTCCTCGCCGCTACGGTTGTGGAAAACGGTGCGAAAAGGCGGGTTTACCCCCAGGGGCCGGCTTTCGGTCCGCTGCTCGGGTATTCCAGCAGGAAGCTGGGGAGGGCCGGGTTGGAAGAGGTGCTGAACGGGGAGCTTTTAGGAATTTCCCAGCAGGATCCCATGCTGTTGTTGCGCCAGAAGATTCTGGGAGTTTCAAAGGGCAACGATGTTTACCTGACGATAGACTCGGACCTTCAAAAAAGAGCATACGAGCTTTTTCAGGGAAGGCGGGGGGCTCTGGTAGCCCTGGACCCGAATACCGGCGCGGTTCTTGCAATGGTGAGCTCACCGGGTTACAATCCCAGCAGTGTCGAAAAGCAGTGGGAAGCACTGTCTAAGGACAAGGCGAGTCCCCTGCTCAACAGGGCCATCCAGGGGCTGTACCCTCCAGGCTCGTCCTTTAAAATAGTGACCCTTGCCGCAGCCTTGGAAAGCATACCGGATATTGAGAAAAGGACTTACGAGACGCCGGGGTACGTGAAGGTCAGCGGAAGAGTCATAAGGGATTACGAAGGGATGGAACCGGGCAATTACGACGTTAAGAGGGCTTTCAGCCTCTCCAGCAACTCGATTTTTGTGAAAATAGGGCTTGAAGTGGGAAAGGAGAGGCTTTTTGCCAAAGCCCAGGAATTCGGGTTTAATTCAAAAATCCCCTTTGAGCTGCCGGCGGCCGTGAGCCGATTCCCCAGGTTTTCCCTTATGAGCGACGACGTAGAACTGGCTGAAGCTTCCATAGGCCAGGGCCGCATCCTGGCGACTCCGCTTCAAATGGCCATGGTAGCTTCCACGGTGGCCAACGGCGGCAAGATGATACAGCCGTATATCGTGCAAAAGACGGTTACACCTCTAGGGCACGTAAAAAATTTTGAGAAGGCGGGTTCTGCGAAGCAGGTAATCGACGAAGTGACGGCGAACAAGATAAGGGAATATATGGTTGATGTGGTAGAAAACGGCACCGGTACTCCGGCAAGGGTTCGCGGCATACCCGTAGCCGGAAAAACCGGCAGCGCCGAAAACCCCCACGGAGAGACCCACGCCTGGTTTGTAGGCTTCGCCCCGGCGGACGACCCTAAGATAGCGGTGGCGGTCGTTGTGGAAAACGCCGGTTCCGGCGGCAGAAACGCCGGGCCTATTGCCAGGGAGGTAATATCACAGTACCTGGAGCGCCTGCAATAACTTTATAAACAATGTAAAGATAACCGGAGGGTAGTAAAAGATGAGGATAAAAAAGAGCCTTCTGGCGGATGGGGCTCTGCTCCTAGTCACCATGGCGTGGGGGCTCAACTTTGTCGTAATGAAAAACGCCCTTCAGAGGATAACGCCTTTCATGTACCTTGCCGTGAGGTTTTTGCTGGCTTTTCTCGTCCTTGCAGCCGTCTTCAATGAAAATATAAAAAAAGTGGATAAAAGGGATATAATCGGAGGTAGCATCATAGGCCTTTTTCTCTTCCTGGGGTTTGCCACCCAGACGGTGGGGCTTATTTATACCACACCGGCCAAGTCCGGGTTCATAACGGGAAGCAATGTAGTAATGGTGCCGTTTCTGGCGTACTTTGTAAACAAAAAGTTCCCCGGCTGGTACCAGGTGTTGGGGGCTGCCGTCACTTTTGCAGGATTGGGTGTCATCTCCCTGGAAGGCGGGTTAAGGGTAAATGTAGGGGATTTTCTTACACTGCTTTGCGCCGTATTTTTTGCCATGCAGATAGTGAGCACCGAATACTACGCCAGGCGGGGCAATCCGATTAACCTCGCAATCCTTGAAACGGGTATAACCGGAATGCTGTCGCTCTTTGTCGGTGCCTTGACCGAGCCCATGCCCGTAACGCTGGATTTATCGATGTGGATCGCGATACTGTATGCGGTTATATGCTGCACAGCAGGCGCTTTTCTCGTCCAGAACGTTGCGCAGAAATACACCACCTCGACCCACGCGGCAGTCATCATGTGCCAGGAAGCGGTATTTGCCGGTGTATTTTCCTTCCTCTTCTGGGGTGAGCCCGTAACGTTCAAAGCCCTCGCAGGCTTTGCGCTGATACTGGCAGGGGTACTGATAACCGAGCTTTCCCCTGCTTACGGACTTAAAACGGAAACCCTTTGATGATCTGTCGATAATACCCCTGGGAACCGTTACAGGGGGTAATATAAAAGGTTAGGGGAAGGGGGAGGGGGATGCTCAAAGTATGTAACATTAAAAAAACTTATAAGAAACCGCCCGTTACAGCTCTCGCCGGTGTCTCCCTGGAGGTGATGGAAGGTGAGGTGGTGGGGCTATTGGGTCCTAACGGGTCCGGCAAAACCACCCTGATAAAGATCATCAACGGCATCATCCTTCAGGACTCCGGGGAAATTTACATCGGCGGCCGGCCGGTTAAAAACTCCCGGGAGTTTGCAAATTTTTTAGGTTCGGTCTTCGATACGGAAAGGAGCCTCTCCTGGGGCCTCACGGTGCGCCAGAACTTAATGTACTTTGCACACTTAAAAGGAGCCGCCTCCGGAGAAGTCAAGGCAAAATTCGAATACCTGGGGGAAATATTCGATCTCAAGGAATTATGGGACAGGAGGGTAGCCACCCTGTCCCACGGGCAGAGGCAGCGGGCGGCTATAGCAACTGCTTTGGCGCATGATCCCAAAATTTTGATTCTTGATGAACCCACCAACGGCCTTGATGTGGAAAATACAATACACCTTTCCGGAATCATAAGGTCGCTTTTGGAGAAAAAGCTCTCAATACTGATTTCCTCCCACAATCTGGGGTTTATAGAGGAAGTGGCCGACCGCGTGTATCTCATGAAACAGGGGCGCGTGGTGGGGAATGTGAGGCTGGAAGAACCGGAAAAACAGGAAGAAATGCGGTATTACCACATATATTTATCGTACGATGCAACCCACGAAGATGCCAGAAAGCTCGAACTTGCGGGGTTCCGCGTAATTGACATTAGCGGGGCCATGCTGAAGGTGGAGGTGCCTCAATCCGTGCCGGCAAGCCGCATTTTGGAGGTTATGAGTGAAATCGGCCTCATCGTCAGATCGGTTCTTCCCGTTAAGAGAAATCTCATGGAGCTTTACCGCCGTGTCGTTCTTCAGAATTTACCACCCGGGGAGGTGGATGTAAATGAAAGCGCTTCGCGCTGCGACGGCTGAGATGATACGGGAAATCCAGGAGAGCTGGTATTATAAGGCGAACTTCCTCAGCGAACTTATGATAGATATAATAATATTTGGGATGATAATATTTCTAGGAGGCTATTCCGACATGGGCGCCGCCTATGGAGTGACAAGGACTGAGACCCGACCGCTCGTACTTTTAGGATACCTTTTCTGGTATTATTCAGCAAGTGCGCTCAGCGTCATGGGCAACGATATTTCCATCGAGGCGGCAAGGGGAATATTGGAGCACAAATTTACTTCAGTGGCACCGCCTGCACTGCTACTGGCCGGGAAAGCAATAGGACACGTTGTCACTACTACGGCTTTCATTCTTGTGATTTGTGGGGTGTTCTTTCTACTTTTCAGGGTGTCGATCGACGTGACGGCGGGAGCACTGGCCGCACTATCTTTAACTCTCGTCGGGATGTAAGGGCTCGGCTACATATTTGCGGGATTTGCCCTATACGTCAAGAGGGTTAACAGGGTAGTGATCTTATTCCAGACGCTGATATTCTTTATTTCAGGAATGCTGTATCCTCCGGATATGCTGCCGGAAATCTTCGGCTGGATTTCCCGGAGCCTTCCCGTTACCCAGGGCATGCATATCGCGAGGTTGAGCATGATGGGATTGCCCGTACCCTCAGAGCTGTGGCTCATGCTGGCCTTTACATCTTTAATTTGCCTTGCAGTAGGACTTTTAGTGTTCTCGCATTTTGCAAGGCTCGTCCGGAAAAACGGCCTGCTCGGCAGCCATTGATAAACTTCCAAAAAGGAGGGAATGTTATGTCCAAGCTTTTTTCCAAAATAAAAATAAAAGATATGGAAGTGAGAAACAGGATCGTCATGCCGCCCATGTGCATGTACAGCTCCGATGATAAGGGCTTTCCAAACTCCTGGCATTTGATCCACTACGCCACCAGGGCCATCGGCGGGGTTGGTCTTGTCATCATGGAGGCCACGGCCGTGGAAAAAAGAGGAAGGATATCCGAAAGGGATCTCGGTATATGGGACGACGCTCATATAGAAGGGCTTGCGGAGATAGCATCAGAAGTTAAAAAACACGGAGCAAAAATAGGCATACAGCTTGCCCATGCCGGAAGAAAGTGCGGCGCGCCGGGCGAAGATCTTATCGCCCCGAGCCCCATAGCCTTCGACGAAACCTACGGCGTGCCCCGGGAGATGACCAAAGAGGATATAAAAGAAGTGGTAAGCGCATTCAAAGCCGCAGCTTATAGAGCGTACAGGGCCGGATTCGATATCATAGAGATTCACGGCGCCCACGGCTATCTTATAAGCGAATTTCTCTCCCCTCTCACCAACAAGCGGACCGACGAATACGGAGGAAACCTCCAAAACAGGGCGAGGTTTTTGAGAGAAGTTATAAGGGCTGTAAGGGAAGTATGGCCTGAAGAAAAGCCTCTCATGGTCAGGGTTTCCGCCGAAGACTATGCGGAGGGCGGGAATCATGATATAGATCTCGCTAATATCATAAACCTGGTAAAGGGCGAAGGGGTGGATATAATCGATGTCAGCTCCGGAGCGGTGGTGCCGGCAACGATAAAAGCTTACCCCGGATACCAGGTAAGGTTTGCGGAAACCATAAGAAAAATGACGGGACTCCCCGTAATAGCCGGCGGGCTCATCACGGTGCCCGAAATGGCCGAAGAAATCCTGCAAAACGAGAGGGCAGACATGGTATATTTAGGCAGAGAGCTCTTGAGAAACCCCTACTGGCCTTTAAGCGCCGCAAAAGAGCTCGGCGATGATATTAAGTGGCCCGAACAGTATGAAAGGAGCAGGAAATGATTTCACGCAAAAAGATTTTAAGATTCCAAAAGGATGACCCGGCTTTGAAAGCCCTTTCGAAAGCCGACGAAAAAATGGCCTATCTTATACACCTCATCGGTGATTATTCGCTGGAGCTGGAGGAGGACTATTTTCAGTCGCTTGTCCAGTCTATAGTAGGGCAGCAGCTTTCCATGAAGGCCGCGGATAGCATCTGGCGAAAGCTGCAGGACCTGTGCGGCGAGGTGACGCCCGCGAGAATCTTGAGTTTAAGCGAGGACGAACTGAGGAGCGCAGGATTGTCGAAGAAAAAAATAGAATATATTAAAGACCTGTCGGAAAAGGTCCTATCCGGCATCCTGGACCTTGATAAAATCGACTCCATGGCCGATGAGGAAGTGATAGAAGCTCTGGTTCGGGTAAAGGGGATCGGGCGGTGGACCGCCGAAATGTTCCTGATATTTTCCCTGGGAAGGCCCGATGTCTTTTCCGTAGCGGACCTGGGGCTTCAGAGGGCCGTGAAATGGCTTTACGGGCTTTCCGATTGGCCCGACAAAAAATTTCTCATCGAGTGCAGCCAGAGGTGGAAGCCTTACAGGACGGCAGCGTCGCTGTACCTCTGGGAAGCCAAAAACAGGGGGATTGTGGACGAAAAAGACGTGGCAGGAGAATAAAGTAGTGGTGGATTTATTTGGACGCGCTTGTATTATATACCTTTCCGATGTAAAATATATAAAAATATACAGGATAGGATGGGGAAGTAAAGATGAGCGGTAAAAAGAGAATTTTCAGCGGTGCCCAGCCTTCGGGTTCCGTTACCCTGGGAAACTTTTTGGGGGCGATAAAAAACTGGGTTGAACTTCAGGATAAGTACGACTGTATATACTGTATCGTGGACCTCCACGCGCTGACCGTAAGGCAGGACCCAAAAGTTTTCCGGGAACGGTGCTATTCCTTCCTGGCTCAGTACCTGGCCTGTGGCCTGGACCCCGAAAAAAACGTGGTGTACTTTCAATCCCACGTCAGCGCCCATGCGGAACTGGCGTGGATTCTAAACTGTTACACCTATATGGGCGAACTGAGCAGGATGACCCAGTTTAAGGAAAAGGCAAGAAAGCACCAGGACAATATAAATGCCGGCCTCTTTACCTACCCGGTGCTTATGGCCGCTGACATACTGCTTTTCCAGACGGATCTGGTGCCCGTAGGCGAAGACCAAAAACAGCACGTTGAACTGACTAGGGATATCGCAACCAGGTTCAACAATTTATACGGAGAAGTTTTTAAAATACCGGAGCCCTATATCCCCGAAGTCGGCGCCAGGATAATGAGCCTCCTGGAACCCACCAAAAAGATGTCTAAAAGCGATGAAAACGAAAACAGCTATATTCTGCTGCTGGACCCGCCCGATGTGATAATGAAAAAGTTCAAGAGGGCCGTCACCGACTCGGAAGCCGTGGTAAGATACGACGTGGAGAGAAAACCCGGGATAAGTAACCTCATGAACATATACGCCGCCGTAACCGGCAGGTCTTTTGAAGAGATAGAGAGGGAATTTGAGGGAAAGGGTTACGGCGAATTTAAAAAAGCTGTAGCGGAAGTGGTAATTGATAAGCTCAGGCCTATACGGGAAAAATACGACGAGCTGATGGCCAATAAGGACTACATGGAAAGCGTCATAAAAAACGGAGCGGAAAGAGCCCAAGAACTTGCCCGGGAGACACTGAAAAAGGTTTACGATAAAATAGGCCTGGTTCCTTGCCCGAATACGGGCCTTAAAGGACCCGGTCTTTAGACTTCATCCTGACGTGAGGGGAAACCTGAAGCGAAGGGGGAATTTTCGTGAAATATGACACCAAATTTTTAACCAGGACCGCTCTCTTACTGGCGGTAACCCTTATGTTGCAGTACCTTAAAATGCCACAACTCATAACCGGGTCGCTGGTGAACGCCATGCTGCTGATCGCAGCTGGTACCGTTGGCGTTTTTTCGGGTATAACCATCGGACTTTTAACTCCTCTTATCGCGCTTTTGGTGGGCATCCTCAAGTTCCCGCCCATGGTTCCCTTCATAATGGCGGGAAATGCCTTATACGTATGGCTTTATTCTTCCCAAAAGAACGCCGTGATAGGGGTGCTGCTTGCCGCTGTGGCAAAATACGCCTGGCTTTCGATTTCGGTTATATACATCCTTAAGTGGTTCGGCGTCAGGGTGCCCCCACCGGTCGTACAGGCGTTTACGCTCCCACAGCTTTTCACAGCCCTACTGGGAGGGGCCATCGGCGTAACGTTAATATTTTTGCTCCAACGTAGTTTCGCGAAGGCAAAAGAGATGTAAATTTATACAGAGCCCGCAAGGGCTCTTTTTATGTACAAAATACATTTGGGGACTAATAGGACCTAATGGGGCCGGTAAGACAACCATATTCAACCTCATAACGGGAATTTACAAAGTCACAAGTGGTTCCATATATTTCAAAAATACCCCAATCCATAACAAAGAGCCCCACGTAATAGCCGGAATGGGAATAACAGACGTTACAGAACATCAGGCTCTTTAAAAACCTCACGGTTTACCAGAATGTGCTGACCGCCTGCCATCACAACGCCGACTACGGCATATTTGACGCGGCTCTGAGGTTGAAAAAATTCAAGCGGCGGGAAAGGGAACTAAAAGAATTCGCTGACCGGCTGCTGAGCTTATGGAACTTTTCGTGTGGAAGGATAAGGTGGCCAATTCTCTCCCTTACGGGCTCCAGCGAAGACTGGAAATCGCCAGAGCCCTGGCGCTGAAGCCTAAACTCCTTTTGCTCGACGAGCCCGCCGCGGGCATGAACCCCGACGAGACGCTGCAGTTGATGAACCTGATCCGCCGGATCAGGGACGAGTTCGGCTGCACCATACTCGTCATAGAGCACCACACATGGACCTGATAATGGGCATCTGCAACAATATAATTGTGCTTAACTCCGGCAAAAAACTGCCCGAAGGACCTGCCGAAAAGATCCAGCAGGACCCGCTGGTAATCCGAGCGTACCTGAGCGAAGGGGGGATGCCAGGTGCTTGAAATCAAGAACCTACACGTCAATTACGGCGGCATGCACGCCCTCAAAGGCGTCAGCATATCGGTGAGCAAAGGGGAAATAGTTACGATAATAGGCGCCAACGGCGCGGAAAAGTCGACGCTTTTAAACGCTGTCTCGGGAATCGTGAGGTACAGGGAAGGCAGCATATTTTTCAAGGGAGAGCCGCTGCCGAAGGTTCCCCACCTCATAGTCAAGAGGGGTATCGTGCAGATTCCCGAGGGCAGGCCGATCTTCGCAAACCTTACAGTGAAGGACAACCTCATGTTAGGAGCCTACGTGAGGAGTGATAAAGAAGGGATAAAGCGTGACCTGAAAAAGGTGTACTAACTCTTTCAGCGCCTGAAGGAAAGGGAAAAGCAGATGGCGGGGACCCTTTCCGGCGGGGAGCAGCAGATGCTGGCCATAGGTAGTGGGCTGATGAGCAACCCCGAGCTGATTATCCTCGACGAGCCTTTGCTGGGCCTGGTACCCGTTATGGTGGAGACCATATTCCGGGTGATCAAAGATATAAAGAGCCTGGGGAAAACCATCCTGCTGGTGGAGCAGAACGCCTACAAAGCCCTTGCTACCGCCGACAGAGGGTATGTGCTGGAACAGGGCAGTATAGTAAAAAGCGGCAGAGCTACCGACCTCATCAACGATCCGGGCGTAAAGGAATCATACCTCGGAGTGAACGTGAATAACTGCGGTTAGAACGAAAGCCCTCTTTTGAGGGCTATTTAACTTGGCGACGTGCTTCGACATGAGTTATAATTTCCATGATAAGGTGAATAGCTCGCCGTAACATACTTGAAGAAACTCGTGTAAATAACGATAAAAAAGGGGGTGTACTTTTGGAATATTATCTTTATACGCGGCAAAAAACGTTATTGAGATTTCTGTTGACTCGAAAAGACTGGGTAAAAGGGCAAGAGATCGCTGCAGCCCTAGGGGTAACCGACAGAACGGTGAGAAATGATATTGCATACATAAACTCTCTTACAAAAGATAATGAAGAAATTATTACCTCAATGAAAAGTAAAGGTTACCGTATTAAAAACTGCGAAAAAGCAAGGGAAATATTAAAACTGGCTAGGGTTGATTCGCCTGACAATCCTGATGAAAGGGTAAACTACATTCTGAAAAAGTTAATTTTTGATAAAAAAGAATTAGACATTTACCAACTCGCTGATGAAATTATGGTAAGCGAATCAACTATAGTCGGTGATTTGAAGCGTATAAACAAGATAGTGAGTGCAAACAACAGGGATTTAAAAGTTATTAAAAAGTCCTCAAAAATTTTTCTCAAGGGGAGTGAAAAAGATAAGAGAAGTTTACTAAGCGAGCTGTTATTCAAAGAAACAAACGGCAGTTTCTTTGATGTATCAAAATATAAGAAATACTTCAAGGATGTTGATTTAGATTTAATTCAAAAACACCTGTTAGAAACAGTTAAAAAATACAGTTTTTCCATAAACGAAATGGCTGTAGTAAATCTTTTAATTCATATTGCAATAACTGTAGATAGGATAAAGAATAAAAACCTTCTGGACATCTATACTAGTTGCAGAAATATGGTAAATACAATGGAATATAAAATAGCAAAGGAATTATGTACAAAACTGGAGGATGAATTTCAGATTAAATTTCCGCCGGAAGAGGTATTATATGTTTCATACCTTATTCTAGGTAGAGAAAAGATACAATGTACCTGTACAAACCGCGATGAATTAAAAGATATCGTTGAACCATACTATATCTCCTTAACAGTGGCTTTGCTGAATTCAATAGCTACGGAATACGGCATAGATTTTACGCGTGATGATACTCTATTGATCGGTTTATGTCTTCATTTAAAAATAATGTATTGCAGGATTAAAAATGGAATGGTTCTGAGGAACCCTTTACTGGAAGATTTAAAAAGGCGATATCCTTTTATTTTTGAAATAGCTGTCTTCCTTGCAAGAGAATTTTACAGGTTAACCGGTTTACAAGTGAATGAAGATGAAATAGGTTTTATTGCCCTCCATCTTGGGGCTGCATTTGAGAGGTACACGGAAAAACAAAACTTCCCCAAAAGAGTAGCTATTGTTTGCCCGACAGGGTATACTACATCTAATATACTTCTTTCTAAAATTAATTCGATATATAAAGAAAAGATAAAAGTTCTAGGGGTTTTTTCATTCATGGAACTCGATTCTATTAAAAAAGATAACCCCGACTTTATATTTACTACAGTACCGCTTGAACATGACCTTCCTATAAATACTATTGTAATATCGCCCTTTCTTGATGAGAAGGACAAGAAATTGATTGATAAGACTTTAAATCTCTATTATGCAGAAAGTAAAGCTGAAAGTTTACGCAGTGAAGCCGACAAGTTTTTCAAAGAAGAACTTTTTTACAAAAACCTTGTGTTTCAAAATGAATTTCAGGTTATTGATTTTATGGCAAAAGAGCTTCATGAAAAAGGTTATGTTCCCCAAAATTATCCCCAACTTGTTATAGAAAGAGAGAAGCTATCCTCGACATCCTTCGGTAATCTTGTGGCAATACCCCACCCAGTTCTTATTAGTGCCTATGAAACGGTGATTTCGGTTGCCATCCTTGACAAACCCATTATGTGGGGGAAGCACAAAGTTCAGCTTGTCCTGATGTTTGCAATAAAGCCAGGAGACAGAAAAAAATTGGATTTTTTGTACAATCATATCATTGATGCCATTGACAGGCCCGGAGGAGTAAATAGTCTAATAGAATCCCGGGATTTTTACGATTTCAAGTCAAGATTATTAAATTTAAATTATGAGAATTAATAAAGGGCTTCGCAGTTTTGCGAAGTTTTTTGTTTGTAAATTTCCGATTCATTAGGAAAAAACTTATTTGATGTATTTTTTTTAATAAGCTTATAATGTGGGTGTTTAAAAGAAAAATTGGAAGGTGAATTGAATGGAATCAATAGAAGAAATAGCTTTTCGGATAATATCAGCGGCAGGAGATTCGTTATCGATGATGTTCGAAGCTATGAAACTTTCAAGAAACGGTAAATTTGAAGAAGCCGAACAGTTGATGCAAAAGGCGGATGATTTTTTGTTACAAGCCCATAAAGTGCAGACGGAATTAATAGCAGAAGAATCTCGGGGAAATAAATCTGAATATTCAATTTTAATGGTACACGCTCAGGACCATATTATGAACGCCATGCTGGCAAAACCGCTTATAAGAGAAATTATAAATTTATATAAAAGGCTTGGTTGATTTTGGTTTTCCAAATCAAAGTGTCGAAAGGAAGATATGTATGAAATGGGCGATAATAGGCACTTGGCGAATGTCTCTTGAGGGCATAATTGCTGCAACAGAAATATTGAAACATGGTGGAGATTCTGGCGATGCTGTGGAGGAGGCCGTTAAAATCGTCGAGGACTTTCCACTGTACAAATCCGTGGGATACGGCGGCCTTCCCAATGAAAATTGTGAAGTGGAACTCGACGCGGCTTTTATGGACGGAGATACTCTGTCTTTTGGTGCGGTTGGCGGAATACGGGATTTTAAAAACCCCGTATCCATAGCCAGGAAATTGAGCCATGAAAAATTCAATATATTTCTTGTCGGAAGCGGAGCGGAGGAGTACGCTCATAAAAACGGCTTTGAGAGAAAGAACATGTTAACGGACAGGGCGAAGAAAATTTGGGAAAAAAGAGTCAAAGAAATTTATGAGAAAAACCTCAGCCCGTACGACGGACATGACACAGTAGGTGTTGTATGCCTCGACAAAAAAGGACATATGACCGCGGCCACGTCAACAAGTGGACTATTTATGAAAAAAAGGGGAAGGGTGGGGGATTCACCGATTTGCGGTTCGGGGTTATATGTGGACAGCCAAGTTGGGGGTGCTGTGGCAACGGGCCTTGGGGAGGATATAATGAAGGGATGCCTTTCATATGAGGCGGTTCGATTGATGGAAAGTGGGATAGATCCTCAGACAGCTGCCGAGAAAGCGGTTTTCAACTTTAGTGAAAAACTGAGGCAAAGGAGCGGTAAAGCGGGAGCAATATCTCTGGTGTGTATAAATAATAAAGGAGAATGGGGGGTTGGTACCAATGTAGAATTCTCTTTTGTAGTGGCAACCGATGACAGTATGCCGAAAGTATATCTGGCTCATCCCGAAAACGGTAGGGTTATCTGCGAAGAGGCGTCGGAGGAATGGCTTCAAGAGTATCAGAGAAAAATTACAAGTCCAGTATAATCATCCTTTAATTTAAAGATTAACCTTAAATACTTTGCTGAAAGAAAGATATAAACTTTAAATTTCCTGTTAAACGAGATATCAATAAAATTACCAGGAAGGAGAAAAGGGCATGAAAAAAATTCAAGATTTTCTGGAAAACAAGTTTGCCCCTTTTGCCACAAAACTGGCTGGGCAGAGGCATCTTGCGGCCATACGAGACGGTTTTATTTCCTTCATGCCGTTCTTAATTATCGGTTCTCTGTTTATAATTATTCAGGATTTCCCCGCACCCGGATGGCAGGAACTGCAGGTAAAATTGTTTGGAGAGGAATTTAATCAATTCATTATTTTGCCCAAAAGGGTAACCTATGACATAATGTCACTTTATATTGTAGCATCCATATCATACAAGCTGGCACAATCATATAGAATTGACTCATTTTCCGCCGCCATGCTCGGTATCGCTTCCTTTATCCTTTTAACGCCTATTACGACAACAATAGACATAAACGGCACCACTCATACTGTTTCAAGAGTAATAACCGTCGGTGGATGGTACGGGACTAACGGTATACTTGTAGCTATTATAACAGCCTTAGTTGTAACAGAGATGTTCAATTACTTTATAAAAAAGGGAATTATCATTAAAATGCCCGAAGGTGTGCCTCCTGCCGTTTCGAGAGCTTTTTCAGCCCTTGTACCCGGTTTTGTGATAATAGTTACAATGCTGCTGGTAAGGTTACTGTTTCTCCAAACGCCGTATCAGTACATTCATGATTTCATTTACAAGCTAGTATCTCTTCCCATGCAGTCAATGGTAGCCAACAACCTGTTAGGGGCCATAGGTACGGTGTTTTCTATAAGTCTGCTTTGGTCCATAGGGCTTAATGGCGGCACTATAGTCAACGGTATCATGAGGCCGTTCTGGGTACCGTTGCAGGATGCTAATCTCGCAGCAATTGAAGCGGGAAAACTTCCCCCGAATATAATTACGGAGCAGTTTTTCGACATGATATGGATAGGCGGTGCTGGTGCAACCTTGGCAGTAGTCTTTTTACTCATGTTTAGAGCTAAATCTAAGCAGTATAGAGAGCTTGGAAAGATGTCCCTGGCGCCAGGGTTGTTCAATATAAACGAACCAATAATGTTCGGCTTGCCGGTAGTCTTGAACCCCATCGGGATAATCCCGCTTATACTTGGACCAGTTGCCATTACAATAGTCAATTATGAGGCGATGGCCCTTAATCTTGTAGCAAGGCCCACCGGGGTTATTATACCGTGGACCACTCCTCCGATAATTCAGGGTTTCTTAATTACCGGACATATATCCGGAGCTATTCTTCAAATTGTAGATATCCTGATTGTGATGTTAATATGGTGGCCGTTTATAGCGATAATGGATAAAAAAAGAGTAGCCGAAGAAAATGAAAAGGTCTATAATAAAGGTGAAAGTTTAAAATTATGAGACAGGAGAATTGAATAATGATTGAAGTTATCGCCATGACTCCGGAAGATGCAAAACGCATTGAAGCCTGTGGAGCCGACAGAATAGAACTCGTTAGCGCTCTTACTGAAGGTGGATTGACGCCGAGCTATGCAATGATAGATAAAGTGGTAAAGTCGGTGAGAATTCCGGTAAATGTTATGATAAGGCCGCATTCGAAATCTTTTATATATACCCGGGAAGAAATCGAGATAATGAAGGAAGATATTCGAATAGCGAAAGAATTAGGAGCAAATGGAGTGGTAATCGGAGCTCTTAATGAAAAAAAAGAAATACACGAGGGTTTTATTGAAGAGTTGCTTAATTTATGTGATGGTCTAGATGTAACCTTCCATAGGGCGATTGACGAATTGGAGGACCCTATTAATGGAATCAGAATACTTTCGAGATATACACATATCAAGACTGTTTTAACTTCTGGAGGGAAAGGAAGCATTGTCGAAAATATCCCGAAAATAAGGGAAATGATAAAAAACTCTGGTCATATAAGTGTTATGGTTGGAGGAGGTTTAAACTTTGAAAACATAGGTCGGGTGGTTAAGGAAACGGGAGTAAAAGTGTTCCATTTTGGAACTGCTGTGCGGGATAATAGATCTCCTTTTGGTGAAATTAACGAACATAGCCTTAAAGATATTATTAAAATTGTTAGAGAAGAGGGCGACAATTTATGAAAATAGTATTGATCTGTTTTGCGGGAATGTCGACGAGTATGCTGGTGAACAGAATGAAAAAGGCTGCGGCTAAAAGAAACATCGATGCCGATATTGTTGCATTATCTACTTCTGATATGTACGAAGAACTGGATAATGCGGATGTAATACTACTGGGACCGCAGGCAAGGTATGTTCTTGATGAAGTCAGAGAAATAGCAACTCCAAAAGGGATTCCTGTTGAGGTAATAAATTCTCAAATTTATGGGAGTATGAACGGAGAAGCCGTACTGGATATGGCGTTGGAACTGGCAAAAAGGGAATAAATTTATTAAAACATTTTCACGTTGTAAATTATGAGGTCATGGTTCGTTTTAAGCCATGACTTTTTTTGTTTTATCTATTTTAGACAGGCTGAAAAAAGTTTAGGCAGGATATCCGGAAGAGAATTTACCCCAAAGTTTTTTCGTAAATTAAATTGACTACTTTCTAATTCTGATATAAATTGTTGGCAGAGACTTTTTGTAAGGGAGGTATGCCTATGGTTTCTCTTACGTTTCACGGCCACGCATGTTTCACAATAAGCTCGTCTAAGTTCAATCTCATCATTGACCCGTGGCTGAAGGATAACCCTCTTTCCGACATAAAGCCCGAACAGGTGAAGGTGGACTACATACTCGTGACCCACGGCCACGGGGATCACCTGGGGGATGCGATAGAAATAGCAAAGGCCAGTAATGCCACCATAATCGCTCCCTACGAGCTTGCAACTTACTGCCAGTCTAAAGGTGCGAAGGTCCACCCGATGCACATAGGCGGGGATTATACCTTTGATTTCGGCTGGCTGCAGCTCACACCGGCGATGCACGGTTCCGGCGAGCTTATCGGCGACCAGATCGTCTACATGGGAAACCCCTGTGGATTTCTCCTGGAGATCGAGGGCAAGACTTTATACCACGCAGGGGACACCGGCCTTTTCGGGGATATGAGGCTCATAGGGGAAAAGGTTTCGCTGGACGTGGCGATGTTGCCCATCGGCGGCAATTTCGTCATGGGTATAGACGACGCCGTGAGGGCCGTGGAATTTTTAAAGCCGAAGACGGTTATTCCCATGCATTACAACACCTTCGATATCATAAAAAAGGACCCGCAGGAATTTAAGAAAAAAGTTGAGGGGAAAACAGGAGCCAGGGTGGTTATACTGGCGCCGGGAGAGACGATCACGGTAAATTGAGATTTGCTAAGCGTCCAATTCCCGCAGGGCGTAAGCGGCAACCACCGACGAAAACACCAGCACCGCCGTTATAACAAATAGGTGGACGTAGGATAAAAATTGGATTATGACCCCGCCCAGCAGCGGAAGGAACGTGGTGGGCGCTGTCAGTGTGTTTAAAAGGCCTATGTAAAGGGGCCTTTTTTCTTCTGGAGCGATTTTTAGTAGATAGTTGTAGATGCCTACCCAGATGCCGCTGTATGTGGCACCTATAAGGATGAATAGCAGGACGTAAAGTGGTAGGGAGGGGAGGTTGAGCCTGTAAAGGAGCAGGCTCAGCAGAGCCAATACCGGTGGCATAGCTGTAAGCTTTGCCGTCAGCATCACCACACTCCTGCTGCCGTAAAAGTCGTTGATCCTGCCGAAAAAGACGCCGGCCAGAATGTAGCCCAGCATCTGGGCGGATACAAAAATGCCGACGCTGTCCTGGGAGACCTTCAGGGCCTCCTGGGCGAATATTACGTAAAACGGCAACGGCATGAAGAAAAACCTGAGGAGAGTGTTTACCACTATCAGGAGCCTGAAGTCGCGGTCTTTCTTGAAAACCTGAGGTATGCCCATCAGGTATTTTACGAGGCTTTCGCACTGGCGCGGCGCTCCGTCTTCGACTTCCTTCAGCCTTAAAAAAGAAAGGTAGGATATAGTACAACAAATAAATCCCAGTAAAAATATGACAGAATAATCGTAGGGAAAGGAAAAGCGATCGCTGCTCAGGATGGCTTTAACCAGGAATCCGGCGCCGAAAGCCAGGCTGCCCTCCAGGAATAGGGTTTTGGTATAGTACGTTCCCCGCCTTTCCGGAGGTATGGACTTGGCGAAGAGGTCTATCCAGGGAACTCCGCCCACCCCGTCCGAGAACGCCATTACGATGAAGAATACATAAAACAGCGTTAGGGCCAGCGCGGGATTTTTCGCGGCGATGAGGGTCGATAGCGCCATCATCCCGGCGGCAAGTCTCAATAGCCCTCCGGCGACGACCACAAGGGGTTTTTTCCGGGGTAATGCCTCGGCCCTCCGGGCCACCAGTAGCTGGGGCAAAAACCAGCCGCAGTTCCTTATGGTGGTGGTGAGGCCGATCAGTACCGGCGAACTGGTGAGGTTGCTCACAAAAGACGCGACCACCGTTCCGGGTTCCACAAAACTGTTAAACACCGCAAAGAAAATGGCATCGTAGCTCAGCGCGTTGAAATTGTTGTAAAATTCCTTTTCCGACATCGTTCTTTTTTCCACTTCGAAAACCCCCATTTCCAGATTTTATGTTCGACATAAGGGCGTTTATTCCTCTCTGTATCGAAAATATTTTTAGACGGCCGGGAGGATTCGAAAGCCCAAGTAGCGAATATATCACATTATGCAAATATTTTTAAAACGCTATTCAAAGGAGTTTTCGGTATGCGACTTTTCGATGCCAGGACCGTAAGGGACGCTTTGGAAGCGCTCAAAGAAAACTTAGGGAATATACCGGTGAAGAGCGAGGAGGTCCTGCTCCTTGAGGCATTGAACCGGGTGCTTGCGGAAGATGTGTATTCTCCTGAAGACATACCGGCCTTTGACCGTTCTACGGTGGACGGCTACGCCGTCATGGCCCGGGATACTTTTGGTGCAGGAGAATCCATGCCGGCGTTGCTGAAACTGGTAGGAGAGATAAGGATGGGAGAACGGCCGGACATCACCCTGAAACCCGGCCAGGCCGTGAAGATTTCCACCGGAGGGATGCTGCCGGAGGGTTCCGATGCGGTCGTTATGCTTGAATATACACAACAATTTGATGACGGCACCCTAGTCGTGGAAAGACCGGTGGCGCCGGGAGAAAACGTGATATTCAGGGGCGAGGACGTAAAAGAAGGTAGCCTCGTGCTGCCTAAGGGCCATACCCTCAGGCCCCAGGACCTGGCAGTCCTGGCCGGTATAGGGCGGCAAAAGGTGAGGGTGGCCGCTTTGCCGGTGGTCGCCGTGATATCAACGGGGGATGAGGTCAGGCCTCCGGGTGAGAAGATCAAGCCCGGTGAGATCCGCGATATGAACACCTACTCCCTTTCGGCCCAGGTCCGGAAATGGGGAGGGATACCGCGCACCTACGGTGTTGTCGGAGACGATTTTGATGGGCTCTGCAGGGTGATGGTGGAAGCCCTGGCAAGCAGCGACTTAGTGGTGCTTTCGGGCGGGAGCTCTGTAGGGAGCCGGGACCTGACCGTGAAAGTTATAGAGAGCTTAGGAGAGCCCGGCGTCGTGGTGCACGGCCTTGCGGTAAAACCCGGCAAACCCACCATACTCGGCGCGGTAATGGGCAAGCCGGTGGTAGGGCTTCCGGGTCACCCGGTGTCGGCAATGGTCATCTTCGAGCTGGTGGTAAGGCCGCTTATCTCTGCCATGCTGGGAAGGCCCGCAAATTACGGGAAAATCAATGTCAGAGCCAGGGTCGCCCGGAACGTAGCCTCGGCCGCCGGCAGGGAGGACTTTATCCGCGTGAAGCTGGAGGAAAGGGACGGGGAACTCTGGGCAAAACCCATTCTGGGGAAATCGGGCCTGATTTCCACCATGGTTGAATCCGACGGCCTCGCCAGGATACCACCCGAAAAGCTGGGCGTCGGGGAAGGGGAATACATCGAGGTGGAGCTGTACTGAGGGGGTTGAAGAGCGTGAAGGAAAGAGAAGTGTATTTGGAAAACGTGTCATTGGCAGAGGCTGTAGATAGATTTTTCGTTGACCTTGAGGAGTCCGGAGCCCTTCGGCTTACCGGAGCGGAAGTAGTAAGCGTAAGGCAGGCCCTGGGCAGGATTACCGCCGAACCGGTTTTCGCCAGGATATCCTCCCCCCATTACAGCGCCGCGGCCATGGATGGTATAGCCGTTTCGGCGAAAGATACCTTCGGGGCCGGTGAAAAGAACCCGGTGAGATTGAAGGAAGGCGTGAATTTCCACTACGTAGATACCGGAGACCCATTACCGCCCGGGTGTGACGCGGTAATAATGATTGAGGAAGTCCATCCCCTGGGCGATGGTGAGGTGGAGATAGTGGCGCCCTGTTCCCCCTGGGACAACGTAAGGGGCATAGGCGAGGACATAGCGGCTGCGGAACTGGTAGTCCCGGAAAACCACCGCCTGAGGCCCCAGGATTTAAGCGCAATCCTGGCCGCCGGCCATACCGCCGTCAGGGTGAGAAAAAAACCCAGGGTTGCCGTTATACCCACCGGCACCGAGCTGGTCAACCCCGGCGAGCCCTTGAAGCCGGGCGATATAATTGAGTCCAATTCCGCCATGATCTCGGGCCTCGTGGAGGAATGGGGCGGAGAGGCCCTGGTCCTGGAAAAGGCAGAAGACGATTTTGAATTGATAAAACGGAGGATAGAGGAGGGCCTTTCCGCTGCCGACGTGGTCGTGATTAATGCGGGCTCTTCGGCGGGTTCGGAAGACTACACGGCAAAGTGCATCAGGGCTATGGGCGAGCTCCTGGTGCACGGCGTCGCCATAAAACCCGGGAAGCCGGTGGTCCTCGGCCGGATCGCCGGTAAACCGGTAATAGGCATTCCCGGCTATCCGGTTTCGGCTTATCTTGCCATGGAGCTCTTTGTAAAACCCATCGTTTACCGGATGCAGGGCCTGCCGGTGCCCGGCAGGCATAAGATAAGGGCCAGGCTCTCCCGGCGGGTAGTTTCTTCCATAGGAACCCTGGAATTTCTCAGGGTCAAGGTGGGGAGGATGGGCAGCGAATTCATAGCTTCGCCCCTCTCCCGTGGGGCCGGAGTAATAATGTCGGTGGTGAGGGCCGACGGCATTGTGAGGATACCCGAATCCAGGGAGGGCATAGAGTCGGGTGAGTCCGTTGAGGTCGAACTTTTAAGGGATAGGGAAGAGATCGAGAACACCGTGCTCATGATCGGTAGCCACGACGTCACGATAGACCTGCTGGCCAACGAACTGAAACGGCTTTACCCGGAGATCACCCTTTCCTCAGCCCACGTGGGGAGCATGGGCGGAATAATGGCTCTTATGCGGGGAGAGACCCACATGGCTGGCCTTCACCTGCTGGACCCCGAAACCGGTGAGTACAACCTGCCCTATATCCGGAAATACCTGGCGGGCCGCAAGGTGGTGCTGGTAAACCTGGCCTACCGGCAGCAGGGCCTCATGGTGGCCAAGGGTAACCCAAAAGGCATAAGGGGCATAGAAGACCTGGTCCGGGAAGACGTGACCTTCGTGAACCGCCAGAAGGGGGCCGGCACCAGGATACTGCTGGACCTGAAGCTCAAAGAGCTGGACATCGATCCGGGACGCATCAGGGGTTACGGCAAGGAGGAATACACACATCTCGCAGTGGCGGCCGCAGTGGCGGGTGGTATGGCTGACGCGGGACTTGGGATTTTGGCTGCCGCCAGGGCCATGGACCTCGACTTTGTACCGGTGGCTCCGGAAAGGTTTGACATTGCCATACCCCACGAATTCTACCCCATGGATTCCATACAGAAGGTATTGAAGATTTTAAGGTCCGAAGAGTTCAAAAGGAAAATCGAATCCTTGGGCGGATACGACACGTCCAGGACCGGCGAATTGATTGGGGGCGATTGAGTGAAGGACCGGTTCGGAAGGGAAATCGACTATATCAGGGTCTCGGTTACCGACAGGTGCAACTTCAGGTGTATCTACTGCATGCCGGAAGGAGGGGTGATGCCGAAGACCTGCGCAGACATACTTCGCTTTGAAGAGATTGCCCGTTTTTTAGAGGCGATAGTACCCCTTGGAATATCTACAGTCAGGATTACCGGCGGCGAGCCTCTGGTGAGAAAGGGCATTGCGGATTTTGTGCGCATGGTCCGGCGCATCCCGGGGGTAAAAGACATAGCCATGACTACCAACGGTTCCCTGCTTGCCGGAATGGCGGCGGATTTGAAAAGCGCCGGGCTTAACAGGGTTAACATCAGCCTTGACAGCCTGAGGCCCGAAAGGTTTGGGCGGGTGACCAGGGGCGGTGACCTGAAGAGCGTGCTAAAGGGCATTGACGCCGCGCTGGAAAATGGCCTGGAGCCCGTAAAAATAAACTGCGTCGTGATAAAGGGGTTTAACGACGATGAGATCATGGATTTTGCAAAACTTACAATTGAGCGCAACCTGACGGTACGATTCATAGAGCTCATGCCCGTCGGCGAATCCAAAAAAGCGCGGATGAACTTTGTGCCCGCCGGCCGTATAAGCCGGTCCTTGGGTGGGGAACTCGAGCCTGTGGAATATCCTGAGGAAGGGAAGGGGCCGGCCGTTTACTACAGGCTGCCCGGAGCCAAAGGTTTTATAGGATTTATCGCCCCCATGACCCGTCATTTTTGCGCTGAGTGCAACCGCGTCAGGCTGACCTCCGACGGGAAGCTGAAGGTGTGTCTTGATTCGGAAGAGGAATTCGACGTAAAGGCGGCGCTGCGGGGCGGTGCCAGCGGCGAGGATCTGAGGAGGATCTTTACCGGTGCGCTCATGAGAAAGCCCGACGGTCACAGGATGAACGCGGTTCGTTTCGGAAAACCCGGAAGGACCATGTGCCAGATAGGGGGATGAAAATGGAATTTACCCATTTCGACGGGCAAGGCAGGGCCCGAATGGTTGATGTAAGCGGAAAGGGCGAAACAGTTCGCACTGCTGTGGCGCGAGGGTATGTATTCATGAAACCCGAAACCCTCAGCATGATAAAGGAAGGAAGGATAAAAAAGGGCGATGTGCTGGCTGTAGCCCAGGTGGCGGGGATAATGGCGGCAAAGAAGACGCCGGATATCATCCCCATGTGCCACAATATTACTCTAACCGGTGTCGACATGGATTTTAGTATCATAGATGAAAGAAGCGCCGTGGCCGTTGAGGCCCGGGTTAAGTGTACCGGCAGGACGGGTGTCGAGATGGAGGCCCTCACGGCGGTCTCGGCTGCCTGCCTCACCATATACGATATGTGCAAGTCAGTGGACAAAGATATGGTCATTAAAAACATCCAGCTCGTCGAAAAGAGCGGAGGTACGAGCGGGGACTTCAGGAGGGAGGAAGAGGTGCCGTGGGAAAAGTAGTGGCCGTTTGCGTGAGCGAGAAAAAGGGAGAGAAAAAGCGCGATGTGGGGAAAGCCATGCTGATAGAAGGTTTCGGCATTGAGGGAGACGCCCACGCCGGTGCATGGCACCGGCAGGTGAGCCTCCTGGCTTTAGAGAGCATCGATAAAATGCGGGAAAAAGGCCTTTCGGTGGGGCCCGGCGATTTTGCCGAAAACATCACCACCGAAGGCATAGACCTTTCCAGCCTACCGGTTGGAACCAGGCTCAGGATAAACGATGTCCTACTGGAAGTAACCCAGATCGGCAAGGAGTGCCATGAAAGGTGCGCCATATATCGCCAGGCCGGAGACTGCATAATGCCGAAAGAAGGCATTTTCGCCCGGGTACTCCGGGGCGGAGTGGTTTCGGCTGGGGATGAGATAGAAGTGATACCCGTGATCAGGGTGGGGATACTGACCGCCAGCGACAGGGGAGCAAAAGGCGAGAGGGAGGACCTGAGCGGCAAGGTGATAGAGGAAATGATGGAGGCCGTGAACGGAAGGATCGAGGAATACGTCATGGTTCCCGACGATCTGGAGGCGATAAAAAACTCCCTCCTGGCGATGTGCGAAAAGGGGCTGGACCTCGTCCTCACTACCGGCGGGACCGGACTTTCCCCGCGGGACAACACGCCGGAAGCGACCCTAGCCGTCGTCGAAAAACAGGTTCCCGGCATACCGGAAGCCATGAGGCAAAAAAGCCTCGAAAAAACGCCGAACGCCATGCTTTCAAGGGCCGTGGCCGGCATCCGCGGCAGGACCCTTATCATAAACCTGCCGGGAAGCCCCAAAGCTGTGAGAGAAAACCTCGAAGTGGTGCTGCCGGCACTCCCCCACGCCGTTGAGCTCCTCAGGGGCCGCGTGAGGGACTGCGGCAGACCGGATAGACACTAAACCTTGAAGTCGGCAAGGCCCCGGGACGGGTTGGCCGGGTTCTTACCGGGAGCGTAGGATTTTGCTGTCTAAAAGTAACATTCCATGAATATTGTGGTAATTACCGGGTAAAATAATAAGTGGAACTTTAAAAGATTGCCGGCGAATTGACGAGAATTTAAGCAAAAAAAATTAAAAAACCCGGATAGAGGAAAAAAATTAAAGGATTTGGACGACGGCGTGAAATTGATTTTAAAAAATCAATAAGATATGATATAAATTGCTATTAGCACTCACTTAAGAAGAGTGCTAACAATGGACAAATACAAAATAAAGGAGGGTTAACATGAACATCAGGCCATTGGGTGATCGCATAGTCATCAAGGTTCTGGAAAAAGAGGAAAAGACAAAAGGCGGCATAGTGCTTCCCGACACGGCTAAGGAAAAACCCCAGAAAGGCGAAGTAATAGCGGTTGGAACCGGCGAGATCATCGACGGCAAAAGAGTTCCCCTGGAAGTTAAGGTCGGCGACAAAATAATATTCTCGAAATACGCCGGAACCGAAGTCAAATTTGACGATGAAGAGTACCTTATCCTCAGGCAGAGCGATGTTCTGGCTATTATAGAATAAGAGTCCGAAGGAGGTATGTGAAAGATGGCAAAACAGATCAAATTCAACGAAGACGCCCGCAGAGCCCTTTTAAAGGGTATCGATAAGCTGGCCAATACCGTTAAAGTAACGCTCGGTCCCAAAGGCCGTAACGTGGTGCTCGACAAGAAATTCGGCACACCCACCATCACCAACGACGGCGTCACCATCGCCAGGGAAATCGAGCTGGAAGATCCCTTCGAGAACATGGGAGCCCAGCTGATAAAGGAAGTGGCCACAAAGACCCAGGACGTGGCCGGCGATGGTACCACGACCGCTACACTGCTGGCCCAGGCCATAATACACGAAGGAATGAAGAACGTTGTGGCCGGAGCCAACCCGATGCTCATCAAGAAGGGTATCGAGAAGGCTGTGAAAGCCATCGTTGAAGAGCTGAAAACCTTCAGCAAACCCGTCGAGACCAAAGAAGCTATAGCCCAGGTCGCTTCCATATCCGCTGCCGACGAAGAGATCGGAAACCTCATCGCCGAGGCTATGGAAAAGGTCGGTAAAGACGGCGTAATCACCGTCGAGGAATCCAAGACCATGGGAACCACCCTTGAAGTAGTTGAGGGTATGGAATTCGATAGAGGGTACATATCCCCCTACATGGTAACCGACGCCGAGAAGATGGAAGCCGTTCTGGATGATCCTTATATCCTGATTACCGATAAGAAACTCTCCAATATCCAGGACCTCATACCCATCCTTGAAAAAGTTGTACAGGCCGGAGCCAAACTCCTGATCATCGCCGAAGATGTGGAAGGCGAAGCCCTTGCCACTCTGGTTGTGAATAAACTGCGCGGCACTCTGCTGTCCGTTGCCGTTAAGGCACCCGGCTTTGGCGATCGCAGGAAGGCCATGCTCCAGGATATCGCTATCCTGACCGGAGGCCAGGTAATTTCCGAAGAGCTCGGCATCGACATCAAGACCGTCACCATGGATATGCTGGGCAGGGCAAGACAGGTCAAGGTCAATAAGGAGAAGACCATCATCGTCGATGGCGCCGGCAGCAAGGAAGAAATTAAAAAGCGCATCAACTCCATCAAAGCCCAGATTGAGGAGACGACCTCCGATTTCGATAGGGAGAAACTTCAGGAGCGCCTTGCCAAGCTGGCCGGCGGCGTAGCCGTAATCAAAGTAGGTGCCGCCACCGAGACCGAGCTCAAGGAGAAGAAGCACCGCATCGAGGACGCCCTCTCCGCCACCAAAGCTGCCGTTGAAGAGGGCATCGTACCCGGCGGCGGAACCGCCTTCATCAACGCGCTGCCCGCTCTTGACAAGCTCAGCGTGGATGGCGACGAGAAGATCGGTGTGGAAATCATCAGGAGGGCCCTTGAGGAACCCGTAAGGCAGATCGCCTATAACGCCGGTCTGGACGGTTCCGTGATCGTCGAGAAGCTGAAGGGCATGGAGAAGGGCATCGGTTTCGACGCCTTGCGTGAAGAGTTCGGCGACATGATCAAGAAGGGTATCGTTGACCCGACCAAGGTAACCCGCTCCACACTGCAGAACGCGGCCAGCGTTGCTGCTATGGTGCTCACCACCGAGGCAGTGGTCGCCGAGCTTCCCGAAAAAGAAAAGAATCAGCCCATGCCCAACCCCGACATGTATTAATAGAAAAAAATCCCGCCGATAAAAATTATCTAAACTCAAAAAGAGGCAAGCCACATAAATGAAGGCTTGCCTCTTAGTTTATATATAAACTGTGTATAATTTTGCGGGTAATTCGATTCGTAAAATAAGAAGATAGGGAACCAATTTAACTTCGTATTATGCACCAATTGTTAATTATCCCTTTTTTCCTCCCAAAGTCGTATGCGTTCTTCAAAACTCACTTCTTTGTGTATTTGATGCAGCATCCATTGATAGCCGAAAGGGTCAATAAATATGGCATTTGACACTCCGTAATCAGGCATTTCAGTCACCGGTTGCACCTCAGTACAGCCTGCACTGATCGCCTTTGAAAATGTTTCCTTGATGTCAGGGACAAGGATGTTAAACCAAATCGTTTTAGGTTCATCCGGGTTTGGTGCTTTCAACCCGAATTTTGGGTTTTCATCCAACATGTGAAAACGTACTCCGTATAGGGTAAAAATGACTTCATTTTCACCTTTGGGAAAATCTGTAACCTCAACACGCTCGATATCAAATATTTTTTCGTATAATTCCAATGCTTTTAGGCTGTCTGTGACAACCATATCGATTTCTACTCCAACCACTATAGACACACTCCTTTTATAGATTCATAAATGTTTATTGCATAATTAAAATGGACAGAGTTGCAAAATAAAATCCCCACTTTTGCAACTCAAAAATCCCCAAATTTGCAAAGGTCATTGCAGGCACCCCTAAAAACCTTTACCCTTGTAGTTAGGGAAATCTTAACTGCAAGGGAGGATTGGAGGATGCTCACAATGACCCATATTGATAATATCAGAAAAGCGTTCTTTATGAAAGGGCAAAATATCAGCGAGATAGCCCGGGAGTTCCAAAAAGACCGAAAAACTATACGCAAGTATATTTATCAAGAAGACTGGAACACCAGGGTTAAAGTTGAAGAAGTTAAACATACCTTCCCAAAACTCGACCCTTTCAAGGCGGATATAGATCAGTGGCTTGAAGAAGATAAAAAAGCTCGCAAAAAGCAGAGGCATACCGCCAAAAGGATTTATGACAGGCTCTGTGAAAAATACCAAGATAAGTTTAACTGTTCTTACCGCACCGTAGCAGGCTACGTAGCCATGAGAAAAAAAGAATTGTACCAGGACAACTCATGTCGTCTGCCGCTGGAACATATCCCGGGTGAAGCGCAGGTGGATTTCGGTGAGGCAGACTTTTACGAAAACGGGACGCTGCATCACGGATTTTATCTGAACCTGTCGTTTCCCTACAGTAACGTAGGATATACCCAGCTTTTCAAGGGAGAAAACCAGGAATGCCTGTTTCAGGGACTTAAGGACATATTTGAACACTTGGGAGGAGTACCCCGTAAGCTATGGTTTGATAACGCCAGCACTATCGTGAAACTCTCGAAAAATGGAGAGCGCAAACTGACCGACGCCTTCCTGAGGTTCAAGCAGCACTATGGTTTTGAAGCGGTATTCTGTAACCCTGCTTCCGGCCATGAAAAGGGTAATGTGGAAAACAAGGTGGGATACCACCGACGTAACCTTCTAGTTCCGGTCCCCAGGTTTGAAAGACTAGAGGATTTTAACCGCGAACTTTTACGATTATGCGACCAGGACATGCACCGCGAACACTACCGGAAGGAAGCATCCATAGCCGAACTTTTTAATGAAGACCGTAAGGCTCTGCTTGAGCTGCCTACCGTTCCTTACGAGGTAGCCGGTTACATAACAGTCAAAACCAACGCCTACGCCAAATTCAGCTTGAACGGTGGAAAGCACCTATACTCTACCGCCCCCAAATACGCCAACAGCCGGGTGCTTGTAAAGATAACAGCCCATGAGGTCATACCGCTGGATGAGAGCCACCGGGAAATCGTGCGCCACCAGCGGCTTTACGGGGACAACAAGCAAGAAAGCATGGACTGGCTGCCATATCTTACCCAGCTTTCCCGCTGTCCGGGAGCCCTTAAGTATTCGGGAATATACAGCATGCTGCCGGACCCACTCCGGGAATACCTCGACGGCTTAAGCAAAAGTGAGCGCGGCAAAGCGCTCAAGGCTTTGGCTGTGCTTTGTACCAAAAGCAGTTTTGAACAGGCTGTGAACGCTGTAGCCGAGGCTCTCCTTTACGGAGTGCAGGATTTAGACAGCCTCGTAGCCATCCATAACAGGATAACGGGTATAACCCCGCAGTTGGAGCCGGTAAAGATTCCGGAAGGGGTTCCTGAACTCACTGCATTCCGCTTCAATGCAGAAGACTATGACAAAGCCTTTCTGAAAGGCGGTGCCAATTTATGCTGAAGGACGAAATCGCCGCCTGCTGTAAAGCATTAAAACTCAGCCGCAATCTAGTGGAAAACTGCGACAAGATCGAGGCTCAAAGCCATGAAGAATACCTGCTGAAGCTGCTAAGATTAGAACTGGAGCACAGAGACGCAAGCCGAAAGGACAGGCTTTTGAAAAATGCGGGCTTTTACACGATAAAGACCTTTGCCGGCTACATATTCGATGAAATCAAACTCCCGCAGGGGCTTACACCGCAGGACCTAAAAGATTGCAAATTTCTCGAAGAAAAGAAAAACCTGATCCTTTACGGCAACGTGGGAACCGGCAAAACCCATCTTGCCACCGCCATCGGTGTGGAGGCCTGTAAAAAAGGCTACAACGTAAAGTTTTTCCGCACTGCAGCGCTGGTAAACCGGCTGGTGGAAGCCCGGAAGGGAGGTGAACTTTCCGGGTTACTGAAACAGCTTTCCAAACCAGATCTTCTGATCTGCGACGAATGGGGCTATGTTCCTTTGGACCGCGAAGGAGCGCAGCTACTTTTTCAGGTGATTTCGGACTGCTATGAACGTCGCAGTGTAGTAATTACCACTAACCTGGAATTCAGCCGCTGGGCGAGCATTTTCTACGATGAGCAGATGACAGCAGCAATGATTGACCGGCTAATACACCACAGTTACCTATTGATCTTTGATGGTCAAAGCTACCGGATGAGGCAATCACTCATGAGGCAATTAAGTTAACATAAAAATTCCCCACCGGTGCCTGGGGAAAAACCTTTGCAAAAATGGGGAATTTCCTCTTGCAAAAAACAATTCATAAATAATCTCTACTTCGCTTTTTCCTGCTGTTGCCTAACAATAACCTCCGATATTTCAAAATATCTCCTTTCCGAGTTCAATTATAACACCGCTGCTGGGGAATAAGTCATTTTTTTGTGAGGTAATCCTCTTTGCATTATGAATTTGAATTAATTATTTCAACCTTCTACTTGCTATTTTGTCACGATATACAAGCAAAGTAATCGCATTTAATATAATGGTAACGATAAGAAGAACTGATGCAACAAACGTCACATTGTCAGTTATATCCATAAGAGCAGACCAATCCGTAATCTTAACCAGATGATAATTATATAAAATCTGGAAATATAACGAAACAGCACAAGCACTGATGCTTATACTTATAATGGAAAGAGCGACCCAATTCCTATGGTCATGCTTTTTATATCGCATGAGATTAACAACAGGAAGTATCCAAGCAATTAGGCCAAGCACGAGGCTGCCGAGATTAAGCAAACTAATCATAACATAACTCCTTTGATGATAAATTTATACAATACGTTTCGACAAATTTCAATTTATCTCGTAGAGTAATTAAGTTTACTACTACGTATTTTACTACTAATACGCAATAAATAGTGTAATGACGATTATCATTATATACCTTTATCGTAATCTTCGCCATATTTAATTCAATTTTTTTGATTTTACTTAATTTCATCTTGAAAGTTCGTCTTCGATGTTATATAGTTAATATAAAGAACACTCGTTCGTATTTATTAATTACAAAAATCCGTCATAAAAACGGAAATACGGTGCATATAAGTTTAACGTAGGTGGGTTTTGTCCACTTTCATAAGGAACACGATCGGGGGGTAAAGATTATGAATTCGGTCGTATTTGAAGTAAGGCGGAGGCTGGCCAAGGCTCCCAGGCCTGCTTTTGTGGCGGCGCTGTTGAGGGACGACGGCACGGTTATCGACATCGTACCGGCGGTGGATAATAAATCTATCGAGGCGGCGGCCGGAAGGAGAAGGGCCAGGAAGGCAGTCATAGTCGCGTTTCTGGAAAATGTGTCGCAGGAAAAACTGAGGGAAATAGTTTTGAGGTATAACGGCCTGATGCTGGAAGCCGAATTTTACGCAATCGTCCAGGACCGGCCGACGTACTATACCGTAGCCCGGCTTAAAAAGAAAGCGGGATAATGGATTGTCGGATTTTTAAAAAAATATTTGAATATATGACAACCCCTTTACCGTTTGTGTTATAATAAAACAGAGGGGTTTTTCGCAATGGCGCTGGATGATTTGGAAAAGGCTAAAAAAGAAGTTACTGCTTCGGGTTCAGGGGAAGAAGCCAGGATTACCGAAATAGGCTATTTTTATCTGGCGCAGCAGATCAACACATTAATGCAGATACATAACGAATTTCGTAACAATGTGGATCTACGCTTTGACAGCTTAAGACAGGAAATAAAACAACAGATTGATGGTATCAAGCAAGAGCTCAAGGGTGAAATGGACTCGGTAAAGCAGCAGAATGGTGGTATGAGGCAAGAGTTCAAGGGTGAAATAGATTCGGTAAAGCAGCAAATTGATGGTTTCAGGCAAGCATTAGTGGGTGAAATAAATTAAGTGAAAACTGAGATAAATTCGGTTAAATCTGATACAAGATCGCTTAAAGATGAAATAAATGAACTCAAAAAAGAATTCAATAGTTTAAAATATTGGTTCATAGGTTCTGTTATAGGTATTCTGGGCATACTCGTTGCTATAATAGGCCTCATAGTAAAAATTGGATAAGCCTCTAAAAAGGGGCTTATTTTTTGCACATAGAAAGTTATATATTGGAGGTTTCAGTAATGCAGCAGCTATCCTGCGGAAGGATACTGGTAGTGGAGGATGAGGATTCCATCCGCCGCTTTATTGTCATAAACTTGAAGAGGAACGGCTATGAAGTGATTGAGGCGGCTTCCGGCGAGGAAGCATTAATGAAGGCTATGGAGGGAAAGCCGGACCTTGTAGTGCTGGATGTGATGCTTCCGGGCATGGACGGTTTTGAAGTGTGCCGCCTCCTTCGGGAGAAATTGCCCGATATGGCCGTCATCATGCTGACGGCCCGGGGCCAGGACATAGATAAAATCATGGGCCTGGAACTGGGGGCCGACGATTATGTGGTAAAGCCCTTCAACCCCCTGGAGCTCACGGCGAGGATCCGGGCGGTGCTGCGCCGGATTCGAAAGGCCGGTTTGGAAGATGAGAAAATTTCCTCGGGGCCGTTTATGTTGGACCTGAAAGGTCACCGGGTTTTAAAAAAGGGTGAAGAGCTGGACCTCACGCCCAGGGAATTTGACCTGATGGCGCTTTTTATGAAAAACCCCGGAAAGGCCTTCAGCAGGGATGAGATTCTGAATGCGGTCTGGGGTGCGGATTATGTGGGGGATCCCAAGACGGTGGACGTGCATATCAGGAGGTTAAGGGAAAAGGTAGAGGATGACCCCGGAAGACCCGAATATATCGAGACGGTATGGGGTATAGGTTACCGATGGAGGGAAAAGTATTGAAGGGGATCAAAGCTAGACTTTTGAAGAGTTTTCTTGCGGTCATCTTACTGACGGTTATAATTTTCGAAATTATATTAATAATATCCGTCAGACAGTATTATTTCGGCAATGTGGAAGAAGTACTGTCAAAACAGGCGGAAGTCTCGGCAAATTTTTACCGGCAATATCTGGCGCGGGATGATTTCCTTGAAAAGAACGCCGATGTTCTGCTGGAAAGCTTTTCGGCCCCTACCGCCGCCCAGGTGCAGATCATTGACGAAGAAGGGATACTGCTGGCAGATTCGCAATTTGCCGGGCACGGCGGTGCGGTCGGCACTCCCGATGTAAAAAAGGCGCTAAAAGGGCTTCCTTCTAAATGGCAGGGGAGGATGCCCGGTACCGGAGAAAGGGTGCTGGCGGTCTCATACCCCCTGAAATCCGGCGATACTGTGGTTGGGGTTGTAAGATTTGTGACTTCCCTGGAGGGCGTAAATGGTGTGGTGGGCAAAATCGCCGTTATTCTAATTTCAATAGGTTTGGCGGCGGTTATTATATCCGTTTTTGCCGCAGCCATACTGTCACAAACCATCGTAAAGCCCCTAAACGACATAACCCGTGTGGCGGAAGAGATGGCAAAGGGCAAATTTACGGCAAGGGCTCCCAAAAGATACGATGATGAGGTGGGCAGGCTGGCAGATACCCTGAATTTCATGGCGCAGGAAATAATGCGGCAGGAGGAGCTCAAAAATGAATTTATAGCATCCGTATCCCATGAGCTCCGCACACCGCTTACTGCTATTAAAGGGTGGACAATCACGCTGCTTTCAGCCATTCGTGGAACTTCACAGGCAGGACGTAGTGATATTCGGGAAAACGCCGGCGTCCCGGATCGGAGAGTTTACCTCAATTTGGATGAATTAATAGAAGGTCTTGAAATAATAACAAAAGAGAGCGAAAGGCTTTCGGAGCTAGTGGAGGAACTCCTTGATTTTTCAAGGTTTGAGGCCGGGGCAATCAAACTGAATTTGGATAAAGTCGCGCTTGTTGATACACTCAACTATATAAAAACCCAGATGATGCCGAGGGCCAAGCGGCAGGCTGTAGAATTTGAAATATACCCGGAAGAAGGACTTCCGGAGATACTGGCGGACGAAAACCGCATAAAACAGGTACTCATAAATCTGCTGGACAACGCCTTTAAATTCACCCCGGCCGGCGGCAGGGTTCGGGTCAAAGCTGAAAGCGCAAACGACAGTGTGAGAATAATTGTGGAGGACACCGGTTGCGGCATACCGCCGGAAGACCTTCCCCACGTCACCAAAAAATTTTATAAGGCAAAGAGCAAACAGCCGGGCAGCGGACTCGGGCTCGCCATCTGCGACGAAATCGTCAGGCTCCACGGAGGGCGCATGGAAATAACCAGCGCGCCAGGAAAGGGAACCCGGGTTGAGGTCATATTGCCCGTTTAACTTTTTTGTAACCTTTTTTAACTTCTTAATAACCCTTTTTTTGCTAGCAATTATTATACTTATTATTGCAGCAGGGGAATTACCTTAGCTAAGGCACAAACTGCGGTGATAAGTTTCAACGGAGGGATGTTAATGAGCCGTTTAAAAATGTTTGCGGCAATTATTATCTCCGGGACATTGTTGCTCGCGGGCTGCAGCATGCTGCCCGCCCCGGGCAGCACCATAAGGCCTCCGCAGCCGGCCAGCACTCCGGTCGAAAATGAGGAGGACATAGTCCCCGTTGTCCAGAAATTCCTGCCTCCGGGGGCACAGCTCGAACAGTATGGTTCAGGTCCCGCTGTCAGGCAAGGGGATATCGACGCTGTCGACGGCAAAAGCGAGATTTTGGCCGTTTACCGGGTCGGAAACAACACCAACGAAATCGGGGCTTTCGTGCTCAAATTTAAGGATGGAGAGTGGCAGAAGGTATGGCAGCAGCAGGGCTTCGGATATGCTCTGGATTTGATGGAATTTGCGGATATAACCGGCGATGGAAAACCGGAAGTACTCATCGGAACCACCATCGGGGCCTCCGCCGGAAATGGACTGGATATTTTCTCCTGGCAGCAGGACACACTGAAGAAGATCGCCGGAACGGGGTATCACAGACTGGAAATACTGCACTTATCGGGCAATAGCACCGAAAAGGGCTACGACGGACGAGCGCAGCTGGCGGTCTGGCAGAAGGACACCATTACCGCTATGGCCGTGGATGTGCTGCGCTGGGAAGAAATCGGCTTGGTTCCTGCAGTAGACCTGTACCGAGAGTATTTTCCAAAAGTAGTGGAATATTATGAAGAACAGCTTAAAAAAGCCCCCGACGCACCTGCTCTCTGGTTTTACCTGGCCGATGCCCAGCAAAAGGCGGGGATGGCTGAAGAAGCTTTGAAATCGGCAGAAAAGGGCCTTGCTTTGAAAGGAGACTACCCCCAGGATTATAGATTTAAGGTAGTAATGGGAAGGGCTCTAAATGACCTGGGCGAGTACCAAAGGGCCATAAGCTTTTTTGATGAGGTTATGAAAGCAAAAGAGCCCTTGCCTCCCGATATCGGCCAGCAAGGGGAGCCCGCATATTTGAAAAAAATTAAAGCTGAGGCTTTGATTGACATGGGCAAAAGCTATGAAGGCCTCAGGCAATACGAAAAAGCGGAGGATTGTTACCGCCGGTCCCTGGAAATTACAAAGAGCCTTTTTAAGGAAGACTCCATCGAAAAGAAGCTGGCTTTAATGCCGGCTGAAAAAGCCCTGCAGCGCCTGAAGGGCGTCAGGGGAAACGAATAGATTTATCGGAACGTGGAAAGAAACGGCTAATAGCAATTTTCAAAAAATTACCATATTGACACAGGCATTGCCGTTAAGGATAATAGGTACAAGAAGAATAGTTAATTAAAAGGAGAAGCGCTGATGGATTTTATAATCAACGGGGACCCCTCTAAATATACAAAATTTGTAGAAACTCATCCGAAAGGCCACGTACTCCAGACCTTAGAATGGGCTAAGGTAAAGGAAGACAACTGGCGCCCGATATACGTTACGGTGGAGGAAAAAGGGGCTGTAAAAGCCTCAATGCTTTTACTCTTGAGGCAGCTTCCTATGATACGGAAAAACATAATCTATTCTCCCAGAGGCCCGGTCTGTGATATGCACGATTTCGATACCCTGAAATTCTTAATGGATAACGTCCGAAAACTGGCCCGAAAGAATAATGCCATAATGTTAAAAATAGATCCCGATATAAGTATAAAAGACCAAATTGTGGCAAATAATTTAAAGAAGCTGGGATTTAAACAGAATATGGAAGCTCTGAATTTCGAAGGTATACAGCCGCGCTTCGTGTTCCGGCTGGACATTACTCCGTCTTTGGAGGAGCTCCTTATGAGCTTCCATCCGAAGACAAGATACAATATACGGCTGGCCCAGAGAAGGGGCGTGAAAATAAGAATTGGAAAGCGCGAAGACCTGAAGGAATTCCACAGGATTATGGAAATAACGGGGTTAAGGGACGGATTCGTGGTAAGAAGCCTCGATTATTTCGAAAAGATGTACGACAGCCTAGAGCCCCGTGGATACCTGGAACTGGCCTTGGCCGAATACGAGGGCAAAACCATAGCAGGAATAATCTGCCTCTTTTGCGGCACCAAGTGCTGGTACCTCTACGGGGCCAGCAGCAACGAACACAGAAACGTTATGCCCAACTACCTGCTTCAGTGGGAAATGATCAAAAGGGCGAAGGAACGGGGCTGCACCCTATACGATTTCCGTGGGGTATCGGGGGACCTGAACCCCGACAACCCCCTGTACGGCCTTTACAGGTTCAAAAAGGGGTTTAACGGAGAGTTTACAGAATTTATAGGGGAATTTGACATGGTCTTAAGTCCTTTCTGGTACACTGTATGGCAAAAGGGTATACCTATTTTTAGAAATATTCGCCGTAAAATCACACTGATGCTGAAGAAATCTAAATTTGAGGATAAGCGCAGCAGCACAAAGGATGAACTGGGGGCGCATTGATGGGACCATATAAAAAATACATGGAAGTGAACTTGCGCGCATTGAGGCAGAATTATGAAACAATACGCCGGGAAGTCGGGGTTCCGGTTATGGCTGTTGTCAAGGGGGATGCCTACGGTCACGGGGCAAAGGATGTGGCTCTGGCTCTTCAGGAAGCAGGTGTGGAGTGGTTCGGCGTTGAATTTCTGGAGGAGGCAGTGGAGCTTAGGGAAGCAGGTATTAAGGGCAGGATACTTTGCCTCACCGGCCCGGTAACGCGGGAAGATTGCGAAATCTTCATTGAAAAAGACGTAATTCCTACGATTTACAACCTGGACAGAGCAGATCTACTGAATAAAACGGCTGCGCGAAGGGGTGTTTCATGCCGGGTACACCTGAAATTCGATACGGGTTTGGGGCGATTCGGTTTCCTTTACGAAGACCTGGACCGCGTCATAGATGGGCTCAGGAGTTTTTCACACCTCATTTACGAGGGAGCTTACACTCATTTCGCCGAGGCTTTTGCTAAAAAGCCTGACTATACCCTTTACCAGCTGTCGGTTTTTCAAAGGGTACTGGATAAACTGGAACAGTCCGGCATAAAAGTGGCTATCAGGCATGCGGCCAATTCGGTCGCTGCCATGGATTTCCCCGAAGCCCGATTGGATATGGTAAGGATAGGCAGTGCTCTTTACGGGATAACCATGTTCAAAAACACGTCGGTCAGACTTGAAAGGGTGGCCCGCCTCAAGGTCAAGATAATCGACGTAAAGAGTCTGCCCCGGGGTTCTTATATCGGATACGGCCGCACTTACAAGACACAGAGGGATACGGTGATAGGGATTATCCCGGTGGGTTATTTTGAAGGCTTAAAAGTTCAGCGGCGCAATTACGCGTTTACGTTAGTAGGACTTTTAAGGAATATCTACCACGAGATTAAAGATTTTTTAAATCCCGTACCGCTGGTGTTCATGGACGGCAAACCCCTCCCGATTCTGGGGAGGATAGGAATGCAACTTACCGCCATCGACCTCACAGGGACGGGAGCCGGCATAGGGGATGAGGTTACGGTTGCCATTGACCCCGTTTACTTCAGATACGGGGCGAGGCTTTACACGGATAGCCGGGATGTACAGGAAGGGTTTCTGCCGGGGATTGAAAAAGGTGTAATGTAATAATATTTGATTACGTAAAATGCAATATTAAATGCGATACATTTTTTGGAAACCCGAATGATGTTGGGTTTTTCGATCATGAATGCTGAAGTTGGTAAGTTAGTCGCTTTATTTCCCGGAAAAAGAGTTCTGCTGGTTGCCGGTAGCCCAGGATTTTTCTGGCAGAGTATTACACCAATTCTGCACCCGTTCGATTTGTGAAAACGATAATTCCTTGGACATTCAAATTAGCAAACTCGCTACCGTTATCCGCAATAATGCTTTTAAACACCCGAGAAAAGATAGAGCCATACTGAGTTTTTAGGCGCTTTACGCTTCATCTACTGCCTCAGCAGTTTTGTTTGCCAATGGGAAAAGCAGGTGATAGCGAGTTTTTCTTTCCGTTAAGGTTAGCAGAACATGGTCGCTAGAGCGTTTTCCAAGGACAGTATCGATTTCCCAGTGGCCGAATTCCTCACGCTTTTCGATGCTGTAAGGCCGCCCGCTAATACTCTTGCCGTAAAGTTTTTTAGCGATTTGAGTTGGCGAGAAACCTTCTTTTAACAGAGCACAGATTTTACCTCTTTCGTAGGGTGTAAGGTGTTTAAAAGTGCGTGATGATGTGGTATACTCTTTAGTAAGAACCATAGCTGAAACCCTCCATATGTGTTATTTTTTTGCCAACCAACATCATATCGGGTTTCACGCTATGGTTCAACTTTTTTTACTGTCGCATTTAATTTTACAATTAACCGACTTGATCGGGTGATAAAAAATGAATAAATATAGAGAAAGCGACTACTTCAGTCACCCAGCGGCGCTGACCCTCCGGAGTCTCATAGGACTATACCAATAATGGGTGTAACCCATATTCGCACGCAGCAGGCTCCGATAAGCCTGCCGCTTTTTCGCACCTCCTGTTTTTTTGCTTGCAACGGCCTTTTTCACAACTTCCGAAGCCATTGGGGAACCTCCTTTTTTGAAAAAAATGTAACAGGGCTGATTCACACGTCAGCCCTGTTTATTTTTCCTCCTAACGTTTTTAACCCACACCTTCTGCTTGCTCGTAATTTTGCTGTTTCCTACGAGTTTCGCGGTAAATACTTCTCCGGGCTTTAACCCCATCATGAACACTACGCTCTTCGGCTCGGCGATATATACCACAACGTTTGCTAAGTGCTCCGGCTCAAGGACAACAGCAATCGCATATGCGTACGTAACGCCGTTTTCTTCCTTCTGCTAGGGGGACTTCATAACTGCAAATGTTATGCCATCGCATTTACCTGTATCATCGGTTTCTTCATTAATTTCCGCATCCACTGTTTTGTTTTTGTCCTCCGCTTCCTCCCTCCCGTTTCTTGCACCGTATATTCGACATCTATAGCTCCTGTTTAACTTTGGTGAAATCGCTGATGACGAGGATAATCGTTTCCCGGCCACCAGCTTTTTTGTATTCGAGCGTTGCTTGATTTTTTTTATATGTTTTTCTAATATAATGTTGAAGATGATTCTAAAAGATTGAGAATATTACAAAAAAGAGATAATTTTTTAATATGCTACTCTGTAATGTAAAAAGTTTCGGCTAATTTTTAAGATAGGGAAATATGCCCCATCTAAGCAAATTTTATGAGGTGAGACTGTTGAGCGATGTTGATATAAAATTAAATCGTAAGGACAAGGTCTATAAGAAACTTAAAGAGCTTACCGAGTCTTTAACTTTAAATGATCTAAATGTTGATAGAAAATTCGGTTTTGAAGCGGGTTTTATAGGGAAAAAAATAGGAATTAATAGAAACAACACGAGCAAAGAGTTAAACCGGCTGGTGAGAGAGGGTAAGGCCGTTAAAATCAAGGGAAAACCTGTTCTTTACCTAGATAAAAATTGCCTGGAAACTCGTTGGAAATTGAAAATTACAGATCATGCCATAAAAGATTATGAGACTTTTAAAAAATTATTTCTCAATTCTCTTGAACCGACCCAAAATTTTGAAATGATCTCGAATTCGGCCCCCTACAGAAGTATATTGGACCGGTTAATAGGTGCTGATGAAAGTTTGAAGGCACAAATAGAACAGGCCAAGGCTGCCATACTGTACCCGCCTCACGGCCTACATACGTTAATAGTCGGTCCCACGGGTGTAGGAAAGACAACTTTTGCCGAAGCCATGTACAGATATGCAGTGGAAATGGGAAAAATTCCTGCAACAGCCCCTTTTGTGGTGTTCAACTGTGCCGATTACGCCGAAAATCCCCAGCTTCTTCTTTCACAGCTTTTCGGTTACGTCAGAGGGGCATTCACTGGTGCAGATAGGGAAAAAAAAGGCCTTGTAGAACAGGCCGACGGCGGAATACTTTTTTTGGATGAGGTTCACCGTTTACCACCAGAAGGCCAGGAAATGATGTTTTTATTAATGGATAAGGGAATATACCGCCGCTTAGGAGAGTCCGAAAATACCCGGCAGGCACGCGTACTTATAATTGCAGCTACCACCGAAGATCCCAAATCGGCTTTGTTGCATACTTTTTTAAGGAGGATACCGGTGGTCATCATGTTGCCGGGCTTGGAGGAGCGGAGTTTAAGAGAGCGGATGGCTTTTGTGTGCCGGTTTTTTCGGGAAGAATCGGCCAGGATTAAGGTGCCCCTTAAGGTTTCCAAGGAAGTCCTGAAGGCTTTTTTACTCTACGACTGCCCCGGAAATATAGGGCAGCTTAAGAGCGATATCCAGCTAATATGTGCTAGGGCTTTTCTAGATTACATGACCTTTAAGAAAGATGAGGTAGAAGTAAAACTGTCCCACCTTTCCCGAAGAGTTAGAGAAGGTTTTTTCAAAATTGGGGAAAAAAGAGGAGAGATTGCCCAGAAATTTAACCTGGGAGTCGGAGAAGATGTGGTTTTTGACGGAAAAGACGAGAATATGTGGGACAATCTTGAGGGGACGGTTTTTATAGATGAATACAAAACCGCCGATGACTTTTACGAAGTGATCGAAAGCAGCTGGAATGAATTTTCTCGCAAAGGTCTTTCCGAGCGAAAAATACGCGAGATGGTAGACAGGCAGATAGAGGAGTATTTCGATGGGATCTTTTCCCGAATTAAACTCAAAGGTCCTGTAGTAGACAGAGACGCTTTAGCTAAAATAGTAAGCCCCCGAATTTTAAAGACTGTAGAGGATACTTTAACAGATATGCGAGAGGCGCTCGGCGGGGCTTTCAGTCAAAAGTTCATTTATAGTGTGGCCCTTCATGTGAGCATTCTCCTGGAAAGATTGCGGGTTGGTACCGTTATATCTCACCCTGACAAGAAAAGCATAGCACGCGAACATCCATTGGAGTACGAATTGGCCCGTAAAGTTAAGGCAAAACTGGAAGAAAGACTTTTCATAGAAATCCCTGAAGATGAAATAGCCTTTCTTGCCATGCTGATTTATGCCGCAAAGGTAAAAAAGGAACAGGGTAATATAGGTGTATTGGTAATTTCTCATGGTAGAGCCGCCGCAAGCACTATGGCACAGGTGGCGAACGAACTGCTCGGCGTCAACCATGCTAGGGCTCTGGATATGCCCCTTGAAGAAAAGGTGGAAACAGTACTGGAAAAAGCCGTGGAAGAGGTAAAAAGGATAGACAGAGGTAAAGGAGTCCTAATACTGGTGGACATGGGTTCCCTTGCGGCTTTTTCGGAAATCATTACTGAAAGAACCGGAATACCTACAAGAACCGTGGAAATGGTCAGTACCCCTATGGTTATTGAAGCCACACGGAAGGCTCTTTTACCTGATATGACCTTAGACATGCTAGCGGAAGACGTCAGGTGCATGAGTCCGTATATAGGAAAAGGGCAGCATGAAATAAGGTCGGCAACATATGGGGAATATAAAGGAGGTTATTTCCGGGGGATTTTGATAGATATCCTAGGTAAGACTCTGACATTCCTCAATCCCCAAAAGGCCTGTGATAATCTGTACGAGGTTTTGAAAAAAGTGCTCCACAAGTTCGATAGGAAAATAGATGACGATATATATGTTAAATTTTTATTTCATTGTTCATGTATGATTGAAAGAATTATAAGAGGAGAACCTCTACCATATAAAAATTTAAAGGCGATTAAAAAATCTAGATCCGGTATATTTGATGTATTAAAAACTCAATTCGAACTAATAGAAGAGACTTTTGGAATACAAATCCCTGATACAGAATTTGCATATATAGTGGAGATGCTTGATACACATTTTGATACACTTTAAAAAAGATAATACACATATGCACGAAAAGCAATTCCTTTTAAGGAGTTGCTTTTTTTTTGAATAAACAACAACCCTGCACCGCTAAAGAAAAAAGCTCTATATGCAAAAGCTTAAAATGATACACTTTATGAAATTTGGGATGGTACATTATTTGCTATTGATATTACATCAGTAACCCGGGTTACTTTTTGAAAAAAGAATTCAATATTTATAAAAAATGAACTAAGAGGTGTCGTGATGAAAGCGGCTAAGTTTTATGGGATTAGGGATGTAAGGATAGAGGATATACCTGAACCAACTATTGAATCCGGTAATGATGTTATTATAAAAGTAAAAGCTGTAGGAATTTGCGGTTCTGATATATCAAAATACGGCAAGACGGGGCCGCATTTGCCCGGTGAAGTTCCCGGGCATGAATTTTCAGGAATTGTTGTGGAGGTGGGTCCAAATGTAAAAAGTGTAAAAGTGGGGGATAGGGTTGCCGTTTGTCCATCCCTGCCTTGTTTCCAATGTGATTTTTGCAAACAGGGAATATTCTCTGAATGTGAGAGCCTGAATATTCTTGGGAACCACAATCATTTGGGTGCTTTTGCGGAATACACAAAAATTAGTGAAAGGAATTTAGTCAAAATCCCCGAAGACATAGATTTTGAAACTGCAGCAGGAATGGAACCAGCCTGTATAGCGGGGCATGGGCTTTTTAGGGCAAAGGTAAAAGTTGAAGATACAGTTGCGGTCTTAGGGGTAGGTCCTATTGGATTATTTTTAATTCAGTGGGCTAAAATATTCGGGGCTTCAAAGGTAATCGCAATAGACATCTTCGATGAAAAGCTCCGAATAGCAAAAGAGCTTGGAGCTGACTTTTGCATAAACTCTAAGATCTGCGATCCCGTGGCAAAAGTCAAAGAAATAACTGACTCTAAAGGAGTCGATGTAGCCATGGAATCTGCAGGGACTTCCCAGACCTGCGCACAGGTTTTATTACTTCCCAGGAAAGGCGGGAAGGTACTCTATGCTGGAGTTCCATATAGTGATGTGACGTTTTCTAGGGACAGTTTTGAAAAGATAATGAGAAACGAGCTTACCCTAATAGGGTCTTGGTTTTCAAATTCGTTCCCTTTTCCCGGAAGGGAATGGTATTCTGCCCTACGATATATGAGGGAGGGAAAGCTCAAAGTAAAGCCACTGATTACACATCGCATCGGTATTGAAGACATTCCGGCTACTTTAGAAAAAATTTATAAAAGAGAGATATTCTTTGGCAAAATTATGGTAATTCCCGAAGAGTGATAGTTTTAAAGCGTAGTTTATGTCTAAGATTTAATTATATAGATAGAGAGGTAAAACTATGATCGGCATACTGGTAGTAACTCACGGAGATTTTGGAAAGCAATTAATAAAAAGTGCTGAACTTATTTTGGGTTCACAGAGTCATTATGAAACATTAGGTTTGTTTCATGGTGACAATATTGACCAATTTGGTGAGCGTATTTTAGAGAAAATAAAATCGTTGGACGATGGAGACGGGGTACTTGCATTCATCGATTTATACGGTGGAAGTCCCTTTAATGCCATCACCTTAAACTTTAAAAAACTTACGGCAAAACACAAACTCCAATGTATTACTGGTGTAAATTTGCCCATGATTCTCGAAGCCTTTTCATCCAGACAGTTTTGTCAAATCGAGGAGCTAAAAAAATGTTGTCTTGATGTCGGAAAAAAAGGGATTAAAGATATTACAGAACAGCTTAACTCCATTGAAATGGATGTCAAAACGAATTAACCAAGGGGAGATGATAATATGTCAGACATTGTTCTTGCAAGGATTGATGATCGATTGATTCACGGGCAAGTAATTACAGGATGGGTAAGAGCTACCAAAGCAAACAGGATTATTATAGTCGATGATGGAGTTGCTCAAGATCCGTTCATGACTAAAGTTATGCTTATGGCTGCGCCACCAGCAATCAAAGTCGAAGTTTATAACATTCAACAAGCTGTAGACAAGCTAATGTCAAGTGAAACAGAGCAGGATAGAATAATAATTCTTGTAAAGACTCCGAAAACCATCTATGAACTAATCAAAAAAGGGATAGATTTGAAAGAAGTAAATGTGGGTGGCATGGGAGCCGGTCCTGGGCGTAAACAAATGTACAAAAATATCTCGGTATCGCAGGAAGAAAGAAATATTTTTAGAGAGATAATCAACTTAGGAGTTCAGGTGAATATCAGAATAGTTCCGGATGATAAAAGTATTAGCATAGAAAAGTTTTTATAATTAAGAGTGAGGATAAGACGTGCTATGAAAAGTCAATAGGCTAGAGCAAAAATTTCTTGACAATCACATAGAAATTCTGTTCACGCATTTTTGCCGGGAGGAGACCATTGATAATCCGGGTCATACGGCCGGTTATCCTTCCAGAGAGAGTAGATCAGGTGAACAAGTTTTCTTGCAACGGCTCCTGTAGCAACATTCGAGTGCTTTCCCTGGCTGCGTTTTTGCTCATAATAAGCCCTCAACTCCGGGTTAAAACGGCGGGCTGAAACAGCGGCTAACCACAAGCTGTTTCTTAAAACAGGGGAACCGCGTTTAGACATACGGTTACGAGTACCCTCAAACAATCCTGAAGCCCTGACTGTAGCATCTAAACCGGCATAAGCTACGAGAGCCCGGGGGTTAGGGAAACGAGAAATATCACCTATCTCACCGATAATTGCGGCAGCCAGGACAGGGCCAATACCTGGAATAGTTTCAATTACGTGGCGATAAGGGGTATCCTTACTAGGACGAAGCTCCTCCATAACCTCGTTAATTGCATCTTCAATAACCTTTATCTGTTCTTCAATAAATTCAATTTGCTCAACCAACAAACGAAGCTGTAATGTGAAAGCGTCTAAAGCCATGGTGATACCGAAGGTCCCCTTAGCCAGAGATTGAATCTTTTTAGCTCTTTCTTCACCGAACCGACCGCGGGAATGTTCTTTCAGGAAAGCAGATAACTCTGAAAGGTCCACTTCGGCTAATTCTTCCGGCTCCGGGTAAGATTTAAGCAGCTCCCTTGAAGTCCGGATAAACACATCGGAGAAGCAGTCTGGGTATTCAGGGAAAATCCTATCCAAAATACCAAGCACCCTGTTCTTAAGGCCACCGACCTGGCGTACGAACTCAAAGCGGAGTCGGGAGAGCGACTGCAATTTGAGGGTTGTTTCGGAAGGGAGTCTGGTCTCGGGGGCTCTTCCCAATCGCAGCAAGTCAGCAAGGAGCAGAGCATCCTTTTGGTCGGTTTTAGTTTTACGCACATAGAGATTCCGCAAAGCATCCGACTGAATGGGATTGATGACATGAAGTTCAAATCCCTGGTTAGTGAGGTAGCAGTAGATAGGGAGCCAGTAATGGCCGGTGGCCTCTAAGCAGAACTTTACGTCATCAGGCTTTAAACCGAGTCTTTCCAATGCCTGCAAAAGCTTATTCATCCCTTTATGGTTATTGTCTAGATGCATCTTTAAGACTATATCACCGGAGTCGTTTACGAGGCATACTTCGTGACTGTGTTTAGCCACATCAATACCGCCATAGAACATGATTTACATCCTCGCTTTCACTGAATTAGGCAGGGTTCCCGCAATCCTCTATAAGTCTCAACCTTGCGCGTAACTCGAGGCATGCAGCAAGCTACATCCGCAACGTGCTCATTCGAGACATCTCATAGAGGAGGGGCTTCACTCTTAATTTCGGGACAGCGAAAGAGCTTCCCAAGGAGGAAGATCGAAGTCCCCTGCCGCTACGAGAAATATTAGCTAAGTTTTATCAGAATTCCTGTGTGGTTGTCAAAAAACTTTGAATGACCCTTAATTACATTATTAAAGCTAACTATATTGTACAAGGAGGAGAAAGAATGAAGATTTCATTCCTACAAGCTGCTTTAATAGGGTTATTTTATTACATTTCCTGGAGTCCATGGTTTTCCTATGTGGGCTTTTTTACCTGGAACAGACCGCTTTTAGCCGGATTTGTCACGGGAATAATTCTGGGCAAACCACTTGAAGGTGCTATAATTGGGGCCAGCATTAACGTAATATACCTTGGATTCATTTCTGCCGGAGGAGCACAGATGGGCGATCCTGCTTTTGCGGGATATGTAGGGACTGCTCTGGCTCTGGCATCCAATTTGGATACTAAAGCGGTTATGGCAGTTGCCGTTCCTCTAGGAACCATTGCAACGATTCTTTGGATCACCAAAATGACCATAGACTCTTTATTTGTGCACTGGGCTGATAGAGAGGCCGAAAAAGGCAATATGAGGGCTGTTGCTTTAATTAATGTTATTCCACCTCAAATCCTGTTATTCATATTGAGTTTTGTACCAGCTACATTGGTCGTATACTATGGCCCTAACGCCGTGTCAGGACTCCTTGACGTTATGGGGCCAAAAGTGCTTCACGTATTTGAAGTAATCGGCGCTATGTTACCCGCCCTTGGAATAGCTATGAATTTAAGACTCATAGGAAACTCTTTTACAATGCCGTTTTTTGTTCTGGGCGTACTGCTTTCTTCTATTTCAAAGTGGATATAATTCTTATTGCAATAATAGGATTTATTGCTGCTATAACCATTATTCAGTTGAAGTATTCAAATAAATCAATAAGTGCATGAAAATTGCGAAAAAGGAGGGTTTTAAATATGCCAGAAGGTAAAAAGAGGTTAAGCAAAGGTGACATTTTAAAATCTTACTTGCTATGGTTTTTCTTTGCTCAGTCAAATTACAACTATGAGCGTTTACAAGCCACTGCTTTTGCTCATGCCATGATTCCTGTTTATTGCATAATTAAAATGGACAGAGTTGCAAAATAAAATCCCCACTTTTGCAACTCAAAAATCCCCAAATTTGCAAAGGTCATTGCAGGCACCCCTAAAAACCTTTACCCTTGTAGTTAGGGAAATCTTAACTGCAAGGGAGGATTGGAGGATGCTCACAATGACCCATATTGATAATATCAGAAAAGCGTTCTTTATGAAAGGGCAAAATATCAGCGAGATAGCCCGGGAATTCCAAAAAGACCGAAAAACTATACGCAAGTATATTTATCAAGAAGACTGGAACACCAGGGTTAAAGTTGAAGAAGTTAAACATACCTTCCCAAAACTCGACCCTTTCAAGGCGGATATAGATCAGTGGCTTGAAGAAGATAAAAAAGCTCGCAAAAAGCAGAGGCATACCGCCAAAAGGATTTATGACAGGCTCTGTGAAAAATACCAAGATAAGTTTAACTGTTCTTACCGCACCGTAGCAGGCTACGTAGCCATGAGAAAAAAAGAATTGTACCAGGACAACTCATGTCGTCTGCCGCTGGAACATATCCCGGGTGAAGCGCAGGTGGATTTCGGTGAGGCAGACTTTTACGAAAACGGGACGCTGCATCACGGATTTTATCTGAACCTGTCGTTTCCCTACAGTAACGTAGGATATACCCAGCTTTTCAAGGGAGAAAACCAGGAATGCCTGTTTCAGGGACTTAAGGACATATTTGAACACTTGGGGGGAGTACCCCGTAAGCTATGGTTTGATAACGCCAGCACTATCGTGAAATTCTTGAAAAATGGTGAGCGCAAACTAACCGACGCCTTCCTGAGGTTCAAGCAGCACTATGGTTTTGAGGCGGTATTCTGCAATCCTGCTTCCGGCCACGAAAAGGGAAATGTAGAAAACAAGGTCGGATACCACCGTCGCAACTTCCTTGTCCCGGTCCCTAGGTTTGAAAAGCTGGAGGATTTTAACCGCGAACTTTTACGATTGTGCGACCAGGACATGCACCGCGAACACTACCGAAAGGAGGCATCCATAGCCGAACTTTTTAATGAAGACCGTAAGGCTCTGCTTGATCTGCCTACCGTTGCTTACGAGGTAGCCGATTACATAACAGTCAAAACCAACGCCTACGCCAAATTCAGCTTGAACGGTGGAAAGCACCTCTACTCTACCGCTCCAAAATACGCCAACAGCCGGGTGCTGGTAAAGATAACAGCCCATGAGATCATACCGCTGGATGAAAGCCACCGGGAAATCGTGCGCCACCAGCGGCTTTACGGGGACAACAAGCAAGAAAGCATGGATTGGCTACCCTACCTCACTCAGCTTCCCCGCTGTCCTGGAGCCCTTAAGTATTCGGGAATATACAGCATGCTGCCGGACCCACTCCGGGAATACCTCGACGGCTGCAGCAAAAGCGAACGCGGTAAAGCGCTCAAGGCTATTGCTTCGCTTTGTGCCAAAAGCAGTTTTGAACAGGCCGTGAACGCTGTAGCCGAGGCTCTCCTTTACGGAGTGCAGGATTTAGACAGCCTCGTAGCCATCCATAACAGGATGACGAGTATAACCCCGCCGTTGGAGCCGGTAAAGATTCCGGAAGGGGTTCCTGAACTCACTGCATTCCGCTTCAATGCTGAAGACTATGACAAAGCCTTTCTGAAAGGCGGTGCCAATGTATGCTGAAGGACGAAATCGCCGCCTGCTGTAAAGCGTTAAAACTCAGCCGCAATCTAGTGGAAAACTGCGACAAGATCGAAGCTCAAAGCCATGAAGAATACCTGCTGAAGCTGCTAAGATTAGAACTGGAGCACAGAGACGCAAGCCGAAAGGACAGGCTTTTGAAAAATGCGGGCTTTTACACGATAAAGACCTTTGCCGACTACATATTCGATGGAATCAAACTCCCGCAGGGGCTTACACCGCAGGACCTAAAAGATTGCAAATTTCTCGAAGAAAAGAAAAACCTGATCCTTTACGGCAACGTGGGAACCGGCAAAACCCATCTTGCCACAGCCATCGGTGTGGAGGCCTGTAAAAAGGGATTCAACGTAAAATTTTTCCGCACTGCAGCACTGGTAAACCGGCTGGTAGAAGCCCGGAAGGGAGGTGAACTTTCCGGGTTACTGAAACAGCTTTCCAAACCAGATCTTCTGATCTGCGACGAATGGGGCTATGTTCCTTTGGACCGCGAAGGAGCGCAGCTACTTTTTCAGGTGATTTCGGACTGCTATGAACGTCGCAGTGTAGTAATTACCACTAACCTGGAATTCAGCCGCTGGGCGAGCATTTTCTACGATGAGCAGATGACAGCAGCAATGATTGACCGGCTAATACACCACAGTTACCTATTGATCTTTGATGGTCAAAGCTACCGGATGAGGCAATCACTCATGAGGCAATTAAGTTAACATAAAAATTCCCCACCGGTGCCTGGGGAAAAACCTTTGCAAAAATGGGGAATTTCCTCTTGCAAAAAACAATGATTCCAATTATAAAAAAGCTTTATACAACAAAGGAGGATATAATAGCCGCAATAAAAAGACATCTGGTCTTCTTTAATACTGAACCCATCTGCGGTTCTGTAATTCACGGCATTACCATAGCGATGGAAGAAGAAAAAGCTAACGGAGAGCCCATTAGTGACGAAGGCATTAACGCTATTAAAACTGGACTAATGGGCCCTCTTGCCGGTATTGGCGACACCATCACCCAGGGCATAATTACTCCGATTATGCTTGCCATTTGTATAGGACTGACCATGAGCGGCAATATAGCGAGTCCAATCATCTTTGTATTAGCTCAATATGCAATTATGATTGGAATTTCCTATACCATGTGGATGAACGGTTATAGTTATGGTAAAAAAGCTGTAGAAACTATTTTAGAAGGTGGATTGATAAATAAAGTTATTGAAGGGGCTTCAATTTTAGGAACCCTAGTCATGGGCGGACTTGTAGGGCGCTTCGTTACCCTTAGCACACCTATTGTAATAAACATCAATCAGGTAAAATTCTCGTTGCAAAAAGATTTATTGGATAAAATAATGCCCGGATTGATTCCGATGCTGTTAACTCTCCTTGTTTTACACCTGATTAAAAAAGGTGTTTCTCCTATAAAGATGATGGGCTTACTTATTGTTCTTGGAGTAATCGGTGGTGTGTTAGGTATATTTTAAAACGTTTTTAAAGTGGTTGAAATCATAGCAATGGTTTTTAATAAATCTTGACCGCCATATTTTTTTTCTCATACACCGGCACGCAGTCCAGCACGTCCTGCTGCAGGCAGTAGTCTATATCCTTTTCAAGGCCCAGGTCCAGAAGCCTTTTATAATGTGCGGCATGGGATATGAAAGTTTTCAGGTCGTGCCGGTGTTCCAGATAAAGGTCCCGGCAGGCGAAGGCCAGGTCCGAAAGCTCCGGGATTTCGTTGATCCTTTTTATATTCCTGACCAGGATATCCACGATAAGACCGGCGCAGGCGGCATCGTCCAGGGAGAATTCTCCTAGGGTGCCGGCGCACAACACCGCCACACCGGTGGTTTCGCTGGATAATGTCTGAAGGGCTTTTCCTGCCGCTGCTGAGGCATTCAAAAAACATCCTATAAGGATGTGCTCGGCACTTTCGGAAGCCTTTATGGCTTTTGTACCGTTACTGGTGGTGAGGATCACCGTTTTCCCCTCCACCAGTTCTTTTTTGTATTCGAGCGGCGAATTCCCCAGGTCAAAACCCGGAATCTTTAAAGCCCTTCTTTCCCCTCCAAGGAGCGAATTGCCCTTAAGATCCCTCGCCAGGCGAAAAGCGTCTTCCACCGAAGGCACCGGGATGACCCTTTCTGCTCCGTTATGAAGGGCGGTGGTTATGACGCTGGTGGCCCTCAGCACATCTATAACTATTGCGGTTTTTCCATTCAGATCCTTCACGCTCTGCGCTGTGGGGTAAACTTCAATGAACATTTTCTTCTCCTCACAATTTCAAGTTTTCAAGTTTATCGAAAACCTATATACCTTTTTTAAATGCTTCCTCAACGGTTTTTAGAACAAACTCCGCATCTTTAATGGCTGTTTCGGCATCTTCAGATTCGTATTCTTCGGTAGGTATAAAATCTTCGGCGCCGTATATTCGAGATATGATTCCTTCCGGATCAAATAAGATTTTGTTATGCTCGGTTAAGTCAAAATAAACGGGTTGAAACTTTAGTGCTTCTTCTTTTGAGAGAATATAGGGGGAAAGCTCGCACAGGATATCCTCTTCTTCATACAATTGTTGGCCTAAAGATTCGTGCGCAAGTTCTATATTATTTACAAATTCTTTGATTCTCTCACTAAATCCTGGAGCTTTTTTTAAAATAATCAACAGGTCCAGGTCGGAATTTTTCCGGTTTTCTCCCCTGGCGTAGGAGCCGAAGATTGTAAGGCCCAAGAGTGAATCCTTATAGTATTCAATTATGCCCTCGAGCACGCATATAAGATATTGTTGGTGAAGCATAGAGAAAGTCTTCAGCTCGGAAACGCATTTTTCAATATTATCCATGCAAATCACCATTTTTTAATTTTCTTAAAGAAATTATACCAACAGAGAATATATATATCAACTTTGACCTTTTTATAGACTGGTAGAAAAAATTGAGTGTCTGTAATGTGCCATAGTCTCGTTCAATAGCTTTTTATTTCTGGGCAGGTTATCCCAGGGCAAAGAAGAGATGTCAAAAAGCAAAGAAGTGTAATTAGAAAGCTGATCCAAAACAACTACAGGCATAGAACCAATTGCAGGATGATAAAAGCAGCGATAAAACTTCAACGCCTCAACAGGAGTCATTCCATTCATGTTTTTGCCAAAATGCGGCCGCCTGTAGTTGAAATATAGTATCCAATTTTGAGCCATCTTTAGGAATGAAGTCCTTGAAGTTACTTTTTTCAAGTTTAAAGCGTAAAACTCCTCATCATCAGTGCGGTGAGAGCGTTCAACGAAGCAATTTGTTTCCTTATTCCTTTCCGGGATATTAAGCAAAGATACGTTCCAATGATCGAAAATAAGTTTTTGAATGAGTTTTCTTTTACGAGAGCCGGCACTGCCTCCGAACTCTGCTCCATTGTCTGTTTGAAAGAAGAGTTGATGTTTTACACCGAAGGCTCTAAGCCAGGCTGCCACAAGCAGCATGAAAGTCAACCCATTTTTAAAATCGAGAGAATCGGCATACGCAATAAAGCGCAACCTTGTTTTAATATCAATAGCAGTGAACTGAAAAGGAGGCAGCTTATTTTTGAAAATAGATGCATAAGCTTCGGGAGGCAAAGCCGATTGATCGGCGATATGTTTTGCATCGATCTGCCAGAGCTGCAAAGGTTCGAAGGCGGAGAAATCTGTAGCAAATCGGCGGGAGCCGGTAAGCGTCTTGTGTTTACGGCAGTGTATACCGTAACGTCTTCTAATATTTCGAATAGTAAAAGGGGAAAGTTGAATATTGAAGGTATTTTTAATGAACAATGCCAGCCTTTTAGAGCCCAGATTAGTTTCTTTTGCCAGAGTAACGACCAAATTTTCGATGTGCTCCGGAGTTCTGTTAGGCATGCGGAATTTAGGTCCTCGTTTTTTGATACAGGCCGATATATCCCCATTAGAAAGCCTGAAACGCTCTCTTAATTTATACACCCATCTTGGAGTAACACCCAAGATTTTAGCGGTTTCTTTAACGGAATGAGACTCAAGTAAAGAGATAGTGATTTGAGCAACAGCCTGGGGATTACCCGAAGCTTTAAGTTTTTGGTATAATGTCATTGGGTGGGATCCCTCCTTAGTGGGTTTCTGTTGTTCCATATCCATAATACCCCAGGGATACCCACCCTTTGCAATGTCTTTTTCACTTTAATAAAGTAGTGTGAACGAAACTGTGGCTCATCTACAAAAAATTGAGTGTCAGAATTGACAACCCCCTTCGGAAATGTTATAATGTTAATGCAATTTGACAAAACCGAATATTAAGCGTACAGGTGCCAGTCCTGTGGACTGGCTTAAAAGGGAAGTCCGGTGAAAGTCCGGCGCGGTCCCGCCACTGTAATGGGAAGCCGCCTTATATTACGCCACTGGGAAACTGGGAAGGCATAAGGCGGCGATGAACCAGAGCCAGGAGACCTGCCTGTACTGCTCGTACACTCACCTACGAGTGATAGGGGGGTGTATAAGACGGGTAAAAACCCTCTTAACTCTCCGTAGTTAAGAGGGTTTTTGTTTATATGAAATGTTCGAAAATAACGAAAGGAGTGAATCCATTGCGAAAGATCACATTTATCGCTGCTTTGCTCAGTCTCCTGCCGCGATATGCCCTGGCAATGCACGTGATGGAGGGTTTCCTTCCCTTTAAGTGGTGTCTTTTATGGTACTCAATCTATATCCCATTCCTCATGGCGGGGCTTATTTACATCAAAAAAAATATTGCGGAAGAACCGTCGAAAAAAATACTGCTGGGCTTTGCCGGCGCCTTCGTTTTCGCGCTGTCGGCTCTCAAATTGCCGTCGGTGGCCGGAAGTTCATCCCATCCGACGGGGATCGGGCTGGGGGCAATCCTGTTAGGCCCGCTGCCGATGGCGGTGATCGGCGGTATAGTTCTTCTCTTTCAGGCCCTGCTTCTGGCTCACGGAGGAATTACCACCCTGGGCGCCAATGCCTTTTCGATGGCCGTGGCAGGTTCCTTCGCAGCCTACGGGCTGTATAAAGTCGCCGGGAGGGTAGGCCTTTCGAAAAGTGCATCGGTATTTCTGGGGGCTGCTTCGGGGGATCTTATGACTTACATAATAACATCGCTTCAGCTGGCCCTTGCTTTTCCGGCTAGCCGCGGAGGTGTTGCCGCCTCTTTCGCCGGGTTCTCGGGAATTTTCGCAGTTACCCAGCTGCCCTTGGCGATAGGCGAGGGAATCCTTACCGTTATAGTTTTAAATTTACTCGAAATACATGCAGGAGTGGTCGTGGGAAGGCTGGTCAAGGGGGCTTCGAATGATGAAGGATAAAAAAATGAAGAAATCCCTCTTATCAACAGCCCTACCTATAGCTTTGATTTTCCTTATTCTCTTTGTCGTTGCCAACTTTTTAGATTCGGGCCTTGAAGGCACCGACGATCGGGCGGCGGATCTTGCCCTGCGGATGAACCCGGATTACCGGCCCTGGTTTGAGAGCGTTTGGGAGCCCGGGGATGACAGGACGGAAAAGCTTCTCTTTGGCCTGCAGGCCGTAACCGGGGTGGGGCTGGCGGCTTACTTTTTCATCAGGCTGAAGGCGGGATAAGATGCTGTTGGATAATTTCGCCTACAACAATAATTTCAGAAGCGTCCATCCGGGAGAAAAGCTGGCCTTCGGGCTTTTGATGATGTTCCTGGGCTTTATATCTGGCCCGATAGTGCACCTTGCGGTATTTGCGGTGATGACGGGCATTCTTGTACCGGGAGCGGGTATTCCTATCCGGTTTTATCTGAGGTCTTTGCTTATACCCCCTGTCTTTCTACTGCCGGGTGTTCTGGTGGTGGTGATCTCATCGGGGAGTTTTGATGAAGGTATGGTCCTTTTCTCCCGGTCCATGGCCCTTGTTTCCTGCTTTTATTTCATAGCGATGACCACCCCGGTTCCGGATATCTTGATGCTGATGCATAGGCTCCGGGTGCCCGACCTTTTTATCGAGCTTTCGCTTCTAACGTACAGGTACCTATTTGTGCTTCTCGATGCAGCTTCGCGGATCCACGTATCCCAGAACTCCCGGCTGGGGTATGCATACTGCGGCCGGGGGTTGAAGTCTATGGCCATGCTGGCGTCGAGTCTTCTTATAAAATCCCTGAAAACCGCCGATGAACTCCGCATTTCGCTGGAAGCCCGGGGTTACGACGGCAAATTGAGGGTGCTGGATCACCGGGAATACCGCATCAGCTCACGCAATATCGCGGTGATCCTGACTTTAACATTGCTGCTGGTTCTGCTGGTATTGGGAAAGAGGATTGAATAAGATGAGCAATTATTTACTTGAAGTTCAGGAGGTCTATTTCGAATACCCAGGGGGGATACGGGCCTTAAACGGCGTTTCGCTGGCCGTGGAAAGGGGCAAGAAAGTAGCTTTCCTCGGTCCCAACGGTGCCGGAAAATCCACTCTGTTTTTGCACTTCAACGGGATTTTAAGACCCAAAAAGGGCAGGATCCTGTACGACGGGCAGGAACTGGTCTACAACCGCTCCTTTCTCAGGGAAATCAGGAGAAAGGTAGGGATTGTCTTCCAGGACCCGGACGCCCAGCTGTTCGCCGGTACAGTCTTCCAGGAAGTCTCCTTCGGGCCCATGAACCTGAACCTGCCGTCCAAAGATGTGAGGGAAAGGGTGGAATCCGCCCTTTCGGCCATGGGAATAAGGGAGCTGATGGACAGGCCGGTGCACCTCCTGAGCTACGGCCAGAAAAAGCGGGTATCCATAGCCGACGTGCTGGCCATGGACCCGGAGGTGGTGGTGTTCGACGAGCCCACTGCTTACCTGGACCCGCGGCACGCCGGGGAATTGGTGGAAATGCTGGACGGGCTCCACGCGGAGGGCAGGCAGGTGATCCTGTCCACCCATGATGTGGACCTGGCCTACTCCTGGGCCGATCAAATTTTCGTTATGAAGGACGGCAGGGTGATTGGAGGGGGAAGTCCCGAGGAAGTGTTCATGGACGATGAACTGCTAAAAAGAGCCGACCTGAAAAAGCCCCTGCTGGTGGAGGTTAGCGACGCTCTCCGGCAAATGGGGCTTTTGGACGGCCGCTTTCCCAAAAATGCTCGGGACCTTCTGGAGTGCTTGAGAGAGGGGAGATAATTTTGGCGAGAGGGATAATGATAGCGGGTACCCACAGCGGCTCGGGCAAGACCACCGTGAGCCTGGGTCTCATGGGTGCCATGGCCAAGAGGCACAAGGTTATACCCTTCAAGGTGGGGCCGGATTACATAGACACCGCCTACCACCGTTTCGCCTGCGGTAATCACTCTTACAACCTGGACGCCTTCCTGCTGGGGGAGGAAAGGCTTAAAGCCCTTTATGCGGAAAAGGCGGAGTGCGGTGAACTGGCGATAGCGGAAGGGGTTATGGGTTTTTTCGACGGCATGGACTCCACCGGCTTCGGCAGCAGCGCCCATGTGGCAGGGCTGCTTTCCCTTCCTGTAATCCTGGTCGTCGACGCGTCGGGCATGGCCCGCAGCGTATCGGCCATGGTAAAGGGGTTCAGGGATTTCGATCCGGGCGTTAGAATAGCCGGGGTGATACTGAACAGGGTCGGAGGAGAGAGGCATTACGCCCTTTTGAAGGAATGTATAGAGAGGGATACGGGGATCCCGGCGGTTGGGTTTCTGCCGGAAGATCCGGAGATAGCCCTACCGGAACGGCACCTGGGGCTCGTCCCTGTCTGGGAAATGGAGGGACTAAAGGGGAAATTCGAAAGGCTCTTTTACCATATTGAAAGATGTGTAGACCTGGAAAAAATATGGAATATTTCCGCCGATGCAGGGAGAGTGGCATTTACGCTTCCTCAAGAAGAACCCGTCCTGGCAGGTGAGAAAGTGAGGATAGCCCTGGCCCTGGACGAAGCGTTCAACTTTTACTACAGGGGGGGCCTGGAACTGTTCGAGAATTTCGGGGCGGAGCTGGTACCCTTCAGCCCCCTAAAAGATTCGGCCCTGCCGGAAGGCGCTTCAGGAATTTATATCGGCGGTGGATTCCCGGAAATCTTCGCGGGGGAACTCAGCCGCAACCGCCCCATGCTGGAAGCCGTCAAAAAGGCCGTTCTTGCCGGAATGCCCGTATATGCCGAGTGCGGCGGATTGATGTACCTTTCCCGGGCGATTGTGGATAAGGAGGGCCGTTCCTTCCCGATGGTGGAGGCCTTCGATATGGAGGCTATCATGACCGGGAGACTTAGGCGCTTCGGTTATGCCCGGGCCACCGTCCTGAAGGACAACGTGCTGGCCGAACGCGGTACCGTGCTGTGCGGGCATGAGTTTCACCATTCGGAAGTCGTAGGGGTCGTTGAAGATACCAGTTACCTGGTGGAAAAGCCCGGTGGCCGGGGACGGTGGAGGTGCGGCTTCGTCCGGAACAACTGCCTGGCAACCTACCTGCACATCGATTTTTACGCCTACCCGGAACTGGTGAGGAATTTCCTGAACCGGTGCCGCAGCTTTTGCGCATCCGCCTTAATAAACGAAGGGAGTGCTGACCGTTGAAAGCTTTGCTCATAATCGCTCACGGGAGCAGGGTTGACGATTCAGCTGGAGTCATGGAAAGGCTCGCCTCAAAGTTAAAGGGGATGGGAAGATACGACCTGGCTGAGGTGGCTTACGTCCAGTTCCAGCAGCCCGGCATCGGCGAGGCGGTGGCCCGGCTCGTTGAGCGCGGGGCAAAGGAGATAGTGGCCGTGCCCGCATTTCTATTCAGGGGTGTCCACGTGACCCGGGACATACCCGGCGAACTTAAGGTCTCCAAAGACGCCCACCCCGGGGTAAAGATTTTTCTGGCTGAGCCCATCGGCTATGATGAGAGGATATGCGAAATCCTGGCCGAAAGGGCGGCGGGGGAAGTCGTAGAAATCAGCTGAATCGGAGATGGTGTGTATGGAGTATGTAAACTACATCAAGGACCCGGAGGCTATAGAAAAAAAGAGCTTTGAAATTATCCGCAGCAGGATCGATGCCCGCCGGTTCAGCGATGGGGAGCTGGCGGTTGTACAGAGGGTGATCCATGCTACGGCGGATTTCGATTACGAGGAAATACTGGAATTTTCGCCCGATGCCGTTGAAAAGGGCTTGGCCGCGCTGAAGGCGGGATGCGGCATCGTGACAGACACCAGGATGGCCCAGGCGGGAATTAACAGGAGGGCGCTCGAAGCCCTGGGGTGCCGCATCCTGTGTTACGTCGACGACCCGGAGGCCGTAGCCATTGCCCGGGAGAGGGGTATAACCAGGTCGATGGCTGCTATGGAGTTGGCCTCGAAAGATCCGAAAAACCTGATATTCGCGATAGGAAACGCACCCACTGCCCTATTCAAGCTGGCAGAACTCATACAGGAAGGGAAAGTAAGGCCTTCTCTGGTGGTGGGAGTGCCGGTGGGCTTCGTGGGAGCTGCCGAATCAAAGGAAACCCTTTTCCGGCTCCGGGTGCCCAGTATAATCACCCGCGGCCGGAAGGGCGGCACCACCGTTGCGGTTTCCATCGTCAATGCGCTGCTTTATGCGCTGGTGAAAGAAGGTCCCTGCGGTGGATAGATACGTATTGAAGAACGGAAAGAAGCTGCGCTGCGGATACACCACCGGTTCCTGCGCAGCCGCAGCTTCCAAGGCTGCCGTCGCCATGCTCTTCAACGGTGATATCCCTGGAACAGTCCAAATAGAAACTCCCGGCGGGGAGCTGCTCACCATCAAAATAGAGAGCGCCCAAAAGGGCCCCGACTGGGCCGTTTGCTGCGTGAGAAAGGACGGCGGCGACGATCCCGACGTGACCCACGGCCTCCTGGTTTGCGCCAAGGTCCGGAAAATCGATGGCGAGGGCATCCTGGTAGAAGCGGGAGAGGGCATCGGCACGGTCACCAAACCGGGACTTCCGGTGAAACCCGGAGAGCCTGCCATAAACCCGGTGCCCATGGCGATGATAAAGAGGGAAGTTGCCAAGGTGCTGCCGGAAGGTTGCGGTGTGAGGCTGGTACTGAGCATCCCCGGGGGAGAAAAAGTGGCCGAAAAGACTTTCAACCCGAGGCTCGGCATAGTCGGCGGCCTTTCGATACTGGGAACCACTGGAATCGTGGAGCCCATGTCTTTGGAAAGCCTAAAGGAGACTCTTGCTCTTGAGCTTTCGGTGCTTTCCGCCCAGGGGATTAAGAATTTGGTGCTCACGCCGGGCAACTACGGCAAAAGTTATGCAATAAAAAGTGGGATCGATGAAAGTCTTATAGTCTCCTGCGGCAATTACCTGGGTTTTACCCTGGAAAAGGCCGTAGAAATGAAATTCGAAGAGGTACACCTGGTGGGGGATATCGGCAAACTCATAAAGGTGGCCGCGGGGATCTTCAACACCGCCGGCCGCGTGGCCGACGCCCGGGCCGAGATAATGGCGGCCTACGCGGCTTATTTCGGTGCGGGTCCGGATACGGTAAGAAAGGTACTGGCCTCGAACACCACCGAGGAGGCGATGGAGCTGATCGAGAAAAGCGGAATAAATTTGAGTGAATTCGCCGCTTTTGTGGCCGGGAGGGTGCGGGATAAATGCCTCTGGTATACCGGGGGCAAGATCGAGGTGTCCGTAGAGCTGATTTCCAATAAAAGGGGTTTGCTGGCTGCGGTGGGGGTCGAAAAATGGTAAGTGTAGTGGGCATAGGCCCCGGTGCACCGGAATATATCACACCGGCGGCGCTGAAAAGGATAAAAGAGGCCGAAGTGCTCGTGGGGGCGAAAAGGCACCTGAACCTTTTTAAAGACCTTGCGTGCAAGAAAATACCGCTGGAAGCCGGTTTGGACCTCGGGAAAGTTCTCAAAAGCCCCGGCAGGGTAGCTGTGATTGCGACGGGGGACCCCGGGATATACGGAATCCTGGACCTGGTATTGAAACACGTGAGCGAGGAAGAGGTGGATGTGATCCCGGGAATAAGTTCGGTACAGTACATGATGGCAAGGCTCAGGCTGCCGGCCAAAGATACGGCTGTGGTCAGCCTGCACGGGCGGGGAGGGGATATCGTTTCAGCGGTAAGAAATCACTCCACGGTGGTGGTCCTCACAGATCCCGTGAACAACCCCGTAAAGATAGCGCGGTTGCTTTTGGAGAACGGCATCCTGGACCGGGAGATTTACGTCGGCCAAAACCTGTCCTACGAAAACGAGGCCATCGAAAAATACGGCGTAAAAGAACTGGCCGGGAGTACCGGGGAATTCGACATTAACGTGGTGGTGATAAGGATTTGTGGGAATACGGAATCGGAATACCCGATGATCTCTTTTTGAGGGGGGATGTGCCCATGACCAAGGAAGAGACGAGGGTCATCTCCCTGGCCAAGATGAGGTTGAAAAAAAACTCTGTGGTCTGGGATATCGGCGCGGGGACGGGTTCCGTGTCCGTGGAGGCGGCGCTTTTCTGCAGCGAAGGTCGGGTTTTTGCCGTCGAGAAGGATAAGGCCGCCCTGGGCCTCATAGTCGAAAACGCCAGAAAATTCGGAGCAACCAACCTGGTGCCCGTTCCGGGAGAGGCACCGGAAGCTCTAGAAAACCTCCCGGACCCGGACAGGATTTTTATAGGAGGAACGGGCGAGAGGACGGCGGACGTGCTGAAAGCTGCGTCCTCGAGGCTGAAAAAAGACGGAGTGATGGTGATCAATGCCGTTACGGTGGAAACCGTATATGCAGCCACCGGGCTGCTGGAAGGGGAAGGTTTTGAATGGGATTTGCTGCTGGTAAACATTGCCTCTTCCAGGAAGGCGGGCCAAAAGCACATGATGATAGCCCGAAATCCGGTCTTCATCATAACCGCAAGGCCGATGGGGCGGGACTTTGAAAACGGGGAGTGCGCATAATGAAAACGAAATCAGCCGGTAAATTTTACGGAGTAGGCGTGGGGCCGGGTGACCCGGAACTCCTTACCCTCAGGGCGGTCCGGGTACTGGAAAAAGTTGATATAGTAATAGCCCCGAGCGCCGGGGGGGATAGTATCGCCTTCGAAATCGCAAAGCCGTACATAAAAGGGAAGCTGTTGAAGATGCCCTTTGAAATGGGCGCCTGCGGCAGGGCGAGGCAGGAAGCGCTGGATAAAAACGCGGATCTAATAAGGCGCATGCTATTAGAAGGCAACGATACGGCCTTCATCACCCTGGGGGACCCCATGACCTACAGCACTTTTATATACATGACCGAAAGGTTGACGGATTTTGAAATAGAGGTAATTCCCGGAGTTACATCCTTTTCGGCGGCCGCAGCAAAACTTTTAATGCCCGTAGCCGAAGGGAGAAAGCCATTTGCGGTGGTGCCCGCGGGGGACCGGGAAATTCTGGAGAAGGCCCTGGAGAACTTTGACAACGTGGTTGTTATGAAGGTTTCATCGGATTACGGCGGCGTGCTGGACCTCTTGGAGCAAAAGGGTTTTCGCTCCGGCCTGGTGGTAAGGTGCGGGCACCGCGATGAAGTCGTCACCCTGGAGCCTGAAAAATACAGGGGACAAAAGATCGATTATTTGTCCGTCATAATCGGAAAGAAGGTGAAGCCATGATATATTTTATCGGAGCCGGCCCCGGCGATCCTGACCTCATCACGGTAAAGGGCGCAAATATCCTGGCATCCTGCGGTGTGGTCATATACGCCGGTTCCCTGGTAAACCCGGATGTCCTGCGGTATGCTAGGCGGGACGCCAGGGTTTACGACAGCTCGGGCATGAACCTGGAGGAAATAATAGATGTGATGAAAAGTGCCCACGGGGAAGGCCTTGATGTTGCCAGACTTCACACCGGCGACCCCTCCATATACAGCGCCGTCAGGGAGCAGGCGGAGATGCTCAAAAAGCTCGGCATACCCTTCGAGATAATACCGGGAGTCAGCTCCTTCACCGCTGCCGCCGCCGTACTTAAAAGTGAGCTCACGGTGCCCGGAGTGAGCCAGACGGTAATAATAACCAGGGTTCCGGGCAGGACCCCCGTGCCCGAAAGAGAAAGGTTAAAAAGTCTTGCGGCCCACCGGGCCACCATGGCGGTGTTCCTGAGCGCCGACAGGATAAAAGATGTCGCCGATGAGCTCATACAATCGTACGGCCCGAAGACTCCGGTTGCCGTTGTGTACAGGGCCACCTGGGAGGACCAGAAAGTAGTCAGGGGCACCCTTGAAGATATAGCCGGAAAGGTGGAGGAAGAAGGTATAAAAAGGACCGCCGTCATCATAGTCGGCGAAGCCCTGGGCGACGCCTTCGAATTTTCGAAGCTGTACGATCCGTCCTTTTCCCACGGCTTCAGGAGTGGAACGCCTTGAAGACGGCGGTCATAGCGGTAACCGAAAGAGGGGCCGGGATCGCCCTGCGCCTCCGGGAAAGCCTGGGGAGCGATATTTACCTGCCTGAGAAGCTCATAAAAGCGGGAAGTCCCGGGACTTACCCGATAGAAGGCGATTTTATCGAATTTGTACACGGCATCTTCCCTAAATACCGGGGCTTGATTTTTGTGACTGCGACCGGCATCGCCGTAAGGTCCATCGCCGGGGCGCTAAAAGGCAAGAGGCTTGACCCGGCGGTGGTGGTGCTGGACGAGAGGGCGAGGTTTGCGATAAGCCTTGTTTCGGGCCACCTGGGAGGTGCCAACGACCTGGCAAAGGCGGTGGCGAAGGCCACGGGGGCCGTACCGGTGATCACCACGGCAAGTGATCTAGCCGGCATCGAGACGCCCGACGTGACGGCGGCAAAGCTGGGACTTTATATAGAGAATTTTGAGGGCCTTAAAAGGGTAAGTTCGTGCCTGCTGCGGGGTGATAAGGTGGCTTACGTCCTGGAATCCGGTTATCCGGTGGACGCCATCGAAAGACGTCATTTCGAGCAGAATGCGGTAATATGCGACAGGGTCCCCCGAGACGCCGCTGCCGCCGTATTCATAACCGACAAAAGGGTGAACCCGCCGGGGATACCGCACGTAATATTAAGGCCCCGAAGCCTGGTGCTCGGCATAGGAGCGAGAAAAGGGGCAAAGTACCCGGAGCTTTTGCGGCTCCTCTCCGAAGCTTTGGACCAATTGAATCTATCGGTAACCGGTATAGGCCGTATAGCCACCGTTGACCTGAAGCGGGAGGAAGAGAGTATAAACGAGCTTTCCCGGAGCTTGAAAGTTCCGGTGGAGTTCTATACGGTAAAGAGGCTGCAGGAAGTGGAAAATAGATTTCCGCTCTCTGAATTTGTAAAACAGAGGATCGGCGTGGGAAGCGTCGCGAGGCCCTCTGCGTTTCTTGCGAGTAACGGTGGAGAGGAACTGGGGTACTTCCGGGGAGGGGGATTTACCCTCGCGATCTTCAGGAGGAGGATGAAATGAGCTGGATAAAGGTGGTGGGCATCGGCCCCGGCAGTTCGGAAGACCTGACCTTTAGGGCCGCAAAAGCCTTAAAAGACTCCGATGTCGTAGTGGGATATACGACCTACATAAATCTCATAAAGCCCCTTATCGAGGGCAAGATGGTGATCGTATCGGGCATGAGAGATGAGGTAGAAAGATGCAGGAAAGCCCTGGAGCTTGCCGGAAAAGGGTTGAAGGTAAGCCTGGTGAGCGGCGGAGACCCGGGCGTGTACGGCATGGCAGGCCTGCTCCTGGAAGTAGCTCTGAAAGGCGGTGCGCAGACGGAGATCGAGGTCATACCCGGTGTCAGCGCCGTAAATTCGGCGGCAGCCATTCTGGGGGCGCCGCTGATGCAGGATTTTGCCGTTGTGAGCCTCTCCGACCACCTGGTGCCTTGGGAGGTTATCGAAAAAAGGCTCTCATTGGCGGCCCAGGCCGATTTTGTCATCGCCATATACAACCCCGGGAGCTCGGAAAGGCCGGAAAACCTCTCGAGGGCCTGGGAGATTTTGATGCGCCATAAAAAGCCGGATACGCCGGTGGGTATAGTGAGAAAGGCTTCGAGAGAAGGTCAGTCGGTGGCGATCACAAGACTCGACAAATTGCCGGAATATAACGTGGACATGAGCACCATCGTCGTAGTCGGTGGCGAAAGTACCTTCATCAGCGGCCGGTGGATCATAACTCCCCGGGGGTACAGGGTATGATACTCGTCCTGGCAGGGACAAAAGACGGCCGGTTGCTGGCGGAAAAATTGTCGTCGATGGGTTTTGAGGTCTTCGCCAGCGTTGTCACCGATTACGGCGGGCAGCTCCTGGGGGAAAGGGTGAGGGTGAGGATAGGGCCTTTCGGCGATACGGGTCTTAGGGAATTCATCGCCCGTCGCGGTATCAGGGTTGTGGTCGATGCCACCCACCCGTTTGCGAAGGATATAAGCCTGAAGGCCATAGAGGTCACAAGGCAGATGGGGGTAAAGTACATAAGGTATGAGCGAAAAGAATCCGCAAGGGAATATTACACAGGCGTTATAATGGCGAGGGACTTCGAAGATGCGGCGCAAAAAGCCGCCGAATTCCACACCATCTTTCTCACTATAGGCAGCAGGAACCTGGAAAAATTCGCCGGGCTAAAGGGCATGGGGAAAAAGCTGGTGGTGAGGGTTCTTCCCACCAGTGAAGTTCTGAAAAAATGCGAACAACTCGGTTTTTCGCCCGGGGAGATCATAGCCGCCCGGGGACCCTTCAGCGCGGAGATGAACTACCTGATGTTCAGGGATTACGGAATCGATGCGGTGGTGAGTAAGGAAAGCGGCCCGGAAGGAGGCGTGCCGGAAAAGCTCGAGGCTGCACGGAGGCTTGGAATTCCGGTCATTTTAATCCAGAGACCTCCCCTGGTTTATCCGGTTGTCGTAAATAACATGGAAGACCTTCTGAAGGAGATGGGGAATGACGATGGGTCTTGAAGAAATTGTCGTCACGGGAATAGACCACAGGGTGCCCGTGGAGATAAGGGAAAGGGTGGCAATAAAGCAGCGGGACCTTTTCGACTGCCTTTCCCGGTTAAAAGGCACCGAAGGCGTGCGGGAAGCGGTGATATTATCCACCTGCAACAGGACCGAAGTCTATCTGGTCGCCGAAAAAGAGGCCCGGAACTGGGCAGGAGATTTTTTGATCGGCCTTTCTGGCGCAGAAAAGGATGAATTGAGTCAAAATCTTTTCACGCTTTCCGGAAAGGATGCCGCCCTCCACCTTTTCCGGGTGGCGTGCGGGCTGGAGTCCATGGTGCTGGGGGAAGACCAGATCCTGGGGCAGGTGAGGGAAGCCTGGGAAAAGGCACTGGAAGCGGGAGCCTCGGGGAAGATATTGAACAGGCTGTTTTCGGATGCGGTTGCCCTGGGCAAGAAGGCGAGATTCGAAACCCGCATATCCGATCATCCCCTTTCCATCAGCTATATAGCGGTAAAGTTTGTAGAAGACGTCCTGGGAGGACTTTCCGGAAGGACCGCCTTCGTAATCGGTGCCGGAGAAATGGCAAGGATTGCGATAAAATACCTCATCCAGAAGGGTATCGCTCATGTTTCGGTGTCCAACAGGACCCACGAAAGAGCCCTTAACCTGAAAAGAGAGATACCGGAAATTACCGTAGTTCCCTATGACCAAAAATACGAAAAGATAGCCTCAAGCGACATAGTCATCAGTGCAACCGATGCGCCCCATTATACGGTGGATTACGATAAATTCAAAGCAGCCTACCGGGGCGGAAGGGTCTGCATGGTGGACCTGGCCGTTCCCAGAGACATCGATCCCCGGATAGGGAGTATACCGGGCGTGAGCCTCTTCACCCTCGACGACCTGAAAATGGCGGCAGTGGAAAACGAAAACCAAAGGCGCAAACTGGCAGCGGTGATCGAGGAAATGGCTAAGGCGGCCCTCGAAGATTACGTGAAATGGTACAGCTGCCTGGCTGTAGTACCGGTTATTAAACAGCTGAATAAATACGTGGAAGGTGTATGCCTTGCGGAATTCGAAAAGGTTAACGGCAAACTCCCGGAAATGGGCGACAGAGAAAGAAGGCACATCAAGAAAGCCCTGGACCGGGTGGGTGCAAAAATAGCGGCCCGATACCTCTCGGCGTTGAAATTCCTGGCCGAAAACGGGAAGATCGACTCCGATGTGGTGGCGGCCTTTCAGTGGGGTGATACCAACGGGTAGGATTGTGAGGGTAGGGAGCAGGGAGAGCAGGTTGGCCCTGGTCCAGACCGAAATAGTCATAAGGTTGTTAAAGGATCGCCGTCCCGAACTGGAATTCGAAGTCGTTAAAATTAAGACGCAGGGCGATAAACTGCTGGATGTAAATTTGAGCGATGCGGGAGGCAAGGGGGTTTTCGTAAAGGAGATAGAAGAGGCGCTCCTCGCCGGATCGATAGACCTGGCCGTTCACAGCATGAAGGACGTGCCCTACGAGCTTCCCGAAGGTTTGTGCATAGCGGCGGTAACGGAAAGGGAAGACCCCAGAGATGTGCTCATATCGAGAGACAAGAGAAGACTTTTGAACCTGAGGCCCGGGGCGAGGATCGGGACGTCCAGCCTGAGGCGGTCGGTACAGCTCAAAGCCCTCAGGCCCGATCTAGACATTGTGCCGGTCAGGGGCAACGTCCCGACCAGAATCCGGAAAATGGATGACCTGGAACTGGACGGTTTGGTGCTGGCGGCCGCAGGCATAAAGAGGCTCGGCCTGGAGGAACTTATCGCGGAGTATTTTCCACCGGAGGTGATAGTGCCCGCTGTGGGCCAGGGAGCGCTGGCGGTGGAAGCCAGGAAGGACGACGATATATTGGAATTGGCCGGGCTTGTGAGCCACAAAGCAACCGAGGTTGCCGTGAGGGCGGAAAGATCCTTCATGAGGGCCCTGGGGGGAAGCTGCCGGGTGCCGCTGGGGGCCTTTGCGAGGGTGGAAGGGACGGTGGTGACCCTGGTAGGAATGGTGGAAAAAAACGGAAGCGTCTGCAAGGGCACGATGTCCGGAAAGTTAAAAGAAGCCGAAGAAATCGGGCTGAGACTTGCAGAAAGGCTGGGTGATAGCAGTGACCGGTAAGGTTTATCTCATAGGCGCCGGCCCCGGAGACCCCGGGCTTTTGACCCTCAAAGCCGTCCGGGTGCTGAAGAAGGCCGATGCGGTGCTGTACGACCGGCTCATGAATAGGGAGATCCTGACTCTGGCAAGAAAAGATGCTGAACTCATCGATGTGGGAAAGGCTCCGGATAACCACCCCGTGCCCCAGCACAGGATTAATGAAATACTGCTGGAAAAAGCTTTAAAGGGCATGACCGTAGTCAGGTTAAAGGGCGGAGACCCTTTCGTTTTCGGCAGGGGGAGCGAGGAAGCCCTTTACCTGACGGAGAGAGGAGTGCCGGTGGAAGTGGTGCCGGGGGTTACTTCAGCCATCGCGGTGCCGGCTTACGCCGGGGTACCGGTAACCCACCGCGGCATCAGTTCCTCCTTTCACGTAATTACGGGGAGCGACGGCTGTGGGGAGAGGGCGGACTGGGATTCCCTATCCCGCTTGAAAGGCACCCTGATTTTCCTGATGGGAGTAAAGAACCTGGAATCAATCGTCAGCAACCTTTTAAAATACGGAAAGCCGGCGGACACCCCGGCCGCTATGATCATGTGGGGTGCCACTCCTGCCCAGAAGACGGTGACGGGCACTCTGGCCGATATAGTCCGCAGGGTGAAAGAGGCGGGCATCAAAAACCCGGCGGTTTTTGTCGTCGGCGGTACGGTTGGCCTGTGGGAGTATTTAAACTGGTTTGAGGGGAAACCCCTCCACGGCCGGAGGATACTGGTGACGGGAACAATCGACGCGGAAAAGGGCCAACCGGAGGACGGCCCCTTTGACTTCCTTGAAGACGCCGGGGCCGAAGTCATCCACTGCCCCACCGTAAAAATAGAGTTCGATTACGGGGAAACGGCCGGGTTTTTAGCAAATGCGGGGGACCTAAACCTTCTCGTGTTTACAAGCAAGAACGCCGTTACGGCCTTTGCCGGAGCCATGAGGCGGATGAGGCTGGACCTGAGGAGGCTCGGCGGTGCTACGGTGGCGGCGGTGGGTAGGAAGACGGCGGAAAGACTCGAGGAAGTGTTTATTTACCCCGACCTGGTACCGGAAGAATTCACTTCAAAAGACCTGCTTGAAAAAATACCGGCCGGTGGAGGCGGTAAAAGGACCGCCGCCGTCATCACCTCGGATATCGGAGGACAGGAACTCGTAGGCGGATTGGAGGCCAGGGGATACCGGGTAATGAAAATCGCAGCCTATAAAAATCTGCCCAACTACGACGTGAGAGAGAGGCTCATCGAAGAACTGGGAAAAGGCGTGGATGCGGCGGTTTTTACCAGTCCCTCGTCCTTTTACCGTATGGAGCAAATGGTGGGAAAACTGCCCGAGAAGCTGAAAAAAGTTTTCATCGCCGCGATAGGTCCGACAACGGCGGCGGCCATAGAGAAAACGGGATTGAAAGTGGACGTATGTCCAAAGGAGCATACGCTGGAAGGGCTCCAAAAGGCCCTTCTAGAGAAATTTGTTGGGAGAGGTGAAGGAGATGGAGGTAATAAAAAGGCCCAGGAGATTGAGATATAACACCACCGTAAGGGAAATGGTGAGGGAAACTTGTTTGGATGTAAAGGACCTTATTTATCCCCTCTTTGTGGCGCACGGGGAGAACATAAAGCAGGAAATTGATTCCATGCCCGGCGTATACCGGTATTCTATCGACCGGCTGCCGGAGGAAGTGAAGGAGATAAGAGAGCTCGGCATACCTGCCGTACTTTTATTCGGGGTGCCCGCTTCAAAAGATGAATTCGGCAGCGAGGCGTATTCCGACGACGGCATAGTCCAGAGGGCGGTGCGGGTCATAAAGGAAGCGGAACCGTCCCTCGTTGTAATAACCGATGTATGCCTCTGCGCCTATACGAGCCACGGCCACTGCGGTGTGGTGAGAAACGGACGTATCGAAAACGACGAAACCGTTAAGTTAATAGCCCGGACAGCCCTGTCACACGTAAAAGCGGGTGCCGATATGGTGGCGCCGTCGGATATGATGGACGGTCGCGTGAGGGGCATCAGGCAGCTGCTGGACGGTGAAGGTTTCAGCCATGTGCCCGTAATGGCCTACAGTGCCAAGTATGCCTCGTCCTTTTACGGACCTTTCAGGGAAGCCGCCCATTCGGCGCCTATGTTCGGAGACAGGAGATCGTACCAGATGGACCCTGCCAACTCCAACGAAGCAATGAGAGAGATCGAGCTCGACATCCTGGAGGGTGCCGACATAATCATGGTAAAGCCCGCCTTGGCATACCTGGACGTCATAAGGCGGGCAAAGGATCGCTTCGGGGTACCGCTGGCGGCGTACAACGTTAGCGGGGAGTATTCTATGATAAAGGCTGCGGCGAGTATGGGATTTTTGGACGAAAAAACTTCGGTCTTAGAAGCGCTGACCTCCATAAAAAGGGCCGGGGCCGACCTTATCATAACGTACCATGCAAAGGAAGTAGCCCGATGGCTTACTACCCGGTGATGCTCGATTTGAGAAACAAAAAATGCCTGGTGGTCGGTGCGGGTGCCGTGGCCTACCGGAAGATCAGGTCCCTGCTGGAATGCGGTGCGGCTGTTACCGTAATAGCGACAAAGATAAATAAAGATATAAGGGAGCTGGGCGAAAAAGGCAGGATTGTAATCCTGGAAAGGTGCTACTCCGTTGGGGACCTGGAGGGTTTTTTCATGGCCTTTGCGGCCTCCGATGACCCGGTGGTTAACCGGCAGGTGGCCGAAGAGGCGGCTCAGCGGGGGATACCTGTCAACGTTGCCGACGACCCCGGGCTCTCTTCCTTTATCGTGCCCTCGGTACTCAGGCGCGGCGATCTTGCGGTCGCAGTTTCATCGGGAGGCAAGAGCCCGCTGTTGTCAAAGGTTGTCAGGGAATGGCTGGAAGGGATCGTGCCGGAAGAGGTCGACGACCTCATTCGGGATCTCGAAAGGGCCAGAGCCGAGGCCAAGGCGGCTAAACTGACACCTGAAGAGAAGATAAGGCTTTATTATAGCCTTATAAAAGGAAGGGGCTTATTTCGGGGAAAGGGGGATAAAATGAAGTCTTCGGAACTTTTTCAGAGGGCAAAAAAGGTGATGCCCGGGGGTGTGAACAGTCCCGTTAGGGCGTTCGGAGCCGTGGGGGGAGACCCGGTTTTCATCAAAAGGGGATTCGGCAGCCGCGTATGGGATGAGGACGGTAATGAATATATTGATTACGTGCTGTCCTGGGGGCCGCTGATACTGGGGCACTCCCATCCGGCGGTGGTAGAGGCCTTAAAAAGGCAGGCGGAGCTGGGCACCAGCTTCGGAGCCTGCACCGAACTGGAAGTGCTTTTGGCCGAAAAGATAAGGGAGGCCGTGCCTTCGATGGAAGTGGTCAGGATGGTCAACTCGGGCACGGAGGCCACCATGAGTGCCATTAGGCTGGCCAGGGGCTATACGGGGCGAAATCTGATCGTTAAATTTGCAGGATGCTATCATGGCCACTCGGACAGCCTGCTCATCAGGGCGGGCTCAGGCCTAATCACATACGGAATCCCGGATTCGGGCGGGGTCCCGGAAGATACAGCGAGGTTAACCCTTGTCGCCAGGTATAACGACGTCGATATGCTGGAAGAAATATTCGAGGAAAAAGGCCCCGATATCGCGGCGGTCATCGTGGAGCCGGTGGCCGGCAACATGGGGGTGGTGCCTCCCGAGGAGGACTTTTTGAGAGCATTGAGGGAACTCCCCCGAAAGTACGGAGCGCTTCTAATCTTCGATGAGGTGATAACCGGCTTCAGGGTCTCATACTCGGGTGCCCAGGGCTATTACGGCATCGAGCCGGACCTGACCACGCTGGGCAAGATAATAGGCGGGGGCCTGCCAGTCGGAGTTTACGGCGGCAGGGAAGACATAATGAGGTGCGTATCCCCGGACGGACCTGTGTACCAGGCCGGAACCCTTTCGGGTAATCCCCTGGCCATGGCCGCAGGTTTAACAACCCTGGAGGTGCTGTCGAAAAACCCGGGCCTTTACGATGAACTGGACCGCAGAGCGGAAAGGCTTTGTAGCGGTTTTAAAGAAGTTATGGAGGATGCCGGCATACCGGTAACCGTAAACAGGGTGTGCAGCATGATGACGGTATTCTTCACCGGGGAAAAGGTGAGGAACTACGACACGGCCGTGAAATCGGATACACGGCTTTATGCGGTCTTCTTCCGGGAAATGCTAAAACAGGGCGTATACCTGCCCCCGGCCCAGTTCGAGGCCTTCTTCCTCTCGGCGGCCCATTCCGACGAAGATATAAAAAAGACCATCGAAGCCGCCTGGAACGCTGCGAAAAACCTGAAGAAAAATTATTAAAAAAGTCCTACCATTTCTTCAGCTTCTCTAACTTCATCAGAATAAGCACTATTTTCTTTATAAAAGCCAGAGTTTTGAAACGAACTCTGGTTTTTTGCTGTATTCAGGTTGGGCGGTGAAAAAGCCTTTAGGTGATGTTTCTTGCCTCCCTTTTTAACTGTACATGCAATCATCCGTATTTTATTGAATAGATTCAATATAAGGTTAAGATAAATTACAAGGAGGAAAGCGACCATGTCCCGCAAAAAACCCAACATAGTCCCTTCTGAGCCGGGATTTACGCCGTATATGCCCGATAATCCCACGGATGAAGAAAGGTACGGTCTTTTGCGCTACTCACTGGAGCGAGTGGGGCGGCTTGAAGATTTTGACAATATATTAAAAGTGCTGGGACCGCCTCCCGATATTACGACCATTGCCTCGCCGGGAGAATTTAGAGGTGTAAAGGTAGGCATTATCGGAGGCGGCCTTGCGGGACTTTCCGCCGCCTTTGAGCTTCGCAAGCTGGGATTCGATATCACCGTATTCGAAGCCCTGGAAGACCGCATAGGGGGGAGAATATATACCTACTATTTCGACGAGGAGAAAAAATATTACGGCGAACTGGGGGCTATGCGGTTTCCCGTTTCCCACGAAACCACATGGCATTACATTAACCTTTTTAAACTGCCTACCCGCCCCTTCGTCCAGACCAATGAGAACGCCTTTATCTACGTAAAAGGCGTTCGGGTAAGGAACGACGCCGAAGGAAGGAACGTAATGGAAAGAATCTACCCGAAGTTCGATTTGAACGGGTGGGAAAGGAGGACGCCCTGGGAAGACCTCATTTTCTACGCCCTTGAGACGCCTCTTCTGCGAATGCTGCAGGAGGTCCGCCCGGAAACGGTGGATGTAAGGCCTATTTATAGCCCGGCAATAGTATATTGGGACTATTTCGACGTGCGCAGGGTGATGGAGGAGGCGGGACTCAGTCAGGATGCTATCTATCTCCTGGGAAGCTTATCTCCCGCTGTGGGCTCGTTTTTGTATAACGGTTATATAGAATTTCTTACGGAAGTCTATCCCGCTGTCTTTAACTTCCTTTATGAAATAATAGGAGGGATGGCCCGCCTGCCGCTGGCTTTTTACGAATCGCTGACCAGCCCCAATCCCAAAGAATACCCCGGTATCCCTGACCGACATTTGGGCAGAGTTACCTGGCGAAGGGGTACCTGGGTGGACGGAATATTTAGACACGGGGAAGACGGAAGGGTTACCCTAAGGTATAAAACAAGATATACGAGAGACTGCCTTCAGGAAGATTTTGACTATGTGGTATGCGCAATACCATTTTCGACCCTCAGGATTGTCAAGATAGATCCTCCTTTTAGAAACAGAAAGATGCAGGCGATAAAAGAGGTGAATTATATCGAGGCCCAGAAAACCCTCTTTCTCTGCAAGTTCCGCTTTTGGGAACTTGGCGGGCCCGGCGAGAGGATTGTCGGCGGTGCAAGTTATACAGACCTGCCAATCCAACAAATTCGGTATCCATCGGACCATGCGCGGTGCAATTCAAAATGGAAGGAGAGGGTGCGCAGGGGTTTCTTTGTGTCGCCGGCGGACAGCTGGGATATGAGACACGGGTATTCACCTGATGAACCGGGGGTTCTTCTGGCCTCTTATAATCTAACATTAGATGCGGCCCGCCTGGGCAATATACCCGATGACGTGGCCTTTGAAATAATAAAGCGTCAGGTGGAGGAAGTCCACGGATTGCCCAAAGGATATCTTGACCCCGTAGTTGTTGACTTTGCCAGAATCAGCTGGGGTAGGCAGCCAACCTTTTTAGGGGGGTTTTGTTACTATTTTCCGGAGCAAAAGCGAATATTTTCTTGGGCGTCGGCGCTCCCCGAATACGACGGCAGAGTATACTTCGCAGGAGAACATATATCCGGGACCCATGGCTGGGCCAACGGTGCATTGAAGACTGGTATGGAAGCGGCCAACGGGATAGCCCGGTCAGCGAAGGCGGCAAAAATATATTGACGTAAATTTTTTAACATTACATGTCTATACAACTATACATATATATGGTATACTAATTATGGAGGTGTTCCAATGCTGGACAAAAAAAGCCCGATACCCGCTTATTTCAGGCTGAAACAGATAATCAGGGATGAAATAAAAAGGCATGACCTGAAGCCCGGGGACCCGCTGCCCTCCGAGAGGGAATACTGCGAGCGCTTCGGCCTCAGCAGGATGACCGTACGACAGGCTCTGAAGGAACTGGAACTGGAAGGTGTTATCGTCAGGGAAAAGGGCAGGGGCAGCTTTGTGGCCATCCCCTGGATAGAGCAGGAAGGTCTCATGAGTTTTACCGAGATGGTCAGGAGCAGGGGGATGACGCCCCGGACCGAAGTGGTCGAATTTGACAGGCTTCCCGCCGGTGAACTGAAAGCGTTTCTCGGTATAGATTTGAAAGAAGAAGTCTACAGGGTGGCTAGATTAAGGAAAGCCGACGGGGTACCGGTAGCGGTGGAGACCGTATACATCCCCGTATTGCTGGTGCCGGATTTTGAAAAAATAGATCTCAGCGGTTCTTTATACGAACTTTTGAGCACCCGGTACGGAATCGAAGTCAGGAGTTCCAGGACCAGTTTTTCGGCGGTGCTCTCCACGCCGGATCTCGAAGCGCTGTTGATGCTGGAGGAGACCGTCCCCTTGTTGAAAGTGGAGAGCGTATACTTTCACACAAAGCCGGTTTTCTACGAGGTTTCCTATTACAAATCTGACCAGTTCAAGATAACGGTAAATCTCAATAGGTAATAGATTGGAGGGAAAGTTATGAAAATTATCGTCGCCGGGGACTATCAGGAGATGAGCAGGATTGCGGCTAACATAATAGCGGAGGAAATCAAAAAAAAGCCGGACCTGGTGCTGGGCCTTGCTACGGGGAGCACGCCACTCGGCACCTACAGGGAACTGGTGCGAATGTATAAAGAAGGAAAACTCGACTTTTCCCGGGTAATAACCTTCAACCTGGACGAATACTACGGCCTTTCGCCCGATGATAAAAGGAGCTACCACTACTACATGTACAGGAACTTCTTCGACCACGTAAACGTAAGGCCGGAAAACATCCATATTCCCGACGGAACGGCCCGGGACGTGGAGGAAGAATGCCTAAGATACGACGAAGAAATAAAAAAGTGTGGCGGAATCGACCTGCAGCTTCTCGGCATCGGCGTAAACGGCCACATAGGCTTCAACGAGCCGGGCGATGAGCTCCTGACCGCCACCCACCTGACCGATCTTGCGCCCGATACCCTGGCAGCCAACGCCCGCTTCTTCGGGAGCATTGACGAGGTTCCCAGAAAAGCCATAACGGTGGGCTTAGGTACCATAATACAGGCGAAAAAAATCCTGCTTTTGGCCAGCGGCCCCGAAAAAGCCGCTATAATGGCGGAACTTCTGGATGATGATGCGGTTTCCACCAGGGTGCCTGCTTCGTTCCTGCTTCTCCACAGGGACGTCACCGTCGTGATGGATAAAGATGCGGCTGCCAAAAAAAGATAGACGCTGCGATACAGCCGGCGTCTGATTTCTAGGGGGGTGGTGTAAAATGAAGGTGCTGATAAAAAACGCCCGGGTGATAACTCCCTTCGAGGTGCTGGATGACCACTGGGTTCTGGTTCGGGACGGCAGTATTGCGGAAGTGAAAAAAGGGAGGGAACCCGGTGAAAACTTCGACTTAGTGGTGGATGCAGGGGGTAACTACCTGTCGCCCGGTTTTATCGACATCCACAATCATGGAAGTTACGGCAGAGACTTTATGGAAGCTACACCCGGGGCTCTGGAGACCATAGCTGAATTTCACCTGAAAAACGGCGTGACCGGGTTCCTGGCGACGGTACTCACGGCACCTTTTGAGGAGATGAAAAGGGCGATAAAAAATGCGGCAGGTTTTATAAAAATCCAGGGGCCTGATAAAGCGAGGGCAAAGCTTTTGGGAATTTATGTGGAAGGGCCGTATTTTTCAACTGCAAAAAGGGGAGCCCAGCCCGCAGAATACATAAGGAAACCCGATACGGCCGAACTGGACGAACTCCTTCGCCTTTCGGAAAACAGCATCCGGGTGGTGGCGCTGGCTCCGGAAGCCGCCGGCGCCGAGGATGCCATATCCTTTCTAAGGGAAAGAGGTATCGTGGCCGCCATGGGCCACACCAATGCCACCTACGATGAAGCAAAGCGCGGGATAGATCTGGGCGTGACCCTGGTAACCCATACCTTCAACGGCATGAGGGGGTTCGACCACCGGGAACCCGGGGCTGCCGGTGCGGCGCTGACCGACGAAAGGGTTTACTGCGAGGTTATATGCGACGGCATACACCTGCACCCAGCGGCGGTCAGGCTGATACTAAGGGCCAAAGGAAAGGACAGGATCGTCCTCGTATCCGATGCGATGATGGCCTGCGGGCTTTCCGACGGAGAGTACACCCTGGCCGGTCAGAAGGTTATAGTGAGAAACGGCGAGGCGAGATTGCAGGACGGAACCCTGGCAGGCTCCACCCTTACCCTGGACAGGGCGGTGCGCTACATGGTGAGGACTATCGGAGTTTCGCTTTGCGAAGCGGTGAGGATGGCGAGCCTGAACCCTGCCGGGGCGATAGGGCTCTCGCAAAAGAAGGGCAGTATAGAGGTGGGAAAGGATGCGGATATGATCATATTCGACGATGAGATAAGAGTAAAATGGGCTATGGTGGAAGGAGTTCCTTTTAGCTTTTCAGAGAAAATATAAATCGGGAGATAATAAACCTTATTCTATTGAAGAGGATTCCCCGAACCCCGGGGATTTTTTTGTTTGTTCAGGGCTCCGCGAAAAATAGTTGGTTCCCCACACACCGGCCAGGATCATTAGGGCACCGGCAGCGTGATACCAGAAAAAGGGCTCACCGCGAAAAGCCACGCCGGCCAGGATGGATATGACCGTCGTCAGGTTTGAAAACACCGCCGATTGGGATGCGGAAAGCCGCGACAGCGAGTAGTTCACCAGGAAAAAGGCGATCACCGAAGAGCCTATCCCCAGGTAAAAGAGGGATACCAGGACCCTGCCGTCGGTGAGAGGAGCTAAAAAAGTGCCCGGATTCCCCGATTTCAGGTGCAGTATAAAAGCCACGGTATTGAAGAAAAGAGCCCCCACCCACATCATTACAAAAGTGACTTCAAAAGGCGTATATTTGGTGGAAAAGCGCCGGCTGGCAATGTTGTAAAAAGCTGCTGAGAGCACGGCTCCGGTGAGGAACAAAAGCCCGTGCAGGTTGGCTCCACCGCCGTTTACACCCTGAAAGGCGGCTATGATAATCACACCCGTTACCGAGAGGATGATGAAAAAAGCCTGGGCCAGGCTGGGACGCTCTTTCAGCACGAGGGCGCTGAGAATGGCTACGAAGATAGGGATGAGTGCCATCATCATGCCGGCCTGTGAAGAAGAAGTGAGGTTTACCCCCATGGTCTCAAATGTGAAGTAGCAGACGGGCTGCAAAAAGGCGACCGCGAGAAGGGGCGCAAGGCTCTTACCCCTTAGCGAAAACTTTATCACGCCCGTAGCCGCCAGCAACCCGATAGTGAAAGCTGCCAGGGCAAACCTGAAACCTATAAATCGGAAGGGGTCCACCCTTTCCAAAGCGTTTTTGGTGAACATGAAGGAAAACCCGAAAATAGATGAAAAACCCACTCCTGCAAGATAGCCTTTGACTTTATCTAAATTCATAACATCACCCTCAAAATATAGTAGCATAAAAATTATGGTCTAGGGTATGGGGATGTTTATTGAAAAATTGAGGGCACAATTACTTTATCAAAACAAACCCCAAAGTCACGAGTACCATATTCGTGGCTTGAGTTATCCAAAATTAATTTTGTTTTCGAAAAACTATTGACAACTTACGCGATGTAGAATAAAATTGACTTACATAATATAGATTAATGAAAGGTGATTCTCATGAAAAAGCTACAAAGGATATCTGATGCGGAAAAACAGATTATGGAATACATTTGGAAAGCCGGGCGCCCGGTTACAACTTCGGAAATCATGCGAAATCTACCGGAGGACAAGGCATGGAAGCAAAACACGGTGGTTACTTTTTTGACCCGTTTGATGAAAAAAGGGATACTTAAGGCGACCAGGATAGGAAAAGCCAACTATTATGAACCTTGTGTAACGGAACAGGAATACCGGAATTTTGTAACAAAGCAATTCATAAACGATGTTCATAAAGGCTCCGTATTGGGCTTTATAACCGCTTTGTGCGACAATGGCGATTTGACGAAGGAAGATATTGAAAGCATTTTGAAACGCCTGAAAGAATAGGTGGTGCTTATATTGAACGACATTTACAATCAACTGTTTATCATGTCGGTTGTAGCCGGAGGAATATACCTGATTCTGAAAGTTTTGAGTGCGGTAACCCTTAAATACTTTTCTGCGGCATGGCATTATTACACCAATATAGCTGTATATATGTTTTTCCTGCTGCCGTATCACCGGTGGATGTCCGGGCTTGATCTGAGCTTTCTAAAGATGTCCGACAAAGGCTTCGAACTGCCCTCTATTACGGGATTAAACCCACTCACCGCTTTGAACTTTGCTGCTGGCGGTATATCACAGCAAAAAGGCTATGCAGGAGCTTCCGTTTACTTTGAAATTCTGCCATATATATTGATGGCCGGAACTCTGATATTCATGGTTGTAATTCTTGTCCATAACTATAATCTGAACCGCCGCATTTTCAGAATCTGTCGTTTGACCGATGATATGCAGATTTTGGAGGTACTTTTCAAGTGTAAACAGCAAATGGGCATAACAAGACAAATCCCAGTATACATCTCACCGTGCATAACAACACCCTTTCTTTACGGCATCATAAAGCCCCGCATCGTCCTGCCGGATATTAAACTTTCTGCGGACGAATTGCAATGCGTTTTTCTTCATGAACTGACCCACTGGAAACGCCGTGATGGCTGGTTGAAATTCTTGATGCTTTTTATCAACGCGATACATTGGTTCAACCCTCTAGCCTATGCGGCAAGGTTCGACATTGACCGCTTCTGCGAACTATCCTGTGACGAAAGTGTTGTGAAATCAATGAGCAATCGGGAAAGGAGGCGGTATTGTGAGTTAATGCTGAGTGTGCTATGGAACGTTGCGGACCAAAGCGCCAAATTATTTTCCGCATTCAGCGGCAAACGGAAACAACTGGAAAGGAGGGTCGATATAATACTGAAAGATAAAGTCCCAATGAGCAAAAAATGGGTGCGCATGGTTGCAACCGCAATAACACTGGCAATCGTATTATTAGGCGCTATTTTGGCAGGTGCAGTGGAGACGTCAGCCCTCGAAAGAAAAGGCAGCAGTGAATCCGCCTTGCCAAAACCAAAAGAAATTTCGAATTATCAATATCGAGTAAATGAATATGGCGAAACTTATGGTCCAGCAATTTATGCTGAGGTTTTAGGAGAGGAGCCGGATTTAATTGCAGCCATAGGCATAGATGGAACATTCGGTTATGTACGGTCCTCGGACCTGAACCCTCCTGATCCGCGCACACCGGAGGAAGCCGTAGCTCAAAATAATCTTGGTGATAAATTGATACCTCTTTATGATAAAGACGGGAGAACAGTCATTGGTCAATTTAAAATTGTATCAGGGCGATTTGAAAAACTAAAATAAAAAATATTCAATAGGTTAATGGGGTATGATTTTGATGAGGCAAGTCAGGATTTAATTGAGTGTTGATAAAAGAAATAAAAAATATCAAACAGGAAAATTGGCAAATAAAGAACTGAAAATTTTTGTAAAATTTATATTTTGGGGGTTGCGTTTTTGATTCTCGAATGTACTTTTATAAAGTAAAGGGAAAAAATTTTATTAGAAAGGAAGTGCTGCCGTTGGATCATAGTCTGTAAATTTAATTTTACGAATATTAAAACATGATTATGAGGAGGGTGATACAAAAATGCAAAGAATTATTTCAATTGCTACATTAATATGTTTGATATTAACTACTTTGATTTCCTCTGTACAAGCGGCACCTATAGATGGTGATTTAATTCCGATAGAAGAATATATTAAAGCATATTCGGAAAATGATCCTAAATTAATAAAACAAATTAGTAGCAATGAATATATTATAGACAAATCAATTACTAAGACAGATTTTACTAGGCTGGAAGTTGCTCCCGGTTCTAAAATATACTTTTTGAAAAAACACCAAAATAATAGTAATCCAAGCATATTATCTGCTTCGCATGTATGTCCTGAGCTTACGTTTACCTATAAAACTGATATTGTAGATGTGGGTTCGCAAACATGTCAGGTAGCGGCCTGGTCTGGGATTGGATTTTTTGGAACTCCTGTTGCAGCTAAATGGTGTGGTATGGGAGCCAGCGATATCTTAACAGAACCAAGCGGTAGTTACGAAAACCATTTAATGGTTAAATCTTATTGTTATGGAGTCGGTTTGGATTTTTCATATGGCCAGGGTCTGTCGCCAGGCTTTACTCTAATTTCTGGTAGTAGTATACAATATGATGAATTTAGAGAAAACCTTAGATTCCATGACGCAAAATACCATTACGCTTATGCTGCTGGTGTACTCACAAGCTGTGGCACATCTACTAGAGCTGGATTATTTTATGACGGAAGCTATGACTATATAGAAACTTATATTAACTGGTATACTGATTAACAAATAATTGTCACATAGGGCTGAAATTATATAGACAAGCCCCATGTGACCTAATTTTACATAGAAATTAACAATTCAGTTTTGTAGGGAGATGCTTTATGAAGAGGATATTATCTTTGTTTTTTGTTTTTTTGATAATCTTTTTTACGGTATCATGTGATAATTTAACGAGAATTACATGGGAGGAAAATACAAAGAAAAAGATATATGCCTCGCAAAATAATGACGGAGGATTCAAGGAGCATTTTTTAATCCAAGACCGGGATTTATCTTCTACTTATTATTTTTTAGAGATATGTGATATGATTAATATTCCCCTTAATAAAGATTTTAAAGAAAAAACCATCCAGTGGATATTGTCAATAAAAACCAAGGCCGGATATTTTGGCAGTGAAAGCCAGTATAGCAGACAAATACAAAATACCTTCTTTGCAATTTTAAGCCTGAAGAGGCTCGGTTTTGAATTTGATGAAAATCTAAAACAGGAAATAAAAAATCTCTTTGTCCGGCTAAAAAAGCCTGATAATCTCTATTATGAGCATAGTGCCGAAAAAGAACCTTTTTTAAATTATTTTGTCTTGGAGAGCGTTAAAGCCATAGAAAACGAAGAAAAGTTCTTAGATGTCAAAACTCAATTTAAAAAATTATGTTTGACATCAACTAGTATGAATACCCTGACAAAACTGTTTTTTCTACGTTACTTTGACGAACCTGTAAAAATAGACGAAAACATACGCCAACAGCTTACCAGTGAGATGGAGCAAGGTAAATCCTCTTTTATTGAAAAACTGTGGTTTTTGAGTTTTTTTGAAGACGATAGATTAAATTCTGTTATTAAAACAACTCTTTTAAAGTATAAAAATTTAGACGGCGGGTTTTCTGCTGTAGTTGAAGATTCATCTACAGACCGGGAAACATATTATGCCGTAAGTGCTTTGCGCAGATTAAATTACAAAATAACCGGGCCCGAAAAAAATGAGCTTGTAAATTTTATATTCGCACACATGAATCCTGCAGGCGGCTTCAACAAGCCGTTTATAAGCCCTTCGACTCCCCAAGCCACTTATAAATGCCTTTATATATTAACAGAATTAGGATATGAAGTTAAAAATGCAAACATCGTAGAGCAATACCTGAACCGCACTTTGAAAGCATTACTTGGGAGTCCAGACTATCATCCTCTGGTGATGTTGAATACTTTAAAAGCTCTACAAATATTAGACAAAGATAGAAATTTAAAATCGACTTTAAAAGATTCAAATCAGCATTTGTATGAAGATTTTCTCCAGAACACCTACAAAAATCTTGAGGAAAAACTTAACCGGGACAATTTTGAACAGGAGTTATATGACGTATCAAATTATGTCGAAATCCTTATAATGCTGGGCGAAGAAATTCCGGAGACCTTAAAACAGAAAATATATATCAACGCCGAAAAGGTCATTGGGGATAGTTTAAAAGCAAATTCTATAGTCTCCATAGTTCCCCTGTATTACTCGGTAAAACTGATCGACAACATTAATATCATCAGCTCTTACAATGAACAAGTAGATTCGTTTGCAAAGAAACTAATAAACCAGGAATTGAATAAAGCGGAAAAAGGAGACCTTTTAATAACGTATTATGCTATGATGATACAAAAGTATAACCATGTTCTGGAGGAACCCTTGTTTTGTTCCTATGATTATCTGAATCTCTTTAAATCTGATGAGGGAGGAGTAAGACAGAACTTTGAGAGTCCCCCTTCTCTTTCATTGACGGAAAAGTACATGCAAATGTATTCATTCATAAAAAACTACAGTGTAAGGACTTCAAGCAGAGCAATTGAGGCAAGCTACAACGGTAAGAAAGGCCTTTCGGTAAGCGGATATAAATTAAGGCGTCTTAAGGATTTTGATCTTATTCTGCTTAAACTATACAACAATGAGCACGGCCATTGGAATGAATATTATATTACAGACGGAAAAAATAAAATACTGGCAAAAGCTAAAGTTTCGCAAACCCCTGAATATAATGATATACTTGTCTTTGAAATTCCAAAAGGAAAAGTAAACGAAAGACTTTATTTCTATTTTTCGGGAAAAGGACGTACTGAAATCCCGCGTTTTTGGTGAGTATGAATAGAAACTATTCGAGATACGCACCTGCATATCTAGTGGTGAGAAGGAGGGTGCTAGCCATCCCCTCTTCCGGGTGCCTCTTCCTGGTTGGAGGAATGCCATCGTGAAGAAAAAATTATAGTCGTAATTGCGCTGTTTATAATTTTAATAGTAAGTATTATTTTCTCAATCTAACATCAGCATAAAAGATACCGAAGCCGAACTCTACGAAAAAATGAATTAAGGATACGTGAGTATAGCGGTTTTTTGGAATCAGAAAAATCCCGACAAATTATACACTCAAGAATTTATATAGATTCAGAACAATATAAGACAATACATCAAAGGCTTGGGTAATAGAGTTAATTCCATATAATTGTGTAAAAAGGGAGTTTTAAAAAAGGGTTGAGCCACCCTCACCCCTCTGGTTAGAATTAAATTGACAACCCAAAAACCTAACTGGAGAGATGAGAAATAGCTCAATATAGTATTCTGAAATTTTTCATCACCTCTTTTTAAAAGAAGCTAAAGATGAAGGGATGATACAAGAAGGAATTGAAAATAAATTTAAGAAATAAGTAATGTGTAGTTTTTTAAAGGGTGAAAATTATGAGAAGAAAAGATAGAGAAATGAACAGGGAATTTGGACTAAAAGTCATAGATAAATCCATATATGGAGTTCTTTCAATGGTGGATGAGGGTGAACCTTATGGTATTCCTCTTTCTATTGTAAGAGATGGGAATACATTATATTTTCATTCAGCCAAGGATGGAAGGAAGGTTAAAATACTGGAGAAAAACCCTAAAGTTAGTGTAGTTTTCGTTGGAGAAACAAAAATTCCAGAAATCTATTCCAATGAAGAATTGGATGAAATCGCAAAGGATGAATCAAAAGCAAATGCACTTATTAGTAAAGTTTTTACCACTGAGTTTGAATCTGCTGTTGTAGTAGGAAAAGTAAAATTAGTAGAGGATGAAGATGAAAAGATTAAGGCACTGAAATTAATATGCGAAAAATATACCCCGACAAAAATGGCTTATTTTCCTATAGCAATTAAAGCAGGATTAAATAGGACTAATGTAGACTCTATAGAAATTGAAGAAATAACAGCCAAAAGAAAGAAATTTGATGCAAATGGAGAAGAACTAAAGTGGGGAAGAACAGAATAATGAAGGAAACAAAAAAGCGCAGGAGTAGTTTTTACTACTTCCTGCGCTTCAGACTGTCGACAAAGTAACTGTCGACAGTCTTTTTTTGCAAAAGCTAGTACAAAAATCATCAGCTTTTTAGTAAAATTAAAGAAGATACAAAAATATTGTGGGGCGATGAAATGTTAACGAAGAAAAATAGAGAAATAATAAAGCAAGTAGAATTAGTAAGCATCGATAGCCTGGTGCCTCAAGACCATCTCCTTAGAGCTGTAGAAGAAAGCATCGACTTTAGTTTCATATATGAAGAAGTAAAAGACCTATATAGCGAAAATACAGGAAGACCTAGTATTGACCCGGTAGTGTTAATTAAGCTACTCATGCTCCAAGCATTGTATGGAATCCGCTCCATGCGCCAAACCATCAGAGAAGTAGAAGTCAATGTAGCTTACCGTTGGTTTTTAGGCTATGGATTACAAGAAAAAATACCTCACTTTTCAACTTTTGGAAAAAACTATGAACGGCGGTTTAAGGAAAGTGATCTATTTGAAAAGATATTCGAGCGGGTGTTGATGGAAGCAATAGAATGCGGGTTTGTTAAAACAGATGCAGTATTTATCGATGCTACTCACATAAAAGCCAGTGCCAATAAGAATAAATATATCGAGAAAGTCGCTAAGCAACGGACTCAAAAATATAAGGAAGAACTTTTAAAAGAAATCAACGCCGAACGGGAAGCAAACGGTAAAAAGCCCTTTGAAGAAGAAGATGATGATGACGATAACAACAAAGGAGAAAATAGCTCTAAAAAAGTCAGGGTAAGCACCACAGATCCTGAAAGTGGGATGTTTCAAAAAGGGGAAAAAGAGCGCTGCTTTGCCTACACAGCTTCTGTAGCCTGTGACCGGAACAACTTTGTCCTTGGTGTCAAAATAGCACCTGGAAATGTTCATGACAGCCAGGTATTCTCCGATTTATTTCAAGAAGTAAACGATAAATTTTCTAAAATAGAGGCGGTAGTGGTTGATGCAGGCTACAAAACCCCCGGGATATGCAGAGAAATCATTGAGGCAGGAGCGCTTCCCGTTATGCCCTACAAGAGGTCGATGACCAAAGATGGCTACTTTAAAAAACGCGAATACGTCTATGACGAATATTATGATTGTTACATATGCCCCAACAACCAAATATTAGAATACAGCACCACCAACCGGGCGGGATACCGGGAATATAGGAGCAACCCCCAAATATGCTGTAAATGTCCCATGCGCCTACAGTGCACCAAAAGTAAAAATTACACAAAAATCATAACTCGGCATATATGGGAGCATTACATAGAAATAGCGGAAGATATAAGACACACCCAATGGGGTAAAGAACTATACAAAATGCGCGGCCAGACCATCGAGCGGGTATTTGCCGATGCGAAGGAAAAGCATGGCATGCGCTATACAAATCTACGAGGCTTGAGGAAAGTTGGACATTACCTCACGCTTCTTTTCGCATGCATGAATTTAAAAAAGCTGGCTTTATGGAAGAAAAGACGGGGAACGTTTCCGCCAACAGTCCCCGCTTTACATTCGTTTTTCTTAAAAATTTTCTTCGCCTTCAACAAAAAGCCGCTTTTAGGTTATGCATCCTAAAAGCGGCTTTGTCTACAAGCTGAAGCGCAGGAGTAGTTTTTACTACTTCCTGCGCTTAAAGTTTTCCCGCTTACGATAACAGGGCTTTTCTTTTCTGCTCAATGATATCGGCCAGTTTTTCTGCCGCCGGTACGATTTCACCCTCCACAATGACCTTCCCGCCGGTTAGCTGTTCCACATCCTCAGTTAAAACCTTGCTTACCAACTGGCTGCCGGTAACAAAGGGCGGGATAGCAACGTGAATCGGTAACCCCAGGGCCAGCCCGAAGGAGGCGTCAGCCAGAGCTTGTTCTTCCAGCCACTGCGGGGCAGACAATACCAGTGGCAGCTCTGGGATGTCGATATCGAGGGCCTGGGCCAATTCAGCGGCTACTGTTTCCAGTCGCCCTATAGCCAAACACGGTCCAAAGTTCAGTACCGGCGGTATACCCAGCGTACGGCAAACCTCTTTTAAATTGTCGCCGGCCAGTTCCGCCGCTCCCGGAGAGGTCAAACCGACGTTTTCCAGACCACCGCTGGTGCAGCCGGCGGACAGAACGATGATATCCCGCTTGATAAGCTCTTTGGTTAACTCTACGGTAAAAACATCATGTCCCTTGGCTGTAAGATTGGAACAGCCCACCACAGCGGCAACTCCCCTGATTTTACCGCTGGCTATTAAGTCGATTAAAGGTTTAAAATTCCCGCCCAGAAAACTTTTCAATGATTTTTTACTAAGACCGGTTACTGCGTCGTCGCAGCCGTGGTCGGGTATATCCACCTGTACTTTGCCCCGGCGCCGGGTATAGCTTTCCAGAGCCGCGTGCATAATTTTTTCCGCTATGTCTGCAGCCTCGCTGCTATCGAACCGTATAAAGTCTGCGTTAGATTTTTTAGCCACGTCATCCAGGCAGATTTGCGCTACTTGAAATTGCTCGCAAATAGTCTCAATGCCCGGCACGGTGCAATTGAAGTCGGATACTACCAGATCGATACCGCCGGTGGCCAGCAGAGCCTCGCTGGTGAAGTTGTTGCCGACATGACCTGCAAAAGCTTTCCGGTAGTGCGCTCCGCGCTGCTGCATATCCTGGCCTACGCAGGTGCAGCCCACTATCTTGAAGCCTTTGGCCCCATTCTTGCTCGCCAGCGCGTCTGCTTCGGGGGTAACTATTTTATCCTGCAGTACTCCGATGAGGGAATGCTGGTGGCCGGTAACCATAATATTGATATAATCCGGGTCCACCACGGAAAAACCTACTTTAGCGGTAGTAATTTGGGGTTCACCCAACATAATGTCATTTAAATAATTAGTTAAAGTCAAGCCGTATAAACCCGTAGCAATACCCAGTTTTAAAGCGTGCAGCAGCATATCCACCGGGTCGCTGGATAGGTTGGTGCTGGTTTTGACGATGGCGTCGAAGACTTCGGACTTAGCACCGCCGGGCAGTATGTTCAGTTCCTTCCAACGCTGGAATCTTGACCGGTAGGCCAGTTTTTCCACCAGGGTCATTTGCTGTTCCCGGGGCAGGTAAAGATCTTCCAGCACCCGCTCCGCTATTTTGACGGCTTGCTGCGCCGGATCGGTTTCCTCTATTTCAAACATCTCGGCTAGTTCACGCAGTGTTTCCGGTCCTTTAATGGTTAACCCGTTTTTCCCCTGGCCAAGAGCGCGCAAATTTTTTGCGGTGTTTTCCAATATGTGCAGGTAGCAGGCCGCTCCGGCAGCCACTGACCGTAAAAAATTCCGGGCGACGATGGTGTCGGCGGTGGCCCCGCAGACCCCTTTAGGAGACTGGGGGGTGATCCGGCAGGGTCCGTTGGTGCACAGCCGGCAGCAAACCCCTTGCATGCCAAAGCCGCACTTCACGGCTTGACTTGAAACGCGGTTAAAGGATGTCTCTACTTCAAATTTTGAACGCATAAAATCGATTAATTTTTTATCCGCAGAAGTACACATTTCCATTTTTTTAACCTCCCGGCAGTAAATATTAGTTTAGTAACTATCATTATTAGTAATTATACTAGACTAAAATAGTAATTATTACTAGTAATTATATACTAGACTCAAATAGTATACTTTAGGGTGCAACTGTGCGTCAATTTTCTTATCTACTATTTTGGGTATTAGCATTTCTAAGATGCTGCTAAAACTATACTCAAGATGTATAGTATTTTATAAAAAATTTTGTAACTAATTACGTACAATATTGCATTTTAATTTTTACTTAATATCTCAAAATTATATTCCTCCAGCTTATCATTGATGGTTTGCTGGATGGAAAAAAGCGCTTTATGAATGGAACATTTGGCAGTGCTTCTTTTATTGCACTCCTCGGGGGCAATCAGACACCTGTTGATGTAAACCGGGCCCTCTACTGCTTCCACTACATCCCGCATGGTTATATCCCGGGGCATTTTGGCCAATGCGTAACCGCCGCCTACTCCACGGTAAGATTTTACAATGCCGGCCTGGGTCAGCAAGCGGAGTATTTTTAACATAAAACGCATGGGGATGTGCTCTTGTTCTGCTATAACCCTAGCTTCCACCACTTCCCCCGGGGGGAGCTTAGATAAATGCAATACTGCCCGAAATGCATAATCCGTTGCTTGATTGAGCTTCACTGTATGTAATTCCTCCAAGCTAAAGTATACTATATGAGTCTATTTTAAGATAATACTATGATATTTTAAGCCGGATGTCAACCCCCGGAAGGAATTGTTTTCATATGCTTCTAGGGTTTTTACAGCGAAGAAACTGGATTACAAAAATTTTATAAAAATATGAAGGATAGTTACAAAAAGTGTAGAATATTTTATTTAAGAGGTGAGGTTATGCCCGGAAGTCTAGAAAAAATCGCAGCGATACTAAACGGCCTAAAACCGTCGGAAAAAAAGATAGCGCAGTATATTCTGGAAAACCCCCAGGAGATCTCGGACCTGCCTATCGCAGAGCTGGCAAAGAGGTGCGGTACCAGCGAGGCGAGTGTTGTCAGGTTCTGCAGGACTTTAGGCTATAAAGGCTACCAGGACTTGAAGATAAAGATTTCGGCGGATTTAGCTATAAAAACTAAAAAGATCCAGGGTTTGGTCAGCGTGGACGACGATGTGGACGCCATAATAACAAAGGTATCGCGCAACAACATGCTGGCTGTAGAAAATACGATGGACATCCTGGACCGGAATGAAGTCCGAAAGGCGGCGGAGGTACTCTTACGGGCAAAGAAGATTGATTTTTACGGCGTAGGGGCCTCGGGCATAGTAGCCCAGGACGCAATGCACAAATTCATGAGGATAAACAAGGCCTGCACCGCGTATACCGATACCCACATGCAGCTTACTTCGGCGGCCAACCTCTCGCCGGAGGATGTGGCGGTGGGGATATCGTACTCCGGACAGACCGTGGATACCGTCGATGCCCTAAAGCTTGCCAAAAATGCCGGGGCCACCACCATCTGCATAACCAAGTTCGGCCATTCACCGATTACAAAGGTTTCCGACATAAAACTTTTCGTCACTTCCTCGGAGGCGCTTTTCCGGAGTGGTGCCATGGCTTCCCGCATGGCGCAGCTTAACGTCATCGACATCCTTTTTACCATCGTAGCCTGCAGGAAGTACGACGATATAATCAATTACCTGGAAAATACCAGTGAAGCGGTTGCTTCAAGAAAATATTAATTTTTTTTGGAGTATGATGAAGTAAAATTACAGTATTACTAAAACAATACGAAATTATACTTACGAAAGGGGGGAGACTTTTGAAAATACTTCTCGTATGTTCAGGAGGCATGAGCACAAGCATTGTCTTAAAGGCCGTCGAAAAGAAAGCGGCAGAGCTAAAAGAAGACGTTTACGTTGAAGCGGCATCCACCACCCAATTTGAAGAAAGGGTAAAGGATTTTGACGTAGTATTGATAGCTCCACAGGTAAGACACAGGAAGCAGTTCTTCGAAGAAATAGCTTCAAAGCATGGGATTCCCACAGGACTTATCGAGCCTCAAGCTTACGGTCCCTTTGGCGGGGAAAAAATTCTCCGCCAGGCAAAAAAACTTCTCGAGGAGGTATGAACGGTGGAATTCTTTTTAAAGTGGGTTGAGGAAAAACTGATGCCTCCCATGGCGAAACTAGCAGAACAGAGGCATTTGCGGGCCGTCAGGGACGGTATAGTGGCCACTCTGCCCCTTATAATCGTGGGCAGCTTCTTCCTAATAGTCGCTTCTCCCCCGATACCGGCACTGGCTGAAAAAATTCAGCCCTACGCTTCCCAGATATTAATACCTTTCAGGCTCAGCGTGGGACTGATGGCACTCTACGCAGCCCACGGCATAGGGTACAGCCTTGCCAAGTCCTATAACCTGGACCCCGTAGCAGGTGGTCTCCTGGCGCTGGCGTCTTTTATAATGATTACCCTGCCTCAGAACGTGGAAAAAATAGGTTTCGTCCTGCCCATGGGCGGACTGGGTGGTGCGGGCCTTTTTGCAGCCATCATCATGGCGTTTTTTGCCGTAGAGGTTTTGAGGTTCCTGACCGTCAGAAAAATAACCATAAAAATGCCCGAGGGCGTTCCCGAGTCGGTAGCCAGGTCCTTTGAGGCATTAATACCCGCGGCCGCAATCATGGTTATCATATATATTGTGAGGGTTATGCTTAACATTAATATTCAGGAACTGATAATGAATCTCTTCAAACCGCTGGTAACCGCCGGAGATTCGTTAATCGGCGTGCTCGTTCCGGTCATCCTGATCACCCTACTGTGGTCGGCAGGCATCCACGGAGTTTCTGTGGTGGGCAGCATTGCGAGGCCCATTTGGATGGCGCTTCTGGATGAAAACACGCAGGCGGCGGCAGCCGGAGCTAAAATCCTGCCCCACATAGCTCCGGAGCCTTTCTTCCAGTGGTTCATCTGGATAGGAGGATCGGGTGCAACGCTGAGCCTTGTACTATTAATGCTTACTTCGAAGTCGAGGTACCTCAAAAATCTCGGGAAGGCGTCGCTCCTCCCCGGCGTATGCAACATCAACGAGCCCGTAATCTTCGGCGCTCCGATAATGCTGAATCCAATACTTGCAATTCCGTTTATTATAGGACCTGTAATTACAGCAGTAATATCCTACATAGCTATGGTTTTTAACCTGGTAGGCAGGCCCTACGTGCTGGCGCCCTGGACCCTGCCCGCTCCTATAGGTGCTTACCTCGCCACCGGAGGAGACTGGAGGGCGGTGGTGCTGGTGCTGGTCAATATTGCTTTAACAACTATAATTTACTATCCGTTCTTTAAGGTATACGAGAGAAAGATGATGGAAGAAGAGACCGAAAGCTGATCAAAAAAGCCGGGTTTTACCCGGCTTTCAAAAATGGAGGTCGTATGATGGTAGACGAAAACTCGATATTTGAGATGATAGCTTACGGCGGAAATGCACGGGCTAAAGCCTATGAAGCTGCTGCCCGGGCTCGAAAAGGCGATTTTGAACTGGCGGAGAAATTGCTAAAGGAAGCCGACGAAGAGATGTTAAAGGCGCACCACGTCCAGACGAGGCTGATCCACGAGGAAGTTCAGGGAAAAAAACACGAGGTTTCGGTGCTCCTGGTGCACGCCCAGGATCACCTCATGACGGCGATGGCGGAAAGAAGCCTCATCGAAAATATGATAGATCTTTTCCGCCGGGTGCGGGAACTGGAAGTTGAGGTAAGCGCGCTCAAGGGGTGTCTTGGTAATGAAAAAATTGATAGTTAATGCAGACGATTTCGGATTGACGCCGGGAATAAATCGGGCTGTTAAACAGGGCGTTATCGAAGGGATAATAACCGATACAACCCTCATGGTGAATATGCCCGCTGCCCGGGAAGCGATGGATATAGCCATGGAATGCTTCCCCGACCGGGTGGGGATTCACCTGAACCTGACCTGCGGCAGGCCGGTGCTGGACCCGGCGGAGGTCCCGAGCCTGGTGGATAAATCGGGCCGTTTTTACCGGAGAAGAGCTGCTCTGATGGAAAGGGCAACCCTTCGAGACATCGAGAAAGAATTGCGAGCCCAGGTGGATAAATTTTTGAGATCCGGGCTAAAGCCGAGCCACCTGGACTGTCATCATCACCTGCACCTTCACCCGATGGTAGCAGAAATCGTGGCTGAATTAGCTCTGGAACTTAATGTACCGGTACGGGCCGTTGATTCTCAAACTAGAGCGTTTTTTAAAAGCCGCGGTGTTATAACGCCCGATCAATTTTCCGTGGATTTTTACGGGGAGGGAGCATCTTATCAAAATCTGGTTTCCATTTTAGACTCCTACAGCTACGGGGTGATGGAAATCATGACCCATCCCGGCTACTGTGATCAAGAGCTTTTGGAGATAAGCACTTATACCCATTTTCGCGAAAAAGAACTGGAGATACTGACGAACCCCTTTTTACGCGGTGTTCTTGAGGAAAAGGATATTGTGCTGGTGAGTTTTAACGACCTGAAAACCGAGAAGGGGAGCCTATGAGTTACATAATAGGTGTCGATGCAGGGGGAAGTAAAATCGAAGTACTAGCCCTTGACCTGGAAAGGCACAGTGCAAATACTCTCATTATTGAAAGGTCCGGCAATGCCATGTCGGCGGGAGAAGATAAAGCATTATACAACATAAAAGAAGCGGTGGAGAAGGTGTCGGCGCCGGTCGAAAAGACGGGCTCCCGATGCCTGGGGATATACGTGGGAGCCGCAGGAGCGGGCAGCAAGGAGATCAGGCGGAAAATCCGCGAGGTCTTGACGGGTCTTGCGCTGACGGACGCCGTATTCGTAGACAGCGATTACAGGATAGCCCTGGCAGGTGCAGCTGGAAGGCCGTACGGCGTCGTGGTGATAGCTGGTACCGGAAGCGTGGTATACGGCGTAAACGAAGCCGGTAGTGAAGTGATCCTGGGAGGCTGGGGCCATTTGATCGGAGATGAAGGCAGCGGATACTATATAGGCCGAAGGGCCATTAGGGAAGCGGTTAAATTCTATGAAGGGCGCGGAGGCTCGAAAAGGATTTACGAAGAGGTCCTGGCGCATTTTTCCGTAAAAGATCTAACGGAAATAAAGCCTATTCTGTATTCGGGAGGTTTTTCGAAAGATATCATTGCAGGCCTCACAGTCAGGGTGAGCAAACTCTGCGATGAAGGCGAAAGAATTGCTCGCCAGATCCTTGAAGAGGCGGGCACGGCTCTTTCAGAGCTTGTAAGCTGTGCTCTGAAAAGGTTCGTGTATATTTCCGATGTTATTGTATCCGGCAGCATCCTGTTAAAGGAAAAGCTGGTATACGATACTTTCGCTTTTGAGCTAAAGCGCACGTGTCCAAAGGTAAAAATACGCCGCCCCAGATATAGGGCTACTGCGGGGGCTCTTATCCTCCTTGCCGGGGAATTGGGTATAGAGTTGGATTCGAATTTGCTGCCGGGGGCGGAAACATTATAGGAGTGATGCTGTTGGAAAGGCTCTACGCACTTTATAAAAAGAAGAAGAAAAAGGTAATCGGCCTGATGTCGGGGACTTCAGCCGATGGTATCGATGCTGCGCTTGTGGAAATTGAAGGATACGGCCCGGAAACCAGGGCAGAACTCCTGGTCTTCTGCAATTTCCCCTATGATGAGCCGACGAGGCGGGAAATATTCCATCTGTTTGATGTGAGCCGTTCAACGGTGGACCTGGTATGCAGGATGAATTTTAAGCTCGGGAGACTCTTCGGCAATGCTGCGATACGGCTGTGCGAGCTTGCGGGCGTGGATATAAGTGATGTTGATCTGATAGGGTCCCACGGGCAGACCGTCTATCACATTCCCGGAGAAGCTACGCTGCAGATAGGAGAACCCTGCGTTATCGCCGAGATTACCGGCCGGACGGTGGTCGCCGATTTCAGGGTCCGCGATGTGGCTGCCGGAGGTCATGGGGCACCGCTGGTGCCGTACGCCGAATACCTTCTTTACAGGTCCGATGAAGTCAACCGGGCTCTGCTGAATATAGGAGGAATCGCCAATATTACGGTGCTGCCGAAGAGCTGCTCGGTGGAAGATATAACGGCCTTTGACACAGGTCCCGGTAATATGGTGATAGACGAAATAGTGCTGCGAGGGACTGGAGGAAGTATGAAGTTCGATAAAGACGGGGCTGTAGCTTCGAAAGGAAAGGTAGACGAAAGACTGATTGAATTCCTCAAAGCACATCCGTACCTAAAACAGCGGCCCCCAAAAACGGCAGGTAGGGAGATCTTCGGTGGTGGTTTTGTAGAAGAGATTATTAGGAAATCTTTGGACCTGAGGATTGGATTCGAAGACCTGGTAGCTACCGTTACTTACTTTACCGCATATTCAATAGCTAGAGCTTGCAGGGATTTCCTTATGCCAAACCATCGAATAGATGAGATTTTAATAAGCGGCGGCGGGGCGTATAATAAAACGCTGGTCGATATGATTCGCAAAGAATTGAAAGGCGTTGAGATTCGTACCTTTGAAGATATCGGCCTAAATTCGGACGCCAAGGAAGCTGTGGCCTTTGCAGTACTGGCCAACGAGACGATCGGCGGGGTCTGCAACAACGTACCCGGTGCGACGGGAGCAGGAAAAAGGGTTATACTCGGGAAAATAATTATATGACCTTTAAAAAGGGGATGGTGCGATGGAACTCACAAAACTCATAACAGAACAGAGAAATCCTTACACGGAAGACATCGACATACTGGATACCGTGAGCATGCTGAAAAAAATGAATGACGAGGACAAAAAAGTGGCCTTCGCTGTGGAAAAGGAGATCCCCAGGATAGCTACGGCCGTTGACCTTATAACCAATAGGCTGAAGAACGGTGGCCGGCTTATTTATATCGGGGCGGGCACCAGCGGCAGGTTGGGAATTTTGGACGCTTCCGAGTGCCCCCCGACTTTCGGCGTGGACCCGGAACTCGTGCAGGGTGTGATAGCGGGAGGTGACTCAGCCATAAAAAAAGCCGTTGAGGGAGCTGAAGACGACGAATATATGGGGAGAAAGGACCTTCAGGACAGGAGACTGTCCGACAGAGATGTGGTTGCGGGTCTGACGGCCAGCGGCAGGACACCCTACGTCATAGGTGGGTTGAAATATGCCAGAGAAGTAGGAGCGCTTACGATAGGGATATGCTGCAATCCCGAGAGCCCGTTGAGAGATTTTACCGACATACTTATCGCCCCGGTTGTAGGGCCGGAAGTTATATTGGGTTCCACCCGGTTAAAAGCCGGTACAGCCCAGAAGATGGTGCTCAACATGATTTCCACGGGTGTGATGATAAGGCTCGGCAAGGTTTACAGTAACCTTATGGTAGATTTACAGGCGACCAACAAAAAACTGCAGCAGAGGGCCAGGCGGATTGTTAAGTTGGCCACGGGCGTCGATGACGAAAGAATAGACGCCGTGCTGAGTAAAACGGAATACAATGTGAAACTTTCGATTTTCATGATACTCTCCGGAATGGACGGGGAAAAGGCAAAAAAAATCCTGACATTTCACGGCGGGAATATAAGAAAAGCCCTGGAATCAATAGAAGGTGTTAAAGGGGTTGAGTCATGTGGTTAAAAAATTGAAGATTGCTGTCATAGGCGGCGGGTCCAGCTACACGCCCGAGCTCATAGAGGGTTTTATAAAAAGAGCTCCGGAACTTCCCGTAAGTGAAATTTACCTCGTGGATGTGGAACAGGGCAGGGAAAAACTGGAGATAGTGGGCAACCTCGCGAAGCGTATGCTTGACAAAGCAGGCCTTAATATCAGTGTCCATCTGACTCTGGATAGAAGGGAGGCCATTTCCAACGCCGACTTTGTAATAACCCAGTTCAGGGTGGGGGGCATAGACGCCCGCATCAGGGATGAGAAAATCCCTCTAAAGTACGGTGTCATCGGCCAGGAGACTACCGGGCCCGGCGGTTTTGCCAAAGCGTTAAGGACGATCCCCGTGATATTGGATATATGTAGGGATATAGAGGAGCTGGCTCCTGATGCATGGCTGATAAATTTCACAAATCCGTCGGGGATTATTACGGAAACGGTAATAAAACACACCGGCGTTAAGGTACTGGGGCTGTGCAATGTGCCCGTCAATATGGTAAACTACGTGGCAAAAGCCTACGGAGTGGAAATGGATAGAGTTTATATTCAATTTGCGGGTCTAAACCACCTGGTGTGGGGATTGCGGGTATATCTCGACGGTGAAGATATAACACAAAAATTGATAGAGCAGCTTGCTTCCGACGAGAATATGACTATGAAGAACATCCCGGGTATGCAGTGGGATAAAGATTTGCTAAAATCCCTCGGGGTGCTTCCGTGTCCCTATCACCGGTACTATTACATGAAAGACACTATGCTGGAGGAAGAAAAAAGAAAAGCTACCCATGAGGGTACTCGCGGCGAAGTGGTCAAAAAAGTCGAACGGGAGCTTTTTGAACTTTATAAGGATCCCAAGCTGGATGAAAAGCCACCGCAGCTCGAGAAAAGAGGAGGGGCCCTCTACTCCTACACTGCCTGCAACTTGATTAGTTCCATAGTAAACGACAAAAGAGATATTCAAGTAGTAAATGTAAAAAACAGCGGCGCGATTTTAGACTTACCCGAGGATGCGGTCGTTGAGACAAATTGCGTTATAGACAAAAACGGAGCCCATTCGTTGAGTGTAGGTCGCCTGCCGGCCAAGATAAGAGGGCTGATACAGGTGGTGAAGGCCTATGAAGAGTTAACCATAGAAGCAGGGGTCAACGGAGATTATAATGCAGCTCTTCAAGCCTTAACCATCCATCCTCTGGTACCGTCTGCGGGGATTGCGAAAAAAATATTGGATGATATCCTTGCCGAAAATAGGGAATATTTACCGCAGTTTTTTAAATAAAAAGCATCATAAACGCTTCATATGCTTCGGCGACGGATTACAGAGTAAAACATGATTTTAAAAACGGCCTTACATAAAAATCTAATAAATAAGTGCGTGCGGATGGAAGTATTCCATCCGCCTACCGGGATACCTTGCACTGCACATAAACAGAATGTCTTTTGGCGGCCGTTGAAATAGTCTAAAAAATGGGGGAGGTTTTTCATAATGCGGAAAGTAGTAGTCACCGATTATAATCCTATGTGGCCTGCCATGTTTGAAGCCGAAGCGGCTAAGATTAAGGAAATTTTTGGCGATGAATTGATTGCCATCCATCATATCGGCAGCACCTCGGTGCCGGAAATGAAGGCAAAGCCCATCATCGATATAATGCCTCTGGTCAGGGACATCAATGCGGTCGATAAATTTAACGATAAAATGATCGAACTCGGATATGAACCCATGGGTGAATTCGGCCTTCCCGGAAGGAGGTATTTCAGAAAGGGTGGGGATAACCGCACACATCACGTACACATATACCAGTTCGACAATAAGGCGGAAGTGGAAAGACATCTGGCATTCCGGGATTATTTACGAGAACATAAAGATGCGGCAGAAAGGTACGGAAAATTGAAAGAGGAGTTAGCAAAACGCTTCCCCGATGATATCGAGGCCTATATGGATGGTAAAGATCAATTTGTCAAGGAATTGGAACAGAAGGCGCTGAAATGGTATGGGGAAAAATTAGAAAGAAATTAAGTTATTGACAACCCGGAATATTTAATATATTATTAAAGAGGACGAACTAAAATTTCTGAACATATAAACAAATTTAATAGGCAGGCAACCATGGGAAGCCGGTGAAAATCCGGCGCGGTCCGCGCCACTGTGAGGAGGAGCGACCCCACTTAATGCCACTGGGAATACCCCGGGAAGGCGTGGGGAAGCGGTGAATCCGAGCCAGGATACCTGGGGCTTGCCGTCGAACTGGAGCTCCCTACGCAGGATGGGGAATCAGCTTACCCCTGGTTTATGTTGGAGCCAGGGTTTTTATTTTACTTCAGCGGCGGCGTTTTCAACCCCCCTGAGGGGAGCCCTAAAGGGGAGGTGTTGGAATGAAGCCGTTTTTTATATTGCAATGATTCTCGCGGTATCGCCATAGAGTGAAGTACGATAAGCAAAGAATACTCAGTGGAAGGTAGGTCGAGATTATGCACTATAAAATTAAAAAACGCCTGGTAGCGCTGATTCTGGTCTTTGGTCTTTTATTGAGCATTTCTATAGATGGACAGGTCCTGACTACAGCTCTAGCTGCCTCGGGAAGTTATACTGCCGACCAGCTGGCCGAAAAGGCCGTGGAGTTTATTAACAGCAAATTCAAATCCGGAGAAAAAGTCGACGGCTACACCGCGTACGTTCTCGCACTGGCAGGGGAAGATCTTTCGTCCGAAAAGTGGACCAGGAATGATTTAAGCCTGAAGGAGGAGATTCAAAAGTCGGCGGATCTCCTCGGCAATCAAAACAGTCTCATAACATACATCCTGGCCACGCAGAACGTCGACGGCAGTTTTGGTCCTTATGCCAATGAATACGGCACAAAAGCATCCCTGCAGGCGCTGGCGATGGTGAAAGGCGACCTGCCGGAAGGGGATATTTCCAAGCAGGTGCAGGAAGCCATCAATAAGGCTATCGACTATTTTAAAGGCCGCTATATGAAGGGAAGCCTGGCTTATGACGCCCAGGGATTTAACTTCGACTATCGCTGTGTGGAGGCACTGGCCGACGCCAGTGAAGACCTGTCCGGATGGGTATATGGTGATAAGTCGCTTAAAAATATAGTCATCGAATCCGCCGAAGCCGCGGCGGATGACGCTGCAGTCCTTGATGCCGTTTACCTTGCGAAAGAGCTGACCGCCCTTTACGCGGTAGAACCGCAATCGGATAAAATTGCAACTCTTGCTCAGGCTATTGCGGATAAGAAGAATACCGACGGCGATTCGATTTGGTTTGGGAACAGCATCTATGACGATGTGATGGTACTGACCGCTCTTGGCAAAGCGGACAAACTTAGCCTTATTGACCGGCAAAAGGCTTTTAATTATCTGGAAAAATTCAAACATGAGCATAAGGACGCCTGGGGAAAACCCGCCGGGGCCGCATGGGGTGACTTTGAAGACGAAGAGCCCGACCTTACGGCCCAGGTGATTACGGCCTTAAGCTATTTTGAGGAGGCTCGCGATACCGGTAGCGATGTCTATAAAGCCATCGAGGAAGGCCTTGCTTATCTAAAGGATATCCAGGACGCTGACACGGCGGCCATAAAAGCCCGGTTCGACAACACTTTTGCCACCGCCGAAACCCTCATAGCTTTAAAATCGCTGGGGAAGAAATATGAAGATTATGCCGGAGCAGGTTCCGGCTGGGTGAAAAGATCGGGGACGAAGACCATTGCCCAGCACCTGCTAGCTTTAAGCCGCATGGGGGACGAGGATAGGGTAAACAGGCTGGTAAATCTTTTAACGGAAAGGCATTCTTCGAACGGCTTTGACAACAGCGTTTACACCGACTTTTGGGCGTATATAGCGCTGGGCGAAGCGGGGAAGATAAAAGAAATAAATGCGGAGGAAGCCAAAAGCTACATACTGGGTAAGCAGAGCGATGAAGGTTCCTGGGGAGAAAAATGGGGCGACGCATTTTACCCCGACTTTATGTCGACCGCTCAGGCCATTCGGGCGCTCACCTACCTATCCGCTTCAGGGGATACAAAGGTTCAGAATGCCATAGAAAAAGGCCTGGCTTATCTCAAAAGACAATTGCAGCCCGACGGCAGCGTCTATATTACACAGCCGTTTCCGGACGATCCGGTGGTGGATACGGCCGAGGTAATTGTTACGCTGAAAAAATTGGGCGTCGATCCGAAGGAATGGAAGAGCGGCCAGGGCCTTACCCCCGTCGACTATATGATGCAGAAAGCGTTGAATTCCGACGGCAGTTTCGGTTCCGTCAAAAATATTCTGGGTGCTGCGGAAGCCCTGCACGCATTTATCCTCTTGAAGGGCGAGACCGGATCGCCGGGGTCAGAGCCGGGATCTTCCGAGCCGGTTCCCGGTGAGGTTGAGTGCACCGTGGATATCGCGGTTGTGGGCAGGGATGGTGAGCTGCTCTTTGGCCCCGATTCCGTCACCGTAAGCCGGAACGGAAGGTGGGGATTGACGGCCTTAGGTGCTCTGGATGCCACCGGCCTTGATTACGAGTGTGACGGCGGTTTTGTAAAGAGCATCGAAGGCCAGGCCAACCAGGGAATGAATGGGTGGATGTACAAGGTCAACGGAAAAGTGCCGTCGGTGGCGGCATCGGAAAAGGCGATTGGCGACGGGGATGAAATCATCTGGTGGTACAGCACGGATTATAGATCATCAGGCCCCACGTGGGAAGACCTGATAAATAAAAATACGGTTCCGGAGCAGGAGGGGGTCGTTTCCGAGGACCTCGAAGAGCAGAACGAAAGACTTCCGGAGACCTTGCGGGTTTCCAAAGAAGCGCTGAAAGCCCTTGAAAATGTGGAGGAATTGCTCGAATTACAAAAAGCAGCGGGTATTGAAGAGATAGACAAAGCGGTTGTAGTCATCGGAAGCCGCGGACCGTTCAAACGCGACGAATTCTTGAAGTTAAAAGAAAAGCTTCTGCAAAACAGGGTAGATTTGCAGAAAGAGGTAGCTGCCTCTGAAGGTGCAGCCATCGTCGACGGAAAAGAGGAAGTTGCCCTCCTCGTTCCGGCCGGTGCATTGAAAAAGGATTTAGAAATATCGATCAAAGAGACCGACGGTACAATTCCCCCTGGTTTCAAAGCTTTATCGGGCATTTACGAAATTGCCCCTGAAGCAACCTCTCTTTCAATGCCCGCAACATTGGCAATAAGAGCGGCCGTCTCTCCCCTGGTAAAGCCGGAAAATCTGGTCCTGGCGCGGTATGATGATACAGAAGGCAGGTGGGTTGTCATCCCTGCCGTGGCCGACATGGCAAAAGGCGTCATTGTGGCCAGGATAGAACATTTCTCGAAAGTTGCCGTGTTTGCAAAGGAAGTCAGAAAATCCTTTGCGGATGTGAGCGACGCGTCCTTCGGATGGGCCAAAGACGCCGTTGAAGCCCTGGCCGGTTCCGGGATTGTTACGGGAGTTTACGGGACTTTCTTCGAGCCGGGTCGAGCGTTGACCAGGGCTGAGTTCGTCACCATGATTGTAAAAACCCTGGGCCTCGAGCCTAAGGCGGGCGAAGGAAGACAATTCAAAGACGTAAAAAAAGGCGCTTGGTACGAGAAAGCCGTATACGCCGCGGTAGATGCGGGGCTTGTAACCGGATACGAAGACGGCACCTTCCGGCCGGACGGCAAAATTACTAGAGAACAACTCGCGGTTATCCTTGCCCGGGCGGTCGGTTTTACTCCCTCCGGGGAAAATCCGGATTTTAAAGATGGAAAATCGATTTCGCCCTGGAGCAGGGGGAGCGTTGCAGCTGCCGTAGCCGGTGAGTTGCTCGAAGGATTTGAAGATGGGACCTTCCGGCCCAAAGCGGCGGTCAGCAGAGCTCAAGCCGCTGTCGTAATCTACCGCTTCCTGGGGGAATAGTAGATTAATTTGAGGCCGGGGCGCGCTCTATGGTGCGCTCCCGGCTTTGCAACACTTATTCAGTGGGTGATTTCAGTGAAAAAGCGAACTGTAAAGCTTGCAATTATGGCGTTCTTGTTGGCCGTAGCGGTGGGGTGTGTAATATATGCTCCAAAGATTTTTTATGACACGAAAGAAAGGCCCCTGACAGCGGTTAAAGAGAATCAGGCTTTAGTACCCGGTGAAGCGAATACAAACCCGACAAAGGCCGGCACCGGTGAAGCTCCCAATGCTTCAATAGAAGGCCTTGCAGTGCAGAAAGACGGAGTCCTTACAAACACATCCCCTAAACTGGAAACGGGCACCGGTTCGGGTGGCACTAAGGTTGAAAAGAAGGTCATCGAAAAGGCTGAGCCTTCCGATGGGTCATCAAAGACCAAAAAGGAAGAGACTTCCGGCACAAAAAAGGAACCTTTCGGCAAAGGGGCTGCTTCCACGGGCGGTGCGGCGAGTTCTTCTCGCGATGATGCCCCACGGCATGTTCCGGAAAAAAAAGACACTGATAGCAGCGGTGATTCCACAAAGGAAACCGATTCGAGTTCCGCCGGTGCCGGTGGATGCCGGATTGAAATTGCCATTGTCGGAAAGGGAGGCCGGGTGCTGTACGGCCCTAAAACCGTGACGGTAAAAGAGAACAACCGGTGGGGTTTGACTGCACTGGGCGCTCTGGATTCCACCGGAATTGATTACAAGACCGGCCAGGGGTACGACGGTTTTGTTGTAAGCATAGCGGGTGAGACGAACAAAGGCATGGCGGGCTGGATGTACAGCGTCAATGATGAAGTTCCGATGGCAGCGGCCAGTGAGAAAAAAATCGAACCGGGCGACAGGATAATATGGTGGTACAATGAGAGCATTAATAACCCCCCTCCCACCTGGGATAGCCTGGCAGAATAGGGGAAAATCATCATGCTTGACCGCTTTTTTTATAGAGAAAAAGGGCTCTTTCTGCAGAGCCTTCACCCGTTGTCAGCGCTCGTCTATATCGCGGTTTTGCTGACGCTGGCATTGATGTTCAACCACCCGCTATACCTCCTGGGGTTGCTATCGATTACAGTTGCGGCCGTCAAAGCTGTTGATGGGTTTGATGCCTGGAAGACTTTTTTGAAAGTAAGCCTGGGGGCGACTTTTGTTATCATAATTGTGAATGCGGTTACCGTGCGCGCCGGACAAACCGTCCTATGGCGGGGGCCGTACATTCCGGTTTTCGGAAGGTTGAACGTTTCATTAGAGGCCGTTTTATTTGGTGCGGTCATGGGATTAAGGCTCCTTTTAATAATGAGCATATTTTGCCTTTACAATTTTATGATTCATCCCGACCGCGTGCTGGATATGCTTTCCCGCTTTTCTTCCAAGTCCGGGCTGGTGCTTTCCCTGGCTGCCAGGATGTTTCCCGCTATGGTAAGTCGACTTGACGGCATCAGGGAGGTGCTGACTGCGAGAGGAGTCGATTTTAATGCCGGAACATTAAAAGAAAAAATGGCAAAATACGCCGTATTAATGAAAATACTGCTTTTAACTTCTCTGGAAGATTCTATGGAGACAGCACAGGCCATGTACGCAAGGGCTTTTGGCAGCGGCAGGCGTTCATACTACGTTCGCGAAAACTTGCGACCAAGGGATACCGCATGCCTTGCCGCGAGTCTTGCCGCACTGGCGACGGCGGCATACGGTTTGGAGAAAGGCTTAGGCACCTTTAGATTTTACCCGCAGTCCGGCAATCTTATTGATGGGCATACGGGTATCGGGCTCCTTTTTGCCGTAATTTTTCTTTTATGCTTTCCGATACTCTTGAGCTGGGGGTGGCACACTTGCCCATTTTTGAAATCAAAGATCTGACTTATTTTTACCCGGAAAGCCAAAGGCCCGCATTGAAAGACGTAAACATGAGCATTGAAGAGGGCGAGTTTTTGCTCGTTACCGGCGGTTCCGGCTCGGGGAAATCTTCTCTGGCGCGGGTGCTGGCCGGCCTGATACCCGGATTTTCCGGCGGCCGCATCAGCGGCAGCGTTTTTTTTCGGGGAAAAGATATAGAGCAAATTGACCGGCGCACTATGGCAGGAGAGGTAGGGATAGTATTCCAGGATCCGGAAAAACAGCTGGTGAAGACGAGCGTGGAGGCAGAAATTGCGTTCGGCCTGGAAAACCTTGGCCTTCCTCAGCAGGAAATGGCCCGCCGGGTTGCCGAAGTCATGAGTTTTTTGGGCCTTGCGGATTTGAGGCGAGAGTTTACGGCGAAATTGTCCGGCGGCCAAAAACAAAAACTTGCCCTGGCTGCAGTCCTGGCCATGCAACCCTCGGTTTTAATTCTCGATGAGCCCACTTCACAGCTGGACCCGGTGGCGGCGGAGGATTTTTTAAATGTCGTAAAACGTTTGAATGAAGATATGGGCCTCACCGTGATCTTAATAGAACAGCGGCTGGAAAGATGTTTTCATCTTGCCGACAAAGTTTTGATTATGGAAGATGGAAGAATAAGGTTTGAAGGCACACCTGAGCAGGTGGCGCGTCGGGCGGCGTTTTGTGAAAACCCCTTTATTCCACCGGTAGCTCGCTTCTTCGGTAAGGTGGGTTTTAATACCATTCCCGTCACTGTAAAAGATGGACGGAGAATGCTGAAACAAAATTTTAACCCTGCTCCGGGAAATTTTTCCATGAGCTCTTCAGAAGGGATGCATGAAAGGGAACCGCTCATACGCATGGAAGGAGTCTGGTTTACATATCCCGACGGCAGGGAAGCGCTTCAGGATATAAACCTGGAGATTTGCGCCGGAGAGCTAGTGGCAGTGATAGGACCCAACGGGTCGGGCAAATCCACACTCCTCAAAAACATGGCGGGCCTGTTAAAACCCGGGCGCGGCCGGGTGATAATGATGGGCAACAAGCAGCCAAAAAGCGCCACTCGAACCACCTGGGACCCCAGCGTGGGTTACCTTTCCCAGAATCCAAATGATTATCTTTTTCAGGATACTGTAGAGGAAGAATTATTATACACATTAAAAAACTTTGGTATCGCTTCGAACGGAGCGGTTGATGAAATAATAGAAAAGCTTTCTTTGGGAGACTTTCGGCGCGTAAACCCGCGGGATCTGAGCTACGGTGAACGCCAGAGGGTGGCTCTGGCTTCGGTGCTGGTCACCGGGCCGAAGCTTTTGCTGCTGGATGAGCCCACCAAGGGGCTGGACTATCGCCTGAAAAGTGACTTGGGGGAGGTGCTGGCGGAGTTCTGTAGACAGGGGGCAGCTGTCGTGCTGACCACCCATGATGTCGAATTCGCGGCGAAATACGCATCGAGGGTGATCATGCTGTTCTGCGGCAGGGTGATATGTGACGGCCCGGTGCATCAGGTCCTTTCGGATTCAATTTTTTATTCCACCCAGATCGGCAGGATGTGCCGGGGTTTCGCGGACGGTATTCTGACTCCGGAGGAAGCTTTAGCTGTATTTAAACCCGCGTTGGCTAAAATAATTAATTAAGTATTAAAAGGAAGATGGTTATGAAAAAGATGCTGTCAAAAATTCTGTTCTGGCTCGGCTTTGGGATTATCCCGATTTTTATGGCGGCTGCCATGTCGGGAAAGACTACTATCTCCGGGGAATGGGGCGTGGCATCTTACATTGTCATCTTTGCCGCCATCGCTTTGATGTACCTGGGGTTTGAACTTGAAACTTCGTCTCCCAAAAGAATAGCCGTGATAGCCGTGCTGGGTGCCGTAGGGGCTGCGGGGCGGATTGCCTTTGCTGCCATTCCCAACATCCAGCCCACCACATTTATAGCGATCGCTTCGGGGTATGTCTTCGGCCCCAGCGCCGGTTTTATGGTGGGTTCAACTGCGGCCCTGGTTTCAAACTTTTTTCTAGGGCATGGGCCCTGGACACCGTGGCAGATGTTTGCCTGGGGCCTTGCCGGCTCATCGGCAGGCATCGTAAAACGCCTGTCACCGCATATAGGCAAATGGGGTATGGCATTTTTCTGCCTTTTATGGGGGTATTTATTTGGATGGATATTAAACCTGTGGTCCTGGATCGCCTTTGTTAAGCCGTTAAACTGGCAGAGTTTTCTCGCAGTCTGCACGGCAAGTTTCTGGTTTGACACTTTGCACGCTGTAGGCAATGCGGCCTTTTACCTGCTGTTTGGCACCAGCTTTATGAAAATACTCGAGCGGTTTCGGCACAAAATGGCAGCGACCCAAAAAATTTCTTGACGGTTCTGGTGAAAATGATATAATAAATGTAAAGAATATTATTATATTACAGTTTATAATATATAATAAGAATAGAAAGTGCGGCGGCAGGGTTAACCTTGCCGCCTTTTTAAATTTTATTAAATGTGAGGAGGGCATGCTGTGGTGGACAAAAAAACGCTCCGGCGCACATTTCTTGAAAAAAGGGAAGGTTTATCCAGGGAAGATGTAAAAGATAAGAGCGAGAAGATAATATCGACGCTCTTTGCCCTTGAGGAGCTTAAAAAATCCGAAGTTGTAATGTTCTACGTGAATGCCAGAAACGAAGTCGAGACCCGTAAAGCCATAGAGCAGGCTTTGAGCATGGGCAAAAGGGTTGTGGTGCCCAAAACCATAAAAGGTAAGGGGCTTCTAGCTGTAGAGATAAAAAGTCTCGGTGAACTGGTGCCCGGCACCTTCGGCATACTCGAACCGGAAAAAGATGAAGGCCTTGATCCGAAAGTGATCGACCTGGTCGTGGTACCGGGGGTGGCCTTCGACAGGAGAGGCTACCGGCTGGGGTACGGAGGCGGTTACTACGACGGTTTTTTGCCGAAGCTGCGGCCGGAGGCGAAGAAAATCGCCATCGCCTTTGAATTGCAGCTTGCCGATTACATCCCGGTGGAAAAACACGACGTGAGGATGGACGCCATAGTGACCGAAAAGGGCGTATACAGGTTTAATTGAAAGGCGATCTTGTTTGCCCGCCGGGATGGAAAAATACCAGCTTTTATGGAATAATATTATTGACACAATCAACGCAACAGGGTAGGAGGAATATTGATGATTAAAGACCAGGAAAACGTGATCGTTCTCGATTTCGGCGGGCAGTACAGCCAGCTGATAGCTCGCCGGGTCAGGGAAGCAAGTATTTATTGCGAGATTCTGCCCTACAATACCCCTATGGACGAAATTTTAAAGAGAAAGCCGAAAGCCATAGTTTTCTCCGGCGGCCCGGCCAGCGTATACTCGGAAAATGCGCCGGTATGCGATAAGAGGATTTTCGATACCGGCATACCAATCCTGGGAATCTGCTACGGTATGCAGCTCATGTGCCATATGCTGGGTGGAAGGGTTGAACCGGCCGAAACAGCCGAGTACGGCAGGGCCGAACTTGTGGTTGAAGAGGAGGACGGTATATTCAGCGGTTTGGAAAAAAACCTTACCGTCTGGATGAGCCACGGGGATTCCATAATAACGCTGCCCGAAGGATTCAGGACATTGGCGCGCACGAAAAACACCCCCCATGCGGCTATCGGTAACGGCAGGAACCTCTTCGGGGTGCAGTTTCACCCGGAGGTCGTCCATACGCCCAGGGGCAGGGAAATTCTCAACAATTTCCTCTTCGGCATAGCCGGCTGTACCGGGACCTGGTCCATGAAAACCTTTGTCGAGGAACAGATCAGGCTGATCAGGGAAAGGGTGGGTAACGGAAGAGCCCTCTGCGCCCTGAGCGGCGGGGTGGATTCTTCGGTGGCTGCGGTGATCACCCACAGGGCCCTGGGGGATAACCTGACCTGTATTTTCGTGGACCACGGCCTTTTGCGAAAAGACGAAGCCAGGAAGGTTATAGAGACTTTTAAAGACAAGTTCCATATAAACCTGATTGCCGTTGATGCATCCGACAGGTTTTTAAAAAGGCTGGAAGGTGTTACAGACCCGGAGGCGAAGCGCAGGATTATCGGTGAAGAATTCATCAGGGTATTCGAAGACGAGGCTAAGAAACTGGGAAAGATCGACTTTCTGGTTCAGGGGACCCTATACCCCGATGTCATTGAAAGCGGTACCCAGACGGCGGCGGTTATAAAAACCCACCACAACGTGGGCGGACTTCCCCAGGACCTCAATTTCGAGCTCATCGAACCCCTTCGGGACCTATTCAAGGACGAGGTCAGAAAGGTGGGACTCCAGCTGGGACTACCCGAGGAAATCGTGTACCGCCAGCCCTTCCCGGGACCAGGGCTTGCTGTGAGGGTTCTGGGTGAAGTGACCCGCGAGAAACTTTCTATCCTGCGGGAAGCCGATGCTATAGTGACCGAAGAAGTAAAAAAAGCCGGACTTGACAGGGAGCTCTGGCAGGCCTTTGCGGTGCTCACCGACGTAAAGAGCGTGGGAGTGATGGGTGACGAGAGGACTTACGCATACACGGTGGCGATCCGGGCCGTCACGAGCGAAGACGGCATGACGGCCGACTGGGCCAGGCTTCCGTACGACCTGCTGGATAATATGTCTACCAGGATCGTAAACGAAGTTCCCGGGGTCAACAGGGTCGTTTACGACATAACCTCAAAACCGCCGGCTACCATCGAATGGGAATAATAATTAACGTAACCTTAACAATTGATTAATTATAATTTAACACAGGGCTCGTACAATTAATAGTGGAAACTATAAAAAGGAGAGATGGTATGTCATCGAAGCTTAAAGGTGCGAAGGCCGGCTATGTACTAGCCCTGTTCACTTTGAGCCTGGCGGCGGTTCTGGTGGTGACTGCCTGCGGTGCATCAAACCGGAACCAGGGCGGTCAGGCAAACTTGAGCGGTTCAATAGAGATCGACGGTTCCAGCACGGTATATCCAATTACCGAGGCTGTAGCCGAAGAATTCATGAATACTTACCCCGACGTGAACATAACCGTCGGAGTGTCCGGCACGGGCGGCGGTTTCAAGCGTTTTACCGCGGGTGAGACCGACATAAGCAACGCCTCACGCCCGATCAGCGATGAGGAAGCCGCCAAGGCAAAAGAAAGCGGCGTCGAATACATCGAACTCCCCGTGGCTTACGACGGCATTACCGTAGTTGTCAATAAAGAAAACGACTGGGTCGACCATCTGACCGTGGAAGAACTCAAAAAAATATGGTCACCGGGAAGTAAAGTTACCAAGTGGAGCGACATTAGGCCCGGCTGGCCCGATGAAAAGATCAACCTCTACGGACCGGGCACCGACTCGGGTACCTTCGAGTACTTCACCGAAGCGGTTAACGGTGAAGCCAAGAAAAGCCGCTCCGATTACACCGCCAGCGAGGACGACAACGTACTGGTGCAGGGCGTTAGCGGTGACAGGTACGCCCTGGGCTACTTCGGCTTTGCTTACTACCTGGAAAATTCGGACAAAGTCAAGGCGGTGCCGATCGATGGGGGCAGCGGGCCGGTGGAGCCTACCGCAGAAAGCATAAAAAACGGCACCTATAAACCTCTCGCAAGGCCCATTTTCATCTATGTCAACAAAAAATCCCTCGAGCGCCCCGAAGTTAAAGAATTCGTCAAATTTTATATGGAAAATGCGGCCGAGCTGGTTGAAGAAGTCGGTTTCGTCCCCATGCCCGAAAGCGAGTATCAGGAGAACCTCAATAAGATAGAGTAAAGCCCCCTCCCATGGATTTAATATAAACTGTCTGACGGCCCAAGGTTTAGGTAAGCCCTGACGGCCGTCAGTTTTGTGTGTTAAATTCCATTAATTCTATGTTAAATGGGGGAATCATTAAATGGTCGATTCTGCTGGTAAAGGTTTTCGCGGGGAAAAGGGCATCGAAATTCTGCTTGCCCTGGCCGCTTCGGTTTCGGTGCTGGTCACCATTGGCATAGTCGTCTCCCTTTTCAGCGAGACAGCCGGTTTTTTCAAAGAAGTCTCGGTGAAGGAGTTTTTCACCGAAACCCGATGGACTCCGCTTTTTACCCCGGCCCATTACGGTATAGCTCCTCTTGTTGCAGGAACGATGCTGGTCACGGTTATAGCTATGATAGTCGCCGCACCGCTGGGGCTTGCAAGTGCAATTTACCTCAGCGAATACGCTCCGGATGGAGTAAGGCGCTTAATTAAACCGGTGCTGGAAATACTGGCTGGCATCCCCACCATCGTTTACGGGTATTTCGCTCTAACTTTCGTGACACCCATCATCAGGGCCATATTGCCGCAGACCAACGTATTTAACGCCCTCAGCGCCGGGATTGTAATGGGTATAATGCTTATACCGATGATTTCGTCTCTCAGCGAAGACGCCATGACGGCAGTGCCCAATTCCCTCAGGGAGGCGGCTTATGCGCTTGGTGCCACCAAGCTCGAAGTTGCCTACAAAGTAGTGATACCTGCGGCGATTTCGGGAATAGTGGCGTCCTTCATCCTCGCCATTTCCAGAGCCATAGGGGAGACGATGATTGTAGCTCTAGCGGCGGGCAGCACTCCCAAGCTGACGTTCAATCCGCTGGACAGCATTCAGACAATGACGGCTTTTATCGCCCAGGTAATGCTGGGAGATGCGCCCTTCGGGTCCATTGAGTATAAGAGCGTTTATGCTGTTGCCGGTGTACTGTTTGTTGTCACGCTGTCACTGAATCTGATAGGGACCTGGATCGTGCGCCGCTACAAGGAGGTGTATTGATGACCGTTCAGGATGAAATGTTTTCCCCGGGGCTCCAAAATCGCCAGCGCCGCAACCGGATTTTTATGTGGCTCTTTTTGAGCGCAAACCTCCTGGGCCTGCTGGTGCTCGTCGTACTCCTGGCAAAAGTACTGCGGGACAGCTGGGGATGGTTGGACCTTCAATTTATTACTTCCTTTCCCTCCAGGTCTCCCGAAAAAGCAGGTATACTTCCGGCATTATACGGTACTATTTACGTAATGATAATAACGGCCGTTTTTGCGATACCCCTCGGCATTGCAGCAGCCGTGTTTCTTGAGGAGTACTCGAAAAAGAGCAAATTTTTATCCTTCATACAGGTTAACATTTATAACCTGGCGGGTATCCCATCAATAGTATACGGTATACTGGGATTGACGGTTTTCGTCCGGTGGATGATGCTGGGGCGAAGCCTCCTCGCAGGGGGCCTTACCATGGGACTTCTAATACTTCCGGTCATAATAGTCACCGCTCAGGAAGCTATTCGGGCCGTCCCACAGTCATGGCGCCACGCATCCTACGCCCTGGGGGCCAGCAAGTGGCAGACCATCCGCTACGTGGTGCTTCCTTCGGCGCTGCCCGGGATACTGACCGGCATTATTCTCGCGCTCTCCAGAGCAATTGGGGAGACGGCGCCGCTGATCCCCATAGGAGCGCTGACTTTTGTCCGCGTTATACCCAGGAGTCTTTTCGATTCTTTTTCGGTACTGCCGATCCAGATCTATAACTGGACCTCCAGGCCTCAGGATGATTTCAGGGCCATAGCTGCGGCGGGGATAGTGGTGCTTCTGGTGGTGCTGCTCGGCATGAATTCGGCTGCCATACTGCTCAGGAATAAATACCAGGGAAGGATAAAAAAGGTATGAATTTGGAAAGGATTATTACAGTCAGAAATCTCTTTGTGAGTTACGGGCACCATAGGGTTTTAAAAGGAATCAACCTCGATATATACAAAAACCGGATCACCGCGATTATGGGACCGTCGGGCTGCGGAAAGAGCACCCTGCTCAGATGCCTGAACAGGATGATCGACCTTTCAGAAGGGGCGCGGATCAAAGGTCAGGTACTTTACAGGGGCGAGAATATATATTCTCCAAAGGTAGACCCGGCTCATATACGCTTTCGGATAGGCATGGTTTTCCAGAAACCCAACCCTTTCCCGAAAAGTATTTTCGAAAATGTGGCCTTCGGCCCCAGGATAAACGGCTATAAAGGGGACCTTTCTGCTCTGGTGGAGCAGTCGCTGCAGAGGGCGGGCCTATGGGACGAAGTGAAGGACCGGTTGCACGAAAACGCGTATATGCTCTCCGGAGGTCAGCAGCAGAGGCTGTGCATAGCGCGGGCGCTGGCTTTAGAGCCCGAGGTTTTGCTTCTGGACGAACCGTGTTCGGCCCTGGACCCGATTTCCACCATGCACGTGGAGGAACTGATCAGGCAGCTCAAGGAACGGCTTACCATAGTTATTGTAACCCATAACATCCAGCAGGCGGCAAGGGTGGCCGATTATACAGCCTTTTTACTGCAGGGGGAGCTGGTGGAGTTCGGAGAGACCAGCGCCATGTTTACGGTTCCGAAAGACAAGCGAACGGAAGACTTTATAACCGGCAGGTTCGGCTGATAAATACGGGATAGATCGGAGGTATCCATAGTGCTACGGTTTTTAACCGCCGGTGAATCCCACGGGAAGGCCCTCGTTGCCGTTATAGAAGGACTGCCGGCAAACCTTGCCGTTGATGTTGATTTCATAAACAGGGAACTTTCGAGGCGCCAGATGGGGTACGGCCGCGGCGGCAGGATGAAGATCGAAAAGGATGCGGTGGAAGTCATAAGCGGTTTAAGAGAAGGACGGACTACCGGAAGTCCTGTTGCCTTTATCATACCGAATCTGGATTATCCCAACTGGAAGGATAAAGCTTTAGAACCAGTAACCAGGCCCCGGCCGGGTCATGGTGACCTTGCCGGGGCATTAAAATACCGGCAGGACGATATAAGAAACATCCTGGAGAGGGCCAGCGCCCGGGAGACGGCCGCCCGGGTGGCCGTGGGAGCAGTGGCAAAACAGCTTTTAGCGATTTTTAACATAGAGGTTTTAAGTCACGTGATCGCCATTGGCGGGATAAAAGCAAATGTTAAAGACCCTTTGCTGGAAGACTTGAGGAGGGCCGATGAGTCTCCCGTAAGGTGCCTCGACCGGATTGCAGAGCAGAAAATGATGGAAGCCATCGACAATGCGAAGAGGGATGGGGACTCTCTGGGAGGCGTTTTTGAGGTAGTGGCTTTTAATGTGCCGGTGGGACTGGGCAGCCACGCGCACTGGGATAGAAAACTGGACGGGCGGATAGTGTGGTCGCTTATGAGCGTGCAGGGCATAAAGGGTGTAGAAATCGGGCTGGGTTTTGAGGCCGCAGCGAGGAAGGGTTCTCAGGTTCACGACGAAATTTTTTACGACAGCGAAAGCCGCCGTTTTTACCGGAAGACCAACAACGCCGGCGGGCTTGAGGCTGGCATTACCAACGGGTGCCCGCTGGTAGTTCGTGCGGCAATGAAACCCATACCCACCCTCTACAGGCCCCTTTTGAGCGTTGACATAAAGACGAAAGAACAATTTGCCGCCGGCGTGGAACGTTCCGACGTATGCGCCGTACCGGCTGCCAGCATTGTGGGTGAGGCGGCGGTGGCCTGGGTACTGGCAGGTGCGCTGGTGGAGAAGTTCGGAGGCGACACGGTGGAAGAGATGCGGGAGGGCTTCGAAAGGTGGATGAAGTATCTACAGGAATTCTAAATAAAAAGACGGAGGTTTCCCATGGAAAGCTTAACCGTTGAACTGGGCGCCAGGTCTTACCTCATCCACATAGGGCCGGGCAACCTCGATGAAATTGGAAAAATCCTGAGGGCGTTGATCGGCCCGGAAAAAATCCTGGTTATAACGGATGAAAATGTCAGGGATTTGTACGCCGGTCGGGTGCTGGAATCGCTGAAAGAAGCCGGTTTCGATGCGCACATTGCGGTAATTCCTCCGGGAGAACCCAGCAAGACCCTGAAAGAGGCCGAGAGACTCTACATTAAAGCGTTGGATTACGGCCTGGACAGGAATTCCGCCATCATAGCGCTTGGCGGAGGCGTTGTAGGAGACCTGGCGGGATTTGTAGCGGCAACTTATATGCGGGGGATAAGATACGTTCAAGTGCCTACAAGCCTGCTGGCCCAGGTAGACAGCAGTGTCGGAGGAAAGGTTGCCGTAAATCTTAAGCTGGCTAAGAACATAGTGGGGGCTTTTCACCAGCCGGTGGCCGTGATAATAGATCCCCTCACCTTGAAGACCCTGCCCGACAGGGAATTCAGGGAAGGCCTTGCGGAGGTGATTAAATACGGGATAATATGGGACGGGGATTTCTACGAGTGGCTTGAGAAAAACGTTACGATCCTCCGGCAGGGCGGGGAAAAACTAATATACGCAATAAAAAAATCTTGCGCCATAAAGGCGGCGGTAGTTTCCCTGGACGAAAGGGACGAAGGCACCAGGATGCTCCTGAACTACGGCCACACCGTGGGCCACGCTCTGGAATCCCTGCTGGGATACGGTGCGCTGCTTCACGGCGAAGCGGTTGCCGCCGGGATGATAATTGAGGCGGCCATCGCGCTGGAAATAGGTCTGCTCGGGCGGCGGGATTATGAAAGGATCGTGACAATCCTGAAACAGGCCGTACCGGTTAAAATACCGGGGCCCGTAGATACGAGCGATCTAATTGAAGCGATGGCCCGGGACAAGAAAAACAAAGGCCGGCGCGTAGCTTTTGTGCTGCCGGAGAAACCGGGCAGGGCGGGCCTTTATTATGACATTCCGGGGGAAATTTTATATAAAATCTTAGACCAATTTTTTAAAAAAAGCACCGTTCCGTAAAAACGGTGTTTTTTTCTGCAAAAATGTTGTTAAACAAAGTCCCAATATGCTATAATAATTACGTAATAGCAGGATAATGTGATATACTCATTTAGGATTATTAAGTATTAGGGGGTCAACAATTATATGTCAAAGATAACATTAACAGTTATTAAAGCCGATATCGGCGGATATGTGGGGCACTGCAGCGTACATCCCGACCTGATCGAAGAAGCTAAAAGCGTTCTTGAGGAAAAAGGAAAAGGCTTGCTGGAGGACTACGTTGTAACTCATGTAGGTGATGACATCAACCTCATTATGACCCACAGGAAGGGTGTAGATAATACTGAAATCCACAAGCTGGCATGGGACACTTTCCTTTCATGCACCCAGATTGCGAAGAAGCTGAAGCTTTACGGGGCAGGACAGGACCTGTTATCCGATTCTTTCTCGGGCAACATAAAGGGAATGGGGCCGGGAGTTGCGGAAATGGAATTCGAGGAACGCCCCAGCGAACCCGTAATAGTTTTCATGGCCGATAAGACCGAGCCTGGAGCATGGAACCTGCCGCTTTACAAGATGTTTGCCGACCCGTTCAACACCATCGGCCTTGTGATAGATCCCAAGATGCATCAAGGGTTCAAGTTCGAAGTTCTGGACACTATAGAAAATAAAAAGATCGTCTTCTCTTGTCCGGAAGAGCTTTACGACCTGCTCGTATTTTTGGGAGCCGCGAACCGGTATGCGGTCAAAGCCGTGTACAGTAAGAGCGGAGAACCGGCCGCCGTATCCTCCACGCAGAGGATGAACCTTATGGCCGGCAGATACGTGGGCAAGGATGACCCCGTGCTTATAGTTCGCTGCCAGAGCGGTTTGCCCGCTGTGGGAGAGGCACTGGAACCTTTTGCCAACCCGCACCTGGTGGCTGGTTGGATGAGGGGCTCGCACTTCGGGCCGCTGATGCCGGTATCCTGCAACGGTGCAACCCCCAGCAGGTTTGACGGTCCGCCGAGGGTGGTGGCGCTGGGGTTCCAGCTGGCCGGCGGCAAGCTGGTAGGTCCTCAGGACATGTTTGCGGATGTGTCCTTTGATAGAGCAAGGGAAAAAGCCTTGGAAATGGCCGATTACTTTAGGCAACTAGGCCCCTTTGAACCCCACCGCCTCCCGCTGGACGAAATGGAGTATACAACCCTGCCTCAGGTTATGGAAAAACTAAAGGACAGGTTCGAATAAAAAAATGGCCCCTCTTGAAAAGAGGGGCTTTAATATTGTATAATTATAAAAATTCCCCTTAAATTTTGCCAAAAATTGCATAAAAAAAGCAGGATATTTTTATTTTATGCAGAAATAATACTACATTCTAACGGGAAACATTTTTAATAGGAGCCCCCAAAAAGCATCCACGGCATAAGTCCCAGCCAAAATACCGCTTGTGCTAGTACTAACAAAAACTTAAGGAGGGCTATTATGGAAGAATCAAAAGCACAATGGAGCAGTCGAGTAGGATTTATCCTGGCTTCTCTGGGAATGGCTTTCGGTACCGGAAACATATGGCGTTTTCCGAGGGTCGCGGCGGCCAACGGTGGCGGAGCCTTTTTGATTGCATTTTTAATAGCTACAATATTGTGGGCGGTACCGCTTCTAATGATGGAGATGGTGATGGGAAAAACCACGCGGCTTGGAACTGTAGGTGCTTTTAGGAATTTCTGCGGCAAAAAATATACATGGTTTGGAGCATGGATCGGTTTTTGTTCGGTGGCTATCATGTTTTATTATTCAGTCGTAATGGGCTGGGCTCTACGGTACTTTGTATACGGAATAACCGGGGCTATAAAACCGGGCATTGATTCCGAGACAATGTGGAAAGCATTTTTAAACGATCCTAGCCAGACGATATTATTCCACTTTATCTCAATCGCAATAGCCGGGTTTATAATTTACAGGGGAGTAAAAGAAGGCCTTGAGATTGCAAACAAGACTATAGTACCCAGCATGCTGGTGCTCCTTATTGTGGTAATGGTCTGGGCTCTAACCAAACCCAACGCCGTCCAGGGCCTTGAATATTTATATAATCCAAACTTATCCCAGCTTTTAGATGCAAAAGTCTGGCTGAACGCCTTTACACAGGCGGCATGGTCCGTAGGTGCCGGTTGGGGGTTGATGCTCACCTATGCGGTTTATATGAGGGATGAAGATGATATCGGCGCCAACTCGTTCGTCGTGGCCTTTGCCGATTCGGGTTCGTCCCTGATCTCGGCAATGGCGGTACTACCCTTAGTGTTTGCCGTATCGCCGAGTGTTGAAGTCGCCAAAAAGGCTTTGGAGTCCGGACACACCGGCATGACGTTTATTTATCTGACAAAGTTTTTCCCGAATCTGCCGGGCGGAACCTTTTTTGCTGCACTGTTCTTCTTAGCCCTTTCTATAGCTGCCCTAGCTTCGCTTCTTTCTATGGTAGAGCTTGCAACGCTTAATTTGCAGGATATGGGCATCGACCGGAAGAAGGCTGCAATACTGGTAACGGTGGTTACATTCTTACTCGGTATCCCTTCGGCATACAGTTCATGGTTCCTCGATAACCAGGACATGGTATGGGGTGTGGGGTTACTGATAGCGGGTGTGCTTTACTCCCTGGCGGCATATAGATACGGCATCGACAGGGTGAGGACGGAGATTATAAATCCTAACAGCTATGTGCATATAGGCAAATGGTGGAATTATGCTATAGGCGGTTTCCCAATCATGTTTGCTTTTGTCTTTGGCTGGTGGATCCTGCAATCAATTACCTGGTATCCCAAAACCTGGTGGAACCCGTTCGAGCAGTACAGCCCTGCCACCATGGTGATCCAATGGTCTGTCGTCGCGCTGGTGTTTTACCTTGCTAATAATTGGCTGGCAGAAAAGATAAAGGCTCCTTACAAGGAGGTATCTGCTCGAGAAAGTTCCGCCGATCGCGGGGAGGGAAGAAAATGAGTACCACGGCTGTTATATGGATGATTTTAATGCTTTTTATTTATTTCGGTGGATTTATTTATTTCGCCTTACAGGATGGGAGCGGAAAGAAGGCAAACAATTAAGGATATAAAAACTCCCGCCGCTGAAAATATAAATCAGCGGCGGGAGTTTTCTTTTTTCCGTATAGTCTGGAATTTCTGGACAACTGCTGTATAATATTTAGTAGAATATACAAAAACCTGGGAGGCATGTCCTATGGCATTGCCTGCGGTGAATATAGTGAGGAGTGATGAGAGCTTATCTTTCCAGAAAAACCTGATGAAAAAGGCAAACGTTATTTTAGACCTGACAGGAGCGACGGGCCTCCGGTTTTGCAGTGAAAAGAAGCATTTCATGAAGGTGAAGCAAAAACTTGCGCCTTCAAAACCGGGGATAACCTTTCTTGGCCCGGGGGATTTTCACCACCTGTCCGCACACTTCATAGACGGGATAAAACCCAAGCCCGTGCTCGTTCTTTTCGATCATCATTCGGATATGCTAGGTTCACCCGACGGTTTTGTCACGTGCGGTTCATGGGTTGCTCATGTCCTCAGAGAAGGCAAGGTGAAAAAATGTCTGGTGGCAGGGATAAGCTCCAAGGACGAGGCTCTGTTTAAGGTTTCTTCCGACTGCAGGGCTGTTTTTTTACCGGAGGACTTGCCTCACGATAAGGTGGTGTCGGCAATCGTAGAGGAGCTCGTAAAATCGGGAGGCCCTGTGTATATAAGCATAGACAAAGACGTGCTTTCACAAAAGGATGCCGCCACCAACTGGGACCAGGGCTGCATGAGCCTAGACGAACTCCTGGATTTCATCGAGGTAATAGGCGAAACCGCTCCCGTTGCCGGTGCCGACGTATGCGGCGAGTGGAGGGTGCCGGTTGACCGGGTGTTTTTAAACAGAGAGGATGTAGAAAAAACAGGCCTCAACGAACAGGCCAACATAAAGATTCTAGAAAAACTTTTGAAAGTGTGGCAAAAAAATAGTAAAATAGCTTATATAAAACCTGAATTGGGGAGGGGTATATATGGAGTATAAAGCGGATATAGGAGTTATAGGGGGCACGGGTTTTTACGCCTTCCTGGACGATGTAAAAGAGATTACCGTCGAAACTCCGTACGGAGCTCCCAGCGACAAAATAGCTCTTGCCAGGATCAAGGATAAGACCGTGGCCTTCCTGCCGAGACACGGCAAGGATCACAGGTATCCGCCGCATATGATAAACTACAGGGCGAATATCTATGCGCTCAAACAGCTGGGCGTGACCAGAATCCTTGGCCCCTGTGCATCGGGCAGCCTGCAGCCCCATATAAAGCCGGGGGACTTTGTTATCTGCGACCAGTTCGTCAACCGCACCTGGGGGAGAAAGGACACCTTTTACGACGGCCCCATCACTACCCATATAGGCGGTGCGGAGCCGTACTGCCCCGAGCTCAGGAAGATTGCCATCGAGGCGGCGAAGGATATGGGCCTGCCGGTTCACGAAAGGGGAACCGTTGTGGTGGTCCAGGGCCCCAGGTTTTCGACAAAAGCCGAGAGCCGCGAGTTTTCCAGCCATGGATGGGAAGTAATAAACATGACCCAGTACCCGGAAGTTGTCCTTGCCCGGGAGATGGAAATATGCTATGCTAATATTACTTTGGTAACCGACTACGACGTAGGCCTGGAAGGCCATCCGGATGTGGAGCCGGTGAGCCACGAAATGGTGCTCAAGGTCTTCAACGAAAATCTGGGCAAGCTGAAGGACCTCATATATTCCATAATCGAGAGGATCCCCGAAAATCGCGGCTGCAGATGCAAAGAAGAGTTGAAGACCGCCCGGATGGGTTGAAGACTTTTCGTGGTTCGGAAAAAGGGTATTAAAACAGGGACCTGTCCTTGAGTAAAAGCAACGAGGTAACGGGTCTTAATCAGTGGAGATAGATTTAAGGTGGTGTATTTTTAAAATGCTTCTCCTGAAGATAAAGCAGAAGGTGGTAGAATACGGCGAAAAAATAGTTAAAGAAGGGCTCGTCGTTGCTACTTGGGGCAATATAAGCGCCCGCAACGGGCATGACGACGTTTTCGTCATAACGCCCAGCGGTATGAGCTACACTATCCTGGAGCCGGATGATATAGTGGAAGTCGACATCAACGGAAATCCCCTATCTCCAGGCAGGAAGCCCTCGGTGGAAACACCGATGCATGCCGCTATCTACCGGGCCAGGCCCGACGTTCGGGCGATAATCCATACCCACAGCACCAATGCCTGCGCCTGCGCCGTCGCCAGGATGGACATCCCGTGTATTATGGAGGATATGGCATGCATGGTGGGAGGGCCCGTCAAGGTTGCAGATTACGCTCCAACCGGGTCCCAGGAACTAGCCAGGAACGTGGTGAAAGCCCTGGGGGATAGAAATGCAGTGCTGCTGGCGAATCACGGGGTGGTTACCGTCGGCAGGGATCTGGAAGAAGCCTTCAAGCTCAGCCTTCTAGTAGAAAAGAGTGCGGAGATTTTCATTAAGGCAAAACTTATAAGGTTTCCATTTTCCCTTAACGAAAGCGAAGTGCAGTTCCTCAGGAATTTTTACCGTACATCCTATGGCCAGGGCGATAAAAAATAAACGGCATTGCACAAAAAGCCCGACTATAATATAATTAATAAGATCTTACTTTGCCTCTGGGAAAGGAGTACAAAATGCAGAGGAAGTCTCGAAAGAAGGCCTCCAAGGTCGATTACAGCTTGCTGATAAAAAGAGAGATTCTAGCCTATCTGGAGGCTTTGAAGAATAAGGATTATACGGTAGGACAGCTTGATAAGTCAATGAAAAAGCTGTTTAGCATGGGCGACCTGGTCGTCCCCGTTTGCCTTTCCAAGCTAAAGGAAAGCGACGAGGAGCTGGCACCTATAGTGTGTTATGCACTGGAATACGCCAACGACTACAGGCTTGTAGGTCCGCTGATGGACATCCTGGTTATGCCCCAGGTGTCGGATAAGGTGAAAGCCAGGATCCTGACGGTACTTTCCCATTACGGCGTGGATACCGGGGATCTACCGCTGAACAATATAATGAGCGACTTCGAAAGAATTGCCACCCAGTCCCTGGTGGAGATGATAGAAGATATTAACAGGGATTATTTTTTAATACCGTATATCCTGGATGACCTGCAGGAATTTCCCCTGGAAGCCAGGCTGGCGTACATAAAGGACATAGGTGAGCACCGGCTGGAGAAAGCGGTGGTTTTGCTGGAAATCCTGGCAAAAACCGACGACGTTCCTGTAGCCGAAGAGGCCGCCCGAGCCCTGGGCAGGATAAAAACCGGCAGAGCGCTTTACGCCCTGAACAAGCTGTCCCGGGAAGTCACGAACGACAGGGTGAAAAAGACCGTCGAAAGGGAAAGTCTGAGGCTAAAGTTCAGCGGCGTCGTCGAAGAGCCGTACGATCCTCCGGTGACCTTAAAAAAACCTACCAAAATAGTGCTCTCCTCCATAGACGGTCTGGGGAGCAGGGCCCTCTGGATCGCATGGAGAAATCCCTCCAAAAACCGCAAGCTGTGCTCCATGAACCTGCTCCTGAATTCTTCGGCGGGCATTAAAGATTGCTGGAGTATATTACAGATAACCAGCCGGGAATTCAACAACTCTGTGAGGGATCTTTCAAGGAGCACTGTGATTATGGAGACGAACGCGGAGCACGCCGTCTCGTTGATCCGCGATGCGTATTTCTGGAACTGCCAGGTTGGCAATCCGGTGCCTTACCAGTTCTTTTTCTGGAAGGGCATTATAGAGCAGAGCATGTCGTGCCACATAACCCCAAAGATTTACAAGCCGGATTTCAGCGAGTACGACCTGGAGGCCATAAAAGAGAACAAGGATTATTTAAAAAATACCTTCGACCTTTTCAACTACCGCATTTTTGAGGACTGGTTTGTGGCCGAACCCAGAGTCTACGATTACGCGGAAGAGCACAAGTCAAAAAACGGGTTTTATATAAAGAAGATGACGATTTCAAAGGCCGAGAATCTCTTTGCCAGGTTCACATCCGAGCTGATAGAGCCCCGGGCGGCTGTGCTCATGCGCATGCTGGAGCTAGCGTCCGATTTTCTGAACAAGATGGGGGAAAGGGAACTGGTAAAGGTGGTGCTTTCAGCGATGCTGCACATGGATATAAAACCCCTTCACCACCATCCCTTTATACAGCGAATGATTATAGAGAGCCTGCGGGTGGCCCTCGTAAACATGAAAAACGGTTTCGACATGAGGGTGAATCCGGAGGCCTTTGACTAGAAGCATAACAGGAGGTATCAAAATGGGCAGGAAGTTTTTGTTTACTTCGGAATCGGTTACCGAAGGGCACCCGGATAAAATATGCGATCAGATTTCCGACGCGATCCTGGACGCCATACTGGAAAAGGACCCGATGGCGAGGGTGGCGTGCGAGACCGCAGTAACTACAGGCCTTGTACTGGTTATGGGTGAGATTACCTGTGATTGTTACGTAGACATACCTAAGATTGCCCGGGAAACCATCAGGGAAATCGGCTACACCAGAGCAAAGTACGGTTTCGACTGCGATACCTGTGCGGTCATAACCTCCATCGACGAACAGTCGCCCGACATAGCAGTAGGTGTCGATGCCGCATACGAGATAAGGGAAGAGGGCTGCGGGGACGAGCTGGACCGGATAGGTGCCGGTGACCAGGGCATGATGTTTGGCTTTGCGGTGGACGAGACCCCCGAACTTATGCCCATGCCTATCATGATGGCCCACAAGCTGGCGCGCAGGCTCGCCGAAGTAAGAAAAACTCGGCTTTTGCCTTACTTAAGGCCCGACGGAAAGACCCAGGTTACCGTAGAATACGAGGACGGAAGGCCCGTCAGAGTGGACAAGGTGGTGGTATCGGCACAGCACAAGTCCACGGTGGATCTTACGACTTTAAGGCACGATATAATAGAGGCTGTAGTAAAAAAGGTGATTCCGGAGGAGCTCATAGATAAAAACACCAAATTCTACATCAATCCCACCGGCAGGTTTGTGGTGGGAGGTCCCCACGGAGACTCCGGCCTTACCGGGCGCAAGATAATAGTGGATACCTACGGCGGTTATTCCCGGCACGGCGGCGGCGCCTTCTCGGGCAAGGATCCTACGAAAGTAGACCGTTCCGCAGCCTACGCTGCAAGATACGTTGCCAAAAACATCGTCGCTGCGGGCCTGGCCAAAAAGTGCGAGGTGCAGGTGGCCTATGCCATAGGTGTAGCCCACCCGGTTTCAATAATGGTGGATACCTTCGGTACCGGGGTAATACCAGAAGAAAAAATACAGAAGCTTGTAATCGAAAACTTCGACCTCCGTCCCGGAGCCATTATTAGGGACATGGATTTGAGAAGGCCCATATATAAACAGGTGGCGGCCTACGGCCATTTCGGCAGGACGGATCTGGATGTGCCATGGGAAAGAACCGACAAGGCGGAAATACTCAGGAAGCAAGCGAGCAGCCTTTAAATAGGCTGCTACAGACTGTCGACAAAGTAACTGTCGACAGTCTTTTTTTGCAAAAGCTAGTACAAAAATCATCAGCTTTTTAGTAAAATTAAAGAAGATACAAAAATATTGTGGGGCGATGAAATGTTAACGAAGAAAAATCGAGAAATAATAGAGCAGGTAGAATTAGTAAGCATCGATAGCTTAGTACCTCAAGACCATCTCCTTAGGGCAGTAGAAGAAAGCATCGACTTTAATTTCATTTATGATGAAGTAAAAGACCTATATAGCGAAAATACAGGAAGACCTAGTATTGACCCGGTAGTGTTAATTAAGCTACTCATGCTCCAAGCATTGTATGGAATCCGCTCCATGCGCCAAACCATCAGAGAAGTAGAAGTCAATGTAGCTTACCGTTGGTTTTTAGGCTATGGATTACAAGAAAAAATACCTCACTTTTCAACTTTTGGAAAAAACTATGAACGGCGGTTTAAGGAAAGTGATCTATTTGAAAAGATATTCGAGCGGGTGTTGATGGAAGCAATAGAATGCGGGTTTGTTAAAACAGATGCAGTATTTATCGATGCTACTCACATAAAAGCCAGTGCCAATAAGAATAAATATATCGAGAAAGTCGCTAAGCAACGGACTCAAAAATATAAGGAAGAACTTTTAAAAGAAATCAACGCCGAACGGGAAGCAAACGGTAAAAAGCCCTTTGAAGAAGAAGATGATGATGACGATAACAACAAAGGAGAAAATAGCTCTAAAAAAGTCAGGGTAAGCACCACAGATCCTGAAAGTGGGATGTTTCAAAAAGGGGAAAAAGAGCGCTGCTTTGCCTACACAGCTTCTGTAGCCTGTGACCGGAACAACTTTGTCCTTGGTGTCAAAATAGCACCTGGAAATGTTCATGACAGCCAGGTATTCTCCGATTTATTTCAAGAAGTAAACGATAAATTTTCTAAAATAGAGGCGGTAGTGGTTGATGCAGGCTACAAAACCCCCGGGATATGCAGAGAAATCATTGAGGCAGGAGCGCTTCCCGTTATGCCCTACAAGAGGCCGATGACCAAAGATGGTTACTTTAAAAAACGCGAATACGTCTATGACGAATATTATGATTGTTACATATGCCCCAACAACCAAATATTAGAATACAGCACCACCAACCGGGCGGGATACCGGGAATATAGGAGCAACCCCCAAATATGCTGTAAATGTCCCATGCGCCTACAGTGCACCAAAAGTAAAAATTACACAAAAATCATAACTCGGCATATATGGGAGCATTACATAGAAATAGCGGAAGATATAAGACACACCCAATGGGGTAAAGAACTATACAAAATGCGCGGCCAGACCATCGAGCGGGTATTTGCCGATGCGAAGGAAAAGCATGGCATGCGCTATACAAATCTACGAGGCTTGAGGAAAGTTGGACATTACCTCACGCTTCTTTTCGCATGCATGAATTTAAAAAAGCTGGCTTTATGGAAGAAAAGACGGGGAACGTTTCCGCCAACAGTCCCCGCTTTACATTCGTTTTTCTTAAAAATTTTCTTCGCCTTCAACAAAAAGCCGCTTTTAGGTTATGCATCCTAAAAGCGGCTTTGTCTACAAGCTGGAGCAGCCTTTAAATAGGCTGCTAAATTTTTGCGCTTTAGCAGGAATTTTGGAGATTTTTGTCAAAATATATTAGTGAAAAATTCCGGGAGGGATATTTTTGAAAAAAAACCGCCTGGATGTAAAATACCTGGATAGCATAATAAAAACCACTATAGAAGCCGTAGAGAAAGGTCATGAGGAGACATTCAGGATAGCCGAGCACGCTAAAAAAGAGTGCGAACGCCTCCAGAAGGAAGTTGAGCAGCTCAAGGTGAGGATTTCCGAGACCATCCAGACGGTGGACGAGCTGCAAAAAAAGGAGAGGGCATCCCGGAACAAACTCATGGTTGTGAGCAGGGAGTTCAACAAATACAGTGAAGAGGATATAAAGGCGGCGTACGAACATGCGCGGGAAATTCAAATAAAGCTCACCGTTCAAAGGGAAAGGGAAATACAGCTCCGCGAGAAAAGGGACCAGATGGAGCGCAGTTTAAAAAACATGCAGGATATATTAAAACAGGCGGAGCAGCTTACCCTCCAGATGGGGGTGGCGCTCAACTTCTTAAAGGGCAACCTGCTGGACCTCTCGGAAAAGCTGACGGACATAAACCAAAAACAGGCCATTGCCGCCCAAATAATAAAAGCTCAGGAAGAGGAGCGCAAATTTATAGCCCGGGAAATCCACGACGGGCCGGCCCAGACAATGGCCAACGTTCTGCTTCAGGTGGATGTATGCGAGAAGCTCTACGAAAAGGATTCGGACAGGGCCAGGAAGGAATTGAGGGACTTAAAGGAACTGGTCAGGAACTGCATCAGGGAAATGAGGAAGATAATATTCAATCTAAGACCGGCGGCGCTGGACGACCTGGGATTGGAGGCCGTTACCAGAAGATACTGCGCCGAGTTCCAGGAGGACACGGGCATTTCTGTAGACCTGTCGATAATTGGAGATAAGAGGAGGCTGGATTCCACAGTTGAAATAACCCTTTTTCGGGTTATCCAAGAAGCTCTCAGCAATGTAAAAAAGCATGCCGGTGCCAAAAATGTGTCGGTAAAGCTCGAATTCGCATCGGATGTGGTAAACTTGCGTATCGAGGACGACGGCGTAGGTTTCGAATTTGAAGAAGTAAAACTGCTTTCAGAAGACAGCAAACATTTCGGCCTGGTGAATATGAGGGAAAGGGTCGATCTCCTGAAGGGTACGATCAAGATCAAGTCTGAACCAGGCCGCGGAACCGGCATTTACATTTCTATACCCCTGAGCGAAAGGAGGAATTTAAATGTCAAAGATTTCCGTGGTTCTGGCTGATGACCATGTGCTGGTGCGCAAGGGCCTGAAAAAGATCTTGGAAATGGAAAGCGACATTGAAGTGGTAGGAGAGGCATCCAACGGCCTGGAAGCCGTCGAAGAGGTCAGGACCAAGGCTCCCGACGTGGTGCTGATGGACATTAATATGCCCAAACTCAACGGCGTGGAAGCGACGCGGGTGCTGAAAAAGGAAAGCCTGAAGACAAAAGTCATCATCCTGACCATCTACGATGATAGAGAATACCTGCTGGAACTTTTAAAGACCGGTATATCCGGGTACATTTTGAAAGACATAGATCCCCAGGCTCTGGTAGAAGCGGTTAGGGCGGTGAGCAGGGGAGAGACTTACATACAGCCGACCCTTACCCGCGCATTGATCGCCGAGTACAACCGGCTGAGCCAGCCGATATCCAGGGCCAGCCGGCCGCTGACGGCTAGAGAAAAGGAAGTAATGGCATACATAGCAGAAGGCATGAGCAATATCGAGATATCCGAAAAACTGGGAATCAGCGAAAAAACCGTGAAAAACCACGTGAGCAGTATCCTCAGAAAATTGAACCTCATGGACAGGACCCAGGTGGCCGTTTATGCTCTGAAGAATAATCTGGTTTAAGCACAAAAAAAGTCCCTCCCGAATAAATATAGACTTATAAGGGTTTATCTAAGGGGAGGGATTGAGGTGCCGGCCGTAGGGGAAAAACTGGATCCCGCGCTTGCCATCCTGATGGTCTTTGCGGTTATAGGTATCTACCGGGTTTTGGAACTTTTGGCAATCAGTTTTTTCGGTCAAACCACGTCGAGACGAAAACCAAAAATTGTGTTGATCGTGAGGGACATGGAGGAGAAAATAGAGGGAATCATCAGGAGCCTGGCAAGGCGGAGTATTTTTGAGAATTCGGAGACGGTGGTGGTCGTCGATGAGGGCTCGATGGATGGTACGCTTGAAATTTTAAAGAGGCTTTCGTCAGAATTCGGGTTTGAAATTGCGGAAAAATGTAGGCTGGATTTTCAAAAATCGCCATTTACCGTGTTATTGGACTGCTGTAGGCTCGAACCTAGAGAAATAGAGGCTTTCCTCGGATGTTTCACTTCGCCGAAAAAAGTCGAAATGGGTCTGAAATCCTATGAAAATTAGGACAACTGTTTGATTTTAAAAATGTTGTCGAACGAGTATAATAATGCTTGTAAAGCCCTATTCTTTCTCAAAGTTTACCCCTTAGTTCTTTTGTGCCCCCCTTTCTTTCTTGGTATGGCCCTGAGAAAAAAAGGGTCTTTTTTTTATACAAAAAAAGGATATGCACTATTCGTGTAGAATAATATACACTATAATATTTACCAATAATAATTATCGGCGGGGGCACGGGGGATAGATATGATATCAAGGGCTCGATATACAAATGTGCTTGGCATTGTGGGAACGGGGCTTTTGATAATCTTTATTGCTTTATACGGCTTTGAACTGAGACAACCCTGGTGGCAGTATCTGTTATTTCTCCTTTTTATGTTTATATCAGAGATTAACGCTATTCAGTTCAACAACACCTACCTCACCATGGAGTTCGGCTTTATATACGCGGCGATTTTCATCTTTGGATTCATTCCTGCAGCGGTTATGAAGGCCATCAGCACCCTTTTGAGCCAGGGATACATAAGGTACAACAATGGCAATCTACGGGAAACCCTGGATCTGATTTGTTTTAACGTGGGCCAGTATATGATCAGCTTTTTCGGAGGTGCCGGAGCATACTTACTTTTAAAAAGAACTGGGCTGACCGAGGCTTTTGCACAGGCAGTGGGTATTTTCATATATTTTATCATCAACAACCTGCTGGTAGAGATTTACGTAACCTTCGGGACCGGAGACAACACTTTTCGCAAGTCGCTGAGGTCCCTGTGCGCCGACCTCACCACCTATGCCATTTCCGTGCCCGGAGGTCTATTGATGGTCGAGCTTTATCGGTATTTCGATTATTATCATCATAGTTTTCCGCACCTTAGGTTCCTGGCGGTACTTCTCGGACTTATTCCTTATATTGTTCTTGTGTATATATATAAAATCTACATGGGCTTGATCACTACCAACCGGGAGCTTACAGCCCTTTACGATGTAGCGGCGACCATGACCTCAACTTTAAATACCCAGGAAGTACTGAGGATAATCTTCGATTCGGTGAAGAACGTCGCTCCCTGGGACACCATCAGCCTTTTCGTATACCAGCAGGACGCACTGGTGCCCTTGATGTACGAGGGGTTTTACAGCGATTCGATAAAGGATTTCAGGCTTAAACCCGGCGAGGGAATAACCGGCAGTACACTTGTGAGCGGAAGAGGTGAAATAATAAACAACTATAAAAAAGATTCCAGATTCCGCGATGATCCCGGATTGCCGCCCAATACCAAATCAGTCATGTCGGTGCCGATGATCAACAACAACGAAATAATCGGCGCCATAACACTAACCTCCAATAAGAAAAACGCGTATAATAGCAAACACCTGAAAATAATGAGCATTCTGGCAAATCAAGCAACCGTTGCCATAAGCAATGCCAGGCTTTTCGACAAGACAAGCAAGCTGGCCGTCACCGACAGCTTGACCAGGCTTTACAATCTACGGTACATTTACGAAGAGCTGGAAAGGATGGTCAACCGGGTTAAGAACAACGGTGGGGTGTTTAGCCTGATAATAATAGACATCGATCATTTCAAGTCCTACAACGACAGGTACGGCCACCTGGTGGGGGACAGCATATTAAAGAAACTTGCCGAAGTCCTGAAGGACAACGTGAGGGACAACGATATAGTGGGCCGCTACGGGGGAGAAGAATTCGTCATTATACTACCGGATACTCCGGGTGCTGAGGCTTATGCTATTGCCGAGAGGATAAGGGAGGTAGTGGAAAGCACCGAATTCGCCCAGACGGATACGGGAAAAAAGATATTCATAACAATAAGCGCAGGAGTGGCATCCTGTCCCGACGACGCCCTGACCGTTAAGGAACTGGTGCGCAAGGCTGACCAAGCTTTACTCTTTGGCGCTAAGCAGAAAGGCAGGAACAGAGTGGTAGAATTCAAAAAAATGAATTGAATAAAAATTTTTTCGCCCCTCTTCCGGGGCTTTTTTTGTTGTTGCATGGTGATGGCAAAAATGATATAAAAGTGTAAGAAAGTTTGTGATGAGGTGCTTTTGATGGTAGAGCTCGAGGGAATTGTAGAAAGGATCACCTACTATAACGAGGAAAATTTTTTCACCGTGGCGAGAGTCCAAGTTAGGGATACCGATGAAATAGTGACCGCCGTGGGATATTTCCCTTCCCTGGAAGTGGGGGAGGTGCTGAGGCTCAGGGGCCGCTGGGTCATGCATGAAAAGCACGGCTGCCAGCTCAAAATAGAATCCTACGAGACCCTGGTGCCCGCCACGGTGAGGGAAATAGAAAACTACCTGGCCTCCGGAGCGATAAAGGGCATAGGCCCCGCTACCGCCAAAAAGATCGTAGAGAGGTTCGGAGAAAACACCCTCGAGATAATGTCTTCATCGCCCCACAGGCTTATGGAAATAGCGGGAATAGGGCAAAAGCGCCTCGAAATGATAGTCCGCTCCTTTGCCGAGCAGAAGGAAACCCGGGAAATAATGCTATTTCTGCAGCAGTACGGCATCGGTCCCGGTGTGGCCGTAAAGGTGTATAAAGCCTATAAGGAAAAGGCCATAGAGGTGGTAAAGCAAAACCCTTACAGGCTTGCCGATGAGGTCTACGGCATCGGGTTTAAGACCGCCGATAAGATAGCCCGGATGATGGGTATTGAAATGGATTCGCCGGAGCGGCTGGCCGCCGGGGTCAAATATGCCCTTCACCGGGCGGCCGACGAGGGCCACGTATTTCTTCCCGAAAAGGAGCTTTTAAAGAGGGCGTCTTCCCTGATGGAGGTAGACGAGGACCGGATAAGCGAGGTACTGCCGGCTCTCGAGGAAAAGGGAGACATAGTGGCGGATGGCCCGCCTGAAAAACGGGAAGTTTACCTTGCGCCCTTTTACGTATCCGAGAAATCCGTGGCCAGGAAGTTATTCCTCCTGGCAGGCCTGGGCGAAACCCGGTCTTTAGAAGTGACTCCAGAAGAGATAAGCGAGATAGAGGAAAGGTGCGGTATAAAACTTGCCGCAAGACAGCGGGAAGCCATCGAAAAAGCCGCCTCGTCCGGGGTTCTGGTCATCACCGGTGGCCCCGGCACCGGAAAGACCACAGTAATACGGTGCCTCATCGAGTTTTTCCAAGGGCGGAATTTGAAAGTGGTACTGGCGGCACCGACGGGAAGGGCCGCCAAGCGGATGACCGAGGCCACGGGGATGGAAGCCAAGACCATCCACCGCCTGCTGGAATACAAGGCTTACGGCGAAGGCGGCATGGCCTTCGGCAGAAACCGGGATAATCCCCTGGACGAAGATGTGGTAATAATCGATGAGACTTCCATGGTGGATATAATCATGATGCACCACCTGCTCTCCGCTTTGAAGCCCTTTGCAAGGCTGGTGCTGGTCGGCGATAAGGATCAGCTGCCTTCGGTGGGGCCAGGGAGTGTGCTGCGGGAGATAATCGATAGCGGCCGAATTCCGGTGGTCATGCTGGACGAGATTTTCCGCCAGGCCAGGGAGAGCATGATCGTGGTGAATGCCCACCGGATAAACAGGGGCCTTTTTCCGTACCTGAACGTGAAAGGCAGGGATTTTTACTTTGAGCAGGCCGTCGAGCCCGAGGAAGTACTGAATAAAACCCTGGATCTGGTGTGCACGAGGCTTCCCAGGTTCGGCGGTTATGACCCTATGGAGGACATCCAGGTTATAACGCCCATGAAGAAGACCCCGGTGGGGGTGCTTTCCCTCAACCTGCAGCTGCAGGAAAGACTGAATCCTCCGGCGCCGGGGAAAAAGGAGTTCCCCTTCAGATCTTTTGTGTTCCGCGAAGGGGATAGGGTGATGCAGATAAAGAACAACTATGAGAAAGAAGTATTTAACGGCGACCTTGGCCGAATAGTTGAGATAGATGAAGATGAGGGGGTTTTGGTATCCTTTCCCGACGCCCGCGGAGAGAGGACCTTAATCTACGCGGGCGAGGAACTGGAGGAACTTTCCCTGGCCTACGCCCTGTCGGTGCATAAAAGCCAGGGCAGCGAGTTTCCCGTGGTGGTTATGCCGGTGACCACCCAGCACTTCGTCATGCTCCAGCGAAACCTCCTCTATACCGCCATAACCAGAGCCAGAAAGCTAATGGTGCTTGTCGGCTCCAAGGAAGCCCTGGCCATCGCAGTGCGCAACAGCAGGGCGGCCATGAGGTACAGCCGCTTGGCCGAAAGGATAGCCCGGGAATTCGAAGAAAGTTTGCTGTAAATGGGGGCGACATGTTTTTTCGGGGCTGGTTCTTTAGTAGGGAAGGAAATACCGTAAGGCGAAAACATATAAACAGGAATAGCTTTTATACGAGGGCGATCTGAAAAAGCCCTCTTTTTTTACTTTTATTAGGTTTGGCTAGAGATAAAGAGGGGTTATATTCATCTATAATAAATAATTTTTGATAATATCGAACGCTTTTGCCTGCGGTCTAGCAGGAAAAATAAAAAGTATTGACGAATAATTAAATAAAAAAATATCGAATAACATTCTATAATGTCGAACGAAGGTGGTTGCAGGTGGATATCAGGGATTTTCTCTTCGCCCCTCTAACTGGTCGCACTTTTATGTTGGAAATAACAGCCAGGCAACGGGGAGTGCTGGCTGGCACCGACAGGCTGCAAAAAATAGCTCAGGAATTGGGACTGAAGCTCGAAGACCTGTCTCCTGACGGCACAAAGATGGCAGAAGGCTCATGTATATGCCGGGCCCGGGGCGATGCGTGGCAGGTGGCGCGTGCTGAAGAGCAGCTCTTGGGAGTTATCGGCAAGGCATCGGGTGTAGCCACGGCGGCAGCCGAGATGGTGTATCAAGCCCGAAGCAGGGCGCGCGTTGTCTGCGGTGCTTGGAAGAAAGTACCTCCTGAGGTGAGGCACGACTTGCGCCAGGCCATAGCCACGGGAGGCGCGGGAATCCGCATTGTGGATGAGCCTTTCGTGTACCTCGATAAGAATTATGTCCGCATGTTCGGAGGTGTGGGCCCGGCGGTCCGCAGAGCCCGGGAGCTGGAGGGGAGGGTAGTGGTGGTTCAGCTGCGGGGCGAAGAGGCATCCCTGGCAGAAGAAGCCGTAGAAGCCGCTGCGGAAGGAGCCCATATACTTATGGTGGATACTGGTAGGCTGCAAGATCTGGTGCTGGTAAGGGATGTAGCTTCGAAAAAAGGCTTTCGTGAAAAGATAAGGCTGGCCTTCAGCGGGGGTGTCGTAAAGGATGAACTGGACGAGATCATTGCTGCGGGTGCCGACATTGTGGATGTAGGCCGGGCTATCATCGATGCCCCTTTGCTGGACTTCACCCTGGATGTTAAAAAATTGGAGTGAAAACGATGGAATGGGATTTGCTGGAGAAAACTACCTTTTGGGTTGAAAATGTAGATCTTCGCGGAGCCGACTTGGGGCAGGTGGCTGCTGCGGCGGCAAAGGCTTTAGGTCTTGACGCTCACGAGGTAATGGTAGTGGACGTGCGGCCGGGCCTGGTGGCCTTTGATGTCTTGCGCCGCCGGGTACAGGCGGAATCCGTAGCCGGCAGGGAAGGGGAGATTTTAAAACGGCTTCAAGAAGTGCCGGGTGTAATTTTAGGGCCGAAGGCTGGAGTGCACTCGGAAGGAGTATTGGGGCTGATTGCCCTGAAACCCGATGAGGCGCAAGAGGTACTTTCCGCTTCAGCCCGAATGACATCTGAAATTAGCCAGGCTGTAGCGCGAAGAGCCCTGGTCTTTGCTTCAGGGAGCGAGGTGCTGGCGGGGAAAATTCGCGATACTAATTCCCCGTATCTCATTGAAGCTCTGACCGGGGCCGGTTTTCGGGCCGAATTCGGGGGAATTTTAGAAGACGATGTTGTAGCGGTGGTCAACCGGCTGGAAGGAGCCCTGGAGCGGGGGTATGGCCTCATCATTACAACCGGGGGCGTGGGGGCTGAGGATAAGGACTGTAACATAGAGGCTGTCCTTAGACTTGATCCCCGGGCCCACACGCCCTGGATACTGAAATTTACCCCCGACTATAAACGCCACTACAAGGAAGGTGTACGTATAGCCGTGGGCCGGGTGGGGATGGCGCGGCTGATAGCACTGCCGGGCCCCCATGAGGAGGTACGGCTGGCGTGCCGGGCTTTGCTGGAGGGCCTGTCTCAGGGCCTGGATGATGCCGGTTTAGCCGAGAAAATCGCTGGAGTCTTGCGTCGGCGCTGGTATGAGCGCATGGGAAAAGGAGGGAGCGAACACCATGGATTTTCAGGCCATAGCTACTAATCTTTTGGAGGCAGAGGAAACCCGGAAAGCAATTGAACCTCTCACCTCTACTTACCCTAATTTAACCGTAGAGGATGCCTACCGCATCCAGCTTGCCGGAGTAGAAATGAGACTTAAACAGGGCCGGCGGGTAATAGGGAAAAAGATTGGCCTTACCAGTAAAGCCATGCAGGATCTTCTGGGAGTGAAGGAACCGGATTACGGTCATCTGCTGGACAATATGCTGCTTCTGGAGGGCGAGCCCTGCCGGAGGGAAGATTTCATTTGGCCGCGCGTTGAGGGCGAGCTGGCCTTTGTCCTGAAGGATACTTTAAAAGGTCCTGGGGTGACCATCGCCGATGTATTCCGGGCCACCGAGGGCGTAATGCCTGCCATAGAGATAGTGGATAGCCGTATCCGGGACTGGAAAATAAGCTTGGCGGATACTATAGCTGACAATGCTTCCAGCGCCCGCTTTGTACTGGGCAGCAGGATGGTGCCCATTAAAGACCTGGATTTGCGCCTTCTGGGGATGGTGCTGGAGAAAAACGGCGAAGTTGTAAGTACCGGTACGGGAGCGGCCGTATGGGGCCACCCGGCGGCAGCGGTGGCATGGCTGGCCAACAAGCTGGCTGCCTTTGATATTGCCCTGGAGGCGGGAGAGATTGTACTCTCCGGAGCAATAACTGCAGCTGTGGACGCTGCCGCTGGAGATGTGTTTACTGTGTCCTTCTACGGGCTGGGCACCCTTAATCTGCGCTTTATTTAACCACGTAAAGGGGGTTTGTTTAATGGACAAAATCAAAGTTGCCGTAATAGGTCCGGGCAACATCGGTTCGGATTTGATGTACAAAATCCTGCGCAGCGAATACCTCTGTATGGAAATGATGGCTGGAATCGTGGAGTCCGAGGGAATCAAGAGGGCTCGCTCCCTGGGAATCCGCACCACTACCGAGGGAATAAAGCCCATACTGGAAGATGAAAGCATAAAAATAGTGTTTGATGCCACAGGAGCCAAACACCACCTGAAACACGCTCCCTTGCTGAAAGAAGCCGGTAAAATTGCCATCGACCTTACGCCGGCTGCGGTGGGGCCCTATGTGGTACCGCCGGTCAATCTCAAAGATTTACATGAGGAGCCAAACCTCAACATGGTAACCTGCGGTGGTCAGGCCACCGTGCCCATAGTTTACGCCATCAATCAGGTGGCCGGCGCCCGTTATGCGGAAATAGTGGCGTGCATAGCGAGCAAAAGCGCCGGGCAGGGCACGCGGCAGAACATTGACGAATTTACCCAGACGACGGCAAAAGCCCTTTGTGCCATCGGCGGGGCCAAGAAGAGCAAGGCCATTATTATTCTAAATCCTGCCGACCCACCTATCATCATGACCAACACTATATACGTGGATGTGGAAAACCCGGACGAAAAAGCCATACGCGAAGCCGTCGATAAAATGGTCAGGGCAGTCCAGAGCTATGTACCGGGTTACCGGCTGCGAGTGCCGCCTATTCTGGAGGGAAATAAAGTAACTACCATCGTCGAAGTAGAAGGAGCGGGGGATTTCCTGCCCAAATACGCCGGCAACATGGATATTATAACGTCGGCGGCGGTGGCGGTAGCCGAGAAACTGGCGGCCAGAATTATGGGGAAGGAGGCAGTGGCGTGAACGGCACCAAATTCGTACACATAGTGGATACCACCCTTAGAGACGGGAGCCACGCTGTGGCCCACCAGTTCACCAGGGAGCAGATTAAGGCTATTGCCGGTGGGCTGGATGCGGCGGGCGTTGAATATATCGAGGTTTCCCACGGAGATGGCCTGGCGGGATCTTCTTATAACTACGGCTGGGCTGCTTTGAGCGATGAAGAGATGCTGAAGGCGGCGGCCGAAGTAATAAAGAAAGCCAAACTGACCGTTTTATTGCTTCCCGGCATAGGTACGCGGGAAGACTTGAAACTTGCCATTGAATGCGGCGCAAAGGCGGTAAGGGTAGCTACGCATGTGACCGAAGCGGATATCGCCGAACAGCACATCGGCATGGCTAAAAAGATGGGCCTGGAAGCCTTCGGATTTCTTATGATGGCCCACACGGCGCCACCGGAAAAGGTGGTGGAGCAGGCGCTGCTTTTTGAAAGTTACGGGGCGGACTATATCTATATAGCCGACTCCGCCGGAGCAATGCTCCCCGAAGATGTAAAGGCCAGGGTAGGAGCTGTGGTAGAGAAAGTCAAGGTGCCTGTCGGGTTCCACGCGCACAATAATTTGACCCTGGCGACGGCCAATTGCCTGGCGGCCTTGGAGGCCGGCGCTACATTCCTGGATGGAGCCTGCCGGGGCTTAGGTGCCGGTGCAGGGAACGCCCAGACGGAAGCCCTGATAGGCGTGCTGGATAAAGCCGGCTACCGGACGGGGGTCGATTTTTACAAGATCATGGACGTGGCCGAAGACGTAGTGGAGCCCATCATGCAGCGGCCGCAGGTAGTCCGCAATGCGCCCCTCATGTTGGGGTATGCAGGGGTCTACTCCAGCTTTTTACTCCACACCTACCGGGCGGCCGAGAAGTTCGGCCTTGACCCCCGGGATATTCTGGTAGAACTGGGAAGGAAGGGGATGGTCGGAGGGCAGGAAGATATGATCGTCGACGTGGCTTACCAGTTGGCAAAACAGAGGGAGGGAAATTAAAAGTGAAGCTCGTCAACCTGCTCGCGGTGGTGGATGAGGAAAAGTGCCGGGGCTGTAAGACCTGTGAAAAGGTCTGCCCGGTGCTGGCCATCAAAATGGTGGACCGAAAGGCCAAAGTTGATGAGGAAAAGTGCCGGGGTTGTGCGGCCTGCGAGCAGCGGTGCCCCTTTTACGCCATTTCCATGGCAAAGCGCGAACAGCCGGTTGCCGTAGGCGTAGATGTAAGCGGTGTGGATTACTCAAGGGTAGAAGAGCTGTGCCGCAGAGCCAAACTTCACCCGGAACAGATCGTATGCTATTGCACCGCTACCAGGGCGGAAGAGGTGGCGGCTGCCGTCTTGCAGGGCGCGCGTTCCCCCGAGGACGTGTCTTTGGTGACGGGAGCCCGTACCGGGTGCAAAGTGGAATGCATCCAGCCTATTTTGCGCCTGTTGGAGACCGCCGGCATCAAACCGGAACCGCCAAAAGGAGGCTGGCAGTGGTACGGCCGTACTCCCACTGTGTGGGAAGTGCCGAATGAGGTGAAAAAGAAGTATGCCAGCCGGGGCTTCTATTTCGATGAGGATATAAAACTGCTGGACGGGGTGGCAGCAGCACCCCTGCAAGGAGAGGAGTGATTCATGATGCGTCCTCCAATTCCTCCCATACCTCCGCGCAAATCCCAGTACGGCATTGATCCGTCACTGGTGAAGAAGCGGGTTTCCGAATTGCCGGGGATGACCTCGGTATTGCTCAAGGACCTTTTCCCGGACCTGCCGGAGGTCATTTACCCCGGTGAACGGGGTATTGCCGCAGTGCGCAGAGCCACCGAAGAAGCGTTAAAAAAAGTCGATATGAGCATGATCAAGCCGGAGCATTCGGTCAACATCCTGGCTTCGCATCACGGCTTTACTTTACTGGGCGGTGAGCCCTATGCCGAGATGCTAAAGACTTTGAAGGATGTCATCCAGGCCCGGACGGGCTGTAAGGACATCCGCCTGCGGGCTGGTGTGGGCTTGCGCTTCCGGGAGACGGAGGAATACATCAAGCGCTACGGCCTGGATAAGCACTTCGAGGGGAAGGCCATAGGCGTTGCTCCCATTGACGAAGGCATACCCATAGAGACGGAAATAGGCACTTTATACGGCATTAAGAAGGTATACGACGCAGACTGGATTGTCCATGCTCATAACTCCGACGTGCGCGAAGTCCATTTCCACCGGCAGGTCGACCGGGCAGTAAAGCCTTTCGGCATGTCCTATGCCCGAATAGAGACCAGGTCCACCTATCACCAGAACCTGGGACCCCGGGCGGCCAATTTTACGGCCAGAGCTATCTTCGATTCTCCCTTTGTGCAGAGCAAATTCGCCTTTGCCTCTTTCCTGTCGGTGGCCCCGAACGGAATCGTTGGAGTGGACGCGGATAACGACCTTTACGCTTTAAACGACCGCATTACGGTGCTCGGGTGCCGCTACTATGGCAAAATGATGACCCTTTTTGGCGAGATAGATGAGTGCATCGCTGCACTGGACTTCCCCTGCCCGGTGGTATACGTATTCGCGGCCGGAGTTATTTATGCTAACTTTGCCGGAGCAAACACCGACCTTTACGATCTCGACATGCCCCTGCCGGCTTATACCTGGTATACGGAAGCCTTTTACGGCAAAAACGGTAAGCCGCTCTTAAAGGAGATTCCACCGCTCAATCCGGCTATAAAGATGTGCGTCCACAACTACGCCTGGACGGGATACCCGAGCGCTTTCTTCAGCGAGCACATTCCTACGGTGGTTGTCGGCTATGAGCAGGCTGACCTCTTCAACCGTGACCCGCAGAATCTCAACTATATGAAGCATGCAGTGGTGGCCGAGACCACGGAGGCAGCCATGGAATTCGCCTACAGGGTGACCGGTACCCGCAAGGTCTTGATTTTCGACGGGGCTGTCGGCGGGATAAACTTGAGCGAACCGCTGGCAGAATTCCTCCTCAAGAAAGCTCCGGAAGTAAACGAACGGGTGGAAAGCGAATTGCTGCCAAAATGGCTGCGCCAGCGGGGCGTGGATTTGTTGGAACTCAAAAAATGTGCCGGTTAGAGAAGGCATAGCCCCTCCGGTTTAGTCCCCGGAGGGGCACCTGACGAATAAGGATAGGGGGAAACGTAAATTGTCTGTGGTAATTAAGACGTCTTTGAAAAACGAACCCGTATGGGAAAAAGGTCCGGGATTTCAGGAAGGTCTGAGGGATCTTCGAAGCAAATTAAACGCCAATACCTTCACTGCTGGCGTTGTGGCCGCCATCTTTGGCTGTACAGGCCCGGCGCTTATTGTAATGAATGCTGCCCAGAACGGGAAACTGACGGATGCTCAAACGATTTCCTGGTTGTTCTCGGTTTATTTCTTCGGAGGACTTATAAGTATTATTTTGGGTTTTTATTATAAGATGCCGATAAATGGAGCTTATTCGATCCCGGGTGCGGTTATGCTTGCTTCGGCTTTGCCCCTGTTTTCATTCAATGAGGCCGTAGGCGCTTATTTTATAGCAGGAGTGCTGGTTTTACTCTTGGGATTTTCGGGCTTGATAGGAAGGGTGATGCGCTGGATACCGCTTCCCATCGTTATGGCTATGATTGCCGGCGCTATGTTCAGGTTCGGGCTTGAGATCGTTACTTCCGCCCAAAAAGCTCCGGTAATCGCCGGTGCTGCCTTGGCGGCTTATTTTATCGGTTACAGGCTCAACAAAAAAATATCGCCTATTTTGTGGTCTTTAATCGTGGGGGTTGTTGCAGCCTTATTGACCGGAGGTTTTGAGTTTGAAAATATCAAAATAGCCTGGATAATGCCACGGATTTTTGCGCCAACTTTTTCGATGGGGGCTTTCTTTGGCATCGCCATTCCTTTGGCTGTACTGGTCATCGGTGCGGAGAACGCCCAGGCTTATGGGGTGCTGACGGCCCAGGGATATAAGGCTCCCATAAACGCAATGACGGTGATAAGTGGCATAGGAGGTATAGTAACTTCATTTTTTGGAGGTCACAATGCCAACATCGCTGGCCCTATGACCGCCATCTGCAGCTCAGAAGAAGCGGGACCCGATAAATCGGGACGTTATGCCGCCACCATTGTGAACGGTATTCTTTTTGGATCCTTCGGTCTTTTTGCCAGCGCAGCCGTGCCTTTTGTAAAAGCTTTACCGTCGAATCTTGTCAGCATGCTGGCCGGTCTTGCCATGATAGGGGTGCTGATAAGCGCTTTCGAACAGGCATTTGCCGCCAGGAAGTTCAAATTTGGGGCGTTTTTCGCGCTGATTATCGCCATGTCTGGTTTAACACTGTTTAAAATTAGTGCTCCTTTCTGGTCATTGGTAGGGGGTGTGTTGGCTTCGCTCATAATGGAACCGGATGACTTCGAGCGCTAAGTTGGGTTTTTCGATCCAATGAATTAATTTTTGGAGGTGTTCCGGTGTGTCTAAGATGTTAATGGTGGACCCCTCTTTATGTACCGGATGTCACCGCTGTGAAATGTGGTGCTCCTTTACCAAGTACGGCGAAATCAACCCTTCCCGCAGCCACATATATGTAATACGACGGGAGCCGGCGGTAGATGTGCCGGTAGTGTGCATACAGTGTGGTTTATGTATAAATGCCTGCCCTATAGGGGCTCTCAAGCGGGATAGAATTTCTGATGCGGTGGTGGTGGACCCGGATCTCTGTGCGGGCTGCGGCATCTGCGTCCGGGTGTGCCCTTATGGAGTACTGAGGATAGACGATGAAACCGGAATGGCAGCTAAATGCGATTTGTGCGGTGGTTCGCCATCATGCGCCGGCCACTGCCCGCATGGTGCTATCAGGTACGAAGATGTAGACAAAGCTGCGGCCAGGCGCCGGGAGCTCTGGGCTAGGGCCCATGCGGTTAAAATCAGGGACTAAATGGGGAGGTGACTGATTCATGTGGTACGGGTTTGCAGGTAAGCTTTTGCGGGTGAATCTGACAAACGGTGAAGTTAAAACAGAGGAACTGGATAGAGATGAGCTGCGCAAGTACATGGGCTGTACAGGCTTTGCAGCCAAAATACTCTATCAGGAAATGCCCGGTGGCACCGACCCGCTGGCTCCTGAGGCTAAAGTTGTAGTAGCCACGGGGCCCGTAACCGGCACTCTTTGTCCGAGCGGTGGAAGTTACGAAGTCTGTTACAAGTCGCCCTTGACCGGTACGTGGAATCAGGCGCGGTCTGGTGGGGCTTTTGGCCCCAAGCTAAAGTATGCAGGGTTTGATTTTGTCGTCCTCGAAGGGAAAGCGGCAGAACCAGTTTACCTTTACATAAACGACGGCCATGCAGAAATTAAATCTGCCAAGCACCTCTGGGGCCTCACGGTTGAAGAGACTACGGATGCTCTGATTCGGGAACTCGACGATCCGGAAATCTCTATCGCCGCTATAGGTCCTGCGGGAGAAAAGGGGGTTCTCTATGCCGCTTTGATCAACGATAGGGGACGGGCTGCGGGTCGCGGCGGCATCGGGGCTGTATTTGGGAGCAAAAACCTGAAAGCTGTTGCGGTAAAGGGCCGTGGCGGAATTAAGGTGTCGCGCCCGAAACAATTCGCTGAGGCCGTTGAGAAAGCAGAGCAGTGGCTGGAAAATTATCCCTTCGCCTCAATTCCCGCTTTTGGCACGGTCGGCCTGGTATCTCTGCTCAATAGCTTGGGAATGCTTCCGACCAAAAACTTTCAAACCGCTCATTTTGAAGGGGCTGACAGGATTTCCGGGGAATATCTCAACCGAAAGTATCAGATAAAACGGCGGGCATGTTATGGCTGTACTTTTGCATGCGGCCGATATACCTCTGTCAACAGCGGAAAGTTTGCCACTCCTCCCATGGAGGGCCCGGAATACGAAACAGTGAACATGTTCGGAGCTAATTGCGGCGTGGATGATCTGGAGACGGTTATCAAAGCCAACTACTTATGCAATGCGTACGGGTTGGATACGATCAGTACAGGAATGAGCATCGGTTTTGCAATGGAGTGCTATGAAAAGGGCTTATTGACCGACAAAGATACAGAAGGGATGCCTTTGCGGTGGGGCGATGGTGAGGTAGTGGTAAAACTGGTGGAAAAAATCGCCCACCGGGAGGGGATTGGTGAATTTCTGGCCCAAGGTGTGAAACGGATGGCCGAGCAACTCGGTCCGGAGGCCGAAGAATTAGCCGTGCATGTGAAAGGCCTTGAAGCACCGGCTCATGAGCCTCGCTCCGAATCTAAAGTGCTGGCCATCCAGTATGCGGTTTCCCCGAGAGGAGCTTGTCACATGCATCCCAATTGGGCCAGCACGTGGGATTTCGGCCAGCTTGACGGTGGTATGAAAGATTTTGGCTTGCCGTGGCCTCCGGCCGGTATACCCGAAGAAACTTCCCAGAAAGGTATGGTTTATCGTTATGTAGCTCTGCAGGGTGAGATCAGCGAAATTTTAGGAGCATGCATTTTCTATTCATGGGGGACCGAGGGCAGTTGCATTACGCCGCAGCTTTACGCTGAAATTGTCAGTGCGCTTACGGGGTGGGACGTGACTGCCGAAGAATTGTTATTGGCAGCGGAACGTTCCTGGAACCTAAAGCGCTGCTTCAATGCCCGTGAAGGTTTCACGCGGAAGGATGACAGGTTGCCCAAGCGTTTCTCACAGGCTATTCCTGATGGCCCTTCGGCGGGAGCCAGGGTGGATAATCTGGATGTGATGTTGGATGCATATTACGAGGCCATGGGTTGGGACAAAGACACCGGCCTTCCAACTCCCGAAAAGTTAAAGGAATTGGGATTGGATTTTGCTATCGAGTCCTAAGGTGCGATTGGCGCGATATTTGTTGTTTCGGTGATTAAGAAGTGCTGTGGGGGCTCAGTGTCAAATGAAGGTAAAAGTAAAATTGCTGGGCATACTATCACTTCGCTGTCCGGCATTTAGCAGGTTTCAGTGCCTTGAGCTGGAAGAAAAAAAGACGGTGGGGGATTTGCGGGAATATTTGGGATTAACGGGAGAGGTTTGCTTTGTGTCCGTCAACGGAAAAGTGGTTGAGGAAGGACATGAGCTGGCAGAAGGAGATGAAGTTATATTCATCCCGGCAGCGAGCGGTGGATGATAAAGGACGGATGGAAATTATCGAGGCTGGGAGGGATACTGCGTGATGCCAGCAATATTTTTTTGTTTAAAAACTTCTTTACACCTCGCTAAGATTTTTGATTTAATGAAAATGTCCCCAAAGAGAAAGGGAAAATTGATTTAAAAAGCGAATTAATAAATTAACAGTGGTAAGGGGGCCTGTTACATGGAGAAGACTTCTCAAATAAGGTCGGTGGCCAAAGCCCTGAAAATCGTAGATGTCCTTGCGGAAGCGAAAGGAGAACTGGCTCTGGGGGAAATTGCCACCAAGCTGGGGCTGGCCAAAAGTACTGTCCACGGATTGCTGTCCACTTTGCGGGATTTTGGTTACGTGGAACAATCTGTCTTTACCGGGAAATACAAACTGGGTTTGCGCCTGTTTGAGCTAGGAAATATAGTCGCGCATGGTTGGGACGTGCACTCTGTAGCAGCCCCCTATATTCAGAGGTTGGTGGATGAGTTGGGGGAAACCGTCCACCTGGTTGTTTTAGACAAGGGAGAAGTGTTGTATATCGACAAGCGGGAAAGCCGCCACTCTTTGCGAATAGTTTCCCAGGTGGGTATGAGGTTGCCTGCCCACTGCACCGGTGTGGGAAAGGTACTTCTGGCTTCACTGCCGCCGGACGAAGTCAGACGGATTGTTGCTGCTAAAGGCTTGCCGCGTTTCACCAAGAATACCATTACCGACCTTGAGACTCTAGAAAAAGAACTGGCCAGAGTGCGTGCCCAGGGATACGCTATAGATAATGAAGAGATTATGGATAGTCTTCGGTGTGTGGCTGCTCCTATCCGCGACCACAGCGGCAAGGTATGCGCTGCAATCAGTATTTCGGGCCCCGTTGCCCGGCTCGAAGGGGAAAAGCTTGCATTAGCTATAAAACAGGTAACCCGGACGGCGGCGGAGATATCCGCCGACCTGGGGTATCAGGCGGACAAGTCCATCCGGGTTTGAGAATATGTTAAGTGGGGGGTTGAATTTTGGCTGAAATGGAAAAACTAGAAAGGCTAAAAAGTTGTATAAAGAATCTCGGAAGGGTAGTAGTTGCCTTCTCCGGAGGGGTTGACAGCACCTTTCTTTTGAAGGTATGTCTTGATGTGCTGGGAAAAGAAAACGTACTGGCGGTTACCGCCCGGTCCAGCACATATCCCGCTAGGGAACTGGAGGAAGCACGGAAACTCGCCGAAAAGTTTGGAGCCAACCATGAGATAATCGTTTCGGAGGAACTTGATATACCCGGGTTTTCCGAAAATCCGCCGGAGCGCTGCTACCACTGCAAAAAGGAGCTTTTTGGCAAGTTGGTTGCAATAGCCCGGGAAAGGGGCTTTAACTTCGTGCTGGACGGTTCCAATATGGACGATACCGGGGATTTCCGGCCCGGCATGAGAGCGAAGGATGAGCTGGGGGTATTGAGCCCGCTGAAGGAAGCAGGGCTTACCAAAGCCGATATAAGGGCGCTGTCACGGGAAATGGGGCTTCCCACCTGGAACAAGCCCTCCTTTGCGTGCCTTGCGTCCCGGTTTCCGTACGGCGAGAGGATAACGGCAGAAAAGCTCAGCAGGGTGGAAAGAGCCGAGGATTTACTGCGAGAGCTCGGATTTATCCAGTACAGAGTGAGAAGTCACGGGGACCTGGCCCGCATCGAGGTCTCTCCCGACGAGATAGATAGATTTTTCGACAAGACTTTAAGGGAAAAAGTGGTATCTGGGCTGAAGGGGCTCGGCTTCATTTACGTCTCGCTGGACCTTGCCGGATACAGGACCGGCAGCATGAACGAAGGTCTTGAAGAGGAGGAAAAAGCGCCTTGGAAAAATTAAGGGAGATACTGGAAAGAGTCCACCGGGGGGAGATGGCGGTTGATGATGCCATTCAGCTGCTCAGGGACCTACCGTACGAGGATCTTGGATTTGCAAAGATCGATCACCACAGGGCCCTGAGGCGCGGGGTGCCGGAGGTCATATTCTGCCAGGGTAAGACCCCGGAGCAGGTAGCCCGGATAACCCGGCGCATGCTCGAAAAGGGCGTCAACATAATGGGCACCAGGGCCGATTTAAAAGTTTACGAAGAGGTAAGGAAAATAGCACCCGACGCCGAATATTACAAGGATGCCCGTATTTTCGCCGTGAAAAGGGAAAAAATAGTGCAAAATAAGGGCACAATCGCCGTCGTATCGGCCGGTACCTCCGATATACCCGTGGCCGAAGAAGCCGCGGTCACCGCCGAATTACTGGGGAATAAGGTGGAAAGGCTGTACGACGTGGGGGTTGCCGGAATACACCGGCTTTTTATGAACATGGAGGTTTTAAAAAGGGCCCAGGTAATCATAGTTGTGGCCGGGATGGAAGGCGCTCTGGCCAGTGTCGTCGCAGGGCTGGTGGACAAACCCGTAATAGCCGTGCCCACCAGCGTCGGGTACGGGGCCAACTTTTCCGGGCTGTCGGCACTGCTCACAATGCTCAACAGCTGCGCCGGAGGGCTGACCGTGGTCAACATAGACAACGGATTCGGCGCTGGGTTTGCAGCACACCAGATAAACAGGCTTGGAGGACAGGCGGATGGATGTGCTTTATCTTGACTGTTTTTCGGGGATCAGCGGCGACATGTTCCTGGGGGCCCTGCTGGACCTGGGAGTGGATGTGAGGGAGTTCCTGGCGGAACTTAAAAAATTGCCGCTTTCGGGTTACGAAATTGAAATCAAAAAATCGGTGAAAAAGGGCATTTTCGGCACCGATGTTTACATAAAGTGCCACGAACACCATCCCCACCGCGGCCTGAAAGAGATTTACGGCATAATCGATGGAAGCTCGCTGAAACCGGAGGTAAAACAAAAAAGCAAGGAAGCTTTTTTGAAGCTGGCCGTTGCGGAGGGCAAGATTCACGGAAAGCCCCCGGAGGAAATCCACTTCCACGAAGTGGGTGCGGTCGACTCCATCGTGGATATAGTGGGTGCCTGCATTCTGGTGGATATGCTGAACCCGGCTAAAGTCTCGGCCTCGCCGGTGAACGTGGGGTGCGGCACCGTGGCATGCGCCCACGGCGTGCTGCCGGTGCCCGCTCCGGCGACTATGGAGCTCCTAAAGGGTGTGCCGGTGTATTCCTCCGGCGAAGAAGGGGAACTTGCGACACCTACCGGGGCCTTGCTGCTCTCGGTTTTTGCCGAGGAATTCGGCCCAATGCCTCGGGGCATTCCCGCGAAGATCGGCTACGGCCTCGGAAAGAAAGACCGGAGGATTCCCAATGTGCTCAGGGCGGTGCTCCTAAAAGCCGAAGAGGATGATGCGGAAACCGACCGGGTAGTGGTGATGGAGGCAAACATAGATGATATGAATCCCCAACTCTACGAGGAGATAATGGAGAGCCTTTTCCAAAAAGGTGCGCTGGACGTGTTCCTCACGCCTATCATTATGAAAAAAAGCCGTCCGGCTGTTAAACTTTCCTGCATCGCTCCCCCGGATAAAAGACGGGAACTGGCGGAAGCTATATTAAAGGAGACCACCACTATAGGTGTAAGATTCTACGAAGCCCACCGGATGAAACTTGAAAGGGAGATAGAAACGAGAAGTACGCCCCTAGGAGAAGTGAGGGTAAAGGTATCGAAAAGGGGCGGCGAAATCGTGAGGGTCACCCCAGAATACGACGACATAAGGGAAATATCCCGCAAGTTTGGAATCCCCGTGCTTGAAGCATACCGGGATATCGTGGGATTCTTGAATAAAGATAAATGTAAATAATGCTGCAAATATGTTATAATGACTAAAAAAACAAAATGTTGGGAGTGTTCTACATGACGGATAAAGTCAGGGTAAGATTTGCTCCAAGTCCTACCGGCAGCCTTCACATCGGAGGCGCCAGGACCGCTCTCTTCAACCTGCTTTTCGCCCGCCACAACAACGGTGTTTTCGTATTGAGGATAGAGGACACCGATACCGAACGCTCCACGGAGGAATCGGTGGCCCAGATATTGAGGTCCATGAAGTGGTTGGGCCTCGACTGGGACGAAGGCCCCGAGAAGGGCGGGGACTACGGGCCTTACTTCCAATCCCAGCGTCTGGAGCTTTACAGGAAAGAAGCTCAAAGGCTCCTGGACGAAGGCAAGGCCTACTACTGCTATTGCACCCCGGAAGAACTGGCTGCCCGGCGTGAGGCGATGATGAAGGCCGGAAAGGCCCCCAGGTACGAGGGTCTGTGCAGGAACCTGTGCGACGAAGATAGAAAAAGATACGAGGCCGAGGGCAGGAAGCCCGTCATAAGGTTGAAGGTACCGCAGGAGGGACAGACGGTTGTCGAGGACATCATTCGCGGCACCGTTGTATTTGAAAATTCCGTGCTGGACGACTTCATAATCATGAAATCCAACGGCATGCCCACCTACAACTTCGCCTGCGTGGTGGACGACCACGCCATGAAAATAACTCACGTTATAAGGGCGGAGGAGCACCTCTCCAATACCCCCAAGCAGATACAGGTGTATAAGGCCCTGGGGTACGAGCTTCCCCGGTTCGCCCACGTGCCGATGATACTCGCCCCCGACCGGAGCAAGTTGAGCAAGCGCCACGGCGCCACTTCGGTGGAGGAATTCCGGGACCAGGGATACCTGTCCCAGGCGATAATAAACTACCTGACGCTGCTAGGCTGGTCTCCGCTGGACAGTGAAGAGATATTCGACATGGAAAAAGCCATCAGGGAGTTCACGCTCGAGAGGGTGAACAAGACCGCCGCTATATACGATATCAAAAAACTCACCTGGATAAACGGCCATTACCTGAGGGAGCTGGACCTGGATTATATAACAGATCAGGTAATCCCCTTCATGGTCAAAAAAGGTATCATCGCCGAAGAAGACGCCGGCAAAAGATACGAATATATCAAGCAGGTGGTAGCCGTTTCCAGAGATAGGGCCAAGACTCTGGACGAACTGGCCGATGCTATAGCCTTCTTCTTCAAAGATGTGGCGGAATACGAAGAAAAAGGTGTAAAAAAGCACTTTTTTAAAGAAAATGCCGCCGAGCTCCTGATTAAAGGGGCCGAAGCGCTGGAAAGGCTGGATGAGTTCACCCACGAGTCTACGGAACGCGCCTTCAGGAGCCTGACCGACAGCATTGGACTTAAAGCCGCGGAGCTCATCCATCCCACGCGCCTTGCCATTACCGGAAGGACCGTGGGTCCCGGGCTTTTTGAGATAATAGTGCTTCTTGGAAAAGAGGAAACCGTAAAACGCATGAGAAAGGCGGCAGATTGGATAAAAAATCACGGGACCGGCGCCTCTGCTTCCTGATTTAGATGCCATCGCCGGTTACCCCGGGTCCCTCCGGCCGGCTTTTTCGCCGTGCTAATATCGAGCTTTTAAGGGAGAGAGGTTGTGATATGGGGAAAATTCCTACGCGCCAGGAAGCTTTCGAGCTTTTGAAAAAATACAACCAGAATGAGAGCCTCATCAAGCACGCATTGGCAGTGGAAGCCGTGATGCGCCATTTTGCCAAACTCTTTGGTGAAGACGTTGAAAAGTGGGGAATTATAGGCCTTGTTCACGACCTGGATTACGAAAAATTCCCCGAACAGCACTGCAGGAAAGTGAGGGAGATCCTTGCAGAAGAAGGATGGCCTGAAGAATACATAAAGGCCGTTCAGAGTCACGGCTGGAAAATCTGCGTCGATGTTGAACCCACTGAAAGGATGGAAAAGGTACTTTATACAATCGATGAACTGACGGGCCTTATTGCCGCCACAGCTCTGATGCGGCCCGACAGGAGCATTATGAGCACCACGGTAAAATCCGTAAAAAAGAAGTGGAAGCAGAAAAGCTTTGCAGCGGGCGTAAACCGGGAGGTCATCGAAGAAGGCGCCGGGATGCTCGGTATGGACCTGGACTGGATCATCGAAGAGACCATAAAGGGCATGCAAAAAGTTGCCGGTGAAATAGGATTAAAAGGCGATTTTCAGGGGTAGAAAACATGCCGGCGTATTACAGCTTTGAATCTTTTAAGGGCGTTTTTTGCGCCCTTTTTTTTTATTTGCCATTTATGGCGGAGACCGCAAAAAAATAATTGACTATAAAGGAAAAATAGTTTAACATGTATATAAACACTATATACACTATAAACACTATAATCACTTTAAAGAGGAAGGCCGGCTATGAAAATTGTTATTTCAAATACCAGCGGGGAACCGATCTACGAACAGATTAAAAGACAGCTCAAAGAAAGCATTTTAAAGGGCGAATTGAAGGAAGGGGAACTTCTCCCTTCGATCCGCCAGCTGGCGAAGGACCTGCACATCAGTGTGATTACTACCAAACGGGCCTACGATGACCTGGAGAGGGAAGGATATATTACCTCCGTTGTAGGCAAGGGGTCGTTTGTGGCAAAACAGAGCAAGGAGTCTCTTCGGGAGATTCGGCTGAAGTGGATAGAGGAAAAGATGGCCGAGATCGTCTCCGAGAGCAAGTCCTTAAACATTACGCTGGAAGAACTGCAGGAAATGCTGCGGATTTTATATGAGGAAGATACTTAAGGGAAAGGGGAGGCGATCTTAAAGAAGAAGAAGCTGTAGCGAAAAAGTTCATGGAAACTCAGCAAAGGGGGAATTTTTATGGAGGACGTTGTTGTCCTGGACGGGGTCACTAAAATCTATCCGGGTTTTCAACTGGACAGCCTTTCGTTTACCATTAAGAAAGGATTTATCCACGGTTTTATCGGCCGAAATGGGGCGGGAAAAACCACCACGATCAAGCTGATGATGAACCTGGTCAAGCGGGATGCCGGGACCATCCAGATATTCGGCCTGGATAACCGGATGCACGAGAAGGAAATTAAACAGCGAATCGGCTTCGTTTATGCAGAAAATCACTTTTACGAGGAGCTAACCGTTGAACAGATGAAGCGGGTGGTGGCCTCCTTTTACAGAAAATGGGATGAACAGACTTTTCAGCGTTATCTAAAGCTGCTCGACGTTCCACTTAAGAAAAAGATCAAGCATCTATCCAAGGGGATGAAAGTGAAATTTTCTATAGCCCTGGCATTATCGCACAACGCAGACCTGATCGTTATGGATGAGCCTACGTCAGGCCTTGATCCTGTAGTCCGCCGTGAAATTCTGGAACTGATGTCTGAACTTATCCAGGATGGAGAAAAAACTGTGTTCTTTTCCACCCATATCACATCCGATCTTGAACAGATTGCTGATTATATTACTTTCATTCACGAGGGCCGCATTTACTTTAGCCTGACCAAAGAGGAGATCGCCGACCTTTACGGGATCGTTAAAGGCGGTCCGGACCTGCTCAATCGGGAAAACCGGAAGCTCTTCATAGGGCTGCGGGAAACACCGTACGGTTTCGAGGGCCTGACGAAGGAGATGAAAAAGGCCCGGGAGATTTTCGGGGACCGGGCAATTTACGAAGCCCCTTCTCTTGATGAAATCATGGTATACACCGTAAAGGGTAATACAAAACACCAGGAGGCGTGAAAAGATGCTCACCCTGATTTATAAAGAGTTTCTGATTACTCGAATAACTCTCATCTTTTATATTGTGATTTCCCTGCTCTACAACTTTAACATCCTCTCGCCGGGACCCCCGCTTCCCCTTGTCACTATGCTTGCGACTTTTTTCCAATTCATGGTGGCAGGGCAGGAAGATAAAAACAACAGCCATATCTTCATAAACAGCCTGCCGGTTACCCGGAAGCAGGTGGTTGTGGCCAAATATCTCTTCAGCATACTGGTCGGTTTACTGTTGATCGGGTTGACGGTAGTGATTCAATGGCTGATGCCCATGTATCCATCGGGAAACGGCTTTGTGGAAATCATATATGCCGTTTCGGCAATCTGTTTCTTTACGGCCGCGTTTTATCCGCTGTACTTCTGGCTGGGAGCTCAATTCGTCCGGATCGGGATTTTTGCTTTCTTTATATTCGTCTTTGCGGTCGCACCTATATTAGTCAATATCGCAATGAAGAAAAATTGTTGGGGCATACTTGGTTTATTTCTGGCCATGCCGGACCATCTCTTAGCTGCGCTGGTGCTGGGGATGACCATAGTCTTGATGGTAATATCCGCGGCCTTGTCGATCCGGATCTACGGCAGGAAAGATTTCTAGAATTTTTACAAGTCACTGAGAATTGACAATATCCGACTTTGGATTTTGTGTTTTCAATATAGCATTGCCACCGTGCATTTTGTTAAGATCAGAGAAAACGGTGTGGGAAAGACTTCTTTTGCCTTTCTTGATATATTCTTCTTTTTGTTATAATAATATTGCCGAAACATGTTCAAACCTGCTTTTGAATTGCCTTGCCATTCTTTAGCCTTTTTTTATTTTTTATATATCTACTTTATTGTCCAGAAGATATAACGTGACTATAAAGAGGCATAAATGTACCAGCACTTGGAAAATGAGACCGGCTACATTCACCGAAACCGTCACCGGTATTGTGCTTATATGTTGTCCGTTGATTTCATTTACTACCGTCCCTATATGGAGCATCAGATTATACGGAAAGACCTTTGTCAGGTAAAGATGGATCTTATTTATCAGAATAACTGAAATTATGAAGACCCCGAAGGATACAATCAGGCCAAATCTACTGTTGCAGAAAGCCGCTTTGCCCAATGTAAATGCGAAATATGCGATTATCAGCGCAGAGAGAAGTACAATTATGGGATATAAATAAACATATATGAATTCCGGCCATAATTGATTCAGTGCTTCTAAAAGATGATGCCTTGAGAATTCCTGAAAATTAAGAACGTGAATCAGCACCATGCTTCCCGAAAGAAACGAAAATATGATGAATTCTACGAGGGAAGTCAAAAGTTTTGAACCGACAATGGCGTAAGCCTTCTGAGGCAGGGAAAACACCAGGTAACCTGTATCCTGGTATAAATCCCGCCTGAAAAGGTTGACTCCGGATATGAACACACCCACTAATACAGCGGGAATACTCATTAGATAAAATAAACTAATATTTATAAATCTCCACCCACCGTCATATATCGTAAAGAGGTATAAGCTCCACAAGATGATAGCGCCACAGACGCCCAGGATCCCCTTATATCTTCCCCGCATTTCATATTTAAACAATGTAAACATTATTGAAATACCTCCCGAAATATTTCTTCAATGGATTTATGTTTTTCGACCCTTAGTTCTTCCGCGTTGCCTCTCAAAACGATTTCTCCTTTGGAAATGAACGCCACCTCGTCAAACAGCCTTTCGATATCTTTCACTAAGTGGGTGGATATTATCATAGAACTTTCTTCATTGAGGTTATCGACTATGGCATCGATGATCTTCTCTCTGGCAACAGGGTCGATCCCTCCCAGCGGTTCATCCAAGATGTAAAGCTTTGCCTTCCTGGAAAGTACCAATGTTAGATGAAGTTTCTCTACCATGCCTTTGGATAAAGTGGTTATCCTTTTGTCTTCCGTAAGTTCCATAAATTCCAGGAGCCTTCTTGCTTTTTCTATATCAAAGTCCGGATAAAAATCTTTGAAAAAACTCATGGCATCTTTTATTCTCATCCATTTAAATAGAAAATTCACATCCGGGAGGTAAGATACTATGGATTTCGTATATACACCAGGCTTTTGACCGTCTATCAAAATTTCTCCCGAAGAAGGGCGAATAAGTCCCGCAACAATTTTGATAAAAGTAGTCTTGCCGCTGCCGTTGGGCCCGAGAAGACCCAGTATCTTCCCCCTTGGGACTTCAATATCGATATCCTTGAGGACCTTTTTTGAATAATAGTTCTTTGACAGTTTTTTTGCTTTTAGTATGAAATCCAATCAGGATCCCCCTTTTCTACGTAATTTTTTACAATGTGCAAGATCTCATCTCCGGAAAATCCCAATTCTCTCATCCCGTTTATAAAAGCATCCAGCACATCCTTTGCCATTTTCTTTTTTAGTGCCGAAATCATTCCTTCATCCTTTGTAATAAATGTTCCCATGCCCCTCTGGGTGAATGTTACTTTTTCCCTCTCCAGTTCCTGATAGGCTCTTTGAACCGTATTTGGATTTACCTTTAGCTTTTCCGCCATTTCTCTAACCGATGGCAATTTATCACCGCCCTTTAATTTACCCGACACTATATCCCTTTTTATGAGGTCCATGATCTGCAAATATATAGGCTGTTTTTCATCAAATTCTATAATCATGATTCACCCCGTTCTCATTTTGTTATATTAGCCACATAATGTTTTAGTGTATTACTATTATAATACAAAATGATTCTTAAGATGACAATATTATTATTCAAAAAGTGATCACACCAAATAATAGCGATAGCGTTAGCACAAGGGTTCGGGCTTTATTTACAAACTGTCTAAAAATTGATATCATATTAAGAATGACCGAAGACAGGGAAGATAAAATCCAATGAGGAGGAGAAAACTGGTATGGATTTCAAAGACAAAGTGGTGGTGGTAACGGGCGCCGGCCGGGGCATAGGGCGGAGCATCGCCAGAATGTATGCATGTCATGGTGCGAAAGTAGTTATCGCCGACCGGAATTTCAAGGATGCGCAGGAAACGGAAAGGCTTATAAAAGAGGAAGGCGGCGAAGCCTTTGCCGTCCTTGCCGATGTCAGCAGGCCCGAGGACGTCGTAAAATTAATGGAAAAGACCGAGGAAATGTACGGCAGGCTGGATATACTCATAAACAACGCCGGGTTCGGCTGCTGGAAATCTCCCTATGACCTCAAGGTGGAGGAATGGGACAGTGTCATAAACACCAATCTTCGCGGTACATTCCTGTGTTCCCGGGAAGCGGCGAAAATCATGAGAAAAAATGGTGGAGGCTCCATAGTGAACATAGCCTCCACCAGAGCCATCATGTCCGAGCCCGATTCCGAAAGTTATGCGGCTTCAAAGGGTGGCATACTTGCCCTCACTCATGCGCTGGCGGTTTCTCTGGGTCCTGACCGTATAAGGGTGAACGCCATCAGCCCCGGATGGATCGAGACAGGGGACTATGAAAAACTCCGGGAAATCGACCACCTTCAACACCCGGCAGGCCGGGTGGGAAAGCCCGAAGATATTGCCAGAGCATGCCTTTTTCTTACAGCCGATGAGAACGGCTTCATCACCGGAGCAAACCTTGTGATCGACGGAGGCATGACCCGGAAGATGATCTATGAACCATAGGTTGTCCTTTTCTTTGACCTTTCTTGATATATTCTTCTTTTTGTTATATAATAATATTGGCGAAAAGTGAATACGGGGGCGTTTGGTCTCGACGGGGGCGGCGGAGATAAAAGCTGCAGGCCGAGCTTTCCGACTCGTAAATCCGGAAGCACGAATAAGTGCCAACGAAGAATTAGCTCTTGCTGCTTAATTAAAACGCAGCACGCCCTTTCCGGCATGCCCGGTTGTCGGAAAAGGGTGTCATAGCTCCGGGCTCTTCTCCTGCTGTTAGCTTTGGCAGCCGGAGAGAACACTGACAAAGCTGGCCGGCTTTCAATCCTGCCCTCGGGAGTGAGGCCGGCGAGATCAAAACGAGGGATAAGCCTGTAGAGGCTTTTATCGATGCGCCTTCGGACAGGGGTTCGATTCCCCTCGCCTCCACCAGCTTTATCCCTTTCCGTTTCGAATTTCATATCCACTTTCAAAGACAAATCTATCCTATCAGGATAGATTATTATTTTATCTACAAAAGTTTCTATTATTTTTCTTTGGGCTTTAGGATCCCCGCTTAAAAGGGCTTCCCTGCAAATTCTCAGGTAATCCGCTACTTTTTCTTCGTTTATCCAGCTATACTCTTTTAATTTTAATTCGCTCAGCCTACTCTCGCACTGTATTTTTTCGGCCTTATAGGCTTTCATCCTTTTATCTATCATTTCTTTATCACCATATCCTTCTGCAATGGCGTCTATCAGCCTTTCGATCTTAGCTTCAAGGTCCTTTATTTTGCTTTCTAGGTATTTGATTTCGCCGCTTTTTTCAGCTTCAAACTGCCTGACATACTCCAGAACCTTACGAGTGATTTCGTGAATCATATTTTCCTCAAATATTTTGTTTAATAATTGATCCATTACGTATTTCTCTATAACATCCTGTCTGATGGATTTATTTTTGCAGGTTTTTGTCCGTACACGTCTGGTACAGGTGTAAATAGCGTATTTTTTGCCATTACGCCCTCCCCTGTAGCTGTTTCCAGCATAGTGACTGCCGCATTCGCCGCAAAATATTTTGCCAGTTAGCAAATAAAACCTCTTTTCACTCATACGAGGACCCCTCTTCCTTGCCTGTATTTTCTCTTGGACTTTGTCAAAAGTTTGCTCATCAATTATAGCCGGCATACCGTTCGGGATTCTTATAATATTTTCATTATCCTTGAATCTTCTATTGTTTCGCTTACCTAAGCTGTCTTTGCTCGATCTTTTGTTAAAAACGTAAGTGCCTTTGTATTTCTCATTTATAAGGATATCGTAAATACTGTTTTTCCCAAAAGGATTTCCCAATTTAGTTCTATATCCCTGTCTGTTCAAAATATCGGCTATTGCCTGATATGAATAGCCATCTAAATAAAGAGAAAAAATTTTTTTTACTATAACTGCTTCCTGCTCATTGATTACATAATAACCTTCTTCATCTACATCATATCCAAGCGGTGGCAAACCGCCCGTATGCTTTGCCTGTAGAGCTGTCTCTTTCATTCCTTTCATTACTTCCCTGGCTAAGTTCCGAGAATAGTATTCCGCCATGCCTTCGAGAACGGATTCTAAGATAATACTCTCAGGGCTGTCATCAAGAGGTTCAAGCACGCTTATGAGTTTAACGCCGTTTTTTTTCAGGATTCGCTTATAAAACGCGGAGTCATACCTATTTCTTGAAAACCTGTCGAGCTTATGGACGATGACAGCATCGAACATGCCTTTAGAGCTGTCCTCTATCATTCGTAAGAAGTTAGGCCTATCATCGGTGGTTGCGCTTTTAGCTTCATCTATATAAATTTTTACTAAGACGTAACCTTCTTTTTCTGCAAATTCCTTTATAGCCCGCAGTTGAGCCTCAATGCTTTCCTCTCTCTGGTTGTCACTTGAATACCTGGCGTAAGCTGCAGCTTTAACTTTTGCTTCGCTCATAAGATCCCTCCCTAACGATTAGTTTGAGTACATTCTCAGGAATATCTAAGGCACAGGCGATCTGTTCCATAACATACCCTTCGTATTTAGTAAGGTCAATGTTATACATCAGCAGCTCTGCTGCAAATTTACTGGCTTCATTTTCATATTTACTTGTAACCAGGAGAGTATTTAGTTCCAAGAAAATTGCATTCATTTTCGGGTGCAGTAAGCAGTGTCCCAGTTCATGGGCCGCAGTCACTATTTGACGTCTTTTCTCATATATGCTATTTATTACCACGATTTTCCTGCGAAGTTTGCTAAAATAAAATCCTCTGACGTTTTCAGGCAGAGGGTGCTTTATGTATATTATGTCCAGCGCGTCCATAATTTCAAACGGATCGCTGGTTTTATATTTTTTTACAAGTTTTCTGACAACATTCTTGACGTCCAAACGGGCCACCCCGCTATTTTTTCTTCTTCCTTCCGTACTTTTCCTTATTTCTTAACTTCGCCATCTCCAGTCCCACACGCATGGCGTTTATAATGGCGTCGACATCCTCCTGGCTGAGTATTTCGCCATCAAGCAAGAGGCCTTCCGTATTCTCAATCCTATGCCTCGTCTCTTCGATTATCTTTTCTATGTCTCGTTCATCCCTGCGCGTGAGTTGGCGGTGATTGGAGCGGCCCAGGAGGTAGTCCACGGTAACATCGAAATAGTCGGCGATTTTTTTCAGGGTCTCCTGGTCTGGCTTCCTTACATTTGTTTCGTATTTTGCGATAGCGGAGTACGATACTTGTAATGCTCGTGCAAGTTCTTCCCTACTAATTCCTTTTTCTTTCCTTAATTCTTGTAATCTTTCGCCGAAATCCATTACGTCCACCTCTTATAATAATTTTATCACATAATGTCCAATTGAAAATAATTTGGACGAAATGGGTAAATATATATTGACGTTGGACTAAATGTCTAGTATAATTACAATTGAGATAACAAAACGGAGGTAACTTACCTTGAGAGAAGCATTAAATACCGCAAGAAAAGTTAAAGGATTCACGGTTAAAGATATTGCCACAAAGTTAGGTATTTCAGAGTCATTTTACTATAAAATTGAAAAAGGTTTACGTAATCCGACGATAAGTCTGGCAAAAAAGATCAGTGAGTTGCTTGAAAAAGATATTGAAGAACTTTTTTTTGACGAAAAATTGGACGGATCGTCCAGCTAAGGAAGTGATCTCTCATGAAAATCGCTATCCTGAAGACCACCATATCCCGCAAAAAACTCCTAAAAGGCGACTTTACCCCTGACAGCGAAGAAATTGTCGGCTATGAAGAAGTAGACGAAGACGAATTTTACGGACCGCTAGTTAGGCTGTTTTCTCAAAAGCTAAAAGAAGCGTACAAAGAATCTGTCTCTAATTAAATTCGACTTATGGAATAATTTTCCTTCTGAACATGATCAATCGATGAATGACTTACCACTTTTCCTAAAAGCGATCATATAAGGGGGTACTTCGATGATACCAAAGATTATCGAAATGGAAGCCGATCTTCCAGATGGCATGACGGAAGAGCAACTAGAAAAACTTCTCCGGCCAAATCTATTAGCATTTGCACGAATATTAGCAAGAGATATAAAGAACCAAAATGTTGCAGAGACCAGACCTAAGCGGAAAGAATGAAATAGAATATTTTCTATGGCTCGAACAGGGGGTAGCATGATGTGGATGCTTGGGTGGAATTTTCGCCGGTAAAAAACAGAAAGATGATATTCGAACTTGCAGAAAGTTTGATGAGAATTAAACCTGTTAGACTTGAAAGTGTACCGTAAGGATGGAAACTGAGTATGTTCCTAGGAAAGGAGAAGAAGGAAGATGCAAAGATGGTCCAGCTGGTCTGAGATGGAGGATCAGTATAGAGAAGGAGCCTTGGCACTGAAAACGGCGCGGGATAGACTGAAAGACGAAGACTATCAAAGAACCATTGCAGATAGAGAGATTATGGGCAGCATGATACGGGATCTGGAGGATACTGCCAGGGTATTGAAGAGGAAGGTGCTGTATGAATTCGGGTCGCTGTCTGAAGACGAGCTTGCCCTTTTGACAGACCGACAGCGGCAAATTGCTGAACTGAGACAGAGATATTCCTATCGAGAGATTGCCGAAAAAACCGGGCTAGCGGTGAACACGGTCTTTTACATATATCAGCAGGCTGTACGAAAACTAAAACAGGCTAAGCGGAAGAAAAAAGAGGGTATTCCACCGGGTCTAAGCCCCCAGCAGAAGGAGATTTACGTACTTTATAGTCGCGGTGTAAAACCTAAGGAAATCGCTTCTAAGCTGAATATATCTAGAGAAGTTGTATATGTGCAGCTCAACAGGATCAAATCCTTAACAAAAATATAGAAAAAATGCCAACAGGCGTAGTATGCCCAAAATATAGAGCCGAAAGGCTCTTTTTATTATTGCCGTAATTTGAAGAGGAGGGGCAATATGAGATCAACAACGTAACTCTTGTCGGCAGGCTCACCAGGGATCCAGAGCTCCGGAAGGCTGGCGATGTTCCTGTATGCTCCTTCACCCTGGCGGTGGACAGGGATTTCCTGAACGGCGAAGGCGAGCGGGAGACTGATTTTATACCCGTTGTGACGTGGAGGAAGCTGGCGGAGACCTGCGCCAATAACCTCAAGAAGGGCCGACTGGTGGGTGTGACGGGCAGGATCCAGGTCCGGCAATGGGAGCAAGAGGGTAAAAAACGTCGGGAAATGGAAGTAGTTGCGGACAGCGTGAGGTTTCTGGACAGGGGTAAAAAAGATGAAGGGCAGTAGACAGCCCTTTTTATTATTTATAGGCTGTGGATATGACGCAGCTGTGGGCCCTGCGGGTTACCCACAGGGCCCACAGCTGCTTGGGCAGCTCTCCGAGCTGCCCACATATCACACAGCCTCTGCTACTATTTTTTTACTTTTTTCCAAATTACAACGTAATATCTATGTTTGTTTAATTTTCTTAAATATTCCAAAAGGTTTCCTTTGTTGAGCTTATACACGTATTTTCTAATAATAAAAGATATTGCGGCAAGCGATATATTTATTATTATGGTCAGCATACTAGCTTTTATTTCCTTTATTTTCGGATTTCCTGGCAATTTCTTAATGAATTTGTGTGGTATAAGATGAGTTTTTACTATAATTTCATCACCTTCCTTTGCAGTTTTCATTATTTCCGGGAAGGCAGAATTTACAAAGTCTTTATAAATTAGATTTAGCGAACGGTTTATAGGATTTCCTATGATGATAGGAAATGAAGAAAATGTATTCATTTGGAGTGATATTTTATGTTTACCCGTCCTGATGTAGACAAAAAATCTGCTGATGGGCTTCAATGCAAGCCAAAGGGAAAAAATGAGCCAAAGGAAATACCTGGAAAAGTTACAGGGGAAATTGAGTATAATAAAACCTGTCAAAATCCAAAAAATAATCCCTCTAATCCCGACTCCATAAACCAAAAAACCGATAAAATCAACAATGCCCATAAAAAACCTCCTTTTCATTGTGAGTTTTTTGGGTCAGAAGATCTGTCGATGGGCCTGGGCAACCTGATAGCGTTTTATTTATTTACGAGGGGCAAATCAATACCCAACGGCAAAATCGTCTATTATTTCATCGAAAATCCGCATTTGTTGGGGAAATATTTTCCAAAGGATGATTTTTATTTTCCTCAATTTATTTTGTGGATGGGAATATGCGGTGTTATTTTTGGCATAAGATGCATACTACTGCCGGAGCGGTGGCCGCAAAAACTGCTAATCGTTTATGATGTCTTTTTTTCTATACTCATGCTTTCAATTCCTGTATATTCAACAATAAAATATCTGACGCCTGGAACAATTTTCAACTTTTTATTTTTTCTGATGGTCTGGGGGATTTTGTTTTTTTCCCGTATTTATTTACTGCATGAAAGCAATTATTATACGAAAAAGGATGATTAAAATGGCAGGGAATTACTTCGCCCGCTTCGGTGAAATTATAGCCCGCAACGGAATAGCCAGTATCCCCGACGCCATATTCTCTTTCCAGAAAGAGCTCGGGTTAAGTGTCGGCGAATGCTGGTTCGTGGCCCAGATACTGCGGTTTAAATGGACCACTGAACTACCGCGGCCTTCTTTGCGAAAAATGGCAGCATATACAGGCGTGAGCGAAAGGACCCTCCATAATTACAAAAATTCGCTTATTGAGAAAGGGTACCTTATTCTTCAAAATCGTTTAGATAGGACGGGCAGAAAAGATACGAACTACTATGACTTTTCTCCCCTTTTTGATGCAATTATAGAGCTCTTAGACGGTAAAGATAATACAGCCAATCCGATTGAAGAAACTGAATTAGAAGATGACGAAAGGGTATCTGAAAATATTTCAGATAGGGGGGTATCTGAAAATTTTTCAGATACTATCTGTAAAAATTTCAGATACCTATCTGAAAATTTTTCAGAACACAAACAGAAGAATATACAAACAGAAGAAGAATATATAAATAACAACAACCCGCCGTCACAGGACGGCGGCAATGATACCCGGCCGGAGGCCGGGGTTGTTGTTTACTTAAAATCTCTGTATTTTGAAATCACTGGTCGGGATAAAGGCAGGCTGATAGAAACGCTTGCGGCTAAACACGGCTGCGAAAAAGTACAAAAGGCTATCGAATACCTCCGCGAACAGCTCAAAAGAAACGACATCGCACGTCCTGAGGGTTTCCTGGTCCGTTTGCTGGAGGAAGACTGGGACCTCTCGACTTTCGATAAAATTCGGCACATGGAAGAGAAAAGAAGCAAGCGAGAGGAAGAACAGAGAAGGCGGCTCGAGGAACTAATGAACATTCGGGCTTCACCCGAGACAGCGCAAAAATACCTGAAGTTAATAAAGCAAAAACTGCGAGGTGATGATGTTGAATCCAAAAACGATATCCTTCTGGAGTGCGGGTGGGAACGCGGGCAAGACCTCCCTGGCGATAGCCTTCGCACTGGCGTTGAGGAAACACAAAACCGAGGTGGTCCTGGCTGACTTTAAGGAGGTCACGCCGCACATTCATAAGTATTTCGGGATTGACTTTCGGGAGAAGTCAGACATATACGAAGCCATAGAAAATGGGCAGGAAGTAGTTGAGGTAGTCAAACGACACCTGTATAAAAAGCAGAGTATATGGATTTTCCCGGGTGTGGGACTTGAAGATTTTGCAAAATTCGAGGTAAAACACTTTTCGGCCATAATCGAAGTGCTTAAGAAAGAGTTTGACCATATTGTGATCGACACCAGCCCGGGGATATTTTTTTCGTCCACCTATGCATCCCTTAAAAACAGCGATCTTGTATATGCCGTTTTACTCTCTAACCGCTGGAGCCTCGAAGACACCGCCATGATGATAGACTTTATCTACAGTAGGTGGAATGTAGAGAAAAGCAGATTTAAAGCACTTCTAAATATGGCGGATTCTGGAGAAATAGACGTTCATACTGTTGAAAGGGTATTGGAGGTCGAGGCCTTCAGCGTAAGGCACGGACAAAAACATATAACCCACGATGTCGATAGGTTAGCGAAAGTTTTATTTGAGAAAGAAACTGTAAAGGGATACCCAATTAGAGCAACCAAGACGTGCTATGAAAAGTCAATAGGCTAGAGCAAAAATTTCTTGACAATCACATAGAAATTCTGTTCACGCATTTTTGCCGGGAGGAGACCATTGATAATCCGGGTCATACGGCCGGTTATCCTTCCAGAGAGAGTAGATCAGGTGAACAAGTTTTCTTGCAACGGCTCCTGTAGCAACATTCGAGTGCTTTCCCTGGCTGCGTTTTTGCTCATAATAAGCCCTCAACTCCGGGTTAAAACGGCGGGCTGAAACAGCGGCTAACCACAAGCTGTTTCTTAAAACAGGGGAACCGCGTTTAGACATACGGTTACGAGTACCCTCAAACAATCCTGAAGCCCTGACTGTAGCATCTAAACCGGCATAAGCTACGAGAGCCCGGGGGTTAGGGAAACGAGAAATATCACCTATCTCACCGATAATTGCGGCAGCCAGGACAGGGCCAATACCTGGAATAGTTTCAATTACGTGGCGATAAGGGGTATCCTTACTAGGACGAAGCTCCTCCATAACCTCGTTAATTGCATCTTCAATAACCTTTATCTGTTCTTCAATAAATTCAATTTGCTCAACCAACAAACGAAGCTGTAATGTGAAAGCGTCTAAAGCCATGGTGATACCGAAGGTCCCCTTAGCCAGAGATTGAATCTTTTTAGCTCTTTCTTCACCGAACCGACCGCGGGAATGTTCTTTCAGGAAAGCAGATAACTCTGAAAGGTCCACTTCGGCTAATTCTTCCGGCTCCGGGTAAGATTTAAGCAGCTCCCTTGAAGTCCGGATAAACACATCGGAGAAGCAGTCTGGGTATTCAGGGAAAATCCTATCCAAAATACCAAGCACCCTGTTCTTAAGGCCACCGACCTGGCGTACGAACTCAAAGCGGAGTCGGGAGAGCGACTGCAATTTGAGGGTTGTTTCGGAAGGGAGTCTGGTCTCGGGGGCTCTTCCCAATCGCAGCAAGTCAGCAAGGAGCAGAGCATCTTTTTGGTCGGTTTTAGTTTTACGCACATAGAGATTCCGCAAAGCATCCGACTGAATGGGATTGATGACATGAAGTTCAAATCCCTGGTTAGTGAGGTAGCAGTAGATAGGGAGCCAGTAATGGCTGGTAGCCTCTAAGCAGAACTTTACGTCATCAGGCTTTAAACCGAGTCTTTCCAATGCCTGCAAAAGCTTATTCATTCCTTTATGGTTATTGTCTAGATGCATTTTTAAGACTATATCACCGGAGTCGTTTACGAGGCATACTTCGTGACTGTGTTTAGCCACATCAATACCGCCATAGAACATGATTTACATCCTCGCTTTCACTGAATTAGGCAGGGTTCCCGCAATCCTCTATAAGTCTCAACCTTGCGCGTAACTCGAGGCATGCAGCAAGCTACATCCGCAACGTGCTCATTCGAGACATCTCATAGAGGAGGGGCTTCACTCTTAATTTCGGGACAGCGAAAGAGCTTCCCAAGGAGGAAGATCGAAGTCCCCTGCCGCTACGAGAAATATTAGCTAAGTTTTATCAGAATTCCTGTGTGGTTGTCAAAAAACTTTGAATGACCCTTAATTACATTATTAAAGCTAACTATATTGTACAAGGAGGTGAGAAGTTTTGGCATTAATTAATCCTTTTGCACCGGAAAATACCGATTATCAGCCTGAACTGGAAATAGACTCTACCGTCAATAGTGCCGTAGAAGAGGTTGTTGCTGAAATTGTAGCCGAATGCCCCGAGCTGGTTGCCGGCGTCGAAAGCGGGGCATGTTCCAGAGCACTTTTGGAGAGCAAAATAAAGGACGTTATCGTTGGTAAGAAAATATATCGCGGCAGTATAGATGCGTTTGTTCGGAAAGTTATGGATGCGCTTTTTGGATATGGACCGCTACATCCTTATATTGAAGACCCTGAGGTATCAGACATACTTGTAAATGCTTTTAATATCGTCTATATCAAAAAATTCGGCAAAAAATTTCGTGTATCTGTAGATTTCGGAAGCGAAGAAAATCTAACGAGATATTGCTACAAAGTAGCTGCCTTATGCGGCGGCAAGCTGGACGAAAACTATAACGCCGAAGCGATCCTTACGGACAGGAAGAGAAACCTGCGGATAGTTATTTCCCTAAAGCCTATCAACGTTCTTTCCCCTTCAATATCAATCAGAAAGCCGACTACAGGATTTTCTCTTCCCGAGCTGGTGGAGAGAAACATGTTAACGGACGAACAGGCTGATTTTTTCCGAAATGCGGTCCTGGAGAAAAAGACAATAGTCATAGCCGGCAAGGGTGGCAGCGGTAAAACGACTCTTTTGGGTGCTCTCATTGATATGGTCCCACATGATGAAAGGGGCCTTTTGATTCAGGAGACATTCGAGATAAAGCCGCGGCATCCGGACGTAATATGTAAACTGGTAAGGATATCCGATAACCCGGAGGTGAAGGACTACACCCTTTTCGAGTTGACCAAAATAGGCCTTTTAATGAGTCTAGACCGCATCTTTATAGGTGAAATAAAAGATAAAGAGGCCATGGACTTCTTTAACGCCGTATATACCGGCCACCGTGGCAGTATGGCTACGGTCCACGCAAATTCCGCTGGTGAGGTTGTCAACAGGTTGATCCTGCTCATGAAAAGGTCCGGAACCGACGTACCGGTGGATGACCTGCGGGAAATGCTCTATGCGTCTCTTGATTTAATAGTGTTTATGGAGGACTATCGGGTTAAGGAAATATTTGAGCCGAAAGGAGGCGGCGGCTTTTGCACTATGTAGCTTTCCTGCAATTTGCTGTTTTATCCACACTTATATACATCACTGCTACCGAAATTCTACGGGCAAAATTCAGGAGGCGGTTGTTCGAAAGCTATTTTTCACGATACAGGAAAGCCTTCGGTTTCCTGGAAAGCAGAAGCAACGTCCTGAAAGGCATAGACGCGCTTGTGGCAAGGTCCGGTATAAAAGGCAAATTACCCTTCCTCGACGCCAAAAACATGGTCTTTGCCAGCTGCATATTATTCCTGGCCGGCATCTACTTCTTCGGCCGGCTTGGATTTGCGGCGCTGTTCTATGCCGCTGCCTTAGTTTATATCCCATATGCCGGCATGATGTTCCTTGCAACGATGAATGCGAAAAAAGTAAAAGCGGCATATCTGACTTTTCTGTCTACGTTCACTGGGTTCTACAATATCGAAGGAAATATCATCAATGCCCTAAAATCCACCGCGGCTTACGTTTCGGAGCCGTTGAGATCTTTCCTAAAAAGAAACGTCTTTTTGTTTGAAAAGACCCAGCGGAGCATTGCTGAATGTCTGGACAATATAGCCTTCGAAGTAGGAGATAAGGAGTTCAGGAAATTCATAAACTTCGCCAAAATGAACGCAAAATACGGCGGCAATTTCGGGAAGGCACTAACAAAACTCCGGGAGCAGGCGGAGAAGCTACATTCTCTCGAGGCTATTGAGTCGGCCAACGCGTTCGTGGGAAGCTTAGTAATACTTTTTATGATCGTGATAAACCTTGTCCTCATGCTGAATGTATCAAACGATCCGGAAGTGGCTCTTGCGATCAGGAATACGGTAACTGGACAGGCTATAGCAATTTCCAACGCCGCCGCTATTATCTTCGGACTCTATATGATCAAAAACATCAATTCTTCCGCATAAAAAGGAGGGATGAAGATTATTTACAGCCTTTTACTCGTACCCGTACTGGCATATGCATTATACAACCTTTTAAGGGAATATGAAATCTATTCTCTCAAAAAAAGAATTTACCGGATAAGGTCGGTCCATGAAATTTCAAAGTTAGTGGGTAAAACGGTGAGGCGGGATATCCTGGAAAGAATAAACGCCAACCTCAAGGCCGCCGGCAGGCCTTTAGGGCTCACCGCCGAGGCCTACATCCTCGCCCGTGCCGGGCTCTTTTTATTTTCGCTGATTTATGTATACCTCACCCACATGGAAGGTATCCAGGCAGTAATGATGCTCTTTTTAGGACTGTTCGGTCTAGACATATACATCCATTTCGCCAAAAAAGAGCGGCTGGAGGCCTTCCGCAGGGAAATGCCGGAAATAGTGGACCTTTTCGAGCTAGGAGCGGCGGCCGACGTGCCGCTGGAAGATATATTCCTCATCACAGCCGAATCAGCCCAAACGAAGGAGGTGAGAAATGCCCTTACGAGGCTCGCCGCCGAATATGTAATGACGCGGGAAAAGGAGGGATGCCTGAGAAGGTTCTGCAATGAAGTAAATCTACCCGAAGCTAACATACTGGCGATGGCTTTACTGCAGGGTGAAAGGACCGGAAGGACGCTTGAGATCCTCTCCACTCTGTCATCCTCACTTTTCAACACCGCGACGGCCAAAATAGCTCGCCAGGATAAGGCTATGGAGTACAAGGTCCTTGCGGCGACCTTTTTCCTTATGGCGTCTATCGTGACGCTTTATATGTATCCATATTTTACGAATATTCAAGGTGGGCTAAAATTACTCTTTTAAGGAGGTTGGTATAAATGTTTAACATGTTAAGGAATCTTTTTCAAAGGGTTAAGGAGGCTGTATGCAACAAGAAAGGCAACGAAATTGTCGCAATAGCGCTGATACTCTTGTTCATCATCCTCGCTGCCGCTCCGTATATCCGCAACCTTGGCCAGACAACCAGCACCGGTATAAGCAACTTAAACACGCAGATGGAGCAGGTACTAAACGGCCAGTAAGGAGGTGCAAAGAGGGGGCGGGTGAACCGCCCCCTACTGAACTATGCTAGATAAAAGCTTCTGGAAAAGGGGAAGCGCCGAAATAGTCGCCTTTGTACTGATACTACCTTTTCTCATACTGCCGATTGCGAACACGGTCAATATGCTCACGGACCTTACGCGATACGACGTCCTGCGCCAGACAGCAAGAGAGGCAATTCTACGAATGGAGATAGAAGGCGGCATGACGCAGGATGCGCTATATGCATTAGAGGCCTTCCTCCAGACGAAAGGTATAGACCTGAACAAAGTCCATATAGACTACACTCCCTACCCCGTAAGCTATGGTGAAGAAGTCAGGCTACGGCTTGCCTACGACTATACGATCAGGCGTTACACGATCACTTTAGGTGGCATACGGAGGATTGACCAGAATGCTACAATGGTTTACGGGCCTATCAGCTCGGTTAGCAAGAAGTATGAAAGATAAAAGGGGCAGTGGGACGATAATCTTCGGCCTGCTTTTCCTCATCCCTTTTATGACATTCAGCCTGTTTCTGATAGAGAGCAGGCTGCTTTATACAGTCAAAAACGCAGCCGACGATGCCGTTACTGCGGCGGCCCTGGCGGCACTCAAAAGCACAAATCCTGTAGATATAGCCTACGGAGAGTACATGCTGGATATCAACACCGCAAGAGAAACATTTTATGAATACCTCCGGAAAAATATGAAGCTCGACGCCGGCATGAACCCCCTGCCGGGAAGCATTGCTGCGGGGGCGGTATATGTGGAGGAGTTTACGGTATATAATCCGGGAAGCTACCCTACATTTTGCTCCCGAGGAACTTACATACAAAACACGGCCATCCATGTGGTGGTGAGGTTTAAAACCAGGAGGGCGGCTTTAAAAGGGCTTTTCGGTGAGTATGTGGATATAACTATACACCGGGATGTTGACAATTATTACAATCTGCAGGAGGAGTAATGGATGTTTGCATTTAAAAGAAAAACGGTCTTAATTGTGATTAGTTTATTACTTGCTACGGGATTAACGTTTTTGCAGTACAGATATTTTAAAAGTATGGCAGAAAGCGATAGAAAGATACAGGTAGTTGTTGCAGCAGCCGACATTGAAGCTGGAGAAGATATAACTGGAAGGATAGGCTTGAAAACAATTCCTCAATCAGCTTACGTAAAAGGCATGTATTTACCGAACGAGAAAGTAAGCGGTTATGCGAAGGTAAACATAAGCGCCGGATCCTATATTTTAAAAGAAATGGTCTCTACTGAAAAAGTTCCTGTAGTGGAAAACGGCATGAGGAGGGTAACTATAGGCGTCAACCTCACATCTTCCCTGGCTGGTAAGATTAGGCCGGGTGATGTGGTGGATGTGGGATGGGTGCCTAAGGAGCAAGAAAAAGGCGCTGGTTCTAAAGTAATAGCTCAAAAAGTTCAGATATACGATGTCGTAAATAAAATGGGAGAAGACACGACTAAAAAAGGCGATAAAAAGAATCAGTATGAAAAAGATATGCTTATTCCTTCCGCGGTAACTTTAATTGTTACACCGGAACAAGCAGTGATGATAAAGTATCACGAAGTCATCGGTAGCTTGTTCCTGGTAGGTTATTAATATTAGAACCGGGATGGAGGATTTTTTATTTTTTTGAAGAAGATAATATAAACTAGAGGTGTTTGTTATGTCAGTCAATATTGTTTACACAATCGGATACGAAGGAATTGATTTAGAACAGTTTATAAATATTATTAAGAAAAATCATATTGATACTATTATAGATGTCAGAAAGAATCCTGTAAGTAGAAAAAAAGGTTTTTCTAAATCGATTTTAAATAAAATATTATTTGAAAATGGCATTAAATATAAGCATATAGAAGAACTTGGGACTCCAAAAGACCTTCGTGAAAAGCTATACCGAACAAAAGATTTTATTATGTTTATTAATGAATACGAGAAAATGCTGCAATCAAATATGTCTTTGCTGGAAGAGCTTTTAAATGAGATTCATCAGGAAAATTGCTGTCTATTGTGTTATGAAAAAAACTATTCTAAATGTCACAGAAGTATATTAGCATGGAACATAAAAAAAATGGATGGTAATGGGTTGATAATAAAGCATTTATAAGGTGGTTTTAATGGGTTCTACCTACAAATGGGAGACAAAAAGAATATTAATTACTGTTAAAGCATATCCACAGCCTTCAAGAAGATATGGCGAGGCTGTATGTGTGGCAGGGATAACCGATGAAGGTAAATGGATAAGATTATATCCTGTTCAATTCAGGGATCTCCCACAAGAAAAGCAATTTAGGAAATATGAATGGATAGAAGCTAAAGTTATAAAATCATCTGATGATACGAGGCCCGAAAGTTATCATGTTGATCCAGATAGTATAAGGAAATTACATTTTGTAGACACTAAAGATAATTGGGCTGAAAGGAAAAAGATTGTTCTTCCCTTGCTAAATAAATCATTAGAAGAATTAATAGAAAAATGCAAGAATGAAAATATATCTCTTGGATTAATTAAACCAAAAGAAGTACTTGATCTTATTATACAAGAAGAACCAGAAAATTGGAGGCCAGAAAAGGAAATATACCTAAGACAAATAAGCTTATTTTCATCGGTACAAAAACAAGTTTTAGAAAAAATACCTTGGTCTTTTGCTTATAAGTTCATTTGTGATGATAAAAAATGCAATAGGGAACATATATTGTCGTATGTTGATTGGGAAATATATCAAAGTTACCGTAGCTGGAGAAAGAAATATAATGATAAGGTACTTAATAAAATCAAAAACAAATATTTCGATTATTTCAAAAATCGAGACTTATATTTTTACGTTGGAACGGTACATAAATTTCATAGGTTTGCCACTTTTGTAGTTATAGGAACATTTTACCCCCCAAAAAGTTAAAAAAGGTATTTAGGATATACTAGAGATTCCGGCCCTGCATCGAGCACCTTCGGGCTCCATGCAGGGCCGAAATTTTGGGCACCTCCGCTTTCGGGCTTACGCCCTGGTGGAAGTGCCCTTTATAAATGCAAAAGCGGTATAGAAAATAACAACAACCCCGGCCTCTGGCCGGGTAAATTATCGCCTCACGGCCCGGCGATTATAACATCCCGGCGCGGGCTTCCGGCAAGGGGTTCGCTTCGCCGCGGTGAGCATAAACGGCCTCCGCCCCGCCTTTGGCGGGTCCCCTCCAATTATCCCTCCCCGCGCCCTTTTTTTGGGTAGCCAAGTCGTGAGGCGGCTCACAGCAAGGACGGGGTCGGGAGTGCATGACCCCGTCGACAGCACCTTAACCCCCGGCTCTCGAAGCCAGGCCGTAAGCACGGGGAAAAAAGTAAAAATGTTGGAGGGGTGTAAATGAAAGGTCATCAAATGGATTACGAATTGAGTTATATCTTATGGCGAGGTATACATGATGCTCTTGAAAAAGCTATCGAAAGAAGAGATAAGAAGGCGGTTGAACCTTTAAAAAGGGCGGTAGAATATTACAACAAACATTTCGTCACTAGCGGCAAGTATCTGGAGGATCTATTAAGTAAATTGGAATCCCTTAAAGGGGGTAATTGAGATAACATACCTATTCGTTATAGTTGTCTTAGGCTATTTAAGTTGGGTTGATATTAAAAAGAGGGAAGTGCCGGACTGGGCAGTACTTGCCCTCTTTATTTATTCCCTGTTTGCTTGCCGTAATCTTAAAGAAGGCTTTATTATAGGAGGCTTTGTTTTTATTACTCATTTATTGGTTGCAATAGCGGCCAGCGGAAGTATTGGTGGCGGGGATATCAAGCTCATAAGCGTCTTAGCTTTTTTGATGGGCCGTGATTTCTTCCTTATAACCCTGTCGTTGGCCGGGTTAATGTTAGCAACGCTCATATATGCTTTGGTCACCGGAAAGGGATTGAGATATTCAATTCCATTAGTGCCGTATTTATTTCTCTCATTTCTCATTTCATGGGGGTGTTTTTTTGAAGGATAGTATGAGGCTCTTCACCACTATGGCGAGAGGAGAGGACGGGCTGTATTCCGTCGAAATCACAAGGGGATACTGTGACGGAAAATGCGTTTTTTGCAGGAGGTGCTACGAAAACCGAGATATTCTAAAGCCGGTAAACTCGTATGAGGCTGATTTCTACGAAGAACACTTCGTCAATCACCAGGCGAGAGTCGCAGGACTTTGTGCTAAAGTAGCTGAGTATATAGCTTTGGAACAAAAAAAAGCGACAGTACTTATACAGGCTGCACTCTTGCACGACATAGGAAAAATCTTTATTCCTAGTGCTGTTTTTATGAAAAAGGGAAGGCTGACGCCCGAAGAATTTGAGGTGGTCAAGTGTCATGCGGTGCTGGGTGCTTTTTATTTAAAGGGTCGGGGGTTTCCGGCAAGTGTGACGGAAGCAGTTAAACATCACCACGAAAGGTACGACGGAGCCGGCTATCCTGACGGTCTGAAAGGAGACCACATACCGCTTTTAGCAAGGATAATTGCTGTCTGTGATGCCGCTGATGCAATGTTGGTAGGCAGACATTACAGAGCGGCTATTAGTAGAAAAATGGTAATTGATGAACTCTTAAGGAATTCAGGGAGCCAGTTTGATCCTGATGTGGTAAATGTAATGGTCGAAATTATAAACGAGGAGGCGGTCGTAAATGTTTAAAATTGGTTTGGACTTAGGGTATGGGTACGTGAAGGGCGTGAACGAGGCCGGTAAAGTTGCGGTATTTCCTTCGCTTGTAGGAAATGCATATGAAAGGCCTTTGAAAAGCTTATTTGAGAATAATCAGGAAAAAGTAATTGATAACATGCATCTGGTAGTTGTGAACGGTGAAAAGCTGGAGTTTTTTGTTGGAGAGTTGGCAAGGAGGGAAAGCAGGAACGTTTCGTATGCTTTTGACCAGAACAAGATAAATCATCCGAATACCAGGGCCCTTCTTGCCGCGGCGTCAATTCTTTTGTTTCCCGCAGAGGATTTACCAATTCATTTAGTTTCTGGACTTCCACTTGAGGAATATATCCATAAAAAAGACGAGTTTAAAGAGATGTTAAAGGGATATAAGGTTCTAGCATGCTTTAAAGGAGATGAAAAGGTAAAAGTAATCAAATTCGATAAGGTCACCATCTTTCCCCAAGCGGCAGGGGCCGTTTACTACGCTATCTGGGGAGATCTCCAGAATTATCTTATCAGAGGAAGTTACTTAGGATTGATAGATATAGGTTTTAAGACTACAGATTTTATTGTTTTTCTTGTAGATAATCGGTTGGTGCTCAGGGAGGATCTTTCAGGAACTATTGATATCGGAATATCGTCACTCTACAATATGGCCGATAAACTTTTTACACAAAAGACTGGCGGTAAACTGGATATCCCCGAACTTATGCGTCTCATATGCGACGGCAGAATATTTTTCCGCGGCAGGCAATTGGATTTTTCGGAAGAACTAAAGGCTAAAAAAGCTGAAATAGCCCAAGTAATAAAGGACAGACTCAAAGCAGTATGGGGAAATAAGCTAGACTTTTTCAACACCGTATTCCTGGCCGGCGGTGGTGCGAAGGACCTACAGGAATTCCTTACGGATATATACGAAAACACGGTAATAGTTAAGGACCCCCAGCTTGCCAACGCAAGAGGCTTTTTAAAGGTAGCAGAGCTAGAGGAAAAGAAGGTGGCCAAATGATATATAACCCCTACGAGAATGCCTGGAATCTCATGAAGCAGATGGCCGAAGAATATATGAGAGAGAAGAACTACCTCACTTCGAGAGAATTTAAATATATCATTCGACTTTGCGAGAAGAGTATAAACATGTTTACGGCCTTAAGTCCAGATGATACAACGGTTTAAGAGAGCTATTTTTGTTTTTTGTAATACATTTCTATTAAGGATAATGTTTACATCCTCTAACCCTGGCTTTATACCGTTTCTAGTTTATTGATTTTTAATTTGTATTACAACTATACCTAACCTTATGTTTACACCTCCAAACCGCTGAATACAGATGGTTTTACAGGATTATTTTTTCGTTTTTGTATTACATTCTAATTGTGTTTGAAGCACGGTGTAATACATTTTTCGATTTAACAGTCTATTTACCTTTATTGGATGCAGTTTAGAGAGTGTAAACTTATATGGGAGTGAAGAGTATTGAAGGTATACAGCTTTAGGCTTGGAAAAGGAGATGAGGACATTGAACAACTACTGAAGGGGCTGGCTAGGAATGAGAGAAGTCAATACATAAAAAATGCGCTACGGTTTTATAGAGATTTCGGTGAAAAAATTTCAAAAATAGAAGCAATGCTTGAGAAGATTGAAGCTTCCGGATTTTACCCACCGGGCCCACGGGAAGAAGCAGAGCCGGAACAGGCCGGCTATGACACGGCAGAAAAAATGCTTATCGAAAGCCTTGAAAATATCCTATCTTTCTAAGGCCTGTCGATATGCCGGCCCCGTGGGGGTAAAATCTCTCTTTTTATGGCTTTCTTTTTAAATGCAGGATAAGGCGCACCGCGCATGACGACGACACACAACAGGCAGAGCCTGTTGGTTCCTGCATTTATAAGCGACGCACTTTGCACCGCTTTTGAGATATTTGAGCGGCAAAAAAGCGGTGCAAGATAGGTTCATATGTTGATACTATTTAATTCGTTGGCGACGCTTTTAAGCGGTTTGTCAGAAAGGAGGTATACTTTGAAGAAAGTAACGGTTTATCTTTCAGAAAATACATACGATGTCTTGAACAATCTATCTTCCAAAAGAAAAGAATCTATGTCATTAATCGCAAGAAAAATACTTGAAAAAGGACTGACAGAAGAAGCTGCAAAAGACGGGATAGACGCCGTAACGGACGCCGTAAGAAGGGCTATGCGCGACATCCTGAAGCCTACCGAGGACCGCTTAGCCAAACTTGCAGCCAAGGCTGCGGTAGCAGCTGCTACGGCTATGTATCTCAATACACAATGCATTGCTGACTTAGGGAAGAATAATGCTTTGGAGTTATATCAGATAGCCCGCACAAAAGCCGTCGCATACCTTCGGGAAAAGGATGAAGAAGCATGAGTCGAGCACCCTTCATAATAAAAATAGCCTTTTACAAGGCGTCTCAAAAAAATCAGGCAAAAAACGTTGCACACATCCAGTATATCGCCACAAGGCCGGGCGCAGATAGAGGCGAATTCAACATAGGTGACGACCTAGATGCAGATCCCGGTACCGCCGCTGGCCATGCAAAGTATATGGACGAGAGGCCTGGCAGCCACGGACTGTTCGGCCCCGAAAACAAAACGCCTGACCTAAGGGAAGTCCAGCGGGAACTTAAAGATCACAATGGGATTGTCTGGCGTATGGTCTTATCTTTGAAGGAAGAAGACGCCATAAGACTGGGATATACCGCAAGGGAATCCTGGGAGAAGGCCCTCAAGGCCACGATGCCTGAAGCTGCCGCTAAAATGGGTATTCGAGAGTCAAATCTGAAATGGGTTGCCGCCTTTCACCAAGCCCAGGGACACCCCCACGTCCACGTGGTCATGTGGGAAAAGACACCCCAGCGTACAAGGGGTGTCCTTTCTTTAGGGGAACGAAAGGACCTTCGCAGGGTATTTGTCCGTGAAATATATGCGGAAGAAAGACTTGCTCTTACGGCTAAAAAGTCGGCCATCAGAGACCTGATTAGAGAAACGGCGAGAAAGGACGTTTTTAGTGTCATAAGAGAGATTGAGAAAGCTAGACTGGAAGTTAGGGCCCTTGCAGGACAGGAACCGGGCCTCCCTCCGGTATTACATACTGTTACTCAAGAAGAGCTTATAAACAAATTAAACGGCTTGGCAAAAATCATGCCCGGACACGGCAGGGTTGCCCTTAAATACATGCCGGTGGAAGTGAAAAAAGAAGCAAGAGAAATAGCTGACTGGATCCTGTCCCAGCCTGGCTTTACGGGGTCTGTGGAAAGATATAAGGACCTTGCCAGACAGCTGGCCGGCTATCATACTTTTCAAGAGCAAAGGCTAAACGAAGCTGCACAGAAGGCTTACGAAGATATGAGAGACAGGGTAGCTCAGATAGTATTGCAGGGTGCTGTTAAAGTCCAGCAGATCGAGAGCTTCATAGAGTCCAGGCCGCAGATGACCGAGCATGAAGCGACCGAATATGAGGCGGTTAAGATTTCGGAACAGGCCTTAGAAAGAAAGGAAATAGAGAATATACCACAAGAAGGGACTATAGGCGGAAGGAGGATAGGTGCAGGCAGCGCCGATGAAGCAGCCAAAAGACTTTGGAGGACCACGCATTATTCCTTGAACAGGGTATATCTCCAGGAAAACCCGGGGGCCGACATACTGAAGCCGCGGCTGAACGAAAATTTTAGAAAAGAGATAGCCGAGCGCCTCCAGGATATAGCCAGCTCAATGCCGGACCTGCAGGGAAAACCTGCATATACTTATCTCCCTGATGAGTTAAAACAAAAAGCAAGGGAAACGGCTGAATGGCTCCTTACCCGCCAGGAACTTCAGAATCGTTTTTCTGAAATTGGCCCCTTAAAAGCCGAACGGCTAACTCGGCGTATGGCGGAACAGGTAGCTATCAGAGCTTATGATCTTGTGCCGAAAGAAGTACCTGATGTTGAAATGGTGCTCCACAGCCGCCGGGCGGAAGAAGCGGTAAATAAATTACGAAGCGTTCGGTCGGACTTTGTCAAGGATGACCTCGAAGAGGCAAGATGGACGGTAGGCGCCATATACCGGGCTCTGACTTACCTTGGAAAAGAAAAAGAGGCTCGGGAGGTTGCAGAGAGATTCGGGAAAGAAGCCGGACTACAACATAATGAAATTCTAAAAGCCCTGGAAAAAGAGATTGAGCGTATACAATTTATAGCCGACAAGTCCCAGGAAAAGGGTCAATATCAAAGGCATATGAGCCGGAACGACTGGCAGCAGCTCACCGAAAATCTGGGTTTAGAAGAAGAGGAGCTGCTGTTCCCCTGGTTTGGTGTAAAAAAAGTAGAAGAAAATGAGGCTGAAGAAAAGCAGAGAGTAAAAGAAGAATTAAAGGTAACTCTGATCGAAGATAGAGTTTCTCCTGCCGTTGCCGTATTAGAACAGGCTGGTGGAAAGCCGGAAGATCTAAAGGAACTTCGATGGACATTGGTCACAATGACTTCCGTGCTCAAAGCTTTAGGGGTAGATGAAGCTGGCCGGGAAAGGATTGTGCGGGGCTGGTGCGAGAGAGCTGGCGTGGATATATTGGAAGCAAGATTGAAGGATGTACTGGATAGGACGACAATATCGAAGGATGATATTTGGCTCGGTAAACGAAGCTGGGAAAGGCTTATGGCCAATCTCGGCATTAAAGATGCACCGGACCTTCCCTGGTCGGTCGGCAGCCCTATACCAATGTCCGCCAGGGTGGCCTCGGATGTATGGAAGGCGGCCTGGAGGGCACTGGAACGGGAAAGGCTCAGGGCTGAGGCCCAGGTCCTTCTTGCGGCTGAAAGGGAGATGCAGAGGAAAAAAAGAGAGGCCGAGAGGGAGGGGAAAAGCCGTGAAGGTTAGGATGGCAATAGCGGCAATAATACTTATTTTCGACCTTTTCTTTATGCCTTTTTTGTGCAGCCTGCCGATTTATGCTAAAGATTATGGATTGCAGAAAGGCTTCCAGACATGGAAAACTTACGTAATAGAAAATCCCATATCGGGTGTATTTTTACTAGATAAAGAAGCTATTCGCACCCCCTGGCTCTGGCTCCAGCCCGCCGTCGCCGCGGCAGTGCTTTCAGTCCTTTTCCCTATATACGGCCGTAGAAGAAGGAGAACTGATGAGATGGGCCTGCCGGAGGCTGCCGGCCAGGGACAGCACGGCACTGCTCGGTGGAGGACGAAGAAAGAAATATCAAATACGTTGACAATATGGGAAACGAAAAACGACAACCCCCCGAAAGGGGGTTTTGTAGTAGGAGCTGAACTCGGCAGGAATTTCAAGGCGTGGCTTGACACCGGAGACACCCACTGTATGGTCATAGGGTCTACAAGGAGCGGCAAATCCAGGCGGACAATACTCCCCACTATATGGACTTTGGCGCGGTCAGGAGAGAGTATGATAATCACCGACCCCAAAGGGGAGCTTTTCAATTTTTCCTCAGGCTACTTGAAAGGCCTTGGTTATAAAGTGATCCTCATAGACCTTCGGGACCCTTATAGAGGTAACCAGTGGAACCCTCTCTTGTCTGTAGCATCTGCCTTACAGGACGGTAATTATTCAGCAGCCAGCCAGGCCGCCTGGGATATTGCCAATATATTGACAAATCAACAGCTTCACGTTGGCGATTCTATTTGGCCACAGTCACAGGAAAGCCTAACCGCCGCCCTTATCCTTGCCGTCGCTTCCTTTGCGCCGGATGACAGTAAGCATCTCGGAAGCGTCTATGAAATGCTGCACCGTCTCGGTGCAAACGGCGGCGACATGCTGGATGATTATTTCCGCTCTTTGCCCAAAGGCCACCCTGCATCATCGGCCTACGGCGTTGCGGCTCTTTCAGAAGACAGGCTCAGGAGCTCAATTTTTACCGGCACTGCCGCCCAATTAAGGCTCTGGGCTGACCCGGCTGTGGTATGGCTCACGTCACGTCAGGACCATAACTTGAACATAGCCGGCAGAGAAAAGGCGTCAATATTCATCGTTATACCCGACGAGCGAGGCACCCGAAATGTCATTGCGGCCCTGTATATAGCCCAGAGCTACCAGGCTCTGGTGGACCTTGCGAATGCGAACGGAGGTAAATTGCCGCAGAAAGTCAATTTTCTATTGGACGAATTCGGCAACCTCCCTCCAATTCCTGAATTCGATAGAAAAATTACAGTGGCCGCCGGCCGGGGTATGAGATTCCTTTTGGCTGTCCAAGACCTCTCTCAAATTAAAGCAAAGTATAAAGAGCTTTCGCAGACCATCACCGGCAACTGCGCCACATGGGTTTACATTCTTACGACGGATTTGGATACGGCAAGGGTAATAAGCGGGAAGACCGGCCAGTACACGGTCAGGACGGAAAGCTATTCATCTCAGGTGCGACATACCGACTATAGCCACAGTACGACTGAAGGCCTCACAGGGAGGCCTCTTTTGCTGCCCGACGAAGTGTTAAGGTGGCCAGCTGACAGGGCGCTGGTGCTTCAGGCCAGGTGCAATCCGGCGTGGCTTCCACTGCCGGACTTATCAAAATGGCCTGCAGCAAAAGATTTAACACCATCTTTTTCTTCGGAGGAAAAGGAAAAGGAGGTGGTCACCGCCCCGCCGGTGTGGGTCCCCGGCGTATCGGCGGGCGAGGAAGAAAAGAAAACTGAAATTACGAGCCGGGAAAACGAAAACTTACTATCAAAACTCAGGTAAGGAGGAGATCTTATGCCTGATTTTATTTCCGGTGCCGCTGATTTATTAAACGACGTCTTAACATGGATCCTATATATTATCCCTGCAGCCAGCGGTGCGGCAATAGGCTATCACGCCCTAATGAAGCAGATGGGGGACGGCGACCCGTCTGTCACCGCCGCACACAACAGGTCCATAAGGAATGTCCTGGTCGGCGGGGCTATCGGCATGAGCGCCGCATCGCTTGTAAAGGTATTTCTCTCTTACTTTCAATAAATAAAGGGGCTCGTGAGCGGGCCCCTTTATCTTATAATGGAGGTTTTAGTATGAACGTTATATCTAACCTTATTAATACTGCTATTACAGACTTTATAACCAATCTTCTTGACAGCATCTTAAGCGTTTTTGTCGCTTTTGCCGGGGATGAAATGGCTCTGGCGTTGAAAATCCTTGAAACGCCTTACGTAGTCAACGCAATATCGCTTTCCAGGACACTGGCGGGGAGCCTTTTGGGTGTGAAAGTGGCCGCCGAGGCGGTGAAGTCTTACATACTTTACAGTTCTGGAGATCCGGGAGCTGATCCTTTGAACTTACTCCGGCGCACCGCTTTTTCAGCTTTTATGATTGGGGCAGGTCCCTGGGCAGTGACTAATGTCTACAAATTCGGCGGAGAGCTTGCCAGGGCAGTTGCAAAACTACCCTCCACAAATGCAGATAACCCATTGAACACGATATTTTCACTTTCGGCGTCATTCTCGGCAGCCCTCGTCGTGACGTCATTCGCAGCAGTAATTATCTGGGCGCTGATACTTATACAGACCGGCATAAGGGCAGTGGAAATCGCATTTCTTGCAGTGTCGGGTCCCATAATGGCGGTAGGGCTTACCCGCCCCGACGAAGGAGTCTGGTCCGCATGGTGGAGGGAGCTTATAGTCCTGTCCCTTTCCCAGGCCGTGCAGACCTTCATGATCCGCGGCTTCCTTTCCACAGCGGCAAATATCTTCTTCTCTTCGCCGATGCTCAATATGCTGATGCTTATCGGTTGGCTATGGGTAGCGTTTAAGACACCGGCGGTGCTTCGGCAGTTTGCCTACCATTCCGGCATGGGCTCAGCCATAGGTCATGCCGGCCAGACGGCGGGCAGTATGTATATTCTGAGGAGAATGATGATGAGGGGATGATAATAAGTGTATCAGGTGCCGAAAAATATATCTGCCAAGTTTGAGTTTTTCCCGGGTTTTGGGTGGAAGGAGCTTTTCTTTGTCCTTGCAGGCCTTTTAACGGGCTTTTTATTTTATTTGCTTTTAGGCATTTTTACTCAGTCTCCTGCGAGGTATTTGGCGATCTTCGTCCCGGCAGGGCTTTCTTATTTCTTATCAGTCCCGGGCCCCGACGGGAATAGCGTAATAAGCCTTATTAAGTGCTACCTTAAGTGGAGTAAAAAACAAAAAAAATACCTCTATATTCAGGAGGGTATGTAGATGCTTAAAAAGCTCCTAAAAGATAAAACATCGAAAGCCGAGAAGGCAAAAATAGAAGATCAGAAAAAGAAGTCCGTCCAGGAATGGCTACCGGTGATCGACATTACAGAAAACTTTGTTAAACTTAAGGACGGTCGCTACGTAAGCATCTTAAAAGTCAGGCCGCTCAACATCGGGCTGAAAAGCGACAACGAGAAAAAGAGGATAATACACTCCGTATTCGAGGCCCTAAACGGCTTAAAAGAGCCTCTACAGATATTCTCCATGGGCAGGCCCGTAGACCTCGACCCCTATATCCAGTCTCTCAATACAAAATCGAGAGAGGAAATAAACATCACAAAGAAAAGGTTACTTCAGGAGTATTTGAAATACGTGGCCTCTATTGCAACTGGCGGCGAAGCGATAGAGAGGCGGTTTTTTATCATGCTTTCCGGGAAAGAGAAGGATGAATTAAAGACAAAAGCCCACGAGCTTGCCGCAAATCTCGATAAATCCGGACTGAAAGCGGAAATGTGCACCGATCAAGATATTATTGACCTTCTCTTTTGCTTCTCTCACCCTTCCCAGGCGGCGTTCGAGAGACCTCCGGCGTTCACCGGGCCCTATCTTCCGCCGACATACTTTAGTGGAGGTGACAGATTATGAAAAGACAAAAAAACACTAACATCCTTACCGGCCTCATAGACATGCTTTCGCCACAGGCCCTCAAATTCAACGCACGTCAGCTTACATTCAACGACCAACTCGCGAGAATCATGGTCGTTTCAGGATACCCACCTAAGGTAAACGCAGCTTGGCTTTCAAGAATCGCCTCGATGCCTGGGGTAGTATGCGCCGTCCACATCGAGCCGACAGACCCTACCAACCTTGTATTAAGCATAAACAAGGCTATCGGCGAATACGCCGGAAGGCTGGAGATGGGCGGCAACGCCCTTACCATCCAGAGAACCGAACAGGCCCTCAAAGATGCCCAGGACCTTCTGCGGAAAATAGACCAGGAACAGCAGCAGGTTTTCTACGTCACCGTCGTCCTAATGGTACTTGCGCCGGACCAGCAAACTCTGGACCGCAGGACAAGGCAGGTTGAGGCTGCCCTCGCCGCCTCCGGCATGAGGGGAAGGACTCTGGTATTCCGACAGGAGGACGGTCTGAAAGCTGTTGGTCCCTGGTGCATACTGCCTGATGAGGTTAAAGAAGCAGGGGCAAGGAATATGCCTGCGGAGACGGTGGCCGCTAGCTTTCCCTTTACGGCCAGCGGTATAAACGACGGCAGCGGCATTGTGTTAGGGAAAGACAGAGACGGCGGCCTGGTGCTGGTGGATATCTGGAAGCGCGGCGGCGACCGGACGAACTCCAACTGGACTATCCTGGCTAAACCTGGCGCAGGAAAAAGCTTTGCAGCGAAAATGCTCCTTTTAAGGGAATTCATTCAGGGCAGCAGGGTAATAATTATCGACCCGGAGCGGGAGTATAAAGAAATGTGCAGGCTGCTCGGTGGTTCGTGGGTCAACTGTGCCGGTGGAGAAGGGAGGATAAATCCCCTTCAGGTGCGTCTGAGGCCGGTAGGTGAAGATGAAGAGGGGGACGCTATCTTTCAAAGTCCCCTCGCCCTCCATATTCAGACCCTCAGGACATTCTTCAGCCTGTATCTTCGCGACCTTACGGATATTGAAAAGGCTGCATTGGAGGATGCCTTAGTAGAGGTATACCGCGATGCTGGAATAACTTGGGATACCGATCCCGCAGATATCCCTTCGGATAAATGGCCCACGACTAAGGAGCTTTACAAGTATTGCATTGGACAGGCAAAAACGAACAACGAGACCTACGGTCGACTTGCGGTGCTTTTGAAAAGGTGCGCCGAAGGTGCCGATGCCAATCTATGGGCAGGCCCTAGCACGGCGAAAGCAGAGTCGGATCTTATCGTGCTCGATGTTCACGACCTCCAGAACGCCGACGAAGGGGTAAGGAAGGCTCAATATTTCAATGTGCTCTCATTTGCCTGGAACATAATAGAGAGGGACCGCCAGGAACGGACAATTCTCGTTGTAGATGAGGCATGGCTACTCGTTGATCCGCAGACGCCTCAGGCTCTGGCCTTTCTGCGCGATACTTCGAAACGCATCAGGAAGTATATGGGGAGCCTCGTTGTCATAAGCCAGAACGTTATAGACTTCCTCGCACCGGAGGTGCAGCGATACGGCCAGGCACTTCTCGATAACCCGACTTACAAACTCCTGCTGGCGCAGGGTGAGAAGGATTTGGAGGCTATAACAGGCCTCTTGAACTTATCCGAAGCGGAACACGACTTACTTGCAACAGCAAAAAGAGGTGAAGGCCTCCTGGTGGCCGGCTCCCAGAGGATCCATCTGAAAATCGAAGCCGCACCCTATGAATTACAGTATCTTACCGGAGGCGGAAGCTGATGCATTTTGTTGGGAAACTGATTTTGGCTTTCTTGCCGGAACCGGAAAAGATCATCAAATTCTTGCTTATCGCTTTTTTTATACCGGCTTTACTGCTCATTCTGCTGTTCGCGGGGCCCATAACCGCATACGAAAGGGTCCCGCTTGCTACTCCGAGCCAGATTAAAATTTATGTCGATGCCGCAGTGAAGGTCAGCGAAAGCACTAAAAACCCATACAGCGAAGGTGTCAAAGTCGACTGGAAGCCTCTTGTGGCAATTGACGCTGTTAGGTTCATGCAGGACTTCAGCAAGTCTACCCCCGCCGGAGCCGAAAAACTAGCTGAAATGTTTATCGAGAAGACTGATGAGATAGAGGTAAAAGAAGGAGACCCGCCGGTTACCAAAAGGTATCCGATATACAGGCTCAAGAGCCTGGATGAGGTTCTGGATTATCTCAAATTTTCAGCACAGGAAAAAGAAAAAGTTAAAGAGTTTCTAAGTATTGACCTTTCGTTTCTCTTTGTTGCCGACTCCGGTGTTCTCGATGGATGGATACCTTTGGAAGGAAGCTTAAAATGGCCCCTGCCGGGAGTTTATAAAATCACTTCAAGATACGGTCCTAGGATCGATCCCGTTTACGGAGGCAGTGGTTTTCACCGCGGAATAGACATCGCCGCAGCAACAGGCACACCTGTAGTAGCGGCGGCTGATGGCAGGGTGGCCTATGCAGGGTGGTGTGGCGGCTACGGTATCGCAGTTTTTATCTGGCACGGGGACGGCATGGAGACCAGATACGCCCACCTTTCAGGAACGGCCGTCAGGCAGGGTGCCGTCGTGAAGGCCGGAGATATCATAGGCTATGTGGGGTCGACGGGGAAGAGCACCGGCCCCCACCTCCATCTTGAGGTCAGGGTCGGCGGAAAGGCTGTAAATCCTTTAGATTTTTTCAAGTAACATTCAAATTGCTTATTAAGGGATAAATAAATTATAATGGAGGCATAGGGATGGATAAGCTTTATTCTATTTTAAAGCCTCATGACAGCTGGTGTAATGATGAAGGAGAAGAGAAAAATTTGGAGGCAAGAAAGGCCCTGCAGGATTTTTACAGGGAATTAAAAAAATTAAAACCTTCTAGAAAGTATGAAAAGAATATACTGCATTTATCGTATATTCCTTACCTTGTAAGAATTAAAAAAGCTCTTAACGAAAAAAAGTACATGAGAGCGTGCAATGAACTTATTTCTCTAATGCATTACGAACCTTTCCTTCAGGGAAGGATTTATTACAACATTCTCAATCTGCTGGGGAAAGAGGTGATGAAAGATTATACTTGAGAGGTTTATAAAAAAGATATTAAAAAAGAAAGTTTTTCTGGATAAAATAGAGCGAGCCTACGAGTTTAAATATGCCCTTGAGTTTGCCCATCAGGCTGTAGAAAATGAGAAGATGAAGGAAGATAAGATTCTGATATTGGATTTCATGCTTGATGTAATTAAGGAAGATCTAAAATACGATTTTCTCACAAATATCTTTTATCGGGAAGAATATTTTGATAGAGGAATAAGAATTCCCCCACCTTTTCCGTATTCTTATTACGATGAAACAGAAAAAAAGATTTCCATTTTTGAAAGGAAAATTGGAATAAAAAATGTGGATTTGGCCAAAGAATGTGTTTTGGTTTTTCCATGGCATAGGGGAAGGATGAGAGAAAGTATTAAAAATATAGGAAGTAACGAATTTAGATACGATAAATATAATCATAAAGCCTTCTATTTTTCACCTGTAAATATCTGTTTTATATATAATGGGAAGCATTCTATAACTGCTGGTGTAGGATTTAAAAAAGGATGTATTGAAGCTCCTGAATATGACGTAACCGGACTTTTTAAACATGTGTATACGGATGGAGTATACTGGTACAACAGCCACAACAACCAGAAGTTTGAAGATGAGCTGCTTGATTTCCGTATTGGAATTATCTATGAGCTTTCGAAATTGAAATATCAAATAGAAAAAGGACTTGAATAGGATAAGCACTTCTGCATGGATTCTGCAGATGTGCTTTTTAAATTTAATGGAGGGCTGAATATGGATGCGCTAGAAAAGTATGAAGAGGATGCCAAACTCTACGGTGCTTTCCTGGACGCCGCAAGGATTGCCGGAGAAAAGGCAAACATTTCAAGACAAGAGTTACTTTTAATAGATCCTGATAATCCTATACTGAAACTATCTATGAGAGAATACGCCCTATTGAAATCTCATCCGATTTTGATGCTGGCTGAAGTTCTTTTTGGAGGAAGTGAAGGTCCCGGCAGGAAAAACATCTCCCCGCAGATGGCTTTTCTTGCGGCGTCTGTGGCTGTAGGGCAGGGATATAGTGTGGACAGGGTTTTTAGGGTGTTGGAGAGGCTTTTTGCGAGGGAGTTGGAAAGGAGGGTATAAATTTTTGCTTATATCAGTAATTCTCACAAAGCAAAGATCGGAAAAGGTAATTGAAGCTGCAAAAGAACTGGGAGAGATTATCCTTGAGCAGGTAGGGACACTGGACTCTCAGGGAATAAAAGACGTATTGAATTCTGCGGCGAGGGTGGCGTCTGATATCCTCATCCTTGACCTGGATATTGGATCTGGGAGGGATATTGTGGCCGCACTCCAAAGTTTCAGAATAGCAAGACCTCATACGAGAATTATCATTCTTGCACCGGCAAGAGAGCCGGGAGACGTAATAGTATCTTCCCTAGTAGGATTAGGTATATACGATATAATATCAGGGTCGAAAGATTCGGACTGGGGAAAGCTGGTCAAAGATGCCCTTGCTAGACAGCCCGCCACTTACGCCCAGGCGGCCAGGTGGCACACCGGGCAGTTTTTAGGCATTCCACCTGTAAAGGAACAGGTTATTATCGAAGAGAGGCCTTCTGGTGTCGTTACTATCGCTGTAGCCGGTACCGCCCACGGCCTCGGATGTACTTATACTGCTCTCTCCATAGCTTATTTTCTAGCGCGTTTAGGGCATTCCGCGGCTATTATAGAAGACAGCCAGAGGCCTTCGCTCGGGTTTCTATGCAGCGTTCTTAAAGCGAGAAGCGGGAGGGTTCAGGGCTCTTTTATGATTCATGGGCTAGACATTTTTCCTCTGGATGAAAGCGCAACAGATGTTAATTCAAATTATGATATACTCCTTAAAAAGATTAGAGCGGGACAATATGAGTATATTGTCCGCGACATTGGTGTTTTAGACCCTGTAAGAGTCAAAGAAATTTACAAGGCCGATTTTGCTTTTATTGTAGCTTCAGCGGCAAAATGGAGGTGGCAAGAGCTTATTGATAAGATTGATTCTGAATTTAGTATTATTTTTCCATTAGCTTCACAGAATGATATTGAAGACCTTTCTTTTTATGCCGGGATTAAAGGAACAGCTCTACCTCACTGTCCAAATCCTTTTTCTAAAGATAATGATTTACTCTTTTTAAAACTGCTTGCTCCTATACTCCCAAATAGAAAAAGAAAGAAATCTCTTTTCGGACTTTAACTGTTTTAGGCCTCGGCCCTGCATCGAGCACCTTCGGGCTCCATGCAGGGCTAAAAATTAGGGCACCTCCGCTTTCGGGCTTACGCCCTGGCGGAAGTGCCCTCTTGCAAAAGCGGTATAGAAAACAACAACCCCGGCCTCTGGCCGGGTATTAATCCGCCTCACGGCCCCGGTGATTATAACATCCCGGCGCGGGCCTTCGGCAAGGGGTCCGCTTCGCCGCGGTGAGCATAAACGGCCTCCGCCCCGTCCCTGGCGGTCCGGGTCCCCTCCAATTATCCCTCCCCGCGCCCCTTGCCTTCGCCCGGCCGGGACCTTCTTTGGTAGCCAAGCCGTGAGGCGGCTCCCGGCAGGGACGGAGTCGGGAGTGCCGGGCAATGAAAGGAGGTCAGGTGCATGAAGGTAGTTTCAGCCGTAATAGAAAATTTTATCAATTGTGATATAATAAATGAAAAGGAGAGGAAAGGTTGTGAGTAAAAGAGAGAAGTTAATAAAGAAAATGAGAGAAAATCCAAAAGGAATAAGGTTTGAAGAAGTTGATAACCTACTGGTTGGTATAGGTTTTCACAGAAGACAGCCACGCAAAGGTTCGAGTCATTATATTTATAGAATGGGCCCACATAAACTTGTCATAAAGCGAGAAAACCCTGTTAAGCCTGTTTACATAAAAGAAGCTATAGAAATAATAGATTTGATAGAGAAAGGAGAGAATCTGAATGAGTAAAAAGGACCTGGAATACTATCTTAATCTAAAATATCCCTTTATCGTTCGTCCCTTAACTGAAGAAGAAGGCGGAGGTTTTGCAGTAGAATTTCCGGATCTTCCTTTCTGTATAGGAACCGGAGATACAATTGAAGAAGCTATAGAAGATGCACAGAAAGCCAAAAACGCATGGTTGGAAGTTTCCTATGAGGACGGCGATGAAATTCCGGAACCGGGAAGCTCTAAAAAGGCTGTAAAAATACCTGGGGACTTATATCGTGCTATGGAAAATAGAGCGAAAAGAGAAGGGAAAACTGTAGATGAATATGTTGAGGAGATTTTAAAAAAGGTGGTTTAAAGTTAAAGTCAGAAAAATCAATGTTAAAGGAGGATTTCTAATGCGAAAAATTGTAGTCTTATTTTTGTCGGCGCTCCTGATGCTGTATGCATCAACACCGGTGCTGGCAGTGCAGGAGATTACCCCTGATAAGGCCTTTGATAAAGAAGCACTTATGAGGAAATTCACATATAACGGCAAGGAATATGATGATCTGGTACTGGTCATACAAGGCACGGAGGGAATTTATGCTTCTTACCTTTCAGAGTTCCTGGAGTGGCGACTTGAAAGTGGTGTAGTTTACGATTTGGATGATGAAGAAGAACGAGATCTCCTCATAAAAGAATTTTTCTCACGTAAAACAACAGGTTTTTGGATGTATCCGTCAGTAGAAATAATTTCCATCAACGGGGAACCCTGGCAGATAACGGAATACGCCGAACACATAAAAGAAGCGGTACATAACAACTTGAACCCGGGAGACCTGCTCTACGACAAAAACGGAGAGGCATGGAAGTATTTTTGCAACCCAAAATACAACGGCGTAGCCAGTATTTTACTTAAGGGCAAAACCTCTCTATCCTTTCCGGTTCTCTGGGAAGATAGAATTTCCATGTATAACCCGTTAAACGGCGGTAAACCGGTTAAAATAGAGACAGACGTCAAAGACGGAGCAGTTCTGAAGCTTGGTAGTCCAAAAGTTACCATTACTAAAAACGGGATTTCAAAGGTAAACACACTCTCGGTGGCTCCGCTGGCTCTAGGAGGTCGGACACTGGTGCCCATACGCGGCGTCATTGACGAATTTGGTTACGACCTCGGCTTTAAGAAAAATATTGTAACCGTAACTTACGACGGTCATAAAATTGAATTACCCGTAAATTCTAAAAAGGCTTATATAGACGGGAAAGAAGTCATTTTAGACCAGCCAGTGATAATCAAAAACGGGCGCACTCTCATACCACTCAGGTTTATAGCCGAGAATATCGGTTTTGACGTTGCATATAAAGACGGGACCATAAATCTAATAAAGACTAAATAAGACCCTTTCTAAAAGGGGTCTTTTTTATTGGGAGGGATATGAATGCCGAAGAAAGCAATTGCGACCATTCTGATAGTTATTTTACTTGTTGGGATTTTTCCACCGTCATTCGTATACCAGTCCAAGGTCTATGGGGCAACAATCAGCGACCCTAAAGACATAAACCCACCTGCGGGGGCTCAGTTAAAGGTTGGTAATAGCACTGATTGGTATTCTGCGGGCTTTTGGAAAATATATGTAGACGGTGAACTAACCGGAGACGACCTGTGTGTTGTCGACGATCTGAAACTGTCACGTACAGGTAATTTATGGAATATGCTCCACAAGAACACCATAAACGCATGGCTTGACGCATTTACTCCAGTTCCCAGCCCCACTGGGTATTACTCCGGTGCAACATTTTCCAAAAAATTAGGAAGTTATGATCCATATTATATTAAAACAATAACTTATGGCGGCAAATCATCTCAGAGGCTTCATATAAGAGAAGCTGGTAAGATAGCAGGTGTAGCCAGCATAACATACGATGAAAATAAAAAGGAGGTCTATGTCCAGACAACGCAATTTCCCACCGGCGGCATTTCCTTTCCATCGGGGGTCAAAGAAGGCGACAATATTACCTTTCAACTGCGGGGTACGGCCTATGCTAATATTGACACTAAAAAAATCAGTTATGAATTTTACATAGACGGGAAAAAAGCCGCCTCAAATACACTGTCCAAGACTACCTTCAACGACTCCGTAACCAAGACTCTGACCGCCGGGACCCACAGCCTGGTGTTAAAGGTAACCGACGGTGTAGGCAGGACGACGACATATACAAAATCCATCACGGTCCAGCCTGGATCTCCACCCCCGCCACCTCCTGGCAACATCAATGCTGATCTTAAGATGACTCTTAATCCGCCAAAATTGAAGACTGGCACAACGGGGGATATAAACGTCTCACTCGACGCCAGCGGGTGCACTTCCACCGGCAGCGGGCCTTTTGCATATCGCTGGTGGGTAAAGCTGAACGGAACGTATATTACGCCTTCCGATGGCGTCAACCCTGGCGACGGAAGCCCATACTTCTCAATTGTGGCCAAAAAAGCAAAGCCCGGCGACGTAATATGGGCTAAGGTCAAAGTACACGATTATTCACTCAACAAATCCAGCGAGGCGGAGACGCAAAGGACTGTTCTGGAAGAAGGTGTGGAACCTCCGGAAGAACCGGAACCCGAGCCCGACCCCGGGCCGACCAACACCCCACCTGTTGCTAGGTTCTCGATGCCATCGAAAACCGGCCAGGGTACGACCGTAAACGTCACGAACAGGTCTTATGACCTGGACGGCGAGATAGTGGACGTCGAATGGGACGTTTCTCCTTCTTCCGGCGTTGATGAAAATCTGGGCTTTGACGGAGGTACGATAACCTTTGACCGAACGGGGACTTACGATGTTACCCTTACCGTCTGGGACGACTTCGGTGACAGTGACAGCACAACGAAGACCATCGAAGTTACGAACGAGCCGCCTGAAGCAGTCATATCGGCTCCAGTTGAGGTTATTCAGGGCGACGATGTGGTAATACGCTCCAATTCCTACGATCCGGACGGCGAGATATCCACCCATCGGTGGTCAATATTGCCTTCAGAAGGAGTAATGGGGACGCTGGACGGCGAAAAGTCTACAATATGGTTTGACAAAACGGGAGAATACACTATTAGCCTTACCGTCGAGGACGAATTCGGCCTTGAGGATACAACCCAGAAAACAATCACCGTGAAACCCGCAATTCCGGTAGCATACTTCGATTATTCTGGAACCCTGAAAGAAAACCGCAAAATAGTGCTTGACGCCTCCGGCAGCCGCACTTCCGAACGCTATCCGATGGTGTGGGAAGCCACCGAGTGGCAGATCATACCGCCAGCCGGAGGGTCGGAGTCGGACATAAAAATAGTTTCGTCGCCCGACATGAAGACCAGGACGGTGCTGTTCAAGAAGGCCGGAGATTATACCGTTCGAGTAAGGGTGAAAAACAGCGCCGGCCATTATTCCGAATGGTACGAAAAAGTCCTCACCATATATCCCGACTTGCCACCGATTGCCGACTTCTACGTATATAAGACGGTCTTGCGGAACCCCGACGATGAAAACTACGCCAGCATCCAGCTTTTTGACATAAGCTATTCCTCCGATGGGGATACAATAAATTCGCGGATATGGCGCTATAAATACGACAGCGACAATGATGGGAGTTTCGACGATGAAAGCTGGGTTGTCCTCGACGATGGGAACAACCTGTCACCAATATTAAAGACAAAAAACGTAGGGAAATATCTTTTTGAATTGAGTGTAAAGGAAGGATTCGGAGAAGAAACCATACCAGAATTCATATCACCGTCAGACTATAGAACCGCCGACACCTCGGATAAGCCGATAAACGATAAGGTATGCGAATTAATAAACCTTCGGCCCGTGGTTGACTTCGAGGTATTGAAGAAAGTTAAAGCTGATGTGGTATTTACCATAGGGCAAGCAGGTCAAAAAACTCAAGATTTAGATAGTAAGATTAATCAATATATTAAACCAAAACTAGCAGCCAAAAATATCGATGCCCAGATTTCATCAATACAAACACGAATCATTGACTCAAAGACGAATTTCACATGGGAGAAATACGACCATGGCAAGGGTAAAGTAATCGGAAACGATATATATTTCTACGGCTACACTCAAAGAGGTTATTCGGACTTCTGGTATAGCGACGATCAGACACCTGGTAAAAAAACTTTTACTTTTGTTCTTAATGAAAATCAGGTTTATTATCATTCTTTCTATGGTGGAGGTTTTATTTTCGGGGCAAAAAAATATACCGATGGTACCTTTGAAGGATATGTCCTTCTATTTGACCAATCTACCGCCAGCATCAAAAGAATTCCACGAGTGAGCATGAGCCAGTATAGCAATACTGATGGTGACTTTGGGTATGTGCATCTTATAGGTGTTCCAAAGCAAAAAGGAGTACACAATATTAAAGTTGAAATAGACGGTATCAAAGTAAAGGTCTGGGATAACAATAATTTGATTATTGACTATACCTTACCTCAAAAAATAGGCGAAGGCTTTGGTATAGTGGCAGACCATAATTCACATGACTGCGACGAAACCTCCACCTTTATATTTGGTAACCTGGTAATGAACTTTGAAAACGGCAAATCTCTCGACGAAGCCCTTAAAACTACCACCTGGAGGGACAACTCCATCCGGTTCCTGGTCAATATTAGCGACATAGAGCTTCCAGAACTCAACGACCCCATTAAACTGGGTGACATATTATCCAGGACGCTCTCCGCCGATGCGTATTTCGTGGGTCTCGGGACGGATACCAACAGGGCTCAGTATCAAACCTTCATTGCCAGGAACGACGGAAAAGGTACGTTCTTCTACAACACAAACATGGATACGGCATTAAACCAGACCGCAGACTACATTATCAGCGTGATCGAGTCAATACCTAAGCTCCTGGAGCAGTATGTACTCCTCGGCGAAGAAGTTACCTACAACACTTATTACAGCGATCCCGAAACCGACCCGAAATATCAGGAGCGCTGGATATACCAGCACGACCCGAACTATTTCGAAAACAGCCTCGGCCTTGCGCCTTTTAGCGGCCAGTATCTTTCCGGCCCAGTAACTGTCTTCGATAAAGTCGGTAAATACGAGGTCCAATTCCAGGCCCGTGACAACCCGAAGGCCGACAACCGCTTCGACAACTACCGTCTCTGGAGCTACATGCCGCTTAATAAATTGGTGCTTTATGTCCACAGAAAGCCGGTTGCCTCATTCACGGCAAACTTAACCCCGGTCGGAACCGCATCACAGACGATTATCGAAGATTTCGAGGATACAAATTATGAGTTTAGTTTTTCCGGTAATTGGGGCAGGAGCACAGCTCAGAGGTATGCAGGGCAGTACTCATATAAAAGCGCCTCAATAAGCCATAGTTCGACAACCTCGACGCAGTTCACTTTTACTATACCGTCGGGCGCGACAAACGCAAAGATTAGTTTTTATTACCTCGTAAGATCCGAAGCTAACTATGATTTTTTCAACTTCTATATAAACGGGAACAGGCTTATCCATGATTCAGGTTACGGTAGCTGGAAATATTTTTCTTACCCGTTATCTCCCGGAACATATACGTTTAAATTCGAATATACGAAAGACGGATCCGTAAACAGATACGATGACGCTGCTTATGTAGATAATATCACTGTTCAGCATGATGGGGTTATAACCTCATACAACGTCCAGCTTAGCTCGACCTCTTACGATCTGGACCATCAGTCGGAGCCGGGGAAAGGTATCACCCAGGAAGAATGGAAGTGGAAAGAGGTTACAGCCACATCCTGGAATTCCGGTAAACCGTCAACCCTGGGCGTAAACAAGACTTATATCGTATGGCTCAGGGTTAAGGACAAGGAAGAGGCCTGGAGCGATCCTTACGTCTCGGTGCTTTCAACGATGCAGGTAAATCTTGCCCCAATAGCAATGTTCACGGTCGACCCGAATACGCAGGTAGTAAACAAAACTATCTCCATATCGGACATGAGCTACGACCCAAACGGTGACCCCATCGCAGAATGGTCATGGCGCGTCCAGAAACCTGACGGGACGTGGATAAATTACGGCAGCACGCCGCCGACTAACATACCTTCGCTGGGGGTTGGGACGTATACGATAGAGCTTAAAGTCCGGGACAATCCGCAATTCGGGACGACTTTGTGGTCTGAACCGTATACCCAGCAGGTAACGGTTATAGCGGACAACAACAAGCCGGTGGCGAGGTTTACCATCAGCCCCAACCCCGTAGTAGCCGACGAGCCTTACACCATAAGCGACACCAGCTACGACCCCGACGGCGATCCCATCGTGGCCAGAGAGTGGAAAGTGCAGAAGCCAGACGGAACCTGGGTAACGATAAACCAGTGGAAGCCTACCTTCGGCGACGACGGAACATATAAGATACAATTAAGAGTTTTGGATGATCCAAGCCGTCGACATCCGGCATTAACGCCGATGTGGTCCGACCCATACGTTGTGACTGTGCAGGTCCAGGGGCGTTTAATCGTAATCGGCGATTCCAATAAGACCACATACAAAGCCGGAGAAGCCATGATACTCTATGCCAGGACCGAAGGAAAAGCTTACCGGGTGGAGGCCAGGATGTGGTATCCAAAGAATGAATTCAGTTCCTCGAACGTTACAACCTTGGTACCGGATACTCCCCTGACTTCACCTCCGCAGGACGTGATGACCTGGCATACGAAACACACAAAGGCAGAAGGAAGAGACGTTGTTGTAATTATCCCCAAAAACATGCCCGACGGAAACTACCAGGTAGTATTCACCGCCTATAAGCAGTTAGCCGGCGGCGGGACGAAGACGGCGACGGACACCATCACGGTGAGGGTAAAGGGCACGATATACGACCATTCGAAATCGCAGATCATCGGCCCGCGGTTCTGACATTAAATGGCGAGCCTCTGGTGGGCTCCATGCGGGGTCAAAATTTTGGGCACCTCCGCTTAACGGGCTTACGCCCCGGCGGAAGTGCCCTCTTACAAAAGCGGTATAAAAATAACAACAACCCCGGCCTCCGGCCGGGTAAATTATCGCCTCACGGCCTTTGCTATTATAACATCCCGGCCTTGAGCTCCGGCAAGGGGTCCGCTTCGCCGCGGTGAGCATAAACGGCCTCCGCCCCGCCTTTGGCGGGTCCCCTCCAATTATCCCTCCCCGCGCCCCTTGCCTCCGCCTGGCCGGGACCTTCTTTGGTAGCCAAGCCGTGAGGCGGCTCCCGGCAGGGACGGAGTCGGGAGTGCCGGGCAATGAAAGGAGGTGAAAACAAAAAAGCCGGTGTTGTCCGGCTCTGCAAAACTTTGGTATAATTAAAATTGTTAAGGCAAGTGGTTAAATACCCCTCCCTTGTTCGAGAGGTCGAAGGGTTCGAAGCCTGACGGCCTCACTTAGAGGTGCCGGTGTTTGGCGGTGTGGAATCTCACACCGCAAGGGAGGGGGTGATGCGATATGCAATATATACTCACCATTGCAAAATCGCTGCTGAAAATTGAGTTCGAAATTGAAATAAAAATAATCATAAAAAAGAAAGTAGCTTAGAGAAAGCTACTATACCCTAACTGACTCGCTAGTATTTTCCACACTTGCCTCATCGGCACCTCATTTATATTATACCTCTTTTAATTCGTATTTATCAATAGTTTTTTAAAAAGACTATCGTTAGGTACGGTTCGTGGAAAGGTGTCTTTCCGCCCAAAATTAAAATTTGGACGGAAAAATTAACGAATAGAACAGATATTCGCCATTGTTAAACCCTTGATATTCTTAGCATATCCATAAATCATGATATAAAAGAATAAGTTATACAAGCACTCGTAATGCGCAGGTCGTGGGTTCGAATCCCACCATCAGCTCCAGAGAACATAAAGCTTCCGGGATTTTTCCCGGAAGCTTTTTTGGTTAGGTTCTGTCGGTATCTGGTATATAAAAAGTATCCTTCAAAACCTCGGCCCAACATCGAGCCTCTAACCGGCTCCATGCAGGGTCTGATTTAAGGGCACCTCCGCTTAACGGGCTTACGCCCTGGCGGAAGTGCCCCTGTTGTAAAAGCTAGAAAGACCTGGGGTCACTGGACCCATAAAGCCAGCAGGTATAACATTGGCCTTATTTAATCATTCATCTGAAAAAATCACTCTACGATACATAGGAATTTCTCAGGCTCCTATGATGAATTGTATAGCTAAGTGTAGTTTTAAAAATAATATATACTGGAAGTTTAACTCGGACAGTGCTTGAAGAATTATATTCTATACTGTATTATAGTATTGAAGGTTCTCCGATGCTAGCAACATCGGAGAACCTGGTAGGTAGTATACCCAACTAATGATAAATACACAGGATACTTTCAGACTGCTTTTAGGCAGCTTTTTTTTCTGTCTTTATGTTCGTGTTCGTGACCATAATCGTGAGTGAGATAACATCTAAAATTAGCTGAAGCAAGAGGATAACTTCTGTTATTGTCATCTTTACCACCCCCTTTGCTGCGTTTTTGCCAGGGTATAACTACCTGCCTTTTTTATTATAGCATCCTCTTTTTTTATAATAGAAAACGATTCAAAAAAAAATCAAGTTTTAGGATAGACAAAATTTAAAAATTCATCCTTTGAAAGTTTTGCAAGAACCTGGGCAATTGTTACTGCATCTACTTAGTTCAGATTAGCTTTTATTAGGGCTTCCGTATTATAGAACGTATCGCTTAAGAACTGTGATAATCCCACACCTACACCAAGGTCGGATAAGCAAACAAACTACCCTAAACTATATTGCCTAAGGATTAGAGTGATTCAACTCCGGCTCTTTATTCTGATTTCATAGCAATTGCCCATATCTTTTATGCTTTTTATCTTGGCCAGCTGAGACCCTCGTGTTATAGTATACTCTTTCAAATTTAACCTTCTATAAATTATTAACGAAAAATGAGTTGGAAAGTTTATCTTTTATCATACTACCTTCTAAATTTTTAGTAATAATATCTAAATCTCCATATATCAGCTTTCATTATCAATTTCTTTACTTTCAATCCGTCAATTGATGAAAAGCAAGGCTTAAACGTAATTATCGGAGTAAATAATTTTCCATTCCACGGAAAGGGGTATCGTCAGGCACGGTTCGCCTCCACCAAGATTACCCCTTTCCGTTTCGAATTTAATATTTATTTTTAGAGAAGTATCTATCCTATCGGGATGGATTATTATTTTATCTACAAAGGTCTCAATTATTTTCCTTTTAGCCTTAGGATTATCACTTAAAGGGGATTCCTTACAGTGCTTTAAATAGTTTATTATTTTTTCGCTATCCAGCCAGCTATATTTAGCTGCTTTTAGTTCGGCCAGTCTATTATCACATTGAATCATGGGAGCGATCAGAGAAGAATATAAAGAATTCATAGAGGTGGCCAACAGACTTATGAAAACAATAAATAGAACCGTAAGAAAGAAAAAGACCCCAGTTTTTGCTTATCAAGACCTAAATTTTAAAGAGCTTTAAAAGATAAAGGAGATCACATATTAGTCATGTATATATAATATGTGTTCTCCTTTATCTTTTATTAAACTAAAGATCCCCGTTAGTTGCACAATCAGAGAATTATGTGGGTAATTGAGCCACCAATCCAAGCGAATATAACTCCCAATAATACTGATGTTGAAATATAAATTACTGCATTTCTTGTATCTTTTTTTTGCAACATTAGAATAGTTTCATATCCGAAGGTTGAAAAGGTTGTATATGCTCCAAGAAAACCAGTACAAAAGAGAAGCCATAAACCTTCAGAAATTGCATTATTAAAATGTAAAACGGCAAGAATACCCAGAATGAAAGAACCACTTATGTTTATTATCCAAGTCCCGAAAGGAAAGGCAGACGATGCCTTGCTTGTTATCCATTTCCCAAGCACAAACCTTGAAATTGCCCCAATTATGCCTCCAACACCGACTAAGAACATTACTCTAACTCTCCTTCCATTCCCCCAGATGGTTGAACAGTCAATGTCGCCAATTTAAAGCCAGTAATGGCTAATCCAATACCACCAAGAATACTCAATAGAACATAAATTAAAGCCATTACAAGATGGTTACTCTTTATAAGATTCAGTGTTTCAACTGAAAAAGTTGAAAATGTAGTAAAAGCCCCAGTAAATCCTGTGCCTATGGCTAATTTTAGTGTCGGATTGATATGCCACCGTTTTTCAGTGATGGTATAAAACCAAGCAAGAAAGAAACACCCCAATAGGTTAATGGTTAATGTGCCAAGCGGAAAACTATTCGTTACTGGAATCCACATTCCAACCAAATAACGCATGATAGCCCCAAAGAAACCTCCAACTCCTACTGCAAATACATCCACATCAATACCCCCCTAACTTAATTTTCCTCTAAAAATAACCAGACTCCTACCAGCAACAAGAGATCGCTGGTAGGAGTCATTAGTCGCACGGACGGTTAGGGCGAACTCCATCGCCTATTTGATTACGAATTATTATATAGAAAATATGGTACAAAGTCAATTCTCTATTTCAATTAAACTGTCCTTTAGTTAAACAAGGAAGGGTATACGATGTCATGCCTAATAGTTTATAATTTTTTATAAATTTCTGCGTAAGCTACTTTTAATTGTTCTCGTAATTGCTTGTTATCGTCTTCTAACTTTATCTCCACATACCAGCTTTCATTATCAAGTTCTTTACTTTCAATCCGCCAATTGATTGGGTGAATAAGCAAGGATTAAACGTAATTACCGGAGTAAATAATTTTCCATTCCACGGAAAGGGGTATTGTCAGGCACGGTTTGCCTCCATCATAAAATCAAACTTTGCGAACATAAGCCTGGAGGAGACGTTTTCATCTTCCGGGCTTTTAGTTTTTTCTGATTATGTACAAAGCAGGATTTTGGCAAAATATATCAAAAATGCACAATAAGGCGAAATCTGATTAAAGCCCATATAGTGAGATTGTTCTATTATGGTGCTTCTATGTTGCTTATTTGCAGGAAAAAAAAACCCTCCCTTTTTCGAGAGGCTTAAGGGTTCAATGCCTAAAAGCCTCACCAGGAGGTGCCGGTGTTTGGCGGTGTGGAATTTTACCACACTGCAAGGGAGGGGGTGAGGGGATATGATACGGGCTATAAACGCCGTTCTATCGTTGTTAGGTCTGGAAATTGAAATCGAAGTTAAAATTAAGATAAAGAAAAAGTAGCTCAAACGGCTACTTAAAGAATTTAAATTCGTGCTAAACTTTTCCACACTTGCCTCATCGGCACCTCACTAATATTATAACTCCTTTAATTTATATTTATCAATACCTTTTTATCAATATCTTCGCGATAAATCTATCCCGCCGGGGATAGATTTTATTTTTTTGTTAATGCAAATTAACGTCCTATGTCCCGGATTAGGCTGTTTGTACCGGAATAACCCTAAAAATTTTTCGGGAAACTACTTTTGGAGGTGTTTTTATGAGGATAACGGCAGTAATCCCGAGGCAGGATCAGGTGGGTGCTCTGGTGGACTCTTTAGAAAATATGGGTTTTAGGAGAAAAGATATGATCATTACCGATATGGTAAAGTCAGAGAGTAAGTTTGAAGAAGATCCCGACGAGATCATCGATATAAAAACCGAGCGGGAAGGGCTTGGGGAAAAAGAGCCTTATACGAATGCTTTTTCGGACAGAATTAAATACGGTATTCTGGTCAGCGTGGAAGTTCCGGAAAAAAACGCCGCCCGGGTCATGGAGATTATGGAACAAAACGGAGCGGTGGAGATTATAAAAGAATAAATAAAGCGACAACCCGGCTTGCCGCCGGGTAGTTTTGCCTCCATGCAGGGACGATGCGGCGCTCCCGGCAATGCCACTTTTTTAAAGGAGGTCAAGAACTATGTATACTACTGAAACAAAAATTATAAATGTTTGGCGGATCGATATCAAGCCCGATATTCAAAGAGAGGTTGACCCGGTAAAGCTGTGCCTTAATGAAGGGATTATCGGAATCGGCTGGCGCGTATACGGCAGGCCGACTTCCAAGGAAGACTATTGGGAAAAGGCAAAAGCAATATATGCTAAAGATGCGGACTGGGTACGTGCGGCAACGCCCTTCCTTTTTCAGATGAAAGAAGGTGACCTGGTGTGGATAAGGGATTTAATGGGAATTTATTACCTCGGAAGAATTGAAGGCGATTGGGAATACCGGGATGAACCCGTATATATGCAGGCTGATATCGTAAATGTGCGCAAATGTAAATTATTCAAAGTCGGTGCTAATGTCCCCGGTGGAGTGAGCAACAGTTTTCGTACTAGAGGTACGGTCCAGGGAATTAATGACCAAACGGTAAATCTATTTTCACGCTTTGTTTATAATAAGTTAGCAGGACAAGAAATCTACGATACAAAACACGAAATTTATGGGAAAAGAGATATTTTTAGTTTTCTTACCGAAACCGATTTAGAGGATATAGTAGCCCTTTTCCTGCAACATGAAGGGTATTTGCTTATTCCAAGCTCGCTATCAAGCCGAAATGACATACCCTTTTATGAGCTTCAGCTTATTCACAGGTCGACCGGAGAGCTGGCTTTTGTACAAGTTAAAAGTGCAAATATCGTATTAAATCCCGATTACTACGCACGCTTTCCGCATAAAATATTCCTGTTCAGTCCCGCCGGTTACAGTACCCCCTCCAATCCCTATGAGCATGTAATAACTTTAAAGAGGGATGATATTGAAAAATTCATCTTTAATTTTAAGCATATAATGCCTGCTCATGTGCGCCTTTGGTTGGAGTATATAGAGGAGGTAAAATAAATAGCCGGCCGGGACTGGCTGGCTATGTAAGAATTTATTATACCGAGGACGCCGGGCAATCAAATGAGCTGAAAACAAAAAAGCCGTTGTTGTTCGGCTCCGTAAATATTTGATATAATTAACTTATTAAGGCAAGTGGGACACTCGTATCATCGAAACTTCACTAATATTTTAACTCTTTTAATTTGAATTTATCCCAAAGAATATTTTCTTACACGGAAAGAGGTATCGTTAAGCACGGTTCGCCTTTATCAAAAGCCAGCCTTTTTAAAAAATTAAGATGGGAGAGGAGATCCTGTGGGAGCAAAATGCATTATGATTCAGGGTACCGGCTCATCCGTCGGTAAAAGCAGAATTGTAACTGGGCTTTGCCGAATCTTAAAAGAGGATGGGTTCAAGGTAGCACCGTTTAAAGCTCAAAACATGGCTTTAAATTCTTACATCACGCGGGAAGGCCTGGAAATAGGCAGGGCTCAGGCTACCCAGGCGGAAGCATGCGGTCTTGAGCCATCGGTTCTCATGAACCCGGTATTGCTCAAACCTACTTCCGATAAGAACTGCCAGGTTATCATCCGGGGCAAAGTTTACGGCAATTTATCAGCAATGGATTACCATGAGTTCAAAGCCAAGTTAAAAAAGGTAGTGACAGAAACTTACGAAGAATTGAAGAGTCAGTATGATGTTATCGTCATAGAAGGAGCCGGGAGTCCGGCGGAGATAAATTTGAGGGAAAATGACCTTGTAAACATGGGTATGGCGGAGATAGCCGATGCACCCGTTGTTCTGGTGGGTGACATAGATAAAGGCGGAGTCTTTGCTTCCCTTTACGGCACCATAATGATTCTTGAGGAAAAAGAAAGGGAAAGGATAAAAGGCGTTATTATAAATAAATTCCGGGGGGATATAAAGCTTCTAGAACCGGGAATCAAAATGCTGGAAGATTTGATAAAAAGGCCCGTTCTGGGAGTCGTCCCCTTCGATCATTCCTACATCGATGAGGAAGATAACCCCGGTTTTGAGATGTACAGGTTGAAACTCAAAGGGTCTCGTGAAGGTGTTGTGATAAAAATCCTTCTGCTGCCGCATATATCAAACTTTACGGATTTCGTTCCGCTTTCCAATTTTGAAAATGCATCTATCGAATATGTAAGGCCGGGTCAGAGCATAGGTGACGCGGATGCGGTTATAATACCCGGCACAAAAAACACCATAGGCGACTTTATAAAAGTCAGAGAATGGGGATGGGATGGAGAAATAAAAGAATTGGCAAAAAAAGGAACGGTAATAATGGGCATTTGCGGCGGTTTCCAAATGTTAGGAAAATTGATAAAGGACCCTCACGGCGTGGAAGGGGATATCAGGGAAATTGAGGGCATCGGACTATTAGACGTGGAAACCGAACTTTTGGGAGAAAAAGTTACAAAAAAAGCCGCGGGGCACGTGCTGGAACATGAAAAAGGGCTTGCCGCATATCTTTCAAATTCTCCCTTTGAAGGGTATGAAATACATATGGGGAGGACGTTAAACAGGGGGGGAAGTAACTTTTCCATGATAAAAAGAAAAGGGGAAGATGAACACCTCCCCGACGGTGCCGTGGATGAAACGGGCAATATCATAGGAACTTACGTCCACGGAATATTTGAAAGCGGAGAGTTTACGAAAAGGTTTATGAACTATTTATGCGAAAGAAAAGGATTGAAACAAGCCGGAGGAAATATAGATTTCAGAAGATTTAAAGAAGAACAATTCAATAACTGGGCCAAAATTTTAAGGCAATGCCTCAATATGGATGAAATCTATAGAATAATAGGTTTATAAACTGTTATACTCAACAACGGCATGAGAGACCTCAAGCCCTTTCCTCGCAGCAGTTGAATGCGGGCAAGGGGAAGGCTGTATGGGATCTCTCTTTCTTTTTCTAATGGGAAAAGTTATACGACCATGATTTTAAGCTGACATATTAGTGCACCGGAGTGGAAGCGCCGGTATCGACTTTTTTGGTGTTCGGTGGCACCGGCCGGGGCAGGCGGAGCAGGACGAGTGCACCGAGCCCGGCAAGAGCAGACATAGCGGCACCGGTGAAAAACACCGGGGACCAACCGCTCAACTGGGCTACAAGAGCTGCCACGTAGCTTCCTACGATGCCGCCCACACCTTTGGCGCTGTACATGAAACCGTAGTTGGTTGCAGCGTACTTGGTGCCGAAGATGTCAGCGTTCACCGCCGGGAAGAGGGCATAGAGTTCACCCCATGTGAACATGATCAGCGCAAAAAGGAAGACAAACATGGCCGGGCTTTGCCCCAGGAACGGCACCAGCGCCATTGCAACGCCGTTTAAGGTAAAGGCCAGGAACATGGTTTGATAGCGGCCGAGTTTATCGGAGACTGAACCCCAGAAGATACGTCCGGCTCCATTGGCCACGGTGTTGACGGTGGCGGCTAGGACGATAATCCCCGCGGGGATGCCGGCATCCTGTCCGAAAGGTTTGGTCTGGGCGGTGACTACCATACCCCCGGTAACGATGAATAGGAACATTATGTAAATTAACCAGAAGTGCAAAGTCCTGAACATCTCCAGGGTCGTAAACTGGTGCTGTTCCGTGCTCGTATCCGCTTTGGCGCCGCTGGCTGGCTTTTTCGGAGGTACACGCATCAACTGGGCTGCAATAAAGATTAAAATACCCTGAATAATCCCCGTGGTCACGAACGCTGATGCGTAACCCTGGTTGCGGAGTGCCATGGCGATGAAAGGTATAAAAAGCGCCGCCCCTGAACCGAAGGCTGCCGATACGAGGCCGGAGGCTAAACCGCGCCGCGAAGGCTCGAACCAGCGCACTCCTGCAGCTACGGCGCCGCTGTAAATGAAAGCCGCTCCGATGCCAGCCAGGCTGTAGGCCACATACAGTGCAGACAGCGTCTTAACAATGCCCATCGCCGTCCAGCCGATTCCTACCATGAGCGCGGCTATGGTGAGGAGTAAACGGGGACTGTAGCGATCGATGAAGTAACCGGCTATGGGCTGCCCCCAGCTTTCAAGGGCGATAAAAAGGGAAAATGCCAGCTGCACAGCCGCGCGGGAGGCGTTAAACCCCTTCTCCAGCTCGGGAACAAAGAGCGTCCATGCGTACTGCAAATTGGCAATCATGATCATACCGATCATAGCCAGGATAAGCTGCGTCCACGTGTTCCAGATGAACGAACCATAAACCCCTTTCCGATCTGAGGTTTGCGGTGTTGACGTAGTCATCAAAAGCACCTCCCTGTTAGTGATTATTAATAATTAATAAAATTATGAAAATTTTAGCTGGCCTTTTGAAATGATGGACTACCTGGTCCTGACAAGGACATCTGCCCCAGGCTAAAAAGCCTGGGGCAGGTAGAGAACGGGAACGTGCGGCGACCTACCGGGATTTACGGTTATTTTGCTTTCGGGGTTACTACGGGGACGGTCAGGCCGACCTCCGCACAGCGCGCGTCAATGAAGGCCTGCATTTTTTCAATGTGTTCTGGCTTCAGGTGCTTGAACCGGCCCTGCAGGCGCATGTATTCGCTGACGGGTTTGCGCTTTTCAATCTTAACCGAAAGTTTGTACTCGCCGTTTTCGTATTCATAGAGCTGGAACATGCCGGTCTCAACGGCCAGTTTCGCCATTTCAATTGTCTTGTTGGCAGGGAACTGCCAGCCTTTCGGGCAGGGTGCATGAATATGCAGGTAAGCCGGTCCTTTTTGGTTCAGGCCTTTCCGAACCTTATTCATGAGGTCAACGGGCCAGCCGATCGATGCAGTTGCCACATACTTTAACTCTGGATGTCCGTGGGCGACGACCTTGGGATTGTCTTTGGGGAACAGTTTCTTGCCTTCCGGAACCACCGGGCCAGGCGGGGTGAAGGTTGTCGCCGCACCGTAAGGCGTAGTGGGTGAGGTCTGGATGCCGGTATTGGCGTAAGATTCATTGTCGTAACAGATGAAGAGCACGTCGTGGCCGCGGTAGAGCATACCGGAAAGCGCCTGAAGTCCGATATCAACCGCACCGCCGTCGCCGGCCATAACAATGATGTTGGGAAACTCGGCGTCGGTCTTTTTCTTGCGGATCAGTGCTTTATAAGCCGCCTCGATACCCGAGGCTACCGCTCCGCCGTTGGTTATCTGGGCATGGATCCATGGCACCCGCCAGGGACCGCACCCGTAGCTCGTATTGGCCACATACATGCAGCCGGTCGGGCCTACGAATATTGTGTTGGGTCCGGCGGCTTTGGCTACCAGCCGGTAGCATAGAGCCGGGCCGCAACCGGCGCAGGTCCGGTGTCCGGGAAGGTAATATTCTTCCTCCGGTGCTTTACGCAATGAAGTAATGGGTTCAAGCATTTTTTCCCCTCCTTCCAAGCAGCCTCTATAACTCAAAGGGCAGCCAGTAGGCTGTTTTTTCTACTTTACCGGTCTTTGCAATCTCCTTGAGTTTTTGGAACATCCGGTAAAACTCATCGTGGGTAATTACTTCGCCGCCCAAACCGGCAACGAATCCGACGGTTTTGACTTTGTCTCCAAAGTCGTACAGAGCCGTGCGCACCTCGGACAGGAGTACGCCGCCACCGCCGGAAATTCCGAAGTTGCTGGAGTTGTCGAGGACACCCACGGCTTTGAAGCGGGACAGGCGCTCTTTCACCTGCTCGGTCGGGAAGGGCCTGAATGTGCGCAGGCGGACGGCGCCTACTTTTTCCCCTAAATTGCGCAGGCGCTTTACTACAGCTTTGACCGTCTCCATGTGGGCTCCTTGTCCAAAGATGACCACTTCAGCGTCTCCCGTATAGTATTCTTCCATGTAAGGGTCGTAGCGGCGGCCAAAGATCCGGGCAAAATCGTCGCAGGCTTCTTCCAGGACCTTAAAGACGTTTTTCATGACCTGATACCGCTGGTACTGCAACGGCGGTCCCATTGCCGGTTCGATCTGAGGACCTATGATTTGCGGCTTGCGGGGATCGAGCACATGATGGTTCTTGTACGGCGGTAGAAATTCTTTAACCTGCTCCGGCTCCGGTATGTCTACCGGTCCCAGAATGTGGCTTACGAAGTAACCGTCAAGGCATGCAAACTGCGGCAGCAGCACGCGGGGGTCTTCGCCGACCCGGTAAAAGATTAGGGTATTATCGAGAGCCTCCTGGGGTGTAGAAGCCCAACCCTGAATCCATCCCTGATCCCGGCAGCATTCTGCATCGGTATGCTCGGAGCCAAAGTCACCGGGCGGGTCCAGGGTGCGGTCGGCAATCGCCATCTGAACCGGCAGGCGCTCGCCGGAAATGGGGGAGTAAACCTCAAAAGCGTAGGTTACGCCTACTCCCGAACTACCGGTAAAGACACGCGCGCCGGCGGCGGAGGCTCCGTACACCACGCTCAGCTGGGCGTGCTCGCCTTCACCGTGTACAAACTCGGCGTCAAGTTCGCCATCGGCAACCATCCGGGCCAGTTCGGACATTATTCCCGTATACGGCCGGATTGGATAGGAGCAGATTACGTCGACATCGGCCAGGCGGACACCGTTGGCCACTGCAACGCAACCGGAAATATTCTTTACTTTACCCATATTCTTCACCTCCAGAACCGCTAGTCTTCGAAATCTAGCTCCGGCACCTCGGTTATAGCCCCTGTCGGGCAGACAGCAGCACACAGGCCGCAGCCTTTGCAGTATTTCAGGTTAAAGAGCGGTCCGTCTTCTCCTTTTTTAATGCAGGTATCCGGGCAGTAGATCCAGCAGGTCCAGCACTGGGTACACGCTTCGGTGTTCAGTATCGGCCGCTTCATGCGCCAGTTACCGGTTACCATGCCTTCGTTTTCTTCCTGTGGTGAAGGAACGGTGCCGGCAAAAGGCATCTGTTTGAGGAGTTCTTTAGCCGTCGTTTGGCTTTCCCTTGCAACAGGCCGTACCTCGAGCTTTCTCACCTGAACCTCTTCGTAGCCGCGGCGCATCGCCGCCGGGTTCTTTACTACCTGGGCTAGGTTTTCTACATCGACAATGCCGGTGACCCGGGCTACGGCTCCGGCAATGGGAGCGGCGATTCCGGCGCCAATACCTGTGGCATCGGTGGCGCCCTCGGATCCGGACAGGGTCACGACGGCTTCAGCCATGCTGCTGGCGTCTACAGTTGCTATCTGACCCAGATTCCCTGTATCACCCAGGAACTTCAGGATGCTGTCGATGCTGCGTTTGGTATTGACAACAAGGGTAGCGCCGGGTTTGATACCCTTAAGCACCGGCACGCCTTTTACAAGAGTTTCCTCCAGGACTACCACAATATCTGGGGCTTCATTTTCGTACACGTACCTGCTGGCTATAGGGTCACTGCTGATACGTGCGTACGCCCGAACGGGCACGTTGATGCGGTCAGGTAGGTCCACGTAATTCTCCCAGGCCTGGACGTACTTGCCTTCCTTCGCTGCAGCCTCGGTGAGGGCCACCACGACGTCACGGGCGTCCTTGTTCATGATAACGCCCCTGGACCAGACGGTGACCTGTTTTAAATTGGGTTCAAGAAAAAGTTCATTGGAAGACAACTTGCGTTCCTCCTCTCCTCATGGATTTATGCTAAATACGACTGAACCGGTATAATATTATGTTTTATCAGTCTTTTCTAAAATAAATTTATGATGCAATTATCAAATTTATAACCAGAATTATTTATTTTTGGCATTTGGTTATGCCGTATCTTGCTCCGGCCGTTTTGGTTACCCTTTTACCGGGATCAAGTCCCGTTTTTTACGCACTTCCTCCAATGCCCGTTCCAGGTGCTGTCTCCGGATGGCTCCGCTTTCCTTTGACGCATCACTTCGGGATGCAAATTCTGCTGCTGCCATGAAAGCTGCCCGCCGGCAGACTGCTTCGATTTCGGCTCCGGTGAGGCCTTCCGACTGCAGGGCCAAAAGCTCCAGGTCCACATCCGCAGCCAAGGGCCGGGCGCCCAGGTGGATGCCAAAAATAGCCTGCCGATCAGACTCATCGGGGTAGGGAAACTCCAGTACCTCGTCGAAACGCCCCGGGCGCAGCAGAGCGGGGTCGATAAGATCAATCCGGTTCGTAGCCCCTATGACCACCACCTCGCGCATTTCTTCGAGAGCATCGAACTCCAGCAGAAACTGGGACACCAGGCGGCCGGCTGTTTCCTCGCCGCCGCGGCGCACCGGGACGAGGGCGTCCAGTTCATCGAAAAATAACAGGCACGGCGAAGCTTGGCGAGCCTTGCGAAAAACTTCGTGGAGGATTTTTTCCGCCTGACCCCGCCAGCGGGAAAAGAGGAGGGAACCGTTTACGGGTATAAAGTTTATGCCGCTTTCTCCGGCCAGGGCCCGCACCATTAAAGTCTTGCCGGTACCCGGGGGGCCGTATAGAAGGATGCCTTTGGGCGGTCGTAACCCGAACTGTTTGAATAGCTCGGGGTGGGTCAAAGGCCACTGGACCAGTGCCTGCAGGCGCTCTTTAATTGCCGTCATACCTCCTATATCTTCCCAGCGGGCTGTGGGAAGTTCGGCGGCAAATTCCCGGGTCGCCGAAGGTTCTACTTCGTCCAAGGCACTGATAAAGTCGCGCATGGTCACTTTAAGGTCCAGTTCGACAGGAGGAGGAAAACCGGGTGGTAAATTTTCCAGCACCCGCTGCAGGGCGTGCATGCCCGCCTCCCTGCACAGAGCGGCCAGGTCTGCACCGACAAACCCGTGGGTGATGGCAGCCAGGTATTCCAGAGAAACGTCCTCCGCCAGGGCCATACCGCGGGTATGAATCGCCAGGATCTCCTTCCGGCCGCGTTGGTCGGGCACATCGATAAGGATCTCCCGATCAAACCGGCCGGGACGGCGCAACGCCGGATCGATCAAATCCGGCACATTGGTAGCCGCCAGCACGATGACATTACCGCGCGCTTCCAGGCCATCCATCAGTGCCAGAAGCTGGGCAACCACGCGCTTTTCCACATCCCCGTATACTTCGGTGCGCCGGGGAGCTATGGCATCGATCTCGTCCAGGAAAATAATGCTGGGCGCCTTTTTCTTCGCTTCATCAAACACCTGGCGCAGGCGCGCTTCGCTCTCCCCGTAGTACTTATGCATTATTTCTGGACCATTGACCAGTAAAAAGTGGGCTTCCGTCTCGGAAGCTATGGCGCGGGCGATCAGCGTCTTGCCGGTGCCGGGGGGGCCGTACAGTAGAATTCCCTTGGGAGCCTCGATACCTAGCCGGTTGAAAAGCTGCGGATACTTCAGCGGGAGCTCGACAATCTCGCGAATTTTTTTGACCTCTTTTGCAAGGCCCCCGATATCCTCATAGGTTACACCCCCTCTGCTGCTGTCGGTATTATCCGCACCTTTAAAGCGCACGATCGTATCGCGCGTAATAACAACAGCGCCCTGCGGGGCCGTGCCCTCCACCATGAAAGCTTCATCGCCACCGCTGAACTGTGAAATCGTTATCTGATCGCCTACAATCACGACCCGACCCAGGATGCTTTTTTTGAGGAAAGCACTCCCCTTCTCCGCACCCTGCCATACCGGCAAAAGAGGTGAAAGGACCACGGCTTTAGCCCGCTCACACTCAATCGGGGTCACTACAACGATTTCTCCGATACCGGCGGCAGCGTTTTGCCTTACGATCCCGTCCATCTGAATACAGCCGGCGGGGCAACTCTCGGGAAAACCGGGAAGTACCCGGGCAACAGTGGTGCGCTTTCCCGTTATCGCTACCACATCGTTGGGGTTTAATTCCAGGGCCTTCAAAGCCTCGGCTGGTATCCGAACTATCCCTTTACGTGCGTCCTGGATTTCCGCCTCACAAACTCTAAACTGGAGGGACTTTTCTGCACTCATTTGCCATATCACCCCATGTGCTATACTATCGGGACTAACTGATCTTACGGTAAAGTCCGCATCATCGTTCCTCATGATGCGGTACGTTCGAGGTAGTCCTCTTTACATATATGAACGAATTATAGAATTTATGAAAAATATTTATACTGGCGCAGGCATTCCGGTATGTCATGGTTAGTAAAATATGCTGACAGCCGGCCACAAAAGCCTTATTAAATACCGAAAATTAGTTGCAATATGCAACAATTTCATGATACAATTGTAATAGGGAGGTGACCGAATGGAAGATAGGGGCAGCCATTATTTGAGGGAATTGATAAGGATGCTGGTAAGAAACCTGGGCGTGCTGGAAAAGAGCGAGGCTTCCTGCTGCGGCACAACCCTTTCTCAATGCCATACGATCGTTGAGATAGGGAGGGCGGGGGAAATATCGCTTAACGAACTGGCGGAATTGCTCAACCTGGATAACAGTACCATCAGCAGGAGCGTGAACAACCTGGTGAAGCAGGGCCTCGTCGTGAGGGAAACGGACCCGGAGGATAGAAGATACGTGAGGATAAGACTGACAAAAGAGGGTTACGGCGTCTATGAGGCTGTAGAAAGCAGCATGGAAGCTTATTTTGAAAGGATTTTCACTACCATACCGGAAGAAAAGCGGGAGCAGGTTCTCGAGAGCCTCCAGATCTTAATAGACGCCGTCCGAAAAAATAAATGCTGTTAAAGAAAGGAGAGTATCCCCTAAAATTGAGGCCGGCCTTCCCGGTGCGGAAAGCCGGCCTCATCCTAATTTACCTTCCAGGGAAATCAGTGCTGCTCCAAGCGCCCCGATGATCTGGGGCTCGGGTGGGATGATGAGTTTTTCACCCAGCTTGCTTTCGATGGCATGAACCACTCCCCAATTTTTTGCAACGCCCCCCGTCATCATGTATTTTCCTTTTCTCCCAATTCTTTCGACCAGGGAAACTGCTTTTGATGCAACGGCTTTGTTGAGGGCGTATATTATATCCCTTTGATCCTTATTTTGAGCAATGAGGGATATTACTTCCGATTCTGCAAATACGGTGCACATACTGGTGATTGTAATATTTTCTTTTACTTCCTTATGCACTTTTGCCATTTCGTCTATTGGAACACCTAAAGTCCTTGCCATTACTTCCAGAAACCGGCCTGTCCCGGCTGAACACTTATCGTTCATTACAAAATCAACGACATTGCCGCTGTCATCGAGCCTTATCACCTTGCTGTCCTGGCCGCCTATATCTATAACGGTTCTGATCGCGTTGTCTATAAAAAATGCACCTTTGCCGTGACAGGTAATTTCGGTCACGATTCTATCGGCAAAGGGGATGCTTACTCTTCCGTATCCCGTCGCAACTATTGATGCGATATCCTTTTTACTTAGCCCTGCGTTGTTTAAAGCTATCTCAAAAGCTTTAGAAGCGCTTTCCACAGCCCTGGGGCCTGTGGGAATAATGGAATACGATATTATATTTTTATTTTCGTCAATTATGACCGCATTTGTCGAAGTGGAACCGCTGTCGATTCCTGCAAAATAGCCTTTTTGGGCTCCTTTTTTTTCAACTTTTTTAATGCCGGTTGATTCTAAAAACGCGTCCACCCTCGTTAAAATCTGCCCGCTGTTGGAATCGGTATAGTCGGTTTCAATTTTCAAGAGGGGAATATCTACTTTGTTCTTAAGTTCGGCGTACTCGTAGGAATAAAAATCGCAGAACTTTATGGTGTTGTATATTATTCCCTTGAATTCTTTATTGGTAAGCTTACTCCGGTCCTCTGCCATTCTCATGCATGGTGTTAAATCGAGCAGCGATTCTGCGTAGCCTTTTAATAAATTATCTTTTGCTTCAATATTAAACATTCTTTCTTCACCCGTACACGTATAATTTATTATATTTGCTTTAGAGGAATTTTTAATTTTTTCCACGACATCATCTTTCAGCCTCGCGCCTAATATGGCGATACTTTCGGAGGGTTGCTTTTTCTTTGAAGAAGATTTGCCTTCTAAAATTTTCAATAAGTTTTCTTCAACAAAAGTCCTGTTTTTAAATTCTTTATACACATCGATAAATTTAGTTATTTCATTATAAAAAAGATCCACTGCAAGAGAGTCTTTTTTCCTCGGCAGGTCCAGCATATAAATAAATTTTACTCTATCTTTTAATACGTCGTAAAGCCTCCGCATGCTGTCACAGCAGCTGGTTAATACGACCTCTTCGATATTATTTTCAATAATATTTTCCAGCACTCCCTTTGCGAAACTGCAAATATTCGAATGAATAAGGGCTTCAGCGCGTTCATAAGACTTGCACGCTGAATCAAGCCTCACCGGTTCTTCTCCAAGGGCTTCGATTATTTCTACGGGTGTGTATTTACAAACGTATCCTATCAATCTTCGACCCCCCTGAAGAGCTTTACTAAAGCATTTCGAGAAAAGCCTCAAGCCTCGTCCTGTTCTGCCCTTCCTGATTATTCCTTTTATCTACACAGTCGCCATCTAGGTAAAGGAACGGGATACCCATTTCCGAGGCAAGATTTTTAATTATAAATGTTCCGCCTATGGACTGTTTGCAGCCCAGGTGGCAGAACTGTATGATGCCGTCGGGTTTTGTCTTTTCTATCAGTTCCCTGATTCTCGTCACTTTTCGATTTATTTCGCCGTTAAAAGAGGTTAAAACAAGCTTTTCGGCGATTCCCCTGAATGGTTCATTTTCGTCGATTTCGCCCAGAAAATCGTAGTTTATATCGCTTCCGGCAATGTGAAACTTGTCGCTGAAATTAAAGTAGTCTTTGAAATTTTTCTCAAACATGGGAAGGAGGTGGACGAAAAATATACTTTTTCCCCTTCTTTCGGGAGCTTTTTTTATGTCGTCGATGAGCATTTCGTAAAAATTTAACATCTCCCTGCTTCCGATGAATACGTGGGATGCAAATAGCATGTACATCTCAAAGGTCATGGTAGTTAAAAGAGCTTTTTCTGCCGCATAATTTAAATACTCGTTCATGAGTGCTCTCGTCTTATTTTCTGTTTTTACGACTTCCCTCAGTTTGTCAATATCGAGCCTTCTTTTATATGCTTCTTCAAGCCTTTTTACCATTTCTACAAGCTGGTTTTCCACATAAGCTACGGCTTCTTTAGAATACCTGTAGGGAATATCGATGATGTAAAGGGGAACACCGGTTTTTCTTGAAAGATACCTGAAGGTGGGTATATTTGCATCGCAGATCATGGAAGTAGTGATCATAAATCCGGGTTTTTTAAGAATGTTAAGCTCATTTGCCCCTATGAAAGTTTTATGGTAGCTGCATAAAGTATTTGATATACCCCTTGATTCGGCGGTATCGATAAGGTAATCTTCAATAAAAAAACCCGACATAAAAGAAGAATATGCTTCAACGAATAAGGGCCTTATATCCATGGCTATTAAAAATTCGCAGGGGGAAAAAAGGTTTACCCATGCGGAATTTTGAGGATTTTCCAGTGAATCTTTTATATTTTTTATGCAGCATTTATTCAGGTATTGCAGGGATTTGGGGAGCCTTTTATCTTTGAAAAAGCTCACGTAATAATAAGCAACGGTAAGGCCGAAATTTATCAGTTTATTTACTTTTTCGGATTTTTTCATGTTTCTTTTTATAATATTGCTGTACATCCTTACCGGATCCATTTTTGTCACAACCCCTTACCCCCCTTCCCGTCAAGAAGACTTCCTTTTGGTATATTATTCCTTACCGGTATTGTATCAGAATGACGGATAACAAGCAATGCCTGGATTTCATCCCCCTCCCTTTCGGAAGGGATAAAGCCGGGCAGTTAATGTAATATAAAGAATGAAAGCCGTGCTCTAAAGCACGGCTTTCAGTTTAAAAATTGTCGCCCAGTAAGAGAAGGATCAGGATAAGGAATACGAGGAAAGCCTGGCGATCCTTGAAGAAACCTCCTCCGAAGCCTCCTCCGAAGCCTCCGCCGCCGACTTCAGCCATTTTAAAAACCCCTCCTTATTATGGTGTCTATTACAATATATGCTTATGGTTTTTTAGAGGTTACAATCTGCTTTTGGGAAAAACAGCCAAAGGGGCTGGAGGCTTTAATTCCGAGGGCTGTACGGTATAATTAAAATATACGAAGTTTATCTGGGAGGTAATTGAGATAGAAAGAAGGGATCTTATTTATAAGATCAAGCGGTACGGTTATTTATTATTGCCGGTGGTTTTTTTCGCAGAAATATATTTTTATCCCTTTGAAGGTAAATTTAAGTTTTCCGCAGGAGTTATTATATTAAACCTTATCATCCTTGCTGTCGATAATGTATCGAAATTTTGGATTGTAATTTTGAGCGGATTGGCGATATTTGCGGTAAGAACCGCGGTATTATTTTTTCAAGGGATAAGTTTTGACACGGCGTTAGCTGTTAATTACCCGTCATTAGTTTATTATGTGATATTTGCCTTTCTGGTAAAAATATCAGATGTTGATAAACGAAAGAACTATGTATTTGGAGCTATAATGCTGCTTTCTTTAGTGGATTTTTCCAGTAATTTATTTGAAGCAGCTATCAGGAACGAGATAAGTCCATCGGGCGTACAGCTGATCTTGATGGTAGGTTTTTTGAGAAGCATTTTGGCCTATTTCATATACCAGCTTTATGAAAGACAAAAACTTTTTATTTTGAGCTCCGAACACCAAAAAAGATATACCCAGCTTAATATGTTGATTTCAAATATACAGGCCGAAATGTTTTATCTGAAAAAATCTATGAAGGATATAGAAAATGTGATGAGAAAAAGCTATAGCCTTTACGAAAGTAATGAATTGGATGGAAAATTGAAAGAGATGGCTTTAGACATTGCAAAGGATGTTCATGAAATTAAAAAGGATTATTATAGAGTCGTGCTGGGCTTCGAATCCTTCATAAAGGGCTTAGAGAATGAGGATGTTATGAAGCTCTCCGATATTTTTACTATAATTAGGGACAATATAGAAAGGTACCTCAAAGCAAAAAATAAGGAGATAAAAATCTTTTTCAATTGTGGAAGCGATTTTTCAGTAGGGCCGTATTATAATATGTTTAATTTATTAAATAATTTGTTAACAAACAGTATTGACGCCTGTAAAAGCGGTGACACAATTGCCGTTTCGGTAACGAATTTGGAAGAGAACGTATGCTTAGAGGTTAGGGACAGTGGCGAGGGAATTGAAGAAGATATACTTCCTTATATCTTCAATCCCGGTTTTACAACTAAATATGATGAAGATACGGGCAGGCCTCATACGGGCATTGGACTTTGCCATGTGAAAAATATCGTAGAAGAGCTGGGTGGAAGCATTGAGGTAACCTCAAAACCGGGAGTAGGTACAAAATTTAAGATACTAATTCCCAAAAAAAGCTTGGTAAGGTGATCTTATGGATAAAACATTTATGATTATTGATGATGACGTTAATGTAAGAAAAATGTTAGCTATACTTATAAGAAAAAATAGACTGGGCAAAGTGCTGACAGAGCTGGATAGCGGAAAGCATGCCGCTCAGGAAATACTTTTTTTTAACCCCGATATTGTGCTTATAGATCTGCTGCTGCCGGCCATGGACGGTATTGAAGTTATAAATGAAGCCAGGTCAAAGGGTTACAAAGGCAAATTTATAATGATATCCCAGGTGGAAGATGAAAACATGGTGGCAAAGGCTTATGAAAGCGGTATATTATTTTTCATAAATAAACCCATAAACAACATAGAAGTGGTAAGTGTCATCAAAGGCGTTTGCCGCATTATCGATCTTGAGAACTCCTTGGCATTGATTAAAAATACCGTTATGAACTATGATGCAGAAAACCACAAGATTAAAGATACAAACGATAAAAACATTGAGACGAGAATAAATAAAATATTTAGCGATCTGGGAATTATAGGTGTTGCCGGCAGCAACGAGTTATTGAAAGTCATATACACGGTGCATGAGCTAAAGCTGGAAAATCCCAATGCCGAATATCAACTCCAGGATATATATGAAAAAGTTCTGGAGGAAGATGATGATAATATAGAAAAACTTAATGTAAAGTCATTAGAGCAAAGAGTCAGAAGGACAATTCAAAAAGCCCTTCAGACGTTGGCTGAACTGGGTTTAAGTGATTTTGACAATGACATTTTTTTGGAATACAGCACGCTCCTTTTTGATTTTAAACAGGTAAGGCAGCAGATGCGGCATATAGAGAACCCGAAGGAAGAGCCCGGCAAGATAAACATCAAAAAGTTTATAGAGGGAATAATTGCTAAATTGAGATATTCGCAATAATTGATTCAATAATTTTTTTTTATTATTTATACTCAAATTCTATTCAATATTTAGTGTAGGATGGCGTATTCTGATGTAGGCCGCCAGTATAATATACTTGTATAACATTATACTTAAAATCTAAAAGTGATGGGGGTTTTACAATGACCGTACAACTTGATATGCTCCAAACTACGGCGCTGGCGGTTATAGTATTATTCCTCGGCGAACTTATAAGAAACAAAGCGCCAATCCTAAAAAAATATTGTATACCTTCACCAGTAATCGGAGGATTATTTTTTGCAGTTTTATTCCTAGTTCTAAAGCAGTACAATATTTTGACGATCACTTTTGATACGACCCTGCAAACTTTCTTTATGAACATGTTTTTCACCACAGTAGGATTCACAGCAAGTTTAAGGCTTCTTAAGAAGAGCGGTATACCGGTACTAGTCTTTTTGACAATATCCATTGTACTTATATTCCTGCAAAATGGTCTGGGAATAGCCCTTGCAAAAGTATTTAATTTAAACGGTTTATTGGGCCTTGCGACGGGTTCCATACCTTTGGTCGGCGGCATCGGTACCTCCGGGGCCTTCGGACCACTTCTTGAAAAAGCGGGTGCAGAGGGAGCCACAACTGTCGCCGTCGCTGCAGCTACTTTTGGAATGATTATGGGCAGCATTATCGGTAATCCGTTAGCCAAGAATTTAATTGAAAAACATGGCCTTATGAAGAACCACAAAACAGCAGCTTTTGAACCCGGATTATCCGCAGAGCTGGCTGTATCGGATGAAGTAGGGGAAGTAAAAGCTGAAAACTTTTATCCGGCATTCGCTCAAATACTCCTGGCTATGGGTATCGGCACTATTATTTCAAGCTTTTTTACAAAAGTGGGATTCACTTTTCCACCGTATATCGGCGCCATGTTCGCAGCAGCCATAATCAGGAACCTGGCGGACTTTACGGGAATGTACAAAGTACCCGAGGATGAAATTAAAGTTGTCGGGGATATATCGCTGTCAATATACCTTGCCATAGCCCTGATGGGATTAAAACTCTGGCAGTTGGCAGACCTAGCATTACCGCTTGTAGTAATGCTGGTGGCACAGACCATATTGATGATGTTGATGGCGTATTTTATAACTTTCAACCTCATGGGACGCGATTACGAGGCTGCGGTATTGACTTCTGGATTCTGCGGCTTCGGCATGGGCGCGACATCCAACGCAATGGCCAATATGAGAGCACTGGTAGAACAATATGCGCCTGCGCCAAGAGCGTTCTTCATAGTTCCTCTGGTTGGAAGCTTGTTTATTGACTTCTTCAATGGAATATTAATCGTAGTCTTTATGAATATGATTAAATAAATAGTATAAAAAAAGTCCGGGTTATTATTCCCGGACTTTTTTATATAATCCCCGCGAACAGGGCGCTGGAAAGGCCGATGCTGAGGAAGTTGACCAGGTCGTTGTTTACAAAACCCAATCCCCGGACGAGTCGGTTTGGCTTGCCGTTGGTGAACCTTTTTTCGGTTTCGCCTTCCAGTTCTTCCGAATAGTATACGCCCTGAAGGGTTGCTCCGAGGATCGAATCGATCAGCGACCCCAGGAATCCCCCGAGGGTCACCATTAGGAGGCTCTGAACGGGGGTAAAGGCCAGGTCCCCGAAATCCATCAATTTAAACCCCGCGGCGGCGGATATGCCTATGAGCAGAGCGCCCATTAATGCGGCCAAAGTCCCCGAAAGGCTCACTGCCCCGGAAGTGCCCTTTTCCACCCTCCTGAAGGTCCTGAGCGAAATGGGCCGGGCCTTGCTCAGTATCCCGAGTTCCGTGGCCCAGGTATCGGCGTTGGCGGCCGCAAAGGATACGGCCAGCAGCACCAGATACGATGGATTTTTCGTAATGTAATAGAGGACCGAATACAAAAGCCCCACGCCACCGTTGGCCAGCACCTGGAAAACGTCCCTGCATCCGGTTTTGTCGAAACTTTGCGTCGCGCGGCTCTTTGCGCTCTTTTTAAAATAGGAAAGCAGGCTGGAGGATATGAAAAAGAGCACCATCAAAAAGGAACCGAAGATCCCCGACGTAGCGTACATCATGGTGCCAAGGATCGTGGCGCCTACGGAACCGTCAAGGGTGAGAGAATTCTTTCGATAGGCGGCGTATGCTATGAAGAAACTGAGCACAAAACCTATCCCGGCCATGTAAATGAAAAGGAACAGGTTCGAATTTTTGAGTATATAGAGGAAATAATTGGACGCCAGGGAGGTTACAACCGGGACGGTAAGGTTGTCCGTGCCGGAGGGCGACAGGGCTTCCGAAATTGTTGCAATGAGCGCTGCCACAAAGCTTACCCTGAGGACGTGCGGGGTAAATCCCAGGAAACTTCCCAGGGCGACTGCAATAGCTATAAAAGAAAAAGCGAGCATCGTAACAGAACCTTCAAGGCTCTTTTCGCTTTTGAAGGCCCTGTACTTCGATTTTCCGAATTTCCAGCCTACAATAGCCGCGAGCCCGTCGCCGTATCCCATGGCCAGGACTCCGGCAAGGCCGAGATACTCAAAACCCCTTCCCAAAAGCCCTCCGTCCCATGTCAGAAGGATAAGGACTATCAGCGATACGGGGAAATACACCGTCCCCAGGTCGGAGCTCGCCCCTTTCCTTTCCATGCCTTTGAATACATTTTTCTTGTGTGAATAATAATTTACCGCCACGAATAAAGCAGGGGGTATGAGGGCGTACCTTATGTCGTCGATGAGGAACATGGCCAAAGGCCACCAGTGGGAAACCCCGATATGTACAAATTTCCTGGTAACTTCGGCGCTTGATCCTCCGGCTTTTCTCAAAACTTCCGAGATTATTATTACGCCGAAGACGAACAGGATGGAAATGACAACTCCTATAAAATCTTTCAATGCCCAAACCTCCTATAGTGACATTTACCACGCTTATTATATCATTATTTTTATTTTCCGGCGAGGCAACGGAAAAACGGCTTTCGGTCATTGATTTTATCACCACCGGGTGATATAATTATAAGCAAACAAATGTTCAGGAGATGAGGCCTATGCTCTCCATCCTCCACGTGGACATGAACGCTTTTTACGCTTCCTGCCACCAGGCCCTGGATCCGTCTTTAAAGGGCAAACCGGTCATAGTTGCCGGGGACCCCAAGAAGCGAAACGGCATAGTGCTCACCGCTTCCTATGAAGCCAGGAAGTTCGGGGTAAAGACCGCTATGCCCAACTGGCAGGCCAGGAAGCTTTGCCCCCACGCCGTATTCATAAAACCCGACTATAGGCTCTACGTCGCCACCAGCCACAGGGTGCTGGAAATACTGCAAAGATTTTCTCCCGTCGTGGAGGTGTTCAGCATCGACGAAGCATGGCTGGACGTTACCGGCTGCGAGGGGCTCTTCGGGGATGCGGTGACCATAGCGGAAAAGATCCAGAGGACCGTGATAGAAGAACTCTCTCTCCCGTGTTCCGTAGGGGTTTCCTGCAATAAACTGCTGGCCAAGATGGCCTCGGACATGAAAAAACCCATGGGGATCACGGTCATAACGCCCGAAGACGTGCCCGACGTAATCTGGCCCCTGCCTGTGGACGAACTTTTCGGCGTGGGCCCCAGGCTGGCGGAACGCCTGAAGAAGATGAACATAAACACGATAGGCGACCTGGCGGCGGTGCCCGTCGAGATGCTGGAAGCGGCTTTCGGGCTGGTGGGACGCCACATCCACCTCTTCGCCAACGGCATAGACGATTCCCCGGTAGATCCCCATTCCATGGACGATGCCAGGTCCATGGGCCACTCGATCACGCTGCCCCGGGATGTGGAAACCTGGGATGAGGCCGAGGCGGTGCTGCTGTCCCTGGCGGAGCAGGTGGGAAGGCGGGTGCGGCGGGGAAACTACGTCGGCAGGGTGGTGACCGTCACCCTCCGGGACTCCTCCTTTTCCACCATAACCCGTTCTACCACGATCCCCCACACCAGCGCCACCGAAGACATATACGCCGCCGCAAAGCGGCTTTTGCGCTCCAACTGGGACGGCAGGACGCCGTTGAGGCTCCTGGGTGTGAGTCTTTCGGGCCTCATAAGGGAATTCGACCAGATTTCCGTATTCGAGGCCGACGAAAAGAAAAAGAGGCTCAACCGGGTTATAGACGAAATAAGGGAGAGGTTCGGGGATAACGCCATCTTCCGGGCGAAGCTGAAGTCCCGGGACCTTATAGGCCAAAAGGGCAGTCCGGCCATAGGACCCTTCGCCAGGCGAAATTGATAGGCCTTGCTTTTGCCGATAAAACGCGATATTGTTAAAGTAAGAGTATAAATGTTGCGGAGGAATGACCTTGATACTCGTTGCCACTTCGGGTTATGCGTACAAAGACTGGAAGGGAAGGTTTTACCCCGAGAACATGAAGGACGGGGATATGCTGGCCTTTTACAGCCGGGAGTTTCCCTTTACCGAGGTGAATTCCAGCTACTACAGCATGCCGACACCGTATATGTTCTACCATATGATGAAAAAAACCCCGGGAAATTTCATCTTCGTCGTCAAAGCTTACGGCGGCATGACCCACCAGAGGGACCTCGGCGATATAACGGTGGGGAGGTTCCACGACGCCTTAAAGCCGCTGGTGGAAGCGGGAAGGCTGGGGTGCGTGCTGGCCCAGTTCCCGTACAGTTTTCACAATAACGAAAAAAACAGGGATTACCTCAAAAAGTTGCGGGAGAGGATGAAGGACCTGCCGCTCGCCGTCGAGTTCAGGTCCGACGACTGGTTGAGGCTTGAAGTTATCCGCCTGCTCAGGGAAAACGATATGGCTTTCGTATGCGTCGACGAGCCGCCCATAAGAGGGCTTCTGCCGCCGGTGGTGGTGGCCACCAGTTCTATAGGATATGTGCGGTTTCACGGCAGGAATATCCGGAAATGGTATAACCACGAGAAATCTTACGAGCGCTACGATTACCTGTACACCGAGATGGAACTTTCGGAATGGGTGCCCAGGATAAGAGAACTTTCCCGCAAGACAAAGGTCGTATTCATAGCGATGAACAACCACTTCAACGCGTCGGCCGTCATCAACGCCAGGCAGCTCTTGGGACTTTTAAAAGAGGCGGGCAATATATAAATAATATTCAGATAAAAAAGGCATCTACTCGGGATGCCTTTTTTATTACCTGTCCCTAAGGGAAATATATGGCTTTAATCTCGTAAAGGAACATGCCGCCGGGGGCGTTCACCTGTACTTTTTCACCGGGCTTTTTCAAAAGGAGCGACTTTCCCACCGGGGACAGAACCGAAACGCTATATATTTCTGGATCTGAGGCAATGTTGCCGCTGGGCAGGACCACCCTGAAATTGTATGTTTCGTCGTTTTCGATATCCTGTACTTGCACTCGGCTGTTGATTACCACATACGGAAAGCTTTCGTCGGCTGTATCTTCCTGCTGGACGGAGCTTATGAATTCATCCATGAACTTGATGTAATTGTCCAGCAGGTGTTCAAGCTCCCGGGCTTCCCTGGGGGAATTACTGAAATGTTCATCGATAAGCCTGCTTTTTCCCGCTTCTAGATCTGCCAGATGTTTAATCAGAGCCTCAAAAGCCGTCTTTGACAGGGTGTAGGTCCTTTGCATTTTAAACCTCTCCTCCCGAAGACATTTTATGGGAAAATCCGTAAAAAAAACAATTCGGGCATTTCGCTTACGCGAAATACCCGTTTATGAAAACCATACCATATATTACAGACATTGTCAACAGTGTATGATGTTTCCATTTAATATAATATTTTACAATTTATGACATATCCTGTACCTTTCCAGGGCGCTTCTCACTATGGAGCCGATGAAATCGGCCCGCGTCATGCCCGCGGTCTTGGCCATGTAGCCCATATATCCGTGATGGGTCCCGTCCTTTGACATGGTAAGTCCGGCGAAGGTATTTATCTCCAGAAAGTACGGGATACCGTCGTCCCCCAGGATCATGTCTATCCTGGAAAAGTCCTTGGCGTTCAGGACCTTGTAGATACTCAGTGCTGTGCTTTTTACTTTTTCCTCCTCTTCGGGGGAGAGCCTTGCGGGACAGTGGATTATCTCGTTGTCGAACATTTTATGTTCAAAGGTATTGGTTCTAGTGGAATTATATTCGATTTCAACCGGTGGCAGAACCCGGGGATTTTTATACCCGATTATTCCCACTGTTATCTCCCTGCCCCTGATGAATTCCTCCACAAGGGCGGGCTGGCCTATTTTATCGGTTATCTTTGATACGACCCGGGCTAGGTCTTCGTGCCTTTCAATGATGTTTTCCTCGCTTATACCGGCGCTGCCGCGGCCACGAACGGGTTTGACAAAAAGCGGGTACTTTAGGTCGTGGTCGGGTATTTCGTTCGGGTCTTCCACCACTATAAATCTCGGCGTGGGAAGTTTATGGTACGCCACTATCTTCTTGCGCGTGGCTTTATCCGTCGCTACCAGGTCCAGCCCGGAACCGGCGAAGGGGATGCCGAAGGCTTCGAGGAAAGCTACTTCCTCGAGCGATGAGGCGTTGAACACCAGGTCTACCTTCTCTTCAAGCACTTTTCTCAAGGTTTCCTGCGGGTTGTCCTTTTTCCATTCTATCATTACCGCATCAAAGCCCGCTTCCTTTATTGCAGAAAAGTGCTGATAAGCCTCTTCATAAGCGTCATCGTAAATGTTTTCCCCGGAAAGTTTCAGCTGGAGCTCCACGTTCCGGAACTTTCTCCAGAATACCCCTACCTTCATATCCATTCCCCCTTTACATTTTTTTAAAATGTAAAGATATAGAATAGATTAAGGAGCCTCCAGCATATCGGCTCGGGTATGAAAGTCCGTAGACGTGTACAATTATATAACAAAGTGGCCTGTTGAGGCAAGAAATTTATACAATTATCAGAAATATCGAGTTTCGGAAATTTACCTTGATTATTTCAAAATTTGTCCAAAATTTGTTATAATATATCCAACAAAATTTGCCATTTAGAGGGAGGATGTTGCAGGATGCTGATTCTTACAAAAAGCGATGTAGAAAAAGCCCTTTCAATGGAAGAGGCCATAAATGCCATGGAGGAAGCTTTTGCCGCCTATTCGACGGGGAGGACTATAGTTCCGCTAAGGACCGTAATCCACATCGGCGGCGCGGAGGGTGACGCCCTGTTCATGCCGGGCTATGTAGAGGGCATCGGCGTGGCGGTCAAGCTGGTGTCGGTTTTTCCGGGCAACGCAAGGTTTGGCAAACCGACCATCAGCTCCGTGGTAGTGCTGGAAGACCGGGAAACCGGAGAACCCGTGGCACTGATGGACGGCGCTTACCTTACGGCCCTCAGGACCGGTGCGGCGTCTGGAGCCGCCTCAAAGCACCTGGCGCGAAAGGACTCGAAGGTGGCCGCCGTAATAGGGGCCGGTGTCCAGGGGAAAACCCAGCTATGGGCCGTGTGCTGTGTGAGAAACATCGAGGAGGCCCGGATTTATAACAGGGATCCGAAGAAGGTCGGACAGTACATAGCCGAAATGAAAACCAAGCTTTCTGGGGTCAGGTTTGTGGAATGCCAAAGTGCTGACGAGGCGGTAAGAGGGGCCGATATAATCATTGCCGCCACCACTTCGGAGACACCCGTATTTTCCGCTTCAAGCGTGAAAAAGGGCGCCCACATCAACGCTATAGGATCTTATACGCCGAAGATGCAGGAAATCCCGACGGAGCTTTTGAAAATGGCCTCAAAGATCGTGGTCGATTCCCGGGAGGCGGTGCTCTCGGAAGCGGGGGATTTTATAATACCCATTTCCAGCGGAGATTTCTCGCCGGAAAATATCTACGGAGAGCTGGGGGAGATCACTTCCGGGAGGCTGCGGGGACGCGAAAGCGATGACGAGATAACCCTTTTCAAGAGTGTGGGGATAGCGGTCCAGGATGTAGCCTGTGCGGCGCGGATTTATGAAAAGGCCGTCAAGATGGGTCTGGGCATAAAAATAGATCTGTCAAACTAGCTTTACGGAGGGATTGAAGCTATGAAGAAAAAGGTTATATTAAAGCTCGTTCTCCCTATCTCTCTCCTGCCTGCAATATTATTATTAGCGGCATACCTGGCAGCCGGTATCTCCTTGCGGGTACATCTTGTACCTATCCTAGCTGTTACCGGACTCGTACTTTTCATAAACTACTTCGTCATAAATTCGGCTTTTATTAAGCTTCGTATACTGGCCGAAGTAATTAGTGAATTTTCCCGCGGTGAAATACCGTCCTTTGAAAAACTGCACCGGAACGGGGGACTTTTTGATTTTCTCGTAGAGCCCGTCTTAAAGGCTTTCGAGCACGTGTTCACACTAATGGGCAGAATGCAGAGGACTGCCGAGGAAATCAAATACTTTTCCGGTAAGTTTGAAGACAGCATGGACCAGATAAGCCATGCCGCCCACCAGATATCCGCATCCATAGAAGAAATAGCTCTGGGGGCGGGAGAGCAGGCCGAAGCCGCTCAGGAGACGTCGAATAACATCAATACGCTTTCAGCCCTGGCGGAAAAAATAGCCGGGGAGGCCAGGGAAGGGGAAGAGGGTATAAAGGCCATGGTCGAGAGGGTGAGGGAGACGAGGGGGGTACTGGAAGGCCTCATCAGTAACCTGAGCCTGTCGTCTCAGACAAGCTCCCTTTCTGCTTCCAAGATGAGGGACCTGGAAAATCTGACAACCATGATCAACGGTTTTGTAAAAGTTATCACCGATATTGCCGACCAGACCAATTTGCTGGCGCTCAACGCTGCCATAGAAGCGGCAAGAGCCGGGGAACAGGGGCGCGGTTTTGCGGTGGTAGCCGGTGAAGTGAGGAAGCTGGCGGAACAGTCGGCGAAAGCTGCAGAAGAGATAAAGGAATTGTCGGAGAGGATCCAGAAGGAGGCCCGGGAAACGGCGTTACAGGTGGAAAAGAATCTCGAAGTGGTAAATGAGAACATAGAAAAAGGCAACGAGTCCATGACCGCCTTTGACGATATAGTATCGGCAATAAAAAGTTTTGAAGTTTCCATCGAGCGCATAAACAGAATGGCTGGGGAACAGGTAGAAAAGGTCGTCAAGGTTTCCGAGGCGGCGGAGAAAATGGCGGCCGTTTCCGAGGAGACTGCGGCAGGGGTGCAGGAAATAGCGGCATCCAGCCAGGAACAGAAAAATCTGCTCGGAGCTATATCGGAGGAAACCGGCAGGCTGTCAACCATGTCTTCCGAACTCATGGAAATATCCGAAGCGTATACCCGGAACTACAGGATACCTGAAAGCGCAAGAGTAAAGTTATCCGCCATAAAACAGCAGCTTTCCCTTCTGGCCGGGAAGGACTTCGTCGTAAACAGGGATGTGGAAGTCCTGAAACGTGAATTTGAAAAGGTAAAGCGGGAAACGCCGGAAATACTTGAGTTAATCACCCTCGACGAAAAAGGCGACATTATCTACGTAACCAGTGACATCCCGGTAAAAAACTTGGCTTTCAGGCCGTGGTTTCAGGAAGCCGTCCGGGGAAACGAATTCATATCTAAACCCTACATCGATATATCGGCAAACCGCATGACGGTTACCATATCGGTGCCGGTTAGAAACGAAGAAGGCAGCGTGGTCGGCGTGATCGGCGCCGATGTGAACCTGAATAAGACTTTAAATCTCCTTTGATGATAAAAACGCACCTGCTTTCCACTCGGGAAAGCAGGTGCGTTTTACTTTACAGGATAAACTTTGCGCTAGCTTCTTTGAGTTTTTCCACAAGGTTGATGAGTTCCGTGGTGCTGGCGCTTATGGTCTGGGCTGCCGAACTCATCTCCTGGGCCGATGCGGCTATCTCCTGGGAAGAAGCCGCGTTCTCCTCCGATATTGCGGCGGCGTTAGATACCTCTTCGCTTATTTTCCTGCTGTGTTCGCTGACGCTCCTGGCCTTTTTCTCGATATCACTCAGAAGGTCGGCAACACGCCTTGCACCTGCCGATATTTCCGCGAAATGATTCATGGTTTCGCCGCCTATGATCGCCTGCTCTTCAATGAGAACCACCGCTTCTTCGGTAGCCGTATTCGAAAGGTTAATATTCTCCGTGACCTGTTTAACTATTTTTGTTATCTGGCTCGCCTGCTGGCTGGACTGTTCGGCCAGCTTCCTGATCTCCTCGGCCACCACCGCGAATCCCCTGCCGGCCTCACCGGCCCTGGCTGCCTCGATGGCGGCGTTGAGAGCCAGGAGGTTGGTCTGCTCGGCTATGCCCGTTATTACGTCGGTAATGCCCGCTATCTCTTTCGCCTGTTCTATGAGGCTGGTCATGGCGGACTTAATATTTTCTGCCTTGGTGGTGGTGAGCTCTAATTTTTGGGAGAGCTCTTTCATGATCTTTTCGCCCTGCTCGGTTCTCTTCACCGTATCCATAGTGTTCTGTGTAATGGACTCCAGGTTTTCCACTAAAGCCTGCATCATTGTGGTGGTATCCTCGACTGCCGCAGATATATTCCCTGTATTCTGGGCCATATCCTGGGCTCCGGCCGAAATCTGGCTAACGGTCTCGGCTACCTGTTCGGCAGCCTGGGCGGTATCCTGAGCTCCCTGCGATATCTCCCTTATAGCCTTTTCCAGGTTGGCAATGGCGGTGCCCATGAAGCCGAGAACTGTTTTAGTATTTTCGAGCATTTTCTTGAGAGAGCTGCCGAGGGTTCCGAGTTCGCCGAAAAATCCCTCGGGTACTTCTACCCGGAGGTCCCCCGTTGCCAGGGTATCGGCCACCGCCGTGAGCTTAAGTATGGGCGAAGATAACTGCCGGCTGAAAACGACGGCTGCAGCGATGACGATAACCGTCACGACCAGGATCAGGGTGATGGTGGACCAGAAAAAGCTTTTCAGTCCCGCGTATACTTCGTCCGACGAGGCGGTGACGCATAAGGACCATCCGGTGTTCTTAACCGGGGAGAAGGCGGCAAGTTTGTATTCTCCGCTGTATTCATACCTTACGGTGGCTTCTTCGCCCTTTATCATGCGTTCCCCGACCCTGTTCAACGACTCGGACTCGGTCTTTGTTATGTTCATGTTCATAACCATCTTTTCGTCCGGATGGGCTATGGTGGTGCCCATTTTGTCCACCAGGAAGGCATACCCTGTGGTACCGTATTTTACCGAGTTTATGATGTTGATAAGGGCGTTCGCGTTTACATCGGCACCTACTATGCCGGTTATACCGCCCTGACCTTTCACGGGGGCCACTATGACCAGAATTTTGTCACCGGTTACCTTATCGATGACGAGTTCCGATACGGTGGTTTTGCCCGTAGACATTATTTCCTTGAAATACTGCCGGTCGTTGATATCGGTGATTGGCTTGGTGATGTCGTCGTTCAGGTACGAGTAAACTTTGCCGTCAGGCGTGGCGTACCAGAGGAGCTGGACGTCCGGTGCTGCAGGCTGTACCGTTTTTAATATGGGGATTAAACTTTCTAAGTTACCGCTCTTAATTACGGGATTTTCCGCGAGGGTTTCCAATATCTCCATTCTTTCGCTGACCCAGAGGTCGATAACGCTGGCCGCGGATACGGCCTTTCCGAGTAGTTCCCGGTCGGCTGCATGGGTCAAGTTGTTTTTTGAGGTGCTGTAGTTGAAGAAGCTCAAGACTATAAGGGGTACGAGGGATATAAGAAGGAACAGAACGGTCAACCTTGTCCTTATTCCACCACTTATTTTAATTCCCTTCAGCTTTTTCATATGTATCCTCCTTCGAGAAATTTTTTAGCTGGTCTTTTTCTGCCACATTGAGTATTTCACTCGTTTTAATAAGTATTACTATATTATCTCCCATCTTTGCCAGCCCATGGATGAAGCGGGCATCGATGGTCAAGGCCTCTGGAGGTTTTTCCAGGTCTTCCTCTTCCAGTGCCGCTACTTCGGTGACATAATCCACTATGAGCCCCGCCGTGGTTTCATCGATATTTACCACAATGATCCTGGAGTCTCTTGTTATTTCACCGTCGGCAAGGCCGAACCTCTTTTTGAGGTCTATCACGGGAATGATTCTCCCCCTTAAGTTTATTACCCCTTCGATAAAATGAGGGGCTCTGGGGATATGCGTTATTTCCATCATTCTGATGATTTCCTGCAGATCGAAAATGTCTATGCCGTAAAGTTCCTTTCCGAGGCCGAAAACTACTACTTGTCTCAAGCTCTCCCTCCTTTCCTGTAATAAAAAAAGCAGCCTTCAAAATGTAATCAAAGATTTGGCTGCCCTGGTTGGAACCTTTCCTTGGCCGATGGCCTTTCAATGAGCCGGCAACCTGGCAGCCGTAGCTCCATCATCAATGGAGCCGTAGGCCCATGGCTTTGCGCCCCTGCCTTTCGACAGGTTTGCCTTTTATCGGCGGTATATGTCGAATTACGCAAAAAATAACTACTAATATTTTACATTTTTTACTTTTACATAGTCAAGCTATATTTTTCCATATCAGAAAAATCGTATTTACAATACAACTTATAGCGGCAAAGGTTGCGGCTTGCGCCGGAAATCTTTTTCACCAAAACGGGAATTCCTCTTCGAATTGGGAGAACCGCTGGAAAGTTGAAAAAGGTCCCGCCGGAGCAGGATTAAGGATTTATTTGGAGAATATATATCGTGACAAAGATGGGAGGGATATTTTATGGCGGTAATGTGGACGGAGGACCTTTCCACAGGAGTAAGTCTGATCGACGAACAACACAAGGAGCTTTTCAAAAGGGTGAACGACCTGCTTTTGGCCTGCTCGAAAGGGAAAGGTAGGGAAGAGGCCGTAAAGGCCATTGATTTTCTAGGTGAATACATCGTCATGCACTTCGGCGCCGAAGAAAAATACATGCGGGAAAACGATTTTCCCGGCTACCAGGCACATAAAAAGCAGCATGACGGCTTTGTAGCGGAATTCAAAGAAATAAAGCAAAGAATGGAGCAGAACGGCCCTACGGTGGACCTGGTGGTAAAAATAAACCATTTCCTCATCGATTGGCTTATAAATCACATCAAAAAGACGGATAAAGCGCTGGGAGCGTTTTTGAAGAATAAGATTTGAAGTAAGATAGCTAGCTGAGCCAATTTGGGGCTGGTAACCCCCAACTTAAAATTTTTTAATAATAAAAAATCAATGAGGTAATTGGAAAACATTGCATTAAATGGTATTATTATATTATCGAGTAGTATATTATACAGTATAGTGAGGCATTAAAGGGACTACCGACTATGGGACGGGGTGAAATCCATGAGGTGTTCGTCGTGATAAGGGTTTTGGTAGCGGATGATTCTGCGCTGATGAGGCTCATTATAAAGGACCTGCTGGAAAAGGACCCCGAAATAAAGGTAGTGGATACCGCCGGAAACGGCAGGGAAGCCGTCGAGAAAGCCGAAAGGCTAAAACCCGACGTCATTACGCTGGACGTTAATATGCCGGAGATGGACGGGCTTTCTGCTTTAAAAAAGATCCGTGAAAAAAAACTGGGCAATGTTTTGATGCTTTCGTCCCTGACCCGGGAAGGCGCCAGCGTGACCATCAAGGCTCTGGAGCTCGGCGCCTTTGACTTCGTGGCAAAGCCCGGAGGGAGCATATCGCCCGACATAAAGGAATTCGCGGATGAAATAATAGCCAAAGTGAAGGCCGGCTATAACGCCCGGGATATCCGGGAAAGACCGGTAAATCCGCCGGCGCCCGGCATACATTTCACTTCAGAAATGAAAGCCGTGGTCATCGGGATTTCCACCGGGGGCCCCAGGAACATAATGCACGTTCTCCCTTTCATTCCCCCCGATATAAATGCAGCCATCTTCCTGGTGCAGCACATGCCTCCGGGGTTCACAGGCCCTTTAGCGAGGAGGCTTGATGAGCGTTGTGCTTTGAAGGTGGTGGAAGCCGAGGACGGCATGGAAGTAAAACCCGGCACCTGCTATGTGGGCAAGGGGGGCTACAATATGCTTCTTTCAAGCGAAAGAAATGGCTTCCGGCTGGTGGTGACCGATACCCCGAAATACAGATTCATGCCTTCGGCGGATGTCACGATGGATTCGGTCCTCACCATTTTCCGGGAAAATACCATAGGGGTTCTGATGACAGGCATGGGCGATGACGGAGCCGGGGCGATGGTAAGAATAAGAAAAGCCGGTGGCAGGACGATTGCCGAGTCAAAAGAGACAGCGGTAATATTCGGAATGCCCCGGGCGGCAATTGAAAGAGGAGGGGCAGAGTTTATCCTCCCGAGTTACGAGATACCGGCAAAAATAACCGAACTGACAGGAGTGAGGAGGTTAAATGCAAAAGAGTGACGGGGTTACAGTCGATTTTTTAAAAACCTTGTTAGATTCGATTAACGTCAACCTGTGCGTCATAGGAGAAAGCGGGGAAATTCTGCTGGTGAACAAAAGATGGGAGGAGTTTGCCCTAAAGAATGGTATTGACAACGTTGGCACGGTGGGTCCCGGAGTCAATTATTTAGAAGTACTGGAAAACGCCGTTCGAAATGAACATACGGATTCGGAGGTGGCAAGGGCTGCCCGGGAGGGGATAAGGGAGGTCCTGGAGGGAAAAAGCGAAGGGTTTTACCTGGAATACCCCTGCCGCTCGGAGAGCGAGGACCGGTGGTACCTGATGGTGGTATCCAGGATCGATTGGGATCCGGTCGCGGCGGCCATTTGCCATATAAACATCACAGAAACCAAAAGAAAGCAGGTTCAGTTGAGACTGAACATATACGATGAGCTCACCGGCCTTTACAACCGGTGGATGTTCCGAAAAGAATTGAAAAAACTCCGCCGAACCGACGAGCTGCCGGCGGCCGTAATAGTGTACGACCTGGACGGACTGAAACTCATAACCGATGTGCTGGGCAGTGAAGCCGGGGATAAACTGCTCAAGGCCTTTGCCGACATCCTAAAGAGCAGCTGCCGGGAAAAGGACGTGGTGGCACGGATAGGCGGCGACGAATTCGGCATTATAATGAGGGGTTGCGATGAAAAGATCGTTGATTCCTTCATAAAGAGAATCATGGCGAAGATCGAAAATTTTAATTCGAAAAATGAAGATCTGCACCTGTCGGCATCTTTTGGCTACTCGGTAAAGCACCACGGCTTTCAGGACATTTACAAAGTGTTCAACGAAGCACGCTGCAATATGTATACAAACAAGCTGCTGAAGAGGCGGTCTGCCAAAAATGCCATAGCTCGCATTATAACCAGGAAGCTCCAGGAGCGCAATCGTGCACGGGAAGAACGTATAGAAAGGCTTATAAGGCTCGCCGAGGCCTTTGGGAAAAAGCTCGATCTTCCGCCGGAGGATATGGAAAAGTTTTTACTGCTATGCCGCTATCACGACGTAGGAGAGATAAGCCTTCCGCCGAACCTGGTTAAAAAAGGGAGGATGACCTGGGAAGAGAGGGAAATATTGCAAAAGCATTGCGTCGCCGGCTACAGGATAGCCATTTCCGTGCCGTCGATTTCCGGGATTGCGGACCTAATCCTGAGCCATCATGAACATTACGACGGCAGCGGCTACCCCTTTAAGCTGCGGGGAAAGGAAATACCGTTCCTGTCCCGGGTCTTTGCCATAATAGACGCTTATGAAGCCGTGGTTGGCCAAAGGCCCTACAGGAAACCGTTGAGCCACGAGGAGGCCGTAGAAGAATTAAAAAGGTGCGCCGGCACCCAGTTCGATCCTGACCTGGTGAAACTATTTACCGAAATGGGACCGGTGATTTAAGCGGCGGATGATTTCTTCATCCGCCGCTTTTACTGAGGAGCCTTACCAGGAGGTTTATCAGTTCCTCCCTCAATTTTCCGCTTTCCTGAAGGCAAGCGGGTTCCGGCTCCCGGACCTGTTCGGCCTTTGCCGCCACCCGGTGCTTTTCCTCATAGATTCCCGCAATGAGTCTCGCGTCCTTCATATACTCCAGCAGGGTGGCTTTGCCTAAAAGGACCCTCAGCCACTTCCCGCAGGCGAGAAGTACCCGGCAAAAGGAGCCGTTTTCTTCGATGTCCCGGATTTCGTAATAGGAAAGATAGCCAACGGTGCCGTCGTTTTCTCCCAGGGGCCTTTCCCGGAATTTCACGGGGATGAGTATGAGGGAGGGCGAAAGCGGCACCGGCACGTAGTTTCTCCTGTTGACGGCCCTGCCGTAATTTTCCCTGACGGCGGCGAGATCCACCCCGTAAGCTCTGGCGATCCGCCTTATCACGGTCCTTGTGGTATTCCCTATCAAATGCTCTTTCCCGTCCGAAGTAATCACCAAAGTTACGTTTCCTGCTCCGGCTTCGTATACCGGCACCACGGCGGCAATGCCGGCCTTTATCAGAACCTCCGTATCCTTCATCTTTCACCACCTCCCAAATTCTGGCGAAGGCGAAACTTTAAGACAATTATATCCAAACACATGTTCGGTGTCAAGGTCAAAAAGAAAAAACAAACCTATCGCCGGGGCACTCGGTCCTGGCTCCCGGTACCTTCGAGTGGCCAAGCACCCCCGAAGGCGGGATCGAGTAGACATCCATAAGGAAGCTGACGAGTTTTTTTAAAGCCTTCAGCTGGGCGGCGGTGGGCTCGGGGTGTCCCTTTTTGCCGGAGGGGTTGTCCCGGGAAGAAAAGTTTCCCGTCAGAGCGATGCCGATGGACCGCATATTCATCCCTGAGGCGGTGCAGTGGGCTCCCGGCGCGAAGTCGGGCCTGCCTTTTTCAACGCTGCCGTCGGCCCTTATAAGGTAATGGTAGCCAATGCTGATGACAACGCCGCCGTTACAGCAGGGAAATCCCCGTTCCCTGTACTCCTCGACGAGAGAAAGGGGCTCCGTAATTTTCACGCCGAAGCCCCTGGCCGCATGAATCCTGTTGATTTGTAAAGCCGAAACGTCATGGCCTGCGGTATGATGGATCACGATAAAGCGCGGGTAAAATCTTTCCATAATATATCACCTCCCCGAAATATCACGCGCTTCTGGAGGGGTTTTTGAGCCCCTCTATGACCATGGCCAGTTCGTGGATGCTCGCCGTGAGGCTTTCCATTTTGGCCTCGATCCTTACCAGCAGGTATACGGAGACGGCGATGGGAAACCCCACGTTGGCCACCTGAGCCATGAAATCTTCCATATCTCCCACCTCCAGTCTCAATATTAAAACCCCGGGCCGGAGCCCGGGGAAGGATTTACTCGCCGGGTATGATTTCCACGGCATCTCTGATGAGAATTCTGGCCCCCAGGGCTTTTACGATGTCCCCACCGCTGGTGGCGAAGAGGTTCCGGGAGACTACCAGGTCCATTACCGGCTGTATTTCCTGCGGGGTGAGGTTTTCCTTCGGGTCGGGGATCTGGATCCGGGTGGTCCTGCCGGATTCGTTCTGGAAGCTCATCTCGAGGATCTGGGCCATGCTTTTGCACCTCCTTTCCTGAAATTAGCATGCGCCGCATTACTGTTCAGTCAGCTCGATTTCCACCACCTTCCTGAAGGAGTCCACCGGGTAGTTCTGAAGGCCGGCCAGGGCTTTGGCCACTTCCATTACGTCGGCGTCGGGAGCCGAAGTCTTCAGGTTCCTGAAGGACCTGGTCCTGGTGATGGGCCTTCCGTTGTCGCCGGTCCCGGTCTGGACCACAATCTGGAGGGTGGCCTCAACGGGAGTTGCGATAACCGCCATCGATTTCACCTCCTTTCTGCGGCCCCTTTCGGCCGCCGCTTGCGATTTCACCTTCATTATACTTCCGACTACGGAAAAACAAAAAAACCGGCCGGGAGCGGGCGGGCTCACCGGCCGGAGACGAGCTGTACATAATTTTAATGTTTTGGTCCGACTACCCCGGCGAAAGGCTTTTACTGGTTAGATTCTTTACACCGCCGGAGCCGGTTCATTATACTTTAATGAAAAATATGGTATAATATACGCAAGGCTTTCAATATTTGCCAGAGAATCAGCCCATCCTGAATGGATTCGGGCCTTATTTTATCTATATTTAAACGTAAGAAGGTGGCAACTTGAAAATAAAGGTCATCCCCGAAGACTTTATAGTAAAGGAACTTGCCGACATAAAATACGCTCCGGACGGGCCGTACCGCATATACCTTTTAGAAAAAAGGCACTGGAACACCATGGACGCCCTAAAATTTATTTCCCGGGAAAATAAAGTCCCCCTTTCGAAAATAGGGTCCGGCGGCAGGAAGGACCGGCACGCTCTGACATACCAGTATATCTCGGTTCCCCGGGAATATGAGCTTCACTTTGAAAAGCCCAACGTGAGGCTTCAGTTCGTGGGTTTCGCCGACGACTTCGTATCCCCGGCCGTGCTGGAGGGCAATTACTTCGAGATAACCCTGCGCAGGATAAACCCCGGCAGTGTGGATGGAATCAAGTCGAGGCTATCGGAAGTGGAAGAGTTCGGATACCCGAACTTTTTCGACGACCAGCGGTTCGGAAGCGTGGAGGACCCGGGAGAGTTTATCGCCGAGAGGATAATAAAAAAGCACTACAATGGGGCTCTGAAACTTTACTTTACCACAGTGCACCCCGAGGACAAACGGGAGGAGAAAGCAAGGAAGCGAAAAATAGCCGAGCTCTGGGGCAGGTGGGAGGATATACTGCCGCTTTGCCGGACTCCGGTAGAAAAGGATATAATCAAAATCCTGCTGGAAGGGCAAAGCAAAAAGCACCTTGCGGCAGCACTGAACGCCATCCCAAAGGAAGAGCTCTCCATGTTCTTTTCCGCCTACCAGAGCTTTCTCTGGAACAGAACCCTGGAAAAGCTCTTACCCCTCTTTGCCGGTGAGCTCTTTACGGTGAAGGGAAAGATCATGGACTACACCTTTTACAGGACCCTTCCGCCCGGGAAACTGAAAGCCCTGAAGAAGCTGGAAATACCCACGGTGTCTTCCCGAATACCCGAAGCCGCCCCGGAAGTGAAAAAAGCGCTGGACGAAGTGCTGACGGAGCGGGGGGTAAAACCCTCGGATTTCAACCTGAAAAAGATAAGGAAATCCTTTTTCAAGTCCTTCATGAGGCCGGCGATAGTATTCCCGCAGGATCTATACTTAGGCCCCTTCGAGGAAGACGGCCTCTACGCTGGCTACCGGAAGGTTACGATAAAGTTCACCCTGCCTCCGGGCTCTTTTGCCACCATGCTTATAAAATCCTTGGGTATATAGTTTTCCATATATGGAAAATTATGATATTATTAAATTAAACAATTTATGGAAAGATCCAGGGGGGACTTTTAGTGAAAATAAAAAAAGCCGTCATACCTGCCGCTGGCCTCGGTACCCGGTTTCTTCCGGCAACCAAGGCCCAGCCCAAAGAGATGCTGCCGATAGTGGATAAGCCCACTATCCAGTACATAGTGGAAGAAGCGGTGGCCTCGGGCATCGAGGAAATCCTCATAATCACCGGCAGGAACAAGCGGGCCATCGAAGACCATTTCGACAAGTCGGTGGAACTGGAGCTGGAGCTGAAGAAAAAGGGAAAAGGAGAACTATTGAGGGTAGTCGAGGAAATATCCAACATGGTGGACATCCACTACGTCCGCCAGAAGGAGCCCCGAGGGCTGGGGCACGCCATCTACTGCGCCAGGACCTTCGTGGGCGACGAGCCCTTCGCCGTCATGCTGGGCGACGATGTTATGTGCTCAAAGGAACCGGTGCTGAAACAGATGATGGATATTTACGAGAGGTATAACTGCTCGATCCTGGGAGTCCAGCAGGTTCCGGAAGACGACGTGAGCAAGTACGGAATTATAGACGGGGCCTTTATCGAGGACCGCATCTACAAGGTCAACAACATGATCGAAAAACCGAAAAAACAGGAAGCCCCCTCCCGCATGGCGATAATGGGGAGGTATATCATAACCCCTCGCATATTTGAAATCCTGGAACATACAAAACCAGGGGCCGGGGGCGAGATCCAGCTTACCGATGCATTAAAAGAACTTTTAAACTATGAAGTAATCTACGCCTATACCTTTGAAGGGAAAAGATACGACGTCGGGGACAAGCTGGGGTATCTTGTGGCTACCGTGGAATTTGCCCTGAAAAGGGAAGAACTCCGGGATGAGTTTAGAAAATACCTGCTCGGCCTGCTGGCGGAGGATCAGGCCGGGTACTGCGAAGCGGCTGCGGGGAAAAATTCGGACTGATTCGCTGAGGATGGAAAAGATGCGGACTTATAAAATGTAAAATTATACGTATATAGCATAAAAAAGCTGCGTTCAAGCAGCTTCAGACTGTCGACAAAGTAACTGTCGACAGTCTTTTTTTGCAAAAGCTAGTACAAAAATCATCAGCTTTTTAGTAAAATTAAAGAAGATACAAAAATATTGTGGGGCGATGAAATGTTAACGAAGAAAAATCGAGAAATAATAGAGCAGGTAGAATTAGTAAGCATCGATAGCTTAGTACCTCAAGACCATCTCCTTAGGGCAGTAGAAGAAAGCATCGACTTTAATTTCATTTATGATGAAGTAAAAGACCTATATAGTGTTTTTTGCAAGAGGAAATTCCCCATTTTTGCAAAGGTTTTTCCCCAGGCACCGGTGGGGAATTTTTATGTTAACTTAATTGCCTCATGAGTGATTGCCTCATCCGGTAGCTTTGACCATCAAAGATCAATAGGTAACTGTGGTGTATTAGCCGGTCAATCATTGCTGCTGTCATCTGCTCATCGTAGAAAATGCTCGCCCAGCGGCTGAATTCCAGGTTAGTGGTAATTACTACACTGCGACGTTCATAGCAGTCCGAAATCACCTGAAAAAGTAGCTGCGCTCCTTCGCGGTCCAAAGGAACATAGCCCCATTCGTCGCAGATCAGAAGATCTGGTTTGGAAAGCTGTTTCAGTAACCCGGAAAGTTCACCTCCCTTCCGGGCTTCCACCAGCCGGTTTACCAGCGCTGCAGTGCGGAAAAACTTTACGTTGTAGCCTTTTTTACAGGCCTCCACACCGATGGCGGTGGCAAGATGGGTTTTGCCGGTTCCCACGTTGCCGTAAAGGATCAGGTTTTTCTTTTCTTCGAGAAATTTGCAATCTTTTAGGTCCTGCGGTGTAAGCCCCTGCGGGAGTTTGATTTCATCGAATATGTAGCCGGCAAAGGTCTTTATCGTGTAAAAGCCCGCATTTTTCAAAAGCCTGTCCTTTCGGCTTGCGTCTCTGTGCTCCAGTTCTAATCTTAGCAGCTTCAGCAGGTATTCTTCATGGCTTTGAGCCTCGATCTTGTCGCAGTTTTCCACTAGATTGCGGCTGAGTTTTAATGCTTTACAGCAGGCGGCGATTTCGTCCTTCAGCATAAATTGGCACCGCCTTTCAGAAAGGCTTTGTCATAGTCTTCTGCATTGAAGCGGAATGCAGTGAGTTCAGGAACCCCTTCCGGAATCTTTACCGGCTCCAACTGCGGGGTTATACCCGTTATCCTGTTATGGATGGCTACGAGGCTGTCTAAATCCTGCACTCCGTAAAGGAGAGCCTCGGCTACAGCGTTCACAGCCTGTTCAAAACTGCTTTTGGTACAAAGCACAGCCAAAGCCTTGAGCGCTTTGCCGCGCTCACTTTTGCTTAAGCCGTCGAGGTATTCCCGGAGTGGGTCCGGCAGCATGCTGTATATTCCCGAATACTTAAGGGCTCCCGGACAGCGGGAAAGCTGGGTAAGATATGGCAGCCAGTCCATGCTTTCTTGCTTGTTGTCCCCGTAAAGCCGCCGGTGGCGCACGATTTCCCGGTGGCTCTCATCCAGCGGTATGACCTCATGGGCTGTTATCTTTACAAGCACCCGGCTGTTGGCGTATTTGGGGGCGGTAGAGTATAGGTGCTTTCCACCGTTCAAGCTGAATTTGGCGTAGGCGTTGGTTTTGACTGTTATGTAACCGGCTACCTCGTAAGGAACGGTAGGCAGCTCAAGCAGAGCCTTACGGTCTTCATTAAAAAGTTCGGCTATGGATGCCTCCTTCCGGTAGTGTTCGCGGTGCATGTCCCGGTCGCACAATCGTAAAAGTTCGCGGTTAAAATCCTCCAGCTTTTCAAACCTGGGGACCGGGACAAGGAAGTTGCGCCGGTGGTATCCCACCTTGTTTTCCACATTACCCTTTTCATGGCCGGAAGCAGGGTTACAGAATACCGCTTCAAAACCATAGTGCTGCTTGAACCTCAGGAAGGCGTCGGTTAGTTTGCGCTCTCCATTTTTCGAGAGTTTCACGATAGTGCTGGCGTTATCAAACCATAGCTTACGGGGTACTCCCCCCAAGTGTTCAAATATGTCCTTAAGTCCCTGAAACAGGCATTCCTGGTTTTCTCCCTTGAAAAGCTGGGTATATCCTACGTTACTGTAGGGAAACGACAGGTTCAGATAAAATCCGTGATGCAGCGTCCCGTTTTCGTAAAAGTCTGCCTCACCGAAATCCACCTGCGCTTCACCCGGGATATGTTCCAGCGGCAGACGACATGAGTTGTCCTGGTACAATTCTTTTTTTCTCATGGCTACGTAGCCTGCTACGGTGCGGTAAGAACAGTTAAACTTATCTTGGTATTTTTCACAGAGCCTGTCATAAATCCTTTTGGCGGTATGCCTCTGCTTTTTGCGAGCTTTTTTATCTTCTTCAAGCCACTGATCTATATCCGCCTTGAAAGGGTCGAGTTTTGGGAAGGTATGTTTAACTTCTTCAACTTTAACCCTGGTGTTCCAGTCTTCTTGATAAATATACTTGCGTATAGTTTTTCGGTCTTTTTGGAATTCCCGGGCTATCTCGCTGATATTTTGCCCTTTCATAAAGAACGCTTTTCTGATATTATCAATATGGGTCATTGTGAGCATCCTCCAATCCTCCCTTGCAGTTAAGATTTCCCTAACTACAAGGGTAAAGGTTTTTAGGGGTGCCTGCAATGACCTTTGCAAATTTGGGGATTTTTGAGTTGCAAAAGTGGGGATTTTATTTTGCAACTCTGTCCATTTTAATTATGCAATAAACACCTATATAGCGAAAATACAGGAAGACCTAGTATTGACCCGGTAGTGTTAATTAAGCTACTCATGCTCCAAGCATTGTATGGAATCCGCTCCATGCGCCAAACCATCAGAGAAGTAGAAGTCAATGTAGCTTACCGTTGGTTTTTAGGCTATGGATTACAAGAAAAAATACCTCACTTTTCAACTTTTGGAAAAAACTATGAACGGCGGTTTAAGGAAAGTGATCTATTTGAAAAGATATTCGAGCGGGTGTTGATGGAAGCAATAGAATGCGGGTTTGTTAAAACAGATGCAGTATTTATCGATGCTACTCACATAAAAGCCAGTGCCAATAAGAATAAATATATCGAGAAAGTCGCTAAGCAACGGACTCAAAAATATAAGGAAGAACTTTTAAAAGAAATCAACGCCGAACGGGAAGCAAACGGTAAAAAGCCCTTTGAAGAAGAAGATGATGATGACGATAACAACAAAGGAGAAAATAGCTCTAAAAAAGTCAGGGTAAGCACCACAGATCCTGAAAGTGGGATGTTTCAAAAAGGGGAAAAAGAGCGCTGCTTTGCCTACACAGCTTCTGTAGCCTGTGACCGGAACAACTTTGTCCTTGGTGTCAAAATAGCACCTGGAAATGTTCATGACAGCCAGGTATTCTCCGATTTATTTCAAGAAGTAAACGATAAATTTTCTAAAATAGAGGCGGTAGTGGTTGATGCAGGCTACAAAACCCCCGGGATATGCAGAGAAATCATTGAGGCAGGAGCGCTTCCCGTTATGCCCTACAAGAGGCCGATGACCAAAGATGGTTACTTTAAAAAACGCGAATACGTCTATGACGAATATTATGATTGTTACATATGCCCCAACAACCAAATATTAGAATACAGCACCACCAACCGGGCGGGATACCGGGAATATAGGAGCAACCCCCAAATATGCTGTAAATGTCCCATGCGCCTACAGTGCACCAAAAGTAAAAATTACACAAAAATCATAACTCGGCATATATGGGAGCATTACATAGAAATAGCGGAAGATATAAGACACACCCAATGGGGTAAAGAACTATACAAAATGCGCGGCCAGACCATCGAGCGGGTATTTGCCGATGCGAAGGAAAAGCATGGCATGCGCTATACAAATCTACGAGGCTTGAGGAAAGTTGGACATTACCTCACGCTTCTTTTCGCATGCATGAATTTAAAAAAGCTGGCTTTATGGAAGAAAAGACGGGGAACGTTTCCGCCAACAGTCCCCGCTTTACATTCGTTTTTCTTAAAAATTTTCTTCGCCTTCAACAAAAAGCCGCTTTTAGGTTATGCATCCTAAAAGCGGCTTTGTCTACAAGCTGAAGCTGCGTTCAAGCAGCTTTTTTATTTTCTAAGAGGCCTCGTCCTTGAGCATATTCGCCAGCATGCTGGCTGTCAGATTCTGGAATTCAGGTGCTTGCATGAGGCTCAGGAACATCGGAAACCACGCACTCCCCATAGCGGCTATCTGGGACAAATCGCTAGCTTTCTCTGATTCTCCGTTGATTTTTTCCCGGGCTTTTTCCACGATCTGAGATATACTTCCTATGGCCGACTTGGTAAAATCGAGAGAACCAGATATCTTCAGGAGTGTGCTTTTAAATTCTCCGCTCTTGATGGACCGGCGCAGTGTATTTTTTAACGTAGAAGCGCCGCTGGAAACACTTCTTTCTTCAAAAGCCTCATCGCCGAGTTCCTTCCTTATTAGACCCTTAAGGGTTTCTATTTCTTCCAAAACCTTCTTTAGCTCTTCCCTGGTCATAAAAACCCTCCTTCCGGGTGTTTCATCCCATATAATATGCACAATCACCAAAGATTGCCCCCGGGAATAATGTAATATTAGAAATTTAAAGGGGGTGTTGTAAGTGGTTCCGTATATTTTGCTGTACTACAGCCTGCTTCTGGGAGTCGCAGGAGCCGTACAAAAAAAGAAAAGCCGGAAAAGATACAAGATCGTTGGCTTTAAACCCGGCGTACAAGTTATGGAAACCAGTAATATTCTCGAAAGTTACGGAATAAAGATAAAAAAGCAGCTACCGCTGATAGATGCCTGTTTGTGCGAAGTAAGTCCTTCTGCCGTGAGCCTTCAAAAATTAAGCGAAGACCCCATGATAGATTTCATAGAAGATGATTATGTAGCGACCATTCAGGGTGTACCCACAGGATTAGTTCTCGGAAGAAGCAAGGGGCAGGAGATACCCTGGGGCGTGAAAAAAGTAGCAGCCCAGTCGGCATGGAGTACCTGCAGAGGAGAAAGCGTGAGGGTAGGCATAATAGATACCGGTATAGACCTTTACCACCCGGACTTGAAGGACAACATTAAGGATGCATGCGGTATACTTGACTGCAAAAATATTCTCGACGACAACGGGCACGGCACCCATGTGGCGGGGACCATAGCCGCGCTGGATAACGATATAGGCGTCGTGGGCGTTGCGCCCAAGGTGGAAATCTATGCGGTAAAGGCCTTCGACAGGTACGGCCGCGGCAATATTTCAAATATCGTTGAAGCTCTGAACTGGTGCCTTGAGAAGAAGGTACATGTAGTAAACATGAGTTTCGGGGTGAAGAACAGGAGCTTTGCCCTCAGGCGGGCCATAGAAAAACTGTACAAAAATAACATCGTTCTGGTAGCTGCAGCGGGAAACACGGGCAAAGAGGATTCGGTACTGTACCCTGCCAAGTACCCCGAGGTTATCGGCGTCGCAGCTTTAAATATGCATGACCGCCCGGCGAGCTTCTCCAGCAGCGGGCCGGAAGTGGATATAATAGCGCCGGGAGTCGACATACCTTCAACGTACAAAAACGGGGGTTATAAGCTGATGAGCGGCACATCCATGGCAACTCCCCACGTCACCGGTGCTGCAGCGTTGCTGCTTTCCTTAACCAGGATGAGCCCTCAGGAGGTAAAGTCGTTCCTTATGGATACCGCGAGGGACCTGGGCCTTCCGAAAGAAAAACAGGGAGCGGGCCTTCTGGATGTCTCGAGCGCGGTATCAAATATAAAAAAATTAGGGAGGCTTTAAGCCGTGAGCAAATTTGAAGAGATCAGAAAAGAAATCGAAAAATCCGGGAAAACCCCCGAATCACTGGGGCAGATCTTTTCCAAGTTCGGCCTCACGCCGGATAACCCGGAATTTGCAAAAGAACTGCTGCGCGAGGCCGGCCTTGACGTAGACCTGACCCCGGAAAAAGCAGCCGAAACCGTGAAAAAAATGACCGAAAAAATCCCGCCGGAGCTTAAAAAACAGATGGCAGAACTGATGCTGGAGGTCTCTAAGTATATTCCTGCAGGGCCGATGCCTGAGGATGTGAAGAATTTTCTCCTGTCCTGGAAGGGAGAAGAAAAAGACAAAGAAACTTAAGAAAATCGACTTTCGTGTTATTGCACTATAGCAAAACTCCACAAAGGCCTAGGCGCGGTAATTGGAATATAAGGCCGGTAAAAACCCGGTCTTTTTTTGTTATGAAAAAGAAAAATATTCCTGACTAGAAGGAAATTTATGCTAAATGTAGAATAAGAAAAATGTCGAGATAGTTTCTCAATACTTCCTGCGGAAAAGTTTTTTGTGTCAAATAAACTATTGATATAACCCTGCAGGCTTGCAGGGTTACAAACTGCGGTTTACAACGAAGTCCACAATTTACTGAAAAAATTCGGCAAGTGTATAAGTGCGCAAATTCTGAGTCTAGGCGGTGAATGGATTTGGGACGCAAAAAAAGTGGAATTTCAGCGACAAAACATGACATTTCAAGAGAAAAACTGACAAATGAAAGGAATACCCTGTATTATTTAATATTTGCCGGACTTTTGATACTTCTCTTTTACCCCCCTTACTTCAGGGGGCTGTTTTTCGACAGAGAGATCCTTCCCACCCACATATACAGCGGGATTGTCTTCCTGGCATGGGTAATATACAGGAGTACAAACCTGAAAGAAACCCGGTTCTTCAGGTCATCCATAGATTATGCAGCTTTGGCCGTCGTTGGTGCGTACTTTCTCTCCATCTTTGCGGCGGTTAACCTGCGCTACGCCGTAGGCGAACTTCTCAAGTACATAAACTACTTCATCGTGTACTATCTCGTTTCGGATATAGCCAGGAGCGAAGGGGATAAAAAAATAATCCTCTGGACAATGGTAATTTCTGCCGCTGGTGTCGCCTTAGCTGGCATCGGTGCGGCAGCAGGCACGATTAACTACCCCGGCGCCTTCGTTGGTGGCAGAATTAACTCGACGCTCCAATATCCGAATACCCTGGCGGCATACCTCACCGCCGCCCTAATACTGGGCTTGGGGCTCCAGGTTACGTCGGAAAGGCGCTGGGAAATGACTATCCTTGCTGCAGTAAACTACACCCTTTTTCTGGCTTTTATATTTGCACTCTCCAGGGCCGCCTGGCTGATGTTCCCGGTATTTTATCTTATTCTCATAATAAGCATTCCCGGATTATATAAAATGAAGGTGATTGGGTATTCTTTGCAAACCTTTGCCGCGGGAATATTCGCCTCCCCTGGCTTTGATTCTAGTATCTCCGGAGGGGAAACTAGCAAAGTCTGGTTCTGGTACCTGGTGGGGCTAATCTTTGCCATAGCGGTATTTTACATATTCGAGAAATTAAGTGAGCGCTTTACCGTGCGCATAAAACCCGTTACATTACTTTCTGTTTTTGTAATTCTTACCATAATTACTGGTGTCGGTGTATATATAGCTTTTACAACAGAAAAACCCCTTACTCTGGCTCATGGTCCTAAAGAACCTGAAAGCTGGAAGACCTCATTGCATACCGTAAGTAATGTAAAACCCGATACCGAATACGTCCTGAAGGTCATAGTAACGGCAAGGCCTGGACAGGAGCAGGATAAATGGGGCGGAGCTGTCCTGATAAAGAGTGTCGATAAGAACAATAAAGAAACCGATATCAAAAGTGAATTTTTCAACAAAGCTCTGGACCATCAATTAGTAGAAATTCCATTCAAAACGAGAACGGATACCACAAAGCTTCGTATAGGCTTCGCAAACAACTTCCCCGGCACTTCCGTCACATTTAGCAATGCAGAAATTTTTGAAGCGAATGACAGAGCCGCAGGTCAGAGAATAATCTTGGCGTATAAGTACATCCCCGAAGCTGTCGCACAGAGATTATCAAGCATAAGCTTCGGCGAGTTCAGCTTTCAGGGCAGGCTCAGTTTTTACCGGGACGCCTTGAAAATAATAAAGGAACATCCGGTACTCGGGATCGGCGGAGGCGGCTGGAAGTCGGCGTATTTTGCATACCAGTCGTACCGGTATTTTACCACAGAAGTGCATAGCTTCTTTTTGCAGCTCATGGTTGAAACCGGCATAATCGGCCTGCTGACGTTCCTCGCGGTGTTGGTGCTCATTATCAGAAATATGATTATAAGTAATATAAATAAAGTGGACGATCAGAAGCACAGTGCCCTAAATACTGCCGCCCTTTCCTCCGCCGTAGCGATCCTCGGCCATAGCGCCGTGGATTTCAACATGTCTCTTCCAGCTGTCGCAATTTATCTTTGGGCTCTCTTGGGCATAGCAGCAACCATTGACGGTGGTGCAACCATCCCGGTGGCAAAAAGAGGACAACCGGCCTCTAAGTTTTACGCGACATGGGTAGTATGTGGGATCACACTCCTCTTTATCCTTGGATCGTGGACGCTTTACACCGGTTATTCTTATGGCCAGAAGGCCGTACGGGCCATCCAGAGCGGCGACATAGCGGGAGCTAAGGAAGCCTTTGAGAAAGCGTCGAAATACGATCCCTTTGCTGCCTCTTTCAAAGCTGACCTTTCACAGATTTACGATATAATAGGCGAGCAGGGAAAGAACAAAGAGTTTAAAGACAAAGCCTTAAAACTGAGGGAAGAAGCAGCCGCTATGGAGCCTTATAACGCAAAGCTAAAGAGTTTGCTTGCCGCAACTTACCTGAGAGAAGGCAGGCTGGAAGAAGGTCTATCCCTGCTGGAGGAGGCGGCAAAGCTTAATCCGTACAACATAAGCGTCTGGGAGGCTCTGGCAGAAGGATACGAAAAGGCAGCGGAAGTATATATAGTAAAGAATGAGGTTGACAGGGCAAAAGAGCTTCTGGGAAAATGCCTTGATATTCCATCAAAGATAATTGAACTTAACCGGAAATCGCCTCAAAGCGACCCGGGTGTCGTAAAACTTGTAGCTACAAAGGATTTGATGCTATATCTGAAAAAAGCGGCAATGCTTTTTGAAATCCCGAACAGCGATACTGTAAAAAAACTAAAAGACCTGGTATTTGCGGCAGACTTCAGCATCGACCTCAATGAAGATGGGCAGCCTGACCTGTGGACTATCTGGGGTGAAGGGGAAATAAAAATCAATCCGGGGGAAAATGCTCGCGTAATCCCCGCTGGTGAATCAGCAGTAACCTTATACCTTTCGGAAGGGATAAATCTTGAGCCTAACCAACCGTATATAGTAGAGCTGAAGGCGGACGTTCTCGAAGGAGGATATAAAATAGATATAGTCGCTGACAATAAAGAAGTATTTAGTTTGACGGCTGATAAAGGAGAATTTGTTGCACCAGATGATATAGAAGGAAAAGACACAAGGATTAGGATATTTGTAAATCCCAAAAGTGATATTTATTTAGGAGAGTTTTTGCTGTATAAAAAATAAATTATTCCGCGGCAAAAAACAAACAAAAAGAAGAAAAAAGCAAGCAAAAAGAAGAAATAAGGCATACAAAGGAGAAGGAAAAAAAGAATGTGGGAGAGATTAAAAGAGATATACGCTTACAGGGAAATGCTAAAAAATTTGGTATCAAAAGAGCTGAGGGCAAGGTATAAGGGATCTATTTTAGGATTTTTCTGGACCTTTTTTAATCCTCTTTTAATGCTTATAGTCTATAGCTTCGTTTTCTCTTTTATAATGCGGTCAGCCATTGAAAAGTACACCATGTTCCTTTTCGTGGCTCTTCTGCCATGGAATTACCTTTCCGGCTCTATTATTCAAGGAGCGGCTAGCTTGGTCGCGAACGCTTCTTTAATTAAAAAAGTGTACTTCCCGCGTGAACTTCTTCCCCTTTCGGTGGTGCTGTCCAACCTCGTTAACTACCTTTTAAGCCTGCTGATACTTATACCTGCCCTTTTGCTATTTAAAATTCGGTTGACCTGGGCTCTTTTAGCCTTTCCTTTAGTACTGTTAGTTGAAACTATTCTTGTAGCTTCCCTTACCCTCTTGGTATCGGTAGGCAATGTTTATTTTCGGGATTTGGAACACATAACCGGAGTCTTCATGACTGTATGGTTTTTCCTTACTCCGGTAGTTTACTCAACCGAGATGGCGCCTCCTAATGCGAAAAAGTTTTTCGCATTAAACCCAGCAGCCCATATTGTCGAAGCCTACCGCGACATATTCTATAAAGGCATATGGCCTGACTGGAATGCTCTTTTATATGTCGGCTTGAGCTGCCTAATCTTGTTCTGTATAAGCCTCTTAGCATTCCAGCGCTGGCAGCAGGCTGTGGCAGAAGAAATATAGGAGAAAAATGGAAGAAGGGTTTAACTTGGCAAAGGAAGTATCTAAAGAAGTGGCTATAGAAATAAAAGATGTATGGAAAAAATTTCGAATCTACCACGAAAAAACTTATAGCTTGAAAGAAAGGATTATATTCTGGGGCCGAAATAAAGGCGAGGATTTTTGGGCCTTAAAAGGGATAAACCTGACCATCCCTAAAGGCAGTACTGTAGGGCTTCTAGGACGCAATGGTTCGGGTAAGAGCACCTTGCTAAAGATAATAAGCCGTATCCTTTACCCCACTCGTGGTGAGGTGAAAATAAACGGCCGAGTTTCTACTCTATTGGAACTTGGGGCTGGCTTTCACCCGGAATTCACAGGACGGGAGAACATCTTTCTCAATGCCTCCATCCTGGGCCTGACAAGGAAGGAGATAAAGGAGCGACTCGACGACATCATCGCTTTCGCGGAGCTCGGCGATTTCATCGATAATCCTGTACGCAATTATTCATCGGGTATGTATACAAGACTAGGTTTCGCAGTAGCCGTACACGTTGATCCTGAGATTCTACTTATTGATGAGGTCTTGGCTGTAGGTGACCTAGCTTTCCAGGAAAAGTGCCTGACTAGGATAAGAGAGCTGCAGAAAAGGGGTACTACTATTATCCTTGTTTCGCATTCACCTAAACAGATAGAAGATTTATGCGATAACGCTGTGTGGCTGGACAAGGGAGAGGTAAAGATGCAGGGCCCGGTTAGGGAAGTAACGAAAGCATATAGTGAATTTATGAAAGCTGTTGAAGGATTATAGTTATTTTTTTAAATCGGAGGTACTAAGGATAAAATGATTTTCTTTTACACCCTGCCAGAGACAAACCGAAAAATTAATTCTGAGGATGCTAGCCAAATTGTTATTTTAGCAGGCGGTTTTAACGGTTATGGCCGCAACTTCGGAGATCTCCTGCAGCTACGAGGGACTCTTCGTTGGTACAAACAACATTGGCCAGATGCGGTTCTATGTCCACTTTTGCACCTCCGGACGACTTCTGACGCGGAAACTTTGCGTGAACTTATAGATTTTTTTGAAACTCCCCACTGGTTATTTTATACCCATCACAGTGAGGAAGATACAAGCAGCCGGGGGGCAGCTTTTGGACTTGAGCCCCTTAAAGTTTCTGATAGATTAATACCCATAATCTTGCATGTCTATGGAGGAGGTTTTTTCAACGGCTTTTGGGGACGTTGGATGATTGATCTGATAGAAGCCGTCCTGCAGACCTTTCCCATTAGTCGTTACATAATTTCCGGACAGCAATTAGGAGCAGAGTTTGTGCCCGTTCTTGCAGAGCACTGCCGGCGTTACAGACCTGACCTGGTTGGCTGTCGAGATCCTGAAAGTGTAAAAATTCTAACCCAATCGGGAATAGATGCCTTTTTTTCAGGAGATGACGCTTTTGAGGAACTACTCCGATATGCTGAAATACCAGCAAAAGATAATAATGCATTGTTGTTAAATCTTTCTTTTGGCCTACATTTAAACCTCTCCAATTATGTGTATTCTTCACCAATACAAGAGCAACAAAATCAATCATTGGATCAGGTTATTTTACAGCAATTGCAGGACTTGTTTCAATTACTTACTACACAATTTGACCCTTTAAGTTTTCCTATTTTGGTCGGAAGCTATCTTGATTCTCGACAGGAAGTACAAGACACATGGGCAGCTTTAAAAAGAACCCTTCTGACACGTTATTTCCCGCAGTTCATAGGACTTGATATAACTGGTTTGTTGCTTCAGGGAAGACTTGAGGATGTAGTCCCATTATTACGTTCGGTAAAACTATTTGTTGCTAACTCGTATCATACAGCCTTGTTCTTAAAAATTCTCGGTGTTCCAACGTACCTTTTAGCTTTTAACGATTATTATACCCAGAAACAATCCGGGATTCAGAGCACAATCCATTCTTTTGAGGAATTTTTAACAGAAGATCTAGAAACTCTGCGAAAGGAGCAAGAAGCTATTCTTTCGGCACATCAAAAAGCGCGACAAGAATGGATGGGTTTATTGGAACATGAACTCAAAGAAATGCCAGAAAAACGGGGTGCGGTGCTCAGAGTAACAACTTATCTGCAAGAAGACAGAAACCGGTTATTAGCAAAAGTAAATGAGCAAGAGTACATAATTTCGCGTCTTGAATCCGAGAATGTAGCTCTCCGCGAACAGTTGGAATCCCTGCACAGGCAAAACTCCGTTTTGTCGGGGGAATTAGACAATTTATATAAACAAAATGCTGTACTTGGGGATGAGGTAGCCAAGCTACGACAAGATAATACTGCACTAGCTGCTCAACTGGGAATTATCGTGCGTTCCCGAAGTTGGAGGCTGGTGCAGAAATACTGGAGATTGATGGATAGACCTTTTTGGCGATTGTTGTTGACCCCAATTCGGAAAGTTGGCATTTGGATATGGGGGATTGGTAAACGATGAAGATCTGGCTCTTGACTACAGAATACCCACCGTTTTTTGGAGGCGGTATAGCGACTTATTGTTTTCATACCGCTCACATGTTTGCTTCATTTGGACACGAAGTAAGCGTATTCGTTGCCGATAGTAATTTAGAAAAATCCATTAGCATTGAAACTATAGAAAATATAAGGGTAATAAAGTTTAGGCCTGGCCTAATTGAAACATATAAGTATCTGGGCTATGTGGCGGCTCTCAGTTTTCAGTTTTCGGAGATTGTCGAAGAATTTATTAAACAGGAAGGTGCTCCAGACGTATTAGAATGCCAGGACTATCTTGGTATTGCTTATTTTTTGTTACAAAAAAAGAAAGTCCTATGGGATAAACTAACAGATTTACCTATAGTATTAACTCTGCATACCCCCAAGTTTTTATGTGATATACATGATCAGGCACCAGTTTATCGCTTCCCTGATTATTGGATAGGTGAAATGGAACGCTTCTGCATAAGAGCCGCAGATGCTGTTATATCCCCAAGTCGATACCTTATTGATGAGCTTAGTAAGTATATAGACCTTACTAAATTAAAAACCTACATTATACCGAATCCATATGAAACTAGTAATGATAAATCTTTAATTAGTTGGCAAGAATCAGATCGTGAAGATCTAATATTTTTGGGGAGACTCCAGTATCTTAAAGGTATACTTCACCTTTTTAGGTATTTTCGAGAACTTTGGGATAATGGTGTGAATATTCGCCTCAAACTAGTCGGCGGAGATACGTTTTTTTACCCTAAAAGTCAGACGATGAGTTCTTACCTGCAAAAAAAATATAGACGGTATTTTGAAGATGGTCTGGTTACGTGGGAAGGGAAAAAGGATCCTGAGACCCTCATGCAGATGTTAAGAAAAGTACGCATTGGGATCGTTCCTTCTCTTATCGAGAGCTTCTCTTACACAGTAGTGGAACTACTTTCTCAAGGCGTGATGGTGATAGCTTCCGATAGCGGAGGACACAGAGAAATTATTGAGGACGGGAAAAGCGGTTTTATTTTTTCGCACCAGAACCCGGAGAGTTTTAAATCCAAGCTTTTAAAAGCAATGGAGTTATCGCCAGAAAAAATGGAGGAAATGGCTGAAAATGCAAGAAAGCGCCTCTACGAGCTTTGTTCTTACGAGGCAGTATATAATAAGAAAATTAAGGTGCTTGAAGAGCTAACTCATACTAAGAATTGTTCGCGTATTTTTCCTTTCATAAGAGAGAGCCAAGTAGAGCCCCAAGATAAAGTGCAACAAAAAGAGTTGTTTACAGAAGCACAAGAAGAAAAAGATTTACTAAGCATCGTCATACCATACTACAATATGGGTGACTACATTAAAGATACTTTGGACAGCTTGCTTCGCATTTCCTATCCTCAAAAGGAGATTATTGTTGTAAACGATGGTAGTGATGAGCCAAAAAGTCTTGCTATCCTTTACCAAATAGAGAAAAATTATCCGGTTAGAGTGATTCATAAACGGAATGGAGGACTGGCTACAGCCCGAAATGAAGGGGCTCTAAACGCAAGGGGAGAGTTTTTGGCTTTTTTGGACGCTGACGATTTAGTATCTGCAGAGTATTACGACTGGGCCATTAAGATCCTCAAGTATTACAGCAACGTAAGTTTTATTGGCTGCTGGACCGAATATTTTGGGGCAGCACGGGGTATATGGCCCACTTGGAATCCTGAACCACCTTATCTCTTAGTACATAACACCCTTAACAGCAGCGGTTTGGTTTTCAGAAAGAGAGATTTTTTGCTTTACGGTTTGAACGACCCAGAGATGGAATACGGGATGGAAGATTATGAGTGTGTCATTAGAATGGTAAAAAATGGATGCAGGGGAGTAATAATTCCACGTCCGTTCTTTAAGTATAGGGTAAGACCAGATTCAATGTCACGACAGTTTAATCGGGGAAACATGCTCTACCTATATAACTTGATTTCTCAAAAACACGCTGATTTTTATGGAAAGTACGCAAAAGATGTGTTCAATCTTCTAAACGCCAATGGGCCAGGCTACCTTTACGATAACCCCACTTGGGAGTTACCGCCAATCGGATTTGTCTCGAAAGGAACAGAAAATGAAATAGTCGGATCCTTGGATTGGTCGACTCACGAAATACCCCCTGAACTAAAAGAAAAGTTGTTGTCACTATGGAGACGGCCTTTTTTTAGGCGAGCTTTAAGGTTGTTTTTCCGTTTGCGTTTAGATAAACTTTTCTAATATGGCGGTGGTAAAGTGCCCCTAAAGGTGGCTATAGTCATTCCATGCTACAACTATGGTGAGTTTGTAGAGGAAGCAGTGCATTCGGCGCTAAGCCAGGATACAAAAATAGAACTTGTAATTGTTGACGATGGTTCTACCGACCCTGAAACTCTTAGAGTTTTAGATAGATTGCGCGCAAGAGGAATTTACGTCTACCGTCAATCTAACAGAGGTCTACCGGGTGCCCGAAATACAGGTATTAGGCTAACTTCGGCTCCGTATATAGTCTGTCTGGATGCCGATGACATCATATCTCCCTCGTACTGCTCAACTTGTTTGGAAGTTCTGGAAAAACAACCAGATGTGGGCTTTGTTTATTCTACTACGCGTGTTTTCGGAAACCAGAATAAGCAGTGGAGCAATCTGTCATATTCTGCCTTGCACCTTTTGGTAGATAATTATATCCCATATTCGGCCATGTTTCGGAGGAAGATTTGGGAAGAAGTTGGTGGATTCGATGAAAACATGCGATTAGGGTATGAGGATTGGGATTTTTGGCTTTCAGCCGTAGAAAAGGGGTGGCGAGGGTTTCACATACCCGAGGGCCTTTTCTGGTACCGAAAGCACGGTAAAAGTATGCTTAGTTCTTCAAATCAGCACCGGAAAGAGCTGAAAAATTACCTGCGCCGTAAACATCACAATCTTTACTCCCACAAAGCAATTCTAAAACTTCTTAAGGATGAACCCTTTCGAATACCACGAGCATTCGGTGCGTTAATAAAGGAAGAAATTTTACGCCCACTAAAAAATTTGTACAATTCGTTGTGAAGAGCTTAGAAGCAGCGACGTTTATGATTTTAGATGCTTCATTAATAAACCGAGGACAGTATTTAAACTTAGTTTTTTTAATTACTTATTCTTATAAAAGAAGACTGCACACAGGTGGTAATAATTCATGTCACTTAACAGTAAAAGTAAAGTTCTTTTCCTCGCCACAGTCTACACACATCTGGCTGCCTTCCATATTCCTTTTATGCGGCTTCTTCAAGAAAAAGGCTATGAGGTACACGCAGCAGCTTCCCCGGATGACGGGGGAAAAGAAGAGGTAGAGGCTATAAGGGCAAGGTGCTGGGATATACCTTTTTCCCGCTCGCCCTATAGCCTTAAAAACTGGCGTGCTTTAAGAGAATTAGACCATCTATTCGAGGCTCATCGCTTTGATCTTATCCATGTACATACTCCTGTTGCCGCTTTTTTGGGAAGGTTTATGGCCAAAGCTAAATGCCAGGGCCCCGTGCTGTATACGGCCCATGGATTTCACTTTTACCGTGGTGTACCATTAAAAAACTGGCTCCTTTATTATCCGATGGAACGCTTGGCTTCCCACTGGACCGACGGGCTCATCGTGATAAATAGGGAAGATTTCGAAATCGCGCGCCGGTTCGGTTTTGAGCCGGGAAGGAACCTGTTTTATGTTCATGGTGTAGGAGTTAATCTTAGCTGTTATACGTCTCTGCCTTCTAAAGGACAATATATACGAGTGGACCTCGGACTTTCCCACTCTGATATAATTATCACCTGTGTAGCAGAAATGACTCCCAATAAAAATCATATATTGATCTTAAAGGCATGGAAGAAGCTGGCGGCAAAATGTTCCCACTGTCACCTCCTTCTAGTGGGAAAAGGAGAGCTAATGCCGGCTTTGAAGAAGAAGGTAAAGGAAGAAAAAATACCACGGGTGTATTTCCTGGGCTACCGCCGGGATGTGCCTCAGATCCTTCGGGAAAGTGATATTGTAACTCTAACCTCCAAGCGTGAAGGCCTTCCTAAGTCTATTATGGAAGCTATGGCTGCTGGAAAACCGGTGGTGGCTACTAATGTTCGAGGCAGTCGCGATCTGGTGGAACACGGGAAAACGGGGTTTCTAGTGGATTTAGGTGATGATGAAGGTTTATTTTTCGCCCTTAAAAGTCTTATCGAAAACGGAGAATTACGCAAAACTATGGGCAAAGCCGGCCGTGAAAAAATTAAAGATTATTCTATGGACAGGGTTCTAAATGAGATGGAGGCTATTTACATGCGTTATCTGGCATTGTAGGTGGCTACCCGATAAAATTGTTCGCAGTGAGAAAACTCTTTGAATTATTTTAATTAATAAGAGAATATTAGGGGAGCTCCTCTGATGAACGGGAAAACAAAAAAGAATTTAATTTCATTATTATTAGCGATACTAGATATATTTTTTATCAATTTGGGTTATTTATTAATTTTTCATCTATGGAAAGGCAAATTTACAACCGAGAATATAGAGGCTTACATTACCGTCATCCCTGTAATTTCAATAACAGCTTTGATATTATTCAACATATACGGTATATATAACATCGAGAGGAGAAACATAAGTGAACTTGCTGTTTCAAGTGTAATTGCGCTCTTTTTTTCCAATGTTATCGGTATGGCTTCAAGCTTTTTCCTTCGGAGCTTTGCATTTCCTAGGAGTGTTTTTATCGGTGGTTTTATATTACAAACTGTTTTTATCGTTACTTTAAGGTACATAGCAATAAATTTATACAAAAAGATACACGGCCCGGAGAGATTGCTCATAGTAGGACGAGAGGAAGATGCGAAGCAAATTATAAACAGCATTTCCAGAATAGACCACGGGTGGGTAGACTGCAGGTATGCAGTGCTGGAAAATGAAGCAAAAATGCTTGAATGGGCTATGAACCTGGCCGATACCATATTTTTAACGGCTGAGGCGGCTAAAAATTTAAAAAAAGAGATTGTGGACGCTTCGTTAAAAGGAAAGAAAATTGCTATCATTCCAGATTTATATGAAATACTAATGCCGAAAGCTAGACTTGTCACTTTCGATGATTTGCTGGTCTTTGAATTCCCTCACTGGAATGTAAGCAGAGGTCAACGGGTAATAAAAAGGGTGCTGGATTTTATCAGCGCATTTGTTGGACTGATTTTGTCTCTTCCGCTAATTATCATCATATCGATTCTTATTAAACTTACTTCCGAAGGCCCGATCTTATATATTCAAGAGCGAATAGGCCAGTATGGAAAGAAATTCAAACTTTATAAGTTCAGAACCATGATAAACAATGCTGAAAAACATACCGGTCCGGTAATGGCTGGCAAAGACGATCCGCGGCTGACCCCCCTGGGCAAGATATTGCGGGCCCTGAGGTTTGATGAAATACCACAGCTGATAAACGTCCTAAAGGGTGACATGAGCCTCATAGGGCCGAGGCCCGAAAGGCCGGTTTTTGTCGAAAAATACTGCCAAATCAACCCTTACTATAACTATCGCCACTTGGTGAAGCCAGGGATAACAGGCTTGGCCCAGGTAATGGGGAGTTACGATACTTCCTTCGAGGATAAGCTTAGGTATGACCTATATTATATAAGCAATTATTCCCTTTTACTTGATTTAAAGATATTCTTCCTTACCTTAAAGACCATTTTGTTAGCGGAGGGGATTGTAAAGAAAAAAAATATCGACGTTGACGAACAGTGGCAGAATATGATAGTCCTCTGTAGCGATGAGTTGTCTTCCAGTAAGGAAAATAAATGAAAATAAAGTGTTTAATACCGAGAATCTTAAAAAAATCCTGTTATTCAAACAGGATTTTTTATTACATAGATTTTATTATGAAATCTATTATTTGGTTAAAATTATAACTTATGGCAGGAAAAACTAATTTTATGTCGAATATACAAACAAAGACAAACATAGACATATATCATTATAAAACATATATATATTGGGGGCGCGATAGGACGGGGTTAAAAAAGGAGGCAGAGTAAGTGATAGACTTACACGCCCATATATTACCTGGAATAGACGACGGCTCTCCGGACCTGGACACATCTTTAAAAATGGCAGAAATAGCTGCATCCGAAGGCATAAGAAAGATGGTGGCAACCCCCCATTTTATCACTAAAGAAAGGGAGTTGGAGAGAGAGCTCATCCTGGAAAAGGTGAAAGAACTCAACGACTTGTTCAGGGAAAAAGGCATCGACCTGGAGGTATACCCGGGGCAGGAGGTGTTCCTTTCCCCAGAGATACCGGAGCTGCTGGATGAGGGCAAGTTACTCACCCTTTTCGACGGCGGGAAGTATCTGCTGGTGGAACTGCCCATGATGAGCATACCCCCTTATTCATTGAATATTATTCATTCGGTTCACCTCAGGGGAGTAAAGGTTATCCTGGCCCACCCGGAGCGGAACCGGGAAATAATTGCAGATATCAAAAAACTCTGCGAATTTGTCAGGATAGGTACTCTGGTGCAGGTGAACTCCCTCAGCCTCATGGGTGTATTCGGCAGGGAATCCATGCGCACCGCCGAAAAAATCTTAAAGGAGGGGCTGGCTCACATTATCGCCACCGATTGCCACACAGCCCGCTCTAGGGCTCCCAGGATGAAAAAAGCCCTGGCTGCACTTAGCGAAAAGGCTGCAAGCCTTTTATCGGTGGAAAATCCCCGCCTGGTTATGGAAGGAAAGCAAATAGAAGTACCTTTCGCTGGCTATAAAGCTGGCCATTTAGGCATCGCGAAAAAGCTGGCGCTTTTTTTCAGCGGTTTCAAGGTTGTTAAGGAAAGGGAGGTATAGGATGGGTGGTTTGAAAAAATCGCGCATAGTGACAGTTTTTGCAATTTTCCTATTATGCCTTTCCTTGAATTATGCAAGACCCGCCGCTATCGAACTGGACGAAGGCCTGATCGACCTTGCCTTTGAAAAGTTAAAGACTCTCGACCCCACCGTGAAATCCGACGCTATAGACCTGCTGGAGATTTTTTTTAATAGCGAACAGGGCCTTGAAGACCTGAAGGATTCTCTGCCGGATATACTGGCCCTGGTGGTGGGGGAGAATTATCAAGATCTGCTCTCAAAACACGGTCTCAGCCTTGGGCGGCTGAAGTCTGACATAGACGACCTTAAAAAATGGAGTAAAGAGGACAGGCTGAAACTCCTGGATCTCATCGAAAAGGGCGACAAGGAGGGCGTAAAGGCCCTGGTTGAAAAATACGAGGGCAGCGACAACTCAGCTTCAGGAGGCGGCAGCCTCCCGGAACAGCCAATTCAAAACCAGCCGGTATTTCCAGAAATATCGATTAAATTCAACGATATCGAAAATCACTGGGCCAGGACCTACATCGAATTCATAGCATCTAAAGGCATCATAAAAGGGAAGGCCGACGGATTATTCGCACCGGAAGACAGGGTGACCAGAGCTGAATTTACGGCAATGCTTGTTAGACTTCTCAAGCTGGAGGATGAGGGAACCGGTAAAGATCTACCCTTCACCGATGTAAAGCCGGACGACTGGTTTTACAGCATCGTAAAAGCAGCATACAACTCGGGCCTTGCAAGGGGCATAGGAAATAAATTCGATCCCAACAGCCTTATCACCAGGCAGGAAATGGCTGTACTCGTCACCCGCGCCGCATCGATTATGAACAAATCAGCTTTTGTAGACAGCGCGGAAGTAGAAAAAATCCTGTCCGCTTACAAAGACCGGGACAGGATATCCGACTGGGCCAAGACGGAAATCGCGGTTGCCGTGAAACTTGGGTTGATCAGCGGAGTAAGTGCCGATATCCTGGTACCTGGCGATACCGCCACTCGCGCCCAGGCGGCGACTGTGATATATAACCTTTATAGACTCATATATGAATGATAAAGAACTTTAGCGAGAAGGGGGGATATAGGGGCGGTAGTTGATCGATTTGTGTATTTTTTATCGTCATTGAGAAGAAAGGGGGCTTAAATTTTTTATGAGAGGCTTAACTAGAAAGGCGATATCAATAGCCCTGGTTTTAATGATGCTCGTTGCGGCAATGCCCGCATGGGCCGAAACGGGGGATTTGACCGATGACCAGATTAACAGCCTAGCTTTCTCTGTTTTTTTGCGGAGCAAGCTGGAAGGCCTGAGTGTGGAGGAGATAAAAAAGTTAATCGACCTCATTGAGAAAATCGACCAGAAGGATATTATCGTAGATAAATTATTCGAAACCGCCCTTGACTCCAGGCTCAATGGGTACGGAATCACCCGGGATTCCGTGACGGATTTCGCCAAAAGCTTAAGAGATGACAAATTTCAAAATAAATCCTGGAAAGAATGGACAAAAGAGATTGCCGAAAAGGTAAAAGAGCCGGGGATCAACAGCTTAACGCAGGATCAGATAAACTGGATAAAACACCTGGACAACGACATTTTTGATAAGAAATTCCCCGGATTAACAGCCCTTATCAACACGAAATTCAACAATAAGTTCGACTTTATAAGGTTTAACCGTCAGGTCTTCGAAAAAGTAATAACGAAAAATATTGACATCTCCTACGAGGGAGGCAGATTTTCCGTTAGTTTTAAGGACAGCCTGAAGGATGACCTGAACCTTTACCTCAGCGGCCAGCCAGCGGCAGTCTCCGGTTATTTTAAAAAAGGCCAGAGTATAGTCCCGCTTAACGAGCAAGAAATAGAAGCGTTGGAAGATGTAATAACTGATATCATAACTGCTTTTAACGATAGCGAATTTACCACTAGTGAAAAAGACCTAATAGCAAAAGCACTGGAAAGCTTTGGCTTTGACGTAAAAGGATATCCCGTAACCCCTCCTGAACCGGGAGATGACGGTAGCAGTGGCGGCACCGGTGGTGGCGGTGGCGGAGGAGGCGCTGCACCCAGCGAGCCCGAAATCGAAATCCCCAAAGACCAGAACAAACCGGTGGCAGTCATCGTACCCGCTGATGCGGTTAAAGTTACCGTGGCCGACGGCAAAGCAGTTGTAACTTTCGATGAAAAGGCCGTCAGCGACCTCCTCAAGCTCCTCGATGAAGCGGTGAAAAAGGCCGAAGGCAAGAAGCTGGCCCTTATTATAGATCTCACCGGCAGCGAAAAAATAGGAGACAAAGCGACCGTCGAACTCCCCGCAAGCCTTGCAGCAAAAGCCTTCGAAAAAGGCGCAACCCTGACTGTCAACCTCAAGAAAATCGGCATAGACCTGCCCGCAGGTTCCGTGGAAGTGGGGAATAATGCTCTGAAGATCAACGTCGAAGCAAAGGACGCAAAAAGTGCGCTGATGAACATCAAAGGCATAGAAAATATGAGACCGGTGGGTTCCGCCGTTGAAGCCAACGTGCTTTTGGGAGACAATCCGGCATCCTTCAAGAAGAAGGTAACTCTGCGCCTTTCAATAAAAGGCCTTACCACCAATATCGATAAACTGGGGATCTACTACCTCAACGAGAAAGAAGGCAGGGCCGAATTCAAAGGCGGCAAAGTAGATAAAGCCAGCGGTGAAATCAGGGCAAATCTAGCCCACCTCAGCACATACGTGCTCCTGGAATATGATAGGACTTTCGGGGACATTAAGTCCCATTGGGCAAAGAACTACGTTGAGTCCATGGCGGCAAAACACGTGGTCGATGGCCGCACAGCGGACAAATTCGTGCCCAACGACAATGTGACCAGAGCTGAATTTGCCAAGCTCGTAGTAGGCGCCCTTGAACTGGACCTTGTCAAATACAAAGGCTCCTTCGAGGACGTAGCCTCCGGCGCCTGGTATGCCGACTACATACAGACGGCTTATGACAACGGCCTGATTACCGGTAGAGTCGAAGGCAAGGTATTTGACCCCAACGCTAAGATAACCAGGCAGGAGATAATGGCGATCATAGGAAGGGCTCTTGCCCGAAAGCCCTCGAAAGATGCCGGCACGCTGCTTGCCCCGTTCAAGGACGCGGCAGAGATAGCCGGTTACGCGAAAGAACATGTCGCGCTGCTGGTTGAAATGGGCATCGTCAGCGGCTATCCCGACGGTACCGTAAGGCCACAGGCTCACACAACCAGAGCCGAGGCAGTAAAGCTCATATACGGGCTTTACAACAACTGATAATATCCGGGGGTACTCGCCGGAGTGCCCCCGCCTTATTAAAATTAGGAGAATAACGATGGGGAAAGAAAAAGGGAAAATACCGTACAAAGCAATAATAATCACTCTGGCATTATTCCTAGCCTTAATAATATCAGCCTACCACATTCTTGTAAATGAAGCGTTCGATCTAGTCTTTCCGGACCATCCCGGAGAGGTGTCCCAAAGCGGGGGACAAGCTCAGCCTCCTACTGACATAAAATCCCCTGATTTACCCAGGACGCCGGAGGTAGATGTTCACGAAACCGGATCTGAAGAAGGACAAACATCCCGAGGTACACCGCCGCCGAAATTCGAGAAACCCGAAAAACCTTTAGGTACTACCGCAGGAAAGGCTATAGAGGACATATCGATTGATGAAATTTCCGGGAATATAAGCTTTTCCGATAAGAGGCGGATACTGTGGCTGGTAGTCAGAAGGCTGACCAGTGATGACATAAAATACCTTCTAGGGCTTTTAAAGGGGGGATTGACGGAAAGCGAAAAAGAGGAAGCTAAAAAAATTGCTTTCAGTAGGTTTACCCCTGAAGAAATTCAGGAGATCCGGTCGCTGTACCATAAGTACAAACACCTTACCGAATAAGAAACGGAGGAGGAAACGGTGGAAGAAATCAATATCTACGAAGAAGAAATATCGCTGAGAGAAATTATCAGTGTCCTGAAGAAGAGACTTAGGCTCATCACCGTTGTAGTTGCCATCTGCATAATGGCAGCTGCTACCTACACCTTTTGGATTAAAAAACCCGTTTACGAATCTTATACGACTATTATGGTGGGAAAACCCGTTCAGAGGGTCCAGGATTCGAGCGCACCCATTACTTATCAGGAGCTTCAGACCAACCGCCTACTGGTATCTACTTACGGTGAAATCGCCAAAAGCCGTTCAACGCTGGAAGAAGTACTACGGAGGCTTAATCTGAATACCACCTACGAGAAGCTGAAATCCCGTATTAAAGTGAACCTGGTGAAAAATACCGAAATAATAGAAATCAGGGTATCGGACCACGATCCGGTCATGGCGGCCACCATAGCCAACGCGGTCTCTGAAAGCTTTTCAAGGCAAGTCATAAGGATAATGAACGTGGAAAATGTGCAGGTGATCGATGAAGCCATCCCCATATACCAAAAAGTCCAACCCAAGCCTGTATTGAATCTTTCGCTTTCGCTTATTCTCGGTCTCATGATGGGAGTATTTTTCGCCTTTTTGCAGGAATCTTTTGATACCTCAATCAAATCACCGGAAGATGTGGCAAAATACCTGGGCCTGCCGGTAATAGGCTCTATACCTTACATTGAAAAAGGAGAGGTAGCTTAATGGAAGAAATGGATGCCCAATTATTCGTAATGGATGACCCGAAATCCGTGGTTTCGGAAGCATTCAGAGTGCTCAGGACAAACCTGCAGTTTTCAAGTATAGATAGGCCTTTAAAGAAAGTGGTGGTAACCAGCAGCATCCCTCAGGAAGGGAAAAGCACCGTAATTGCAAACCTGGCGGTTTCGATTGCGAGTGCCGGGAGCAGGGTGCTCCTGGTGGATGCCGACCTTCGGAGGCCTAAACTTTACAAGTTATTCTTGCTGGAAAATTATAAAGGCCTGTCCAACCTTCTTGCGGAAGATCTACCGCTGGATACGGTGGTAAATACCACAAAAGTGGAAAACCTCCACGTCATTACAAGCGGACCGGTACCTCCCAATCCGGCCGAAGTATTGGGTTCAGCTAAAATGAAGAACTTTCTTGACGAAGTGGCTTCGTTGTATGATATGGTCCTTATCGACGCTCCCCCGGTGAACAGTGTGGCCGATGCGGCGATTCTATCGACTTTGGTTGACGGAGTAATCCTGGTGGTGGAAGAGGGTTCAACCGAAAGGGAAGCCGCCGTTGCTGCAAAGCAGCAGTTGGATAAGGTAAATGCCAGGATTTTGGGGGTAGTGCTCAATAAGGTCAAGCAACAGAAGGGTGGAGGATACTACTATTACTATTATTATTATGGCGAGGGTGATCATAAGCGAAAAAAGAAGAAGATTACGTAATTAACAAAAAACATAATATATGAGAATAGGGCTATGAGAAGGTGAAAGAAATGAATAACAGCCAGGTGGAGATAAGAAAAACCGGCCGACAGATCGTAACTCAAAGTAATGAAGCCGCAATTGCTTTGAGGCCAGCCCCGACCCTTGACCTGGCTCACGCCTTCTGGGGGGCATTTGAAATAACTTTACTTGCGGCTATGGATTTTTTGGGGATTGCAACCAGCTTTATGCTTGCTCTCCTTATCAGGATTCGAACTTTACCGGCGCTTAGCCCGCTCTATTCTTCCATGGTTCCGGACAGGCTCATAAACAACTTCTGGTGGCTTACGGGGATCGTTCTCGGTATTCTGGCATTTGAAGGTTTATATACTGCGCGGTACCCTTTCTGGCGGGAATTACAGCGCCTGGTAAAAGGGATTACTCTAGCTTTTTTAGTAGTTTTTACCGTGATTTTCATGGCAAAATTGAGCAGTGAAGTATCGAGAACGGTATTAACGCTTACATACTTATTCTGCCTTCTGATATTACCTTTTTGCCGGTATACCGGGAAAACTATTCTGTCCCGGCTCGGCCTGTGGCGCCGGAAAGTGGTGATTCTCGGTGCGGGTAAAACGGGCGAACTAGTAGCGAAAATTTTCAGCAGCGATTCGTACCTGGGATACGAAGTAGTCGGGTTCTTGGAAGACGATCCCGGCAAAAAGCACAAAACTTTTGCAATTAAAAAAGACACCATACTAAAGGTCCTGGGAAATTTTAGCGATGCTCAGGAAGTAATGCAGCGCCTGGGGGTGCGCCACCTGGTGGTAGCTGCGCCTGGAATGCCCTCCCAGGAACTGGTGAAATTAGTAAACCGCCTGCAGCGGGAAGCCGCGTCCGTGCTTGTAATTCCGGACCTCCTCGGCGTCCCGGTAAGCAGCGCCGAAATAGACTACTTCTTCGAAGAGCAAATGCTGGGCTTCCGTGTACGTAACAATCTATCAGATCCTGTTAATATGGTCCTCAAACGCACTTTTGACCTGGTAGTGGGCAGTATTGCTTTACTGGTAAGTGCGCCTATTATGGCTATAATAGCTCTTGCTATAAAACTTGACTCGCCAGGCCCGGTGATCTTTGCACACAAAAGGATCGGCCGTTGGGGTAAGGAGTTTAAGTGCTATAAGTTTCGGACGATGTACCTGAACAACGAGGAAATTCTGCAGCGATATTTAGCGTCAAACCCTGCGGCAAAAGAAGAATGGGAGAAATACGCTAAGCTTAAAGGTTACGATCCTCGAGTTACCAGAGTTGGGCGTTTTCTGAGAAAGCTCAGCCTGGATGAACTGCCGCAAATATTCAATGTCCTTAAAGGCGAGATGAGTCTAGTTGGGCCACGACCCTATCTTCCGCGAGAAAGATTTCGCATGGATAATTTTGCGGAAACCATATTACTTGCCCGTCCAGGTATTACCGGTCTTTGGCAGATAAGTGGGAGAAACGAAATAGATTTTGAAGGCCGTCTGAACCTCGAATCCTGGTACGTGCGCAACTGGTCACTATGGCTTGATATCGTAATACTTATCCGCACTGTAGGTGTCGTGCTTGCAAGGCGAGGGGCGTATTGATTTATAAATGAATATTGTCGCCATTCTTTAGCCGTTGCGCTATTTATACATTCAGCTTGGTTATTTTTATAAAACTTTCATGTAGGGAGTGTTAATTAGAAAAATGCACATTACCATAATCGGAATCGGCTACGTAGGTCTTGCTGCGGCAGTAGCCTTTTCCTACCTGGATCATCATGTGGTAGGTATAGAAAAAGATCCCCAAAAACTGAGGCTGCTGCAAGAGAGTAAGAGTCCTATTTTCGAACCCGGAATAGAAGAACTGCTGGATAAAAGTAGGGAAAGGCTAAGTTTTACTAATGATACTGTTGGAGCGGTTGCAGATTCAGATGTAATAATGATTGCGGTGGGCACTCCTCCCAAAAAGAACGGAGAAGCAGACCTCTGCTATGTTGAAGAAGCAGCACGTCAAGCGGCCATGGGAATGGTCTCCGGTGGGACCTACGTAATAGTTATAAAATCAACTGTGCCTATTGGGACTAATAGAAGAGTTATGCATATAATAACTAAAACGCTGGCAGAGCGGGGAGTTAAAGCGAATGTTCACATTGCTTCCAACCCTGAATTTTTACGACAGGGAATGGCATTAAAAGATATGCTGTACCCAGATCGCATTGTCGTAGGGGCAGAAACGGCGGAGGCAATAGAAACTTTACGAAACCTGTATAGGCCAATTTTAGAGCAATCATTTGCTCCACCGTCATCATTACCACGCCCTGATGGATATTCTTTTCCTCCTTTGATTATAACCGATTTAACCAGCGCTGAAATGATAAAGTATGCAGCCAATGCTTTTTTGGCTCTGAAAATTAGCTTTATTAACGAAATTGCTGGGCTTTGCGAAAAAGTTGGGGCGGATATAAAAGAAGTAGCCCGGGGAATAGGCCTTGATCCCCGCATCGGTCCCCGTTTCTTGCAGGCCGGACTGGGATGGGGAGGTTCATGTTTCCCAAAAGACACCGCTGCTTTACTGGCGGTTGCCGCTGAGTACGGTTATACCATGCCCATTATTGAAGCGGCTCGAGCTGTCAACACTAGACAGCGCACTCTGATAGTGGAAAAGTTGCAGAGTGTGCTGAAAATCCTCCGTGGCCGGATCATAGGTATATTGGGCTTGGCATTCAAACCGGGAACAGACGATATTCGGGAATCTCCAGCTCTGGATCTTGTGCGAATTCTTATCGAGCGTGGGGCACATGTAAAAGTGCACGACCCTGTTGCTATGCCCAAAGCCAGATTGGTCTTGAAAGAGCTTCCGGTTGATTATGCGGCAGATCCTTACACCCTGGCTGAAGGATGTGATGCCATAATTCTGGCTACGGAGTGGGAAACATACCGGCAATTAAATCTAGCTCTTCTTGCAAAGCGGATGAACCAGCCAGTTCTTATAGACGGACGCAACTTTTTTGACCCAGAACAGGCTCGCCAGGCGGGGTTCATCTATATGGGAGTGGGGAGATGAAACATGCACTGGTTACGAGTGGTCGGTTTTAATTGGAATTCATCTGGTGGAAACAGCTTCTAGCAAAAGATAAGCACTTTACAGTGGTGGATAATTTTGCTCCTTTTACACGTCAACTACCAATAAAAAGAATATCTCGATTAGCAATAAACTAACTACTTTATTTTATGAGCAAATATCCGATAGAGATTTTCCTCCTCTGTCAGTGTTGCTATCAAGCGGCTTAGTTTTCTAAGATAGATAGATATGCAGGTATAATTACAGTTCGTTCCTGTCAAGCCAGGAGACTTACAGCAAACTCTTGTAGATATAAGTAATGCGCGCAGGATACTCGGCTATAAATCTTAAGCAACATACCTTCGGGGCTTAAATTTAAAATAAACAATGCATAATTGACTAGTTCTTCTTAGAGTGTGAAATGTAACCTTGGTATCTGGCACATGTGAAAGTAATTTGGATTATGTATATCGTTAAGTAATAAAAGTAAGGTATTGTAAATTTTTATATATACTGTGAGGAGGTAAGTAGTGAAAGTTCTCCATATAGTATTAAAACCAAGATTTTCAGGAGCAGAAATACTAGTTAAAGACTTAGCCGTTACCCATAGTTCTCAAGGTATTGCAGTCGGGATAGCAGCTTTTAATCCACCAGAAGATGACTTTATGCCAATAATAGAGAATCTGTCAATTTCAGGCGTCAAATGTTTTTTACCTGTAAGCCCTTTAAAAAAGACTTCGCGTTTGCTTGCACTATGGAACTGGTTAGCTCAGTTTAGACCAGACATAATAGTTGCACATTCAGCAATTCCGGCACTTTATACAAGAATCGCGCTATTTAATCGGCAAATGCCAAAAGTTATCTCCGTGTTACACGCGGTTGATGACTACCGAGACTGGCGGCTAAGGTTACCTGAATACATTCTAAGGTGGAAGTCTGCTAGAGTGGTTGCTGTTTCTGATGAAAGTGCTCGGTACTATATTCGAAGGTTTCCAAAAGCTCATATAAAAATTATACCAAATGGAATCCACATAAATCGCTTTATCCTTGCCGCCCAAAACCGTGCAAAACATCGTGAATATTTTGGACTAGCTGGTCATACTCAGATCGTTCTGCAAGTAGGGCGTATTACTCCGGTAAAACAACAGCACCTCAGCCTGGCAGCAATTATACCCATAATGCGGGAAAATCCAAATGTGGAACTTTGGTTTATTGGCCCGATTGAAGATAAAAGCTACTACAACGCTCTTTTAGATAAGGTAAGATCGTTCGAGATAGCAGAGAGAGTTCGTTTTTGGGGTGGGCAATCTAATTTAGAATTGTTTCTTGCGGTGTCTGATTTACTGTTAATGCCTTCGGTGCGGGAGGCTTCCAGTATTGCGTTTCTCGAGGCACTGGCCTCTGGGATTCCAGTAATCGCGTCGGATATTCCGGCTTTTGCGTTTGCTGAAAAATACCCGGGTGTGTGGTTGGTTAGTCCTGAGAATACTCCAGAGTTTGGTGATCGGATCCAGTTGGCTTTGGCTGAAAAAATGCGACACGTACGCGATTTGAGCTCATACAGCTTTCAGCGTACTGCTGAGCAATATCTGTCCTTGTTCAAAGAGGTGCTGGATAATGAGAAGGGTTGTGTTGATTGATCCGTTTTCTACAGGGCACCATGTGAGCTATGCTCGAATTTTGGCTAAAGGGTTACGGAATAGAGGAAGCGAAGTAGTGGCCATTGGTGACCCTCAGTTGCTCAAGGGGCTTGGGAATTTGATAATTGAAGGGGTACCCTTAGAGTTACAGGGTAAAGGTGAGGCAATCATCCGAGAGTGGCAAAAATTTCATTACATGCAAGTTGCCGTAAATTTTGCCCAAAAAATGAAACCAGACATTATTCACTTCCTTTATCTAGACCGTTTTGCGTTGGTGCTGGCAATGAGCGGGGTCTTAGGGATGCAGTATAGGGCCACATTACACTGGGGCTATATGCTTCCTGAGTTTTTGTCACGTCCTTTACAAAGGGTGCGAGCTGCTTTCGAAGTGAGGGCTTTGCGTCGGTTGGCTGCTCGGGGTTTTCGTATTATAGTGCATTCTCGCTGGTTACAGAAGTCATTAGCTGAGAGGGTGGGGCACCGTACATTTGATTTTGTGCCTTATCCGGTTGAGCCTCACGATTCAAGTGAGTCACGTCTAAGAGCACGTTTGTTGCGAGAAAGTCTTGGGCTGCCTAAAGGTTCGAGACTGGTGTTGGTCTTTGGAGGTACTCGTTACGATAAGGGAGTAGACTTAGCGGTTAAAGCGCTGATGCATTTGGATACGTATTGGCACTTACTCGTGGCGGGAAAATCAGAAAGCTTTGATGAAGTTACTTTGCTGGAACTAGCTCGTCGACATGGAGTCCGTGAACGGTTACATCTTCACCTTCAGTATATCCCCGAAGAAATTATTAATGATTTTTTCTTGGCAGCGGATGTTGTTCTGCTACCGTATCGTTCTATCTTTAGTGGACAAAGCGGACCTCTTACGCTTGCAGCTTCTCTAGGAATTCCCGTGGCAGCAGCAAGTGTTCCAGTGTTAGCGGAAACTGTAGAGCAATATAGGTTGGGAGTTCTATTTCCGCCAGAAGACATCTGTGGGATGGCTCAAGCACTTCGAGTTTTGGAGGAGAAACAGATTTGCACTCTTCAATCAGAGTTTTGCCGAGATCATAGCCCCGATGCTTTTATTGAAGCCGTCATGAAAAGCTATGTAAGCTCAGAATAGCATTTACCTGCTATGTAGGTAGTTATTGTCCAAAGGGGGTTAAGAACCTTGCGGGTTGCCCTTGTTACGAATATAGCCTCTCCATACCGCATTCCAGTTTGGGATGCGTTGGGTAAGGAAGTGGAAGATCTTCGTATTTTTCTATGTGCAGAAAACGAACCCAACCGGATATGGAAAATAAAGGATCTCGGTAGCTATGCTTTTGAATACCGTATTCTCCCTGGTAAACAATGGTATGTTCCCAGCCGTGATTGGGCTATTTACTTGAATCCTACGCTATGGTGCGAACTCAATGAATACCGTCCTACGCACCTTATTGTATCAGGGTATGAGACACCCAGTTACCTTATGGCCATTGCCTATGCTAAGCTGCATAGAGTTCGATTAGTAATCTGGTGGGGTAGCCATGCTCTCAGCAGCCGTTCCCGCCGCGGGCCAGTGGCTTGGGTGCGCAAGCACATCTTGCGGCTCGCAGATGCCTATATTACCTATGGTACAAGAGCCACGGAATACTTGATCAATATGGGTATTCCCATAGAACGCATCGTGACGGGGACGAATACAGTTGATGTGGAGAGAGTGGCGGGCCTTGTAGAGTCATATCGGGTTGAAATGGGCCCGCGGATAGATAAACGCACCCGATTTCTGTATGTGGGGCAATTAATCGAGCGTAAAGGAGTAAGGCAGCTTCTTCGTGCTTTTCGTGCTTTACCAAAGGAGAGAGCTGAACTTATTATAGTGGGCTATGGCCCTCTTGAAGATGAACTGAAAATGTTTGCGAAGGATAATGGCATGGACAACATTATCTTTGCTGGAAGTACGCGAACACTGGAAGAAACGGCACGCTATTATGCTTGGGCGGATGTGTTGGTTATGCCGTCTTTGATTGAGGTTTGGGGGTTAGTAGTCAATGAGGCTCTGGCGGCAGGGTTATGGGTTTTAGCCTCGAGGTACGCAGGTGCAACATTTGATCTTGTCGAAAGGGCACCGGTAGAGGTCGGCATTGCCTTTAATCCCATCGATGAGGAAGATTTTATTAGATCCCTCAATATGTCACTAAGCAATGCTCATCTTAGGCGCAGCAAAGAAATTTCAAAGTGGGGGATGATGCATTCGCCCAAACGTTACGCGCACTGTATTGTGAGTTGTTTATTTTTGTCAGAACAATTTTGCTAAAATTACGCTAGGTGTGTTGGGGGAAAATTAGGTGTATGAGTTTATAATATTAGCCTTGACGATAGGCGGTGTTCTCATGCTTAGACCGTCAATATTTGGAGAAATGTATTCTGAATATGGATTAGGGATCATTACTGCAATCTTGATACTTGACCTTATAAAACATAGATTTGTTATACCAGGTAGGATCAAAAAGTATTTGCCGTTTTTGTTTTGGTTTTCGTTTTTGTGGTTTTATATGCTGATTACTGCTTTGCTTTTTATATCATCAAATTTCGTTTTCGCGGTCAAAGCTTTTATTCTTAACTTTATCACTGTGTGGGCTGTTGCTTTAATATTAGCGAGAGGTGAAAGAAATTACTTGTTCTTTCGATGGTTTGGAAGGATAATGGCAATCCTTGGATACTCTTCGTTGATAACTTTTGTTGTTAGTTTTTTCTACCCGCTGAATAATTTATATTTCGGACAAATAGTAACACCTTCATACCGTGCAGCTGGTCAAATATACTTTCCATTTACTATAAGGTACGGGAGATATACATTTGGAGACTTTGTTCTTCTAAGAGATCAAGGTGTATTTAGAGAACCAGGGATCCTTCAAGCATTTGCTAACTTTATGCTCGTTCGGGCACTTAATTTCAAAGAAAAATTCTGGGTGATACTCGGACTATTGATGCAATTGGTATTTACATTTTCAACTGCGACCTTGTTCTTAACACCTATAACTCTTGGCTTATGGCATTTATTTATAAGTAATAATAGAAGAAAATACTGGAAATTTCGGCTAATCCTCTTTAGCCGATTCACTAGTGCATTTATGGGTGTTCTTTTAATTATTGTGGGAGCGATCGCATTCTTGCATTTTCCGGGTTTCGGATTTAGTGATAAACTCCTAACACACGAGACATCAATTTCGGATCGAGTAGACAACATGATTCAGGGTTTTGTTGCTGGCTTGGAGAAGCCCTTTGGAATTGGCCTTTATGGAGTTAACAGGTCTAACGCCGGCATTAACCTTGTGGCAGCTACCGAACAAATAGGAATCATTGGGTTTATTCTCGCTATTGGTGTTTATATTGTTAGTGTGTTATCCGCTCCTGCTCGTGCAAGGAAGAAATTTGCGATAATGATTATGCCGCTTTTTATCACAGCATTGGTAAGTCAACCCCTTCTAGATGCACCTTTTGATGGTTCCCCAAAAAACTGGCTATTAAGGAGAATACATTATTCACGAATCAAGTTCTACAGAGTTATAATTCAATATTACTATTGTAACGATAAAATAATTAAAGATCGTGGTTTAAAAGGAGTTTTAAAGAAAAAAATTATGGACCTCGTTAAACTTATTTTTAAGTTGTTTTCAAAGAAGATAACTATACAAAATATCCACAAAAGATTAGAGAACCTTCTTAGAAAATATGATTATTACAATTCCGATATTGTGTGCAACTATCTTGGAGCATGGGGTTCGAAAGAATTTATTCCAAGAAAATATGTTGGAGAAAAGAAAAAAATTGAATTCGAAGGATATAATTTTAGTAGCATTGAGGATCCAGTTGCATATTTAAGTAAGATTTACGGTGATTTTATGAAACTTCCTCCTATCGAAAAAAGAAAAAGTCATCATGCTTTTTCGTTTATAGAGTTAAATTAGGCTGATAAAAAGAATTGGAAAATTAAACTGGCATAAAAGTGGCGGAAAATTTGTGTTATGTTGAGAGTAAAATATCGTTATTTATGGTATTATTGTTAATTTAATGAAAGATTTTTATCTTATAAATACTTGCATACATATACAAATACTAACATAAACATGCATCACATGGTCATGGTAAAAAAACTTCCTTAACTCTCTTGAACTAGGTGGTTTTGGTATAAGCCCGACATAATAGTTTACATTCAGCGAGCCATGCATTTTATGCAAGAATTGCGTTATTTAATTAGTAAATGTCAAAAGTTATCTAAGTTTTACACAGGAGCACGTCAAACATGAACAAAAGAGTTAGCAATAATCAAAAATATTTTTGTTACACAAAAATATTTTGGTTAATTTTTGTGTTTAATTTATTGGCAATAATTCTTCCATTAAGCTTTATAATAAATATTTCTGAATTCCGAATAAATTCTAATGGAATATTAACTTTATTCATTATTTGGTATAGCAGTGCGCGGTTGGCTATACTTAGTGCTAAGGGGCTAAAGCGTTTATTGAGCATGACTTTTTGGGTTTTCGTATATATCTGGCTTGGCATTTCACCATTATTTCAGGTAAGTGTGGGGAGAATGCCATGGCCTATAACAACCTCCGAATACCATGTTACTTATGCTCTAATCATTTCCATTACCGGTTTGCTTTTTTATGACGTTGGAATGTTTCTGGCTGGTCACCTTATTAAAACAAACAATACAAATTATACGCCAAAACTAATATTGGATGAACGCAAAATATTATTGTTTGCACCTATATCAATTGTTACTGCAGCAGTTATTATTGTGGCCTTTTTCGGTGGATTCGATATTTTTCTACTTGCACGGGCAGTCAGAAACGCTTATCTAAATGAATTATACTCGAAGTCACAGCTGCTGCTGTTAGATAATTTGTTAAGAGCTATTATTTTTGTATCTTTACAATCAGTTTTTGTTATCTGGATCCGTAGAACGAATAATTATCTCACTAAAAAAAACATACTTAAATTTATATTTCTTATTGTGTTAATTGTGTTAAATCTATATATCAACAATCCTATTTCAACAGCACGTTATAGATTTGGATTCGTTGTAATTAGTTTATTGTTTATTGGTTTAAAATGGAATGAGAAAACCTCGTTCCCATTGTGGACACTTATGATGATTACTTTTCTGCTCATCATATTCCCCTATGCGGATTTGTTTAGAAATAGAGCTGATGTTTCTCTAAAATCTCTTGAATTTCTACCCATTTATGAACATCTAGTGGGTAATGGCGATTATGATGCATTTCAACAACTCTCAAATACCGTGGCATATGTATCTAAGAAGGGAATAACATGGGGAAAACAATTGCTCGGGGTGATATTTTTTGCTATACCTCGAAATCTGTGGCCAAACAAGCCTTTGGGTTCAGGTGAGTTTATTGCACTTAACTCAGGGTATTACTATACTAATCTGTCTTGCCCATTGTGGGCAGAGGCTTATCTAAATGGAGGATTTATAGCTGTAATAATTATTTTTACAGTGTATGGCATCCTTACTAAGAATATAGAACACCAATATCTAAGCCAGCAAAATGGTGCTTCCTTTCTCGATATATTTGTTCCCTTTTTTGCACCATATCAGATTTTTTTCCTTAGAGGCGATTTAATGTCTACATTTGCTTACCTAATTCCAAATATATTATTCATGCTGTTAGTAACAAAGATTAATTGTAAGCGGTGAACAACGATTTTGGAGGTAGAACTAATTGAATATACTCTTGGTCCATAACCACTACAGACAGCCGGGTGGTGAAGATTCAGTATTTTTCTCCGAAAAGATGCTCCTTTCGGATCAGGGTCACAATGTGTTTTTTTATACCGCTAATAACGCCCAATTGGAGAAATTTAGCGCTGCTGGTATGATTCGAAATACTCTCTGGAATCAAAAAAGCTACTGGGATTTGCGATACCTTATAAGTAAACACAGTGTACAGGTGGCTCACTTCCATAACACCTTTCCTCTTATTTCTCCATCTGCTTATTATGCAGCAAAATCTGAGAATATACCAGTGGTACAAACCCTGCACAATTACCGGCTGCTTTGTCCAAACGCTCTTTTCTTTCGTGCAGGACATGTTTGCGAGGACTGTCTGGGTCGGTTTGTTCCCTGGCCGGGGGTGCTACGCCGCTGTTACCGGGGAAGTATTGCAGCTTCAGGTGTAGTTGCTACCATGCTCACGTTTCATCGAGTTTTAGGAACCTGGAAACGTATGGTGGATGTCTACGTTGCCCTTACCGAGTTTGCTAGACAGAAATTCATTAAAGCTGGTTTTCCGGCAGAAAAAATTGTTGTGAAGCCTAATTTCGTTTATCCCGATCCAGGGGTTGGTGAGGGGAAGGCAGGATTTACTCTTTTTGTTGGGCGTCTTTCACCGGAGAAGGGGCTGGATACTTTACTTGTAGCTTGGGAGCGATTAGAAGGAAAATTGCCATTAAAAATAGTAGGAGATGGACCATTAGCCGGAAAAGTAATCGAGGCGACTCAACGGCTAATAGGTGTGGAATGGTTGGGGCGAAGATCAAGAGAAGAAGTATTGGCCCTTATGAAAGAGGCCAGTTTTCTAATCTTTCCATCGATTTCGCATGAGGGCTTCCCCATGACTATTGTCGAGGCTTTTGCCGTAGGACTCCCGGTTCTCGCAAGTAATATTGGTAACATGTCGAACCTGATCGATCCGGGTCGCACTGGTTTCCACTTCCGCGCTGGCGATTCAGAAGATTTGGCAGCAAAGGTAGAGTGGGCCTGGGCACATACTCGTCAATTGATGGAGATGCGCCGAGAGGCTCGGGCGGAGTACGAGGCGAAGTACACGGCTGAGAAAAATTATGAGATGCTGATGAATATCTACCAACTGGCTATTTCACGGGCAAAGGGGCGAGGATAATGGAGTACGGTTACATTTTACGAAGGCGTTGGATACCATTATTTTTTAAAACGTGACTAAACTTATTAGGATAGATAATTAAATGAATATTCGAGGAGATGAGCGGTACTTTGGGTCTAAGGTTATTGATATATGGTATTAATTATACTCCTGAGCCCACCGGAACCGGCAAGTACACTGGTGAGATGGCGGCATGGCTGGCGGCTCGGGGACACCAAGTTGATGCAATAGTAGGACTGCCACACTACCCGTCTTGGGAAGTTGACCCTGCTTACCAGGACAAAGGGTTTCACACAGAGATAATAGAAGGAGTACGAGTGTTGAGGGTTCCTCACTTTGTACCCTCACCGGAACGCATAGGAGCAATCGAACGCATTCGTTTGGAATCCAGCTTCTCTCTTAAGGCTCTGCGTTACTGGTTACTGTTTTTATTGCAGAACAACAGTTATGATGCCGTAATTGCAATCTGTCCACCTATGCAGGTGGGAGTCTACCCATGGTTGTACCGTCTTTTCAGAGGTGTGCCCTGGATATTTCACATACAGGACCTTCAGGTTGATGTAGCAGTGCGGCTGGGATTACTAAACGGCAAATTGAGCAAGGTGTTATATACTGTTGAGAATTTCTTGTTACGACGCGCTACTAGAGTTTCCACTATTACAGAGGCTATGAGGCGTCGAATTATTGCCAAAGGTGTTCCAGAAAAAAATACCTGGCTTTTTCCTAATTGGTCTGACATTACTTTTATTCGTCCTATGCCACGGAATAACGCCTTTCGTCAAGAACTTCGAGTGGCTGAGGATCAGATTTTATTCATGTATGCGGGAAATATGGGAGAAAAACAGGGATTGGAGTTGGTGCTCCAGGCAGCAGAACACCTACGTTATTATTCTCAGCTTCGCTTTGTGCTAGTGGGAGCTGGGGTAGCAAAGCAACGTTTGGAGAAGATGGCGGAGGAGATGAAACTAACTAATGTGACATTTCTGCCAGTGCAGCCTCTAGAGCGCCTTCCCGAAATGTTAGCAGCAGCAGACGTGCATTTGGTAGTCCAGAAAAGCGAGGCTGCGGATTTAGTTATGCCGTCGAAGCTAACTAATATTTTAGCAGCTGGGCGGCCTGTAGTGGCTACAGCTGACTCGGGCACGGCTCTTCATGATGTACTTACGAGTTACCAAGCAGGTATAGTTACTCCTCCAGGAGACTTAAAAGCGTTTATAGATGCCTTGCAGCTTTTAGCAGAATCGGCAATCCTACGGGAGCAAATGGGACGTAATGCAAGACTTTATGCGGAGCGTTACTTAGATAAGGAGCGGATCCTAAAAGATTTTGAGGACAAGCTCATTACCTTAGTGAGGGAGGTTAGGAAAAGATGAAAAAAGCGTTAATCACTGGAATCACAGGACAGGACGGTTCATACTTAACTGAATTTTTATTGAATAAAGGCTATGAAGTTCACGGTATCATACGCCGTGCCTCTACATTCAACACCGACCGCATCGACCACATTTACCGTGATCCCCATGACCAGGAGGCGCGACTTTTTCTCCATTACGGCGATTTGACTGACGGCACGGGCTTGCGGCGTATTCTGGAGAAGGTGCAGCCCGACGAAGTATATAACCTGGCAGCCCAATCCCATGTCAAAGTTTCTTTCGAGCAGCCCGAGTACACTGCGGACGTAGTGGCAACGGGAACATTGCGCTTACTGGAGGCCCTCAGAGATTACATTAAGGTCTCCGGGCGAGAAGTACGGTTCTACCAGGCCGGTTCTTCGGAAATGTTCGGGGCCTCTCCTCCACCTCAAAATGAAAAAACACCTTTTTATCCCCGCAGCCCTTACGCTGTATCTAAGGTGGCAGCCTATTGGTACGCTGTGAACTACCGCGAGGCCTATGGCATGTTCATCTGCAACGGCATTCTGTTTAACCATGAGTCGCCACGGAGGGGTGAAACCTTCGTTACCCGTAAGATCACCCGAGCGGCCACCAGGATCAAGCTAGGTTTGCAGGATAAGCTCTACCTAGGGAATCTTGATGCTAAAAGGGACTGGGGATATGCGGGAGACTATGTGGAAGCGATGTGGCTTATGCTCCAGCAGAATGAACCGGATGATTACGTGATTGCTACGGGGGAATCTCACTCAGTACGCGAATTTTTGGAAGAAGCCTTCGGTCTATTGGGATTGGATTGGCGGCAGTACGTAGAAATCGATCCCCGCTATTTTCGCCCGACAGAAGTTGAGTTTCTCCTAGGAGATTCTACTAAAGCCCGACAGAAGCTTGGTTGGAAGCCTAAGGTTACATTTAAGGACCTTGTAAAAATGATGGTGGAACATGACCTTTTACTTGCGCATCAAGAAAAGACATTGAAGGACGCGGGTTATGCAGTTGCACTAAGGGGTGTGGCAAGTGCTAATGCATAAAGGAGCCAAAGTTTACGTGGCAGGGCACAAGGGACTGGTAGGTTCAGCTATTTTAAGAAAGCTTCAGGCAGAAGGTTATTCGAATATAGTTACCCGGACTCATCAGGAGTTAGACCTTACGAATCAGCAGGAAGTATACCGATTTTTCGAGACTGAGCGGCCAGAATACGTTTTCCTGGCTGCAGCTAAGGTAGGTGGGATTCTCGCTAACAGCACTTATCCAGCCGTTTTTATTCGCGAAAACTTACTAATCCAGACCAACATTATTGATGCAGCTTATCGTTACGGGGTTAAAAAGCTTCTCTTCCTTGGTTCTTCCTGTATTTATCCTAAATTTGCACCGCAGCCGATAAAGGAAGAGCACCTCCTTACCGGTGCCCTGGAGCCAACCAACGAGCCTTACGCCATAGCCAAAATAGTGGGTATAAAGATGTGCCAGGCCTATAACAAGCAGTACGGTACAAATTTTATCAGCGTGATGCCGACCAACCTTTACGGCCCGGGGGACAACTTTGACCTTGAAACCTCGCACGTTCTGCCGGCTTTGATCCGTAAGTTCCATGAGGCAAAAGTCGCCGGGGCGCCGCACGTCGTTGTCTGGGGTTCGGGCACCCCGCGCCGTGAGTTTCTACACGTGGATGACCTGGCCGATGCTTGCCTGTTTCTGATGAATAATTACGATTCTTCTGAAATTATAAACATTGGGGTTGGCAAAGACCTGACTATCGCGGAGCTTGCTAATTTGATTAAGGAGATAGTAGGGTATAAAGGCGAAATCGTATTTGATACAAGCAAACCTGATGGAACTCCGCGTAAGCTGCTTGATGTTAGCAAGTTATTCAATTTAGGCTGGAGGCCGCGAATTCGTCTGGAAGATGGGATTCGCTCCACGTACGAATGGTATATGCAAAATTACACTTAATGAAGTTATGAATTAGGAACATTAATTTTAATTTCTGTGGAATATAAGAAAACTATAGGGCTTGATACCATAAATTTTAGTTTTACTAAAATTATAATTAGAAGGAGGTATGTCGAATTATGGAGACGGGGTAGTCTTGCGTGGTGATGAGTTGATAGAATTTCTAGATAATCAGTTAGCTAATTATGCCGTGAAACATAAATATGGGAAAGAAGCAAGGTTATATCCAGAAAAGTACGATCCCAATGATAATCGGAATCCTTTTCAACATGATAGAGACAGAATTATTCATTCAAGGGCATTTCGTCGCTTAAAAGGTAAAACTCAAGTCTTTACCGTTTCCCGGAATGATCATATTCGTACCCGTTTAAGCCACACACTAGAGGTAGCTCAACTTTCCCGTTCAGTTGCGAGGGCTTTGCGCCTTAATGAAGACCTGGCTGAAGCTATAGCCCTTGGACACGATCTTGGTCACCCACCTTTTGGGCATGCAGCTGAAGAAGAATTAAACGATATTTTACGTGGTAGAACAAAACTATGGACTTGTGATATTGGCGGATTTAAGCACAATATAAATAGCCTTAAAATAGTGGATTATTTTGAACGTGCTTATGCCGAGTTTCCTGGTCTCAATCTTACCCATTGGACGCGTGAGGGAATTTTAAAGCATACCGGTTTAAATGATAAAAAAGATGGTCTGCAAGTCCATGATCCAACAATTGATATGAGTAAACTACGGCTAGAAGTTGGTGTACCCAGCTTCCTTGAGGGACAAATCGTTGCTGTTTGTGATGAACTTGCACAAGTTACGCACGATCTGGAAGATGCGGGACGGGCCGGCATAGTTCGTGACTTTAGTGAAGAGGCTTCACCCTGGTGTGAAATTGAGATCTTTAGTAAAGCTCTAGAAAGAGCTAGGCAGGAGCGATTTTATGATGAAACCAATCTAAGAAGCAGGCTCATCAGGCATTTAATTAACCTGTTAATGGAAGATTTAATTTCTGCAACTGAAGAGCGTATAAAAAAATGTATTCTCGAGTGTGGGGAGGTTGATCCTGTTAAACAGCCCTTCAGCACTAAAATTGTTGATTTTAGTGCTGACGTGGCCAAGCAAGTTGAAAATCTGCAAAAGCTACTTAGAGAAACTGTTTATGCATCGTACGAAGTCTCGCGGGGAGATATCAAAGCACGCCTGTACATACAAAGTATATTTAAAGCTTATTATGATCATCCATCACGTATGCCCGATTATGTTTACCGCAAATATAATGACGCGAAAGGGGCTTCAGAGAGCGAGGAACTCAAACGCTCAAATCTTGAAAAGTTTAAAGATAAGATAAAAAATGATCCTATTTTTGTTCGGACTATAGTAGAGCATATAGCCGGTATGACCGACCAGTACCTTTTAAACGAATATCGACAATTATTTACCCCGGAGATTTGGTGAATGCTCTATTAATTAAAAAATTGAAAGTCTACCTCAGTAGATCTTTTGCAAATAGATATAGAATAGCCCGCATAAGAAGCGGGCTTTTGCTCTTTAAGGAGTACATTTTTTCATTTCTTACTATTAAAGGCATAAGAAAAGAAAGAACGGTTTCCCAAGCTGAAGGTTGCGGATTCGTCAGTGTCGGAGAAAAGATCTTGTTGGTATTACAAAATTTCCTTATATCACTCTTATGGCAAACTCGGGGCATGAAGCCGTGCAGTAACCGCAGGTGAGGCATTTTTCCCTATTTATATAAGCTTTATTTCTTTCTTCAGCGAATTCCATCGCGTAATTGGGGCACGCTGAAAGGCATGTCTTACATCCTTTGCAGAGGGAGTCTACGACGATAAAGTTCTTTTGGTTTTTCCCAAGCACCGGTGATTTTTCCTCGTCATAGATTCCGTTAAAGTAATTTACGTTAAAATCCACTTCTTCCTTGCTCACCATGCCGACCGCGATAGAGTGGTAGCCTTTTAGATTCCTTGCAAAGTCCATGGATTTTTTGTACTCATTTAGCAGGACCCCTCCGCCGAGGACCTTCATAAGGAGGACGCCTTTTCCCCTGCTGCTTGATACTTCGATAGCTTTTTTCATGTCTTCTACACTTCCGCCAAGTATTCCCACACCTTTGTAATTTATGATTGGGAATACCACATCTATATCGTCCCTCTGTGAAGCAAGCTCGACGACTTTTACATTGTGGGTGGAAATGCCGACCGCCTTTATGTATCCTTTGCTCTTATAGTCAAGAAGGCACTTTAAGGCTTCTTTTCTTACGTCAAAGACATCTTCTCCCACCCTTGCGGCATGCATGAAGAAAATATCAATGTAGTTTCTGTCGAGGGCTCTCAATGCCTCGTCGATGGCTTTTTCCATATCGCTGTAAGTCGATGCCGTGGATTTTGTGGAAATTACGGGATTTATCCCCGTCAGTTTTATTGCTTCCCTTATGGGTTCGTAGGTTTTGTACATCTGGGCCGTATCGATGAAGTTAATGCCTTTTTTTAACGCGTATGCCGTAACTTCAACGCATGAGTCAAGGTCCAAGTTTTTTTGAAGGGGCCCCATGGGAAGGGCTCCAAAACAAAGCTCTGTAACTTCTATGCCCGTCATGCCGAGAACGTTCTTTTTCATAAAAACCCCCACCTTTAACGTAATATTTTAGTAAATATATTTCTACTAAATTTTATATAACCCTTTTTATGGGGGAAATTATATTAAGCGATTGAGCATATCGGTATGAAAAGAGGTGCGGAAACGAAAATTTGTTGTCGACCTTCGGTAGTGCAAAAACTCCAGGGATCGACGATTATACTCAAAATTAAAATTAAAATCGTTTTTTGAAGGATTTCTGAAGTTTGGTGTCGAAATTGTTTAAAAGAAATTCGATGCATTATTTTCAACGTAAATTTTTTTATGACTTATAAGGGATTGAAACTGAGGCCTCGCACTTATCTATAACAGGGTTAAAAGGATTCACAATATAGAAATATATTGTGAAAAACGAATATTTTGGCTCTTATACCCGCAGAGATTAGGGGGTGGGAAGTGACCGCGATATAATGATGAACATTCTGTCGAAGAGGATGCGATGAGAATACCTGTTCCTGGGGTTATCTTGATAAAATATTTGGGGGGGAGATTTACCGTGACAAGAGCAATTATAGGTCCCGGTAAATACGTTCAGGGAAACGGGGTTTTGAAAGATATTAAGGAACATACCATGAAACTGGGCCGCTCATTTTTCATAATCGCCAGCGAAAATGGCATTAAAAGGACAAAGCCCGTGATAGAGGAAAGTTTTGCCGGGGAGAAAGTGGAACTGGTATTTGAACCCTTTAATGGTGAATGTTCCGAAAATGAAATTGAAAGGCTTAAAGGTCTCGCCGAAAAAAATAATTCCCAGGTTATAGTGGGAATCGGAGGCGGAAAAGTTCTTGATACCGCTAAAGCCATAGCCTATTTTCTCAAGCTGCCGGTTGTGGTAGTTCCAACAGTAGCGTCCACGGACGCCCCGTGCAGTGCGCTTTCGGTAATATATACTGACGAAGGCGTATTCAGTAAGTATCTGATCCTGCCGCGAAATCCCGACGTGGTTATGGTGGATACGGGATTTATAGTCAAAGCTCCGGCTAGGTTGCTGGCAGCCGGAATGGGTGATGCTCTCGCCACATACTTTGAGGCAAGGGCGTGCTTCAGGTCCAACGCTACAACTCTGGCCGGCGGTAAAAGCACCAAAGCTGCGATGGCCCTCGCTGAACTGTGCTACAGGACTTTGCTGGAGGATGGCTTGAAGGCGAAGCTGGCCGTGGAGAACAACGCGTGCACTTTGGCTGTCGAAAACATTGTGGAGGCAAATACCTACCTGAGCGGCATAGGTTTCGAGAGCGGGGGACTTGCTGCCGCCCATGCCATCCATAACGGTTTTACGGTTCTCGAAGAGTGCCACCACATGTATCACGGCGAAAAAGTAGCATTTGGCACCATTGTGCAGCTGGTGCTCGAAAACAGCCCGATGGAAGAACTGGAAGAAGTGGTTGGTTTTTGCCTGGATGTAGGGCTCCCCGTCACTCTGGAGGACCTGGGAATCAAGGAAGTAAAAGAGGCGGATATAAGAAAGGTCGCGGAAGCCTCCTGCGCCGAAGGCGAAACCATCCACAACATGCCTTTTAAAGTGACGCCGGAGGATGTATATAACGCCATATTGGGCGCCGACGCTCTTGGCAGAACTTTAAAGAATCAATATATAAGATAGTTCCGGTTGAAATAGAAAATAATTGCCTGAACTAGCCAAAGAGTGCTTAGCAAAAAACCGCTTTTAGGTTATGCGTGAAGTCCCCCTGTCAGGTAGACAGTGGAAATAATTAAAATTCTGCGTAAGGCACCAATCAAAAATGGTTGGTGCTTTCTTTATGCTGTATACCGGCAGGATAGTTGCGATACTCCATTGGCGTCATGCATTTTAAACGTTTCTGGTATCTTTTTGTATTGTAGTAATCTATGTATTCCTCATAGTCATCGCCTTTTGCTCTTTTTAGCCTGCATATACCGAAAATAGTAACCCGAATAAGGTAAAAAATAAGCCCGCATGGGCATTAACACCCATGGGGCGCTTTTAAGCAATTTTCTGTCCTATCGTACATCCTTTAGGAGTGCTTTTTCCTTCCAATTGCCTTTTTTGAAGAAAATGACGGTTATTATAGCTCCAAATACCCAGGCGATTAAAAGGGAAACGAATATTGACTCCGGCCTACCGTTAGGGTATTCTGCACTCCGCGTGAGATAGGCAATACCATAAGCAATGGGTACCCGCAGGAAAATTGTAGTTATCAATGAAAGCCACATAGGAGTCACAGTATCTCCTGCACCGCGCATGACTCCTGAAAGAACCTGTGTCACCGCCATCGCAATATACCCCACGGCAAGAATGCGCATCATTCGCATGCTTAAATCAACGAGCTCAGCTGTATCGGTAAAAATATTCATAAGGTATCTGCCAAAAATCAAGATGATTATTGTTATGACCGTTGAAACTCCCACTGCTATCGCCAAACCTTGACGTGTTCCCAGTTCTACTCTTTTCATCTTTTTTGCCCCAACATTTTGTCCTGCAAATGTGGTCATGGTTATGCCAAAAGTGAAATTTGGCATCATAGCAAACCCGTCTACCCGCATCACGATAACATTACATGCGATGATCATTTCCCCGAAGGTATTTGTGAGCGATTGTACGGTTATCATCGCAAGCGAGAATATGACCTGAGTCAAACCTGATGGCAGCCCCAATCTTAAAAGCTGTAGCACATATTCTTTTATAGGTTTCATCATATTTAAGTTAAAATCAAATAAATCATCCATCTTTTTAAGTTTAATTATACAAAGGACTGCCGAAACCGTCTGGGCAATTACAGTTGCCAATGCTACCCCGGGTACTCCCATATTTAAACCCGCGACAAACCATATGTCTAAAACCACATTAAGAGCGGTAGAAATGAGCAAAAATACCAGCGCGGAAAATGAATCTCCAAGCCCGCGCAAAATTCCCGAGAGTATATTAAAATATGAAAACCCCCAGTTGCCTACTAATAATATCAAAAGATAGTCTTCGCACCAATCTAAAATTGATTCCGGCGTGTTGATGAACACTAGCATCGGACGAATGGCAAACGGTGATATTACCATGATTAACGTCGATACTATAGCCGTGAGCGTTATGCATACACCAATAGATCGGGAAAGCCTTTCCCGGTCCTTTGCACCGAAATACTGGGCGACCATTATACTCGCTCCGCTAGCCACAGCCACGAAAAGTACAAGTAAAAAGTTAAGCACCGGGAAAGCGCTGCCGACAGCAGCCAAAGCATTATCGCCCACATATCTGCCGATCACGATGGAGTCTACAGTATTATAAAGCTGTTGAGCGATGTTGCCGATCAACATCGGAATTGAAAATTCAACAATTCGTTTCCATGGCGTTCCCACAGTCATATCTTTCGGTGAAAAAAGATCCGCAAGCCTTGCCATATTTGTATTTCAACTCCTCTTTAAAGTGTGTTATCACTCATAATTTTATTTATGTATTACCTTTATTAAAAGATAGGTTTACAGCCGAAAATCCGTAAAATCAACCGAAGATATACTCTTTTCCAAGACTCTTTTTACCAATCTTACGTAAGGAGCTTACCTTAGTGTGGCCGAGGTCAAAACTTTCAACCTTTTTCATAGGTAAGGCAATCTACCCAGTTAATTTAGATTATATCACGACTGCGGGAGAAAATTGTAATTTTTTGACGCGGTGCTGTCGCTATTGATTTTTGTCGTCGACCTCCAATAGTGCAAAAACCCCCGGAGATCGACGACAAAAACAAAGTGCCATTAAATTCGCAATTTCTCTAGGATGAAGAGGATTTTTTTATTCTGTGTCGAATTAATTATAGAAAATTAATAAAATATTTTTCCAGCCAAAAGCTTAAATTATTTCTCATTTTAACGGGTTTTTAGCTTACCTATGAGGGATTGAAACGGGGATCTTCCATGGCGTAAAATAAAAAATACTGAAGAGTTTTTAGCTTACCTATGAGGGATTGAAACCCCGTCCGTAGCAACCGGAATATACTTCAGTCGAATGTTTTTAGCTTACCTATGAGGGATTGAAACCAGGTATATCGAGCCCTGCAAAAGCGGCAGTGATCAGTTTTTAGCTTACCTATGAGGGATTGAAACAAACTGGAAAGCTCGTCTATTATCACCATATCAAAAGTTTTTAGCTTACCTATGAGGGATTGAAACCGGCATCCGGATCAATCTCATCGAAGGTTACCGATACTGGGTTTTTAGCTTACCTATGAGGGATTGAAACATTGGATGCTGCGTATCCGCAGTCCACTCCGCTACGTTTTTAGCTTACCTATGAGGGATTGAAACATTCCGTGTTAGTAAGGTGTTTCTCGTATATCTCGTCGTTTTTAGCTTACCTATGAGGGATTGAAACCCAGCTTGGACGGCTCCTGGGTGCTGGACGGCACCGTTTTTAGCTTACCTATGAGGGATTGAAACATTTAGTTACGGTGCGGACAAAGACACATTTTTTATGTTTTTAGCTTACCTATGAGGGATTGAAACATTAGTTCTCCGTCTACCGTTTCGAGGTCCCGAACTTCGTTTTTAGCTTACCTATGAGGGATTGAAACCCGAAAGAAAAAGATTGAGTGTAAATTAAATGAACTTGTTTTTAGCTTACCTATGAGGGATTGAAACAATATATTCCATATTAGACGCAAAAACCACCTTTCAGTTTTTAGCTTACCTATGAGGGATTGAAACTCTACCTGTTTAATCATTGATATAACGGGAGCTACTCCGTTTTTAGCTTACCTATGAGGGATTGAAACTGCCACAATTGCCGGCTCAGTTTATCCTCTCTCTCGTTTTTAGCTTACCTATGAGGGATTGAAACGGGTATCGTACACAGTTTTACTGTTCCGCCGTATATAGGTTTTTAGCTTACCTATGAGGGATTGAAACCATAGTCCGGGCCATAGCAGAGACCACAAACTACGAGTTTTTAGCTTACCTATGAGGGATTGAAACTGCTTAAGGATAGGCTTAAAGAACTACGCAATAAAAAAGTTTTTAGCTTACCTATGAGGGATTGAAACTAGACAATTTATACGCGTCCTATGTTATAGCCTTCTGTGTTTTTAGCTTACCTATGAGGGATTGAAACATACGCCACATCACGCAAGAATAAAAATCGAAAATAAGTTTTTAGCTTACCTATGAGGATTGAAACATATACTTCAGGCTATGGGGACAATGCCAACGACGTGGTTTTTAGCTTACCTATGAGGGATTGAAACTAGGCTTGTCCCTCCTACATAGATTCTTGTCTTTATTGTTTTTAGCTTACCTATGAGGGATTGAAACTCAGGCAAGAATATTCACCGCTAACCAAAGGATACTTCATGTTTTTAGCTTACCTATGAGGGATTGAAACGACCATCTATAACACTAAAACCTTGCTGGCTGCTATGTTTTTAGCTTACCTATGAGGGATTGAAACGCGCCAAGAATCTCCGAAGTAGTGCGCCGTATTGGTCCTGTTTTTAGCTTACCTATGAGGGATTGAAACTTGGATGAGCCTATGACTGTGGCTCATGCCAGGCTGAGTTTTTAGCTTACCTATGAGGGATTGAAACGCCCCTCCCATCAGATGGAACCGGTTCGTGCCGTTTGTTTTTAGCTTACCTATGAGGGATTGAAACATCTTCCGGTTCTTAATTTTGCCGTATCCACACCCGAGTTTTTAGCTTACCTATGAGGGATTGAAACTTCAACAGTAGTCTTTTTTCTGCCTCCACCAAACAAAGTTTTTAGCTTACCTATGAGGGATTGAAACCGCTCTCGACAACCGACACCAGCGTGACGCCCGTCCTGGTTTTTAGCTTACCTATGAGGGATTGAAACGGCTATCCAATTGTCCCTCGCCAGGCAGGAAACCAAAAGTTTTTAGCTTACCTATGAGGGATTGAAACAAGCTACGTATAGAAATTACCTCGACTAAAATTATAGATGTTTTTAGCTTACCTATGAGGGATTGAAACTCTACTCCATCGCCAACAACATGGATCTGCCCGGTGAGTTTTTAGCTTACCTATGAGGGATTGAAACACCAATCGAACAATGACAAAAGGGAAATCCGGATCGGGTTTTTAGCTTACCTATGAGGGATTGAAACAGGAAAAAGCAATTGAAATTTGCGACTTTATTAGGGAGGTTTTTAGCTTACCTATGAGGGATTGAAACTTATACAGTTTGTCATTACGACCGCACGCATAGGCGGCGTTTTTAGCTTACCTATGAGGGATTGAAACAAAAGGCCGACACTCTGGCACATAGCCAGAAATGTCGTTTTTAGCTTACCTATGAGGGATTGAAACTAGGAAAAGTCTTATTAGAAAAGGAGGCATAATATGGGTTTTTAGCTTACCTATGAGGGATTGAAACCCTAATAGATTATTTAGTATGTTTTTTATCTCTCCTGTTTTTAGCTTACCTATGAGGGATTGAAACGAGGTTTTCCGCCTTCGTTAAGGAGCTCCTGGAAGAGTTTTTAGCTTACCTATGAGGGATTGAAACTCGCCAAGGCCCATCTCCTCGAACGTGGGCTTCCACGTTTTTAGCTTACCTATGAGGGATTGAAACTGGCCCTGTCCCACACCTGTTCTTTTCGTGCGATCCATGTTTTTAGCTTACCTATCCTGAAAATAATGATCCCCAAAAAGGCAAAAAAAAACTAAGCCCATACATAATGTAAAAATATGGGATAAATCCTGAGCTTAATGTGCGTAATAACAAAACGCCTAAAAAGTTAAGACGCTACCGCTTCGACCGTAACCTTCAACCCTAAAGACTCAAGCTTCTTCAAAGACTGCCGGATGACCATATTGCGCCTTTTCTCTTCGTAAAAATTCGGACCTAATTCAATATAAGGTTGCCTTCGCTTGAGAATATGATAAACTATAGTTAGGATGCTGTTAGCTACCGCAACCGCTGCTCGATTCGATCCTCTTCGAGCGGCGATGCGGTGGTATTGACTTGAAAGATAAGTATCTTTTGCTCTGGAGGCGGCCCGGGCAGCTTCTACAAGAGCGCTACGCAACTTCTTGTTTCCCTTTCGGGTCCTGGCGGACTTTCGTTTACCGGCGCTTTCATTCTGACCTGAACACAGCCCCGCCCATGAACACAAATGAGCGGCGGAGGGGAACTGATCCATATTGGTTCCGATTTCAGCAATTATCTGTTCAGCAGTCCTTCTTCCCACTCCTGGAATCGTATCCAACAGTGCCAGGTCCTCTTCAAAAGGGAGCATTCGATTTTTAATTTCTTCATCCAATCTTTCTATTTCTTCATCGAGGTAATCAATATGTCTCAACTGTATTTCCAGCATCTTTCTCTGGTGATAATTAATAAATCCTTTTAAAGCGCGCTTTAGATCTTCCTTTTTATTCTTTAACTTACCATGAGAAAGCTCTGCCAGGATTTCGGGGTCATCTACACCGCTGATGAGAGCTTCCAGTATAGCACGGCTGGACATGCCGTTAATATCGGAGACCACCGAAGACAGCTTGATATTGGCTCCTTCGAGCACTTTCTGGATGCGGTTAAGTTCCCTTGAGCGCTCTTCAACAAGGCTGTGCCTGTAACGGACAAGTTCGCGAAGCTCCCTTTGCTCTCTGTCGGGGACGAAGCTGCCTTTTAAAAGGCCGTGGCGGAGTAGACTAGCAATCCATTCAGCATCCTTGACATCGGTTTTTCTGCCAGGCACATTTTTAATATGCTTTGCATTGACAAGGAGGATATTAATATTCTCAAGCTCCAGCAGGTTATAGATGGGCTTCCAGAAAGAACCGGTGCTTACTATCAAATAAAATAGCCGCAAAAAAGGTGGGCTTTTTGCCTAACTCCTATATTTTCACCCCTGCAAATCAGGATAAGGTTGGGGATTTTACATTGATAAAGTCGTTTCAAGAAATGACTTTGGGAGGGGATAAAGATTCGAAAGAGAATGAGGGAATGGGGCCTTTCTATAGGCTTGCTGCCGCCGGGTCCCTTGAATGCGATAACCGACGTTGAAGGTGTTACAGTGGGGCATGTTACTTTAATTTCCGGTGAAGGCAGTCTTATCTCGGGAAAGGGACCCGTGCGGACGGGGGTAACCGCAATAGTCCCCCACTGCGGAAACATCTTTAAGGAAAAGCTAATCGCTTCCTGCTTTGTCGGCAATGGCTTCGGGAAATCCGCTGGCTTGGTACAGGTAAAAGAACTGGGGACGCTAGAGACGCCCATCATCCTCACAAATACCCTATCCGTCGGGACCGCCGTTGACGCTTTGATCGAATACATGCTTTCTTCCAACGATGATATCGGAATTACTACTGGCACTGTAAATCCGGTGGTCCTGGAGTGTAACGACGGCCACCTCAATGACATCAGGGGAAGGCATGTAAAAAAGGAACATGTATTTTCGGCCATAAGCGGTGCAAAGAAAACGTTCGAAACGGGAAGCGTAGGTGCGGGGACCGGCATGATCTGCCACGGGTTTAAAGGCGGTATCGGCACTTCTTCTAGGCGGATTGAAATAGATGCGACAGCCTATACAGTCGGAGCTCTTTTGCTCACCAACTACGGGAGAATGGAGGACCTTATCTTCAACGGGAAAAATGTGGGCAGGATATTGAAGGAAGAAATAAGGGGAAGGGAAAGGGTCGGAGAAAAAGACGAAGGCTCCTGCATAGTTGTAATTGCCACCGATGCTCCGCTCGACGCCCACGGCCTGGAGAGGGTGGCGAAAAGGGGAATCCTGGGTCTTGCGAGGACGGGGTCGTTTATGGGAAACGGAAGCGGGGATATTGCCGTTGCCTTTTCCACGGCCAACAGGATTTACCATTACGGCAGGCCGGTAATTGAAGTTAACACAATTTCTCCCCATTCGGAGGATATAAACAAAATATTTCAGGCCGCGGTAGAAGCAGTTGAAGAGGCCGTATGGGACTCCATGTTTACAGCGGAAAGAATAGTCGGAAGGGACTACCATGAGGCCCCGCTTTTGCCGGTGGAAAGATTTTTGGAGTTGGTGAGGGAAAGGTAATACTTCTTAATAGTTTAGAGAAAAAGTTTTATAGGTGGCCTTTTTGTGGAATGCACTCACGACAGAAAAGTATGAATCAGATCCAAGCACTCCGAAACAATTTCATTGGATGCCCGTCCTACTATTTGAAGCTGCCGAGCGCGCCAATCTAAACTTTTGACCTGATCAGCTAAAATCACGCCTTGAACAGCCAAGCCTACTGGTAATTCCACTTCAAACGGATAGCCTTTTTTTTGCCGGGTGATGGGGCAAAAAACCGCAAATCCTGTTAATTGATTAAATGGTTTCGGTGATAGAACAATCCCCGGCCTTCTTCCTGCTTGTTCATGCCCTGATTGTGGATTGAAATTCACATAAACGAGATCCCCGCGATCCGGCGCTTGCATCAGAACAATTCATTCCCTTCTGTTCCAAAATCAATTTCAGCATGGCGATTTTCCGGCGTTATTTTGGCCAAAAGTTCTTCTAATGTCGGTTTTTTCTTTTTTGGGATCAACTTGATCGCCTGATTCTCAATAATCATTTCCATTTCTGAACCTTGGTGAATCCCAAGCCGTTCAGCAACCACGCTTGGAATACGGATCGCAAGGCTGTTTCCCCATTTTTGCACCTTTGCTGTCATAAGAGGCACCCCTTTTGGTTCGTTTAATTCCATTATACCACCTCACTTTTCTTTTGTATATACATAGTTTATACATAAATTTAAAAAACGATTAATGCAGCCGCTTTTTTAACATATATCACGATTGCGTGATTTGGAAAAACTTTAATATGTGCATATCTCGTTTATGTATAAAGAATAAAAGTTTACAGAATATCTGAAAATTGATATCATGGTAATCGAACACGATAAGAGGAGTGAGCTACGTGCCAAATAGAGCTTTTGATCGGTTGAAACAAGCGTTGAAAGACCTAAATCATGCGCAAGTATCTAGAAAAAACGGAGATCATGATTGGGCTTGTTTCGCCGCTCATCAGGCTGGGGAAAAAGCTGTTAAAGCTCTGCACCTTTATCTAGGCCAGGAAGCGTGGGGGCATGTGATAGCTAGACTTCTAAAAGATCTACCTGAGGGAATTTGCGTCAAGGAAGAACTTATAGAAAAAGCAAAAGTTCTTGATAATTTCTATATACCTGCAAGATATCCTGATAGTCATCCTGATGGAGCGCCTTTTGAACACTACGGTTCATTACAGAGCGGGGAGGCTATAAAATATGCCAGTGAGATCGTTGAATTCGTCCGTTCTCAAATGGCCGGATAAGGAAACTGTTGTTTATTCGCTTTTGGAATGGGTTAAAGAGATCACCCAAAATAGAAATGACATCGTTAAAATCGGATATTTTGGTTCTTATGCCCGGGGAGATTGGGGGGTAGGAAGTGATCTCGATATAATAATCATAGTAAAAAAATCGGACATTCCTTTCAATAACCGTTCTGCAGAATGGGATACAAAAGGCATACCCATTCCTGTGGATCTGTTGGTTTATACGGTAGAAGAGTATGAAAATATGAAAGCCATGAATTCGGGATTTAGTAAATCGATTGAAAAGGAAGTTGTATGGATTTATCCTTTATGATAGCCCTAGGTTTATTTTTATTTCGAAAGGCTAGAAGAGCTTGGGTCATTTGTTGTATTTTTAATAAAGATTTTCACCAGACTAGACAGGGCAAGGCATAAAACTTTGCCCTTTTTACTTTTTTATTAGATAAGAAGGAAATTTAAAATTTTTTGTTGAAATATAATACAAGCGTTTTGCAAGGTAAATTATTCCAAAGGAGGAAGGGGTATTGGCGTTTTTATTCAATGATTTTACCGCCGAAGAAAGAAATTTATTGCTCGCCGCCTTGCTCCACGATATAGGTAAATTCTGGCAGAGAACACAGGATGAACCGATGCGCCGTATTGTCAGCGAAAATTACAGGGCGTTCTATGAAGCAAGGAACCATAGCTCTCCGGGGCACCAGGATTGGAGTGCGTATTTTTGCGAAACCTTTGTGAAAATCCGGGAAGTAACGAACGCGGTAATAAACCATCACGGTCCTTCAGAAAGACTTCATTATTTTGTTAGTGCAGGAGATTGCCTTTCTGCCGGGGAAAGGTTAGATATCGCTGAGGAAAAAGGCGGGGAAATAAGGCAGCTGGTTTCGATCCTCTCCTGCATTGAACTTGATGGCCTACGGTCGAAAAAGGCTTATTATAAAAAACTGGTCCCGCTTGGTGAATATTGCGTACCTGAAGAGGAGCCTTCGCCAAATCCGAAGCAAGGTTATAAAGAGTTGTGGGATGCTTTTATAAAAGCGTTTAATAGCATCCAAAATTTCGATGACCCCGTAGAGTTAACAAAACTTTACAGTATACTGGAAGAATATACATTCAATATACCTTCTGCCTACTACTATTCCATGCCCGACATTTCCCTTTGGGCTCATCTTAAAACAGCAGCTGCTATAGCCTTTGCGCTTTACAGGGAATTGGAAGGAAAACCAAATCAGCATGTAATAAGCAAGCTGGATAGTATAATAAGGCGTCCTTCTGCCGTGGAGGAAGACCTTTTTTGCCTGGTAAAAGGCGACATCTCGGGTATTCAGGACTTTGTCTACGACACAAAAATGGATGGGGCTACAAAAGCTTTGAGGGGGAAATCCTTTTATTTGTCTTACCTCATGACGGTAATTCCCAAGTACATTTTGAAGAAAGAAAGGCTTCCTATAACTAACCTTCTTTACAGCGGTGGCGGACACTTTTACTTGATTATGCACGGAAGATTTTTGCAAAAATTAGATGAGTATCAAAAAGAACTAGACGGCCTTTTTTTAGACGCCCACCACGGCGAGTTAGCTTTGCTGCTGAAGGGAGTTACGCTAAAGCCCGCGGATTTTAGAGTCAAAGACGGAAAGCTTCCGGAAAAATTTGAGGAACTGGGCAAGCTCCTTCAGGAGGAGAAAAACAGGAAGTTTTATAGCATATTAAAAGAAGACCAAAAAATGGTTTTCGGTCCCTTTAAAGAGAAGGGCGAGCCTTGCCCTCACTGCGGAAATCCGGTAAAAGAAGATGAATGCCCTTTCTGCAGAAGCTTTGAAAGGTTGGGCGAGAACTTAATAAAGAAAAAATTCCTCGTAGAAGAATGGAAGGAAAAGAGCGAGAGGCAAAAGGGGAGTATTGAAAAAGTTGAAGACATATTCAAAAGATTGGGCGTTTCGGTAGAATTCACCGACGAGGCTTTAGAAAAAGACTACTCTTTTGCAGTAAAACGAGAAGAATGGGACTTTAAAAAATGCTGCGGCTACATGAAGATTCCGGTTGGGATGAAGCTAGACCAGAAAGGCAATATCATCACCTTCGATGAAATTTCGGATTCTGCTAAGGGAATAAAGGTATGGGGAGTGCTGCGGGGGGATGTGGACAACCTAGGAAGAATTTTTAGGGAGGGCTTGGGGCAGAATCGCTCTTTTGCAAGGATTATGACTTTGTCCCAGGAAATGGCCCAGTTTTTCGGCCCGAGTTTGGAGCGTATGTTAAACCGTTTGGGCAGTTGCGATAAATCCCATAGTTACGAAAACTGTGCCGTCATTTATGCGGGCGGCGATGACTTTTTCCTGGTAGGCCCGTGGGATGCCATGCCCTATGTGGCGGAGGAGATAAAAAAAGAATTTTATAGATATACGGGGCACAACCCTGCGATAACAGTGTCCATGGCTTTTGATATTGCACCCGACAAAAAATTTCCTCTATACAGGGTCGCGCAAACCGCAGGCGAAAATCTGGAAAATGCGAAGCACTTCAAGGATCCAGTAAGAAAAAAAGAGAAAAATTGCTTTGCCTTTGCGGGTGTGCCTATCGGGTGGGAGGATTTTGATAAGTTTAAAGATGTTAAAGAAAAATTGTTCAAGGCATTGGATGAATTAAAAGTGTCGCGGTCGCTGCTTGGGATTATTTACAGGGTTTGTAGGGAATATGAAGTTTCGGCTAACGAAGATGGAAAGATGTTCAGATCGTGGAGGCTCTTTTACTATGTCGCTCGCCTGAAAGAAAGAAACAAAAAGGCTGAAGACATATTGGATAAATTGATCTATTTATTGATTGAAAAGGGAAACAAGCTCTATAAATATGCCTTCCAATCGGCCCGGTGGGCGGAATTTGAGACAAGGAAATGAGGAGGTTTTTTGAATGGCTTGGGAGAGCAATAGAAAAGGGAAATCCGATTCTTTCAATGACGTGAAAGAAATAGAAGAAAGGTTGCCTTCAGCCCTAGATAAAAATAAAGATCCAAATGGGGATGACTTCTTTTACTGCGCCGAGAAGACGGGAAAGCTGCTGGCTACAAAGCGCGTGAGCGTATCTCAAATAAGAAAAATTTTTAATAAAGCAAGAAGGATAAAATACGAAGAAAATGGGATTTTCGAGCTTAGGATGCTGAAAGCCGTAATTGCTTATACAGCGGGGAGATTCCCCGAAAACATGAAGGAGTTCAAGGGGATTTTTACAAAGGCCATCGAAATTGCTGAAAAAAGCGAAGAAAATCTCAAGAGATTTAAGCAATTTTTCGAGGCGGTAGTCGCCTACCACAGATCTTACGGTGGAAGAGAATAAATGGAGGTGGATTTTGTGAAGGATTTAAAACTCGCCGGCAAATATATAATAACATCCGAAATTGTCGCACTAACGGGACTTCATATAGGGACTTCATCAAACACCCTTGAAATAGGCGGTGTGGACAATTCGGTAGTGAAAGATGCTTTAGGTAGGCCTTATATCCCGGGGAGTTCCTTAAAAGGCAAAATGAGGGCGTTACTGGAGTATGCGGAAGGTCTGATTACCATGGTATATGTTGTACATAATGAAAGGAATGAATCTTCCAATACGCGTATTCACATGTGCAAAAAAGAAGATTGCGCCGTCTGCAATATTTTCGGCAGGAATCACGGCAAACACAAAGTTGTTGATGGGAATGATCCCCGGGGTTATAGGCCAGTAGATTTTACCGATGCCGTTACTCCCACCAGGCTTATAGTTCGGGATGCGACGTTAATAAAAGAGAGCATCACAGAACAAATGAAGGAAAATATGGATTTTGAATGGACTGAGGTAAAATTTGAAAACAACCTAGATAGGGTAACTTCTGCCGCTAATCCTCGCCAGACCGAAAGGGTTCCGGCAGGGGCCCGGTTTAAATCGGAGATGGTTTTAACCGTATTTCAAGGTGAAGGAACGAAATACATTGAAAAATTACTCGAAGCCATGCTGCTTTTGGAAGACGATTACCTAGGGGGTCAGGGCACGCGCGGGTACGGCCGCATAGCTTTTGAAAAAGTAAGTATAGCGTTTAGGAGTGTAGGATATTACGAAGGACGAGAAGAAGAACAGGTAATAGTCGAGAATTGTCCCAGCCTAAGGGAAGCCCTTGGGAAAATAAAGCGGGGATGAAAGCTTATGGATTCTGGCGTGAAAAGATACAGGGTAAAACTTAAGTTCAAAGGACCCGTTCATTTCGGCTACAAAGAAAAGACCTATAATTTAACCGAAACTTTTGCCCATTCCGATACGCTTTTTAGCGGCATTGTCAACTGCTATTCCCTGCTTTACGGCAAAGCTGCCGCGGATAATCTTGTCGAAATGTTCTTCGATAATCCGCCTTTTAAAATATCTTCGGCATTTTTGTACGCGAATGACGAATTTTTTGTGCCAAGGCCCCTTAATATGGACCTGACGCCCATTACCGGCGATTATAAAAAGGCAAAAAAGGTAAAATACGTTCCGTTAGATTTTATCCTCGCCAGGGATGGCGGCGGAAAAGCAAATAAGGACTACAGAGTGGAACATGGCATCTTGGCGAGGAAGGATATGGATACTCCCTATGTAATCTCCGAAAGGCCAAGAGTGAAAATAGACCGCGGTGATTTCAGCACCGAAATTTACTATGTGAGTGGCTGCTATTTTCGCGAAGGGGCAGGACTGTGGTTTTTCCTCGATATATACGATGATTCTGAAGAAGAAAAGGTCAAAGCAGCCATAAGGCTTTTGGGCGACGAGGGTATTGGTGGTGAAAGGACCTACGGTTTCGGAAGCTTTGAAGCCGGTATTGAAGAATATAATGAGAAGAAAGGAAACGGCTCTGGAGATTGGCTTTTGCTTTCCTTATATTACCCACGCATGGATGAAAAGGTAGCTGATATAATTAAAGCTTTTTCGCTTTTGGAGAGAGCCGGGTACTCATATTCTCCTTTTAATCAACAAGCGAGAAAGAAAAAAGTCAGAATGCTGGCGGAGGGTAGTGTTTTTAAGAAGGATGTTCAGGGGATGGTGGTTGACGTTTCGCCAGGTGAGGATGTCGGTCATAAAATTTTAAAATATGGCCTTGCCTATACTGTGCCGATTTTTAACAGAAAGTGAGGTGAAAAAATTTTGGAGAAACCTTTTCAGTATGAAGTAGAGATAATATCGCCTGTGAATATTGGGGATGGGAATCGTTATAGAGAATTTGAATACATTATTGAAGGTGACTCAATAGGTTTTATCGATGTGATAAAGCTTCTAAAATCCAATAAAGATAACACAAGTTTTATTGATTATTTTTATCGATCAATTGATTCTTTTCGCTTTAGCTGGCAGGATGCGTTAAAATACGCTCCTAAAATCGATATTAGCGAATTTATAAGCTATCAAGTTAAGCCTTGCGGTGCGTCACGCGTAAAAGGAGATATAGTATCCTTTATTAAAACCACCGGATATCCTTATATACCGGGTTCAAGCTTGAAAGGCTCTTTCAGAACGGGACTTATGAGAGGCGTATGGCCTTCTATAGAAGAGGAGTATAAAGCAAAATTAGATGATACCTTGCGGGAGAAAGATAAAAAGCTAAAAGAGATTGACGATTACCCAGAAGAAGAAACCTTTGGCAAACCTCATTATTCGCCCTTCAAGTTTGTGAGGTTTTCTGATTCTTCACTATTGCCGCTGGATGCCTTGGGAATTTATGAAATGAAGATTTTGAATATATGCCACGGGAAAGCAAAATGGTTTAAGAAAAATGAAAATGTAGAAGAAAGTGAAAATGCTACGGCTATTTATATTGAAGCGCTAAAACCCGGCATCAGAGCTGAAGGTTTTTTTGAAATAAAACAAAGAACCAAAAATGAAGAGATTTACCGTATAATCAAAAACGTGTGGATTTTGAAAAATGCTTTTAATGCAATAAGAAATGACACGAAAAGGTACATAGAAGGCGAAAAGTATTTTTATAAAGAATACGGTTTGGACCAGGTGGCGAATTTTTATCAGAGGCTGGAAGAACTAAATGGGAAATTGGGGGAAAATGAGATATTACTCCAAATAGGTTTTGGAACCGGGTATCTTTCAAAGACTATAGGCTGTTTTCTTTCCGCAGAAGATTTAAAGAAGCTTTCAAAGCAAGGGGTGCGCATTTCAGATGCTAATTTATTCCCTAAAACGAGGCGTATAATTTTCGCAAACGGAAACCCCGATACTGTCCCGGGGTGGGTAAAAATTACTTTTAGAGAGGTTTAATAAATGTGTTCAGGCTGAGGTTAGAAATATATTTTAAGAAAGACGCTTTCTTTTTTGATAGAGGATATAAAATTAATCTTTCTTCTTATTTTAGGGAAGTTATAAAAAACCAGTTTTTTGTTTTCTCCGATATAATCCCATCGAAAAAGAAACCGGCGAAGGATGGATTTTGGGCGTTAGATCGTGCGGCTTTGATTTTAAACACCGCTTTTCAGGAGCTTTTGCCCGATATTGCTTTAAAGATTATGAACACCCCAGTGGATTTCAGATACGGCAGACTTACATTTTCTAAAGCAATTTTCCAAAGGGTACCATTGGAGAGGACTGGGTATTTGTTGTCTCCGGTGGCGGTGGCACTGCCCGCAGGAGAAAATTTATTGTGGGAAGAAAGGCCGGAGCGTTTCAGCGAAGCCTTAAGGCAGATGCTGGTAGATAAATACATTCGACTTTACGGCAGAAGGCCTTCTGACGACCGCTTTCTTTTTCGCTTCAGGGGAAGACCTGTAAAAGAGGAACTAGATTCTGGAGTCATTGCCTACCGGGGCAAATTTGAGATATTCAGTTCGGAAGAACTTGTAATGCTTTCCTATCTTTGTGGATTAGGGAGTTTTAATGCCATGGGATACGGAATGGCCTCCCCGGATTTATATTTGTGGAAAAAGCCGGAAACAATGGAGGGAATCTAGATGAATAGCTTAATATACCAAATCGGGAGATTGGATAGGAATATAATAAAAAAACAGAAATTCACAATAGAAGGGAAAACTAGATCTAAACAGCTTTCATCCTTTGCCCTAAAAGAGCATTTAAAAGAAAACGGCGAGCAAGCAAAAGTAATCCTAGTATATCCCGTAAGCCTGCCGTTTAACAGGACTCTGGAAAACGCAAATTTTGGCGATTTTTCCAGGAGTTTAAAAGCTGTTTTAAGAAATCCGAAAGAAGAGTACCTGTCTAATCCGAAAAACTTTTTTTCGAATATGCCGTATTCTAGTGAAGTGGATGATTTTATCGTAATTCATTCAATCGGTGAATATGCCGGAATTAATTTTCAAGGTAAATTCAACGATATTGTATTTGAAATCGCTCTTGATATGATAGAGAGATATAATGAAGAAATAGAAAGGATCTATGTGGATATTTCCAGTGGACTTAATATTTATGTTTCTGCGCTCCTGGAGGCGGTGAGGTTTTTCAGTATCTGGGCTACTTTGAAAAACTGGCTTCCCGAAGCCAAAAGGCCAGAAATATGGATCACTTTTTCTGATCCGATTTTGGACAATGAAGCGGCGGAATACCAACTTCATAGAGAAAAATTGGAATTCAAAGCCTTTTTCGCATCACCTATAAATAAAGAGGACATAAACAACGTCGCAAAGAAAATTTATGAAGATGACAGGTCAAAAAAGCGCAAACTTTCCTCATTGCTCGAGAACTTCCTTGTTATCTTTTCAGCGATTAAGAATAATATACCTCTTGCGGTTTATCTATTTGGATATGAGGATGGGGAAGTAATCGATGAAACTTCGAGGACATTAATAGAAGATATGAAAAAGAAGTTATATGACTCTTATGCCGCATCTCCCAATTTGGACAAGAACACCTATTCCAAAGGCCTTTTATCGCTTGCTTTTTATTCAGGTATAGCAGAAGTTTTTTGGCATTATCAGATTAAAAATCACGATGAAGACGACGGAATAGACCTTGATGAATTAAAAAGGATATTTGATGACCTATATTCGTTATTTAGCTTAAAACCAAATAATGTTTTTCTTGGCAATGAGATATCAAATACAAAAAGGATAATGGGAAAAATTAATATAGAAGATTCAACATGGCATTTGCTTATAAAGTTCCATAACAAGGAATATGAGGGAAGGACGCCGGATAAAAGGAATTTCTTTGCTCACTCCGGTTTAGAGGGCCTGGTCACGGAAATGAAAAAAGAAAAAGACAAGTTTTTCGTTCGTTATACGAGAGAATATACGGATAAATCAGGCAACAAAAAGAGTGTTAAAAACCTAATAAGAGAGTGGCTGAAGGAAGAAGCTTAAAGCGTTATATTACATAAGCGATTGCGAGGTTTGTAAGGAATGGTCAAATTTGATACGGCTGAATACGGAAAATATACCATCCTACACTTTGAATTGGAAGGGCCTATAAACCCGGAGATCTTAAAAGACATATGCCCTCCCAAAGTAAACAGCACAAAAGGCCTGATAATAAGCGGACGTGGTCCTATATGGCTTTACTGCTATTTGGTCCATTACTACCACTTTACAGTTTTTATCGCTACCTTTGACCCAAGGTTGGGCGGAGCGGTTATAGTAGAATCTCATATTCCCGAGTTCAAACCAGGAAATGTTATTATGCTCTAAGAGGTTGATATGGAAAATCTTAAATAAGAATCGAATCAAGTTTTGTCGTCGACCTCCAATAGCGCAAAAACCCCTGGAGGTCGACGACAAAAGCAAAATGTGCCTTAAATTGGAATTTCTCTTGGGGAAAGAGGATTTTTTAAGTAGGTGGCGAATTATTTATAGAAAATTGATAAAATCTTTTTTCGGCTTTAATCTTCAATTTTTTCTCTTTTTCACGGGTTTTTAGCCTACCTATAAGGGATTGAAACAGATTTACTTGATATATATTCCCCTGCCTATCGCGGGTTTTTAGCCTACCTATAAGGGATTGAAACTCGGCGAAATGACGAGAAAGCCCGCAAAAAAGTAGTCCTTCGGTTTTTAGCCTACCTATAAGGGATTGAAACGAGACATTTCTCGTATTTGCGTAGGTCTGGTTTTTCGGGTTTTTAGCCTACCTATAAGGGATTGAAACCTGATTGATTATTTAGGAGCCGAAGACACGGAATATAGTTTTTAGCCTACCTATAAGGGATTGAAACGGGACTCAACAGAATAACTTTATCAAACCTGATTATAGTTTTTAGCCTACCTATAAGGGATTGAAACATCCACACGTTCGTAAAAATAATTCTGTATGCCATAGGTTTTTAGCCTACCTATAAGGGATTGAAACAATTCCGGCTGATCAGGTCTTTCTACATCTCCATCTCGTTTTTAGCCTACCTATAAGGGATTGAAACAAATTTATTTCCCCACTTTATCCGAAGAAACAAAAAGTTTTTAGCCTACCTATAAGGGATTGAAACTGCTGCCGCACATAGGACAATATCTTGCATTACTAGGTTTTTAGCCTACCTATAAGGGATTGAAACCACCGTAATCGATATAAATTCTCCACTTTATACCCAGGTTTTTAGCCTACCTATAAGGGATTGAAACTAGGTCTTATGGATAAGTTCGTTTTGTGTTGTGATAGTTTTTAGCCTACCTATAAGGGATTGAAACGTACTGTAGTCGACTGGGGCTGCCCTGTGGCCCTAGTGTTTTTAGCCTACCTATAAGGGATTGAAACTTTAGTTTTGACTTATAGGAATATGGAGAGATTAGAGTTTTTAGCCTACCTATAAGGGATTGAAACATTGATTTATTATTGGTATTTAAAGAAAATAGATGGTGTTTTTAGCCTACCTATAAGGGATTGAAACAAAAGCTCCCTTTCGGTAAGAAGATCCATGGAACCATGTTTTTAGCCTACCTATAAGGGATTGAAACTGGCATCCCGTTTACAAAAGTGAATAATCTTTTCGAGTTTTTAGCCTACCTATAAGGGATTGAAACACGAGGATCCCCTTCCAGGAATGGACATAAGCGAGGGTTTTTAGCCTACCTATAAGGGATTGAAACTTCAAACCCCACCGCCGTGCTGCTTCTGCTGCTGTGATCGTTTTTAGCCTACCTATAAGGGATTGAAACGCGGTTACAATTACAAGCGTAAGACGCATTGAGCAAGGTTTTTAGCCTACCTATAAGGGATTGAAACTCCAGGGATCGGGTGCAGATATGGTGAAGCTAGCTTCTGTTTTTAGCCTACCTATAAGGGATTGAAACCTGCAAACATCCTAGCTAAAAATGCAGGCGTAGACGGTTTTTAGCCTACCTATAAGGGATTGAAACTTGCCATTATTTTATATTTATCATTGCCATCAAAAACAGTTTTTAGCCTACCTATAAGGGATTGAAACGTGTTTGTGCTTTTATATGGTTACTAAAACATATAGGTATAGTTTTTAGCCTACCTATAAGGGATTGAAACCTAGATTGGTTAATGGGGGTTTCTGATGTTCGTAGCGTTTTTAGCCTACCTATAAGGGATTGAAACTCAGGAATAAGCTCAAGCGTCTTATTCCTGGTCCGGGGTTTTTAGCCTACCTATAAGGGATTGAAACAACAATATGCTCGGAGTGTCAAGAAGAATATTTTGCCCCCTAATAGAATTGGAGAAAAAGTTTGATAATGTTACAATGTTAATTAGGGGGTATGAAATTGAAAAAGAAACGTTATGACCGAGAATTTAAGGAGCAAGTTGTAAGAGAATGCCAGGAAGTTGGTAATATTGCGTTAGTGGCTAGAAGACATGGACTCTCCAAAAATACGGTATATAACTGGCTTCAAGCAACAAGAAAGAATGGTTCTGTTATCCCTCTGCCACGCGATGTAAACCAAAGGCTTTTAGAGGCAGAAAATAGGCTAGAAAGTTTAGCTAGGGAGAATGACCAGCTAAAAAGACTTGTGGCGGAAAAAGAACTAGAACTGGCTATTTTAAGAGAATTACGGGATCGAGTAAACCCTCAGTAGCCGACAAAGTCGCAATTGCCAAAAGGTGGGTGGCGAAAGGATATAGTCTCTACCTCGTTCTGGGCTTTGTCGGCCTTGCGCCATCCACCTTTTACGCATATGAAAGTAAAAAAGAACCGACTGTAACCGCTGATAACCAAGCTAAAGCTAAAGCGGGCAGGCCAAAAACGCAGTTTTCTTATACTCTGGATGGCAAGAAGGTTGCCGATGAGCAGATTAAAGAATGGCTATGTGAATTGGTTTGTCAAGATGGTTTTCCTTATGGCTATAAGAAGCTTACGGCAGCTTTAGTAGAGGACTATGGCCTTGTCATCAACCATAAAAAAGTTTACCGGCTATGTAAGGAACTGGATATTCTTAAGCCGCAAAGAATTTGTAAATCAAAGCATCCAAGGCGCCTAGCTCAACGCATTGAAGTAACCGGGCCTAACCAACTCTGGGAAATGGATGTAAAATACGGATACATACACGGAGAAGAAAGATTCTTTTTTCAGCTTTCGCTTATTGATGTATTTGATCGTTGTGTGATTGACTACCACTTAGGTTTAACCTGTACAGCCAAAGACGCCCGTAGGGTGCTGTGTAATGCCTTAAAGAAGCGTGGTATTAAACCAGGAATGCAAATGCCAAGGTTAAGAACGGATAATGGTCCTCAATTCATTGCTAACCTTTTTGCTGCAGCCTGTCGGAAACTTGGCATCGTTCATGAACGAATACCGGTAAAAACCCCAAACTTAAATGCTCATATTGAAGCCTTCCATTCAATTCTTGAAGATGAATGCTATAGCCGACATCAATTTGCAAGCTACGCGGAAGCCTATGAACAGATTGCTTGGTATATGGATTATTACAATAATCGCCGCCGTCATGGGAGTCTTAACAATATGGCTCCCCAAAAATATTATCAAGCTATTATAAGTAATTCTATAAAACCTAAATCTTTGGTAGCATAATCTCCAAAATTAGGGGGTCAAGGCGGATTGAAACACTGAAAAAGGGGCGGTGTTTTTGCCTATTCTATATAAAGTTTTTAGCCTACCTATAAGGGATTGAAACAGATCGTAGCGGCGACAATAGCAAGAAACTGGTCGAGTTTTTAGCCTACCTATAAGGGATTGAAACATGGATAAGATTTATAGACTTCAGAATGGGGAAATTACGTTTTTAGCCTACCTATAAGGGATTGAAACAGTCAATGGCTTTGGCTCTAGCAGAGCCTTTCTCTTCACGTTTTTAGCCTACCTATAAGGGATTGAAACCGATATGGCGGTATCTCAAGTGGCAGAGGTTGCAATAGTTTTTAGCCCACCTATAAGGGATTGAAACATTGAATCCATATTCTTTTTTCGAGGGACAAAATCGAAGTTTTTAGCCTACCTATAAGGGATTGAAACTATTCTCTTGCAGGGATATCGATTTGTGCCACATAGTTTTTAGCCTACCTATCCTGAAAATAATGATCCGCAAAAAGGCAATAAAAAACTAAGCCCATACATAATGTAAAAATATGGGATAAATATGAAGCTATATATGCGTAATAACAAATCTCAAAAAAGTTAAGATACCATCGTTTCGACCGTAACCTTCAACCCTAAAGACTCAAGCTTCTTCAAAGACTGGCGGATGACCATATTGCGCCTTTTCTCTTCGTAAAAATTCGGACCTAATTCAATATAAGGTTGCTTACGCTTGAGAATATGATAAACTATAGTTAGGATGCTGTTAGCCACCGCAACCGCTGCTCGATTCGATCCTCTTCGAGCAGCGATGCGGTGGTATTGACTTGAAAGATAAGTATCTTTTGCTCTGGAGGCGGCCCGGGCAGCTTCTACAGGAGCGCTACGCAACTTCTTGTTTCCCTTTCGGGTCCTGGCGGACTTTCGTTTACCGGCGCTTTCATTCTGACCTGGACACAGCCCCGCCCATGAACACAAATGAGCGGCGGAAGGGAACTGTTCCATATTGGTTCCGATTTCAGCAATTATCTGTTCGGCAGTCCTTCTTCCCACTCCGGGAATCGTATCCAGCAGTGCCAGGTCCTCTTCAAAAGGGAGCATTCGATTTTTAATTTCTTCGTCCAATCTTTCTATTTCTTCATCGAGGTAATCAATATGTTTTAGCTTTATTTCCAGCATCTTTCTCTGATGATCATTGATCAACCCTTTTAAAGCGCGCTTTAGATCTTCCTTTTTATTCTTTAACTTACCATGAGAAAGCTCTGCCAGGGTTCGCTTGAAAATTCGATGGCCAAAAAGGCAGGTTTCTTCTTCATAATTAACAGAAACCTGCCATTTATTATTTTAATCCGCAAAAAACGAACATGGAAAACCGCCGGTGCTATTTTGACTAATATGTTGTCTAAAAGCATTCTGTCTAATGTTGACATATCTTGTACGTATTATGTATAATGTATATTGTTTTTGTATTTCAGATTCTATTTCACATTTATTATTTTTGTTAAATATTGTGAAAAATTTAACGAAACATAGGAGGGAAGGGCTTATGGCCACAGCCACGGGGCACGGAAGAAGTTTTCAAAGGGTCGATGAAATAATTGAAGCCCACGGCAGGAATCCCGTAAACATCATCAGCATTTTACAGGAAGTGCAGAACGAGTACAGGTACCTGCCTCAGGATGTTTTAAACTACATCGCCACTGCTATGAACATATCTCCTTCTAAGGTCTATGGTGTTGCGACCTTTTACGAAAACTTTTCTCTGGAGCCTAAAGGGAAGTATGTAATCCGTATTTGTGACGGCACTGCATGCCACGTAAAGAACTCCACTGCCCTTTTGAACGCTCTCACCAAGAAACTCGGTTTAAAAGAAGGACAGCGGACTACCGAGGACCTGCTTTTCACTCTCGAGACGGTATCCTGTCTCGGAGCCTGCGGACTTGCTCCGGTTATGGTGGTAAACGAGGAGGTCCACGGTAAGGTGACTCCCGAAAAAGCCGAAGAGATAATCGACGAAATTATAAACAAGGAGAGGGGTCAAAATGATAAAGAGCGTTGAAGAGCTCAATAAGCTGAAGGATGAGTGCAGTAAAGCCCTCGCCGGAGAGAAGATGAAGATATTGGTGTGCGCGGGGACCGGCTGCATATCCGGCGGGTCGCTGAAGGTATACGAAGCCATCAAAAAGCTTCTCGAGGAAAAAAACCTTTACGTCGATATAGACCTGTACACCGAGGACAAAGAAGGGGTAAACGTTTCACCCAGCGGCTGCCACGGCTTTTGCCAGATGGGCCCCATCGTCAGGGTCGAACCCCAGGGTTATTTCTACGTGAAAGTAAAGGAAGAAGACGCTCAGGAGATAGTGGAGAAGACGGTGGAAAAGGGAGAGCCGGTCGAAAGGCTGCTTTATAAATCCCACGAAGACGGACAGGCCTTCATGACCGAAGATAGCATCCCCTTCTACGGCAAGCAGAGCAGGATCGTTCTGGAACATTGCGGTAAGATCAACCCCGAAAATATTAAGGAATACATCGCTGCCGGGGGATATCAGGCTCTGGCCAAGGCCCTTCAGATGACCCCCGAAGAGATATGCCAGGTTATGCTGAAGGCGAAACTGAGAGGTAGGGGCGGTGCCGGATTCCCGGCAGGTATTAAATGGGATTCCGTGAGGAAACAGAAATCCGACGTGAAGTACGTGATTTGCAACGGTGACGAAGGTGACCCCGGAGCATTTATGGACAGGAGCATCATGGAAGGCGACCCCCACAGAGTGATTGAGGGAATGATCATTGCCGGGTACGCTTCCGGAGCGACACAGGGGTACATCTACGTGAGAGCGGAGTATCCCCTGGCGGTCAGGAGGCTCAAGAAAGCAATAGAGCAGGCGAGAGAGTTCGGCCTTCTGGGCAAGAACATACTGGGCTCTGGTTTCGACTTCGACATAAAAATAAACATGGGTGCAGGAGCCTTCGTATGCGGTGAAGGTAGCGCTCTCATAGCATCCATAGAAGGACAAAGAGGCATGCCCAAGACCCGGCCGCCAAGAACCGTTGAAAAGGGACTTTTCGGCAAGCCGACGGTGCTCAACAACGTTGAGACCTACGCCAACGTGCCTATGATAATTTTAAATGGTGCGGACTGGTACCTGAGCATCGGCACCGAGACCAGCCCCGGGACCAAAGCCTTCGCTCTGACAGGAAATATCGTGAATACAGGGCTTATCGAGGTGCCCATGGGGACGACCCTCAGGGAGGTAATCTACGAGATAGGCGGAGGTATACCCAACGGTAAGGAGCTCAAGGCTGTACAGATAGGTGGTCCTTCCGGCGGCTGCCTTACGAAAGAACACCTGGACCTACCCCTGGACTTCGATACGCTGGGCACCGTAGGGGCCATGATAGGTTCCGGCGGAATGGTAGTAATGGACGAGGATACCTGTATGGTGGAAGTGGCAAGGTTCTTCATGAGCTTCACCCAGCGTGAGTCCTGCGGCAAATGCGTCCCCTGCAGGGAAGGCACCAAGAGGATGCTGAAATTACTCGAAAAAATAACCAGCGGCAAAGGAACGGAAAAAGATTTAGAGCTTTTGGAAGAGCTGGCTGTAACGGTGAAGGACGGCTCGCTGTGCGGTCTGGGCCAGACGGCTCCGAATCCGGTGCTTACGACCCTCAAGTACTTCAGGGATGAATACCTGGCCCACGTAAGGGAGAAAAGGTGCCCCGCAGGCGTCTGCCAGGCACTAAAGAGGTACGCAATAGACGCAACCGTCTGCAAAGGCTGCAGCAAGTGCTCCAGAGTATGCCCCGTCGGTGCCATTTCGGGTGAGATCAAAAAGCCCTTCACGATAAATCCTGACAAATGTATCAAATGCGGTGCCTGCGTAGAAGCGTGTCCTTTCAAAGCCGTAAAGGAGGGGAAATAAATGAAGACGCTGAAGATAAACGGCAGAGAAGTCGCATTTTCCGATGAGAAAAACCTTCTGGAAGTTATAAGGAAGGCGGGCATCGAGCTCCCCACCTTCTGCTACCATTCGGAACTCAGCACATACGGGGCGTGCAGAATGTGCCTCGTGGAAGATAAGAGGGGGAACCTGATTGCCGCCTGCAGCACCCCTCCCCGTGAAGGAATGGAAATCAAGACCCACACCAAGAGACTGCTGAAGCAGAGGAGAATGACCCTGGAGCTCATACTGGCGGAGCACGACAGGGACTGCACCACCTGTGGTAAAAACGGCGACTGCAAGCTAAGGAAGCTCTCTCACGACCTGGGCGTAGAAGAGATAAGGTTCGGAACGAAGGAAAATTACCTGCCCATTGACGACAGCTCCGAGGCCATTGTAAGGAATCCGAACAAGTGCATACTCTGCGGCGACTGTGTGAGGATGTGCGAGGAAGTCCAGGGCATTGGAGTTATCGGTTTTGCGCACAGGGGAGCCAAGGCTGTCGTAACACCGGCTTTCAACAAAAATCTTTGTGAAGTGGAATGCGTAGACTGCGGACAGTGCTCTGCGGTATGCCCCACCGGCGCCATAGTGGTAAAATCCCATATTGATAAGGTATGGGACGCCCTGAACGACGACAATAAAGTCGTAATAGCCCAGATAGCCCCGGCAGTTAGGGTGGCCTTCGGTGAGGCCTTCGGCCTCAGGCCCGGAGAATCCACCGAATACCTGATCGTCTCGGCTCTAAAGGCCATGGGCTTCGACATGGTGTTCGACACCTGCTTTGCAGCGGACCTCACGGTCATCGAAGAGGGCCATGAATTCCTTGAGAGGCTGGAGAAGGGAGAAAACCTGCCCCTTTTCACCTCCTGCTGCCCGGCCTGGGTAAAATTCGTGGAATTCAATTACCCCTCGTTCTTGAATAACCTGTCTTCCTGCCGTTCACCGCATCAGATGTTCGGCTCCTTTACAAAGAACTACTATGCTAAGGAGCTGGGCGTTTCAAGGGAAAATGTTTACGTGGTATCGATAATGCCCTGCACCGCCAAGAAGGCGGAAGCGGCCAGGGAAGAGCTGGGAGTGGACGGCAACCCGGATGTGGATGCAGTGCTCACAACCCGGGAACTCATCAGAATGGTGAGAGAAGCCGGCATCGTGTTTAAAGATCTGAAGGAAGAACCCTTTGACATGCCCTTCGGATTCTCCACCGGCGGAGGTATTATCTTCGGCGCAACAGGCGGTGTGGCCGAAGCCGTGGTGAGAACGCTGGACGGCGGGCACAGGCGCTTCGAACAGGTAAGAGGTAGTGAAGGTCTGAAAGAAGCGACGATAGTGAAGGACGGTAAAGAGATCAGAGTCGCGGTAGTTCACGGCCTGAAAAACGCCAGGGAACTTCTGGAAAAGATAAAGAGCGGCAGTGTGAAGTACGACATGGTCGAGGTTATGGCATGTCCGGGAGGCTGCGTCGGCGGTGCTGGACAGCCGTCACCTGCAAGCACCGGAGTAAGGGAAGAGAGGGCGAAAGGCCTCTACAACATCGACAACAGGATGCAGCTTGCACGGTCTGATGAAAACCCCATGATAAAAATGCTCTACGAGAAATGGCTTGGCAGCCCGGGTTCAGAGGTTGCCCACAAATACCTCCATACCCATTACAGGCCGAGACGCCGGACCGAAGTTTAAATGAAAAAGAGACGACACCGAAAAGGGTCGTCTCTTTTTCTTTACCGAGTGACAGGTTTGAGGGAATAAGCCTTATCGTGAAATTTTATTCTTATAATCCGCAATTGCATCGTGAAGAGCATCGGCTGCGATGTTTGAACAATTTAACTTTTGGGGCGGGAGGCCGCCCAGGGCCTCGGCTACCTGATCGTTTGTTATCTTAAGAGCTTCATCGAGGGTTTTGCCTTTTGCCAGTACTGTGAGCATACTGCTTGCCGCAATGGCCGCACCGCAGCCGAAGGTTTTGAATTTAATGTCATCGATAATGCCATCTTTTACCTTAATATATATTGTTATTGAATCGCCGTCCACCGGATTTCCCGCATGGCCTATTCCATCGGCATCGGGGATTTCCCCGGCGTTTCTCGGATTGGAGAAATGGTCCAGCACCTTTTCGTTATACAATTCTACGCTCACCCTTTCTGTTGTGGTATCAGAATCTGCTGCTTAGCTATCTTCCAAGACTCAGGGAGATTATCTCATTTTCATTTAACAGGGGAATGTTTATTTTATTCTCGACAAAACTTACCTTATTATTATTCTTTATCTTTTCTTCTTTGAGGTCAAGAATGTCTACCGCGTTGAACCTGTCATCCAGTTTCAAAACTATATTTCTCAGGGGCAAGTCCGTGCCGTTATATATTCTCAGGACAACTGCGGGGCCGTGTTCGCTTTTTTTAATGCTGCTTTCAATTATACCCTTGTTTTCGGTTTTAATAAAGTACAATTCATCATTTAATTCGCCTTGGGTTTCATTCAAGGGCATAAAACTCAAAAGCGGCGTTATATAGCTATGGGCGCTTTCTATGATGTCGCCTGCTATATAATCTCCTTTGTGGGGAACGATGGAGTATTCTACCTCATGCACACCGAGCAGCTGTGAGTCGGGCACTGCGATGTGGAGTCCCGAGCGCCTGCCGGGCCTGTACCGGAGGTCATTCTTACCCATGTAATCGGTGCCGCTCAAAAGGGTAAGTGCTATGATGGGTTTATCCTTATTTAATATCTCATACTGCGGAAGTCCCTTATTCAAGATAGCCAGGCCGTACTGCCCGTCCGACACATCTACAAAAGACCTCTGGGGATATACGGGGTAATACCTTTCTTCCCAGCCTTCTTTATCCCAGCATTCCTGTTCCTTTAAGAAGTTGTCCCGCTTCAACACGCCAAACTGCTGCTCGGCTATATGGGTGTGAGCTTCTACATTTCCATCAAAGAGGACCCTTATCCTGTGGTTTTTCGCCCTGTTGTCAATCACAGTCTTTATATCCACCCTCTTTATACCCCTGTAAAGGGTGACAAAACAATCCACAGGGCAGGGACAGGTTTTTTCCGCCCTTTTCATACTATCGGTATCCATGGGCACGTTTAGTATATGAGAAATCCTGATTCTTGCAAATAAGGGGCCGTTTTCTACAAGCGCAATTTCCGGCCTCGAGCCCCGGGTTGTGATCACCACATCCTCTTTTGGCGGGGAAAAGTCGTACTCGTCACCGGCATTTCCGCTTTCTTCGAATATATTAAGGCCTCTATATGTTTTCGCCGTCTCTTTATCAGTTATGCACAAAGACCCGTCATCTTCCACCGATACCCTGTAGAATTCATTTTCCAAGATATTGCCGGCGCCAATAAAGCCCGTGTACCGATTACTTTTGGCGTGTTCCTTTACATAGTATGTCCTGTACCCGAATCCATCCAGTTCTGCAATAAATACTAGCTTTATCTCTTTCACCCAGCGGTCGGGGTTTTTCACGCCTATTTCTATCTCTTTCTCGGCCAGGTTTACATCCTTTACGGACATTATCTGATACGGTATTTTTCTTCCTTCGTTATCCGTCAGCGAGAATTCCTCGGTATCGAGATATATTGTAGCTTCTACCGGTTCCTTCCTCTTGCGCATAAGTGTATTGAAAACAATGAGGGGCTTGCCCATTTCCTTTTTGTACGCAATGTCTCCCGATATTTCACTTATCTTTTCATTCAGCAGGGTGTGTCCTATCTGTTTTGCAAATTCGAACCTTATCTTCATTTCCCTGTGGGTGTCATCGGTGCATACGGTGCATATAGAGTCATGGGCGTGGTTCTGTATTATATACTTCCAGCCTCTGTTTATTATGTCGTTGTCGTATTTATGGCCCAGGATGTAGGCCATAGTGGATATCGGCTCCAAATACCTTTCATATAGAAGCTGAGTATTGAAGTTGTCCCTTTTTATATCAAGTCTCGTGCCGCCGATACTCACATGCACCCTCATGGACTTGCCCTTTCTGAATTCACCTTTCAGTACCTTGAGGGAGGGCTCTTCGCTTTTCACTTTTTCGATATAATCCTCTATGCTGCACTGGATCAGCCTTATATCTTTTCCGTTTTCTTTATAATACGAATTCAGCTCTTTTATTATTTCGGGTATATCGTGGTCGGCAAATCTCTGGTCAAAGCCGCACATTAAAAGTATGTTATTTGTTGCGGCTTTGGAAGCTAATTTTTTCAAATTCTCCTCAACAGTCTCGAAGCTCATAGCCATATTTTTTGAAAGTGACGCACCGTTGCCGTATCCGAGCGGAAGGTGTACGGCAAATACCCTGCTGCCGTCCGGGGACTCCCATAAAAACTCGGTTTTGTCCAGGTCCTCATCGGTAACCCCCCTCCAGAAGACGGCGCTGTCTATGCCGAATCCCTTCAGCAACTGGGGTATGCAGGCGGCCTGGCCGAAAGAATCTGGGAGGTAGCCCACCTTCATAACCCTGCCGAAATCCTTGCCTATTTCATGCCCTATTAAAAGATTCCTTATTAATGACTCGCCGCTTACCAGAAACTCATCGGGCTGGACGTACCAGGGGCCTATTACGAGTCTCCCGGCCTTTACCAGCCTTCTTATCCTTTCTTTCATATATGGCTTTACGTCAAGATAGTCTTCCAGGACCACCGTCTGCCCGTCCAGAAGAAAAGATGTATAGTTTTCATCCCTTTCGAGGAGATCTATTAGATCGTCCATGAACTCAACCAGTTTTACCCTGTATTCATGAAAGGTCTTATGCCATTCTCTGTCCCAGTGGGTATGACATACCACATACAGATTCATTTAAAACCCCTCCCAAAAGCAAAAAGGGCATTGAGCCCTTTTTGCATGTTTTTATTCTAAATTCAATCCTTCAAAATTATTTTCTTCTTCAGTGACCTCTTTCTTTAATGCTACGGTTATAAGTGCAGTTACTATTATAGCAGCGGCGAATCCAATTACGAACATCAAAGGTTTTATGAAGAAAGGTATCACGAATACCCCGCCGCTCGGCACCGGTGCCTGAGCGCCCAGCAGCAGTGCCACCGCACCGCCGAAGCCGGAGCCGATCACCAGGGATGGGATTACCCTCAAGGGGTCGGCTGCAGCATAAGGTATAGCTCCTTCCGTAATACCCGTAGCTCCCATTATGGCCGCCGGTATGGCGTTTTTCCTTTCGACTTCGGTAAACTTTTTGGGAGCAAGGTAGGTTGCCAGAGCCAGGCCCATGGGCGGTGCCATTATCCCAACCCAGCATGCTGCCATCGGGGCATAGACCCCCTGGCTGAGCATGCCTGCGGAAAATGCGAATGCTATCTTGTTAACCGGGCCTCCCATGTCAAACGCCATCATAGCAGCTATTATGAAGCCTAGCAGGGCCGCATTGGCGCCGGTCATGGAATTCAGCCATGCCTCCAGAGTCTTCGATAGTGCACTAATCGGCTGACCTATAATTAGCATGAGGCCTGCAACTATACCCACACCGAAAAACGGGATAATTATTATGGGCTTTAAAGGTGCAATATACGGATGCAATGGAATCCTTTTCAGTTGATTTACAACCCATCCTGCAATAAAACCTGCTACGATACCGCCTAAGAAGCCTGCACCGATCTTATTGGCTATGAGGCCGCCTACAATACCCGGAGCGATACCAGGCCTGTCCGCCATCGAATACGCCATGTATCCCGCCATGATAGGAACCATCATTTGAAAGGCGGTAACTCCCAAGTCCACCAGTGTCTTGGACATACCCGGGATTACCTTGCCACCACCTATGAGTATTCCTATGGTGAGCAAGAGACCACCCGAAACCACGAAGGGGATCATGTAGGAAACCCCGGTCATAAGATGCCTTCTTGCATTTTCCCATATTTTGTTGTTCATATCTTTGACCTCCTCATTTTATTATTTGCTTATTAAACTCATGGCTTTTTTAATAATGGCATCCGCATCTTTTATGGCTTCCGATACCGGCACCTGTATTACCGGTTTGTTTTTAAACCTTTCGGGCTTGGCTATGGCCGTCTCTATAGCCAAAATTACGGCGTCTGCTTCTCTTGCCTCTTTTTCGGTTATTTCATTTTCTATGCCCAGGGCGCCCTGGGTCTCTATCTTGATCTGGGCTCCGTTGGCTTTAGCCGCTTTTTTCAGAGCCGTAGCCGCCATATAGGTGTGCGCCACACCTGAAGGACATGCAGTAACAGCAACAATTTTCATTTTAAATCATCCTCCTTTACGAAACCCATTATATTGAGTACTTCTTCTTTATCACTGGCCTTAAAGAGCTTTTCTCTGAAATCCTCTTCCATCAGCATCGAGGCTATGCCGGACAGCAGTTTTAAATGTATATTTTCACCCCCGTCTTTGGGCACTGCCAGCAAAAATACCAGGCTTACCGGTTTGCCATCCAGAGAGTCCCAGTCTACCGGCTCTTTTAGCTTTGCTATGGCTACTGAGGTATTTATTACGCTGCCGGACCTGCCGTGAGGTATGGCTATCCCCATCCCGACACCGGTTGTACCTATTCGTTCCCTTTCAAACACGTCCTTTACGAAGGCCTCTTTTGATGTTATGGCACCGCTCTTAAACAGCATGTCGGCCATTTCGTTTATAACTTCTTCTTTTGTCTTTGCCCCCATATTAAGCTCAATAAGTTCTCTTTTTAGTATGTCTTTAATTATCATATCTACCTCTCCCTTTGAGTATCCTGGCAAACTCGTTAAAATCCCTTGCTTTAATCAGCTTTGCAACCAAAGATGGGTCATCCACGACGTCATATAACGCTTCGAATATATGCTGGAATTCCCGGTCGCTCAATTTTTCCAGCGCTATCATAAAGATGAGCTGGGCCTGGCTGCTCCCCCATTTTATCGGCTTTTCCAAAATTCCTACAGCTATATGTGAACCTATAGCATGTCCCAGCATGGCATGGGGGATAGCTACAAGGTTTCCAATGCCGGTAGAAGATATTTTTTCTCTTTGCTTGGCAGACTCTTTAAACCCTTTGGTGACATACCCCTTTTGATAAAGGCTGTCACTCATCTTATCAATAACCTCAAAGCAATCGCTTGCACTTATGCCTTTGAAAAACAGGTCCTCTTTCATGAACTTTAAAAGTATGCTTCTGTCGACATCTTCATCTTCGGACAAGATAACTGCTTTCAGCCTTCTCAGGTCATTTTTATTTAGCAGCGGGCTGATTTCTATTACGGGTATATCCATATTTTCTAAAGGTACGGTGCTCAGTATAAAGTCCGGTCTTTGCTTTATAATCTCCGAACTTTTAAAGGCAGGGTATACCCCCGTAATGGTTATATTCGGAAATGTTTTCCTTATCCTTGTGGCAAGTAACTGCGCCGTTCCCATTCCCGAAGCGCATACCACCGCTACCCTTTTTATCTGGTTACTTTCCCTGTAATTTCCTCTCTCTATGGCTGCACCGAAATATACGGCGATATAGCCCATCTCGTTTTCATCGACCTTTATTTTATAGACATCTTCCAGCACCCTGGAAGCTACCACAGCCAGCTCGAAGGCCTGCGGATACTCTTCCTTTATCTCCTTTAGAAGGGGATTTTTAAGATTCATCCCGTATTTTATTCTTGTGATGGTAGGTTTAAGGTGCAGGGCCAGGCCGTATATAAGCTCGTCGTCCGCGGTGAAATCAATCCCGTATACCCTTTTTACCTCTTCAATCATTCTGGTTGCAACCCGGTAGATTTCCTCACCTACGGCCTTTTTTATTTTTTCTTTGGATAGCGAGCCATCCTCAAGGACCTTGGTGCCCATAAGGTGCATTGTTATATAACCTATCTCAGCCTCGGGTATGGATATGTTAAATTTGCTTTCAAGGCTTTTAACCATGTCGGCGGCAACAGAGTATTCCATCTTGTCCTTGAGATTAGTTATTTCTCCGGGTGGGAGCTCGATACTCTTGGATTCCCTTATCCTCTTTACAGCAATTGCGATGTGAATTATTAGATTGGTGTAGGCTACATCGGATAGCTTGAACGGGATCCTTTCCAGTACCTCATCTATGACATCCTTTATTACCTCAATATCCACATCCTTTACAATATCGCCGATGTCCGGCAAATCGACCGCAAAGACCTTTTCATCCTTTAAACTCCTCAGGTGGTCGGACATGGCAAAGCGCAAATCCATTTCGCTTCCCTGGAGCTTCATGCCGTAATTCGGCTTTTTGAAAATCTTGATATTATGGCTTGAAAACCATTCCTCCACTTTTTCCATATCTTTTTCAACTGTTGACTTGCTCACATACAGTTCATCCGCGAGAGACTCCAGCGTAATAAAGCCATCGGCGGCAAGCAGTTTCCCCCTGATGTACCTTACCCTGTCTTCGGGAAGGGTGGGCACTATATACCCCTGGCTTTCCTTCATTATCTCTCTCAATATTCCGGAGAGTTTTTCCTCGTCGTCATATTCGAGGGAATATCCGACTCCCGGCGAAGAAATGATCTTTATACCACTTTCTTTTAATTGTTCATTAATGATCTTTATATCGCTTCTTATGGTCCTCGAGGATACACCAAGTACTCCTGCAAGGTACTCTCCGGTGACCGGTCCCTTTGATATCAAGAGTTCTTCTATGATCTTCTTCTTGCGCGCATCAAGATCCAAATTTGTTTCACCTCTTTCGACTTTGATTATAATGCATAATTTAGTATATTAAAATTTATCTATTTTCCTCATCGGATGCGGAAATAGTAAACAAAAAAGACATCCTGCAGCGCGGACTTTCCGCGGTAGGATGTCTTTTAAGCTGGCGTGATTTCAATTCCCGTCTTTATTATTTCCGATACAAAACTTATTTTATTTGCCAATTCCTCAAATTCTTCAGGTGTGTATCCCAATAGATCTGCGCCAATGTCGTAATTCCAGCACTTATAGAGTAATTCCAGCCGTTCAAAGAAGCTCATTTTTCCGAAGTCTTCAGAGACTATTGCTAGGTTGACATCGCTGGATTTTAGCGCTTCATCTCTTGCATACGATCCAAATAAGATGACTTTGTTTATTTTAATATACTTTCCGAGATTGCATATATAGTCTCTTACAATCTTCATTATTTCATCTTTTGTCTTAACCATTGCAATACCCTCTCGGTTTCTTTTAAAAACTCCCGAGCGATTTGATCGTTATACATTTTATGACTGGGTCCTCCGGCGGCATCCGGGGATCTTGAAACCATATAATGCGGGTTTAACTTTAATATTATAGTTTGCATTTCTTTCTCGGGGTTTTGATCGATCATTTCCAGCAAAGTAATCAAGTTATGAGTTTTCGGCGGGAACTCCTTATGTAAAAAAATTATGAGCGCCTTTAAAAGTTTTTCAACCGCCTGATGGCACATAAAGATGCAATAATTGTATCTTCCGGCTTTAAACATAGCTTTTGCGGTTTCAAAGTCGTATTCGGAACTTTCTACCCAATCTAAGACTTCCTGGCGCAATAAAAACAACCCCTATTAATTATAATCCATTCTTATTATATCATAAAATCGTAAAAAACTTATTGGCGAGTTAAATCTTAAGTTACTAAGTCATCTAAGAAAAGCAACGGGTACCACTGTATTTCTAAGTAATTCCCATTCATCCTTCGAAATCAGTCCCAGCCTCCAGAGAGCGATACCCGCCAACCGGTGTCGCTTTGCAATACCTATTTTTGCGATCATGCTTTGTGCAGTCTCGTTGGGTATGGAAATACCGAGTATTAATTTGCCGGGTGGAACTTCGGCTTTAGCTTTCTCTACTGCCTGAAGTACCAGATTCACCGGCTCCGGAGAGGTTCCGTAGTCGTACGCCATTATTATGATACGGTCCGCGATCTCACCCAGGGCTCTGTAATCATACCCTTTATAGGCGCTGTTTGGAGCGTGCAGGGTCAGGGTAAGGGTTTTCGAGGGATCAAGCCTTTCGGAAAGTATCCGGACAAAGTAGGTAAAGTTTTGTCGGGTCTGCAAAAGGACCTCCTGGCTTTCATTGAGGCCCAGGCCTTCCAAATCCAGGTTGACCCCTGAATAAAGTTTTGACTCCTCGGCGATGGCTGCTGCCAGCTTTTCCATGGCCTCTTTTGAAGAAAAAAGGCCAGTTATGTCCCCACCGCTATCGGTGGCGTGGATTACCATTTCCGTTCGCAGGTTATAAAGCGATGCGGCTTGCAGCACGTTTTCCCAGCCGGGAGGCCTTTGCCATCCCGTGGTGCTCATAGTAAGAAGGTTCCCGTTTTTGTCCAGGCTGTACCAGCCGAGAGCCAGCTCGTTTATCGCACCCGTATTTCCGGCTGAGTGTTCCGGATAGGGTTTGCCAAAAAGGTTGGTCCAGCTGCTGGTTTTGCTGTCGCCTAGGGCGTAAAACCCGATAACCGTCATTTCTTTAGGACCGGAAGTAATTTTTACCGTGGATGCGGCAGCATCCCATTCTACTTTACATCCGAAGGCTTCGCTGAAAAAGCGAAGGGGTATTAGCGTCCTTCCGTTTACAATCAGCGGCGGAACGTCCAGTTTAACGGGTGTGTTGTTCCGGTAGGCTGTCTTATCGCCTATACGAAGGCGAAGGTTTATATGGCCATCGCTGGCGGTAATCGTCTTTGTTTTTTGGTTCCAGACCACCGGAACGTTTAGAGCTTCGGATATGGCGCGGAAGGGGACCAGGGTGCGCCCATCTTTGATAATCGGAGAAACGTCAAAATATACCGGCAGCCCATCGATCAGGACCGAGATGCCTTTTTCCTGGGCTAAAGCCGGTGTGCTGATGCTTCCGGTCAGGGTTTCAAACAGTAAAAGGGTTAGAAAAAGCAGGCGCATTAGTTTTTGCAATTTAAGCCCCCCAATATGTTCTTTTTTCTAGGTTACGTCCTGTCTGTGAATTCATAAAAATTCTATCAAAGTGAGCAGCTGAATACAAGTCCATGAAAAACTCGGCAGGAATTTTAAAAATATTATAGAATTAAGTATCTAAATTTAAAATTTATAAAACAAGTAAAAAAGAGGGTGTCCACCTTGACCAGATACATGCTGAAGGACGTTATCGACAAGGAAAAACTCGAAGAAATACTGAAAAAATTTTCGGAAGCCACCGGCCTTGCTGCAATTATTGCCGACAGGAGCGGTGTGAATATCACAGAACCGAGCAATTTTACGAAGCACTGTAATCTGGTAAGAAGCACCGAAAAAGGGAGAAAATACTGCTATTTCTCCGACGCAAAACTCGGCCGGCTGTCTTTAAAAAAAGGGGGACCGGCCACATCCTTGTGCTATTGCGAGATTGTGGATCTTGCGGCACCCCTGGTCGTGGAGGGCCACTGCCTGGGATATATACTGTGCGGCCAGGTGTTTTTAAGGCCGCCCGACGAAGAAAAAATAGAAAGGGCGCGGAAGAGGGCTCTCGATTTCGGCCTGGACCCCGACCTTTATGTCAAGGCCTTTCTCGAGATAGAGACGGTTCCGAAAAAACATATTTATACCACCGGAGAGATGCTCCACATAATTTCAAACTACATCATCGAGCTCGGAGTGAATTCTCTTTATCAAAAGCGGCTCCTGGAAGAGACAAAAAGGCGTTCGGAATACGAAAACGCCATTAAAACGCTGGAATTAAAGGCCCTTCAGTCCCAGGTAAACCCCCATTTTCTCTTTAACACTTTAAATACGGCGGCAAGGCTGGCTTACCTTGAGAACGCCGAAAAGACCGCGGAGATAATCTATTCCCTGGCGAATCTTTTACGGTATTCGCTGAAAAATTTGGACCAACTGGTACCATTAAAAGAAGAAATCTCGTGTATAGGGTATTACCTTTATATTCAGCAGTTCAGGTATAAAGACCATATCAGAGCCGAGATCGAGTTTCCAAAAGAGCTGGAAAAGTACCTTATTCCGGTGTTGAGCCTGCAGCCCCTCGTGGAAAACGCAATAGTGCACGGGTTGGAAAAGAAGAAGGAGGGGGGTCAGGTGAGGGTAGTCGGATATGAGAAGGATACGTGCGTATTTATCGACATTATAGATGATGGCGTGGGCATTCAGGAGGAAGTGTTGAATAACATCAATAAACCGAAAATTGCGCTGGAAGGCCATACCACAGGACTGGGTATTCATAATGTAGATTTGCGGATAAAAAAGTATTTTGGCGATAATTACGGCTTAAAGATAGAGAGCAAAGTTGGAGTCGGGACAAAGGTAACGTTGAAAATCCCGAAAGTCGTCAACAGGGGGATTGGTCATGAGTTATAAGGTTCTGGTATGCGACGATGAAGCGCTGGAAAGAGAAGTGATTTCCCTGATAATTCAAAAGTCGGGGCTCCCCTTTCTTACGGTGGGTGAAGCTAGAAACGGCTACGAAGCGGTGGAAAAGGCGAGGGAATTAAAACCCGATGTGATCTTTATGGATATAAAAATGCCGGGGAAGGACGGGCTGACGGCCACCGCGGAGATAAAGGATATCCTGCCTCAGATGAAGGTGATAATAACGACGGCCTACGATGATTTCGAATTTGCCAAAGAGGCGCTGAGGCTGGGGAGCATAGACTATTTACTGAAACCTATAAGGCCCGAGGAATTTATAGCCGTCTTAAATAAACTATTGAATCTATTTGAAAGAGAAATGATGAGCAGGAAGCAGGAGGAAGAGCTGAAGAAGGCCATTAAAAAAGCGGAAAAGATGATAAAAGGCGGCATCCTCGCAAGTCTCATCATGGGAGAGGCGGAGAAAGACGAGGAAAGGGATATATTGCTAAAGCAGGCCCAATTGCTGGATATCACTTCCCTCCCCAATGCCCTTTTGATAGTAGAGCCCAATATCGATGAATTGAACACCGGTGCGGTATATGAAAGGTATAAAGTATTTAAAATTGCGGAGGAACTGATCGGCGATCTGAACGATGTGTTTTTACTGAATTTGGGGGAGAGCCTCGTCATCGGCATACAAAAGGATAACATCGATCCTCAGGTGCTGGCTTCCGCTATACAAAAAAAGGTCGAAGAGAATACGGACTTTTGCGTCACCATTAGCATAGGCGAAGCTTCGGATATCATAAACAAGACCATTTATGAGGAGACAAAAGCCAACGCCCGCCTGGGGAGGTTCTTCTTCGGAGGAAAAGTGGTTAATAAACAGGAAATGGATGAGTTAATGAAGTCTTCGGAAAAAGCCGACGATGAAATGGAAAGCCGGTTGCTGGATTATGTTACGATGGCCAATTACCAGGAGGCTTTGAGATTATTCGAAGAAATAATAAATAATCTGGTCATAAAGAGCAGGGGTTCGCTGCTTTTCTGTCAGACCCGGATCGCCGAGATAATGCTGCTCATCTGGAGGAGTGTGAGGAAGCTGGGGTGGGTCGACAACAACAGTTCTCACCTTTATTTCAATTACCTGAAAAAATTGTCGAAGGCCCAATCCCTGTATGCGCTTACCGAATGCTGCAGGAATTACTTGAGCGACCTTTTTGTGCTGAACAAAAGGTTCAAAGAGAGAAACGGCATTGTCAATGCGGTGGTCAAGTATATCAATGAAAACTATGATAAGGATTTGAAGCTGAAGGATATAACGAAGATGGTTTACCTGAATTCGGAATATTTCAGCCGCTTGTTTAAGAAAGAAGTGGGGTGCACCTATGCGGAATACCTCACGCGGGTTAGAGTCGAGGCTGCCAGGAAATACCTGTCAAATCCCGCACTCACGGTAGCCGATGTGGCAAGAAAAGTCGGCTATCATGACCCGAATTATTTCAGCAAAGTGTTTAAAAAGGCAGTTGGGGTAAGTCCCACAGAATATAGAGTAAGTTTAGGCATAACGCAAAACGAACAGTCCCTCGCTTAGCAGGGCTGTTCGTTTTTATTTTACTCAAATTCCTCTGAAAAAATATGACTCATTTCATTGATTTTTTTGCACTAATTTTCAAAGAGAAATATCGCGGTTCAAGAAAATGCAGTCCTCAGGTCGACTTAATCCAGAGGTATGAGGAGGGGACTGCAGAAGAATATCTTATAAAAAAATTTTAATTTCGGAGGTGTTTATTTCAATGAACGGAGAAGCGCTGGGCATGGTAGAGACCAAAGGATTGATCCCCGCTATAGAGGCGGCGGACGCAATGGTGAAGGCTGCAAACGTCAAGCTCGTTGGGTATGAAAAGATAGGTTCCGGTCTGGTGACGGTGATGGTCCGGGGCGATGTGGGTGCGACCAAGGCGGCTACCGATGCAGGTGCGGCTGCGGCCAGAAAAGTAGGAGAGGTCGTCTCGGTCCATGTCATTCCGCGGCCTCACAGCGATGTGGAAAAAATCCTGCCGAAATCAGAGTAATAAAATAGTGCCGCATAAGGAGGTGGCATAAAGTGGATGAATTGACTATAAAAAAGCTGGTCAAAGAGATAATCGGTAAGGTGGATGCGGAAGAGAAAAAGCCGGCATGTCCCGCTATAACGAATCCGGGAGTCACGGAATTTGTGGGCACGGCTATAGGCGACACCATAGGCCTTGTTATTGCAAACATTGATTCCAAGTTGCTGGAGAAAACGGGGTTAGATAAGAGGTTCCGCTCAATAGGCATTTTGGGAAGCAGGACCGGGGCGGGGCCGCAAATAATGGCCGCCGATGAAGCTGTAAAGGCCACGAATACCGAAATAGTTGCTGTTGAACTGGCCAGGGACACAAAAGGCGGTGCCGGGCACGGTTCGCTCATAATTTTCGGCGCCGAAGAGGTGTCCGACGCGCGGAGAGCTGTGGAAGTGGCTTTAAAGGAATTGCCCAGGACCTTCGGTGACGTTTACGCCAATGACGCAGGGCACCTGGAATTTCAATATACCGCCAGGGCGAGTTATGCCGTTGAAAAGGCCTTCGGAGCCCCACTGGGCAAGGCCTTCGGGCTCATAGTCGGAGCGCCGGCGGCCATCGGCGTGGTGTGCTGCGACACAGCCGTAAAGGCAGCGGAAGTTGATATAGTCGGGTACGCCAGCCCGGCCAAGGGCACCAGTTTTACCAATGAGGCCATTCTATTTATCTCCGGCGATTCTGGGGCTGTAAGGCAGGCTTTGATAGCCGCCCGCGAAATCGGCAAAAAACTGCTGGCCACGTTGGGCGAAGAGCCCAAGCCCTTGAGCACGCCGTACATCTAATCCGGGAAAGGGGGGAAACCGAGGATGAAGTCAAAACGCTTCCAGGTACTGGCCGAAAGACCGGTAAACAAAGACGGTTTTGTCGCTGAATGGCCGGAAGTTGGGCTAGTAGCTGTAGACAGCCCCAACGATCCCAAGCCCGGCATTAAAATTGAAAACGGTAAAATCGTCGAGATGGACGGCAAAAAAAGAGAAGATTTCGATATGATAGAACAGTTCATAGCGGACTACGCCATAGATGTCGAAATGGCCGAAAAGGCCATGAAAATGGATAGCCTGGAAATAGCCAGAATGCTGGTGGATATAAATGTCCCCAGGGAACAAGTGGTAAAGATAGCCAGCGGCCTCACGCCCGCCAAGATCGTTGAAGTTGTTAAAATGCTCAACGTTGTAGAAATTATGATGGCAATTCAAAAGATGCGGGCCAGGAAAAGGCCGGGCAACCAGTGCCATGTGACAAACCTGAGGGACAACCCTGTATTGATAGCAGCCGACGCCGCAGAAGCGGCGCTGAGGGGTTTTGACGAAGAAGAGACCACCGTGGGTATCACCAGGTATGCGCCTTTCAACGCGCTGGCTCTTCTCATCGGCTCTCAGACCGGGCGGGGAGGCGTGCTGACCCAGTGCGCACTGGAGGAAGCCTTCGAGCTCACCATCGGCATGAGGGGATTTACGTCCTACGCCGAGACCATCTCCGTCTACGGCACGGAACAGGTTTTTGTGGACGGGGACGACACGCCATGGTCCAAGGCTTTTCTCGCTTCCGCCTACGCCTCAAGGGGTTTGAAGATGAGGTTTACGTCGGGCACGGGGTCCGAAGTTCAGATGGGTTACGCCGAAGGGAAATCGATGCTTTATCTGGAAACCCGCTGTGCTATGATCGCGAAGGGCGCAGGAGTGCAGGGACTGCAAAACGGCTCTATAAGCTGTATAGGTGTCCCGGGAGCCGTGCCTTCCGGCATAAGGATAGTGGCAGGCGAAAACCTGATAACGACCATGCTCGATCTGGAGGTGGCTTCGGGCAGCGATCAGACCTTCTCCCACTCCGACATAAGGCGTACGGCCAGGACCCTGCTCCTGATGCTGCCGGGTACGGACCTCATTTTCTCCGGCTACAGCGCCGTTCCCAACTACGACAATATGTTTGCGGGTTCCAATTTTGATATTGAGGACGTGGACGACTATCTTGCCCTCCAAAGGGATTTGATGGTGGATGGCGGCCTGAGGCCGGTCACCGAAGAGGAAGTCATAGCGGTGAGGAATAAAGCGGCCAGGGCTTTACAGGCTGTGTTTAAGAAGCTGGGGCTGCCGCCCATAACCGACGAGGAAGTGGAAGCCGCGACGTATGCCCACGGCTCCAAGGATATGCCTTTGAGGGACGTAAACGAAGATTTAAAGGCTGCAACGGAAATTATGAACAGGGGAATACACGGCCTTGACATCGTAAAAGCCCTTGCAGAAAGCGGTTTTACGGACGTGGCACAAAACATATTTAACATGCTGAAACAGAGGGTTGCCGGCGACTATTTGCATACTTCCGCGGTCCTCGACGAAGACTTCAACATCGATTCTGCCGTGAATAACCCCAATGACTATATGGGTCCCGGCACGGGCTACAGGCTGTCTGCGGAAAGATGGGAAGAAATAAAGAATATCCCGCAGGCGTTAAGACCGGAAGACTTCAACAAATAATACCGGACTGGGAAAGGAGGGTATGATGTTATGATAAATACGGAAATGGTCGTCGAGGAAGTAGTTAAAGAGGTCCTGAAGAGGCTGGCCGGAGAAAGGGAAAAAGTCGCGGAAGATTATGCGGTTGGAAACCCCGCGGGCAAGGAACTCCTTCTGGAGGAAATGGGAGAAGCAAAGCCGGGGGCCAGGGAAGAAGAAGTGGTAATAGGTGTTTCCCCTGCCTTTGGGGTTAAATTTAAGGAAAACATCAACGGCATTCCTCTGGCGGACATATTGAGGGAAATAATGGCGGGCATTGCTGAAGAGGGCCTGAATTCAAGGGTGATCCGCGTAAGACACACTGCTGATGTGGCTTTTATAGGCCATACTGCGGCAAAACTTTCCGGTTCGGGTGTGGGGATAGGGATACAGTCAAGAGGGACCGCCGTTATACACCACAAAGACCTGCAGCCGTTAAATAACCTTGAGCTTTTCCCGCAGTGCCCCGTGATGACGCTCGATACCTACAGGGCCATAGGGAAGAATGCGGCCCTGTATGCCAAAGGAGAATCTCCCACGCCGGTGCCGGTGATGAACGACCAGATGGCCAGGCCCAAGTTTCAGGCCAAAGCCGCCGTCATGCATAATTTCGAGACCCAGTACGTGAAACCCGGCTTAAAGCCAGTGGAGCTGAAAGTTTGCTTCAGCAAAGGAGGTACCAGCTGATGATAGACGAAAAGGCGCTGGAGGAAATAGTCCGGCAGGTTCTGGAGGAGCTCGGCAGCCATAAAAAGCAAGTAAAGGCTGAAATAAAAAAGGATGAAGGCCTGGACCCCAAGCTCGACTTTCCGCTGTCTAAAAAGAGGCCGGAGCTTCTGAAATCGGCAACGGGGAAGAAGTTCACGGAAATAACCTTTGAGGAAGCCCTCAGAGGAAATGTCCGGGCGGAGGATTTTAGAATATCGCCTGATACCCTTTTGATACAGGCCGAGATCGCGGAAAGGGTCGGCAGAAAACAGTTCGCCAATAATTTGAGGAGGGCAGCGGAGCTCACTCGGGTGCCCGACGAGAGGATACTGGAGATATATAACGCCCTGAGACCTTACAGGTCGACGAAAGAAGAACTTCTGGCCATTGCCGATGAACTGCAGCAAAAGTATGATGCCCCCATATGTGCCGCCTTTGTGAGGGAAGCGGCCGAAGTGTACGAGCGCAGGAGAAGGTTAAAGGGGATGGAGTAATATTGCAATAAGGTAAGATAATGGAGGCAGTGCCATGATTATCGCAGGTGTCGACATCGGCAACAGCACCACGGAAATAGCCCTGGCGAGGATAGTAAATAACAGGCCGGAATTTATAGCCAGCGGCATCGCAAAGACCACCGGGATTAAAGGTACGGAAGACAACATCCTGGGGATCAGGCTCGCCCTGGAAAGCGCCGTCAAAAAGGCCGGGATAGATATGAAAGAAGTAAAACTGCTGCGGTTGAACGAGGCTACGCCGGTGATATCCGATGTCGCCATGGAGGCCATCACCGAAACGGTGATTACCGAATCGACCATGATAGGGCATAATCCGTCGACACCGGGGGGAGTTGGGGTGGGGGTAGGTATCACTACCCCCATATTCGGTCTGAACTCCAGGCACCCCGGCGAAAAGGTGATCCCGGTAATCCCTAAAAACGTGGATTTCGAGGATGCTGCAAAAATGATAAACGATGCCCTTTTGAGAGGCGTCGATGTCCAGGGCGCTATTGTTCAAAAGGACGACGGTGTATTGATATCCAACAGGCTGACCAAAAAAATCCCTATCGTCGATGAAGTATCGCTCATCGAAAAGGTTCCTCTGAATATGCCGGCCTGCATCGAAGTGGCCGAACCGGGATTTACTATCAAGACCCTCTCGAACCCTTACGGAATAGCCTCGGTGTTCAACTTAACCCCTGAAGAGACCAAAAATATAATCCCCATCGCCAGGGCGCTGATAGGCAATCGCTCGGCTGTGGTCATAAAGACACCCCGGGGCGACGTAAAGGAGAGGAAGATCCCTGCAGGCCAGATAAAGTTGAAAGGCAGAAACGGCACACTGGTGGTCGATCTGGAAGAAGGCGCCGACAAAGTCATGCAGGCTTTGGAGCAGGTCTGGCCTTTGGTCGATGTGGAAGGGACTCCCTCCACCAATGTGGGCGGCCTTATAGCCCGGGTTAAAGAAGTGATGGGGCAGGTCACCTACCAGGATATGAGGAAAATCAAAATTCAGGACATACTGGCGGTGGATGTGCTGGTGCCCCAGAGGGTGACGGGTGGGATAGCCGAGGAGTTTTTCACCGAGGATGCGGTGGCCGTGGCGGCCATGGTGAAAAGCTCGAAACTACCCATGGAGAAGATAGCTGAAAAAGTGGAAAGAGAATTGAATATTCCTGTAGAAATAGCAGGCGTCGAAGCCAATATGGCCGTATTGGGGGCCCTGACTACGCCCGGGACCGATGTTCCTGTAGCTGTTCTGGACCTCGGTGGAGGATCTACCGATGCGGCCTTCATGAACAGGAAAAAGGAAGTAGTCAGCATCCACATGGCGGGGGCCGGGGAAATGGTGAATATGATAATAGCCGCGGAACTGGGACTTTCCGACAGGCAATTGGCGGAAGACATCAAGCGCTACCCGGTGGCCAAGGTGGAGAGCCTGTTTTCCATAAGGATGGAAGACGGCACCGTCCGCTTTTTCGAAAAACCCCTGGACCCGCAGACTTTTGCGAGAGTATGCCTGCTGAAGGAGGGAAGTCTGGTCCCGCTTCCTCCGGACTTGCAGCTGGAGAAAGTGAGGCAAGTCAGGAGGAAGGCAAAGCAGAAGGTTTTTGTGTCCAATGCGGTGCGGGCTCTTTCAAAAGTGGCGCCTTCGGGCAATCTCCGGCTGATCGATTTCGTAATAATGGTAGGGGGTTCCGCCCTGGACTTTGAGATCCCCGAGATGATTTCGGAAGCCCTGGCCGGTTACGGTATCGTTGCCGGCAGGGGAGAGATAAGAGGCAGTGAAGGGCCGAGGAATGCGGTGGCGACCGGATTGGTGCTCTCGGGGTGGGAAGGGAAGCCATGAGAGCTTACGAAGAGATAAAGCCCGCGGTGGTCATATACTGCGAGGACGAAAACGCCGGCAGTGCATACTTGAACCGGATATGCGAAGGTCTGGAGGAAGAAGGAGTTCCCTTTGAAGTAGTAATAAAATCCGGGGATGAGCCGGAGTTTATGGCCCAGAACGCTGCCAGGGACTCCAGGATAGGGATAGGCATTTTTCTCGGCAGGGACGGAACCTGCCTTCTGCAGCATACAAAAATGCCCTACAACATGCCCGTAATGAAAATTCACGGGAGATTGGCATCAGCCGGCGATTACAGGCGGTTGGGGGCGAATGCAGCGCGGCTCGCCAAGAACGTGCCGTTAAGCTTTTAATCGGCGAGGGAGGGGAGAGCTTGAAAGGAGACGGAGCTTTTGGTCTGGTGGAAACCGTGGGGCTTGTAGCCGCGATAGAGGCGGCGGATGCGGGCTCGAAGGCTGCCGATGTGAAAATAATAGGTTATGAAATGGCCCGGGGTGGGGGCTTGACTACAATCAAGTTCGCCGGCGATGTGGCGGCGGTGAAAGCGGCGGTGGACGCGGCAAAAGCGGCGGCCGAGAGAGTGGGGCGCGTCTACGCCGTCCACGTCATATCGAGGCCCGCGGACCAGATCAGGCCGTTATTCGGGGGAAATATAGAAAAAGAAAAAGAGGGCGGGGAGCCGGGAGAGACGGCTGGATCGAGTGAGCGGGAATCCCATGAAGATATTCCGGGCTCCAGCGAATCCAGCTGCAATATTTGCAAAGACCCCGCCTGCCCCAGGAAAAAAGGGGAACCCCGCAGCTACTGCATCCACTATAAAAAAAGATGAGATTCCGGCTAAACTCTTGCCGGTGAGGTGAAAGGCGTGCTGGACGATTTGGACCTAAAGGAAATAGTGCAAAAGGTCAAGGAAAAGTTATCGGAGATGAGCGGATATCCAAAAGTCACCATCAATGTTTCGGCAAGGCATGTGCACCTTTCGAGTGAGCACCTGGAAATACTGTTCGGCAAAAATTATAGGCTTTCCCCCTTGAGGGAACTGATGCAGCCCGGGGAATTCGCTGCCAAAGAGACGGTCATAATAGTAGGCCCCAAGGGGATTATTCAGAACGTGAGGGTTTTGGGCCCCGTTAGAAAAAAGACCCAGGTGGAGATTTCAAAAACCGATGGTTTTGTCCTGGGGATCGACCCTGTCGTGAGGGATTCGGGAAATCATGAGGGTTCTTCGGGGTGCGTCCTGGTGGGGCCCGCCGGCGGTGTCAGGATCGAGGAAGGAGTCATAGCAGCCATGAGGCACATACACATGCCGGTTCAGTTTGCGGAAAAGTACGGGATTAAGGACAGGAGTTTTTTAAAGGTTCTGGTGGAGGGCGAAAGGAAGGTGGTCTTCGACAGGGTGCTTGCCAGGGTTTCCGACAATTTCGCCCTCGAGATGCACATCGATACCGACGAAGCCAACGCTGCCGGAGTCAGGAGCGGGGACAAGGGTTTTATACTTCTGGAATGATTCCACCCGGTGCGCGATGGGACGGAAGGAGATATTCTTATGGACCTGACCGGTGAAAAGCTCTGCGAAAAATTTGCTTCCTGCGTGAATTCAAGGCCCCTGAAAAGGGCTGCAAGGTACAGGGTGGGAGTTGACCTGGGTACAGCCAACGTGGTGGTGGCGGTCGTGGATGAGGATGGCAGGCCGGTGGCCGGAAAATTAAAGAGGGCCCAGGTGGTAAGAGATGGCCTCGTGGTGGATTTCGTGGGGGCGAGGGACATACTCACCAAGATGGTACGGGAGCTTTGTGAGGAATTGGGGGAGGAGCTGGTTGATGCTGCGTGTGCGGTTCCCCCCGGAACGGGAGCGGCGGATTCAAAGGCGACCATGTACGTGGTCGAAGCAAGCGGCCTGGAAGTCAGAAACATAGTCGACGAGCCCTCGGCTGCAGCGAAAGTCCTGGGGATAACCGACGGGGCGGTAGTGGACATAGGCGGCGGCACCACGGGGATATCGGTCTTAAGAGGGGGTAAGGTGGTATACACCGCCGACGAGCCGACGGGAGGCACCCATTTCACCCTGGTTTTGGCGGGACATTTTAATTTGCCTTTCGATGAGGCCGAAAATATTAAGCTGGATGAAAAAAATCAGAAAAGGCTGTTTCCCGTACTCAAGCCTACAATGGAGAAGGTTACGGATATAACCGGGAGGCATATACGGGGTTTTGACGTAAAAGCAGTTTATCTGGTGGGCGGTGCCAGCGCCCTGTACGGCCTCAAGGACGTGATGGCCGATGCCCTCGGCCTTGAGGTGGTCGTCCCCAGGTACCCGCTTTACGTTACTCCGCTGGGCATTGCCCTTTCATGCCCGTAAGGAGGGGTGAACTTGGAAGACCTGAAGGAAAAAATAAGGGAAATCGTGATGGAAGTCGTAAAAAAATATTATTCCGAGAAAGTCCTGGTTGTCGTCACAGGGGGCATCGTAAACTTCGATGTATCGCTGAGGGAATTGGCTGCACTGAAAAGAGAGCGGGAGATATCTTATACTCTGCTCTTCAGCCGGAATGCCGCTAAGATCCACGATGTGAAGGCGGTCACGCGGCAGCTTGAGCCGGAGAGGGTAGTAATCGACGGAGAAGAAATAAAGTGCATAAGGAAGTTTCTAAAACCCTTTAAAGCCGTAGTCGTGGCGGCCTTAAGCAGAAACACCGCATCCAAAATAGCAAACCTTTTTTCGGAAAACCTCACCGCCGAAGTAATTATCGATGCTCTGATGCTGGGCATCCCGGTGATAGCCGCAAGGGATGCAGCGGACCCCTGTTCGGAAGTGTGGCGGGACCTGGGCTTTATCTGGATGGGGACCGCTCTGCGGAAGGCCTACGAAGACGTTTTGAAAAAGGTAGAGGAATACGGCGTGGTTTTGTGCGATTCGGATGAGTTAAAACAAAAGCTTGAAGCGGTCTTATGGCAGCCGAAGGCAAAAGCCCCTGACGGCGTGCGGGGCGTGGCTTCATCCGGGGCGTATATAGAAAAAAATATAGTCACCGTTCAGGACCTGATACCTTTCCGCGGAAAAAGCGATGAAATATGTATCCCGCAAAATGCGATCCTTACCCCGCTCGCTGTGGACTTTATCAGGGAAAACGGCGTTAAAGTCTATAGAAAATGAGGTGGGAAATTGATAATAGCAAAAGTGGTGGGAAACGTGGTGGCGACAAAAAAAAACGAAGGCCTCGTTGGAGAAAAACTCCTGATAGTAAACCCCATCAAGAGGAAGGACAAGAACGGCTGGTCACTAATTGAAGAGGAAAACCTGATCGTGGCTGTGGACAGCGTGGGGGCGGGGATAGGCGAAACGGTGCTTCTGGTGACGGGGAGCACTGCTTCTAAAATTATAGAACACAAAAACGCCCCGGTGGACGCCGCGATAATTGGCATTATCGATGAAATCGAAATGCATTGAAAAAGAGGGAATTTACATGAGAATTTACTCGAAAACGGGAGACGGCGGAAAGACCGGCCTTCTGGGGGGCGGAAGGGTTGCAAAACATAACATCAGGGTAGAAGCCTACGGGACCGTTGACGAAGCGGTAGCTTTCATCGCTTTCGCCCGCTGCAACGCCCGCACTCAAAGGACCAGGGATTTGCTGTTGAAAGTCGAAGGGGAACTCTTCAAATTGGCGGCTGAACTGGCCTGCCCCCAGCCGGAGGAGATTTTGAAAGAGACCATCTCAGATGATGACGTAGCGTGGCTGGAGAGGACCATCGATGAAATTTCGGGGGAAATCAGCTTTAAAAACGACTTTGTACTGCCCGGGCCATACGCGTCTTCGTCGTCGCTGCATATGGCGAGAACGGTGGTCAGAAGGGCCGAAAGGCAGGTTGTCGGGCTTTCGGCGCAAGAAAGAATAAGGCCTGTGATTTTAAGGTACCTGAACAGGCTGTCCGATTTTCTCTACATCCTCTCCCTGTACGAAGAGATGGGAGAGGTGATCCGAAGGTCTGTGGAAGAATTGAAAGACAGGCTGGCGGGCGGGGAGTTTTGCAGCGCGGGAAAGGTGGGGAGTATGGACCTGGAGACATCCCTTAAAATGATCGAGAAAGCCGAAAAGAAGGCAAAAGAAATAGGAAGGCCGGTGTGCGTGGCTGTTGTGGATGCGGGGGGCGGATTGGTAGCCTTCCACAGGATGGACGGTGCCCTGCCCGTAAGCGCGGAACTCGCTGTAAACAAAGCTTTTACGGCCGTCATGCTCAGGATGGAGACATCCCGGCTCTCGAAGCTTGCCCGGCCTGAAGGAGAATTGTACGGGATTAACACAGCCTGCGGCGGGAGAATAGTGACCTTCGGTGGAGGCATTCCCGTTTTTTACGGCAAAATACTGGCCGGAGGCATCGGCGTAAGCGGTGGGACGGTAGAGGAGGACGAAATTATAGCCAAAGCCGGCCTCGCGGCGGTAACCAACCTTGGGAGGTGACATCAATGGTCGACGAAAAGGTTGTGGAGGCCATAGCAAAGAGAATCATAGAGGAATTGAATTTGTGCGAATCCGGCTCTTCTGGAGGAGAATCAAGAGAAGAGCTTGGGATCTTCGATAACCTGGACGATGCGGTAGAGGCGGCGTCTCAGGCTCAAAAGAGGTTCGCTGCCCTGGACCTTGAAAAGAGGGAGGAGATTATTCAGGCCATAAGGGAAGCGTGCCTGAACAACGCCAGGTACCTTGCCGAGCTGACTGTGAATGAGACGGGGATAGGGCGTGTCGAGGATAAAATTGTAAAAAATATTTTGGCCGCGAAAAAGACCCCGGGGACGGAAGACCTAAGACCCTCCTGCTGGACGGGGGACCACGGGCTAACCCTTGTCGAGATGGCCCCTGTAGGAGTCATTGGCTCTATAACTCCCGTTACGAATCCGGTGGCCACGGTAATCAATAACTCGATCAGCATGCTGGCGGCGGGGAACGCTGTGGTGTTCAATCCGCACCCCTCGGCCAAGCGCAGTTCCAACAAGGCCGTGGAGATAATAAACGAGGCCATCATGAAAGTGGGAGGCCCGAGGCACCTCGTCAATTCCGTCGCCGAGCCGACGATAGAGACCGCAAAAGCCCTGATGGCTCACCCCAAGGTCAATCTCGTCAGCGTGACCGGGGGCAAGGCGGTGGTGAGCGAGGCTTTGAGGTCCGGCAAGAAGGTCATAGGAGCCGGTGCGGGCAATCCCCCCGTCGTCGTCGACGAGACGGCGGATATCGTAAAGGCCGCCCATGATATTTACTGCGGCGCCAGCTTTGACAATAACCTCCCCTGCATAGCCGAGAAAGAACTGATAGCGGTGGAGGCCGTGGCCGACATGCTTCTGGAGCGGCTGGCCAGGGAAGGAGCATATATACTCAGGGGGAAGGATGTAGAAAAAATAACGGAAGTTGTGTTCGATGAAAATCATAGGATAAACAAAAAGCTGGTGGGTAAAGATGCCTCGTTTATCCTGGAGCAGATCGGCATCCAGGTCGGTAAGGATGTGAGGCTGGTAGTGGTTCCCGTGAATCCGGAGCACCCGCTGGTTCATCACGAACAGCTTATGCCGGTACTGCCCTTCGTCCGGGTCCCCAATATCCAGGAGGCGGTAGAGTTGGCCGTCAGGGCTGAGGGCGGAAACAGGCATACGGCCGTAATGCATTCCAAAAATGTGGATAATATGACAAATTTCGCCAGAGCCATACAGACCACGATCTTTGTGAAAAATGCGCCTTCATACGCGGGGATAGGTTTCGGCGGGGAGGGATATGCGACCTTTACCATAGCAGGACCTACCGGCGAAGGGCTGACTTCCGCCAGAACCTTCACGCGGCAGAGAAGGTGCGTGCTGGTCGATGCCTTCCGAATCATATAGGGGAAGAGGAATGATTGCTATGGATGTCTCGAAAAAAATAATTGAAGCGGTAAAGGATGCAGGAGTAGTGGGGGCCGGAGGAGCCGGGTTTCCGGCCCATATAAAGTTAAATGCAAAGTGTGAAGTAGTAATAGCGAATATGGCCGAGTGCGAACCGTTGCTTTTTACGAATCAGGCGCTGATACAGCATCACCCCGATGAAGTGCTGCAGGGGCTGCAGATAGCAATGCAGGCTACAGGGGCGAAAAAAGGTGTGATTGCCCTAAAAAAGAAATACGAAGCCTGCAGAAAATCCCTGGAAGGGAAAATAGGGTATTACGAAAATATCGTAATTCACGAACTGGAGGATTTCTACCCCGCCGGTGATGAGCATGTTATGGTAAAAGAAGTTTTGAAAAGGACCATACCCATGAGCGGCATACCTTCCGATGTGGGGGCGGTGGTCCATAATGTAGAAACCCTTTACAACATTAAAAGAGCCTACCGCGATGGAAAGCCCGTCACCGAAAAATTCGTGACCGTTGCCGGTGCCGTAAGGCATCCCCTGGTGGTTAAAGTCCCAATAGGCCTCAGGTTTTCCGAGCTTCTTGATCTTGCCGGAGGGCCTGCTGTAAAAGATTATATTTTGGTCCACGGCGGGCCCATGATGGGCAGTGAAGTAGACGCCGGCGACACGGTGACCAAGACCACTTCAGCCCTTTTGGTAATCCCGGATGGCGCTTTTCCGCATATTTCGAGGAGAGCCAGGATGGAGGTGCTGCTGAAGAGGGCCAAGGCTGCCTGCTGCCAGTGCAGGATTTGCACCGACATGTGCCCCCGGTATCTTCTGGGGCACAGCCTGGAGCCCCACAGGATAATGCGCACCGTCTCCTACGGTCTACCGGATACTGAAGCGGTCAAGAACTCTTTGCTGTGTTCGGAATGCGGGCTGTGTGAAATTACGTGTCCGATGGGCCTCAGCCCAAGGAGGATAAATTCCAGGTTAAAAAGGCTTCTGCAGGAAAAAAGGATAAGGTTTCCCAAGTCGAATGTAGAAAGGGAAAGGCCCGAGAGGGAAAGCAGGAAGTATCCCACAAAAAAGCTCATCGCGAGGCTTGGCCTGTACAATTATTCCCACCAAATACAATACGCCAATGTAAGGATTGACGCAAAAGAAGTGAAATTGATGCTGCGGCAGTACGCCGGCCTCGAGCTCGTCCCGCTGGTGAAGGAAAAAGACGAAGTCAAAGCTGGGGAATTGATAGCAAAGGCTCCGGAGGGAAAACCCGGCATAAATCTTCACGCCAGCATTGACGGGGTAGTCGCAGGTATTGACGGATCATCGATCGTGATAAGAAGAGGATGAGGGGGGTCGACATGAAAGCACTCGGACTGTTGGAGTTCTGCGAGATAACCAGGGGGCTGGTGGCTTCGGACAGCATGCTGAAATCGGCTCCGGTAGAACTGATTACCGCCACCAGTGTGTGCCCCGGCAAATTCATCGTTTTGATTACCGGCGAGGTAGGCGCCGTCAAGAGCGCCTTAAAGACGGGAAGGGAGTCTTTCAACGAAGGAGTTATCGACGAACTGCTTATACCCAATCCCGATGAATCATTACTTTCCGCCCTGTGGGGTACTGCGGACGTGAATATGGAAAGACAATCCCTCGGCCTGATTGAAACTTTCAGCGTAGCTTCGGCGATAAAGGCTGCGGATGCGGCGGCCAAGGGTGCCAACGTGGTGGTCGCGGAGGTAAGGCTGGCAAGAGGAATGGGTGGAAAATCGGTCGTTGTAATTCTGGGTGAAGTTAGTGCCGTAAAGACCGCCGTGGAAAACGGTGTAAGGGTTGTGGAAGAAGGGCTTTTGGTCAGCCATGCGGTAATAAGCAATGTAAATCAACAGCTGTTGAGAGAATGGATTTAAAATACCTTCCTCTTCGGCAGGTATTCATTCTTCATAAATAAATACTTCCTCTAAATTTATCAAAACAACTGTTGTAGTCTTGAAGCAGGAGATTTGTGGTAAGCAGGGTTTCCGCAAAGTAGCATTGGAATTTAAACAATATTAACCCGCTGATCGTCACCAGCGGCTTTGTTATGTTTTTTCCTTCCGCGCCTTTTCTACAGCTTCTATGAAAAGCTTCAGGCTGGAAGGAGGAATTTTTTTATCTTTGGCTTTTTTGAAGACCTCTTGATACTCGTATGGGATCTCCTCATTTTCCTTTACCAAAAAGTTTCCGGAGATTTCTTGGTCTTCGTCTTCCAGAAACCAGCTGACCGGTTTACCCGTATAGGCGGAAAGCACCCTGAGCACCTTTTTGGAAGGTTCGCGCTTCCCGGTGGCGTACTTTTGCAGGGTCGTATAGTGAATTTTGTAGCCCGTTTTTTCATAAATTTTATCGGCCAGCTCCGCATAGGACAGGTTTCCCTTAATCAAGCCTATTTTTTTACTCATTTCAGACATAGGATCTCTCCATTAATCAGAATTAGGATAATGACAAAAAGTCTAAAATCGTCGAAAAAAAGATATAAACCGAGGTATTTTGTCTAAATTGCTTAAAATAAGCTGATTTTACCCTAAACGACAAATTGACTAAAATAGACAATTTGTCTATAATTAAAATGTTGCCTATTTAATTTTAAATCCTCTTCAGAATATGTTACAAATTTCTCAGGTACATGTCAAGGTTTCTTGAATAATACCGCCACGGAGTTGGTCGTCGATGGTCGGAATCGTCATGGTATCCCATTGCAATCTTGCTCCAGAACTACATAAGACCCTGGAAACGGTGATGGGGGTTCAGCAGAACCTTGAGTCCGTTGGGCTGCACCCGGGAGAAAGCAAGGAAAATTTTAAACTCAGAGTGGCGGAGGCTGTATCCAGGGTGAATAGCGGAAACGGTGTGCTCATCCTGGCCGACCTGTTTGGGGGGACGCCCTGCAACGCCTGCTTTGAACTTATGGGGTCGGAGTTTAAGAATGCGAAGATAGACGTTATCACGGGTTTGAACCTGCCCATGGCGGTGCAGGCCTGCCGGGAGAGCTGCGCAAAAAATCTGAAGGAACTGGTCGATATCGTAAAAAAAGCCGCCAGGGACAGCGTAATGAGCTATTCGGATATGCTGATGAAGTGAAGCCACCTGCCGTAAAAGCGGGTGTTTTTATTTTACCCCATTTATATTACAATAAATTTGGGTGATGGTGAATGATAATATCTGCGAGTAGAAGGACCGACATTCCGGCCTTTTATGCCGGCTGGTTCATGGATAAAGTGCGAAAGGGCAGGGTTGTGGTCTATAATCCGTTCAACGGCGTAGGGTGGGAAGTGTCGCTCAAGTCCGAAGACGTGGACGCTGTAGTGTTCTGGAGCAAAAACTTCGGGCCCCTCCTTCCAGCCCTTGATGAGCTGAAAGAAAAATACCGCCTTTATTTTTTATTCACCATCACGGGGCTGCACGGCATACTGGAGGATAACGTTATACCCGCCGATGAAGCTGTAGAACAGTTTATCGAAATATCCCGTAAGTTTTCGCCCGGCCACATCCAGTGGAGGTTCGATCCGATAGTCATTACCAATGTCACCGGAGAGGATTTTTACCTGGAGAAGTTTGAATCCATCGCCCGCAAGCTCAAGGGCTATACCCGGCGCTGTTATATCAGCTTTGCGACAATATACGACAAGGTGAAGAGAAACTTTGCCGTGCTCGAGCGGGAAAGGGGTATCCGCCTGACGGAATGGGACGAGGACAAAAAGAGGGATTTTGCCAACCGCCTGGGAAGCATCGCCCGCGATTACGGCATCAGGGTTTACAGCTGCTGCAACGAATTTCTCATTGGTGAATACGTGGAGCGGGGAAGCTGTGTGGATGTGAACTTGATAAATGAGCTTTATTCCGCCGAGATAAAATCGCCGCTACATCCCACAAGACCCGGGTGCGGCTGTTACAAGAGCGTGGACATAGGCGTATACAACACTTGCCCCCACGGCTGCCGCTACTGCTACGCAAATCACGACGCGAAGAAAGCCCTTGAAAATTACAGGTCCCACAACCCCTGTTCGGACTTTCTGGTAAACCGGGAGCTAAAAATGGCAAACAAATAAGGTACTCCCAGATTATTTTGACAAAAAATTTCAAACTTGGTATGATTTATTCGAGGTGGAAAAAGTGGCGAGGACAGCCAAAGACATGACCTCTGAAGAACGTCAAATATACAAAAAATTTTTACGACAAAAATCCATTTTGGAAAAGAAGGCTCTCGAAGAAAGGTATGAAGAGGCCTGGAATTCGGCCAAAAAAGCAGCCGAATTATTATACACGAAATTCAGAGCAGAAAGGGTTTTAGTCTTCGGTTCCCTTACCGACCGATCAAGGTTTAACAAATGGTCGGACATAGATATAGCCGTTTCAGGCCTTGCCGATGAAATATTTTTTAAAGCCGTTGCCGAGGTTACTTCTCTGGATAGCAAATTCAAAATAGATTTAATAGATCTCGATAACTGTGCTGCTTCGCTGAAAGAAAGAATTGATCGGGAGGGGGTGCGGATGTGAACAGTAAATACCTCACACTTTCGGGACGTATAAAACAGGAACTGTCGGAAATTAAAATTAGCATAGAGAGGGCCCGGATAGCCTGGGCCAGGGCTCAGGAATCTTCAGATCCCCTTTACCTGGATAGTGTAGCTTTAAACCTTCACGATTTTTACAGCGGCCTTGAAAGGATATTTGAGCTTATTGCGGAGAATGTTGATGAAACCAAGCCTTCGGGGAGCAGCTGGCATCAGGAATTGTTGAGGCAGATGGCCACTGAAATACCTAAGATACGACCTGCGATTATATCACAGGAATTAAGACAGAGACTTGATGAGTACAGAGCTTTCAGGCATATTGTGAGAAATGTTTACGCTCATAACTTCAAGGCAGACAGGATAAGAATGCTTTTAGAGGATATTGAGGAAGTTTTTTCCAAAACAGAAAACTAGCATTCTGCAATTTTCTAGAAGAACTTTAACCGTAAATTTACGGATTGGGAGAAAGGAGAAAATTCATGGCTAAAGTTTTCGTCACCGGAGGAGCGGGATACATAGGAAGCCATGTGGTAAAGCTCCTTACAAAAAAAGGCTACGAAGTCATGGTTTTCGACAACCTCTCTACGGGCAGGCGGGATGCAGTGCTGGCGGGGGAGTTGGTGGAAGGCGACATACTGGATCACGAAGCCCTCGAGAGGGCTATGGACGAGTTCAGGCCCGACGCTGTGATGCACTTTGCTGCAAAGATCGTCGTGCCCGAGTCGGTGCAAAAGCCGCTTTTATACTACGAGAACAACACCTGCGGCGCGCTGAACCTCCTGAAGGCCATGCGGCGGTGCGGTGTGAACAAACTCATATTCTCTTCCACGGCGGCAGTCTACGGCGAGCCTGCCAGGATGCCCATAACCGAGGATTTTCCCCTCAACCCCGTAAACCCTTACGGGAGGAGCAAGGCCGCGGTGGAGACGGTATTGAAGGACATTTCGGCGGCCGAGGATTTCAGGTACGTATCCCTCAGGTACTTCAATGTGGCCGGGGCGGACCCCGAGGGTAAGATAGGCGAGATGAAGGAGGACGCCACCCACCTCATAACCATGTGCGTGAGAACCGCCTGTGGCAAAAGGGACAAGCTTTACGTCTACGGCACCGACTACCCCACCCACGACGGGACCTGCGTGAGGGATTACATCCACGTAATGGACCTGGCCGATGCCCACATCCTGGCCCTGGAGTACCTGCTTTCCGGGGGGCGAAGTGAAGTGTTCAACTGCGGATACGGCAGGGGCTATTCGGTGCGGGAGGTCGTGGACGAGGCAAAGAAGGTGACCGGCGTGAACTTCCAGGTGGAGTACACGGCCCGGAGGCCGGGGGACCCGCCGGAGCTGGTGGCCGATTCCCGAAAGATAAGGGAAAAGCTGGGATGGAAGCCTCTCTATGACGACCTGGGGTTTATCATAAAAACCGCCTGGGAATGGGAAAAGAAACGATAAACCTTATATTGACGATGAAAGTTAAAGCCGCCTGGAGGCGGTTTTTTATTTTGATGCGGTGAAAAAATAAGACTATGAAGGCAAAGATTCGTCACTTTCTGATATACGGTGCGGCGGGGTGGATAATGGAGATCGCCTTTACGGGAATAGGGTCCATCCTGAGGGGGGATCCTAGGCTTACGGGATGGACGTACCTCTGGATGTTTCCGATATACGGTTCTGCGGTAATGCTAGAACCCGTGCACGATATGATAAGGCATGTGCCCCTCTGGATTAGGGGAATATTCTGGGCCGGCGTCATAATTGCTGTCGAGTATCTGAGCGGTTTTACCATAAGAACGCTTGTGGGTGTATGCCCCTGGGATTACGGGAAAAGTGCTTTTGCAGTGGACGGCCTCATAAGGCTGGATTACGTGCCGTTTTGGTACGTAGTTGGCTTGTTGTTTGAAAGGCTGCATGACCTATTGGATAGAGTGGAGGCTAGAAAATAAATTAAATTGACAAAAATAGGATTTAAGAGTTATGATAGAACAAACACCGGTATATATGAGGTGGTAATTTTGTTTTTGATAAAGGAATTCAAGTTCGATGCGGCCCATAACCTGGTAAAGTATAAAGGCAAATGCGAGAAACTGCACGGCCATACTTACAGGCTGGTGGTAGTGCTGGAAGGAACCCCCGACGCTGAGGGCATGATAATGGACTTTCTGGAGCTCAAAAACATTGTCGAGGAAAACGTGCTGAAATTCCTCGACCACTCGTACATCAATGATTACATCGAACAACCTTCCGCGGAAAACATAGCGGTGTGGGTATGGAGGCGGTTGGAGGAAAGGGTAAAGAGGGAAAATTGCAGGCTTTACGAGGTGCAGGTCTGGGAGACCGCCACCAGCGGGGCCGTCTACAGGGGTGAAGCGCTTGAAGGACGTTCAGAGTGAACGGGATGAAAGAAGGGTGCCGCTGAAAAAGGTCGGTGTGAAAAATATCGAATGGCCCCTCAAGGTGCTGGACAAAAGTAAGGGTTACCAGCATACCGTCGCCAGGATGAGCCTTTCGGTGGATTTAAAGCATTATATAAGAGGAACCCACATGAGCAGATTCGTTGAAGTGCTGAACGACCTTGAGATGCTGAGCCCGAAAGCGCTGGATGACATCCTCACAGACATCAAGGAAAGGTTGAAGGCCGAGAACAGCCACCTGGAGATTTCTTTTCCATATTTTATATGGAAGGTTTCGCCGGTGTCCGGGCTGGAGTCCCCGCTTAAGATCGAAGCAATGATCGAAGCCGAAAAACGTGTCGAGCCTGTCATAACGATGGGGGTTAGGGTGCCGGTTCATACCCTCTGTCCGTGCTCCAAGGAGATAAGCGAAAACGGAGCCCATAACCAGAGAGCGGTAGTGGAAATATACGTAAGGTCCCGCGAAATGATATGGTTTGAGGACCTCGTTGAAATCGCCGAAAAAAACGCCAGCTGTCCCATATATACACTGCTCAAGAGGCCGGATGAAAAATTCGTGACGGAAATGGCGTATAAAAACGCCAAGTTTGTGGAGGATGTAACCAGAGACGTAGCCCTGGAACTGGAAAGGGACGAGAGGATAGAGTGGTATAGGGTCCAGGTGACCAGTTTCGAGAGCATACACAACCATGACGCATTTGCATGCGTTGAAAAGGGGTGGATTGAGGATGTTGCTCGAGATTAGTCCCGAGTTTTTTCGGGCGGAGATGGAAAGGGTAAAAGCCCATCCCGCGTCGTTTCCTATTTTTGAAAGAAAATCAAGGATTATCCTTTTAAAAATCTACGGCGTCCCTTCACCGGGAGCAAACATATTGAAGCAGGAGATGCTCTCGCTGGGCGGGGATGCGGTGGTCCATAAAAATGCGGTGGAATGTAAGGTGCCCGAGTCGGATGTGATACTCCTTGGCACGAGAAAGCACTATGAAGCTCTGATCAAAAAATTGGAAATTGCCAATTATTTCGGTCTGACGCGGGTAAGAAAAGCACTTAAGGATTACCTGGAAAGGCGAAAAGCAGAATATATTGACAGCCCCTGGGGCAGGAGAATAGCCTTCGGGCGTACCCTGGTCATGGGGATAATAAACGTGACGCCGGACTCGTTTTATTCCGGCTCGAGAAAGCAGGACCTGAAGGAGATCCTAAAAACCGCTTCGTATATGGTGGAAAGCGGCGCCGACATCATCGACGTCGGAGGGCTATCAACCCGCCCTGGTTCCGACCCAGTCACGGAAGAAGAAGAGCTGGCCCGGGTCCTTCCTGCAGTAAAAGCTATACGGGAGAGCTTTCCACAGATTCCCATATCGGTAGATACATACAGGGCCGAGGTGGCCCGAAGGTCGCTGCAGGCCGGGGCCGATATAATTAACGACATAAGCGGATTCATGTTTGATGAAAACCTGGTTAAGGTGGCCGCCGAGTTCAGGGCTCCCCTGGTGCTGATGCACATAAAGGGCACACCAAAGGATATGCAGAAGGACCCGCATTACGACGATGTGGTGAGGGAGATAGCCGAATACTTCCTGGAAAGGATGGAATTTGCCGAAGCTGCCGGCGTGGACCCAGATAAGATCATCCTGGACCCGGGGATTGGCTTCGGCAAGCAATACCAGCACAACCTGGAGATCATGGTGCGGCTGGAAGAGTTCAAAAGCCTTAAAAAACCGCTGCTCATAGGAGCGTCCAGGAAGACATTTATAGGGAAGGCCCTGGGCGATGTACCACCCGAAGAAAGGCTGGAAGGCACCCTTGCCGTCACGGCTCTTTGCGTCATGAAAGGCGTTGATATAGTAAGGGTGCACGATGTAAAGGAAAACAGACGAGTGGTAGACCTACTGGAGGCGGTAAAATGCCAAGGGCGTTCATAGCCCTGGGCAGCAACCTGGGGAACCGGGAAAAGAACATCGTGGAAGCCATCGAGCGGATGAAGCGGCGGGGGATAAAAATCCTGAAGATGTCCGGGATAATTGAAACGGAGCCTTACGGGTATACAAAACAGGATAAATTCTTGAACGCTGCCTGCCTCGTTGAAACGGAACTCAACCCCCGGGATCTGATGGACGCCCTGCTGGAAATAGAGAACGACATGGGCCGGGAAAGAAAAATCCGCTGGGGGCCCAGGAACATAGACCTGGACCTGATATTTTACGAGGACCTGGTGATAAGGGAAGAAGGCCTCACAATACCGCACCCCGATGCTCACAACAGGCCGTTCGTAATGGGGCCGATTGCCGAAATAGACCCCGATTACCGGCACCCCGTCTTGAAAAAAAGCGTAGGGGAAATATACAGGACGTTGCTGTAATAATATTGTAATAAAATTATAAAGATAATATTATTTACAAAAACACCCGTAACTGATATGATGAATCCAAAGTAAAAGAAATTATAGAGAGAAGCTGATTTTGATGGGGTCAAAAAGCGAAAGGGGTCTTGTCGTTATCCTTGTCCTCGTAACGATGGTATTTGGGATGGTTTTTGGGTTAATGCTGGCTCTCCTGACGGAGGGTTACCTCCCCTGGGTAATGGGAGCGGTATATGGTTCCGGCACCGGAGAAACGAAACAGGTCATTTCTGAAAGCACCGATGTCACCGGCGAGGAGTATTATACCGGCGAGCTAAACACGCTGCTCGCGAGAAGGTATTTCGGGGTGGAAAGTTCTAATTTACGGGGATCGAAAAAAAGGAAGATAGCATACCTTACCTTTGACGACGGTCCCAGCGCCAATACCGATGCAATACTGGAAGTGCTGGACAGGTACGGGGTAAAGGCTACCTTTTTCGTAAACGGCTGGATGAAGAAAGATTACGCAAAAATGTACAGGAAGATCTACGCGGCGGGCCACGGGCTTGGCAATCACACCTACAGCCACCGGTATGAATTGATCTACTCGTCGGTGGAAAACTTCATGGCGGACCTTAAAAAAGAGGAGGAGCTGATCTACGAGGCGGTGGGAATAAGGCCGCGGATCATCCGCTTTCCCGGCGGTTCGGACAACAGGGTGAGCATAAGGTTTGGCGGGCCGGAAATTATGAAAAAAATCATAGATCGGATCACGAAAGAGGGGTATACCTACGTGGACTGGAACGCCATTACCGGCGACGCCCTAAAGCCGCCACCTTCGAAGGAAGAGATGATGAACTACGTTAAGCAAACGACCAAAGGCAAAGACACGGTGGTGCTGCTCATGCACGACATGGACTCAAAGAAAAGCACCCTCGAAATACTGCCCTGGATAATCGAATACCTGAGAAAAGAAGGTTATGAATTCGGGGTAATAGATGAAAATATGGCAAATATCGATGCGATCAACAGGACCAAACTGTGATAAAATTAAATTATAACGGTAAAAACCTGAAAAAGGACAGGGAGTGCTTATATTGAAAAAAATCGGGTTCATCTGTACGGGAAATTCGGCACGAAGCCAGATGGCGGAAGGCTTCGGCAGGTACTTTGCAGCAAAATTGGGTAAGCAGGTAGAAGTTTACTCGGCGGGGTCAAACCCGGCGGGTTTCGTTCATCCTCTGGCAGTAAGATGCATGGAGGAAGTGGGAATAGACATTTCCGGCTACAGGTCCAAATCCCTGGACGACGTACCTTACCAAGACCTCGATATAATAATCACCCTTTGCGGGAATGCGGCAGAAAACTGCCCGCACGTACCCGGAAAGGACGTAAGGCACTGGGGGCTCCCGGACCCCGCCGGAGCCGAAGGTAGCGAGGAACAGAGGCTGGATGCGTTTAGAAAGGTAAGGGATGAGATAAAAATCAGAGTAAAGGATCTAATAGAATCTGTTTAGGGAGGAAGTGTAAATTGGCGAGTGCTGTTATAATTACCGATACCTCCAGCGACCTTCCGGAGGATATCATAAAAGGCCTGCCGGTAAAGGTGCTTTCTATGCCGGTGGCCTTAAAAGACAATCCTGAAAAAGACATCTCTCATCTTTCTATAAAGGAATTTTACGACCTCATGCAAAAGGGCGAAATCATGCCCACCACTTCCCAGGTCAACGCGGCGAGATTCATAGAATGTTTTAAAGAGTGCCTGGAACAGGGACAAACCCCCATAGTTATAGGGCTTTCCTCCAAACTGACGAAAAGCTTCGAAGCCGCTCTTGTAGCCAGAAACAGCATGCCGGATGGGGATAAGATAAAAATCATCGACTCCAAATGCGCAAGCCTGGGTCTGGGACTTGTGGTGCTCAAAGCTGCCCGGATGGCCGCGGAAGGCCGGGAAGCCGATGAGATCGTTAGAGTCGTCGAGCCTTACGCCCACCACATGGAGCACATATTTACGGTGGATTCTCTGGACCACCTGAAAAGGGGAGGAAGGATATCGGCGGCCCAAGCCTTTGTGGGCGGTTTGCTTAACATAAAGCCGATCCTGCACTTTGTGGACGGGGCGATTCATCCCCTGGAAAAGGTGAGGGGCAGGAAGAACGCCGTTCGCCGGATGCTGGAGATAATGGAAGAGAGGGCAAAGGATGTGGAAAATCAGGTGGTGGGTATAAGCCACGCGGATGACGAGGAAATGGCTTTAGAGCTGGCGGAAGCCGTAAGGCAGAGGTTCAATCCGCGGGAAATCGTAATTTCCTGGATCGGGCCGGTAATCGGGGCCCATGCAGGCCCGGGGACGCTGGCCCTGTTTTTCCAGAATGCTTAATAAAACAAGCTGCCCTTTATAAGGCGCAGCTTGTTTTATTTCAGTCTTCCAGCAGTCGTTTTTCTCCCTGAAGTTCCTTTATACGGCTGATTTCCTGGGTGACTTCGATAGTACCCATGTAGTTTCCGGCCTCGTCCCTGACGGCAAAGTAGCGGATGTAAACCAGCTTTCCATGGAGGTTTATCCAGAATTCCTCCACGTCCTTTTTACCCTCTTTGAAGTTCCGGAGGATCTTTTCCACGATGTGGAAGCTGGCGGGCGGATGGCAGTTCTGCACCTTCCTGCCTATTATGGTCTTTGGCCTTGTAAAGATGCGTTCCTTGCTGGCCGAGAAGTACCTGACGGTGTCGTCCTTGTCCACAAAGGTTATATCTACCGGCAGGTGGTTGAAAATGAGCTCGATTTCTTTTGGAGTCAGCATGCCTGTGGGAAACTTAACGAACCCTTTTGTAGTGTCATCGGCGATGGTGTCGCCCATTTTATCGAGGTCCACCCTCTGGGGTTTCCATTCGGCTTCGGGCTCCACCAGGCAATAGCCGATCTCGTCCTCGGACCTATATATTTCGTACCATTCGTCCTCGGTCAGCTTCTGTTCGGCCGTGGGCAGGAGGATTTTCTCCTCTTTAAAGATCATTTCTTTGATCTTATTTGTGAGGGCCGTTACCTTTTCCACTACCTCGGCCTTCGAGCCCGGGCGGTAGTTGTAAAGCATATCCCTTACCTGTTTGAGGTCGTTTCTGATTTCGTCGTCCACACCCCACATTACCTTGGACGGTCCGTAAATGCCGTATTTCTCCAGGTAAGGAAAAAGGAGTTCTTCCTTCCGCTTGTAGTGCTTTTCAACGTCAAAAAGAAGGTTTACCTTTTCCAGAAGTGACAGGGCGGCTTCTCTTTCGCTTTCGGCCGGAGCGTTATTAAATTCTTCGAGACGCGGGTTTATCTCGGCGTCGATCAGCTTTTCGATAGCCCGGTTTTCCTTAAAGAAAGTATTGAGCGGGTGCCCTGGGATGGCGTGGGGCTCGGGCTTTTGCTCCAGGACGTCCTTGAAAATGGCCGCGTGCACGTCGCAGAGCCGCTGGACCTCTTCCACCGGCATGCCTTCCTGTATGAGCGCCTGCTCCATGGCAGAGACTTCTTCGGCGGATACATCCTTAATGATCTCTTTAAACCTCTGCTTCACCTCATCCGCGCTTTTTCCCCTGTGAAGGTCCATTATAAGTTCCTTCAGGGCTTTAATGCGGTATTCCCGGTTATGTATAAGTTCCGACACACAGATCACCTCCTGCAATCGCTGTTAAAGTCTGGTTCCCTTAAGGGTTAAATACCACCGCAAGGAACATCTTAAATCTTTCCACCGCATAAAGGGCATGGGGAATGCCTGCGGGCATCACTATCATCTGGCCGGCCTTCAGGCGGAACTTTCTGTCTCCTACGGTTATTTCGGCCTCGCCGTCCAGGATCTGAACCAGGGCGTCACCGGGAGAGGAGTGAGCGCTGATTTCTTCTCCTTTGTCGAAAGCGAACAGGGTGAGAGTCACATTTTTGCCCTGAGCCAGGGTGCGGCTTTCGACCCTGCCCTCCCTATAATCGACAAGGTCCCCGATATCATGCACTTCGGCATGGGTTATGTTTTTGATAAGGTTTTTGGCGTTTTCCATTTTATATACCTCCGGATAATCCGATTTCTTTTCTATATTCTATCAATTTGTGATAAAATATGTATGACATTTATCACATTTTACAGGACGGAGGGGTGTTTTTATGAAACCCGCCGGCGATAGAAAGGGGAAATACACCTATAAGGATTACCTTACCTGGACCGGGGACGGCAGGTGGCAGTTGATAGACGGGATTGCCTACGATATGAGCCCTTCCGCTTCGCTGGAGCATCAGAGAGTTTTGAGGAAGATGCTTGTAAGACTTGATCTTTTTCTTACGGGCAAAAACTGCGTAGTATTCAGCGCGCCTTTTGATGTAAGGTTGCCGGAAGGAGATGAAGAAGACGAAGACGTAAGGACGGTAGTCCAGCCCGATATACTGGTAGTCTGCGATAGATCAAAACTAGATAAAAAAGGATGCAGAGGGGCGCCGGATCTGATAATCGAAATAGTATCACATTCATCCGCATCGATGGATTACATTAAAAAACTGAATTTATACGAAAGGCATGGTGTAAAGGAATACTGGATAGCCAATCCGGAAAACAGGACCGTAATGGTATACAGGCTCAACAGCGAGGGAGAATACGGGGTACCGGAAATTTGCCCCGACCGGGGTGAGATCAGGTCTGCTGTCCTAGAAGGGTTTTCAGTGAATTTAGGAGAAATATTCGATTAAAAAACAAGAGTTAAGGGGGATTTTCAAAGGTGATACAAGACTTCAAAGGGAAAAGACCCGATATCCATCAAAGCTGTTTTATTGCGCCCACCGCCGACATCATAGGGGATGTTACGGTGGGGGAGAACTCCAGCGTTTGGCACCGGGCGGTGCTGAGGGGAGACATCAACAGCATAAAGATAGGGGCCAATTCCAATATCCAGGACGGCACTGTAATCCACGTCGCCGAAGAGCACCCGGTGACGATCGGAGACTACGTGACGGTCGGGCACAGTGCCATTCTTCACGGGTGCACCATTAAGGACAACGCCCTCATCGGCATGGGCGCCATCGTGCTTGACGGTGCCGTCGTAGGCGAGGGAGCCCTGGTAGGGGCCGGCTCGTTGGTGCCCGAGGGCAAGGAAATCCCTCCTTACAGCCTGGCCATAGGGATACCGGCGAAAGTAGTAAGGCAGCTCACCCGGGAACAGATAGAAAAGATAAAAAAGAACGCCGAAGACTACGTGGAATGGGCGAAAGAATTCATGCAGGAATGAGATTTAATTTCTTACGAAAAAGCAGGATTTTTCATACAAATGTCGAATAATATTTTAATAAACGGCCATCGGAGGCCGTTAAGTATCCGACCGTGAGGAGGTCACCAGACGGAAAATAGGCCGGCAATGGATGCTGTAGCCATATAAATAAGGCAATAGTTTTTGGGGGAGATGTTTTTGCTTATCGCTGTGATTGATGGGCAGGGGGGCGGTATCGGAAAACATATTACTGCCAAGATACGCAAGGAATTGCCCCCGGAGGTGGAAATCCTGGCTTTAGGCACTAACGCTATGGCCACGGCGGCCATGCTTAAAGCCGGGGCCAATGAAGGGGCTACGGGAGAAAACGCTATTGTGAGGAATGTTCCCCGCGTGGATGTGATCGTAGGCCCGCTGGCTATTGTGCTGGCGGAGAGCATGCTCGGCGAAGTTACGCCTCGAATGGCGGCCAGTATAGCAGCCAGTCCTGCCTTAAAATTGCTCCTTCCCATCAACCGCTCGGGGGTAGAAGTGATCGGGGTTGCCAATGAGCCCTTGCCTCACCTAATAGATTCCCTTGTAGACCGGCTAAAGGAGTTGGTCGAGGCGAAAGACAGGGTAGATGGCCGGGGCGAGTAGCAAGGAGGAGTCGGTATGTGCGAAGCCAATGTTTATATTTTAAAGGACGACAGGGAAGAATTGGTTTTAGAGAGCGTGGATAAGGTAATTCCTCAAGAAGAGGGTATTCTGCTGGAAGACATTTTTGGCAAAAGAAAATTAGTGCGGGCTCGGATTAAAGAGATGGCTTTAGTGAATCATAGAATAATCCTGGAAGAAATTAAATGAGAGCGTGAAAACCTTACCATGGAGGTATGAAAAAGCCACGGAGGCTTTTGTAAAAGCTTCTCGTGGATTATTTTTTTAAAGAGGTGGTAATATGCATATTCCGGACGGTTTTCTAGATGCAAAAACCTGGATGAGCGCTGCGGCTTTAAGCAGCGTTGCCGTGGGTTACAGCATTAAAAAAACTCGGGATTCCCTCGGGGATCGGCAAGCGCCGGCTCTGGGGGTAATGGCTGCCTTTATTTTTGCCGCTCAGATGGTTAACTTCCCGGTGGGGGGAGGGACTTCCGGGCACCTTTTAGGTGCTGCCCTGGCTACAGCTCTGCTGGGTCCCTGGGGAGCCTGCCTTGTCTTAGCCACGGTAGTTATTATTCAAGCTCTTTTCTTTGCCGACGGCGGCATTACGGTACTGGGAGCAAATATATTAAATATGGCGGTGATAGCACCTTTGGTGTCTCATTTGATTTATAAATTCCTCGGTGCCGGACGGCCGCTGGCTATTTTCCTCGGCAGCTGGTGTTCTATCTTCTTATCTGCTATAGCTGTTGCGCTGCAACTGGCCCTCTCGGGTACAATTCCCCTTTCGGTGGTGCTGCCGGCTATGGCAGGGTGGCACGCGTTAATCGGTATAGGTGAAGGTTTAATAACCTGTGCGGTATACGCTTTTATTACCCGCAACGGTTTGCTGGAACCTGCGGTTAGATACTACGGAGCGGAGGCGAAAAGATGATGGCGGCCAAAATGAAAGGCAACATCTCAGTCATTTTACTTATTGCTCTGGCGATAGGGGCTTTTTTGTCACCTTTAGCTTCTCCCGACCCCGACGGGTTGGAACGCGTGGCAGAAGATCAAGGGTTTATACATCTGGCGGAAGGTAAAGAAGTGATTGCCGGCTTAATGCCGGACTACATATTTCCGGGAATCGGGAACGAAGCACTGGCCACCGCCCTGGCGGGGGTAACCGGTACCATCTTTACCTTTGGGGTTATGTTTTTGTTGAGCAGGTCTTTTGTTAAAACGAGACAAGAATAGGTAGGTGCCTCCTGTGTACGAGATGAATCTACATCGAGCAGAAAGCCGGTTTTCGCTCCGGCAGGATAATGGCCTTTCCCCCCTACATAAAATGGAACCCAGAGCCAAATTAATAGCTATAATTGGATTTATATGTCTGGTGACCGGTCTTTCTTCCTTTTCGCTCCTTATTATAGGTGCCGCTTTTCTGGGAATATTAATAACCCTGTCCGGCTTATCGTGGAGGTGGTTGGCCGGACGTTTGGCATGGGTGGTACCCACGGCCGCCTGCTTAATCCTGCTGCTGCCGGTTGTAACCCCCGGCGAGCTGTGGATGCAGGTGACTTTAGGGCCCTGGGCGGTTATATTGACAAGGCAGGGAGTGCAGCGGGCCTTTCTGCTAATCTTGCGGCTGATTATCGCTCTTCTAGCCGTTATTTTGCTTGTAGGTACCACTCCTTTTAGCGAAATAATGCTGGCTTTAAAGAGTTTGCGAGTACCACCGGTGCTTGTACAACTGATAGAATTGGCCGTTAGATATTTATTCGTCATCGGCGATGAATTGAATCGCATGTATATTGCCCGCAGGGCCCGTTGTTTTAAAGCCGGCCGTAGCCTGGCGGCAACATACACTTTTTATACTTTAGGCCAGCTTATAGGAACCCTTTTCCTGCGTTCCTGGCAGCGGAGCGAACGTATATACCTTGCCATGCTGGCCCGGGGCTTTACGGGGAGCTATCGTGTGCCCGGCCATTCCACCCGGCCGGCTGGGCGCGATCTCGCGTGGAGCTTGGGCATCCTCGGTACCGCTTTGGGCTTACGGCTGTTAGAACTGGGGGGATTGACGTGGATCATATCATACAGGTAGAAGACCTGCACTACAGGTATAAAGACGGTACAGAAGCCCTGCGGGGCCTTTCATTATTTATCGAGCGCGGAAGGAAGGTAGCGTTGCTCGGGCCTAACGGAGCGGGTAAGTCCACTCTACTGCTGCATTTTAACGGTATCTACCTCCCGCAGCGGGGCAGAGTATATGTGGCGGGCCGCGAAGTTACTGCGGAAACAGAGTACTGGGTGCGCTCGCGGGTAGGTTTGGTATTTCAGGACCCGGATGATCAGGTCTTTTCTTCAACCGTGGAGGAAGATGTGGCCTTCGGTCCGCGAAATCTAGGCCTTGCGCCCGCCGAGATCGAGGAGCGGGTGCGGGCTGCTCTGGATGCAGTGGGCATGCAGGCCTACAGGCATAAACCTCCGTATCACCTCAGTTACGGCCAGAAAAAGCGGGTGGCTATCGCCGGGGTTTTGGCAATGGTTCCCGAAATTATTGTAATGGATGAACCTATGGCGTATCTTGACCCTGCAGGACAGGCCGGTGTTAGGACAATCCTGGACGAATTGCACCGGCAGGGCAAGACCCTCATTGTGGCTACCCACGATGTGGATTTTGCGGCTTCATGGGCTGAGGTAATAATTATTTTGAAGGAAGGTCGAGTGCTAGCCTATGGCGGGCCCGAGCTCTTGCTGGATGAAAACGTGGTAGCCGCCGCCGGACTGCGTTTGCCTCTGATAGCCCAGGTCTTCCATGGCTTTATTCCGGAGCAAAGCAGGTTACCCCGTGATGTCCAGAGCGCCAGGATGCTTTTAAATTCACTCTTGACACATTCTGCTGAAAATTGCTAAAATAACAAATGTAGGATGTCAGACATCTGGGCAACCGGAGGGAGAGGGGGGACGGGGTGGATTAAAACCTGCATCCGGTGTTTGGAAGTTTAAACCACTAAATCTTTAGGAGGGATTTTTTTCATGAAGGTCCGTAAAATTTTAGCGTTGGGCCTGATTTTTATGCTGGTGGCAGCTTTGCTTGTGGGATGTTCCAAGCAGGAGCAGCCGGCCCAGCAACAACAGCAGGGGCAGCAGGAACAGGGGAAGGAGAAAATAAAGGTCGGCCTGGTATTTGACGTGGGCGGACGCGGCGACCTTTCCTTCAACGACAGCGCTTACGCAGGCCTTGAAAAGGCCAAGAAGGATTTTGGCGATAAGATTGAAGTGGAGTACAGAGAGCCCTCGGGAGGCGGCCAGGACAGGGAGCAGCTTTTGAGACTTCTCGCCGAGAACGGTTTTGACCTCATTTTCGGCGTGGGCTTCCTCTTCACGGATCACATCCAGAAAGTTGCCCAGGAGTTCCCGGATGTGAAATTCGCGCTTATCGACGGTGCTATAGACGGGCTTGACGAGAATTCCAACGTGACCTGCCTGCTCTTCAAAGAGCACGAAGGGTCTTTCCTGGTCGGAGCCGCCGCAGCCATGAAGTCCAAGACCGGTAAGATAGGGTTTGTGGGCGGAATGAAGACACCTCTCATAGAGAGGTTTGAAGCCGGCTATATGGCGGGCGCCAAGTACGTCAACCCGAATATTGAGATCCTCTCGGACTACATAGGTACCACCAGTGAAGCTTTCAAAGACCCGGTGAGGGGTAAGGAACTGGCTCTGAAACAGTTTAAAGACGGTGCCGATGTGATCTATCACGCTTCCGGCGCTTCCGGTATAGGTGTCATTGAAGCCGCCACAGCAGAAAAGAAGTTTGCAATAGGAGTGGATTCCGATCAGTCCCTGACTGCCAAAGAAGACCAGAGGCCGTACATACTCACCAGTATGGTTAAAAGTGTCGATGTGGCCGTTTACGAGACCATCAAAGCCCTGATAGAGGGCAACTTCAAGGGCGGATACTCGATATTCGGCCTTGCCGAGAACGGCGTAAGCTATGCCGTGAACGACTACAACAAAGAGCTGATTTCGGACATACAGCCCAAGCTCGACGAAATCAAGGACAAGATAATAAAGGGCGAAATAAAAGTGCCGGTTGACAAAAAGGAATACAATGAATATCTAAAGAGCTACTTTAAGTAACAGCTTCGGGGGTGGCGTTAACCTTGTCACCCCCGTTTTTACAATCCCCGAACGGAGGTGTGACCTTGGATAAAGCCGTTGTCTTGAGGGGAATTACCAAACGATTTCCCGGAATAGTGGCCAATGACGGTATAAGCCTGGAAATAGAAAAGGGAGAAGTCCACGCTATTGTGGGTGAAAACGGGGCCGGTAAGAGCACTCTTATGAAGATTCTCGCCGGCATTTACCAGCCCGATGAAGGCGAGATACATATTTTCGGGAAGAAGGAGAGGATAACTTCTCCCGGCAGGGCAATTGAACTTAAAATTGGAATGGTTCACCAGCACTTCATGCTGGTCAACAGGTTTACGGTGCTGGAAAATATAATCCTGGGCGCGGAAAAGAGAGCCGGTATGGCCATCGACGAGCAGAAGTGCCGCAAGGTCATCGGTGAGCTCCTTTCCCTTTATAATTTTTCCCTGGACCCGGACGCCCGCGTAGAAGAGATATCGGTGGGCCAGGCCCAGAGGGTGGAAATACTGAAAGTGCTGTACAGAGGAGCCGAAATTCTCGTGCTGGACGAGCCCACGGCGGTACTGGCGCCCCAGGAAGTTAAGGAGCTTTTTGCCAACCTGCGGAGGTTGAAAGAAGAGGGCAAGACAATAATTTTTATCAGCCACAAGTTGGACGAAGTTCTGGAAATCGCTGACCGTATAACCGTGCTGAGGCGCGGCAGGGTGGTTGGCACCGTGTTGCCGTCACAGGTTACTAAGGAAGAATTGGCCAGGATGATGGTGGGCAAGCCCGTTTTTATGAAGCTGGAAAAAACACCGGTTCCCACCGGGGAAATACTCCTTTCTGTAAAGGACCTGGTGGTGAGGGAGAATTCCGGTAAGGCGGCGGTCAACGGTGTTTCCCTTGAAATCAGAGGCGGTGAAATTTACGGCATCGCCGGGATCGAAGGAAACGGCCAGAAGGAGCTGGCCGAAGCGATAATAGGCCTCAGAAGGGCCTCAGCGGGGCAGGTGACGATATGCGGCAGGACGGCGACCGGGCTTTCCATTAGGGAGATCAGGGATCTCGGTGTGGCCTTTATTCCTGAAGACAGGCACCGCCAGGGGCTCGTGCTGTCCATGAAAGTGTGGGAGAATATGATCCTGGGCTATCACAGGAAAAAAGAGTTTTCGAAAAAGCCATCCCTGAATCTCAAGGCTGTGCGGGAATTCACGGAAAAGAGGGCGAAGGAATATTCGGTGAGGCTCTCCTCCATCGACCAGCCGATTGAAGGGCTGTCCGGCGGTAATCAGCAGAAGGTAATACTGGGCAGGGAACTTTCCCGCGATCCCAGGGTTATAATAGCCTCCCAGCCCACCAGGGGGCTCGACGTAGGGGCTGCGGAATTCGTGCATAAAGAGCTGCTGAAAAAGAGGGAAGAAGGGAAAGCGATCCTCCTAATATCCGCCGACCTGGAGGAGGTGCTTTCGCTTTCCGACAGGGTTGGTGTTATGTACAACGGGAGGATAACGGCGGAATTCAGGCCCGAAGAAGTGACCCCCGAAGAAGTGGGAGTGTACATGCTCGGAGGCGGAGTAAAGGCGGGTGAAGGAGCATGAAGAGAAAATACCTTATAACGGTGCTGAGGGTTCTGGCACCGGTTCTGGCCATCGTACTTTCGGTCCTTATAAGTTCTATTGTGATTCTGGCCATAGGCAAGAGCCCCTTACAGGTGTTTTATACCATCTTCCAGTTCAGCTTCAGCAGGCTCGACAGCGTGGCCATCATCCTTTATAACGCGACGCCGCTTATCTTTTCCGGTCTTGCCGTTTCACTGGGATTCCGCATGGGGCTGTTCAATATAGGCGTGGAGGGCCAGTATCTCATGGGGGCGTTTTTTGCGGCCCTGGCCGGATTTAGTTTGAAGGGATTGCCGGCTGTCATTCACCTTCCCCTTGTTATACTGTGCGGCGCCCTGGGAGGAATGTTATGGTCTTTTATACCCATATATCTAAAAGTAAAAAGAGGCGTTCATGAGGTAATAAGCACCATAATGCTGAACTACATATCCTTTTCCCTCATTCATTACCTCATCGCCGACGTATTTATGGACAGATCCCAGAAGCTGTTAGAAGGCCTGGGCAGCATGCTCGCAAGGACGCCGAAACTGCCCCCGTCGGCACTGATGCCGAAACTGCACGGATTTTTAGGCCTTTTCGGCATAGAACTGCCGAGGCACGTTTACCTGAACTGGTTTTTCCCGCTGGGCCTGCTGCTGGCCGGCCTCACGTATTACCTTTTAATGTATACACCCTTCGGCTTTGAATTGAGGGCGGTAGGCCAAAACCAGGAGGCGGCTAGGACCGCGGGTATAAAACCGGAGCGGGTATATATGGTTGGATTTTTGCTGAGCGGTGCCGTGGCCGGACTGGTGGGGCTCTCGGACCTTTTGGGGTATTTCGGTTACATGGACCTGGATTTTCCAAGGAACTACGGCTTTGACGGTATAGCCGTAGCTCTGATCGGTCAGAACAACCCCTTCGGCATAATCGTTTCGGCGATGCTCTTCGGCTTCCTGAGAAGGGGCGCGGAGGGCATTCAGACACTGCTCGGTGTGCCGATGGATACAATAGTCATCCTCCAGGCCGTCATGATATTATCTATCGTAGTAATTACAAAGGTCATGAACGATTATATTAAGCGCCTGGAGAAAAAGGAGGATGTGCGCGTATGTTCCTCACAGAGCTCATCGCTTCAAGCTTGAGGATGGCCGTTCCAATACTTCTTACAGCCCTGGGAGCCGTGTTCACCGAGAGAGCGGGAGTTGTAAACATAGGCCTCGAGGGCATGATGATGGTAGGATCCTTCTGGGGAGCGCTGGGATCGTATTATTACGGGCCGTATTTCGGACTGCTCCTTGCTATGGCGGCGGGCATGTTCATGGCTCTGATTCACGCGGCCGCTACGGTTACGTTCAGAGTTGACCAGATCGTCAGCGGCGTCGCCATAAACATTCTTGCGTACGGAAGCTGCCGTTTCTTGAGCCAGGCTATTTTCAAGATGGCCACCACCAGCCCCCACGTAGCGGGCCTCCCCAAAATCGATATTCCGGTGCTCGCAGGTCTAGATTTTTTAAAGCCCGTGGTTTCGGGCCTGTCCCCGATTATAATTCTGGCGCTGCTGCTGGTTCCTCTCACGAGGTTCGTCATTAACCGTACGGTCTTCGGACTGCGGCTCCGGTCGGTGGGGGAAAATCCCCTGGCGGCGGATACACTGGGCATAAACGTATTCAGGATGAAATACGCCGGCGTGCTCCTGAGCGGCATGCTGGCGGGGCTTTCGGGTGCTTATCTTGCCCTGGAACACACCGGTATGTACGTGGAAGGCATGACCCAGGGTAAAGGCTTCATTGCACTGGCAGCCATGATTTTCGGGAACTGGGAACCCGTCGGTGCACTGTGGGCATCGCTCCTGTTCGGCTTTTCCGAAGCCCTGAGCTTCAGGGTGGTAGAAGGGAGCGCGATACCCTACCAGTTCATCAAGATGATCCCCTATGTGCTCACCCTGGCGGTGCTGGCCGGAGTGGTTAGAAAGTCCACGCCTCCCGCCGCGGACGGCGTACCGTACGAGAGAGGGATGAACTGATATATAAAGCTACATTCCGCCGAAGGAGTTGCTCGCCGATGCTTTTTCGCACGAGATACGAAATTGTCGTTCAAAGAATCAAGGAAATGGTAATGAACGGGGAACTGAAGGAGGGCGATAAACTGCCCTCCGAAATAGAATTCTCGAAAAAGCTCGGCGTGAGCCGGGCCACACTTCGGGAAGCCTTCAGGATTCTGGAGGACGAGGGGCTCATAAAGAGATACCACGGTGTGGGCACCTTTGTATCGAAAATACCGGTTATAAAAAGCGGGATGGAAGAGCTCGCAAGCATAACCAAGCTCATCGAAAATCAGGGCATGAAGCCGGGGACCAAAGACGTGGTAATAACCAGGGTTCGCCCCAGCGAGCGGGAAGCATCCATGATGGGACTTTTCCAGGACGAGGAGATTTACAGGGTCGAGAGGGTTAGGACCGCCGATGGAATCCCGGTGCTCTTTTGTATAGACCGGATACCCGCAAGATTCGTGAAAAAGGAGTTCAAGCTGGATAAAGAGTCGCTGTTCGACTACCTGCAGGACGACCTGGGCATCTACATCTCCTATGCAGTATCGGATGTAATACCGGTAAAGGCGGAAGTTGCGGGTGTGTACAAAAAGCTGAATTTAAGGTCCAAATCCGGCGTGGTGCTGCTTTTAGAGCAGCTCCACTACGATGAAAAAGATAAACCGATTTTCTATTCCTCAAATTTCTTTTCTCCCGAGAAGTTCAGATTCTATATAGTGCGCAGGAGGATTTAGGGAGGGGATCGAATGATTGACGAAAAAAGGCTGGTTGAAAAAGCCGTGGCGGCCATGAAGAACGCCTACGTCCCCTACTCCCGGTTCAGGGTGGGAGCTTGTGCGCTGGCTTCCGACGGCAGCGAATTTACCGGCTGCAATATAGAAAACGCGTCTTACGGACTCACCATCTGCGCCGAGAGGGTGGCGCTTTACAAAGCATATTCGGAGGGGAAAAGGGATATAGTCGCTCTGGCGGTAGCCGCCGAGGTCGAGGAACCGGTTTCCCCGTGCGGTGCGTGCCGGCAGGTTATTCTTGAGCTGGCGGGTAATGCCGTGGTGATTCTTTCCAACAGGGACGGTTCCCGGGTCATGCGGACGACTCCCGGGGAACTATTACCGTACGGGTTTAAACTCTGATGCAGCGAAGGGAGGCGAGTTTAGATGTTTTTCGTCCCCGAAATCATAGAGAAAAAGCGAAACGGCGGAAGGCTCTCCGGTGAGGAGATCCACTACTTAATAGACGGCTATGTGAGGGGAGAAATTCCCGACTACCAGATTTCGGCCTTCTTAATGGCCGTGTACTTCAGGGGTATGGACGAAGCGGAGACAACGGAGCTCACCATGGCAATGGCCCGGTCGGGAGAAATGGTGGACCTTTCGGCGATCGAGGGCGTGAAGGTCGACAAGCACTCCAGCGGCGGAATAGCCGACACCACCACCCTGGTGCTGCTGCCCCTTGCCGCTTCGGCGGGGGTAAAAATAGCCAAGATGTCCGGCCGGGGTCTCGGCCACACGGGCGGAACGATAGATAAGCTGGAGTCGATTCCGGGTTTTTCCACCGAACTTTCAAAAGACGAGTTTATAAAGATCGTCAACGAGGTGGGCGCGGCCATCACCGGCCAGTCAAAAGACCTGGTGCCGGCGGACAAAAAACTTTACGCGCTCAGGGACGTGACCGCCACCGTTGACTCGATTCCGCTCATCGCCGCCTCCATCATGAGCAAAAAGATAGCGGGCGGAGCCGACAGGATCGTGCTGGATGTAAAATTCGGAGGCGGCGCCTTCATGAAGAGGTATGAAGATGCCCTGGAACTTGCGAGAATAATGGTCAACATCGGCAAACTGGCCGGCAGGCGGACTGTGGCTTACGTGACCGATATGGATCAGCCGCTGGGCCTTGCCGTAGGCAATGCTATGGAAATTATCGAAGCGGCGGAGGCGTTGAAAGGAAGGGGCCATGAAGACCTGCTGAACCTTTGCCTGGAACTCGGGTGCGAGATGATGGTGCTGGCAGGTTTAGAGAAGGACAAACAAAAGGCCCGGGAAAAACTCCTCGAAAACATAAAGAGCGGTAAAGCCCTCGAAAAGTTCAAGGAAATCGTCAGGCGCCAGGGGGGTAACCCCGATGCCCTCGAAGATTATTCCCTGCTGCCCAGAGCCCGCTTCAGCCGGGAAGTTGAGGCGTGGGAGGACGGCTTCATAGAGATGATCGACGCTCTGAGGCTGGGCCTTACCGCCATGAAGCTGGGTGCCGGCAGGCAGAAAAAGGACGACCGTATAGACCATTCCGTGGGCATATGGCTCTGCGGCAAGGTCGGGGACCGGGTGGAAAAGGGCAAACCGCTGGCCATTGTACACGCCAACGATGAAGGGAAACTTTCGTGGGCGGTTGAAGAAGTCAAAGGGTCTTTCCGGATTGCGCGGGAAAAGGTGGAAAAAAGAAAGCTGATAAGGGCAAGGGTAACTGCAGAAAATATAGAAGAGTTTTGAAGAGCGAGGTAGGTAAATATGGTAGAAAGGACAATAATCGTAGTTCTCGACAGCGTCGGCATAGGGGAACTCCCCGACGCGGCCCTCTACGGCGACGAAGGCAGCAATACCCTGGCCAACACGGCAAAAGCGGTTGGAGGCCTTAACCTGCCCAACCTCCGGAAGCTGGGCCTGGGGAATATAATAAAAATCCAGGGCGTGCCGCCGGTCCCGGAGCCCGAAGCTGCGTACGGCATGGCAGCGGAAAGGTCCGCCGGGAAGGATACGACAACCGGCCACTGGGAGATAGCCGGTATAATCCTGGAAAAGCCCTTTCCGGTTTACCCGGAAGGCTTTCCGCCTGAGGTAATAGAAGAATTCGAAAGGAAGATAGGGACAAAAACGCTGGGGAACCGGCCCGCTTCCGGCACCCGGATCATAGAAGAGCTCGGAGAAGAGCACATGAGGACCGGCTACCCTATAGTTTACACGTCGGCGGATTCGGTTTTCCAGATAGCCGCCCATGAGGAGGTCATACCGCTCGAACGGCTCTACGAGATGTGCATGATTGCCCGGGAAATACTGCAGGGCGACCATGCGGTGTCAAGGGTCATAGCAAGGCCCTTTGTCGGTACTCCCGGAAACTTCGTGAGAACTTACAACCGCAAGGATTTTTCCCTGAAACCGCCGCAGGAGACCCTGCTGGACAAGGTAAAAAAAGCCGGCATGGATGTATACGCCGTAGGGAAGATATGGGACATCTTTGCCGGGCAGGGAATAACCAGGGAATACCATACCGAAGGGAATATGGACGGGGTCGACAAGGTCCTCCTTGCCATGCAGCAGATGGAACGGGGGCTCATCATGGCAAACCTGGTGGATTACGACATGCTCTACGGCCACAGGAACGACCCGGCAGGGTACGCAAGGGCACTGGAGGATTTCGACGGCCGGGTGCCGGAGATTATGGCGGAACTTAAAAGTGACGATGTGCTTATTATAACCGCGGACCACGGGTGCGATCCCACCACCCCGAGTACCGATCATTCGCGGGAGTACGTGCCGGTGCTCGTCACGGGTAAAAAGGTGAGGAAGGGTACGAATCTTGGCGTGCTTTCCACGTTTTCGGATATAGGCCAGACGGTGGCGGACCTTCTGGGGTGCGAGGAACTCCCCAACGGGAAGAGCTTTAAGTCCAAAATAATGGAGGTTTAAAGGGGAAGATAAGGTCTCACCGGCTCCAATAGAAGCTTTCCGGGAGGTGTCGAACTTGAGTTATTACGATGAACTCAAAAAAGCCGTGGAATATATAAAATCCCGCCGGGTACCGGGGCCGGAAATCGGAATAATTCTGGGCAGCGGCCTGGGGGATTTTGCCGACGGGCTGGAGGACAGGATCGGGATACCCTATGCCGAAATTCCTGGATTTCCGGTGTCAACGGTAAAGGGGCACAGGGGAAATCTGGTCTTCGGCAGGGCTGGTGGCAGAAAAGTAGCGGTGATGCAGGGCAGGTTTCACCTTTACGAGGGGTATCCCATACAGAAGGTGGTCTTCGGCACCAGAGTACTGGGACTATTGGGCATAAAGGCGCTGATAGTGACCAATGCCGCAGGTGGAATTAACGAAAACTTCAGTCCGGGAGACCTTATGGTCATAAAGGACCATATCAATATGACTGGGGAAAACCCCGCAGCGGGGGAAGAAATCCCCGAGCTGGGGCCCAGGTTTTTCGATATGACCTTCGCTTACGACGCGGAACTTAGAAAAAAAGCAAAGCAGGTTTTCGAAGAGGCCGGACTGGAATATAAGGATGGGGTGTACGCCTTCCTGAAAGGCCCGTCCTACGAGACTCCGGCGGAGATAAGGATGCTGAAAACAATCGGGGCCGATGCGGTGGGCATGTCCACGGTTCCGGAGGTGATCGCCGCCAGGCAGATGGGAATAAAGGTACTCGGGATTTCCTGCATCACCAATATGGCGGCAGGAATTCTGGATAAACCTCTGTCCCACGCCGAAGTCCTGGAAGTATCCGAGAAAGTGAAGGAGAAATTCGTGAGGGTCCTCTGCAGTATTATCGAAAAGATTGATTAACTACTAGCCGTAAACACCCCTCTGTGAAGGGGTGTTACGCATTTTTAACTGAGCTTAATCCTGGCTGAGATATTAAAAAATTTTGTTCTTGAGGGAACCTTTTGGCAATCTAAAACGAATATATTAGAGAGAGGGGAATTCAAGTTCAGGAAGGGAGATCGGTTTTTATGGTAAATGTAGATGGGCTATGGGAATACCTGCGGGTTTTGAAGATTGGAAGGAGTTCGAAATGAGGGTGATTGCTTTATGATAAAGAAAAGGACGGTTTTATCTGGTATTGCAATAGTTGCATTTGTTATCTTATTCTTTTTTATTATTCATTTTCCCTTGAAGTCGAATATAGACAACGCCTTTGATATGACAATAGAAAGCGGCGTTAAATGGATAAAATTAGAGGAAAGTAAACGCTTTAAAGTTACGCCCAAAATTATGATAAAGCCGTCAGAAAAAGTTGAATCACCATATTTGATTTTCGATCTATATATAGAAAATAAGACCGATCAACCGATTTATAATATAGTAGTAACGGCATTTTTATCCGATAAAATAAGAAAATATTTGTCAACTCCTTTTAATATTTTTGGTAATGTAAAAGACAATCCAGTTAATTTGATTCCGGGCAAAATTCCCTATGCTTTATATGTCACGAAAATTACCAATATACCAAATTACAATGCGTTTACTGAAGAACAAAAAGAAGAGATGATGGAAATATTGAAAGAACCCATAAAAGTGAAAATTTCTTATGATAGCGGGGTGGAATATTTATTAATAGATTCTTCTGAAATAATTATTGAAAACTATGTGGATAAATAATTTAACTCAGTTTTTTAAAAATAAGAACCGGCTTGTCTTAAAGAAGGTTTCATAATAAGGGTTTAATATGCTATAATTTTATAGAGGACAGTAAAATCATATGTTTAGGGAGGTTTAAATGCCGTTAAAGGTTAGAAGGTATATAGCGGCGAGTTTATTCATAATATTTTTAATATTTCAATTAATACCTGCCGACTTTTCAGACCTGAATCCCCCGGATGCTCATCCTCATAAATACCTTTTTATTTTTTCCATCGACTCTGCGTACACGTCCGTTGCTCTTACCTTCGCAGATAACCGGAAAATAGATTGTCCTTTGGTGCCGGGGGAATTTCATATCGGTTTTACAGTTCAGATGGACTCTAAACTTTCGCAAACCAACCCTTTTCTTACCGCAGCCTTTTATGATTCTCGTAAATACATTCGAAAAATCATTCCTAACTATTTCCACGGGAGCAAATATAAAGAAACCACGGTATAACGGATCTTATAATCATTCATCGCAAACGTCATGATCGTCTATTAAGGGAGGGGTCCATTTGAACGTTAAAGAAACGGTAGTAGAAGTTATTAGCGCAGTCGTCCCGATTGCCGTATTGGTGACGATATTGCAGCTTACGGTAGCCAAACTTCCGACCGAGGTTTTTGTGAATTTCATCGGCGGTGCCGTTTTGGTCATGCTGGGGCTTATCCTTTTTCTGATCGGAGCTAAGGTGGGTTTTTTGCCCGTAGGAGAAATGATAGGTTCTTCGCTGGTCACGAAGGGCAAACTGTGGCTCATATTGTTTTTCGGGTTTTTAATAGGTTTTGCCGTGACCATTGCTGAGCTGTTTATTGCATAATTAAAATGGACAGAGTTGCAAAATAAAATCCCCACTTTTGCAACTCAAAAATCCCCAAATTTGCAAAGGTCATTGCAGGCACCCCTAAAAACCTTTACCCTTGTAGTTAGGGAAATCTTAACTGCAAGGGAGGATTGGAGGATGCTCACAATGACCCATATTGATAATATCAGAAAAGCGTTCTTTATGAAAGGGCAAAATATCAGCGAGATAGCCCGGGAATTCCAAAAAGACCGAAAAACTATACGCAAGTATATTTATCAAGAAGACTGGAACACCAGGGTTAAAGTTGAAGAAGTTAAACATACCTTCCCAAAACTCGACCCTTTCAAGGCGGATATAGATCAGTGGCTTGAAGAAGATAAAAAAGCTCGCAAAAAGCAGAGGCATACCGCCAAAAGGATTTATGACAGGCTCTGTGAAAAATACCAAGATAAGTTTAACTGTTCTTACCGCACCGTAGCAGGCTACGTAGCCATGAGAAAAAAAGAATTGTACCAGGACAACTCATGTCGTCTGCCGCTGGAACATATCCCGGGTGAAGCGCAGGTGGATTTCGGTGAGGCAGACTTTTACGAAAACGGGACGCTGCATCACGGATTTTATCTGAACCTGTCGTTTCCCTACAGTAACGTAGGATATACCCAGCTTTTCAAGGGAGAAAACCAGGAATGCCTGTTTCAGGGACTTAAGGACATATTTGAACACTTGGGGGGAGTACCCCGTAAGCTATGGTTTGATAACGCCAGCACTATCGTGAAACTCTCGAAAAATGGAGAGCGCAAACTAACCGACGCCTTCCTGAGGTTCAAGCAGCACTATGGTTTTGAAGCGGTATTCTGTAACCCTGCTTCCGGCCATGAAAAGGGTAATGTGGAAAACAAGGTGGGATACCACCGGCGCAACTTCCTTGTCCCGGTCCCCAGGTTTGAAAAGCTGGAGGATTTTAACCGCGAACTTTTACGATTGTGCGACCGGGACATGCACCGCGAACACTACCGGAAGGAGGCATCCATAGCCGAACTTTTTAATGAAGACCGTAAGGCTCTGCTTGAGCTGCCTACCGTTCCTTACGAGGTAGCCGGTTACATAACAGTCAAAACCAACGCCTACGCCAAATTCAGCTTGAACGGTGGAAAGCACCTATACTCTACCGCCCCCAAATACGCCAACAGCCGGGTGCTTGTAAAGATAACAGCCCATGAGGTCATACCGCTGGATGAGAGCCACCGGGAAATCGTGCGCCACCGGCGGCTTTACGGGGACAACAAGCAAGAAAGCATGGACTGGCTGCCATATCTTACCCAGCTTTCCCGCTGTCCGGGAGCCCTTAAGTATTCGGGAATATACAGCATGCTGCCGGACCCACTCCGGGAATACCTCGACGGCTTAAGCAAAAGTGAGCGCGGCAAAGCGCTCAAGGCTTTGGCTGTGCTTTGTACCAAAAGCAGTTTTGAACAGGCTGTGAACGCTGTAGCCGAGGCTCTCCTTTACGGAGTGCAGGATTTAGACAGCCTCGTAGCCATCCATAACAGGATAACGGGTATAACCCCGCAGTTGGAGCCGGTAAAGATTCCGGAAGGGGTTCCTGAACTCACTGCATTCCGCTTCAATGCAGAAGACTATGACAAAGCCTTTCTGAAAGGCGGTGCCAATTTATGCTGAAGGACGAAATCGCCGCCTGCTGTAAAGCATTAAAACTCAGCCGCAATCTAGTGGAAAACTGCGACAAGATCGAGGCTCAAAGCCATGAAGAATACCTGCTGAAGCTGCTAAGATTAGAACTGGAGCACAGAGACGCAAGCCGAAAGGACAGGCTTTTGAAAAATGCGGGCTTTTACACGATAAAGACCTTTGCCGGCTACATATTCGATGAAATCAAACTCCCGCAGGGGCTTACACCGCAGGACCTAAAAGATTGCAAATTTCTCGAAGAAAAGAAAAACCTGATCCTTTACGGCAACGTGGGAACCGGCAAAACCCATCTTGCCACCGCCATCGGTGTGGAGGCCTGTAAAAAAGGCTACAACGTAAAGTTTTTCCGCACTGCAGCGCTGGTAAACCGGCTGGTGGAAGCCCGGAAGGGAGGTGAACTTTCCGGGTTACTGAAACAGCTTTCCAAACCAGATCTTCTGATCTGCGACGAATGGGGCTATGTTCCTTTGGACCGCGAAGGAGCGCAGCTACTTTTTCAGGTGATTTCGGACTGCTATGAACGTCGCAGTGTAGTAATTACCACTAACCTGGAATTCAGCCGCTGGGCGAGCATTTTCTACGATGAGCAGATGACAGCAGCAATGATTGACCGGCTAATACACCACAGTTACCTATTGATCTTTGATGGTCAAAGCTACCGGATGAGGCAATCACTCATGAGGCAATTAAGTTAACATAAAAATTCCCCACCGGTGCCTGGGGAAAAACCTTTGCAAAAATGGGGAATTTCCTCTTGCAAAAAACAGCTGAGCCCGATGTTCAGGTATTGGCAGCACAGGTTGATGCGGTCTCGGACGGAGCCATAAATAAGTTCATCATCGTAACGGCGGTGGCGTGTGGAGTGGGCATTTTCGTCTCTTTAGCCCTGCTTCGCATATTCTTAAGAATCCCAATCAATTATTTGCTGGTTATCGGATACGCTTTAGTATTTTTGCTGGCGCTGGTTACTGCACCGGAATTCGTAGCCGTATCCTTCGATGCCGGAGGAGTAACCACAGGTCCCATGACGGTGCCGTTTATACTCGCCCTCGGGGTGGGTGTGGCTTCGGTCACCGGGAAAAGGACATCGTCCAGCGATAGCTTTGGATTGATCGCCTTGGCATCCATAGGGCCGATTTTGGCAGTTTTATTATTGGGGGTGTTTTACAAATGATAAGCGCACTGTTTGAAGGTTTTTCCGCTGTATTGAGGGATGTTGCCGTCGCATTGACCCCCCTCGTCGTCGTGTTTGTCTTTTTTCAAATTTTTTTGTTAAAACTGCCGAAACGGCATTTAATAAAAATAGTCAAAGGGATCATACTGACGTTTGCGGGGCTTGCTCTATTCCTGCAGGGAGTGCACGTTGGTTTCTTACCCGTAGGCGAATTGATGGGTATGACTATAGGCTCGTTAGATTATAACTGGATTTTAATCCCTATTGGGTTTCTGATGGGATTCGCAGTTATTATGGCCGAGCCTGCAGTACAGGTTCTAGCCATAGAAGTTGAAAAAGCTTCCAGCGGGCATATTAATAAAAAAATAATGATTTATACCTTATGTATTGGCGTAGCATTTTCCGTTGCGCTGTCGATGATTAGAGTCCTTACAGGAATTTCACTCTGGTATTTTATCGTACCGGGATATATAATAGCATTGTTGATGACAAAATATGTCTCTTCCGAGTTTGTAGCTATCGCCTTTGATGCGGGAGGCGCGGCAACGGGGCCGATGACGGTCACGTTTATATTGTCGATGACCGTTGGAGTGGCAAAGCAGCTCGAAGGCAGAAATCCTCTGATGGATGGGTTCGGAATGGTTTCCCTTGTGGCTTTGACACCGATACTTTCAATTCTTATCCTTGGGGTTTTATACAGCAGGAAGGAGAAGCTCGGTGATGAAAGGCGGACTTACAGTGGACGAGAGTTTTAAACTCATCGTAACAATTGTAAATAAGGGTAAAGCAAGCAAGGTGGTTGGAGCCAGCAAAAGGGCTGGAGCTGAAGGTGGGACGATCCTTTTTGGAAGGGGGACCGCCAAAAGGTCTTTTCTTGATTTTCTGGGGATAAATTTTGCGCCGGAAAAGGAAATCATACTTACCCTTGTCAAAGAGGATAAGGTGAAAGATGTCCTGCAAGCGATTACGGATGAGGTAAAGCTGAATAAGCCTGGAAACGGGATAGGCTTTGTTATAAATATTAAAGAACTCCTAGGGGTTATTCATTTGTTGAAAAATGCAGGAGGGAATTTAAATGATAGAGGATTGTAATATTAAATTTGACCTAATTGTAACGATTGTAAATAAAGGCTTTGCGGAAGAAGTGGTTGAAGCCGCAAAAAAGGCCGGAGCCGAGGGCGGTACAATCATAGACGGGCGTGGAACGGGAATACATGAAAATGCAAAGCTGTTCGGCATACCGATCGAGCCGGAAAAAGAAATAGTTTTAACCTTGATTGACAGGACAAAAACGGAAAAGGTTTTGGAAGCTATTTCAAACGCTGCAGAGCTTGACAAGCCGGGCAAGGGTATAGCATTTGTTCTGGAAGTCGAAAAAACAGTAGGAATATACCATCTGATAAATAAAGGTTAGAACGTTATTTGACATTAGATTCTTTTGCTGTTATAATATAAGGCAAATTAAATAAAGTTGCTATAATCTAAATCGCTGAGTTCTTTCTATGGCCTAGCCATAGAAAGAAGCGGGGGACCCAACTTTATGGGGTGAATCTCCTTCTTAAGAGGGGCAAAACCCGTATTAAGAAGGGGTAGGGTTACCTCTTCAACCCGAACCCGTCAGCTAACCTCGTAAGCGTACCGAGAGGAGATTTATAGCTTAAATACTATTGCTAAAAAGCTATGAGTCTTCATAGCTTTTTATTTTTCTTCCGGAGGTGGTGTCATGTACAGGATAGCCGGGTGTCTGGGTGGTTGCGATACCGAAAAAGTGGACAATATGCTGGAAGGAATGTTAAAAGAGGGTTCTAATCAAAAAAAGTTATATACATCGAATAATGTTACTTTGGGCTGCAATAAATCAGCAATGAAAGATTTAGGCGACTTTAATCAACCCTTGTTCAACGAAGATCATACTATAGCCTTAGTTTTTGACGGAGAAATATATAATTACGATGAACTGAAAGCGTGGCTTTTGAGCAGAGGCCATGAATTTAAAACGGATTACGACGGTGAAGTATTGATCCATCTTTATGAAGAATTGGGCTCCGATATGGTGTCCAAACTTGATGGTGTATTTGCTTTTGCGATATCGGGTCCGGAGGGTTTTTTTGCAGCCAGAGATGTGTTGGGAGCTAGGCCCTTGTATTACAGTGAAGACAAGAGTGGAAAAATGTATTTTGCTTCTGAAATAAAAGCCTTATTGAATATAGCTGAAAATATAAGGGAATTTCCGAATGGTTATTATTATACCGATAAAGAGGGCTTTTTTCAGTATGATAGGATTTGTGCCGCAGAAGTAAAAGAATCGAATTTAGAAAAACTGGTGGATGATTTAGACAGGAGATTAAATGAAGCCGTGAAGAAAAGGCTGATGTCGGACAAACCCGTAGGTGTGTTTCTAAGCGGCGGCCTTGATTCCAGCCTTATCGCTGCAATTACAAGACAATACGTCAAAGGAGAGCTTCACTCTTTTGCGGTGGGCGTAAAAGGTTCCGATGATCTATATTATTCGCAAATGGTTTCCGATTTCTTGGGTACAACTCACCATGTTGAAGAATATAGTAAAGAAGATGTCATAGATATTTTGCCGGACGTGATCTACCATTTAGAGTCCTTTGATCCCGCCCTGGTAAGGGGCTCGGTGGCGACGTATTTTGCCGCCCGCCTTGCCAGCCGGTACGTGCAGGTAGTTTTAATCGGCGAGGGCGCCGATGAACTTTTTGGCGGATACGAATATCTAAAGGCGCCTTCAGTTACTAATTTAACGGAGGAACTCCTTACTTTGATAAACAGCCTGCATAATACGGGGTTTCAAAGAGTAGAACGCATCACCGCAGCCCACTCGATTAAAGCAAGGGCGCCGTTCCTCGACAGGGAAGTTATAAATTACGCTTTTTCTCTAGATGAAAAGTATAAGATATATGGAGAAGAAAAGATTGAAAAGTGGATTGTGCGCAAAGTTGCTGAAAGGTACCTGCCTAAAGAGATAGCATGGAGAAAGAAGGCCAAATTTGCACACGGAACGGGAACCAGCGGAATATTATCCGAATGGGTAAAAAACGATGAAGTCGTGAAAGAGGCGATAGATACTGATTTAGCCAAAATACCCAGCCGGGAAGAAAGGGTTTACTTCAGCATCTTTAAAAAGCATTTCCCTAATTTGAAAAACTTGGAGTTAATAGGAAGGACAAGAAGTATAGTTCCTAAAGAAATAGTCTAGGTAAATGGAGTGGGAGCAGGCATGCTCCCACTTAGTGTTTGTTGGAGTATATCATAAACAGAGGTCCGATTCTTGGGTAAATTACATAGCTATATTTATAGATACCGCAGACCTTTAATCATGTTATAATAATTAAGGAAATTTAAACAATAAAGCCATTACGGCCTTTATCATTAGCTAAATTTTCTTTTAGCGCTTTAAAAAAAAGGGTGATTCGCCTTGGAACGTTTTGCGGAGAGATTTTTACCTTTTTTAGCTCTCCTATATTTAGCAATCCTACTCTTGGTTCTAATTATCGGAAGGTCGTATTTTAATGTGTTAGTAACTCCGGAACATGAATATGAGAGATTCTCCTTTCTGCTGAACCTTGAGTATAAAGATTTTCTCTTAATGGCTGGCGGAATCCTGGCAGTAATTACTATCTTATTAGGTTTTTTTATCTCAGAATTTAATGTCCTTTGTGGTGTTGTAATGCTCGTGGTTTTGTTTATGATTAATTTTCTGGTTCTTTACTTTTTGCCGGTTTATTACTTTCCCGGAGGGGATATGCATGCAGTAGGGATAGCGGTACTTCTTTATTGGCCGTTGTATTTGGTTGGAGAAGGTATTATAATTATCAAAAGCTTAGTTAAAAGCTTAGTTGTATGGTATTACAAAAGTCGCTCATAGGAGTCTTTGCTGCGTCGTCACGCTTATAGTTACGAAGATCGAACCTCTCGAAAGGAATTGAGAAACATGCGGGTGTATGACGGATGGTGCTCAAGTTTCCAGAAATCGGGCAGTTGTACAGGTTAAAGTGCTGCCGGCCGGCGATGATCGCTATCATATCGAGCAGCTGACACTCGAGAAGGTGGATGGGCGCTGGCTGGTGAGTTCGATCGGGCGGGATCGTTAGTGCATCCGATGCAGTAGAAAAAGGGTTAGCTTACAACGCTTATATATGGTTATTAAAAAATGCTGAGCCTTCCTGGGTGTCTACCTATATTATTTTTTTTAATAGATAGTTGCAATATACAATTATTTTATTATACAATAATAATGTAAAGTCAAGGGGATAGGGTGTTAAAATTTCAAAGAAAGGGGTTTAGAAAATGGAATTTAATGTAAAGGAGAAGGTGAAGGAATATTATAGTAATATAGCTAAAAAAGCGGAGAAGGGTTCGAAGTCTAGCTGTTGTTCCTGCGGTTCATCTTGCTGCGGAGATGTAGATGATATTACCTTTTATAATGAAGAGGATTTAAAAGGATTACCCGAAGAAGCGGTTAATCTTTCATTGGGGTGTGCAAATCCCATAGTTTTAGCCGATCTAAAGGAAGGCGAGACGGTTCTTGACTTAGGTAGCGGAGGAGGAATAGACGTCCTAATTGCCTCAAAATATGTTGGCGATACCGGAAAAGTATACGGGCTCGATATGACCGATGAAATGTTAGCTCTTGCAAATAAGAACAAGGAGAAGATGGGAGTAACCAACGTAGAATTTATAAAGGGATATATAGAAGATATTCCCTTGGGTGACGAAACGGTAGATGTTATAATATCCAACTGCGTTATCAACCTCTGCGAAGATAAGGAAAAGGCATTGAAGGAGGCCTACAGGGTATTAAAGAAAGGCGGAAGGCTGGCTATAGCTGACATCGTCGCTTTGAAGGATGTTCCCGAAGATATAAAAAAGCAGGTGGAACTTTGGGCCGGATGCATAGCCGGAACAATTAAAATTGAAGAGTATAGAGAAATACTGCAAAAGGTAGGATTTAAGAATATAGAGATTGATCCCGTCCATATATATACAAAGGATATAATCAAAGAATTATTGATTGATAAAAAAGGAATTATGGAATTAGTGAAGGAAATAGATTTGAATTCAGTGGACGGTGCTTTCGCCGGTGCCTATATAAAGGCCTTCAAATAGGAGGAATGACCAGTGGAATATGGGGTAAGGGAAGCCACTCTGGAGGACATCCCGTCAATAACAAAAATATATAATCAGGGGATAGAAGATAGGATTGCAACCCTGGAGACAAGGCCAAGGACCGAAGACGAAATGAGAAAATGGCTTCTGGAAAGAGGCGAAAGATATAAGGTTCTGGTAATAGAAGATGATGCTGGTAAAGTTCACGGATGGGCTTCATTGAACGTATTTAATGCCAGATGCTGCTACAGCGGTGTGTCGGATATATCCATTTATATAGAAAGAGAGATGAGAGGAAAAGGACTGGGGAAGGTTCTTCTAGGTTCGCTTATAGAAACGGCGAGAAAGCAGGGGTTTCATAAGATGGTATTAAGCGTGTTTAAGGAAAATAGAATAGCCAAGGGTTTGTACAGGTCTTTAGGTTTCAGGGAAGTCGGAACTTATGAAAAGCACGGTCTTTTAGACGGGAAATGGGTTGATATAACTATAATGGAAAGGCTTTTATAAAAATTTTTAAAAGCTGCTGTGTCAAAAAGGTTAAAAGTTATAGATACCGCATACCTTCAACTTATGTTATAATAATTAAGGAAATTGAAAAAGTAAGGCCATACGACCTTTAAAGAATGTCTAGTATTATAATTGTTAAAAGATTAGTTGCATGGTATTACAGGGAATCAAGCTGAAGGACGTGCGGTGTAAATAAATAAGGCCATTACGGCCTATCATGAATACCTAGATGTTCTTTTAGAGCTGCTTGAAGTAATTGGGAAAAGTTGACTTTCTTTTCTTCAGCCAATCTGTTTAGCCATTGTGGGATAGTTAAGGTCTTTTTTACCGACTGATTTTCGATGGCTTCTCTGTAAACAGGCATATAAACTTCGATCAGCATTATGGCTTGATTTTCTTTAACATAAATTTTATCTACACGAAGGTTCGGGTATAGGATCTCCGTCTTTTTCCATGCCCCAAAGGTGTAAAGCCATTGCTTCCTTAGCATTTTTAATAGCTTCTTCTGTTGTTTTAGCGCACGGTAAGCAGCCGGGCAGGTCGGGGAACTCGATGGAAATTCCGTCTTCCGCATAAGTAAAGATAGCGGGATAAACATAAACGTCTTTTTTCACTATATCACCCCATTCTAAGAAGTAAAGCGGGGGTTTGATTTCATCTTATTACTTCCCCTTTGTAATTATATCATAGCGCGTATTGAAATACGTGACAATGATGGAAGGATGAAACTAGGTATGAAAGCCTTATTGCTAAAACAGGGCCTTGTGCCGTATCTAAAAGGCAAGGAGCTTCAGCTCAAAGCCGTCAAGGCCGTAAAGTCAGGGCTTGCCGACATGATCCTGATAACCCTTCAGCACCCGCCGGTTTACACCATAGGCAGGGCCGGCGGTTACGAAAACCTGCTGGTGCCGCTGGAGGAGCTTAAGAAGGTCGCTGAAGTGCACGAAGTGGAGCGGGGCGGCAATATCACCTTTCACGGGCCGGGCCAGATCGTGGCCTATCCGGTGGTGAACCTGAACAGGTGGGAGAGGGATGTCCACCTTTTTGTGGACAGGCTGGAAGAGGCCGTGATAAGGCTGCTGGCCGATTACGGCGTAATGGCAGGCAGGAAGCCGGAGTACACCGGCGTCTGGGTGGGTGACGAGAAGATATGCGCGATAGGCATCGCCGTTAGACGCTGGGTAACCTGGCACGGCATCGCCTTCAACGTTAACACCGACCTTACGTATTTCGGCAGGATATTCCCATGCGGAATAAGGGAATTCGGCGTCACCTCCCTTGAGAAACTGGGGATTAAAGAAGACCCGGAGAGGGTGAGGGAGAGACTCATAGGAAAATTCGAGGAAGTGTTCGGCGTCAGGTTTGAAGAAATCGACGAGAACAGGCTTGAATCGATGGCGGGAGGATCGGCATGATGAACAAACCCGAATGGCTGAAGGTCAAGATAAACCCGGTGGAATTGAAGCACATGGAGGAATTTTTAAAAAGGGTGAAACTGAACACCGTATGCCAGAGCGCCCACTGTCCCAATATTGGAGAGTGCTTTTCCCGCAAAACCGCCACTTTCATGATAATGGGGAATATCTGCACGAGAAACTGCAGGTTCTGCGCGGTTGAAAAGGGGCATCCGGCGCCCCTGGATGAGGATGAACCCAGAAGGGTGGCCGAAGCCGCCAGGGCACTGAACTTAAGACATGCGGTGATAACCTGCGTGACCAGGGACGACCTACCCGACGGCGGCGCATCGCATTTCGCCAGGACCGTGAGGGAGCTTAAGAAAATCCCCGGCCTCACCGTGGAAGTGCTGGTATCGGACTTCCGGGGCGATGAGGAAGCCATAAGGGTTGTAGTTGAATCCAGGCCCGACGTTATAAACCACAACCTGGAGACCGTTCCGAGGCTTTACCCGGCGGTAAGGCCGATGGCCGATTACGACAGGTCTCTTTCCCTTTTGAAAAAGATAAAGGAACTCGACCCGGCCATCTACACCAAATCGGGGATCATGGTGGGCCTGGGTGAGAGCGAAGAAGAGGTGGTCGACCTCATGAAAGACCTGGTCGGGGTCGGCTGCGATATGATGACGATAGGCCAGTACCTCAGGCCTTCCTCGAGCCACATAGAGGTGGTGGAATACGTTACCCCACAGCAGTTCGAGAGGTACCGAAAGATCGGCTACGATCTAGGATTCAAATACGTGGCATCGGGCCCGCTGGTCCGCAGCTCTTACAATGCGGTAGAGGGGATGGATACGGTAAACGAATCGGGCTTCCGTTAAAAGCGGAAGCCCGATTATTATCGCTTATGAATCCTTCCCCTGGGGCATCGGGAGGCACATATGCCGCAAACCTTGCCCGGGCTTATGTGGCCGAATTTTTCCTTCATACAAGCACTGCACGCCTCATGGTCGAAGAGCCTCGACCTTTCTATGCCCGGGAACCAGTTCTCGCCTTTAATGGCCCCGGCCGGGCAACTTTTTACGCATACCATACAGCTGCCGCACCCGCTCTCTTCAACGGGCGTTCCTTCGGGAAGAGGCATATCGGTGAGGATCGTCGCAAGCCTCACCCTGGGTCCAAACTTTTTGGTTACGAGTAGGGCGCTCTTTCCTATCCATCCCAATCCGGCCCTGGTGGCCGCCGTCTTGTGCTGGAAAAATCCTATCGACTCCTTACTGTCTATGATCTGAGACGCCGGGACCGGCATAGCCCTGTACCCCCATTCCTGGATGAGCGATGAAGCCCGCAGGGCTATGTGGTCGAGCAGGGCGTTTGCGGTCTGGTAGTGGTGAAAATAGGCGAGGGTGGGACCGTCGGAAATATCGTCCATTATCTGGTCCGACAGGTGGAAAACAACGGTGACGGCCCATTTCAGGTGTTTGTGGCTTTCGGGCAGAAAGTCTTCCACTCTGGAAAAACCCACGTCGGAACCGCCCCATTCGATTATTTTATTTTTTAATTCTTCCCATCTCTCCATTTGATGACCCCCAGATAAGCAAATTGATGTGTAGGATTTCCTCCTGGAGTTAATTATTTCACATTTTTGTCCGGTGGTCAAACTTTGTTACCCCGTGAGGTGGCATGATCCAGCCTGTACACTTTTTATCGTGTACGGCTGGATTTTTTTGTTTCCTGGGAAGCGGAGCCCGGCATACCGCGAATACGACAGGAATATTATTTAACAGATAAGCCGTTATTTCAGAAGGGGGTTCCGCTGTGGAAAAGCGAGTTTTGTCCGTTTTACTCGTCATGTTAATAATAGCTTCGGTGCTTACCGGATGCTCTAGGTCCGCCGATAAGGCAGAGCCACCCGAGAGCAGTCAGATTAAAAAGGGCGGGGTTCTGAACGACTACCTGGAGGACGACCCCAACGGTTTTGACGTGCAGGAAAATACATTACTAGTCACGTACACACTGGCGCGCCACCTTTACAGCACACTCTTGAGGTATAAAGGCGACACCCTGGAACTGGAGCCCGAATTGCTGGCCAAAATGCCCGAAGTTTCTCCCGACGGCAGGACCTACACCTTCGAACTCAAAAAGGGCGTCAAGTTCCACGACGGCACCACCGAGCTCGTAGCCGACGACGTAAAGTTCACCATAGAGCGCATGCTCAACCCAAACGGCAGGGGAATGAGCACGTGGTTGTTCGAGCCGATTCTGGGTGCAAAGGAATTCATGGAGGGCAAGGCCACTTCTCTTGAGGGCTTTAAGAAAATAGACGATTACAGGTTTCAGATAATACTGGAAAAACCCTACGCGCCCTTCCTCCACAACCTGGCGGTTCCCGCCGCGTCCATATATTCCGAGAAACTGGTAAAAGCCGCCGGTGACAACTGGAGGCTCAACCCTATCGGCACCGGGCCTTTCAGGCTCAAGAGCTACGTGCCGAACACAGAAATAGTGCTGGAAAAGAACCCCTACTATTTTGAGCCCGGACTCCCCTACCTGGACGGCATCCACTACAGGATAGTGCCCGACGCTACTACGGCCCTGATGGAATTTGAAAACGGCACCCTGGATGTGTGCACTATACCGGTCAACGAATACCAGAGGATAAAGGATTCGGGTAAGTACGAAGTGCTTGAAGGGGTGGCCCTTAATACCTATTACTTCCTCATGAACATGAGCGATCCCATGTGGTCCGACGTGAGGCTCAGGAAGGCCGTGGCCATGGCCATAGATAAAGAAAAATTGGTGCAGGCGCTGTACGGCCCGCGGGGAACGGTAGCAAAGAGTTTCGTCACCCCGGGCATACCCGGTGCTTACGAGGAGGGCACGGGTCCGGCTTATGATTACAACCCCGAAGAAGCCAAGAAACTCATCCGGGAACTGGGCAACATAGGCAAGCTTCAGGCCTGGCAGAGGGGTGGCGACCGCCTTTCCGACGCCAATGTGGCCATCCAGGCTATGCTTAAAGAAGTAGGCATTGACCTGGAGATAACCATCGTGGAAAAGGCCGCCTTCGGCGACGCCCGCAGCAAGGGCAAGATACCGGCCACCCACGGCAACTGGTGGGCGGATATCCCCGACCCGGACAACTACCTGCACACCTTCTTCGCAAGGACGAACCAGATGTCCTCCGGCTACAACAACAAAAAGGTACAGGACCTCCTTGAAAAGGCCAGGACGGAAGTGGATGCCGAGAAGAGAAAGGAGCTCTACAGAAGGATCGAAGACATCATTATCCGGGAAGACGTGGCGGTAATACCCCTTTTCCACATAAAGAGCCTGCTTGCCACTCAGAAAAACGTCAAGGGTATTATTATGCACCCGACGGGTATCAACATCTATACTTATGCGTATAAGGAAATTCAGTAACTCGAAGGTTGCAAGATGCGCCGCACGGCGCATCTTCCGCCATTTGAGGAGGTGGAATGTTGATAGACTACATAATACGCAGGCTTATTTTCGCCGTGCCGGTGCTTCTCGGAGTGTCTTTGATCACTTTCATATTGCTAAACGTGGTGCCGGGGGACCCGGTGGTGGAAATGCTGGGAAAGCACGCGGACCCTGCTGCCGTAGAGAAGATCAGGAACCAGCTCGGGCTGAACGACCCCCTTTACATCCAGTTCGGCAGATTTTTGTGGAACGCCTGTAGGGGAGACCTGGGCAAATCCTTCAAGACCGGGCAGCCCGTAACGAAGATGATTCTCGACACCTTCCCGACGACGGTAAAGCTTGCCCTGTCATCGGCCTTCGTGGCCATCGTGGTGGGCCTTACTGTTGGGATAATATCAGCGGTTAAACAGTATTCATTCTTCGACCACGCTTCGATGATAGTCGCCCTGGCCGGGATAAGTGCGCCCATTTTCTGGGTTGCGGTGGTGGGCCAGCTGATTTTCGGCCTTCACCTTAAGTGGCTTCCGATATCCGGCTATTCTACGCCGAAACATATTATACTGCCGGCGGTAGTGCTGGGAATAAGATTCGCCGCTTCCATAGCCCGCTACACCAGGAGCACCTTCCTGGACGTCATAAGGCAGGACTACATCAGGACGGCCAGGGCCAAGGGGCTGGCGGAAAGAGCGGTCATATTCGGCCACGCCCTGAAAAACGCCCTGATTCCGGTTGTAACCGTAATAGGCATGCAGATCAGCGGTCTTTTGACCGGCTCTATCCTTACCGAAACCATTTTCGCGATCCCCGGCCTGGGGCGGCTTTCGCTGTGGGCGCTTTCGAACAGGGATTTTCCGCTGGTGCAGGGGATCGTGCTTTTTACAGCGGTGATATTCGTGATCGGGAACCTGATAGTGGACATATCTTACGCCTTCCTGGACCCCAGGGTCAGGCTGCAGTGAGGGGGTATGAGCGTGGCGCAGGGTTTTGATTCCGGAGGGGCCTCGTTCTGGGCTGATGCGTGGCGCCGGCTTAAGAAAAATAAGCCCGCCATGTTCGGGCTCGCGGTGGTAATAATATTCAGCGCCGTTGCCGTAACCGCGCCGCTTTTGTCCCCCGCGGACCCCTTGAAGACCGACCTTTCCAACAGGTTGAAGCCCCCCGGTTCTCCTTCCGAAATATGCAGTAACGGCGTATATATCCTCGGATCCGACGAGTTCGGCAGGGACATACTTTCCAGGATCCTTTACGGCGCCAGGGTATCCCTCAGCGTCGGCATTATTTCCCAGCTCTTTGTCACAGTCATAGGCGTAACAATGGGCGCACTCGCCGGTTATTACGGCGGGAAGGTCGACATGATTATAATGCGCATCGCCGACATCCTCTTCGCGTTTCCGGACCTTTTGTTTTATATCGGCGTCATGTTCGCCCTGGGGCCCAGTATTTACAACGTTTTCATAGCGCTGGCCCTGATAGGTTGGGCGGGCATGGCGAGACTGGTCCGGAGCCAGGTGCTTTACCTCAGGGAAATGGAGTACGTGGAAGCGGCCAGAGCTCAGGGTTTAACCGACGCCAGGATAATATTAAGGCACATCCTGCCCAACTGCATGGGGCCCATCATCGTTTCAGTGACGATGGGGATACCCGGGGCCATACTGGCCGAGGCGACGCTTTCGTTCCTGGGCCTTGGAGTTCAGCCCCCGAGGCCGAGCTGGGGGAACATGATATACGCCGCCCGCAGTTACATGCTGACGAATCCGTGGTATTCGGTCTGGCCAGGCGTTGCCATAATGATAACCGTGTTTTCCTTTAACCTGCTTGGGGACGGCCTTCGCGACGCTCTGGACCCCAAGCTCAAACGCTGAAGACGCACGGGGTGGCTTTTATGTATAAAAGGATCGCTCTTGCGCTCCTTTTTATTACAGTGGCGGCGGTGTCGATGTGGGGGTGTGGTGTAAAATTGAGCGGCGATCAAATAGTTCAGCGGGTGGAGGAAATCATAGCCGAATTTCAGAAAGAGTTCAAACTTGATCCCAGGGAAACGGTCTTTCAAGTGACGAGGACGGTAAGCGGCGGCAAACTGGTGCTGGAAGGCAGGGTAAGCGACGGACGCGTGAAGGATGAACTGATCTATAGGCTTTCCAAAATTAGGGGAGTGACCGTTGAGGATAAGATCGAACTTTTACCGTCCAAATCCTTGGGAGACAGGGTTTACGGCGTCGTGAAAGTGCCGGTGCTTAATCTGGGAATGGAGCCCGGAAAGGCCGAAGGTAAAGGCACGGTCACCCAGGCCAGGATGGGCGACGTGGTAGAGCTTTTTGAGGAAAAGCACGGCTGGTACCGGGTCCGGATGGAAGACGGTTACCTGGGATGGGCCGACGGGTCAAAATTGTGGATTGCCGATAAACCTTCCCTTTCCGGTTACCTTTCCGGGAGGTTTGCTCTGGTTGTTTCCAAAAAAACTGTACCTCTCTTGGGTATCGGAGGCGGGAGGGTTTTCGACGGGGACCTGGTGCAGGGTACAACACTCCCGCTGATTTCGATAGAGGGGGACTGGGCCCGGCTCATGCTGCCCGGCGGAGGTGAGGTCTACGTCAGGACCGAAGACATCAGGGAATTTCCCTCGAGGGAAAGAATATTTTCCGAGAAAAAAGGCGCTTCTTATGTCATCGCCGTGGCAAAACAGTATATAGGCCTGCCGTACCTATGGGGCGGAACCACCGCTTACGGTTACGACTGCTCCGGCTTTACGCAATTTTGCTTCAGGATGGGCGGGTATTTTTTGAAAAGAGACGCCGATATGCAGTTCGAGCAGGGAGAACCCGTCCGGTATAGAAAGGACCTTAAACCCCGAGACCTGGTATTCTTTGAGACCTACAAACCCGGCCCCTCCCACGTGGGGATTTATATAGGGGATATGAAATTCATTCACGCGGGCAATTCCGGTGTTACAGTAAACAGCTTCGACCCCAAGGACCCTACGTATTCACCGGTTCTTGACAAAAAGTACCTGGGTGCGCGCAGGATTATCCCTTGACCGGGGGTGGCGTATGTGGAAGGAAAGATTTTACTCGAAGTTAAGGACCTCACGGTGAAGTTCTTCACCGACGACGGGGTCGTGACGGCGGTGGACCGGGTGTCCTTTGACATAAAGATGGGTGAGACCCTGGGGATGGTCGGTGAGTCCGGCTGCGGCAAATCGGTGACGTCTCTCGCCATCATGCGCCTTTTGCCGTCTCCTCCGGCCAAAATCACCTCCGGAAAAATATTGTTTGAGGGCGAGGATCTTTTGGCAAAGTCCGAGGCGGAAATGAGGCGGATAAGGGGAAACCGGATTTCGATGATTTTTCAGGAGCCGATGACTTCCCTGAATCCGGTATTCACCGTCGGCAGGCAGATTTCCGAGGCGATAATGCTCCATCAGAGGCTGTCCGGAAAGGAGGCCGTAGAACGGGCCGTCGAGATGCTCAGGCTCGTTGGGATACCCAACCCCGAAAAAAGGTATCACGAGTATCCGCACCAGATGTCAGGAGGCATGCACCAGAGAGTGATGATAGCCATGGCCCTTTCGTGCAGTCCGAAACTATTGGTTGCCGACGAACCCACTACAGCCCTGGACGTGACAATTCAAGCCCAGATACTGGATCTGATAAACCGGCTTAAGGACCAGATAGGCATGAGCGTTCTTTTAATAACCCACGACCTGGGTGTCGTCGCGGAAACAGCCGAGAGGGTTGTGGTGATGTATGCGGGACAGGTGGTTGAAGAAGCTGCTTGCGAAGACCTCTTTGAAAGTCCGCTGCACCCTTACACTGCGGGGCTTTTGAAATCCATACCCAGCCTGGGAGGTGAAAAAGGCCGCCTCCACGTGATCGAAGGTACTGTGCCGAATCCCCTTAACATGCCCCCGGGCTGCAGGTTTAACCCCCGATGCCCCGAAGCCGCGGACGTATGCAGGAAAAAGTCCCCCGCCCTCCTGGAGATGGGAAACGGACGGAGGGTGAGGTGTTTTTTAAGGGGTTCCCACCCCGAGGAGGTGTAGGCGTTTGAACCTGCAGGACATAGTCGAAGTGCAGGGGCTTGTAAAGTGGTATCCGGTGAAAGCCGGAGTATTCCAAAAAGTGGTGGGTTACATCAAAGCCGTCGACGGCGTGAGCTTCAGCATAAAAAGAGGAGAAACCCTGGGACTGGTGGGGGAGAGCGGCTGCGGCAAGACCACCACCGCCAGGTGCATGCTGAGGCTGATAGAACCCACAAAAGGCCGAATACTGTTTAACGGTAGGGATATAATGAGACTTAACCGTGAAGAGCTCAGGAAGTTACGGCCAAAGATGCAGGTGATATTCCAGGACCCATATAGTTCCCTCAACCCCAGGCTTACCGTTAAAGAAATAATAGGCGAAGCACTGGCCTTTCACGGCATCGCCAGGGGAAAGGAACTGGAGGAAAGGGTAAAGCACCTGCTGGAGATGGTGGGCCTTGCTCCGCACCATATGAGGCGGTTCCCCCACGAATTTTCCGGGGGCCAGAGGCAGAGGATAGGTATCGCCAGGGCCCTAGCTACCAATCCGGACCTCGTAGTGTGCGACGAGCCGGTATCGGCCCTGGATGTTTCCATACAGAGCCAGATTCTGAATCTCCTGGAGGACCTGCAGGCCCGCCTTGGGGTGTCCTATCTTTTCATAGCCCACGGGCTTAACGTGGTAAAACACATATCCCACAGGGTGGGTGTAATGTACCTGGGGAAAATAATAGAGATAACCGAAAGCGACGAGATTTACCGAAACCCCCTCCACCCCTATACCCAGGCGCTCATTTCGGCCATACCTTTACCGGAACCAAAAGTCAAGAGGCGAAAAATACTGTTGGAAGGGGATGTGCCCAGTCCCCTTAATCCGCCGGAGGGGTGCCGGTTCTGGACAAGGTGCCGACACGCAGTGAATATATGCAGGCGGGAGGAACCGGAACTATTTGAATGCGCTCCCGGCCATAAGGTGGCATGTCATCTTTATAGGCGATGACTAATACCGATCTCTGAGGAAAAATCTATTTAACAGCACGCCGCTGACAAACCCTCCGATGTGTGCCCACCATGCAATTCCTGAAACCGCCGCACCGCCGATGACGGACAAGACCGTGCCGGAATAGAGCTGGGCCAGGAACCACAGGAAAAGGTAGACCACGGCGGGTATCTGGATGAAGATTGGAACCAGGAAAAAGGTCGGCACCAGGGTGATTATCCTCGCCGATGGGAATAACACGAAGTACGCGCCCATTACGCCCGCGATAGCTCCAGAAGCCCCCACCACCGGTACCCGTGATAAGGGGTTGAAAACCAGGTGAAACACGCCTGCGATTACACCGCTGAGGAGGTAGAAGAGCAGGAACCTTATATGGCCCATCCTATCTTCTACGTTGTCACCGAAAAGCCACAGTATCCACATGTTGCTGATTAAGTGGAGTGTGCTCCCGTGGAGAAATATACTGGTAATAAATGGATAAAGGTCGCCTAGGGAAAACGGTGCACCGGATACCACCAGTTTCGTAATTTTCACCGGTATTAACCCGTATTTGTGGGTGAACCCCACGAAGGTCCTGTATGGAGTGTCCGAGAGAGTAAAAAATATGAGCGAATTTATTATTATGAGCAGGACCGTAACGAGAGGCGGTCGCCTGCTCGGGATGTTGTCCCTGATTGGAAACATCTTAAACCCTCCGTTTTTCTTATTGTTAGCTTTGCATTAACATTATATTAAGATTATAGCACAGGTGGGAATAAATAACAGAACAAGCGAAGTGCCTATGATTGTAACTTCTTATGTAAAGCAACATATACTAGTAGCATTAGAAGGGAATTTTTAGGAGGGATAAGCAGTGTCTTCAAATATTGATTTTGTTCGTGAGTCCCTGGATATACATCTATTTTTTGCAAGGATCATGAAAGAACATTCTTTTTTTCTTGAAATAGGATTTATGCCTAAAAATGTAAATTTTATCCGGCGAGCAGATGATTTCAGGAGGGCTTTTGACGGATTATTAAGAGAAGTGATCTTTCTTGCTAATGGTGTTGTTAGCCCCGAAGTACTTCAATCAGGAGAAGTAATAACGCCATACACGCTTAAAGCAGAAGAAGTTTCTTCGTTTTTTACAGGGGTTAGGATACCAACTGAATTAACAAAAGCTGAAGATGAATTGTCAGGCTCAGATTCTAGGATAAATAATCCGATGCTTGAACGGAAAGTGTTTATGCTTAATCAAAGGGCCATGGAATTACTCATCGAATTAATACGATTTAAAACCACTATTTTATCCAATGTTTTATCCTGCAAAATGTTTACTGTCAACTATCCCCTGCTGATAGAGCATATAAGGAGAGAAACAGAGCTCTATTTACGTATTATTCAGAGGATTCAGGGTAGAGAGAATATAGATATTAAGAGGGAAGTCCTTGAACAGGAGTTATTCTGGAACAGGATTATGGCTGAGCATGCAAAATTCATCCGCGGGTTGCTTGATCCGACAGAAAACGAATTAATCAAAACAGCAAATGATTTTGGGAATGAATTTGACCGTTTGACCAAAGAGGCGAAGGCTGCAATTGATATGACTGTACCTCCGGAACAGGTCACGGATGATAGTCTCAGGGCAACAAAAGCAATTAGGGATTTCAAGGCACAGGGAACTCAGGGTTTGCTTGAATGCAATATCAGGTCGATAATTTTACCATTACTTGGTGACCACGTATTACGTGAAGCAAATCACTATTTGCGACTTTTAAAAATGTTTCAAAGGCATATGTTTGATATTTCCTCTAACGGCGTCGATGAGGCTTAAAACGCCTTTTTTTATGGCTTTTGATATTGCATTGATGATGATACCTTATCATAAAATAACCACAGCAAATGCTGACGGCCTTGACATAAATTCTAGTATATAATATAATACTTTCTAACGTAATGCGGGAAACCTCTCGCTCCTGACGGGGTGCGGGAGGTTTTTTACATAAGCCGGGAGGGGTATGGCGTGACTGTCAGAACGAGTTATCCCGGGCCGATTCCTGACGACAATTCGGAAGGGAACCTTCTTAAGGAAACTGCCGGTAACGCCGAAGCTTTTGTATGCTGTTCCCGGTGGCGGGCGATCTATCCCCCCTCCGGGGGGATATTTACAGGGTGTTTGTAAACGGCACAATATATAAAGCACGTTATTGACATCGTATAATGGAGGGATTGACCTTGATAATAGTGATGCAGAAAAACGCCACCGAGGATCAGATAAAGAAAGTATGCGAGATGGTCGAAAATGCGGGGCTAGGGGTACACCTTTCCAGAGGTACCGATATAACCATAATCGGGGTTATAGGAGACCGCCGGCTGCTGGCCGATAAGCCTATAGAGCGCATGGACGGTGTGGAAAAGACGGTATCCATCATGGAACCGTATAAACTCGCGAGCCGCACTTTTCATCCCGAACCTACCGTGATAAAAGTGGGGGATGTATCGATAGGGGGCGACGAGTTCGTCGTCATGGCAGGCCCCTGTGCTGTGGAGAGCAGGGAACAGCTCCTGGAGACCGCCGAGATGGTGAAAAAGTGCGGCGCTAAAATCCTCCGGGGAGGTGCTTTTAAGCCCAGGACTTCGCCTTACTCATTCCAGGGGTTGGGCGAAGAGGGGCTGAAAATTCTGGCCGAGGCGAGAGAAAGGACCGGCCTTCCCGTTGTAACCGAGGTTACAAGCACGGAAGCTGTAAATACGGTCGCCGAGTACGCCGACATACTGCAGATAGGAGCCCGCAACATGCAGAATTTCCAGCTGCTCAAGGCTGTGGGCAGGACGGGAAAGCCGGTGCTCCTGAAGAGGGGTATGTCCGCCACCATCGAGGAATGGCTGAACGCCGCCGAGTACATCATGAACGAGGGCAATTTTCAGGTAATCCTGTGTGAAAGAGGAATAAGGACCTTTGAGCCGATGACCAGGAATACCCTGGACCTGAGCGCAGTGCCGATAATAAAAAACATAAGCCACCTGCCCGTAATAGTGGACCCCAGCCACGGCACGGGCCATTGGCGCTGGGTGACCCCGATGAGCAGAGCGGCACTGGCCGCCGGTGCCGACGGCCTTATCATCGAAGTCCATCCCAATCCCCAGGAAGCATTGTCCGACGGTTCACAGTCCCTGAAACCGGAGAATTTCATGCTGCTTTGCGAGGAACTCAAAAAAATCGCCCCAATAGTCGGGAGGAGCATGTAGTTGAGCGTTTCCACAGTGGCGGTAGTGGGGTTGGGAATTATAGGAGGGTCGCTGGCCAGGGCTTTTAAAGCTGCTGGCTTGGAAGTATTGGGCATCGACTCGGATGACGGAACCCTTTCAGCGGCTGCAAGCGAAGGGGTCGTATCCGAAGACAGCTTCAATATAAATAGCGCTGACGAAAGCAGCTTTAGAGCATTAAAGAGGGCGGATATAATATTCATCTGTACGCCGGTGCTTAGCATAGTGCCGGTCGTGAAAAGGCTGGCGCCCTTTATTAAAAGGGGTGCCGTGGTGACCGATACGGGCAGCACCAAAAGGGTCGTGGTGAATTCCGTGAAGGAGGTGCTGCCTGAAGGTGTGGCTTTTGTGGGCGGCCACCCCATGGCCGGTTCCCAGTACAGCGGCTACGGTTTTAGCCGGGCCGACCTTTTTTCAAAAAGCCCTTATATACTTACGCCGGCGGAGGAAACCCCTCTGGAGGCTGTCGAGACCCTCAAAGCCTTGGTTTTTAAGATCGGTGCGGTTCCACATATAATGACCCCCGAAGAGCATGACGGGATGGCGGCTGCGGTAAGCCACCTGCCGCAGGTTATAGCAACCAGCCTGGTGAATGCGGTGAGAGAATCCGATACTAGCGGGGAATACTTAAAACTTGCTGGGAGGGGATATAAAGACACTACCCGCATAGCATCCTCCGCCGCGGGAATATGGATAGATATACTGCTTACTAACAGGGATGAAGTTCTAAACATGATATCGATTTTTAAAAAGCAGCTCGGCGAACTGCAGAGGGCAATAGAAGCCTCCAGCGCTCCGGACATAAAAAGGATCTTCGAGAGGGCACGAGAATACGGAAACGGGAGGAATGAAGACTTTGGATGTGACGGTAGAAGGTAAAAGGAGACTCAGGGGGGAGATTTTTGCTCCCCCAGACAAATCCATATCCCACAGGAGCGTAATGCTGGGGGCCGTCGCGGAGGGCATAACCCGGGTGGAGCGGTTTCTTACGGCCGACGATTGCCTCAGGACCGTTGACTGTTTTAAGAAAATGGGAGTGGATATACTGTTTGAGGCGCCGGATAAAGTAATCATAAATGGAAGGGGTCTCAGGGGGTTGAAAAAACCCGACGGACCCCTATACGCGGGCAACTCCGGGACGACGATAAGACTCCTTTCGGGGATACTGGCGGGCCAGGGTTTTGAAGCTACCATTACCGGGGACGAGTCCATCCTGAAAAGGCCCATGGGCAGGGTGGTGGAGCCCCTGACCATGATGGGAGCCGTTATCGAAGGGGCCGGCGGGGGCAGGTACGCCCCCCTCACCATAAGGGGGGGACGTCTTAAAGGAATCCGGTACGAGCTTCCGGTGGCCAGCGCCCAGGTAAAGTCGGCCATACTGCTGGCGGGGCTATACGCCGAAGGCGAAACTACAGTAATAGAAAAGCATAAAACCCGCGACCACACCGAAATTATGCTGGCCCACTTCGGAGGCAGGATTTCAACATCGGACGGTGAGGTCAGGCTGACCCCCGTGGATAAACTCAGCGCCGAGCGGGTGACGGTGCCGGGGGATATATCGTCGGCGGCCTTTTTCATGGCGGCCGCCGCAGTAACGGAAGGTTCAGAACTTCTGATAAGGGATGTGGGCATTAACCCCACTCGAACGGGTATAATCGATGTGCTCCGGGAAATGGGCTGCAATATAAAGATTTATGACGAGAGGATTTGGAATGGAGAAAAAGTCGCCGATGTGCTCGTCAAAGGAGAAGGGCTTCGGGGGATAACCATAAAGGGTGAAATAATACCCAGGCTCATCGATGAGATTCCGGTGATTGCAGTTGCGGCTGCCTTTGCAGAAGGCGAGACGATAATAAGGGATGCGGCAGAGCTGAGGGTAAAGGAGAGCGACAGAATAAAAGCAATAGCCGTGAATTTGAGGAGATTCGGAACTGAAGTGACGGAACTGGAAGACGGCATGATAATCCGGGGCGGCGGGTTCTTGAAGCCCGCCGAGTTTGAAAGCTTTGGCGACCACAGGATCGCCATGGCCATGGCGGTGGCGGCGCTGGCGATCCCCGGGCCATCGAGGATTAAAAACGCCGAGTGTGTAAAAATATCCTTCCCCGGTTTTTTTGAAACTCTTGAGGAAGTCTTATGTTAAAAGCTTTATTAAAAGCCCTCTTTTGGCGAAAGAGGGCTAAAATTTTTTAGCTGTTATGTCAAGTGGAATAAAGATCGCATAAAATGTGTATTGACAGGTTTTTTTATTTTAAATAGAATTATCCTTAATGCATACCTTGATGAGCGGCGCCGTTCATCAATGTTTATCAAAAGATTTTATCCAGGGGGAATGAAAAATGAACGGTTACAATGTGGCCGTGGTGGGTGCTACCGGTGCTGTAGGCCGAACGATGCTGAAAATTTTGGAAGAGCGCAATTTTCCTGTCAAAAGGATTTTGCCTCTGGCTTCTTCGCGCTCCGAGGGTCAGACCGTTGAGTTCATGGGCAGTACAGTAAGGGTTGAAGAAGCAAAACCCTCGTCCTTTGAGGGTATAGATATAGCGCTTTTTTCCGCCGGAAAGGACGTAAGCCTAACTTTAAGCCCCGAAGCCGTAAAAAGGGGAGCGGTGGTGATCGACAACAGCAACGCCTTCAGGATGGACCCCGACGTTCCCCTAGTAGTGCCGGAGGTCAATCCTCAGGACCTCTATAAGCACAAGGGCATTATCGCCAACCCCAACTGTTCGACCATTCAGATGGTGGTTGTTCTAAAACCCATCCACGACAGGGCGCGGATAAAACGGGTAGTAGTTTCCACGTACCAGGCGGTATCGGGGACCGGCCTTGAGGCCATAGAAGAATTGAAACTTCAGTCAAAAAAGGTCCTCGAAGGAGAGAAACCGGAGCCCTGCGTTTATCCCCACCAGATAGCCTTCAACCTCCTTCCGCATATAGACGTTTTCGACGATACGGGTTATACAATGGAAGAATGGAAGATGATCAGGGAGACAAAGAAGATAATGGGGGATGAAAACATAGCTGTGACCGCCACCACCGTTCGGGTGCCGGTGCTGAACTGCCATTCGGAATCGGTAAACATAGAAACTTACGAGAAGGTTACCCCCGAAGAAGCCCGTCGGATTCTTTCCGGTGCTCCGGGCGTCGTGGTGATGGACGATCCTGCAAATAAAGTATACCCGATGCCGGCATACCTTTCGGGTAAAAACGAGGTCTTCGTGGGCAGGATAAGGGAAGATTTTACGGTGCCGTGCGGTTTGAACCTGTGGATCGTGGCCGACAACCTGAGAAAGGGAGCGGCCTATAACGCGGTGCAGATAGCCGAATACCTGGTGAGAAACAAGTTGGTATGAGGTGGCTTTGATATGAAACTGGTTGTACAGAAATTTGGGGGCACGTCGGTAGCCACTCCCAAGTCCAGGGAGATGGTGCTAAAGCATGTGATAAGGACGAAACGGGAAGGATATTCTCCGGTGGTTGTGGTTTCGGCCATCGGGCGAAGGGGTGACCCCTACGCCACCGATACCCTGCTTTCCCTGCTGGAGGAGGTCGGGGGAGAGGTACCGGCCAGGGAAAGGGACCTCTTGATGTCCTGCGGCGAAATAATTTCCGCCGCATTGGTGGCTGCTCTGCTTAACGCCAAGGGACATCCGGCCAAGGCTTTTACCGGAGGCCAGGCGGGCATCATAACCGACGACCGCTTCGGAAACGCCGCGATAAAGGAAATTAAGACCGACGTTCTGATAGACGCTGTCAAGCAGGGCTACATCCCTGTCGTCGCCGGGTTCCAGGGTATTACCGAAAACGGCGACATCACCACCCTGGGTAGGGGCGGCAGCGATACGACGGCTGTAGCCTTAGGTGCCGCTCTCGGCGCCGAGTGCGTCGATATTTTCACCGATGTGGAAGGAATCATGACGGCGGATCCCAGGATCGTCAAGGGAGCACACATTCTGGATACGGTCACCTACCGGGAAGTGACCGAAATGGCTTACAACGGAGCCAGGGTGATACACCCCAAGGCTGTGGAGATAGCCATGCAGCGCAACATACCGGTGAGGGTCAGGTCCACCTTTTCCGATTCACCGGGGACCCTGATCACCTGCGGGCCCGAACGGCTAATTACCGGCATAGCACACATTCCGCACCTGGCCCAGATCTGCATAAAAGTGCCGTCCGATGACAGGAGCGTGGAGGTCCGCATATTCAGGATGCTGGCGGATGCAGGCATAAGCATAGACCTGATCAATCTATTCCCGGATCTGAAGGTATTTACCATTAAAGAAGAGCTTGTGGAAAAAGCGGTCGGGGTACTCGAGGGGATCGGCGTAATTCCCGAGGTGGTGCGCGGACTTGCCAAGGTTACGGTGGTCGGGGCCGGAATGCGGGGTGTACCCGGTGTAATGGCCAGGATAATCGAGGCTCTGGAAGGCGAAAATATCGAAATCCTTCAGACATCCGACTCCCATACGACGATATCCTGTCTGGTGAGAGACGAGGATGCGGAAAGGGCTATAACGGCGCTCCATAAGAAGTTCGAGTTGTGATAAAATTAAATTGCTATAATTTACAACAGGAGGTCAAAGTAATGTACTGGGATTTGCCGGGAAAGCAAAACACGGAGAACACCCTGGCCGTTGTAAAGGAGGCTGTAAGCGAGAGAGGAATAAAGCATGTGGTGGTGGCGTCCACTGGGGGCTATACGGCCAAGTTGTTTTTCGAGGCGAACCTGGGGGTAAACCTGGTGATCGTGACCCATGTTTGCGGCTACGCTGAGCCGGGGAAGATGGAATTTCCCGAGGACCTCAGGCAAAAGCTTTTAGCCTCCGGGGTAAAGGTTTTAACCACAACTCACGTGCTGTCGGGAGCCGAGCGGGGTATAAGCCGGAAGTTCGGCGGGGTATACCCCGTGGAGATAATAGCGAATACATTAAGGATGTTCGGCCAGGGAGTCAAGGTATGCGTCGAAGTTGCGACGATGGCCCTCGATGCAGGTTTGATACCATACGGCGAGGACATTATAGCCGTGGGCGGCAGCGGCACCGGGGCGGATACCGCAGTCATCATGCGCCCGTCCCACGCGGCAAGCATATTTAACACTTGGATTTCGGAGATACTGTGCAAACCGGCGAAGAGAAAAAGGGGAGCATAGTGAAAAATGTAAAGCCCCATTCCCGAAAAGGGAATGGGGCTTTTGCTACACATTTACCTCAAGAGTAGTATCCTGATTGAGCTCCTTTTCGGTGGCTGCTACCACCACCGATCCGGCTATATCACCCGTCACGTTGATGCACGTCCTGACCATGTCGAGTATGCGATCTATTCCCGCTATGAGGGCTATGCCCTCCAGAGGCAGCCCTACAGACTGCAGCACCATCGTTAGCATTATGAGGCCCGCGCCGGGAACTCCGGCAGTTCCTATGGAAGCCAGGGTGGCAGTAAGTATTATTACTATCTGCTCTGACAATGTCAGGTTAATACCGAAAACCTGAGCGACAAATAGCGCGCAGACCCCCTGGTAAAGGGCGGTACCGTCCATGTTGATGGTGGCGCCCAGCGGCAATACAAAGCTGGATATTGACTTGGACACTCCCAGGTTCTTTTCGGTTGCTTCCATGGAAACCGGAAGGGTCGCCGAACTGCTGCTGGTGGTAAAGGCTACAAGCATAGCCGGTGCGGCGCCTTTGAAGAATTTAACCGGGCTCATCCTGGCAAATAAAAAGACCAGAGAGGAATATACCAGAACGGCGTGGAGGGCGCATCCAAGGTAAACCGTTATTATTACCTTTAGCAGGGGAAGCAGCACCGAAGGTCCATTTGCGGCGACTACGGGGACTATAAGGGCAAAAACGCCTATGGGTGCATACTCCATTATTATCCCGACTATTTTATAGCTGATCTCAGCAAGGCTGTCGAAGAAATTTAGAACGGGTTTTCCCTTCTCACCGGCAAATGTAATGGCTATACCCAGAAAAATGGCAAATACTATGATCTGAAGCATATTGGCTTCAGCCATGGCTTTAATCGGGTTGGTCGGGACGATGTTAAGGAGCGTCTCCACCACCGATGGCGCCTGTTGGACTTCTACTTTGGCATCCGGAGGCAGGGTCATGCCCATGCCGGGGTCAAGGATGTTGCCCAGAATGAGGCCCAGAGCTACAGCAAAAGCGGTGGTGAGAAGATAATAGGTTAGAGTCTTGGCACCGATTCTCCCCAGTTTCCCTACATCACCGGTGCTGGCCGCTCCCACCACCAGCGATGAAAGAACCAGGGGCACTATTATCATTTTGATGAGGTTGAGGAAAAGGTCCCCGAAAGGTTTAATGTATGTCGTGGCCGCGCCGGGAGCCGATGTAAATAAGAGGCCTACAAAGACACCCAGAATAAGACCGATTAAAATCTTGGTCGTGACGTTAATCCTCATTAGATGACCCCCCTTGGATTTTGTATGTTAATAATTTGGATGTTTGTTAGAAAATAAATACTAAAATAAAATAATGACAAAATTATTATAATATCCTTCCCAAGAAAAGTAAAGTAATATTGCAAAAATATTAATTTCTACGGTTTTTTATACAATGATAGTGAGGTGGGTCTTATCTCTACCGGGGTTAGTTCACCAGGGAGTCCAGAATCTGTTTGGTAACCTGCCCTTCTATTCTAGCCTTGATCACCCCGTCTCCGCCGGCTACCACCGTGGTCGGGACCCCTCTTATGAGATAGGACCTTACGGTTTGGGCACTATCATCCTTTAAAACCGTGAAAGTGTATCCCTTGTTTTTGATGTAGGTTGCGACTCTTCCGGCATCCCTGTCCAGGTTTATCATAAGGATCGCTACATTTTCCGGTTTGGTGGCGTTGAATTCTTCGAAGTCGGGCATTTCGGCGAGGCAGTAAGAACAGTTGAGGGACCAGAAGTTCAGGACTACCGTTTTCCCACGGAAGTTTGAGAGCCTTACTTTCCTGCCGGACAGGTCAGGGAGTTCGAAGTCCGGGGCTAAAAAGCCTTCATAGGGTTTTATTTCGGGTTCCGGGTTGGCAGTTTCGACTTTCGTTTTCCCACAGCCTGCAAGGTAAAGCGTTATAAATACGATAACAGTCAGTAGGCCAAAGGTCTTAGACTTTTCCGGAAACGACCTCATCACTTACCTCCTAACGGAAACTTATTCATGGAAGACAAAAGGAAGACATTTCAGTACAAGTGGGAGAGTCCTGCCGTCCGCGAATTTTAAAGCCAGTTAAGAAAAAGTAGCGTTCCCATCAATATAAGGATGGCTCCCGCGGCTTTCTGAAAGAGGGTGAGGTACGGGTTGATCCGGGGTGCGATGGCGTTGACCCTTTCGGCGGCCAGGGCCAGTAGAAAAAAGGTAGAGCGAGGCCTGCGGAGAAAATGAGAAGCAATACAGCGCCGGCTTTAAAATCCTGTGTGCTGCCGGCCATCAAGAGAACCGACGACAGTACCGGCCCCAGACAGGGCGTCCAGCCCAGAGAAAAGGCGCACCCCATTATAAAAGCGGAGAGCGGCGTTACTCTCCGAAAATGCGGGTGGCCCCGCCTTTCCCTCATGAAGAAGGGGATTTTCAGGGCGCTGACGAGGAACAGCCCGAAAATTATTACAAAAATACCCGCAATTCTCGAAAGAATAATTCGGTTAACCAGTAGGAATTGACCCAAGGCGGTTACCGAAAGCCCAAGTGAGGTGAAAATCAGGGAAAAACCGGTAATAAAGCATATGCTGTTGGTGATTAGGACCGCCCTTTTTTCGAATTTGCTGATACCACCGCCGGCCAGAACGGAAAGATACGCGGGCAGCAGAGGTAGCGTGCAGGGGGAGAAAAAGGTCAGAATACCTGCCAGGAATGCGGTTCCTATGCTCAGGTTGCTGATTTGCGCCATCCTTCCGCTTCCCTTCCGATTTAAGTAAGTAAATTATAACATATTTATATTAAACCGGATGATAAAATATTCAACAGCTCGAGTTGGTGTTGTAAAAGGACTCAAGTATGATTCCTCTAAGACATTAGGACGATACCTCAAAAAAGCAAGACGTGTTATCGTATTTCTGTAATAAAAAAATAAGGAGGGGTTTCGATGAAAAAGAGTATATTTAAAGTTCTATGCCTTACTCTCATCATGCTTTTGACTTTATCGACGGTAGCTTTTGCACTGCCCGGAAAGTACAGCAACCCAGACAAGGTCAGGGGCGAGGTCAAGGTAGGAGAGAAAAAGGAACATAAAAATTATAAAATGGAAGAACGAATTAAGAACGACATAAAAGAAAAAATGAGTAACATGAAGGAGTTTAAAGCAAAGATAATGGTAAATAAAAAGGAAATGAAATGCGATGTGCCACCGGTAATAAAGGACGGTAGGACGTTGATCCCGCTGAGAGCCATTATGAACGGTTTCGGAGCAACGGTGACCTGGGACCAGGTATCAAAGGCGGTTTACCTGGTAAAACAGGATATAAAAATTACAATATTTGTCGGGAGCAACACGATATATGTCAATGAAAAACAGGTGACTTTAGACGTTCCGGCCCAGATGATCAGTAACAGGACCTTCGTGCCCTTGAGGTTTATAAGCGAGGTGCTCGGTAATAAGGTAAATTATGACGCAACCACCGGTGATATAGAGATAGAGGAAAGGCTGGATGTTGAAGAAGAAGTAGAATTGGGAGAAGAAAATGATGACGACTGGGTCCAGGATCAAGCCGGGGACGATGATGTAGGAGCCGAATTGGAAAATCAGCAGGAAGTAAATCCAGAGGTGTAAGAAGCGGGCAACCCCGCCTGAAGGCGGGGTTGTTTTTTTATTTAGTATTTTTTGAGGTATAGGATCAGCTTACCCTCTTCGGTAGAGATCGAGGTAATTTTCAGGTCGTAGGGCAAGGGCGGTGGGGTAAAGGAAAGGTCATGGCCTTTCGTCAAATCGTGGATTACCTCCGGAGGAAGCAACACGCCGTTAAACTCCACTCTGATGGGAATTATTTTTATCTTGTTATTTTCCTCCAGTTCCAGCCTGCAGGTAATCGAGTACAGCGGTTTTCCGTCGGGGCCTTTTTCGGATAAGGTAATGCCTTCCGGACTGAACGTGAAATACGCGTTTTTGAGCTTATCGTTGCCGGAGAAAAGTTTCTCGGTGATGCTTTTATCTATAAATTCAGCTCTGGCCGTCAGGGTGAGATAGTTTACCTTCAGGCTGTCAGGACTGATGCTGCTCCACGGTAGGGAAGATAGATTTTTTAAAAGATAATCGAGGGAGGGTAGGGCTTCCTGCCAGTTTTTGCTTATTTTTTCCAAATTTACGGTGTTTTCCAATATATTTTTAGCTCTAATGAGCTCCTGTTCTTTCTGAGCTAGGGCTTCCTGAAGCTCTTTAAGAGCTTTGCGGGCTTCTTCCTCCAGAGCCTGGATCTCTTTTTGTTTTTCCATAATATACGATTCCTCCCGCTTTTTATAAAGTAGGAGATTCCTGGTCTCCGAAATTATATTATTATAATATTCCAGCACTCGAGTAATGTTGTCGAATCGCCTTAAAAAATCGCCCAAATCTTCAGCGCCGACGAGCACAGCGAGGAAAGTCCCCATACCGCCTTTATAGCTGAATACCACCCAGCGGGCCAGCTTTTTTTTGCGCTCTTTCAGCTGGCCGTCCAGGCGGTTTAATTCCAGGCGCTTGGCGGCGAGGGCCTTTTTTAATTCACCGTTCTGGAAAGAAAGTTCATTTATCTTTCGGGCGAGGGCATGAATTCTGGAATCCAGCTTGAGGATCTCCTCAATAATCCCCTGCTCCGTCTCGTTTTGTGAGTACATGGGGAAAGCGGAGATTATAGTAAACCTGCTGGTGAATACTGAGGTTAAAAAAATGATTGTCAGCAGAATTCCGAAGACCTTCCTGATCATTTCGGCTTCCCAACCCTTTAAAAAAGAGCTTTCTTTATAAAATTATTCTATATATAGGAAAAAATTCCCTCGTTTCCGAGAATAAAAGCCTTTAAAAAGCTTAATGAATTTTCCGGTTTATTGTATAATGAAAATGTAATGGAGGTGTTAGCTTGACAGCAGAGACAAAGGCATACGTAAGTTTGCTGGGGGTGGCTTTTTTTTGGGGGACTTCCTTTGCCGTTTCAAAAATAGGCCTTAAAAGTCTACCGCCAATGTATCTTGCAATTCTAAGGTTTTCCATCGCTTCTATAATTTTTTATGCACTGCTCAGAAAAAACTATTATGGCTACAAGATTCGGCAAAAGGATAAACCTCTTCTTTGGTTTCTCGGCGTGCTCGGCATTTCTTCTTATTTTTATGTACAGTACACGGGGTTGAGCCTGACTACGACGGTGAACACCGCTATAATAATAGCTACGAGTCCGATATTTACCGCATTGCTGTCTTCCCTGCTTTTTCGCCAGGAGAGGCTTTCATTAAATAAACTTTTAGGAATTTTGATGGGTTTTACCGGCATATTTTTGATATTTGCGGGTGGCACCGGCGTATCCTTCGGTAGCGAGACTCTAAGGGGGGACCTTCTCATCCTGTGCAACTCCGTGGCCTGGGCTTTCTTTACCGTGATGGGTAAAAGACTGGTGGACGCTTACGATCCCTTTGTGGTAATAGCCCACATAAACATCTACGGCACCATCACCATGCTGCCCCTGGCTTTTTCGCGCACATTTCTCAATTTGCTCATGAGCATCGGGCTTGAGACCTGGCTGGCCGCGTTATATCTTGCTCTGACCTGTTCGGTCTTCGGGTATTACATGTGGTACCGGGGGGTAAGGGTCCTGGGAGCATCCAGGACGGCCGTCTTTAATTATGTTAATCCTCTCTTTGCGGTTACCATAGGGATTCTGTTTTTAAAGGAACCATGGAACCTGTTCACCCTGGTCGGCGGAGCCGCGATCCTGCTTGGAGTATACGTGGCTTCGTTAAAGGGCGGGCAGGTAGCTCTTATAAAAAATAAAAGCTGAATCGGGGGTGGTGTTTACATGAACATTAACGAAATAAAGAAAAACGCCAGGGAAAAGATGAAGGGGTACTGCCGGGTATGCAGGTTTTGCGACGGAGTGGCCTGCGCCGGGGAAGTGCCGGGGATGGGAGGTACAGGCACCGGTTCGTCCTTCAGGGCCAACGTCCAGGCCCTGGCACGGGTCAGGCTCAACATGAGGACCCTTCACGGTGCGAAAGACCCGGACATCACCGTTGAACTCTTCGGCAGGAAGCTTTCGATGCCCATTCTGGCCGCACCGATAACCGGCTCCGAGTACAACATGGGAGGCGCCGTGCCGGAAGAGGAATTCATACAGATGGTCATTTCCGGAAGTAAGGCAGCCGGTACCATAGGTATGTGCGGCGACGGAGGAAATCCACTGTTTTACGATTCCGGCCTGAAAGCCATCGAAAAAGAAGGTGGCCACGGTATAGCCGTGATGAAGCCCAGGGAGAACGACGTGGCCTTGCGGATGGCGGAAAGGGCGAAAATTATAGGAGCGGTTGCCGTAGGTATGGATGTGGATGGAGCCGGACTTATCACCATGGCTCTAATGGGCCAGCCGGTAGGGCCCAAGACCCGGGAAGAGCTGGAAGAAATCATATCGAAGGTCGGTGTGCCCTTCATTCTGAAGGGGATAATGACGGTGGACGAGGCCCAGCTGGCCTACGAGGTGGGCGCAAAAGCTATAGTTGTCTCCAATCACGGAGGCAGGATACTGGACAGCACACCGGGAGTAGCGGAAGTCCTGCCGGCCATTGCCGAAAAGCTGAAGGGGAAGATCACCATCCTGGCTGATGGTGGCGTGAGGTCCGGCGTGGATGTGCTGAAATACCTGGCCCTGGGGGCCGACGCCGTGCTGGTGGGAAGGCCGGTAATAATCGGCGCTTACGGCGGGGGTGCCGAGGGGGTAAAGGTGGTACTGGAGACAATGGCAAAGGAACTCAAGCAGGCGATGATACTTACGGGGTGCAACGATATAGCTTCGATAGGTGATCATGTCATTTATAAGCCCCAATAACAGCGTTAGAATCAGGAGGGGGGGGGTAAAAGCAAAACTTTGGCTGGATCAAAATTTACAGGGAGGTTATAAAATGCCGGACGATCTCACGAAAATGGCGGAACCATACCGCATCAAGATGGTGGAACCTCTGAGGGTGTTATCCAGGGAGGAAAGGATACAGAAGATAAAAGAAGCGGGCTATAATACCTTTTTGTTGAAGTCGGAGGACGTTTATATCGACCTTCTGACCGACAGCGGCACTTCGAGCGATTACCAGTGGGCCGGAATGATAATGGGCGACGAAGCCTACGCCGGCAGCAGGAACTTCATCCACCTTTACGAAGCGGTAAAGGACATTTTCGGCTACAACTACATGGTACCCACCCACCAGGGCAGGGGTGCCGAGAGGGTGCTGTTCCCGCTGCTTATAAAGAAGGGACAGTACGTTATCGGCAACATGCACTTCGATACGACCAAAGCTCATATCGAGATGGCGGGCGGCACTGCGGTCAATATGGTAATTAAGGAAGCGGAGGATACCGAAAATTACCACCCCTTCAAAGGCAACTTCGACGTGGAGCGGATGGAGAGGTTCATCCGGGAGAAGGGTTCCGAAAACATAGCTTTCATACTCGCTACCGTTACGTGCAACAGCGCCGGCGGCCAACCCGTTTCTATGGAGAACATAAAAGAAGTGAAGCGGGTCGCTGACAAATACGGCATAAGGTTCTTCATCGATGCGGCTCGTTTTGCCGAAAATGCTTATTTTATCAAGCAGAGGGAAAAAGGGTACGAAAATAAGTCGATTAAGGAAATCGTAAGGGAAATGTTCTCTTACGCCGAAGGCTTCACCATGTCGGCCAAGAAGGACGCACTGGTGAACATCGGAGGAATGATCGCGATAAAGGACGACGAGGACCTCTTCAGGAAAGTGCAGAACATGGTCGTGCCTCTTGAAGGATTCGTAACTTACGGGGGCCTTGCCGGCAGGGATATGGAGGCCATGGCAAGGGGTCTGGAGGAAGGGTTAAGCGAGGATTACCTGCACTGGAGGATCAACCAGGTGAAGTACCTGGGCGATAAGCTCAGGGAAGCCGGGATACCCATCCAGTACCCGACCGGCGGCCATGCAGTGTTCATCGATGGAAAAAAATTCCTCTCCCACGTGCCTCAGGAACAGTTTCCATCCCAGGCCATCTGCGTTGAGCTTTATATAGAAGCGGGCATCAGGGGCGTTGAAGTCGGAGCACTCCTGGCGGGAAGGGACCCGGTAACCGGAAAGGAGATTCTTCCCGCACTTGATTTCGTGAGACTCACCATACCGAGAAGGGTTTATACCAACAGCCACATGGATGTGGTGGCCGAGGCTGTAAAGAGGGTCTATGCCAGAAGGGACAGCATCAAAGGGCTGAGGTTCGTTTATGAGCCTCCGATTCTGAGGCACTTTACCGCCAGACTCGAACCGGTAGAGTAATGCTTTGGACCATAAAAATAAGGCGGGTGATTGCCCGCCTTTAAACTTATACATTGAACCTGAAGAAAATCACGTCCCCGTCCCGCACCACATAATCTTTACCTTCCAGCCGGACGAGGCCCTTTTCTTTTGCTGCCTGCTGGCTGCCGCAGGCCATCAGGTCGGCGTAAGAAATCACTTCGGCCCGAATGAAACCCCGCTCGAAATCGCTGTGGATCCTGCCGGCGGCCTGGGGTGCTTTTGTGCCCTCCCGTATGGTCCAGGCCCTCACCTCTTTGGGACCGGCGGTGAAAAAGGTTATGAGACCCAGCAGGCGGTATCCCGCCCTTATAACTCTGTTCAGACCCGGCTCGTCAAGCCCGTAGGCCGAAAGGAGCTCGACTTTTTCCGGGTCGGGCAGGTCCGCCAGTTCGGCTTCTACTTTGGCGCATAAGGAGATAACCTGGGAACCTTCTTTTTCTGCGTATTCCCTCACTCTTTTGACCAATTCGTTTTCCCCGCCGGCAATCAGATCGTCTTCGGAGATGTTAGCCACGTATAGCACCGGTTTTGCAGTGAGCAGGCAGAGCTGCCTTACAATTTTCTGCTCCTCTTCTGTTAAATCCACAGCCCTGGCGGGCAAATTTTTCTCCAGAGATTCCTTCAAGCGTTCCAGCACCGAAAGTTCTTCCAGGTACTGCTTTTCTCCTGACTTGGCCTGCTTGCTGACTCTATCTATCCGGCGTCCCAGGGTTTCCAGGTCGGCGAATATGAGTTCCAGATTTATGGTTTCGATATCCCTTATCGGGTCGACGCTACCGTCCACGTGGACCACGTTGGGGTCTTCGAAGCACCTTACCACATGGGCTATGGCGTCCACTTCCCGAATATGAGAAAGGAATTTATTCCCGAGGCCTTCGCCGCGGCTGGCACCCCTGACCAGGCCTGCAATGTCTACGAACCTGATGGTGGCTGGTGTCACCTTCTGAGGATTCTCAAGTTTTGCAAGTTCGTCCAGCCTGCGGTCCGGCACCGCCACCACTCCGACGTTGGGCTCTATGGTGCAGAAGGGGTAATTGGCGCACTCGGCTCCCGCCTTTGTTATAGCATTAAAAAGGGTGCTTTTGCCCACATTGGGCAGCCCCACTATACCGATCTCCATTTTCTTTACTCCTTTCGAGAATTTGTCCCACTTTTTGTATTATACCAGCACGGAAATTTACTGTAAACACGGCGCTCATTAGTTTGCGGACAAGGCAGGATTTTTGAGCCGGGATATAGAAATAATACCGGGGAACCCGTAAATTTTGAACTATTGGAGGAAGATGAAATGAAGTACAGGCTTGTCGTAACGGACCTGGACGGAACGCTGCTTGACAACGAAAAAAGGGTATCAAGCGCTAATATCGAAGCTATAAAAAGATTAAGGGAAGCAGGTATCATGTTTACAATAGCCACCGGCAGGGGGGAAAGAGCCGCAGGGCCTTTCATAAAACTGCTGGGAATAGACATGCCGGCGGTCCTTTTCAACGGCGGTGAGATTTATGACCCTTCGAGAGGGCCGGTTTACACCAGTTACTTGGAAAAAGATGTTTTCCACTTGGTGATAGACCACTTCAGGAACAGCGAAATGGGAATAGTGACCTTCCATCACGACCGGATATTTATAGCCGATTTAAAACCGTCCCATGACCTTTATCTTAAAAGGGAAAAGGTGGAAGTTGAAAGGCTGAAGGACCCGGAGGAAGTAGACGAAGTTAATAAGATCCTGCTGGTGGGCGATGTGCCCCTCGCTAAAAAGATGATGGCCGAGCTCGAGAAAAAAGCAGGAATCCGTATAAATCACGTGCAGTCGGACAGGTTTTACCTGGAGGTAATACCGGATGGGGTTTCAAAAGCGGAGGGATTGAGAAAGCTGTGCGATATCCTGGGGATTGACCGGCAGAGCGTTGTAGCGATAGGGGATAACATGAACGACCTTTCCATGATAGAATTCGCCGGCTTAGGGGTTGCCGTAGAAAATGCCGAGGAAGAGATAAAAAGGGCAGCGGGGTTGATTGTACCAGCGAACACGGAAAACGGCGTGGCCTATTTAATAAAGAAGATTATCGAAGGCGATATTACCTGACATTTTTACAGGTTTACCGCCTCCGTTAAAATCCTTATCTCCTCATCGGTGAGTTCGCGCCACTCACCCGGCTCCAGGTTTTCATCCAGCTTTAAAGGCCCCATTGAAAGGCGCTTCAGGTAAGTCACTTCTTTGCCTCTGGCTTTCATCATCCGCTTGATCTGGTGGAACTTGCCTTCGTATATTGTTACCAGAGCCGAAGAAACCTCTCCGGCTTCCAGTATTTCCAGTTTTGCCGGGAGCGCCCTGTAATCCCCAAGGAAAACGCCTTCTTTAAAGGCCTTGACGTCTTCCTCTACAAGGCGACCTTTTACTTCCACGTAGTAGACCTTTTCGACTTTTTTTCTGGGGGATAGCAGCCTGTGGGCGAGTTGGCCGTCGTCGGTGAGAAGGAGCAGTCCTTCCGCGTCCTTGTCAAGCCTTCCTACAGGAAATAGATTTCTGTGGGAGAATTCATCTTCCAGCAGGTCTATTACCGTGGTCTCTCGCCTGTCGTGGGTGGCGGAAATAACTCCTTGGGGTTTGTTCATCATGATGTAGATATGTTCTTTGAAAATCAGCAGCTCGCCCGAAACGCTTATGGAATCAACGGCAGGGGCCACCGGTGTACCGGCATCGGTGACGACCCGGCCGTTCACCTCTACTTCTCCCCGCTTTATTATTTTCTTCACATCCTTGCGGCTGCCGTAACCTGCCATACTGAGGACCTTGTCAAGACGCTCTGTTTTTTCAGCCATTTCACAAACCTCGCTTGATGATTTCTACATTTTATATAATATATCATTCCTGCAATAAAAGGCAAAATCTTTTTCTCACAATTTTTATATACAAAGAGTTTAAAAAAATGAAGCAGTATCTCGGAAGCGTCTAGTTAAAAAATACAAGGGTACTTTCGGTACCCTTGTGCTCAATATTACTTAACAATCGTGTACAGGAAATTTGCCATAAGGTGCTGAAATTCTTCGGTTTTCATAAGGCTTAAAAACATGGGAACCCATTTGTCGGTAGGCTGCACGGTACCGCCCCGGTCAGTGAATTCGAGGGTCTTTCCTTCTAGCTTCATCTGCGCTTTTTCAGTGATTTGAGTAAAGCACTCTACTGCGCACTTCGTCAGGTCTATGGAATTTGAAATCTTATCCAGAGCTTCTTTTAGATTTCCCGTGGTTATGGCTTGCCGGAGCAGCTTTTTGCCGACAGTGGTGAATGAAACAGGTTCATTTTCGGGAGTTTGCGTTGCTTCACTTTCCTCATTTTTAATTAAACTTTCCTGTTCCTCAGGCTCTTTAAAAGCATTTTCAAGTTCCTCTTTGGCCATGGATAACCCTCCTTCTTCCTATTGGCTTTTTGAGCTAATATATAATATGAAATTTCCTAAAACCTTGCCCTTGTGGCGTAATAGTAAAGCCCTGCAAGTATCAAAAAAAACCCTGGATGTATATACTACATCCAGGGATTTGCTGCGATGTATTCTAATTTTAGGAGCACAGAACTATTATCACCACCGGCAGTAAGAATACTAATATAATGATGGGGAAAAACCACCACCACTGTATGTGGGTCAAGTCAGCCATTGCTGCACCTCCCTTCTACCGTCTCTCCTACTTTCATAATATGCTTTAACTTCATAGGGTGCTAAGACAAAAAACTGCGATAAGCTCCGGGAGCTTTTTCCCCGGAGCCTTCTTACTAATTTTAGACCGCCTGACCCAGAACTATTATTATGATCGGGAAGAAGAATACTACTATAATAATGGGAATGAACAGCCACCACCACCAGTTAAAGCTTCTCTGGGGCTTTGCAACGTCGGGCATCTTGGCACCTCCTTTTACGTTTCTACTGATATAGTATTCAAGGGATATTCATGTGTGAATTGAGGGAATAAAAAGACGTTCTTTGTTTCAGACAACATTTAACAAATTTATAAATATGTAGATATCTTGCCATTTAAAAACAACGTTACGAGAATTTATCAGCATATTGATTTCCTTTAAGGTTATTTTAAATATTAGAGTGAAAGAAAAATTGTGCCTTTTGATGGCAAAGGAGTGATTTTATGCGGTCTTTCAGGCCTTTTTTGGCAGGCGTTTTTGCCGCCGCAATGGCTTATGTCCTGAGCCCTCAAGTCAAAAAAAGGGTCAGGCCTATGGTTGAAAAGGGCATGGAAAAGGTATCGGGCATGACCGAAAAGGGAAAGGAAAAAGTGGTAGAAATTAAGCACATGATGACTAAAAAAGTGATGGATGAAGGAGAACAGGTGGACCAGCTTGGCTATTATGAAGAACTGGAGCGGCTGAAAGAGGAGAGAAACCAGTATTTAGAAGAAATCAAGGAACTAAAAGAGTTGGTAAATCATCTATATGATGAAATTAGGGAACTAAAAAACAAAAGCTGAGAGAGCCGTCCCCCGCGGCTCCATTTTTTTATTCCCGTTGACACCCGGCGGCTTTTTGTATATAATTCTACCAAAGCTGAATAAAACTACCGGGGGTGCTGCGAAGAGCGGCTGAGACGGGAATTTTCCCGAACCCTTGAACCTGTTTGGGTAATGCCAGCGGAGGGAGGGTAGTTGTTTTTAGGCGTTTCGTACCTCCTTGGTACGAATTTTTTATTTTTTGGAGAGGAGGGTTTACTAAGCCCGGGCGAGAAAAACCCTGACTGCCAAAGGCGTGGTGAAATGCTGATTAAAGATCGGGGGAGGAGTCCATGATGATTGAGGGTCTGCTTGAAAAAGTGCGGAGTCAAAAACCCCTTGTCCACCACATCACCAATATTGTGACGGTCAACGACTGCGCCAACGTGACCTTGGCGATTGGAGCATTGCCCGTGATGGCTCACGCGCTGGAAGAAGTTGAGGACATGGTAAAGGCGGCGTCGAGCCTCGTGCTGAACATCGGCACCCTTACGCCAAAGCAGGTGGAAGCCATGATCAAGGCCGGAAAAAAGGCGAATGAGCTGGGGGTACCCGTTGTGCTGGACCCGGTGGGGGCCGGAGCCACGCCCCTCAGGACCGAAAGTGCCAAAAGGATACTGAGAGAGGTGAAAGTATCCGTGATAAAGGGCAACAGCGCTGAAATCGGAGTGCTTGCCGGTGCCGGCGGAAAGATCCGGGGGGTCGAAGCCGTCGGCAGCAGCGAAAACCTTTTGGCAGCGGCAAAGAAAATGGCTAAAGACTTAGGGTCTACTGTTGTGATATCGGGAGTAAGAGATATAGTTACCGACGGGGATAGGGTAGGGTATGTGGACAACGGTCACCGCTGGATGGGAACCATAACCGGCACGGGATGCATGCTGGCGTCGGTGATCGGCAGCTTCTGCGGTGTGGAAAGGGATTGCTTCAAAGCTTCCACTGCAGCATTGGTCGCCTTCGGTCTTGCCGGAGAACTGGCGGCGGAAAGACCGGAAGTCCGCGGCCCGGCGAGCTTTAAGGTGTGCTTCTTCGACGAACTTTACAATTTAACGAAAGAAAAGATACGAGCGGGAATGAAATATTCGCTTGCATAAGGAGCGGGAAAACCCCGCTCTTTTTTATTTCTTTAATTAGATACAGACTGTGTGGAAGGAATAAAAAAATTCATTGACTTTCGTAAAATTTTTGTATATTTTAGGGGAAGACAGAATACTGTCATCTTATTTAAGGGGAGAACAAAAATGAGGTTTATTTTTAACAAATTTGTTTTATTTTCTTCAATCATATTTGTTATTTTGTTTACCGTTAACCTTTATGAACCCACAGCTTTGGATTTTATTGGGGCAATTGTTGGCGGGATTATATCGGGAATAATTATAGGAACGATTTTGTATGTTATCCGTAAGATCTTAACTTAAGGAGTGATTAGATTGGGTACAAGATTCGCTAAAAAGGTTTAGCTGGCTTGGTGCCATGGTCTTTACTGAAGAAGAACTATCGAGGCAGGTACGCGAAGCATCCCGGTAAAACATAAACTCAAACGACGTTAATCGCCTCCCATATAACGGGGCGCAATTTATATGGAAATAAAAGGGGCGTTTTACGCCCACTTATTATTTATAAACATTTAGGAAGGTACTTTCTCAAATCACACGCTGGTTATACAATTAATTTTTAATAAAATGCGGTTATATTTTGAACCGGTTATGTCCTCTTTTTATACATAGAGAGAAGATACGATGAAAGGAGGAGCACTCCGTGGAAATGTTTACTTACGATTTTCTGAGCACGTTGACGGGGACGGTAACCGCAACGGTACTCGTGGTGGAATTTTTAAAAGAACTGGGTCCTATAAAAAAAATACCCACCCGGTGGGTGGTGTTTGCTGTATCGGAAATGATAGTTATAATCACGAGCATTGCAAGGGGGAACTTCGGGATAATCAATCTACCGTTGTATTTTTTGAACGGATTGCTAGTCACCACCTTAGCAATGGGCAGCTGGCACCTGCTCTGCTACAATCTTCGGGATATCACGGTTAAGCACCGGATATACATACCTCCCGGCAGATGGAAGACGTTGAAATAAAGGTTTTTCCCGTTTATTTTTTTGCCATTATAGGCTTTTTATCAATCTTTACGGTTACAATAAGGCCGCCGGTATTATCCGAAGACGCATCGACAGCTAGTCCATTGGTTGTAAAAACATCAATATCCGATAGCCAACCGGCGTTCCCCAGGTAATAGATCCGGAAAGTTTCACCGGTTTCGGAAGTGTATTCTATCCGCCGGTTCTTCTTGAGGTATTCTATATACTCCTCCAAGCACATCTTCTTTTTTGTTATGATTTCCGCATGGGGTTTACCTACATAACGGTAGTGCCAGGGTTCGTAAATTATCTTGGTGATATTCTGCTTATCTTTTGGATAGCGCAAAATAAACCCGTACTTGTAAGAATTTTTAATTAACCATTTACCCTCTCTAGTTTGGTCAAACACTTCTTCAAGCCCTTTGGTACGCTGCAGCAATGTTCTTGAAAAAATGTCTACCGCAAGGCCTGTCTGATGTTCACTGGTACCGGGTACCGCTACCACTCTTCCCGCCAGACGTTTTGCATCGCTCATTGTTTTACCCAGTTTTCTGTATGTATTTACCTTATTATTGAACAGGGTGCTTTGATAGCTGTAAGGACGGTAAGCGCTCGTTACTATTAGTCCTGGAACGCCTTCTTTTTTAGCAGCTTTAAACATTTGAACCAGCTGGTTTGCTGCTTCAGCGGTTAATTTCAGATCGGACTTGTTCCCTGGTACTTTACCGTCCAGCTTGCTCAGAGATGTAGGTGAGTAGCCCTTTCCCGCGGGATAAGATTGATTTACCAGTATTAAATTGCCTTTATTTATGTACTTAAATGTGGCTTTAGCAGCATTGAGCGAACGCTCTGTCCCCCAATTCTGTTTTCTTCCTATAGTTATCCTGCCGGTAGCGGAATCAACGGAAATATACTCGCTGGGCACGTAGTTTAAAACTGCTAGGGATACATACATTTGGCCGTTCTTTATCCGCACAGCGCCTGCATGTACGGGGGTGTTGTTTATCAAGACATAATTTGCACCATTTTTGGCCTGCAATTTAAATCCTTTGCCGGTTAATATACTGGTGTCGGTAGCGCTATTCCATTGCAGACTGCCCCCCACCATATCGGAAATAAACCGGATGGGGACTAAACGGTTATTGCTATCGGCTTTGGAGGCCGGATCCAGTTCTATGCTGACCCCGCTAGATCCCAAATGAAGTGAACTTACTGCGAACGTAAAGCTGGAGATGGACAGTACGAATACTACAATAAGTAAAATCAAAATCTTTTTTTTCACTTTTTTACCCCCAATACTGCTTAGAACTTCGGCTTCAAAAAACCAGTTCTGACCGTGAAACCTGTCCACTAACATTATATACCAGAAACTTGAGATTTACTATGGTTTGATTAAAAAATTAAAAATATTTTTTGCACAAAATTTTCTTTATGTTATTTTGCTCAAAAAATAGAAATAAATTTGATGGAATTTGAGCAAAGTGAATATTACAATTTTATTAATATTGGGATAGAATTAAACAAAAAGCGGAATCGGAGGTCTATATGAAGGTACTAATTGCACCTGATTCCTTTAAGGGAAGCCTTACTTCACTTCAGGCGGCAAATGCTATGGAAAGGGGCGTCTTGAAAGCAGCGTTCAGCGCCAATGCGGTTGTGGAGGTATATAAAATCCCGATGGCCGACGGCGGGGAGGGCACCGTGGAGGCAGTAATCTGTGCCGCGGGTGGGAGAATCGTAAAAACCCGGGTTTTAGACCCGCTGGGGAGGACAATCAATTCTTTTTTCGGCGTGCTCTCGGACGGTACCGCCGTAATAGAGATGGCCGCGGCTTCGGGGTTGAACCTTTTGAAACCCGGAGAAAGAAACCCCATGGTGACCACCACTTACGGCACCGGCCAGCTTATAAGGTCGGCGCTTGATCACGGGTGCAGAAAACTCATAATAGGCATAGGCGGCAGCGCTACCAACGATGGTGGCGTAGGCATGGCTCAGGCCCTTGGCGTAAAGTTCCTGGATGCCGAAGGTAAGAATATAGGTTTTGGAGGTGGTGAACTTTCAAAAATAGAGAGGATTGATATTTCGGGACTTGACCCCAGGGTAAAAGGAGCCGATATAGTTGTAGCGTGCGATGTGAAAAACGTGCTGTGCGGTCCGCAAGGTGCGTCGGCGGTTTACGGACCTCAAAAGGGCGCGACGCCGGAAATGGTCGAAATTTTGGATGAGAATCTCAGACACCTTGCAGAAGTGATAAAAGTGGACCTTGGAAAGGATATAGCTGAAGTCCCCGGTTCCGGTGCAGCGGGTGGCCTCGGGGCGGCTTTAATGGCTTTTTTAAATTCAAAGTTACGGCCGGGAATAGAGATTATGATGGATATAACGCATTTTTCTGATAGAGTTTCGAACGCGAACCTGATAATTACAGGAGAAGGTTGCACGGATTACCAGACCCTTTTCGGCAAGGTGCCCTTTGGAATTGGACAGGTTGCGAAAAGGTTTAATAAGCCGGTGATATGCATTTCCGGCTCTCTTGGAGAAGATTATGAGCAACTTTATGATGCGGGAATCACGGCATTGTTCAGCATAATAAATAGACCCATGACGCTGGAAGAGGCCATGGAAAGGGGGGAAGAGCTGCTCGAGAAAGTTTCCGAGAACGTATTCAGACTATATTTGAGTCGGGAGGTAAGATAAATGACACCGGAACAGCTGGCTGCCGCGAAGGCGGTGATGGTTCACGGTCCCCTGTTGATTATCATAGTGGTACTTGCAATACTATTTATCATTTTTGCTACCGCAAAGCTTAAGATCCACCCGTTTATGGCGCTTTTGCTCGCCGCATACGGTGTAGGTTTTTTGAGCAGAATGCCCGTTGAATTTATAGGCCCGGTAATAGCGCAGGGATTCGGCAACTTGATGACAAATATAGGACTTGTCATAGTTTTCGGCACCATAATAGGTACCATAATGGAAAAATCGGGAGCGGCTCTGAAAATGGCCGAGGTGGTTCTCGATGTAGTCGGAATCAAGAGGTCGCCTCTGGCTATGAGCATAATTGGCTATATTACCAGCATCCCGGTTTTCTGCGATTCGGGGTACGTGATACTAACTCCCCTCAACAAAGCTCTGGCCAAGAGAGCCAAAATCCCCATGGCCATAATGGCCGTTGCTCTGTCGACAGGACTCTATGCCACGCACACGCTGGTGCCGCCTACACCGGGGCCTATAGCGGCTGCAGGGAACGTCGGCGCGGACCTCGGCCTTGTAATCCTGGTAGGCATGGTGGTATCGATACCGGCGGCTCTTACCGGACTCTGGTGGGCTTACAGGCTTGGAAGAAATATAGAATCTGAAATGGATCAGACGAATATAAGCTATGATGAATTGAAAAAACAATTCCACAAACTTCCGGGAACAGTCAAATCTTTTATACCAATTGTAGTACCGATATTACTTATAGCCTTTGCTTCGGTGGCAAAGTTTACGGAATATGCCGGTCCGGGCAGCGAATTTATAGTATTCTTCGGTACGCCGGTCAACGCACTCATGATAGGTATGCTGCTTTCTCTGACTCTACTTCCGAGGTTTGACGAAGAGACCCTCATGAACTGGGTCGGACAGGGAATAAAGGACTCGGCGATTATCCTGCTGATAACCGGAGCGGGTGGTTCCCTAGGAGCCGTGCTGTCGGCAACTCCTATTTCCGACTACATTAAGACGTTGGCTGGAGGGAACGTATCCGGCGGCATTTTCGGGTTAATTCTGGTGTTCGTAATAGCTGCACTGCTGAAAACAGCCCAAGGGTCCTCCACGGTGGCTCTGGTCACCACCTCCAGCTTAATAGCTCCCATGCTGCCTCAGCTCGGGTTGACGTCTCCCATGGATCTTGCTTTAACAGTGATGGCTATAGGGGCAGGGGCAATGACGGTATCCCATGTTAACGACAGCTACTTCTGGGTCGTATCGCAGTTTTCGGGATTAAAGATCACCGACGCTTACAAAGCCCAGACGATGGGCACTCTTCTTGAAGGCCTGGTGTCTTTTGTCACCACGCTGATACTTTTCGTAATACTCCATTGATCACAAATAGGGAAAATCTAAAAAGCCTGCGCAAGTATCAGCGCAGGCTTTTTCTTCTGGAGGATGTAAATCTCCTTAAAGTTTTTAAAAGGATTTTATCAATGTAAGGCGAATTACATAATTATAATTTTTATGATCGGGGTGGTAAATTGGAAATCACCCATCGGTACGCTCAGACCATTGTCGACAGGACCATGAAGATCCTCGGCTATAACATAAATATAATGGACAGCCGGGGAATTATAGTGGGAAGCGGAGATAAAAAGAGAATAAATACCTTCCACCAGGGTGCCGCAGAAGTAATCAGAACCGGGAAACCCGTAGAGATAACTTCCGATATGGCTCGAAACCTGGAAGGGGTAAAGCCGGGCGTCAACCTGCCCATTTACCTGAACGACAGGATAGTAGGGGTTGTCGGGATTACAGGGGAACCTGCTCAGGTGCGCCCTTTTGGAGAACTCCTGAAGGTATCGGTGGAGACCATGCTGCAGGAGGCTTTCCTCGCCGAGCAATTCAGAGCGCACCAGAATGCCAGGGATCTTTATATGTACGACCTTATTATGGGAAATTTCGATGACGAGGAGTTATTCAAGATAAGAGGAGCCGCTCTCGGGTTCGATATGAACCTCCCCAGGGTCGCCGTCGCGATTAAGGTGGAGGATCTGAATGCGAGTAACAGTTATGCTGGGGAACTGATTTTGCAGAAAAAGAGGGAGTACCTCTTAAATTGCATAAAGACGGCTTTTGACAACCCCCAGAATATTATAGGCTACAGCGGTAGCAGCAGTTTTACGGTGTTCTGCGTCGTAGGTGAGACTGATACCCGGAAAATTAAAAGACAGGTGCTGGGGTATGTTGGAAGGCTTGAATCTCTGCTAAAAAAGGATCGGTTCCGGTTCAGAGCCGGGATCGGGAAATTTCATCAGGGGTTGAGAGGACTGAAAAAGTCCTATTCCGAAGCAATTCGGGCGCTGTTGATAGGTGAAAAGGCGGGTAATCCTTTAAGCGTCCTTTTTGTAGCCGACGTCAGCCTGGAAATTTTGATTGACAGCATACCTGAAGAAGTATTAGAAAATTTTCTCGACAACCTTTTACCCGGCGGTCAGGTTCTGGAGGTTATAAAAAAGCCTAAGTTCCTTCAGGTGCTCAGGGCTTTCTTTGAGAGCGATTTGAATATCAGCACGGCGGCCAGGAGATTGAAAATATCGCGAAACACCGTAGTAAATCGCCTGGAGAAGATAAAAGAAATAACGGGCCTTAATGCCCGGAAACTCTGCGATGCACTTAAGCTGAAATTGCTGCTTTTGATATGCGAGTTGGATAAATAAAAAGATATAAATCCCGAACGGTACTCTATTAGAAAATTTCGGCGGAAAAGGAAACCCTAGGCCTAAGCGATTATGTCGACGAGGGTGGGTTTTAAAGTGAAAATCGTGCTTATTGCTCCTTATAAAGATTTGCTGGAGATCGCAATGGAAGTGAAAAAAGACCTGGATGTCGATATCGAACTGGAACTGGGGGATTTGAGCGAAGGCGTCAAGTTAGCCAGGGAGTGGGAGAAAAAAGGCGCTGACGTAATAGTAAGCCGCGGGGGCACGTACCAGCTTATAAAAGAATCAATTTCCGCGCCCGTAGTGGAAATTAAGGTGAGTGCTTTCGATATTTTGAGACAATTTAAGGGTTTGATCGGATACCAGCAAATTATAGGTGTAGCCGGATACAAAAATGTAATATACGGATGTGAAGTTATCGGAGAGATATTGAATTTAAATTTGATCAAAGTAGTCATCGAAAAGGAAGAGGAAGGTCCGCGGCAGGTTGCCGCAGCCAAAGAAAAAGGTGTTAGTTTAATTATAGGCGATACGATCGGCGCTTACAGTGCAAAAAAATTGGGCCTGGAGAGCCGGCTCATAACTTCCGGAAAGGAGGCGGTGGCTGCCGCCGTAAACGAGGCCTTCCGGTTGGCCCATGCCCTTCAAGCGGAGAAGGAAAAAGCCGAACAGATCAGAACCATAGTTGACTTCGTGCATGACGGAATAATCGCCGTAGATAAAGAGGGCGTAATTTCTACTTACAACAGGATGGCCGAGAAAATCTTCAAAAAACCGGCGGCCGAAGCCATAGGCCGGAAAATCGAAGCGGTGGTACCCAATACCAAGATTTACGAGGTGATGAAAACAGGAAAACCTCAGATAGGAGAATTGCAGGAAGTTTCGGATACCATGATCGCCACCAACCGGGTACCTATAGTGGTAGGCAACGAGGTCGTGGGAGCGGTAGCTACCTTCCAGGACGTAACCATGCTCCAGAAAGTGGAACATAAAATAAGGAGGCAGCTTGCCGACAAGGGCCTGGTAGCTGTATACAAATTCGATGATATTGTCTTTTTGAGCGAAAAGATGAAGGATGCGATAAACCAGGCCAAAAAATACGCGATGCTCGATTCGACGGTGCTCATCTTCGGGGAGACCGGCACGGGAAAGGAACTTTTTGCTCAGAGCATTCACAATGCCAGCAGGAGGAAAAACGGTCCCTTTGTAGCCATAAACTGCGCCGCACTGCCCGAAAACCTGCTGGAAAGCGAGCTTTTCGGCTACGCGGAAGGCGCTTTTACCGGCGCCCGGAAGGGAGGAAAAGCCGGATTGTTCGAGCTGGCCCACCGGGGGACCATTTTTCTCGACGAGATCGGAGAAATGCCTCCGGGCTTGCAGTCGAAATTGCTCCGGGTAATTCAGGAAAGAAGGGTTATGAGGATAGGGGATGACAGGTTGATCCCCGTGGATGTGAGGATAATATGTGCCACCAACAGGGACCTCGTTAAAATGATAAAAGAGGGCAAATTCAGAGAAGACCTGTTTTACCGCATAAACGTGCTGCAAATTAATATACCGCCTCTCAGAGAAAGAAAAGAAGATCTGGATGTACTTGTGCCTTATTTCATAAAAAAATATTCGCTAGGTTGCGGAAAGTATATAAAGGGCATAACTTCGGGGGCGATGGAGCTTTTGAAAACCCTCAACTTTCCGGGAAACGTAAGGGAGCTGGAAAGTATTATAGAAAGGGCATGCGCCCTCTGTGAAGGGACCTTAATAGACGTAGGGGATATAAAGTTTTATTACCGGGAAGAGAGCAATACACCGCCGGAAAAGGAAAGTTATGAGAGTATAAAACCGCTGGAGGAGGTAGAAAAGGAATACATTGTAAAAGTTATAAAGCTGACGGGAGGTAATTTATCGGAAGCCGCTCGGAAGCTGGGCGTTAACAGGACGACCCTCTGGAGAAAGTTAAAAAAGAATCGGGCTCCGGAATAATCGACAGTAAAGACCGTTGATGCAAAATGCAGCAACGGTTTTATTTTTGTAACACTACATGTTGCAAAATATTAGGCATACGAAAGCTCGGAGCAGGTTTTTTGCGGATAGTGCAATTCAAAAATATATGGCACGGTCCTTGCTTGACTGTTTGGCGGAGGTGATTTTAATGAAAAAACTAGCGGTGGTGGCTCATCCTAAGGACAATGTAGCCACCGCAGTGCAGAATTTGAGTAAAGGGGAGGAGGTACGTGTGGACGTAGACGGTAATGAGATGCGGGTGAAACTGCTGGTCGATATACCCTTCGGCCACAAGTTTGCGTTGAAAGACATTGAAGCTGATATGGATGTGATAAAATACGGGGAAGTTATCGGCAGGGCTACCCGGTCCATTAAAACGGGAGAGCACGTCCACGTCCACAACATAGAGAGCCTGCGAGGCAGGGGCGATTGGGAGGGTGAGAAAAAATGAAAATTATGGGATATGTCAGACCCGACGGCAGAGTGGGTATCCGAAATCACATAGTCATAATACCTTCTTCGGTCTGTGCCAGCGAAGTGGCAATGCGCATAGCTTCCCATGTGGAAGGAGCGGTGGCTCTTCCCAACCAGCACGGCTGCTGCCAGATCGGTGCCGACATGGAGCTCGTAACCAATACCCTCATCGGGCTCGGTAAAAATCCGAATGTGGCTGCAGCACTGGTGGTGGGGCTGGGTTGTGAAGGTGTTCCCACAGAAAAGGTGGCTGAAGAAATAGCAAAGACCGGCAAGAGGGTGGAGCATATAATAATCCAGGATTGCGGCGGGACGCTGAAAGCAGAAGAGATCGGGACCAGGATAGCAAGGCAAATGGCGCAGGAAGCTACACTGCTGAAAAGGGAAGAAGTGGATATATCCAATTTAATACTTGCGGTGGAATGCGGAGGTTCCGATACCACATCGGGACTTGCTTCGAATCCGGTGGCGGGCTACGTTTCGGATAAATTAATCGAACTAGGCGGTACATCCATGTTTTCGGAGACCACAGAGATAATAGGTGCCGAGCATCTGCTGGCAAAGCGCGCCGTTTCCAGGGAAGTGGCAGATAAGCTCCTGGAGATCGTAAGAAGGTGCGAAGAAAAGGCCAAGACGATGGGAGTGGATATGCGGGGAGGACAGCCTACTCCGGGCAACATCGAAGGTGGTATAAGCACCATAGAGGAAAAATCCCTGGGCTGTATATATAAAGGCGGTACGAAGCCGGTACAGGGAGTCCTGGATTATGCGGAGCCGCCGGCGGGGAAAGGTCTTTATATAATGGATACCCCCGGACAGGACATAGAATCAATAACCGGTATGACCGCAGGCGGCGCCCAGGTGGTGATCTTTACCACCGGCAGGGGCACGCCAACCGGTTCGCCGATTGCCCCGGTCATAAAGATAACCGCTAACCCCGATACGTATAAAAAGATGGAGGATAACATCGATTTCAACGCTGGCACCATAGTGGAGGGTGATGAAACTATAAAAGAAGCCGGGGAACGGCTATTCAATGAGATGGTAGAAGTCTGCAACGGCAAGCTTACCAAAGCCGAGGTATTAAAGCACAGAGAATTCGGCATGTATAAGCTCATATCGACTTTTTGAAAGAAGGGGTGAAGTTAGTGAAGATTTTAAAAGCCATTAACCGGGTCCCCGGTGGTTTGATGGTGGTTCCCCTTTTACTGGGGGCGATAATAAACACTTTCTTCCCGCAGGTCCTGCAAATAGGTGGTTTTACAACAGCCCTTTTTAAACAGGGGGCTATGCCCTTGATTGCTCTTTTCCTATTGTGCAACGGTGCGCAGATTACGATCAGACAGGCCGGAGTTTCTCTGGGCAAAGGCGTCGCACTAACGGCCGTGAAGTTTTTCATAGGCGCCGTTCTCGGGTGGTTTGTGGGGAAATTCATGGGTCCATCCGGCTTACTAGGTCTTTCCTCTCTTGCTATTATAGCCGCCGTCACCAATTCCAATGGCGGCCTTTACACGGCCCTTGCCTCTCAGTACGGCGATCCGACCGATGTGGGAGCTATTGCGGTGCTATCCATAAACGACGGCCCCTTCCTCACCATGGTAGCTATGGGGGCTACCGGGCTTGCCAACATCCCCTTTATAGCCCTTGTGGCGGTCGTGGTTCCGATTCTGGTCGGTATGGTGCTGGGCAATCTGGACGAGGACTGGAAAAATTTTCTCGAACCAGGACAAAAACTTCTCATACCGTTTTTCGCTTTTCCGCTGGGGGCAGCCCTGGACTTCAGGACGATTTTAAAGGCCGGCCTGCCTGGAGTGCTGCTGGGACTTTTAACGGTGGCAATCACCGGATTAGGAGGTTATCTAACGATAAAGTACGTTTTTCGCGAGAAGAAGGGCGTTGGAGCGGCTATCGGCAACACCGCTGGCAATGCCGTGGCGACTCCTGCTGCTCTGGCTGCCGCGGACCCGACTCTGGCACCTCTTGTTGCCGCTGCTACCGCTCAGGTTGCGGCATCGGTTATAATCACGGCCATCCTTTGCCCGCTGTTGGTATCATATCTGGATAAAATTGAGCGGGGAAATGACAATTCTTTGAGGAGAGAGAAAGTTGTATAAAGTCATAGTAATAGCCGATGATTTTACCGGAAGCAACGATACTGGGGTGCAGCTGGTAAAGCACGGATACTTTGCGATTACCCTGACCGATACAGCCCTAGCTGAAAAATACGAGGATGTTGCCGACGCCCTGGTGATAGATACAGAGACCCGGGGCGTACCGGCTTCAAGCGCCTATGAAAAACTGAAGGAAATATCAAAAATTGTAGGTGAGTATAAAGAGGCGGTGGTCTATAAAAAAATCGATTCCACCCTTCGAGGCAATATCGGAGCCGAGATCAGGGCGCTGCGCGAGGGACTTAAGCCTGACCTGACGGTATTCGCACCGGCCTTCCCCAAAAACGGGCGCACGACGGAAAGGGGCGTTCACTTCTTGAAAGGCGTGCCCATAGATAAAACCGAACTTGCCAGGGACCCGAAAAACCCCGTTACCACGGCAGATGTTAAAAAAATCCTGGTAGAAGGTCTGGGGGTTCCGGTTAAGCACAAGGTCCTGGAAGAAATAAACGGAGATCTAAAAGAAAACATGGAAAAAGAGCTGGGAGAATACGATGTATTTTCTTTCGATGCAAAAACCGACGACGATCTGATAAAAATAGCTACCGTCGTGCTGAACCTTGGCAGGAAAACGCTCTGGGTTGGCTCTGCCGGACTAGCCGAGGCCTTAATGGCCTCTCTTGAAAAAAAAGAGGGGAAGAAACCTGTGCTGATTATAGCGGGGAGCGTCAGCCAGGTAACCAGAAGGCAGGTATTTAAGGCACTGGAAGACAGCCGTATCGTCCTGGTAAAACTCGACGCAAAAAGGGCTTTATCGCATCCCCAAGAGGAAATAGATCGGGTTCGGAAAATCGCCCTGGACCACATGAGCGCAGCAAGGGACGTAATTATAGCGTCCGCAGTTGAGGAGGATGCGGTATCCGAATCAATTGCGGCAGGGATGAAAAAGGGGCTGTCTCCCATTGAAACCAGCGAGATCCTGGCACAGGTCCTGGGCGAAATCGCCTGCTCGATAGTGGCGGCAAAAAAACCGGCAGGTTTAGTGCTCACCGGCGGAGATACGGCCATACATGTGGTGAAGAGGCTTGCCGCCGCAGGGTGCAGGATAACTTCCGAACTGGAACCGGGCATACCGGAGCTTGCGCTGATTGGAGGGGCTGTCAACGGCCTTAGAGCTGTAACCAAGGCCGGGGCTTTTGGGAGCGATGAATCGATATTGAATTCGGTAAAATTTTTGAGAGGAGATGGAAGATGAGACCTCTTGTAGCGATAACAATGGGGGACCCGGCTGGGGTCGGCCCGGAGATAAGCCTGAAAGCTGCGGCGTCGGTAGACGTTTCCGGAGTTGCAAGGCCCTTGATTCTTGGTTCCGGTCCGGTACTCCGGTATTACGCTGACCTGCTTAAACTATCCGTACCTCTGCGAAGCATAAATTCACCGGAGGATTACCTGGATGGATTTGTAAATTATATACCCGTGAATAATCTTTCCCTGACCGATTTTGAGGTGGGAAAGGTCTCATCCCTCTGCGGGCGGGCGGCATACGAGTATCTGGAGGCCGGCGTAAAAATGGCCCTCCGGGGCGAAGTTTCTGCCATTGCTACAGCTCCTTTGAACAAAGAGGCCCTTCACAGAGCCGGTCTGGAATTCGCCGGTCACACCGAGATACTGGCGAAGCTGACGGGGACTAAGGATTACGCCATGATGCTGGTTGCGGGGAATCTGCGCGTAATCCACGTCTCCACCCACGTGGCAATCAGAAAGGCGTGCGATCTGGTCAAAGAAGAAAGAGTTTATAAGACCGTAACTATGGCGGCTGCAGCCGCCGGTTCCCTGGGGATACGCGATCCCCGGATAGCGATTGCGGGGCTGAACCCCCATGCGGGGGAGAAAGGACTTTTCGGCGACGAAGAGATAAAGGAGATAGTGCCCGCCGTAGAAAAAGCCCGGGAGCAGGGTTTCGACGTTTATGGCCCGCTTTCCCCCGACACGGTGTTTTTAAAGGCGTCCAGGGGCGAGTACGACGTCGTTGTAGCCATGTACCACGACCAGGGGCATATAGCCGTAAAGATGGCGGGATTCGAAAAAGGAGTGAACATAACTGTAGGCTTGCCTATAATCCGTACATCAGTAGATCACGGTACGGCTTTTGATATAGCCGGGAATGGCATAGCCGATGAAAGAAGTATGGTAGAAGCGGTAAAACTCGCGGCCCAGATGGCCAAAAAATAACGAATTCGTCCAGCCTGAGGATATATGTTCTTCACTGAACATATATCCTCATTTTTTTATAAAAGAGAATCTAATGATTTATCCATTCCAACGGCCTGCATATCCAGCGAACTCACCGAATAATTCGATCTTGAACCTGTTAAAATGTTGTAGATTTAAGACCAAAATGATAAAATTATATGCGTTGGACAGGTGTAAACAAAAATAACTTGAAGAGGGTGGAAGCGTGAAAATAACGATAGAAACCGTAGAGCATGTGGCCAATCTAGCAAGGCTCTATCTTTCGGAAGACGAAAAAGCTGAAATGGCACAAAAGCTCAACTCCATCCTGGATTACATGGATAAACTGAACGAGCTTGATACGAGCAACGTCCCTCCCACCGCCCATATAATTCCTATCAAAAACGTATTTCGCGAGGATGCGGTGAGGGAAAGCCTCCCCAGGGAAGAGGTCCTGAGGAACGCCCCCGATAAGGAACGGGGTTTCTTCAAGGTTCCGAGAATCATAGAGGATTAACGAAACGGAGGTAAAGGCGTTGAAGCTGTACGAATTGACCGTCCATGAAGCCCGCGAACTCCTTTCAAAAAGGGAGATTTCATCCGAAGAGCTGACAAAGGCAGTACTTGAAAGAATCGATCAAGTTGAAGAAAAGATAAGGGCGTTTTTAACAATTGACAGAGAAGGCGCCCTGGAAATGAGCAGAAAAATAGATGAAGAAGCCGATTTTTCCAGGACTTTAGCCGGAATCCCCGGGGCTATTAAGGACAATATATGCACTAAGAATTTGAAAACCACCTGTGCGTCAAAAATTCTCGGTAATTTCATACCGCCTTATGACGCCACAGTTTCGAAGAAGTTAAAGGCCGACAATGCGGTAATTCTCGGCAAGACCAACATGGATGAGTTTGCCATGGGGTCATCCACCGAAAACTCGGGCTTTTTCATCACCAGGAACCCGTGGGACCTGGAAAGGGTGCCGGGAGGTTCCTCCGGCGGTTCGGCGGCCGCCGTTGCGGCGGGTGAGTGCATATTCGCCCTGGGCTCCGATACGGGAGGTTCCATCCGCCAGCCGGCTTCATACTGCGGCGTTGTTGGCTTGAAACCTACATACGGCAGGGTTTCCCGCTACGGCCTGGTGGCCTATGCGTCTTCACTGGATCAGATAGGCACCATAACGAAGGATGTTACGGACTGCGCCATCGTGCTCAACGCGATTTCCGGTTGGGATGAATGCGATTCCACTTCCGTGAACATGCCGGTCCCGGACTATACCGAAAGCCTGGTTGCCGATGTCAAAGGCATGAAGATCGGACTGCCCAAAGAATACCTGGGAGAGGGAATAGACAAGGAGGTCCGGGAAGCGGTTCTGGCCGCCGCGCGCACTTTCGAGAGCCTGGGGGCCGTCTGCGAGGAAATTTCCCTTCCGCATACCGAATATGCCCTGTGGGCTTACTACATAATAGCCCCGGCGGAAGCCAGCTCGAACCTGGCGCGTTACGACGGCATAAGGTACGGCGTAAGGGCTGTAGATTACGACGATCTCATAGACCTTTACAAGAAAACCCGCAGCGAAGGTTTCGGGCCCGAGGTCAAGCGGAGGATCATGCTGGGCACTTATGCGCTGAGTTCCGGCTATTACGACGCGTACTACCTCAAGGCCCAGAAGGTAAGAACCCTGGTGAAAAGAGATTTTGACATGGCTTTCGAGAAGTACGACGTGATAATTTCACCCACCGCCCCGACAGCAGCCTTCAGGATAGGGGAGAAGACCGGCGACCCGCTTAAGATGTACATGTCGGACGTCTGCACGATACCCGTGAACATGGCGGGATTACCGGCTATTTCCGTCCCCTGCGGTTTCTCGAACGGGATGCCTGTAGGACTTCAAATAATAGGAAAGGCTTTCGATGAGGCCACAATAATAAGGGCGGCTTACACTTTTGAACAGGCTACCGATTACCACAGAAAAAAGCCCGTGCTTTAAGGATGGAGGTGCAAAGATGGAATTTGAAACCGTTATAGGCCTTGAGGTTCACGTAGAGCTTCACACCAAATCCAAGATATTCTGCGGGTGTACCACGGAATTCGGGGGCGAAGTAAACACCCACTGCTGCCCTGTATGCCTTGGAATGCCCGGGGTTCTGCCCGTGACCAATAAAAAGGCGGTGGAATACGCCATAAAGGCGGCTCTGGCGTTGAACTGCGAGATAGCTGAGTTTTCCAAGTTCGACAGGAAAAACTACTTTTATCCCGACCTGCCGAAAGCTTACCAGATTTCCCAGTACGACCTGCCCCTCGCCAGGAACGGCTATATAGAGATCGAAGTCGACGGCAAGGTGAAGCGCATCGGTATAAACCGGGTTCACCTGGAGGAGGATGCGGGGAAACTCGTCCACGAGGAAGGCAAAAGCTATTCGCTGGTGGACCTGAACCGCACCGGTGTACCTCTGATCGAGATAGTTTCTGAGCCCGACATACGCTCCCCCGAGGAGGCTTGGCTATATCTCAACAAATTGAAGACCATACTCCAGTACATCGAAGTATCCGACTGCAAAATGGAAGAAGGTTCGCTGCGCTGTGACACCAATATTTCTATAAGGCCAAAAGGGTCCGACAGGTTCGGGACAAAGGTTGAGTTGAAAAACCTGGGGTCCTTCAGGGCTGTCCGGCGGAGCCTGGAATATGAAGAAAAGCGCCAGAGGGAGATCCTCGAGCAGGGCGGCGCCATAGTCCAGGAGACGCGCCGGTGGGATGAAGCAAGGGGTATTACAATATCCTTAAGAAGCAAGGAAGAGGCTCACGACTACAGGTACTTCCCTGACCCGGACCTGGTTCCGATAGTTATAGAAAGGGAATGGGTGGAAAAACTTAAGTCCGAACTTCCCGAACTCCCCGATGCCCGGAAAAAAAGATACGTGGAAGAGTACGGCCTGCCGGCCTACGACGCGGAGGTCATTACGGCTTCCAAAGCCCTCGCCAATTTCTTCGAGCAATGTGTTTCACTATACCATGACCCCAAAACCATCAGCAACTGGGTAATGTCCGAGATGATGGGGATACTCAACGAGACCGGCAGGGAAGTCGAGGATATACCCCTTGGTCCCGAACACCTGGTGAAAATGCTGAAGATGATCGACGACGGCACAATCAGCGGCAAGATAGCAAAAGAAGTCTTCAGGGAGATGTTCGATACCGGTAAGGACCCGGAGGCAATCGTCAAGGAAAAAGGCCTCGTCCAGATCTCGGATGAAGCGGAATTGGAGAAAGTGGCGAGGAAGGTCATCGAGGAAAACCCGAAATCGGTGGAGGATTACAGGAACGGAAAGGAAAAAGCCATCGGATTTCTTGTCGGCCAGGTTATGAAGGAGACCAGGGGTAAGGCCAACCCGCAGCTTGTGAATAAAATACTGAAAGAGCTCCTGAAATGAGCTTAAAAAGCCCCCGTCCCTTCCGCGGCAGGGGGCTTTTTATATTGGCTGGACCCGATTATAATAAAAGTTTTTAGTTCGCTAAAAAAAAGAAGGATTTTTGTATTTGTTGTAGAATATAAATATTTTAATAAGATGGGACCTGTTGGAGAACACATTGTTAACAAACCTACCTGCATTTGTATTAAAAATATGGATAATATTTTAAATGTTATAAATAGTATATATAGTATTACTTGAAGGGGGGGATCGCTTAAGGGGCTATCCGGACAGGTTTTAATATAAACATTCTTAAAAATTATTCAGGAGGGGATTAGATTAAATGTTAAGAAAAAGTTTAGCCCTGGCTATCGTTCTGCTGCTGGTTCTTGGCACCGTTGCCGGTTGCGGCCAGAAGACCGACCAGCAGGCGGCAGAACAGACAGGGGAAAAAGAATTGGTTTTTGCGATTGGCGCAGAGGTTCCAAACCTTGATCCTCAGAAAGCCACCGATACTTACGCCATAATGGTCAGTAATGCCATTTTCGAAGGCCTCGTGAGGGTGCGCGATGGCAAAGTTGAGAAAGGAATGGCTGAAGATTGGCAAGTATCGGAAGACCAGAAGACCTGGACTTTCAAACTGAGGGATGCCAAGTGGAGCGACGGCAAGCCGGTCACAGCTTATGACTTTGAGTACGCCTTTAAGCGGCTGCTCGACCCCAATACCGCTTCCGAGTATGCCTACCAGGGCTACTACATTCTCAACGGCGAGAAGTTCAACAAGGGTGAGATAACCGATCCCAGCCAGGTCGGAGTAAAGGCTCTCGATGAAAAGACCCTGGAAATAAAATTAGAAAACCCTGTAAAATATTTTGATAGCCTCATGAGCTTCATATCCTTCATGCCGGTTAGGAAGGATGTTGTAGAGCAGCATGGCAATGCCTTTGCCGCCGACGCCGACAAGCTGCTTTTCAACGGCCCATTTGTCTTAAAGGAATGGAAGCACGAACAGGAACTCATTTTGGAAAAGAACCCCAACTACTGGAACAAAGATGCCATAAAGCTTGACAGGGTAAGGATCTTGGTAGTGAACGATACTAACACTGCGTATCAGATGTATGAAAACGGCGAACTCGATTTCGTAGGAATTCCCCCAGATTTTGTTGAGCAGCTGAAAAATGAAGGCAAGGCACTCTTCTATTACGATGGTGCAGAAGCTTACCTGCAGTTCAACGGAAAGAGGGAAGGCAAGCCCTGGCTCGCCAATGAGAACTTCAGGAAAGCTATAGGTTTTGCGATCGATAGGGAAGACTATATAAAGACTGTGCTGAGAGGCGTATCCGATCCCGCAACGAGATATGTACTGCCGCTCCTTTCCGGCCTTGAAAAGAAATTCGTGGAAGAATACCCGTATGAATACTATTCGAAGAAGGCCGATCCCGCAAAAGCCAAGGAATACTTGAATAAAGCCATGCAGGAGCTCAATATCAGCGATCCATCCAAGATGACTTTTGAACTGTTAACCGACGACAACGCCACATCTAAGATAAGTGCAGAAACAATCCAGGATATGCTCAGGAAGAACCTGGGCATCGAGATCACCATAAAGCAGGTTCCCTTCAAGCAGAGGCTTGAACTTACGCGCAGGGACAAGATGGACTACGATGTCGTGCTTGCGCTATGGGGACCTGACTATGACGACCCGATGACCTATCTCGACCTGTGGACGTCTGACGGCGGCTTCAACAGTACCGGCTGGAGCAACAAGGAGTATGACGAGCTTATAAAATTTGCAAAGACCACTGCAGATTTCAAGGCACGTGCTGACAAGATGTTCGAAGCGGAGAAGCTGCTCCTCGACAAAGGGCCGATCGTACCTCTCTACTTCAGGCAGAGGGCTTGGACCAAAAGAGACTATGTAACAGGCCTCGTCAGGAACTTTGTCGGTGGTGATCCGGATTTCATCTATGCTGATGTCGAAGGGAAAAACTAATTAAACTTAGGTTGTTCATAACGGAGGTATATGTAAGCATATACCTCCGTTTATGATAATTTAAAAATTTATTATTTGACAAGCAATAATTTCTTTTTTGAATGCTGTGTATAAAAGGGGGTAAGAAAATGGCCCGGTATATATTGAACAGGCTTCTCGTTTCGCTTGTCACCGCATTAGTCCTTGTGACCATAGTCTTTTTCCTGGTAAGGCTCCTTCCGGGGGACCCGTTCTTGAGTGAAAAAGTTACTCCCGAAATCAGGCAGAACATGATGAAATACTACGGGTTTGATAAACCGCTCCACATCCAGTATATAAGGTATATTTCAAACCTTTTAAAAGGCGATTTGGGGTATTCCCTGAGGTATCAAAATAGAACGGTAAATCAAGTTATAGAAGATGCATTTCCTTATTCTGCAGACCTGGGAATTCGCGCCGTTATTTTTGCTAGTATAGTGGGTATTACTTTAGGAATAATTGCAGCTTTGAACCGCAATAAACCCCTGGACTATGCCAGCATGTTTATCGCTATTGTGGGCATTTCTGTTCCGAGTTTTGTGATTGGGCCTCTGCTTCAATATATTTTTTCTATAAAACTAAAGCTTCTGCCTGTTGCCCAGTGGAAAGGTTTCGCTTATACAATAATGCCGACTTTTGCGTTAAGCTTGAGTTCTATTGCGCTGCTGGCAAGACTTATGAGGGCCAGTATGCTCGATGTGGTAAATCAGGACTATATCAAGACTGCAAAGGCCAAAGGCCTTTCACCAGTGCAAATAGTGTGGAAACACCAAATAAGAAATGCCATTTTGCCGGTGGTTACCGTCCTCGGTCCTGTAACAGCCACACTTCTTACAGGTACCTTTGTCGTAGAGCAGATTTTCGCAATCTCCGGGCTTGGGAAGTACTATATTTTAGGCACTCAAAACCTGGACTATTCGCTGGTACTAGGGATGACGGTTTTTTACGGCCTCTTCTTAATTGCAGCGAACTTTATAGTTGACATTATCTACGGTATTATAGACCCGAGGATCAGGATAGCAGGAAAGTAGGAGGTGAAGATGATGCAGAATAGTTTAGGAGAACTTTCTCAGGAGCTCTTTACCCATGTAGGCAAAAATATAAGGGAAATGGAGGCCATAGCGAGGCCCAGCATTACCTACTGGCAGGACGCGTGGAGAAGGCTAAAGCAGAACAAAGTCGCAATGCTGGGGTTAGTAATAATTATACTTTATACTCTCCTGGCAATAGTTGGGCCTTACATGACTCCATACGACTACAGGACTACAAACCCGTCCGAAATTAACCAGCCGCCGTCGGCGAAGCATTGGTTCGGGACGGATACATTGGGAAGAGATTTGTGGGCGCGCACGTGGATGGGCGCAAGGGTATCCTTGATGATCGGCTTTGTGGCTGCGATTTTGAATGCGGTAATAGGTGTACTTGTAGGGGGCATTTCGGGTTACTTTGGCGGTAAAGTTGACCTGGTAATAATGAGGTTTGTAGATATTTTGTATGCCATTCCGTATATGATAATTGTCATCCTGATGATGGTAGTCCTCGGTCAGGGTGTTATGACACTTATCCTGGCACTGGTTGTTGGCGGATGGCTTGGTATGGCAAGGCTTGTACGAGGGCAGGTTCTCCAGTTAAAAGAGCAGGAATTCGTGCTGGCGGCGAAAGTGCTCGGAGCAAGTCACGCAAGGATAATTCTGAGGCACCTGATACCGAATACAATGGGAGTGATCTTAGTAAACCTCACCATGTCTGTCCCGGGTGCCATATTCAGCGAGGCTTTCTTAAGCTTTATAGGCCTTGGAGTTCTTCCCCCGCAGTCAAGCTGGGGGCAGCTTGCAGCTTATGGTGCCCAGTCTTTCAGAATATATCCGTACCAGCTCTTCATACCAGCGTTTTTCATAAGCACGACTATGCTTTCCCTTAACCTCCTCGGCGATGGATTAAGGGATGCCCTTGACCCGAGACTTCGCAGTTAGGAGGTAGGCGGAAATGGAAAAGCTGTTAGAAGTAAAGGACCTGGAAGTTTCGTTTAAGACCTACGCTGGAGAGATAAAGGCGGTAAGAGGGGTTTCCTTCCACGTGAACAGGGGAGAGACGGTAGCGATAGTGGGCGAATCCGGTTGCGGCAAGAGCGTCACCGTACAGACCATAATGCGGCTGATCCCCATGCCCCCGGGAATTATCAAAAACGGATCGATTATTTTCGATGGCAAGGATATAACAAAACTCTCGGAAAAGGAAATGGAACACGTCCGGGGGTCCGAGATGAGCATGGTGTTTCAGGACCCCATGACATCCCTGAACCCGACCATGAGAGTGGGTGCCCAGATCGCCGAAGGTCTTATAAAGCACCAGAAAATGCACCCCAAACAGGCCAGGGAAAGGGCTATTGAAATGCTGAAACTGGTAGGGATACCCAATGCGGAGAAGCGCGTGGACCAGTATCCCCACGAGTTCAGCGGCGGAATGAGGCAGAGGGCGATGATAGCCATCGCGCTGGCCTGCAACCCCAAACTGCTTATAGCCGATGAACCTACGACGGCCCTGGATGTTACTATACAGGCGCAGATACTGGACTTGATGAGGGATCTGCAGAAAAAGCTGAATACATCCATAATAATAATCACCCATAACCTGGGCGTCGTGGCCAACCTGGCCGAGAGGGTCCTGGTCATGTACGCGGGTAAGATAATCGAGCGCGGCAGCCTTGACGATATATTTTACAATCCGCGTCATCCGTACACCTGGGGATTGCTGATGTCGGTCCCCACTCCCGAGCTGGATAAGAGTAAAAAGCTGGCTTCCATAGACGGCACGCCGCCGGACCTGTTCGCACCTCCGGTGGGCTGTGCATTTGCCGCCAGGTGCGAATACGCCATGAAGATATGCTACGAAAGGTATCCTGAGGACTTCACGGTGGGCGACGGCCACAGTGCCGCCTGCTGGCTGCTGCATCCCATGGCTCCAAAAGTGAAACCGCCTGTAGGAAAAGGGGTGACGTTATCATGACGGTTGCCGGGAATCCTCTCATAGAAATAAATAACTTAAAGAAGTACTTCAATGTGGACAGGGGTTCGGTGTTAAAGGCCGTCGACAACGTCAATCTTCAGATAATGGAAGGCGAGACTCTGGGCCTCGTGGGTGAATCGGGCTGCGGTAAGACCACCCTGGGGAGGACCGTAATAAGGCTTTACGAACCCACTTCCGGAGAGGTGCTTTTCGAAGGCAAAAACGTGCACAGGCTGCAAGGTCAGCAGTTGAGGGAATTCAACCGCAAGGCTCAGATGATATTCCAGGACCCCTATGCGTCGCTGAACCCCAGGATGACGGTCGGGGATATAATAGGAGAGGGTATAGATATCCATGGCTTATACAAGAACAAAGAGCGCACTGAGAGAATATACGAACTTTTGAATGTTGTCGGCCTGAACAAGGAGCACGCTAACAGGTTCCCGCACGAGTTCTCCGGCGGGCAGAGGCAGAGGATAGGCATCGCGCGAGCTCTCGCCGTGGAGCCCAAGTTTATAGTGTGCGACGAACCCATTTCCGCCCTGGACGTATCCATTCAGGCTCAGGTAATAAACCTGCTCATGGATCTTCAGCAGAAGCTGAAGCTGACCTACCTCTTTATCGCGCACGACCTGAGCATGGTAAAGTACGTATCCGACAGGATAGCGGTTATGTACCTGGGAGTTGTGGCGGAGCTGGCCACCTCCGAAGACCTGCACAAAAGGCCCCTGCATCCGTACACCCAGGCGCTGCTTTCAGCCATACCGGTTCCCGACCCGGAAACCGAGAGGAAGAAGAAGAGGATCCTGCTGGAAGGAGACGTGCCGAGCCCCATCAATCCGCCGGAAGGCTGCAGGTTCGCCAAGAGGTGCAGGCATGCCAAACCCGTTTGCACCGAACAGCAGCCGGAGTTCAAAGAAGTGGAGAAAAACCATTTTGTGGCATGTCACCTGTTTTAGAAAAAATAATACCGGCCGGACAGCGTTTATCAGCTGACGGCCGGCTTTTTTATTGAAGCTCTTCCTTATGTTCACTTTTCTCCCTGAAAAAATCTCTGCGCTTTATGGCGGCTAAAATATTTTCCCTTGCTCTGGGGAACACCTGCTCCATCCGGTCGAGGAGCTCTGTCATCTCGTCCCGCTTTGTCCTGCCGTCAGCCGGGCACGGGCTTTCGATGACCGGCAGGCCCCGAGATTTTACTATCGTCTTTATGGTCCGCTCGCTGAGGTATATGAGTGGCCTGATTAAAGTCACGTTTTTCCGGGAGAGATAGGTTTTGGGCTCAAAAGTGTCAAATCGCCCGGTAAAGATGAGGTTTAACAAAAGGGTTTCGATTACGTCGTCGGCGTGGTGAGCCAGAGCCACCTTGTTGCACCCCAGCTCGACGGCGGCGCTGTCCAGGGTGCCGCGCCTCATCCTGGAGCAGAGGGAACAGGGATTGGACTCCTTTCTTATTTCAAACACCACCCGGGCTATGTCGGTTTTGACTACTTTGAGCGGTATCTGGAGGTTCCGGCAGAAATCTTCAAGAGGTGTAAGATCCATCTCCCATCCCAGGTCAATATTTACAGCCACGATGTCAAAATCTAAAGGAGAGTGTTTTCGCACCAGGTCCAGGATGTATAAAAGAGTGGTAGAATCCTTACCTCCGGAAACTCCAACGGCTATTTTATCCCCGTTTTCTATCATGCCGTAATCGATGATGGCTTTTTTGACCTTTGTGAGAAACCATTTGCCGAAATTCCTGTTCATATTTACCCCCTGTCGAGACACTTTTTTAGTTGAGTTCAGCGGCTATTTCCTTCACCGCTTCCACGGTCCTCAATACATCATTTTTGTCTATGCCGTAGTGGGTTACGAATCTTACCAGCGAACCCGAGCCGCCGTTGATCTTTATGCCTTTTTCAAGCAGCCGCCCTGCAAGCTCGTTTCCGCTGATGCCAAGGCCCGAAATGTCGCATATGACAATATTGGTCTGCACCGTTTTCATATCTATGGAAATTCCCGGAATACTATTCAAGCCCTCGGCCAGGAGCCTTGCGTTTTCGTGGTCTTCCTTAAGCCTTTCCGTCATCTTTTCGAGGGCGACTATTCCGGCGGCGGCTAAAAATCCAGCCTGGCGCAGCCCACCGCCCAGCATTTTGCGGAATTTCCTGGCCCGGTTGATGAAATCTCTGCTGCCGGCGACTATGGAGCCCACGGGAGCGCAAAGGCCCTTGGAAAGGCAGAACATGACGCTGTCGGCGTACCGGGCTATGTCGCGCACCGGCACTCCCAGGTAGGTGGCGGCGTTAAAAATCCTGGCACCGTCCATGTGGACGGGAATGCCGTGTTTTTTTGCAACCTCGTAGGTCTTCTCCAGCGTATCCATCGGGATTACAGTGCCGCCTGCTCTGTTGTGGGTGTTTTCAACGCATATGAGGCTGGTTCTCGGGAAATGTAAGTCGTCCTCCCTAATAGCGGCCTCAATATCGGTTGGGTCCATGACGCCCCTTTTACCGGGGATGAGGCGTGCCTGCACGCCTGCAAGATAACCGATGCCGCCCACCTCATAGGTGAAGATATGGCTTTTTTCTTCAAGGATTATTTCATCGCCGGGCCGGGTATGGGTCATTATGCACACCTGGTTGCCCTGGGTCCCGCTGGTGACGAACATGGCCGCTTCCTTCCCCGTGATCTCTGCGGCCATCTCTTCAAGTCTTCTGACGGTCGGGTCCTCGCCGTACACATCGTCGCCCACTTCAGCCCGGTACATGGCCTCTCGCATCTCAGGAGTAGGAAGCGTTACGGTATCGCTCCTGAGGTCAATATATTTCGCCATACTGATTTCCTCCCCAAACACGTTTATAAATAAATAATTCTCCCAGCATGCCGTAAATCCTGCTTTTTCTTGCAATATCCGCGCCGTTTATGTATAATCTATCCAAAAGATGTTTGTGGAGGGATTTCATGAAAAGATCGGCCCGCGCTCTAATATACGGTATGGTGCAGGGGGTAGGCCTCCGGTACTCGGTCCACAGAAAAGCTTCCCAACTTGGACTGACGGGTTTCGTCAAAAACCTGCCCGACGGAAGCGTCGAGCTGGTGGTCGAAGGGGACGAGGCTTTGATAAAAGATCTTCTCGAATACATAAAGACCGGTCTCCGGTGGGCAAGGGTCGATAGAATCGATGTAGATTGGTCGGAGTACGAAGGAAAGCACCGCGGCTTTGAAATAGCCTTTTAACCGAGAGGGTGAAACCATGGATTTCGAGCAGAGCTCGCTTTTTGACGGCGAGATCAAAAAAAGCGCTCCGCTGGCCGACAGGATGCGGCCCAGGAATCTGGACGAATTCGTCGGCCAGGACCACCTGCTTGGCAGGGGAAAGATTCTTAGAAAATTGATAGAAAACGACCTGATAACCTCCATGATACTCTGGGGTCCCCCGGGGGTGGGGAAGACTACGCTGGCAATGATAATAGCGGAAATGACAAGAGCCAGATTCGTCACCTTCAGCGCCGTTCTCTCGGGGATAAAAGAGGTGAAGGAGGTTATGAAAGAGGCCCAGGAACGCCGCAGGTACGGCCAGAGGACTCTTGTTTTCATAGATGAGATCCACCGCTTTAACAAATCGCAGCAGGACGCCTTCCTGCCTTACGTGGAAAAAGGCGATATAATCCTCATCGGCGCCACCACGGAAAATCCTTCCTTCGAACTTAATTCAGCACTGCTCTCCCGCTCGAAGGTTTTCGTCATGAACCCTCTTTCCCCGGATGACCTGATGGTATTACTGAAGAGGGCTCTTCGGGACGAAGAGAGGGGACTCGGGAGGTTTAAGGTTCGGGTTGAAGACGAACAGCTCTATAAAATCGCGGTTTTTGCCAACGGCGACGCCAGGGTTGCCCTGAACACCCTGGAAATTGCAGTATTGAGCTCAGTACCCGACGATAGCGGGCAAATACGAATAACCGACGAGGTGCTGAAGGAGGCATTCCAGAGAAAAACCCTTCTTTACGACAAAGGGGGAGAGGAGCATTATAACCTGATTTCGGCCTTTCATAAGTCCCTGAGGAACAGCGATAGCGATGCTGCGCTGTACTGGCTGGCCCGGATGCTGGAAGCGGGGGAAGACCCGCTTTATGTGGCAAGGCGAATGATCCGTTTCGCCTCCGAGGATGTGGGCCTTGCGGATCCAAGGGCCTTAGAGCAGGCGGTGGCGGCCTACCACGCTGCCCATTTTATTGGGATGCCCGAATGCAGCGTGAATCTCGCTCAGGCCGCGGTGTATCTCGCCCTGGCTCCGAAATCCAATTCCCTCTATACTGGCTATGCCCGGGCCAAAAAAGACGCCCTGGAGACCCTGGCTCAGGGAGTACCGCTCCATCTGAGAAACGCCCCCACAAGGCTCATGGAAGAGCTTGGCTACGGCAGGGGTTACAAATACGCCCACGATTTCGAGGATAAAATAGCCGATATGGAGTGCCTGCCCGACAATTTAAGGGGCAGGCAGTATTACATCCCCACAGAACAGGGCATGGAAAAGAATTTTAAGGAACGAAAGGAGTTGCTGGAAAAATTGAAGAAAAAAGAGGTGGGACGATGAGATCGAAAGAAGACCTTAAAAAAATCATCGCAAGGATCAACGGCAAGGGATACAAGGCTTATAAAGAAATACAGGGGGACTACGATTTCGGCGGTTTTGTGCTTTACATAGACCACGTCCAGGGGGACCCCTTCGCCTCACCCTCTAGGGTAAGGCTCTGGGTTGATATGAAACGGGCCGGTTTTCCGGAGGAACTTTATAAAACCTCCGTCAGGACCACCGCCCTGGAGGATTTTCTGGCAAGGCAGGCGGCGGCTGTCATCCGGAAATTGCCGCGGGTGAACGGCACCGGAGGCAGCGGAGAAATCTATATTGATAAAGGCGGGCAGGAGATTTTGAAGCGCACCGCCGTGAAGGTGTGCTCCGATTACGTGGAGGCAAGGCTCAGTGTGGGACTTCCTGCTTTCGGGCGAAGGATCAACGGTGGGGGAGCCGAAACGCTGTTTTTCTCCAATTTACCCGAGATAGCGGAAAAAGCCCTCCTTTACCGGAATATAGATGCCGAATCCGCGAGAAAATGGGTGGAACTTGCCGAAGACCAGGAATACCTGAGGGATCAGCTGAAGAAGAGTCGCCTTGTGGCTTTCGTCGCCGACGGCTCAATCCTGCCCAGGGAAAGCGGAATAAGCGACAGGCCCATGAGGGGGGACAGGGTGGTGCCCTTCAAATCCCCGGAAAGCCTGAAAGTATCCTTTGAGCTTCCCAATGCCGGTGTCGTTGGGGGTATGGGCATACCCGAAGGCGTCACCCTGATCGTGGGGGGAGGCTACCACGGGAAAACCACCCTGCTGTCGGCGCTGCAGAGAGGGGTATACAACCATATCCCCGGTGACGGCAGGGAATTCGTGATAACCGTGAAGGACGCGGTGAAGATCAGGGCCGAAGACGGGCGCCGGGTGGAAAAGGTGGATATAAGCCCGTTCATAACCAATTTGCCCGACGGGCAGGATACCAGGAAGTTCAGCACCGAAAACGCCAGCGGCAGCACCTCCCAGGCGGCCAATATCATGGAAGCCGTCGAAATTGGTACAAGCCTGCTCCTTTTGGATGAGGACACCTGTGCCACCAATTTCATGATAAGGGATGCGAGAATGCAAAAGCTAGTCGCTAAAGAGAAAGAACCTATTACGCCTTTCATAGACCGGGTGCGGCAGCTTTACGAAGAACTGGGGATATCAACGGTGCTGGTCATGGGCGGGAGCGGGGATTACTTTGATATGGCCGACTGCGTTATAAAGATGCAGGATTACCGCCCCTACGACGTAACGGAGGAGGCCCGGCGGATAGCAGCAGAGATAAAGACAGACCGCAGGATAGAAAGAACGGAAGGCCCCATCTCGGTAACCCCGAGGGTTATTCTAAAAGAGGGCCTGGAGCTTCGGGGGAAGAAAAAAGTTAAGTCCAGAGACGTGGATACCCTGCAGTACGGCGGCGAATATATAGAGATGGATTACGTGGAGCAGCTGGTGGACCGCAGCCAGACCAGCGCCGTAGGCGAAATCATCAGGTACGCCGTGGAAAAATATGTGGACGGCGGGAGAACGTTCAAAGAAATCGTGGAAATGGTCTTTGCCGATATAGAAAAATACGGCATCGACGTCGTATCGCCCTTTTACGGGAAACACCCCGGGAACCTGGCCCTGCCGAGGCCCCAGGAAGTGGCGGCGGGCCTTAACAGGTACCGGGGACTCAGGGTAAAATAGATTCACAGCCGGAACGGGGTATTTATTGTCCTTTACCCGTCCGGCCTTTTTTTATCATTTCCTCTTTTTAAAATAATTGATGAGTCTTTTGTAATAATTGTTTTCAGGTAAAAAAATCTCGGAATTACCAAATAATTAGAGGAAGTATATATTTTTTAGCGAAATAATATATTATCACATTAAAATGGGGGCCGAAAGTTTATGAAAAAGATATTTGTCGTGTTATTAATAGCCGCTTTTATCCTTGCGGGCTGCGGCGTAAAACCCGCGCAAAGGAGCGGCGCGAATGAAAGGGCTGCACCCGATTACGGGCAGAACAATATGATCGTACAGGATGCAATAACGCAAGCGCACCAGGAAAGCAATAAAAACTTAGCGGGTACCATTGACAGGAAAATAGTAAAAAACGGCACCATTCATCTTGGAGTCAACGATTTGAAAGAAACGGAAACAGCGGTCTACAATCTGATTCAAGAATACGGCGGGTTTATCCAGAGCTCCTCGTCAAGAAACGAAAATCGGGAAGTCTGGAGTGAAATAGTTGCTCGGGTGCCGTTTGATCGCTTCGAAGAATTTTTCGGAAGGCTAAAACAGCTCGGGAGAGTAAACTACGACAACATTTCCACCCAGGATGTGACCGAGGAATACATAGACCTTTCCGCAAGGATTAAAGTCCTGAAAGCACAGGAAGAAAGGCTCATTAGCCTTTTGGCCAAAGCTGAAAAAATAGATGATATCCTTAGGATAGAGAATGAGCTTACCAGGCTGAGAAGCGATATCGAGCAATTGCAGGGAAGGATAAATTATCTTGACAGGGCTACCGGTTATTCCACGGTCACTATCAGAATAAATCAGCTGGTGACGGCTTATCCTGAGACCGGGAATGCAATGGGGAGTATTCTTTATAGACTGAAAGACGGATGGATAACATTTTTCAATGTATTGATTTTTGCAGTTGAAACTCTGGCTTGGCTGTCGCCGTACATCGTTCTTGCGGGTATTTTCGCAATCGTATATTTAAAGTATATAAAGAAAAATACCGGCAAGGGTGCATAGGTTTTCATCAGGCGGTATAAAAAGCATTATACAATTCGAATCAGTGGCACCATAAGCCCCTTGTCTTTAAAGACTGGGGGCTTTAACTTTAGAGATATCAGGCGGGAGGAGATGTTATGAGAATCATCAATGTAGAAACCACCGCGAGGACGCAGATGGTGGATATAACCTACGAGGTCCGGAAGGCTATATCGGAATTCGGGGTGAAGGACGGGCTGTGCTTTGTCTTCGTACCCCACACCACGGCAGGAGTAACCATAAACGAAAACGCCGATGACGATGTAAAGACCGATATAATAAACGCCCTGAACAGACTGATCCCGCAGAGGGGTGACTACAGGCACGTGGAGGGAAACTCCGATGCCCACATAAAGGCGACGCTTGTGGGAAGCTCCGTAGTTTTGGCGATAGAAGATGGCAGGCCAGTTCTCGGCACCTGGCAGGGCGTGCTTTTCTGCGAATTCGACGGACCAAGGAAGAGGAAGGTATTTGTCAAGTGTGTGAACGCTGAAGATTCTAAGCAGTAGTTTGACTCTGCATTGCGTAAAAAATATGAGCTTGTTCCTTCGAAAAATGTGGGAATAAGAAAAAGGAGGGGGCTCATGATTGATGTTAGATTGCCAGAAAATAAGATACTGAATATTTTGCTTCATTTTTATAAGATATTAAAAGAAACACCGTTGCTTTTGGGTTATATAATCGTGGGGTTAGTAGTGACATTTGGTTTGTATGGTCTTCATGGATTGATTGTAGCCTTGAAAAACCTGTTTTTACTATTAATCTGGGCCTTAATAATTAGGGTTATGACCGAAGGTTCTCCTCGTCCTGTTAAAATAAAAAATCCTAAAATAGAATTGTCTATCGGGGTTATACTTGTTGTTTATTGCATAATTAAAATGGACAGAGTTGCAAAATAAAATCCCCACTTTTGCAACTCAAAAATCCCCAAATTTGCAAAGGTCATTGCAGGCACCCCTAAAAACCTTTACCCTTGTAGTTAGGGACAACTTAACTGCAAGGGAGGAATGGAGGATGCTCACAATGACCCAAATTGATAATATCAGAAAAGCTTTCTTTATGAAAGGGCAAAATATCAGCGAGATAGCCCGGGAGTTCCAAAAAGACCGAAAAACGATACGAAAGTATATCTATCAAGAGGACTGGAACACCAGGGTTAAAGCTGAAGAAGCTAAACATACCTTCCCAAAACTCGATCCTTTCAAGGCGGATATAGACCAATGGCTAGAAGAAGATAAAAAAGCTCGCAAAAAGCAGAGACATACAGCTAAAAGAGTTTACGACAGGCTCTATGAAAAATACCAAGATAAGTTTAACTGTTCTTACCGTACCGTAGCAGGCTACGTGGCCATGAGAAAAAAAGAATTGTACCAGGACAACTCATGCCGTCTGCCGCTGGAACATATCCCGGGTGAAGCGCAGGTGGATTTCGGCGAAGCAGACTTTTACGAAAACGGGACGCTATACCACGGCTTTTATCTGAACCTGTCGTTTCCCTACAGTAACGCGGGCTATACTCAGCTCTTCAAGGGAGAAAACCAGGAATGCCTGTTTCAGGGACTTAAGAACATATTTGAACATATTGGTGGAGTGCCTCATAAGCTATGGTTCGATAACGCCAGCACTATTGTGAAATTCTTGAAGAATGGTGAGCGAAAACTAACCGACGCCTTCCTGAGATTCAAGCAGCACTATGGTTTTGAAGCGGTATTCTGTAACCCTACTTCCGGCCACGAAAAGGGTAATGTGGAAAACAAGGTGGGATACCACCGGCGCAACTTCCTTGTCCCGGTCCCCGGGTTTGAAAAGCTGGAGGATTTTAAGAAAAGAAAAACCTGATCCTTTACGGCAACGTGGGAACCGGCAAAACCCATCTTGCCACAGCCATCGGTGTGGAGGCCTGTAAAAAAGGATTCAGCGTAAAGTTTTTGTCGCACTGCAGCACTGGTAAACCGGCTGGTAGAAGCCAGGAAGGGAGGTGAACTTTCCGGGTTACTGAAACAGCTTTCCAAACCGGATCTTCTGATCTGCGACGAATGGGGCTATGTTCCTTTGGACCGCGAAGGAGCGCAGCTACTTTTTCAGGTGATTTCGGACTGCTATGAACGTCGCAGTGTAGTAATTACCACTAACCTGGAATTCAGCCGCTGGGCGAGCATTTTCTACGATGAGCAGATGACAGCAGCAATGATTGACCGGCTAATACACCACAGTTACCTATTGATCTTTGATGGTCAAAGCTACCGGATGAGGCAATCACTCATGAGGCAGTTAAGTTAACATAAAAATTCCCCACCGGTGCCTGGGGAAAACTCTTTGCAAAAATGGGGAATTTCCTCTTGCAAAAAACAACATCGGCGGTTATAGTCGGTGCCTACATATTTGCTACATATGCGTAAAAGGTGGATGGTGTAAGGCTGACGAAAAGCAAGAACGTTAGTAGAAACTATATCCTTTCGCCACCCACCTTTTGGCAATTGCGACTTTGTCGGCTACTGAGGGTTTACTCGATCCCGCAATTCTCTTAAAATAGCCAGTTCTAGTTCTTTTTCCGCCACAAGTCTTTTTAGCTGGTCATTCTCCCTAGCTAAACTTTCTAGCCTATTTTCTGCCTCTAAAAGCCTTTGGTTTACATCGCGTGGCAGAGGGATAACAGAACCATTCTTTCTTGTTGCTTGAAGCCAGTTATATACCGTATTTTTGGAGAGTCCATGTCTTCTAGCCACTAACGCAATATTACCAACTTCCTGGCATTCTCTTACAACTTGCTCCTTAAATTCTTGGTCATAACGTTTCTTTTTCAATTTCATACCCCCTAATTAACATTGTAACATTATCAAACTTTTTCTCCAATTCTATTAGGGGGCTAAATAGAATGCTATATTTAATTAGGTGAGGCATTAATGAACAAAAATTTTTTCATAATTATGTTAATAATTATCTCTATTCTATTAGGCTTTTTTGTTTATAATCAAAGACAGGAGAACATAAAATATGAAAATTTATTTTCCGATAAACTATATACAACGATGTATTTACTATCTTCCTCAATACTCAGTAATAATGAAATTCTCCAATCAGGTTTTAGCAAAAAGTATTTTACCGAATCGGAAGTTGATCAGCTTATTTATAATTACGCTAATATTATTAACTATTCTCAGGAAGCAAATTATTTTGTTAGAACCTTGGGTAGAGCAAAGTCTTCACAAATAAATGATTATACAGCATATATAGCCGAGAGAATTCAGTATTACTTACTGAATATAAAAAGGCATGCAAACGGCAATTATTCTGTTTCTTTAAATGAGGATAATACAGAGCTGTTTCAATATGCAAAAGAAGTAAGTGAACTCTGGACGTCAGTTATCAATAACACTATAGAAGGTAAAAGTCCAGAAGAGCTAGGAAACATACATGATAATTATTGGGTTGAAACTATGTTAGAATTGTCCCGTCATTCTAAAAATCAAAAACATTATTTTGATAATTTTTAATGAGGTTGCAAAATATTTCATGCAAATTTCATCCTTCTATGATGATCAAGTCCAATTTTTTTGTGTAAAAATCCCTCTGGCTAGAACCAGGTGATTCTATCACCATCGCTTGGCCTATTATACCGCCTCCGGCCCTTTAGGTGTCAAGGATACACTATCGCCGGGCTCTGCCTCCCCTTGACATCGAGGCCTCCAGCGGTTATCAATAGAGCCCGTCCCCGTTTTTCGTCCTGTTCCATAAGTAATGCTTTACTTTGGTGATGGTAATTTAAAATTAAGAAGCTGTTTTAGGAGGAAGGTTAGTGAATAATATTTCTTCTTTATTGGATGGAAAAGTATTAAATATTATGCTTCATTTTTATAAGAGATTAAAAGAAACACCGTTGCTTTTGGGTTATATAATCGTAGGATTAGCAGTAACATTTGGTTTGAAGGGTTTTCAGGGATTGGTTGTAGCCCTGAAGAACTTAGTTGTATTATTAAATAATCAGGATTATGACCGAAGATTCACCTAAGTCTGTTAAGATAAAAAATCCCAAATTAGAGTTATGTGTCGGATTTATATTTTTTGTATATGAGTTAATAATAGCTGTTTTGGTACATAATTACGTCAAGAATGCTGCTTTTGCAAGTAAAGTACATAATTTTCGAGAATTTATGCGAAATATTTTCTTATTGAATTATAAAACATTAACAGTTCTATCTGGAGAACTCATGAATGCTATTACAGTTACAATATTGATAACAATTCCCATTATATTAATCTACCTACTAATGGGCTATAAACTTAGAGAAATGGGTTTTAATAGAGGGTACTGGAAGCTTACCTTTGTGCTTATGGCATTAAGTGTATTGTTAGGTATCTATGAAGGATTTAAAATATCTGATTATAAGTTGCTTATAGCTGTATATCTTATTCATATATTTATAAACGGTTTACCCGAAGAATTGTTTTATAGAGGTTTTTTACTTCCGCGATTAGAAGTTATATTAAAGAATTCGCTCAATGCTTTAGTTATTTCTTCAATAATTTTTAGTGCAAGCCATGTTCCTTCTATGGTCATACAATACAATTACAGTCTTTGGCACGCTTTATTGGATGTGTTTAGCTTCGAACAGCCTACAGGTCTTATATGGGGATATTTATATTTAAGAACAAGGAGTGTTATTCCCGGTATGCTGTGGCATGCTTCTGTTGGAATATTGGGTAAGATATTTTTATGATTTTAGAGAATCATTGGGAATTGGTATATATAAAAAATTCGAAAAAATACGATTATAACCTGCCGGCTGACAAAACCGTTTTGATAATTGCTCATACAGACTTTTGACCTTGAAAATTGTGACAAAAGTGATGGTCTTACATAAAAGAGAAATTGTTGAAGTTGGGACTCATGAAGAGCTTTTACCAAAAGAGGAGCTTACAACAATGTGAAAAAAACAATCTGTGATAAAATTTCCCTTACCTAAAAAAGGAATTTACAGATTTGTGCCGAAATTTAAAAACCAATCTTTAACATAAGGGGGTATTAAATGGGGATTGAAAGAAACACATAATGAAATTTACCCTGTACAGTGTTTTTACGAAGGCGTTATTCATGGATGCTATTATTATACTTTATTTGTTCGCACACGGTTTGAACGTTACCCAAATAATGTTCCTGGAGACCTTTTCAGCTTTAACCATAACTTTCTTTGAGGTTCCGGGTGGCGCTGTAGCGGATAAGTTTGGCATAAAATACAGTTTGTTTTTTGGAGCATTTTTCCAAGCGATTGCAGTCATATTTTTTATAATCGGTCAAAATTATCTATTCTTTGTTGTCGGGATAGTGATATTTTCGATTGGAGCTACTTTTATATCGGGTGCGGACAACGCTTATTTGTATGACTTTTTAAATGAAAATAATATGAGAGATAAGTTTCAACAAATTGACGGCAGCATAATGTCATGGGTTTATTACGCTATGGCGATTACTTCTCTGACAGCAGGTTTTCTATATACGAAAAGCATCTATTATCCTTTATATCTCACCTTTATATTCCTAATATTCCATCATTGTTGGCGCTCGGTCTGGCAAATATAAGTTTGGAAGGCGAAAAAACCGGAAGCCAAGTTGTCCTATTCTCAAATCATCGAAGAAAGCGGAAAATTTATATTTAAAAACGCCGACATATTATTCTTGTCCCTCTTTTCTATTGGAATTCTATCCTTTATACATTTGGCCAAAAACATCGAACAGACATATTTATATTTAAATAAAGTGCCGCCGCAATACTTCGGAGCGCTGGTATGTATTTTCAATTTGACTGCATGATTCTTTTCCAGAAAAAGCAGGCAGATAACCGATTTGTTTAAAAATGAAGGCCAGCTTTATATATGTATAGCATTGTTCCTGTTTATAATATTGATGAGTCAAATTAAGTATTTGTATTTCAGCTTGCCTTTGCTTTTAGTTTTCTATGCAATTAGAGGTATAGCTTCCCCTTATATCTTCAGACGCCTGAATGAGTCCATTATTTCGAAAATACGTGCCACGATACTCTCTTTTCACAATTTATTGATGGGCCTTTTTGTAGCCGCTTCGGCCCCTCTGCTGGGGTTTTTTACGGATAGATCGGGTATATATTATACCTATCTCGTAATGCCGCTGAGTTTCTTATGCCTGATTGCCGTTATTTCTCTTTTAAAGTCGAAGAAATTAAAAATGTTGGTTTTTCGGGCGGATTGAAATGGCGGTTTATATTAAAGACCAGAATAGGTAGCTATAAGAAAGAAAAAAAGAGTTGAGAATGAAAAAAGGTGATGAAATAATAGCTTTTGTTAACGATATTCCGATTTATAAAAATGAAGTGGAATATAGAAAAGATTGGCAGAAATAGCCTATGGAAGCAGAGACAATGAATTTGTAGATTCCTTTGCTGCAATTTTTGCTCTTTTTTTGTTAAAGTGGAAGGGAATTTTACCTCATGAATCTGGGAAAAATAGTGGAGCTTGATAGGATAAACATGAGCCCGATATTAAAGGAATTAGGCATAGAGTTTGATCCCGAGAGACGAAAGAATGACCTTGTCAGAGAAATTGAAAAAGGGCTAGGTTTATCCTGGTCTGGGGAGCGATATTCTGGCTGCTTATCTGGAGTATATGCCTCTTTCTGAAGACTGCTGGAATGTGATGTCGATACAGGTACATCCTGCGTACAAAAGAAGCTCAATTTTGCGCGAGATATTACAAAAAGGCTACAGAGAAATATTATCGAATCATCCGAAATAAGTTTTCAGTTCTGCCCATAAAAACAACAAATCTTCGGTTTTGCTTCATCGTAGGCTGGGGTTCAGGGTTATTTCGGATGAAAACGAAAGATATAGATACGAAATTTCCGGCGATGAACTGCTGGGATTTTTTAACCGGATATTTAAGAAGGGGAATTAATCCAAACACTGCAAAACTTGGAGGGAATTGCTTGAAAGTTCTTTACACTATTTCCGTTTTGATTTGCTCTCTTTTAGTCTACAAATTTTGGCCCAAATATGAAAATAATATGTTTCCTCTTTTTACGGACATTACTACCATCCTGCTTTTTCTTCCCTCATTTTTTATTTTGTTTTTCTCCTTCCCTTCCTTCATCCTTTTAACTTTATCTAAACAGTTAAAAAAAGCAATTAAGATTTCCATGGTTTTATTGATCTATATAATGGTCTTTTTATTCTCCCTGAATGCATTAGACTTTTATTCAATAAGGTTGAGGGGTTTAATTTCTTTCGTAACTTCATTACCGGGGTTATTACATTTCATCTTATCGATAACATATGTTCATTCAAAGGATATCGGGCTGCCCAAAAATTGACTAAAAAAAATAAGGATAGCAGAAAAAAGGCTTTTATTTACAAAAAATCGTTATTATGCTAATATGAAACATAATTAGCCCCACAATTATTTCTTTCGGGAATGATGTGCATGGACATAAAAAGGGCGGAAAAAGAATACAAAGCTTTGTTAGAAAGTGAACTAGAAAGGATTACAGCAGAGCTTAAAAAGCTCGGTGCGGAAAAAATACTGCTCTTTGGTTCTTATGCTGCGGGGCGCAAAGACCTTTTAACCGACCTCGACATCATAGTGGTTTTAAAGAGCGATCTACCATTTATCGAGCGGATAGGTTTTATCTATAGAAAAGTCGCTCCTAGAGTAGCTGCGGATATACTGGTTTATACGCCTGAAGAATGGCAAACTGTTAAGAAAAAGCCTTTTTTCAAAAAAGCCGCTGCCGAGGGGAGGGTGCTGTATGAGAAGGTCGGGAATGGAAGAGGGTAAGAGATGGCTGGAACAGGCAAAAGAAGACTTAAAGTGGGCCAGAGTCCTGGCCGAACAAGGTGGCTATCATATCGCGTGCTTTTTAGCCCAGCAGGTGGCTGAAAAAGCCATTAAAGCTCTTTTATATGCTATGGGGGAAACTATAGTCCTGGGCCATTCGGTGAACGTATTAGCCCGAAGAGCCGCCCAGTATAATGAAAAAATAGGAGAAAAGTGCGAAAAATGGTCTATACTAGACGGTTATTACATTCCAACAAGGTATCCTAACGGCCTGCCGGACAGTATTCCTGCACGAGTGTACAACAGGGAAATAGCTACTATAGCCGTAGATTTGGCTGAAGATGTGGTTAATACTATGGAAGAAATAATGAATGATTTAGAGGCTTTTTGAACAATAGGCAGCGGTAGCTCAGCATATATGGAAGCCTCAAGAACGGAGTCCAGCATGTAGGTGCCCGACTCTATGAATTGGCTCAGCGTTTGCACGGACAAGTTCTTCTTTTGGCGCTCTTGACAAAGCAATAGCCTGAAGGTAAAATATACATAAAAATAGAGAGTGCAAAGGCGTTGACGGGGAGGAGTAGAAAGCCAACCCTTATAAAAGAGAGGAAGGCCGCCGGGTGAAAGCCTTCTTAAGGGTAGCTTTCGAAGGTCGCCCCTGAGCCGTCCCGGTGAAAAAGTAGCCGGGGCCGGTTTTTCCGTTATATTTTCGAGAGCCCGGATTTGAAAGTCCGGGAACTAAGGTGGTACCGCGAAAAAGGCCTTTCGTCCTTAAATCAGGGCGAAAGGCCTTTTAAGTTTTTACATTTTTTAAAGGAGGAGGAAGAATGGATTTCACCAATATCCCTTCCGTTTACGACCCAAAAAATGTGGAGGATAAATGGTACAGATTCTGGGAAGAACAGAATTTATTCCGCGCGGAAATTGATCCGGAGAAGGAACCCTTCACCATAGTTATTCCGCCGCCAAATGTAACCGGTCACCTCCACATCGGGCACGCCCTCAACAACACCATCCAGGACATCCTGATAAGGTATAAGAGGATGCAGGGCTACCCGACGCTGTGGTTACCCGGCACCGATCACGCGGGAATCGCCACAGAAGCCAAGGTGAAGGAGCAGCTGGCAGAAGAGGGGCTGTCCAAGTACGATCTCGGCAGGGAAAAGTTCCTGGAAAGGGTGTGGGCCTGGAAGGAAAAGTACGGCGACACCATAGTGAACCAACTGAAAAAACTAGGCGCTTCCTGCGACTGGTCCAGGTTCAGGTTCACCCTGGACGAGGGGCTCAGCCGCGCAGTGCGCGAAGTGTTCGTAAGGCTATACGAAAAGGGCCTCATATACCGCGGCGACTACATCGTGAACTGGTGTCCGACGTGTAAGACGACCCTTTCGGACATAGAGGTAGAGCACGAGGAGAGAAATGATAAGATCTACCATGTGAGGTATCCCTTCAGCGACGGCTCGGGCCACATAACCGTGGCGACCACCCGCCCCGAGACCATACTGGGCGATACGGCCGTGGCCGTGCACCCGGCGGATGAAAGGTACAAAGCATACATCGGCAAGACCGTCGTTCTGCCGCTGGTGAACAGGGAAATCCCGATCATCGCCGACGACTACGTGGATATGGAATTCGGGACAGGCGCGGTGAAGGTAACTCCCGCCCATGATCCCAACGATTTCGAGATGGGTCTGCGCCACGAACTCCCGATAATCAAGGTCATGGACGAAGAAGGGCGCATGAACGAAAACGCCGGAAAGTTTGAAGGCCTCGACAGGTACGAGTGCCGGAAAGCCATAATTAAAGAACTGGAAGAAAAGGGTTTACTGGAAAAGATCGAAGACCTGACCCACAGCGTGGGCCAGTGCTACCGCTGCCACACCGTGGTGGAACCGATGGTCTCCAAGCAGTGGTTTGTCAGGATGAAGCCTCTGGCCGAGCCTGCCATTGAAGTGGTAAAGCAGGGCAGGGTGAAGTTCGTCCCCGACAGGTTCACCAAAATATATATAAACTGGCTGGAAAACATTCACGACTGGTGCATTTCGAGGCAGCTCTGGTGGGGCCACCGGATTCCCGCGTGGTACTGCCAGGATTGCGGAGAGACCATCGTGGCGAGGGAAACGCCCGTAAAATGCTCAAAATGCGGCGGAAGTTCCCTGGAACAGGACCCGGACGTGCTCGATACCTGGTTCAGTTCGGCCCTCTGGCCTTTCTCGACGCTGGGCTGGCCCGACGACACAGAGGACCTCAGGTATTTTTATCCGACTTCCGCGCTGGTTACCGGCTACGACATAATATTCTTCTGGGTAGCCCGCATGATATTCATGGCTATGGAGTTCATGAAGGAGGAGCCCTTCGAGTACGTGGCTATAACGGGCCTTGTCAGGGACGCCCAAGGCCGCAAGATGAGCAAATCTCTGGGCAACGGCATAGATCCCCTGGAGGTCATAGAAAAGTACGGCGCCGACACCCTCAGGTTTGCTCTGTGCACCGGCAACACTCCTGGAAACGATATAAGGTTCTCCTGGGAAAAGGCAGAGCACAGCCGCAACTTTGCGAACAAGATATGGAACGCCTCCCGGTTCGTCATGATGAACCTGGAGGGCTTCGAGCCCGGAGAACCGGAATTGGAAAATCTATCGCTTAAAGACCGGTGGATCCTGTCCAGGCTAAACGATGTGACTTCAGAAGTTACGGAGTTCCTGGACAAATTTGAAGTGGGCATAGCGGCCCAGAAGGTCTACGACTTTTTCTGGAGCGAATTCTGCGACTGGTATATCGAAATGGCCAAGATAGACCTTTACGGGGACGACGAAAACGCGAAAAAGAGGACCCAGCGAGTCCTTTATACCGTGCTGGAGAGGGTTTTGAGGCTGCTGCACCCCTTCGTGCCGTTTATCACCGAAGAGATATGGCAGCACCTGCCCCACGAAGGCGAAAGTATAATGGTGTCGGCCTGGCCCGAATTCAGGCCCGAATGGAAGTTTGAAGATGCAGGCGACATGGAGATCCTCATGGAGGCCGTAAGGGGTATTAGAAACATCAGGGCTGAGATGAACGTACCGCCGGCTAAGAAAGCCAAGGCCGTGGTAAGAGCGGGGGATTCAGAGACGCTGAAACTTTTAAAGCAAAACATCGACATTATCCACACCCTTGCCAGGGTTTCGGAAACGGATTTCATTTCCGAGGAAGACCCCGCGCCCGGGAAAGCTATGAGCTGCGTCATAAGGGGAGCGGAAATCTTTATCCCAATGGAAGGCCTCGTGGACCTGGATTCGGAAATCGCAAGGCTTCAGAAAGAAAGGGCGTCTCTCGAGAAGGAGATTAGCACCGTCAGGAAAAAACTCGCAAACCACGGTTTCCTCTCAAAGGCTCCACGGGAAGTCGTCGAAAAGGAAAAGCAGAAGGAAAAGGATTACATCGAGATGCTGAAGCGGGTGGAGGAACGGCTGAAAACACTGACCGAACTTGGATAATCTTTGTTATATAACGATATGGGAAGGGGAGCTAACCCTATGCTGAGTTACCGTGAAGCTCTGGAGTTCATCCACGGTATGAACAGATTCGGCATAAAGCTGGGGCTTCAAAAAATTACGAGGCTCCTGCAACTCCTGGGTAATCCCCATGAGGGTATCAAAATAATTCACGTGGCGGGCACCAACGGCAAGGGGTCCACCTGCGCCATGATAGATTCCATACTGAGGGCCGCCGGCTACAGGGTGGGTTTGTATACTTCGCCGTATCTGGAGGTGTTTAACGAGAGGATAAGGGTGAACGGCCGGAATATACCCGACGAGGACATTGCCCGGCTCACCGAAAAGGTCCGTAAAGCAATTCGTGAAATGGAGGCCAGGGGATGGGGTGTACCCACCGAATTTGAGGTTGTGACCGCTCTCGGCTTTATGTACTTCAAAGAGCAGAACCTGGACTTTTTGGTGCTGGAAGTGGGCATGGGCGGCAGGTACGACGCCACCAACGTGGTTACCCCTCTGGTCAGCGTAATTACTTCTATAAGCTACGACCACCAGCAGTACCTGGGGAATACCCTGGAAGAGATAGCTCGTGAAAAATGCGGCATAATCAAACAGGGGGTGCCGGTGGTCACCGCCCCACAGGAACCGGAAGCGATGCGGGTTATAGAGGACACCTGCCGTGAACAAAACTGCCCGCTGGTGAAGGTAGAAGAAAAAACGAGATACCGCCTTTTGGACTGGGGGCTTGAAGGTCAGGTTTTCAGCCTTCAGACGTCAAGAAACACTTACGATAACCTGAAGATAAAACTGCTGGGAGACCACCAGCTAGATAACGCCGCAACGGCGGTGGCTTCAGTAGAAGCTCTTGAGCATTACGGTATAAATATAACTAGGCAAGCGGTAGAAAAAGGCCTTTTAGAAGCCCGCTGGCCCGGTAGGCTGGAAATCATGGGTCGGAACCCTGATGTGCTTATCGATGGCGCCCACAATCCTTCAGGGGTTGGTGTGCTTAAAAGCGCGATTTTAAAATATTTCCCGGGAAAAAGAGTGATTCTTGTAATAGGTATTTTAAAAGATAAGGATTACTTGAAGATGCTGGAAGAGATAATCCCGGTAGCGGATGCTGTGGTCGCCACCCGGCCCGACAGCCCCAGAGCACTGGAGCCGAATGAATTGGAAGGATCGATTAAAAGCTTGAATCTCGAAAAAATGCCCGAAATTTATGTCAGAGAAGAGGTAGAGGAGGCCATCGATACGGCCTATGAAATCGCCGGGGCCAGTGATGTGATAGTTTTCGCGGGCTCCCTGTATTTAATCGGAAAGGTCAGGAGTTTATTGAAAAAATAGATTAAAGTTTTGCCCCCTCTATTGAATATACATAAAATAGGAGGGGGCATTTTATGAAAAAAGGATTTAACGGCGGTTCCGCCGAACTGGAGCGAATTCTCCTCGAGGAAATCGAAAAGGCCAAACAGGAAATGCAGCTGGCTGAAAAAGCTTTTCAGTGGGTGCAAAACGACCCCGAGGAGGTAGATGCCGCCCTTTCGAGGATGGAAGCCGCCCTTGCCCGTTACAATTTTCTCATCAGACAGGCCAAAGCTATGAGGATAACAATTGACAAAATCACAATGTACAGTCAGCTGCTGCAATAGCAATTTATTAGAAGTCATTATTTTGTTTAAAAAAATATTTATAGGGCGTCGATTTATTGATATAATGAATGTAAGAAATTCGAAAGGGAGGTGGGGGCGGCAAATTTGCCGCAGGTCAGATGAAAAAACTTAAAATAACAGTTTTTCTTTTTGCTGCTATTATCCTCCTTGCAGCTTGTAGCAGGAGTCAGGACAAGCCCGTTGTGAAAACAAATTTTATGCTGGATACGATGATAAAGATATCAGCTTACGGAAGCGGCGCATCGGAAGCCATCGACGCGGCTTTCGACAGGATAAGCGAAATCGAGAAGAAAATGAATGCCAGCGCTGAAGACAGCGAGGTTACCGGTATAAATAAGGCGGCTGGCAGGGAATATTTCAAAGTTAGTCCTGACACCTTTTACGTTATAAAAAGAGGACTTTACTTTTCAGAGCTTTCCGGAGGAAGGTTCGATATAACCGTCGGGCCTCTTGTAAAACTGTGGGGTATAGGTACGGAAAATGCCCGGGTCCCCGAAGAACAAGAGATTAAAAGTGCTCTTTCGCTTATCAACTACAGGGACGTTTTACTGGATGAGGAAAATCATGGCGTGATGTTGAAAAGGCCCGGGATGAGAATAGACCTGGGAGCCATAGCCAAGGGTTACGCTGCCGACGAAGTTATTCGAATATTAAAGGAAAAAGGGGTAAGGAGCGCGGTTGCTGACCTTGGGGGTAACGTATACGTGCTCGGCAAAAAGCCGAACGGTGAGCCGTGGAAGATAGGTGTCCAGGATCCTTTTGCCGAGACAAGGGGTGATATATTTGCGACTGTGGAAGTTTGGGACAAGACCCTGGTTACCTCCGGTGTATACGAAAGGTTTTTTGAGGAAGAAGGGAAAAGGTACCATCACATTCTCGATACATCTACGGGTTATCCCGTTGAAAATGGGCTAGTGAGTGTAACTATAATTTCCGATAGCTCGATTGACGCTGATGCCCTTTCCACCGCAGCTTTTTCACTGGGTTTGAAGGATGGAATGAGGCTGGTGGAAAACCTTCCTGGTATTGAGGCGATTTTTGTAACGGCCGACAGGGAAGTATACATTACCTCCGGGGTGGAAAAATATAATTTCCAGATAATCAACGAGGATTTTGTATTAAAACAGCAGTAGGCGAAAAGTTATTAAAAAAATTGCAAAAAAAATCAATAAACATGTGATTCTTTTCACTAAAAAATATTGAAAAAAATCTATTCATCGTGCTAGAATCAATGTATAGGGAGTGGTTAAATTTGTTCAAGAAGTTCAAAATACCTGAGGCCACTATCGGAAGGCTTACATCTTATTCGAGATTTCTGAAAGAAGCTGACGAAAAAGGAGTCACAACGGTCTCTTCCCAGCAGATAGCGAAGGCTACAGGTGTTACTCCCGCTCAGGTAAGAAAGGATCTGGCTTATTTCGGGGAGTTCGGTACCAGAGGTGTAGGATACAACCCTAGAGAATTATACAATTATATAATGAAGATACTGGGCCTCGATAGACGCTGGTCCGTTGCAATAGTAGGTGCCGGGCATCTCGGAACCGCTCTTTCACTTTATAAGGGGTTTGCGGAGAGAGGTTTTGATATAACCTGTATTTTCGATGCGGATCCGGAGAAAATCGGCAAAAAGATTGCCGGCCTGGAAGTGCGGTCAATGGAGGAACTCAGTGAAAAGGTAAAGGAATACAACATCGAGCTCGGGATAGTGGCGGTGCCGGCTGCTGCAGCCCAGGAAGTGATCGATTTGATGGTCAAAGCCGGCATAAAGGGCATTATAAATTTCGCACCGGTAAATGTAACGGTGCCTGAGGATGTGGTGCTCAGGCGTGTAGACCTGGCGTCCCAGCTTGAGTATCTGACGTATCATCTGGGGGAAACCAGATGAAGCTGAAAAAGATAAAGGAAATTCTCCGGGCCGAAGTGCTAATGGGAGATGACGGGGACCTTGAGGCGGAGGTGACTAACGCCTGCGGTGCTGACCTGATAAGTGATATTTTGGCGGATACCAAGAAGAACGCGGTTCTCCTCACCGGTCTCACTCATAAGCAGATAATACAGACAGCCAGTATGTCCGAATTTGCCGCTATAATTTTTGTAAGGGGCAAGTGCCCGACCCGGGACGTAATCGAGCTGGCGAGGGAAAATAGCCTTCGGCTCCTTCGCTCCGAATATCCCATTTACGAAAGCTGCGGTCTCTTGTACGAGGCCGGATTAAAAGCCGAAATGAATATAGTGATTCACGCCTACAGGGGGAAAATGTTTTTCAACATAACCCCTTCATATATAGAGGGGTGAGAATACAGCCCTCGGGATCGGTAATCTTCTAGCGGTTGATGGAATACACAATTGCATCGACGTCCTGGAAGAAATAGAATTGAACAAACTTTCTGATATAGATTATTTAGAACTACAAGCGTGCAGCGGTGGCTGCATAGGCGGAGCGCTGACCGTCGAAAACCGCTTTGTAGCAAAGGTTAAATTAAGGAAGCTCGTTGAAAAACTTGGAACTAATACCAGAATCGATGAGACATCTGTGGTAAAATATTTTGTAAAGGGATATTACGATTTCGAAGAAGAGATAAGCCTACACCGTCTCTTAAACTCGACGAAGACATAGCCAAAGCCATCCAGAAGATGGAGATTCTCGAAAAAACGCTGAAAGAATTACCCGGGCTCGATTGCGGCAGCTGCGGGTGTCCTAACTGCAGATCTCTAGCAAAAGACATAGTGCAGGGACGGGCCAAAGAAACCGACTGTATATTCAAGCTCAGAGAAAAGGTCAGGCAGCTGGTGGAGGAAGTCCTGGATCTGATGCAGAAATTACCTCCTACAATGGAAGAGTGAGAGGGGTGAGGAAGCGTGACCTTGAGTGATCTGCAGAAGGAATTATCGCTAAAACTTGTAACTAGAGGGACAACTCTAGATAGGCCCGTTGTAGGCGGTTATGCCTCGGATCTCTTGAGCTGGGTCATGGGCCATGCCACGGAAAATCAGGTATGGATTACCATACAGAGTCATCCTAATATAGTTGCAGTGGCTTCACTCCTGGGACTTTCCGGGATTATCGTGGCAGAGGGCGCTGAGATAGAGGAAAATACCATAAAGAAAGCTGAAGAGGAAAATATACCCGTATTTTCTTCGGAGAAACCGGTATACGAAATATGTGGCATGTTATATAATTTACTGTCCAGGAGCAGGAAAAAATGCTGAAGGAATTTCCCGCAGACCTTCACGTGCATACATGCCTTTCGCCGTGCGCCGATCCGGAGATGGTTCCTCCCAACATCCTCAACATGGCAAAACTTTTGGGCACTAAGATTATAGGTGCGCTATCTTCCAAATGAAAAAACGGCCGGAATATTTGCCACCAGCATGTGGTCGATTTCCGGGGAAACGTAACAGATGAAGTAGAAAAGCTACTCTTAGCGTCAGTTACCCTCTCGGTAGATGAAATCTCAAAAAAGGTAATAGAGCTCGGAGGAATTTTCATACCCGCCCATGTGGATAGAAGAGCTTTCAGCATTTTTGGCCAGTTGGGGTTTATACCCGAATACCTTAAACCCGATGCTGTGGAATTTTCAAGGAACATTGCCCTTAAAGAAGAGAGAGTGAATTCCCCGGTGTATTTAGTAGATACCCGGTGATCTTTTCTTCCGATGCTCACTGTCTGAAGGATATGATTTTCCAAAAGACGTATTTCCTTTTGGAGAAGCCAACTTTTAAGGAAATAAAAAGAGCCTTTATGGGCATAGATGGTAGGAGGGTTGTCGCAAAGGAGTAGCTTTTTTAATATACAAAACTTGTGAAATTTTTAACAAATTCATTGTATCACGGGAGGGTTGGTCAATATGCAATTCGCTGTAAAAAAAGACCTAGAGTTTCAAGAAAAACTCCAGAAGGTCGATGAAATGTTGAAAAAATATAAAGGTCAGAAGGGAGTGCTGTTACAGGTCCTGCAGGAAGCTCAGAGGATTGTAGGATACCTCCCCCTCGAAGTGCAGATAAGGGTAGCCGAGGCTCTCGATGTCACGTTGAGCGAAGTTTACAGCACCATTACCTTTTACTCGTTCTTCAACCTGAAACCCCGGGGCAAATACCAGATAAGGGTATGTTTGGGTACCGCGTGTTACGTAAAGGGGGCTGATAAGGTTCTTAACAGGATTGAGCAGGAGCTGAAGATAAAAGTCGGGGAAACGACCGAAGATTTGAAATTTTCTCTGGAAGCCTGCCGGTGCGTGGGCGCATGCGGTCTTGCTCCGGTAGTGATGATCAATGACGACGTTTACGGAAGGCTAACGCCGGACAGAGTACCGGAGATACTGAAAAACTACGAGTAACGGCCATGAAGGAACTATCCCTGCATGTAATGGACATAGTAGAAAATTCCTTAAATGCCGGTGCAACGGTGGTTGAGATCAAGATAGTGGAAGACTCGAAAAAGGATCTTTTAGCAATCGAGATACGCGATAACGGCATGGGAATGGATGAAGAAACCGCAAAAAAAGCGTTAGACCCGTTTTTCACAAGCAGAACTACCAGAAAGGTGGGTCTCGGCCTTCCGCTGCTGGCTCAAGCCGCGAAAACCGCCGGAGGTGACGTGACAGTACATTCACGCCCCGGTGAGGGGACTGTGGTAAAGGCGTGGTTTAAAAAAAGCCATATAGACCTGCAGCCTCTTGGAAATATGGCCGGCACTGTGGCGTCACTGGTGGCGCTTCATCCGGATGTTGATTTTATTTACAGGCACGTGATAGACGGTAGGTTGTTCCGGTTCCATTTAAGGGAAATAAGAAAAAGACTTCAAGACGTGCCGGTAAATAACCCCCTGGTAGTTGACTGGATAAGAAAATTCATAAGCGACAATTTAAAGGAAATTAATGGAGGTGCCGAAGGATGGGGGTAATTAAGTCTATAGAAGAACTTGAAAAAATCCGCGAGCAGGCGCGCGAATTGATAAATTTAAGGAAAGAAAATGAAAACAAGACGCGAATCGTGGTAGGTATGGGCACCTGCGGTATATCAGCGGGAGCCCGTCAGGTGTTGCTGGCGATTCTTGATGAATTGAAGAAGCGCAATATTTCTGACGTAATAGTTACAGAGACCGGCTGTATAGGCATGTGCAGGTTCGAGCCGCTGGTGGATGTCATAAAGCCCAACCAGCCTAAGGTCACTTACGTTAACGTGGATGCCGACAAGGCCAGGCAGATTGTGGCAAGGCATATTGTAAACAACCAGGTTATCGACGAATGGGTAATACCGAATATATAATCTAACATTTAGCAGTTTGGAGGTGTAGACATGGAGATCTACAGGGCTCATGTTCTAGTGTGCAGGGGAACGGGATGTACAGCCTCAGGCAGCGAATCAGTTATGGATGCTTTTGAAAAAGAAATAGAAAAACACGGCCTTTCCGGAGAGGTAAAGGTCCTGCTGACCGGCTGCCTCGGGCTATGCGAACTGGGGCCCAACATAATCATATACCCCGAGGGAACCTATTACTGCCGTGTCAAAGCCGAAGATGTGCCGGAAATCGTGGAAGAACACCTGGTGAAGGGTCGCATCGTGGAAAGACTGCTTTACAAGGAACGTGATGTTGAAGAAAGGATGAGGGCCCTTACCGACATCAAATTCTACAAGAGGCAGAAAAGAGTTGCTCTCAGAAATTGCGGTCTTATCAACCCTGAAAATATCGAGGAATACATCGCCAATGACGGTTACAGGGCGCTGGCAAAGGTTCTCTCCGAAATGACCCCCCAGCAGGTGATCGACGAGGTAACCAGGTCGGGGCTGAGGGGCCGGGGAGGCGGAGGCTTCCCCACCGGCAAGAAATGGCAGTTTGCCAAGGATGCGCCCGGTGACGTCAAGTATGTCGTCTGCAACGGCGACGAAGGGGATCCAGGCGCTTTCATGGACAGGAGCATTCTCGAGGGAGATCCTCATACGGTGCTAGAAGCGATGGCCATTGCCGGTTATGCTATAGGAGCAAAGGAAGGCTATATTTACGTTAGAGCCGAATACCCGCTGGCGGTAAAAAGGCTAGAGATAGCAATAGAGCAGGCCAGGGAAAGGGGCCTTCTGGGGAAAAATATCCTGGGTACCGGCTTCGAGTTCGACATTTTCCTGCGCCTCAGATCGGGAGCTTTCGTATGCGGTGAGGAGACTGCATTACTGGCATCTATAGAAGGACGTAGAGGTGAACCGAGGCCCAGACCGCCATTCCCGGCAATTGAGGGATTGTGGGGCAAACCGACCCTGATCAACAACGTGGAGACCTTCGCCAATATCCCGCCGATTATCCTCAACGGAGCCGACTGGTTTGCCAGCATAGGGACCGAGAGGAGCAAGGGGACAAAAGTGTTCGCCGTCGGCGGTAAAATAAACAATACCGGTCTTGTGGAAATCCCGATGGGAACCACGCTCAGAGAGGTAATATACGATATCGGCGGGGGGATTCCTAACGGCAAAAAATTCAAGGCGGTACAGACCGGCGGCCCTTCGGGCGGGTGCATACCGGCGTCGCTGCTGGATATGCCCATAGAATACGATACGCTGACCCAGGCCGGTTCCATGATGGGCTCCGGTGGTATGATAGTCATGGACGAAGATACCTGCATGGTCGATATAGCTAAATTCTTCCTTACATTTACCCAGGACGAATCCTGCGGCAAGTGCCCGCCCTGCCGTATAGGTACAAAGAGGATGCTGGAAATCCTCGAGAGGATAACGAACGGCGAAGGCCGGGAGGGAGATATCGAGCTGTTGGAGACCTTGGCGAAAAATATTAAAGCTTCGGCCCTGTGCGGTCTGGGGCAGACGGCACCGAACCCGGTGCTTTCCACGCTCCGTTATTTCAGGGATGAATACGAAGCTCATATCAGGGAAAAGAAATGTCCTGCGGGAGCATGCAAAGCTTTGATAACCTACGAAATCACCGTGGATAAGTGCAAGGGCTGCGGATTGTGCGTAAAGGTATGCCCGGCCGGAGCAATTACCGGTGAGCGAAAACAGCCGCATGCAATCAACAGGGAAAAATGCATTAAGTGCAACAGCTGTTTTGAAAGGTGTCGGTTTGGTGCTATAGAGAAGAAATAAAGGGTAGAGGGGGAGGATAAATATGGAGATGGTGACTTTGACGATAGACGGCGAAAAAGTTCAGGTTCCGAAAGGCACCACCATACTTGAGGCCGCCCGCAAGATTGGCAAAAAAATTCCCACCCTGTGTTTTCTGAAGGAGATAAACGAGATCGGGGCGTGCAGGATGTGTGTGGTAGAAGTGAAGGGCGCGAGAGCCCTCCAGGCTTCTTGTGTGTATCCCGTATCGGAAGGTATGGAGGTATTCACCAACACCCCGGCCGTGAGGGAGTCCAGAAAAATTACGCTAGAACTTTTACTGTCCGATCATAACTTGGAATGCCCTACCTGTATCAGGAACCTGAACTGTGAGCTCCAGAAGCTGGCCGAGGAACTGGGCATAAAGTCGATCCACTTTGAAGGCGAAAAACACCGGTCCATATACGACGATTTTTCGCCATCGATAGTCAGGGACACTTCAAAATGCGTACTCTGCCGCCGCTGTGTGAGCACCTGCCACAAGGTGCAAGGTGTCGGCGTTATCTCGCCCAACCACCGGGGGTTTGAGACGATGGTAGCTCCAGTCTTTGACATGAGTTTAGCCGATGTGGCCTGCGTCAATTGCGGACAGTGCATACTGGCCTGCCCGGTAGGTGCCCTGAAGGAGAAGGACGATACCGACAGGGTGTGGAAGGCTCTGGCAGACCCCGAAAAACACGTCATCGTTCAAATTGCTCCGGCTGTGAGGGTATCCCTCGGCGAAGAGTTCGGCCTGGGGAGAGGCGCCATTGTGACAAAGAAAATACCTGCAGCCTTGAGGAGAATGGGGTTTGACAGGGTTTTCGATACCGATTTTTCAGCGGACCTTACCATAATGGAAGAAGGTCACGAATTCATTGAGAGGCTGCAGCACGGCGGTAAACTGCCGTTGATCACCTCCTGCAGCCCTGGCTGGATAAAGTTTTGCGAACACTATTATCCGGAATTCCTGGAGAACCTCTCCACGTGCAAATCACCGCAACAGATGTTCGGTGCTGTGGCCAAGACATACTACGCCCAGAAGGTCGGCATCGACCCGTCTAAAATTTTCGTAGTATCCATCATGCCCTGCACCGCCAAGAAGTACGAGTGCCAGCGGCCTGAAATGAGGTCCAGCGGTTACCAGGATGTGGACGTGGTATTGACCACCAGGGAATTGTCCAGGATGCTGAAGGAAGCGGGGATTAACCTCGCTGCAATGCCCGATGAGGATTTCGATGATCCGCTCGGAATTTCCACCGGTGCCGGCGCTATATTCGGTGCAACGGGTGGCGTGATGGAGGCTGCTCTCAGGACCGTATACGAGGTTATGACCGGCAGGGAGCTCAAAGATGTAGAATTCACTGAGGTGCGCGGTGTCGAAGGCATAAAAGAGGCCACCATAGACATTGACGGCGTGAAGGTTAACGTGGCGGTTGCTCACGGTCTGGGCAATGCGAGGAAACTTTTGGACAGGATAAAGAGCGGGGAAGCCAGCTACCACTTTGTCGAGATCATGGGCTGCCCGGGCGGCTGCGTGGGCGGCGGTGGCCAGCCCATTCTGAGCGCCGGTGAGCGTTGGGAGCTGGACTACCGTGAGGTGCGCGGTAGCGCCATATATGAGGTAGATCGCAGTATGCCGCTGAGGAAATCCCACGAGAACCCGGCTGTACAGCAGCTATACAGGGAATTCCTGGGCAAACCTCTAAGCGAGAAATCTCATGAATTGCTGCACACCCATTATACCAGGAGGTCCAAGTATCCCGAAGCCGAAAAAAAGCTTGACGGGGTTACCGCGTAAATTTTCACAAAAAGTACCTTCCGGAGCTTGTACTTTCAACCAACGATGGTTTTAATCTAAGTTACTTTTTAAGAAAATTAAGGTATATCAGTATTAACTTAACAGGTTACAATAATATTATTATTGTAGAAAAAAGCAGATTTTTGTTGTATAATCGTATATGATAACCAGATATACAAACTAATATTTCCTTTATGCGTTAAAAAATTAGTTTTTGATCGGGTTTAAAGGTTTTTATACCGGAAGGAGAGGTGAAACAATGCTAAAAACTTTTAAAGGAGGTATTCATCCTCCGTATAATAAAGAATTAACCAAACGCAAGCCGGTTGAAAGGGCAAAGCTGCCGAAGCTGGCCGTCATACCGATGAGCCAGCACGTGGGCGCGCCCTGCGAACCGGTGGTAAAAGTGGGGGACCATGTTAAGGTCGGCCAGAAGATCGGTGAGGCGAAGGCCTTTGTTTCGGCCCCCATCCACGCTAGTGTCTCAGGAAAGGTTGTTGCGGTCGAACCGAGGCCCCATTCATCCGGAACGCCGGTCATGTCTGTCGTCATAGAATCCGACGGCATGGATGAGGTATACGAAGGTGTAAAACCCCCGAAATCCCTCGATGAGATGACGCCTGATGAGATAAAAAACCTCATAAGGGAAGCGGGGATTGTCGGAATGGGCGGCGCCGGATTCCCGACCCAGGTGAAACTTTCGCCGCCGGCCGGCAAGACCATTGATACGATTATAGTCAACGGGGCCGAATGCGAACCCTACCTTACCGCCGACCACCGCCTTATGGTGGAAAGGCCCGACGATGTGGTGCTGGGCCTCAGAGCGATAATGAAGGCCACGGGAGTGGAAAAGGCCTATATAGGCATCGAGGACAACAAACCCGATGCTATTAAAGCAATGAACGACGCGGTAAAGGGCTTTAAGGGCATAGAAGTGGTTCCCCTGGCTACTAAGTACCCCCAGGGCGGCGAAAAACAGCTCATCTACGCCATAACCGGAAGAGAGGTGCCGTCCGGAGGACTTCCTATGGACGTGCACGTGATCGTGGATAATGCCGGTACCTGCGCCGCAATTGCGAACGTGTTGAAAACCGGCATGCCTCTTATCGAGAGGATAACCACGGTCACCGGTTCGGGGGTTAAGGAACCCAAGAACCTGATGGTAAGGATCGGTACCCCCGTTGGAGAACTCATCGAACAGTGCGGCGGATTCAACGGTGAACCCGGCAAGGTAATCATGGGCGGGCCGATGATGGGGGTTTCCCAGTCTCAGCTGGAGGTGCCGGTAATCAAGGGCACTTCAGGAGTACTGGTGCTTAAGAAATCGGAAGTAAAGCTGTTCGAACCGATGCCGTGCATAAGATGCGCAAGGTGCGTGGACGCCTGTCCCATTCACCTCCTGCCCACTTACCTGGGCAAGTTAGCGGAAAGGGGCATGTGGGTTGAGGCCGAACGGTATCACGCGCTGGACTGCATCGAGTGCGGCTGCTGCGCCTATGTTTGCCCGGCGAATATTCCGCTTACCCAGCTTATAAGGCTTGCCAAAAACCGAATAATGGCTTCTAGAAAGAAGTAAGTAGGAATATATAGTGTAATGCAAAGATTTAACGGCAATTTCGATCTAGGATTGCGCATATAAAATAAGCTGGATTCAGGAGGTCTTTTCGATGGGAGAATATAGATTCTTAACAGCGTCTTCCCCGCACATCCATTCGGGGGAAAGCGTGCAGAGGATAATGTTCAACGTGGCCGGAGCACTGCTCCTGCCCACGTTAGCGGGAGTTTACTTTTTCGGGCTACAAGCCCTGCTTCTTGTGGTAACCACTACACTGGCGGCGGTACTCACCGAAGCTATCTTCCAGAAACTGCGGGGCAGACCAATTACCGTATGGGATGGAAGTGCCGTTGTAACGGGTATCCTACTTGCTCTGAATCTTCCACCCGGCCTACCGCTCTGGATGGCTGTAGTCGGCTCCGTCGTATCTATAGCCCTCGGCAAGATGATTTACGGCGGGCTGGGCGCAAACCCATTCAACCCGGCTCTTATCGGGCGTGTATTCCTCATGGTGACCTTCCCCGTGGAGATGACCACCTGGATCAACCCGGTGGATGGCACCACGGGTGCAACCCCTCTTGCTCTGATGAAGATGCAGGGGGTATCAACCGATTATGTTAAGCTTTTTATTGGTAATGTGGGCGGCAGCTTAGGCGAGACCTCCGCCCTGATGATTCTGCTGGGCGGCCTTTACCTGATATACAGAGGGTATGTGGACTGGAGAATTCCCGCAAGCTATCTAGGCACTATTGCAGTGTTATCTCTGGTCCTCGGTAAGGACCCGATATTCCACCTCCTGGCCGGAGGGTTGATGCTGGGAGCTTTCTTCATGGCTACCGATATGGTGACGACTCCCGTGACAAGGCTCGGGAGAATAATATTCGGCATCGGTGCAGGTATTTTCGTGGTACTCATAAGGTTTTATGGAGGATATCCCGAGGGTGTATCGTTCTCGATCCTGCTGATGAATGCCTTTACTCCTATAATAAACAGGCTTACAGTTCCCAGGATTTACGGGGAGGTGAAGACCAGATGAACCAGTATGTAAGAATGATAGTAGTACTGTTCATTTTTTCAGTGCTGTCCGGTGCGGTGCTGGCATTTTCTTACGAGGTAACCATTCCCAAAATTCAGGAACAGGCCCAAAAAGACCTGGAAGCTTCTATAAAAAATGTGATTCCAGGTATAACTAGGTACGAACAGGTAGAAAAAGAAGGTATGACTTTTTATATCGGCCTTGACGATCAGGGCAATAAAAAAGGGATTGCCTTTAAATCCACCGGTCAGGGGTTCGGTGGTCCTATCGAGATGATGGTGGGATATGACCCCAAAGAAGGCAAGCTGACCGGCCTGCAAATCCTTTCAATGGCTGAAACTCCGGGCCTCGGCGCTAGGATACAGGAACCGGCGTTTACGGATCAGTTCAAAGGGAAGTCCGTAAATGACCCGTTTGTACCCAAAGAGGACGTTCAGGTAATTACCGGTGCAACCATATCCCCGGCGGGAGTGGCCAACGGCATAAAAACCGCTCTGGAAAAGGTCACTAAAATATACCCGGTCGGAGGTGACTATTGATGTACCAGCTGGTTAAAGACTTTCTGAACGGGCTATGGAACGAAAACCCCACATTCAGGATGATAATAGGTATGTGCCCTACGCTGGCGGTAACCACCGCCGCTATGAACGGCATAGCCATGGGGCTTGCTACGACTTTTGTGCTAGTATTTTCAAGTCTTCTGATTTCGTTGCTCAGGAATATTATCCCGGCTAAGGTTAGGATACCGTGTTATATAATCGTGATAGCCACTTTTGTAACCGTAGTAGATCTTTTTATGTCTGGCTATTTTCCGGCGATGTATAAAATCCTGGGACTTTATATACCGCTGATTGTAGTGAACTGTATAATAATGGCAAGGGCTGAGGCTTTTGCGTCAAAGGTATCAGCGCTCAGGGCTATAGCTGACGCCTTGGGTATGGGTATCGGTTTCACCTGGGCTATTACCATGATAGGGGCCGTAAGGGAACTTATGGGGTCCGGTACAGTCTTCGGCTATCATGTGCTGAGCGAAAATGCAACTCGTTGGGTTATAATGCTTCTGCCACCGGGCGCCTTCTTCACCATGGGTATTTTGCTCGGAATAATGAATGTAATTACGCGCAAAAGCGTAAAGAATACCCAATGCCATTGATAGGGGGTGAGTCGGGTGAAGGAACTGTTTTTTATAATTGCCGGGTCTGTCTTAGTTAATAATTTTGTGTTATCGAGGTTCCTCGGAGAGTGCCCGTTTCTGGGCGTTTCTAGAAAGCTGGAAACCGCTATCAGCATGGGTGTTGCCACTACCTTCGTGCTAACGATGACCTCGGTGGCAACCTATTTCATACAGTTTTATATTCTGGAACCTTTCGGATTATCCAGGTTTTTACAGATCGTATCTTTCATTCTGGTAATAGCGGCACTGGTGCAGCTGGTGGAAATGGTAATACTGAAGACAAGCCCCGCTCTGTACAAGGCTCTGGGAATTTACCTGCCACTTATCACCACTAACTGCGCGGTGCTGGGCCTTGCGCTGTTGATCGCTATAAAGCGTTACAACCTCATACAGAGCGTTGCTTTTGGTCTCGGGGCCGGTATCGGCTTTACGCTGGCCATGGCCTTGATGGCGGGTATCAGGGAAGAAATGGAGTTCGGCGATATCCCCGAAGCTTTACAGGGAACAGCCATAGTACTGATTACAGCTGGACTTCTATCAATGGCGTTCCTCGGATTTTCCGGATTAATTCCGATGTAGTTAATGCGTTGAGGAGGTGAAATCATGGCTAACGTAATACTGATTTCGCTGATGAGCATGGGAGGCTTGAGCCTCCTGCTTGGTGCCGGGCTTGCCTATGCGTCAAAGAAATTTGCTGTAGAAACGGATCCCAGGGTTGATGCCATTAATGAGGCGCTACCGGGAGCAAACTGCGGTGCCTGCGGTTATCCCGGTTGTTCGGGTCTTGCGGGAGCGATAGTGGAAGGAAAAGCGCCGGTCAATGCCTGTTTGGTAGGCGGCCCTGCTGTGGCAAAAAAAATTGCTGAAATAATGGGAGTCTCGGATACAGGTGAATCCGCGGAGAGAAAAATTGCCCGGGTCCTGTGCCAGGGAGGTAAAAACGAGGCTAAACTAAAAGCCGAGTATCACGGCGTAAAATCCTGCAGAGCCGCGTCCATGGTGAACGGCGGACCGAAGGGGTGTACCTTCGGATGTATCGGGTTCGGCGACTGCGCAAAGGTGTGCCCTGTGGGTGCCATTACCATGAGTGAGAACGGCCTGCCTGTAATAGACGAAGAAAAATGCACCGGCTGCGGGCTTTGCGCAAAGGAATGCCCCAAACAGGTGATAGCGCTCACTTCGGCGAAAAACGAAGTGCACGTGCGCTGCAGAGCCACTTTGAAGGCTAAGGACACCAGAGACGTGTGTAAAGTAGGTTGCATAGCCTGCAAGCAGTGCGAAAAGGCATGCCCCTTTGACGCCATCCACGTGGTGAACAACGTGGCGATAATAGATTACGAAAAGTGCCGCAACTGCATGAAGTGCGTCGAGAAGTGCCCGACTAAGGCCATTACCTCGGCTTTCGCCGAGAGGAAGAAGGCAGTCATCAATGACAACTGCATCGGATGCACCATCTGCGCCAAAAACTGCCCGGTGAACGCCATATCGGGCGAGGTTAAGAAAAAACACGAGGTTAATGCGGAGCTCTGCATAGGCTGCAGCATCTGCGAGGAAAAGTGCCCCAAGGGCGCAATAACGATGGTTCGGGGTGAAGGCGACAGAAAAACCAGTAACTGTGACGCGTGCGCTGCGGTAAAATAGTTTTTAAAAAGCGGGAGGATAAACCTCCCGCTTCAGCTTGTAGACAAAGCCGCTTTTAGGATGCATAACCTAAAAGCGGCTTTTTGTTGAAGGCGAAGAAAATTTTTAAGAAAAACGAATGTAAAGCGGGGACTGTTGGCGGAAACGTTCCCCGTCTTTTCTTCCATAAAGCCAGCTTTTTTAAATTCATGCATGCGAAAAGAAGGTGAGGTAATGTCCAACTTTCCTCAAGCCTCGTAGATTTGTATAGCGCATGCCATGCTTTTCCTTCGCATCGGCAAATACCCGCTCGATGGTCTGGCCGCGCATTTTGTATAGTTCTTTACCCCATTGGGTGTGTCTTATATCTTCCGCTATTTCTATGTAATGCTCCCATATATGCCGAGTTATGATTTTTGTGTAATTTTTACTTTTGGTGCACTGTAGGCGCATGGGACATTTACAGCATATTTGGGGGTTGCTCCTATATTCCCGGTATCCCGCCCGGTTGGTGGTGCTGTATTCTAATATTTGGTTGTTGGGGCATATGTAACAATCATAATATTCGTCATAGACGTATTCGCGTTTTTTAAAGTAACCATCTTTGGTCATCGGCCTCTTGTAGGGCATAACGGGAAGCGCTCCTGCCTCAATGATTTCTCTGCATATCCCGGGGGTTTTGTAGCCTGCATCAACCACTACCGCCTCTATTTTAGAAAATTTATCGTTTACTTCTTGAAATAAATCGGAGAATACCTGGCTGTCATGAACATTTCCAGGTGCTATTTTGACACCAAGGACAAAGTTGTTCCGGTCACAGGCTACAGAAGCTGTGTAGGCAAAGCAGCGCTCTTTTTCCCCTTTTTGAAACATCCCACTTTCAGGATCTGTGGTGCTTACCCTGACTTTTTTAGAGCTATTTTCTCCTTTGTTGTTATCGTCATCATCATCTTCTTCTTCAAAGGGCTTTTTACCGTTTGCTTCCCGTTCGGCGTTGATTTCTTTTAAAAGTTCTTCCTTATATTTTTGAGTCCGTTGCTTAGCGACTTTCTCGATATATTTATTCTTATTGGCACTGGCTTTTATGTGAGTAGCATCGATAAATACTGCATCTGTTTTAACAAACCCGCATTCTATTGCTTCCATCAACACCCGCTCGAATATCTTTTCAAATAGATCACTTTCCTTAAACCGCCGTTCATAGTTTTTTCCAAAAGTTGAAAAGTGAGGTATTTTTTCTTGTAATCCATAGCCTAAAAACCAACGGTAAGCTACATTGACTTCTACTTCTCTGATGGTTTGGCGCATGGAGCGGATTCCATACAATGCTTGGAGCATGAGTAGCTTAATTAACACTACCGGGTCAATACTAGGTCTTCCTGTATTTTCGCTATATAGGTCTTTTACTTCATCATAAATGAAATTAAAGTCGATGCTTTCTTCTACTGCCCTAAGGAGATGGTCTTGAGGTACTAAGCTATCGATGCTTACTAATTCTACCTGCTCTATTATTTCTCGATTTTTCTTCGTTAACATTTCATCGCCCCACAATATTTTTGTATCTTCTTTAATTTTACTAAAAAGCTGATGATTTTTGTACTAGCTTTTGCAAAAAAAGACTGTCGACAGTTACTTTGTCGACAGTCTGAAGCGGGAGGATAAACCTCCCGCTTTTGTTTTCCAGAGCCTTTTCCTCCACTTCCTCAAGGTATGCCCGAAAAGGCCTTCCACTACCAGATCATAAAAGGGAACGATCCTTTCAAATCTGTGCTTTATAGATTCCGTCCGCGACCTGTCCATCGAAAAAACTCCCTTTATGTTCCCGGTTTTTAATATTCACAATTGATTATAAAACTATCTTTTTTGGGGTCAATATATCCGCTTGACAAAAAAAATGCGTTTTTATATCATAATAGTAAAGTCTACAAATCGTATCGAAATACTAGGAATTAGGGGGGTTTTTCTTGGATTCCGGAAAATTATTAAAAGCCGTTGCCGACAGCGTTTTGAACATGGATGAAGAAGGCGCAGCCAAATATTCAAAAGAAGCGCTGGACGCCGGCATAGATCCGATGGCGATAATCAACGAAGGTCTAATAGTTGGTATGAACCAGGCCGGGAAGCTTTTCGAAGAAAACCAGTATTTCGTGCCCGAATTGCTGCTTTGTTCCGACGCCATGTACGCGGGGCTCAATGTGGTAACTCCGCACATTAAAAAAGAGGAAAATCTATACCTCGGGTCTGTCGTGATCGGTGTTGTGGAAGGAGATACCCATGATATAGGGAAAAACCTGGTGAAAGTGATGCTCGAGGCGTCGGGATTTCGCGTGTACGATCTGGGCAGAGATGTGCCGGCGAAGGCTTTTGTAGATAAGGTTAGGGAAGTTAAAGCCGACCTTCTGTGCCTTTCTACCCTCATGACGAGCACCATGGATGAAATGAAAAAAGTTATCGACCTTTTGGAAAAAGAAAACATGAGGGAAAGAGTAAAGGTTCTGGTGGGCGGCGGGCCCATTTCCTCGAGTTTTGCACGCTCCATAGGTGCCGACGGATACGGCGAAAATGCCACCGGCGCCGTAAGGATGGCAAAAAAGCTGCTGGGTATAATGCAGGCCAAGTCGTTATAAGGGGGAGAACGATGACTAACAGCGAAAAGACGAGGCTCATAAACGTGCTGGAAGGCAAACCGGTAGACCGGGTGCCCGTGATATGCCCCGGGGGTATGATGAATATGGCGGTTCGGGAGGTAATGACGGCCACAGGGCGCACTTGGCCACGGGCCCATATCGACCCGAAAGATATGGCCATGCTTTCTCTGGGCGTGAAGCACCTGGGGGGAATTGAAAATGTGGGCGTGCCTTTTTGTATGACGGTAGAGGCCGAGGCCCTTGGCGCCGGAGTCTTTATAGGCACCGAGTCTACCGAACCGCGAGTGGCAGAATACCCGCTGAAAAGAGTTGAAGAATGGGAGAACCTCCCATCAATCACCGAAGACCATTACCGGGTTTCGATCGTTCTGGAGGCAATAAGGATATTGAAAGAAAAATGCCCCGAGACCCCGGTTATTGGGAATATCACCGGCCCCATAAGCCTTGCCACTTCCCTTATCGAGCCCATGGATTTTTACAGAGCCCTAAGGCGAAAGCCGGACACTGCTTTGAGGTTTCTCGATTTTGTCACCGACAACCTGATATTTTTCGCCAAGGCAATGCTGAAAGCGGGAGCGGATATAATCAACATAGCCGATCCTAGCGGTACCGGTGAGATCCTGGGGCCCTGGGCTTTTTCGAAAGTGGCCGTACCGTATATCAACAAAATAACGGATGCGGTGGAGGCTTCTTCGGGGTATGCCATGGTGCACATCTGCGGCAGGCTGGGATCGGTGCTGGCTGAACTCGGTAAATTGAAATCGCCCGTTATCAGCATCGATGCTCTTACTGGCCTTCGAAAGGTGAAGGAAAGCCTGCCCGATAAGGTCATTATGGGCAACGTGAGCACCTTCCTGCTTGAAAAGGGGACTCCGGAAAAGGTGGCGATAGCTGCGGTGACCTCCATTAAACAGGGTGCCGGGATACTAGCCCCTGCTTGCGGCATAAGTCCGAGGACACCTCTTGAAAACATACGGGCAATGGTTCGAGCGGCGAAGGGAGAGAGGGATTGATTGAAAAGAAAGGACAGGGTAACGGCCGCGCTTGAAGGAAGAATTCTGGACAGACCCCCCTGCGGTGAGATGACGCTCCCGGGTTTATCCCAGGAAGACAAAAGGAGATTTCTCCGGCTCCTCGGGGCCGACCTGGTGGTGGTGCATCTAAATCCCGATTTTTCGGGAAATGATGGACTATCTTCCGGTTTTGATGAACTGAGGTATTTTCAAGGATCGGATTATTTCGTAATAGCAGGTATACCGGGAGTATTCTGGCAGAGCGTCGCAGAACTCACCCTTGAAGTGGCCGCCCGGATGATTAAAAAGGAGCCGGAAAAATACCGCCGGGTTCTTCAAGAGATAAGAAAAAGGCGCGAATCCCTTTTGGAGCGGCTTAAGGAATTTGAGGTAGACGGTATATTTATTCTGGATGACCTGGCAGGAAAGAACGGGCCCCTGTTTTCCCCTCAAGCTTTAAGGGAATTTATATTTCCCGAACTTAAAGTGCTTGTAAATATTATAAAACAGCTGGGGAAACCGGTTTTTTTTCACTCGGACGGATTAATAAAACCCATTCTGCCGGATTTGCTTGACCTGGAAGTAGACGTCCTTCACGGATTTGACGGTTTGGACTTTGAATCTCTGAAGGAGATAAAAGAGATTATCCACGGCAGAGCAGCCTTTATGGGCAATTTTAATCTCCATTTTAAAGCCAATAACGCAAAATCCGTGTTGGCAAACCTGAGGAGTGTCATGGAACTTTTTGTAGAAAGCGGTTATATATTCTCCAGCGACGGCGGCTTTACCCCAGATTCCATTGAAAATTTGGTTGCCCTGTATCAGTATTTTCACCAGTTCTGGGAGGGAGAAAATGTCAGAAGTCACGATAACTTTACGGCCTGACGGCAGGATAATAAAGGCGAAAACCGGAGTAAATCTGATGGAAGTGTTGCGAAGAGCCGGAATAAGAATGGATTTTCCCTGCGGAGGCTGCGGCGCCTGCGGCAAATGCAGGGTAAAAATAACATCTGAGGTCCAGCCCCCAAAAGAGGAAGAGATAAAGCTAATCCCGGAAAGAGAATTAAAGGAAGGCGTTCGCCTGGCCTGCCTTTATACGGTGGCCTCCGATATGGAAATAGAAGTGGTATTCAAAAATGAGGAAGCTAGAGTGCTGGAACGGGGTATCATGGGCAGCTTTACCATGGATCCGCCGGTAAAAAAGCGGCGGTTTTTCGCAAAGGATTCGAAGGATGCCCTGTCTTTGGAAGAACGGCTGACTCTGGCGGTTGGCTGTCCAGTAGATCCGGAGTGCAGGCTGGAGCTACTCCGGTCGATATCCCGGGGCCTGCCTGAGGAAGGGACCGCAGTAATCAGAGATAACATGATAGCCGGTATTGAAGAAGGCGATACAACCGGGAAAATTTACGGAGCCGCCCTCGATATAGGTACAACGACAGTGGTGCTGTCTTTAGTAAATATGGTAAGCGGAAAGGAAGAGGCGGTGGTTTCCGCCTTAAACCCACAGAAAGAATTCGGTCAGGATGTACTGTCCCGCATTTCCCATGCTAAAAAGGGGGAGCAGTTTCTTTCCGAACTTCAGAAATCCATAGTGAACTCTATAAACGACCTTCTCGAAAAAGCCGTTAAGAAGGCGGGTATCGACAAAAAAGACATCTACGAAATGACGGTTGCCGCAAACACCACTATGACCCACCTGTTTCTTGGCATAAATCCCGAATCCATAGGTTCCGCCCCGTATTACCCGGTGCTCAAAAGAGGTATCGACATAAAAGCGCAAGAGTTGGGAATCTCTATCTCTCCCTTCGGTAGGGTTTACTGCCTGCCCGCAATTTCCGGGTATGTGGGCGGGGATATAGTTGCCGGGATTCTTGCCACCGGGTTTTACAAGAAAGATGATACCGCGCTGTTCATAGACATAGGTACCAACGGGGAGATAGTCTTTTTTGACGGTCGCGAAATGGTTGCATGTTCATGCGCTGCAGGACCGGCCCTGGAGGGTGTCAACATCAGCTGCGGTATGAGAGCAGCCGATGGTGCCGTCGAAGAGGTCAGGATAAGTGAAGATGTATTTATCAGGACGATAGGCGATGACAAGCCCAAGGGAGTATGCGGAAGCGGCATAGTGGACCTGGTGGCAGAGCTTTTAAAGATAGGTTTTGTAGAGCCCAGCGGCAGAATGGTATTCCCCGATAAAGCGCGGCAAATCGCCAGCCCGAACCTGGCGGCCCGCCTGGTTGAAAAAGAAAGATCGACCGCTTTTATCATAGCCTACGGCGGGGAACAGGAGGACGATGTTTTTATAACATCCCGAGATATTCGCCAGGTGCAGCTGGCTAAAGGGGCCATCTGGGCCGGTATCAGGGCTTTGCTCAGGGAAAAAGGAATTTCTCCAAAAGATGTACGCCGGGTCTACGTGGCAGGGGCTTTCGGAGCACACTTGCGCCCTGAAAGCCTTTCGAGGATAGGTATGATAGCCGGGGAATGGACAGAACGCCTCACATTCGCGGGAAATACCTCTATAGCCGGAGCTACGATGTGCCTGCTTTCCGGAGCGAAGAGAAAAGAAGCCGAGAATATAGCGGGAATGGTGAGGTACCTGGAGCTTTCTACAATGGAAGGTTTTGACCGCTTGTTTGCGGAAAGTTTGAAATTTCCGGAAGGAGATAGGTCATGGAAGGAAAACAGCGGGTTTTAAAGATGTTAAAGGGCGAACCGGTTCGGGCCTGTTCCGTTTTCGCCACCGAGTTCTGGGCTTTAAATCGAAGAGGATATACCATAGAAAAGTTTCTGGAAGACCCTGAAGGGCTGCTGTCCGTTATTGCTGAAGAAGTGCAAAAAATCGATTCGGATATATTTTTCTTTCTGGCAGGCCTTACTAGTGTGCCTTTGATGGTTCTGGGGGCAATGTATAAATTCCCCGAAAAGGGACCACCAGTTGCTGAAATGCCTCTCGTTAGAAGTAGGGAAGAACTTAAGAATCTGGACCTTAAGAAAATATCCGGTGATGTGAGGGTGAAAAAACTCTGGCAGGCGTCGGCGGAGTTAACCCTGGCTTTAAAGGACAGGACGTTGGTGGCTGTAAATATAAGGGCGCCTTTTACTCAGGCTGCCCAGATGGTGGGTCCTGAAAATTTTTTGAGGCTTTTGTATAGGGACGAAAGATTTGTACTCGAGCTTCTTGAAATTTCTACGGAAATATTCTTGGAGTACGGGCTTCCCTTTATAGAAAGCGGTGCGGAAATGATCTATATTTCCGATCCCACGGCTTCCGGTGACCTCATATCCCGGAAACATTTCGAAAAATACGTTTACCCATGCCTTAAAAAGATCGTTACGGAGATCAAGGGGCTTGGAATTCCGGTTTTACTCCACATCTGCGGGGATACCATTGATCGCCTTGATCTTATCAGGGAAATCGACCCGGACATAATGTCGGTCGACCACAAGGTGGATTTAGAAAAAGCCGGAGAAGTTTTAGGCGAGAAGATTTGCCTCGCCGGCAATGTGGACCCGTCGGAGGTAATGGAATACGGGAGCAGGGAAGAAGTTGAAAGGAAGGCTCTGGAGTGTCTGGAGAAAGCCGGTAACCGCAAGTTCTTATTGATGCCCGGCTGCGAGATATCGCCGGATACACCTCTCGAAAATATAAAGACATTCCTGGCCGTCGGGCACGGCGCCTTCGAAAAATTGGAAAATAGAGGAGGCAAGAAAAATGGCGGGACCGATAGTCGATGATATAAAACAGCTTATAGGAAATACTCCGATCTTGAAAATAACCCGCTTTCCAATGCCGGAAGGTGTTAACGTATACGCCAAACTGGAGTATTTTAATCCGGGTGGAAGTGTGAAGGACCGGATAGGCATCTTTATGCTGGACGAAGCTGAAAAGGCGGGGCTTTTAAAACCCGGGGGCACTATAATAGAACCTACGGCAGGCAACACCGGTATTGGTCTTGCAATGGCCGCGCTGGAAAGGGGTTACAGGGTTATATTAGTGGTGCCGAAAAAATTCTCCGTGGAAAAGCAGGAGCTTATGAAAGCCCTGGGGGCGGAAATTGTTCACACGCCTACTGAGGCGGGCATGGAAGGCGCCATTGAGAAAGCCCTGGAACTGGGCCGGAAAATAGATGGAGCCTTTATACCAAACCAATTCGAAAACCGGGCAAACCCCATGGCTCACTACAAAACAACGGGCCCGGAAATTTATGAGCAGCTGGGAGGGAAGATAGACTATTTCGTGGCCGGGGTAGGGAGCGGCGGCACCTTTTCCGGTGTGGCCCGGTACCTCAAAGAGAAAAACCCGGAGGTAAAAGCCGTAGCTGTAGAGCCCGAGGGTTCTATCCTAGGTGGAGGTCCAAAAGGACCGCATAAGACCGAGGGAATCGGTGTGGAATTTATACCAAAAACACTCGATGTGAACTTAATCGATGAAGTGGTCACCGTAATGGACGAAGATGCCTTTGAAATGGTGAGGGAACTTGCCCGGAGGGAAGGAGTGCTGGTGGGCAGTTCCTCGGGGGCAGCCTTTTTTGCGGCGTATCAGATCGCGAAAAAAATAAAAGGTCCAGCTAATATCGTTACGATCTTTCCCGATGGCAGCGAGAGGTACCTGAGCAAGAAAATTTACGAGGGGGGAATTTAACCGTGAAGCCCGATACAAAAGTTCTCCATACGGGTTTTGAAATGGATGAAAGGACCGGGGCTGTAAGCTTTCCGATTTATCAGACCTCAACTTACAGGCAGGAAGGTCCGGGGGTACACCTGGGGTACGAGTATTCCCGCACAGGGAATCCGACCCGAGAGGCTCTGGAAAACATAATAGCGAGCCTGGAGGAAGGTATGAGGGGATTTGCCTTTTCTTCAGGAATGGCCGCCATTTCAGCGGTACTGTCGCTTTTTTCCGCAGGAGATCACCTGGTGGTCTCGGAGGACGTCTATGGAGGGACCTACCGGGTGTTGAGCAAAGTCTTTTCCAGATCGGGCCTTGAGGTTTCCTACGTCGATACCTCGGATGTATTAAATATAGAAAAAGCAATCAAGAAAAATACCCGGGCTGTATTTATTGAAACGCCTACCAATCCCCTTCTCAGGATAACCGACATAAAAGCTGTGGCCCAATTGTGCAAAGACCGGGGGCTTCTGCTCGTCGTCGACAACACCTTCATGACGCCTTATTGGCAGAAGCCGCTGGTGCTGGGGGCCGATATTGTGGTCCACAGCGCCACAAAATATCTTGGCGGGCACAGCGACGTAGTGGCAGGCCTTGTGGCAGTGAAGGACCCTGACCTGGCGGAGAAGCTTCACTTTATCCAAAATTCCACCGGTGGCGTTTTAGGCCCCTTCGATTCGTGGCTGTTGATGAGGGGGATAAAGACGCTGGGAGTCCGGATGGAACGCCACGAGCGAAATGCAAACGAACTCGCCCGCTGGCTTGGTACCCTACCGCAAGTGAAAAAAGTTTATTACCCGGGCCTTCCCGAGCATCCGGGCCATGAAATTCACAAAAATCAGGCCGGTGGGTTCGGCGGTATGATTTCCTTCGAGATGGAGTCGGGGGAAATGGCCGAACGGATGGTGCGCAAGTTGAAGCTCATAACCCTGGCAGAAAGTCTGGGAGCAGTGGAAAGCCTTATTAGTATACCTTCCCTCATGACCCATGCTTCCATACCCGAGGAGGAGCGCATAAAACGGGGCATAAAAAACAGCCTGGTGCGACTTTCCGTGGGTATAGAGAATGTAGAGGACTTAAAAGAAGATATCCTGTCGGCGATACAATAAGCCGGAGATTTGTGAGGATTTTATGAAAATGCTCTAAAAGCAATTGACTTTTAAGGTTTTTTTAAACTAAAATATATACAGAAATAACCTAAACCCCGTAGGGGTATGTGAAAGTTGGTGGTTTTATGAACAAAAATAATCGGGGTCTGCTTCACGCTTTAATGATGTCGTTGTGCTGCGTTCTTATGCTCGTAGCGGTTGCACTTTTGGCAAGGAAGTTCGGCGCATCCGGAAATATTTTCAGTTATGCATTTATATTGCTGTGTCCGCTGATGCACGTATTCATGATGATGGGCATCCTCGGCGGGCATGACCGTTCGTGCCACGAGGGCGGAAAATCAAACAGTGATAAAGTGGGGGGGCTGAAGGAAGATGCGTAAATACGGCACCTGGCTAGTGGTCTTAGCTGTGATTCTTGCGGCATTAGCTTTTTTTTATATTAAAAATGGATTAACCGAATCAAAACCCTCACCCAAAGAATTAACCGAATCAGACCCCTTACCCGAAGAATTAACCGAATCAAAACCCTTACCCGAAGAAGATCCGTTGGAGGGTATATCCGAGAGTCAGCTCTTTACCATAACCCGGCGCACCGAAGGAGGCGCCGTGACCGTCGATGTGGCTTTCCTGAACATACTGAAACCCGATGAGAAGGATCTTCTATTTTACGTCGCTTTAAATACTCACACCGTAGATCTGACTTCTTACGAAATTGAAAAACTGTCTGTACTGACCAACGGTAAGATAACTGTAGAAAATGGATTTAAATGGGAGCCCATTGAGGAGAACGGACATCACCGGAGCGGAATTTTAAGGGTTAAAAACAACGGCATCTTTGACAAAAATACCGATTATATTGAGTTGAACCTCAGAGGCATTGCTGCAGTCCCGGACAGGAAGTACCGGTGGGATAAAACAGACTGGGGAAGGTAGAGTACCACATGAGTTCGCTGATTACTTTATACGGCCTGTCCTTTCTGGGAGGTCTTTTATCCTTCTTTTCCCCGTGCCTGATCCCCATGGTGACCGTATATTTTTCGATTATTACCGGGATGAGCGTAGAAGAACTGAAATCGGTTCATCCTAGGCATCTGAAGAAAAAAATATTAACAAACACCCTCTTTTTTGTGGCCGCCTTTACGCTGGTGTTTACCCTGGCCGGTGGGGCATCTGGTACAATCGGGAGTTTGATAAAGGAAAATATAAGAGTCTTAAATATTTTGGGCGGTGCGTTTATAGTTTTAGTGGGTCTTAGAATGCTCGGCTCGACGAATATGCCGTCCTTTCATATCAACCCCAAACTCTTAAACCTGAAACTACCACCCCTGGGCTATTTGCGGGCATTCCTGGTGGGAATATTTTTTGCCGTAGCCTGTTCCCACTGTATAGGACCAACTCTTTATTCGTTTCTGATGCTGGCGGGAACTATGACCGCCGCCGGACAGGGAATGATGCTGATGTTTATCTTTTCCATAGGACTTGCAATACCATATCTTGTCCTGGCTCTGGCCTTTGAAAAATACTTTGATAAATTGAAGGGTTTTATGAAGACCAGAATTCCGCAGATGGTACTGGGAGTTACAATGGCAGTTTTAGGAATTGCCATATTGACCGGTAACTTTACAAAGATAACGGGGATTTTATACAAGATTCTGCCGTTCAGGTTGCCTGTGGGCATGTGAAAAGAGGGAGATAAATGGGAGTACTTTTCAGAATAGGCCCCTTTAACATCTATAAATTGGGATTTTTTACAGCTCTGGGCCTTCTGGCGGGGTTATATATAGCTATGAGAGAGGCCCGTAGAAAGGGGATAAAAGAAGACGAAATAATAAACTTTGTCCAGGTAATAGTCATTGCAGGATTTGTGGGTGCCAGGCTCCTTTTCGTGTTGCTGGACTTGCCATATTATATAAAAAATCCGAGCATGATTTGGCATATATCCGAAGGGGGGCTTTCTTTTCACGGAGCAGTACTCGGTGGGTTGCTGGCTGGGATAATATACGCCCGATACAAAAAGGTGTCCTTTTTTAAGCTGTCTGACGTGGTTTCTCCCGGCCTGGCTCTCGGGTATTCCATAGGACGTATAGGATGCGATATCTATGGAAAGGCTGCAAAAGTACCATGGGCGGTGACGGTGGACGGGATACCCAGGCATCCGGTACAGTTTTATTCCGCATTATCCGCCTTAATCATTTTTTATATTCTCTGGAAGCGCCGAAAAATGATTCGATACGATGGGGAACTGTTTTTGAATTTCATGCTGCTGTATTCCGTTTACCGGTTCTTTATAGAATTCTTCAGGGAGAGTATAATGATTGGTCCCCTGTCCATCGCCCAGTGGGTTAGTTTGATTCTTATATTGGGCAGCTCTTTGGTTAGCCATTTTATAAGTGCCGGGAAGTTGACGAAGAATGCATCATAAATGGCGAAAGGAGAGATTAATTTGGATTTTTCGGATATTATATTGCTGTTGATCGGAGCAGCTCTGCTTTTTTTCATGATAAGAAGAGGCGGGTGCTGCGGAGGCCATGGCGGGCACGGAGGTTACTATGCCGGTGGTCATAACCATCACAGGACAGATGGTAATGGCGAATATGCCGTAGACCCTGTTTGCGGTATGAGAGTATCGAAAAAGAACGCCATCACCAGGCAGATAAACGGAAAAACTTATTATTTTTGCTGTGAAGAGTGTGCCAATTCTTTCAGAGGGTAGACAAAATGGAGGCTGTTAAGCCTCCTTTTTCTTAATGTCTGATAAGAAAGCAGGAGGAGATTATGCGCTTAAGAGGGATTAAGTTCGGACTCACACCTGGATTTTGGCGTATAAAAGAAGAAAAGCATGTAAATCCCTGGGATTAGCTTAGATAATTCCACAACATATTTATCATGTATATTAGGGAATAATAATCCTGAGTCAAAATGTACTTCATTTTTATCTTAAATCTTTTTGCTCTATTTCGAACGGAAGCGAGGTAGCATAAATGATGCACTGGTTTTACCCCGGCTGGGGTTACGATGGAGGCTTGATAATGTATCTGGGGATGTTCCTGTGGGTATTGTTTTGTGCGGCAGTGATATACTTTATATTCAGATTAATAAAGTTAATTCCCATCAATGGGGCATCGGAAAAGCGAAATTTCACTGAAACACCGCTGGACATCCTCAAAAAACGCTATGCCGCGGGAGAAATAACGAAAGAGGAATTTGAAAAGATAAAGGAAGATCTGAACAAGACCTGATTTTATGGAGAACGATTAAAGAGGCGCCTTTTTTGAGGCGCCTCTTTGTTATTACATATTCGCTAAATTTTTGCATTCTTGAGCACATTGGCGGCAGGTATCAGCACACTGCTGACAGTGGGCATCTTTAAACATTTTGCACTCTCTGGCGCAGGCATTTTTTTGAGTTAAAAAATAAGCACCTAGAATCGGTGCTTCAGACTGTCGACAAAGTAACTGTCGACAGTCTTTTTTTGCAAAAGCTAGTACAAAAATCATCAGCTTTTTAGTAAAATTAAAGAAGATACAAAAATATTGTGGGGCGATGAAATGTTAACGAAGAAAAATCGAGAAATAATAGAGCAGGTAGAATTAGTAAGCATCGATAGCTTAGTACCTCAAGACCATCTCCTTAGGGCAGTAGAAGAAAGCATCGATTTTAATTTCATTTATGATGAAGTAAAAGACCTATATAGCGAAAATACAGGAAGACCTAGTATTGACCCGGTAGTGTTAATTAAGCTACTCATGCTCCAAGCATTGTATGGAATCCGCTCCATGCGCCAAACCATCAGAGAAGTAGAAGTCAATGTAGCTTACCGTTGGTTTTTAGGCTATGGATTACAAGAAAAAATACCTCACTTTTCAACTTTTGGAAAAAACTATGAACGGCGGTTTAAGGAAAGTGATCTATTTGAAAAGATATTCGAGCGGGTGTTGATGGAAGCAATAGAATGCGGGTTTGTTAAAACAGATGCAGTATTTATCGATGCTACTCACATAAAAGCCAGTGCCAATAAGAATAAATATATCGAGAAAGTCGCTAAGCAACGGACTCAAAAATATAAGGAAGAACTTTTAAAAGAAATCAACGCCGAACGGGAAGCAAACGGTAAAAAGCCCTTTGAAGAAGAAGATGATGATGACGATAACAACAAAGGAGAAAATAGCTCTAAAAAAGTCAGGGTAAGCACCACAGATCCTGAAAGTGGGATGTTTCAAAAAGGGGAAAAAGAGCGCTGCTTTGCCTACACAGCTTCTGTAGCCTGTGACCGGAACAACTTTGTCCTTGGTGTCAAAATAGCACCTGGAAATGTTCATGACAGCCAGGTATTCTCCGATTTATTTCAAGAAGTAAACGATAAATTTTCTAAAATAGAGGCGGTAGTGGTTGATGCAGGCTACAAAACCCCCGGGATATGCAGAGAAATCATTGAGGCAGGAGCGCTTCCCGTTATGCCCTACAAGAGGCCGATGACCAAAGATGGCTACTTTAAAAAACGCGAATACGTCTATGACGAATATTATGATTGTTACATATGCCCCAACAACCAAATATTAGAATACAGCACCACCAACCGGGCGGGATACCGGGAATATAGGAGCAACCCCCAAATATGCTGTAAATGTCCCATGCGCCTACAGTGCACCAAAAGTAAAAATTACACAAAAATCATAACTCGGCATATATGGGAGCATTACATAGAAATAGCGGAAGATATAAGACACACCCAATGGGGTAAAGAACTATACAAAATGCGCGGCCAGACCATCGAGCGGGTATTTGCCGATGCGAAGGAAAAGCATGGCATGCGCTATACAAATCTACGAGGCTTGAGGAAAGTTGGACATTACCTCACGCTTCTTTTCGCATGCATGAATTTAAAAAAGCTGGCTTTATGGAAGAAAAGACGGGGAACGTTTCCGCCAACAGTCCCCGCTTTACATTCGTTTTTCTTAAAAATTTTCTTCGCCTTCAACAAAAAGCCGCTTTTAGGTTATGCATCCTAAAAGCGGCTTTGTCTACAAGCTGAAGCACCTAGAATCGGTGCTTATTTTTTTGGTGCTTATTTTATTAGGAACAAAGTTCATCAATGGCAACTATTTGCCATAAAGTTGTGCCCATCACATAGCCGGTCGTCTGTGTATTTTTCACATTCCGTCTATTCTCATCGATTATCACTAAAACTAACAACAGCAGTGATGATGACCTTTATCTTCTTTGTTTTTCAGATATTTTTCAGGATTCTTGTCAAAAGCTATTTGGCAGTGTTTGGAGCAGAAATAGTAGGTTTGGCCATTGTAAGTAGATGTGGCAACAGCATCATTCTCATTTACATTCATACCGCATACCGGATCGATAGCCATATTTTCACCTCCTTCACGAGTAAATATACCCCTATGGGGTATAACGTCTTTTTTACTTTATCATTTTTGTCTCTATGTGTCAATATCCTGTTAAAAAGACCCCCGACAAAAATGTTATGAAGTCTGTGTTTTCCAGGTATCCTCGGGGAATCCTTTTATTTTAAGCTGGCAATTATAGCTTTAATCTTGATCCCATCGGTTTTCCTATGGGCATTTTCTTCCTAGCGGGAATAGAAAGGGTCCGGCAGTTGGTAAACCTTCATTAAAACCGTTGATGTGGGGGATAAACGGCGTTGCTTCATTGTTGGGTTCTACCTCAGCTATTGGAATTGCGGGGCTTTTCGGTTTTACTTATTCTTTTTTATTAAGCGCTACCGCTTATTTTCTATTAACTTTCTTCATCCGGGATATATGGATGTGACGGGAGCATTACTTTCTTTAATCAGCAGATACTATAAATAAATGTTGACATTTTATTCACTGAAGAATATAATGGAATTATGATACCCCTATGGGGTATATTATTCAAGGAAGTGAGGAGGGGATAAAATATGGCGGAAGCTATTGAGAAAGCAGCGCAAAATATAGCGCTAACTATAAAAGGGATGACTTGTGCTTCCTGCGCAGCCCGTATTGAAAAAGCCCTTTCAAAGATGGATGGAGTGCAGGAAGTAAATATAAACTTTGCGACTGAAAAGGCGAGCATCACCTATGATCACGGAGAGGTTTCGATTGCGGACTTTGTACAGAAAATAAGGGATTTGGGCTATGACGTCATAGCCGACAGAGTGGAACTGGGGCTGAAGAATATGACCTGTGCTTCTTGCGCAGCCCGCATCGAAAAGGTACTATCCCGGGCTCCGGGAGTTTTGAAAGCATCGGTGAATTTCGCAGCCGAGACCGCTACGATCGAGTATTTAAGCAGTTTGACCGATGTAAAAAACCTCATCAAAGTTATTCGGGACATAGGTTACGACGCCTACGAAAAGACAGAAATGGATGTGGATAGGGAAAAACAGGAAAGAGAGAAAGAGATTCGGTCTTTAGGCAGGCTGGTGGTAATTTCGGCTATTCTTACGACCCCCCTACTCATGACGATGATTTTCAGCGTCATGGGCTTGCATGGAGGTATCCTTGCAAATCCATGGTTACAAGTAGTGCTTGCTACCCCCGTGCAGTTTATAATAGGCTACAGGTATTATAGGGGGGCTTATCATAATCTGAAGAACGGGTCCGCAAATATGGATGTGCTGATAGCCATGGGCACTACGGCAGCTTATTTTTACAGCTTGTATAATGTTTTTACCCTTCCCATGGAAATGATTCACAACTACCTTTACTTTGAGGGGTCGGCGGTTATCATCACTCTCATTACCCTGGGCAAATACCTGGAGGCCGTAGCCAAAGGCAGAACGTCGGAGGCCATCAGAAAATTACTGGGCCTGCAGGCCAAGACTGCCCGGGTGATAAGAAACGGCGAAGAAATGGAGATACCCGTGGAACAGGTGGAAGTAGGGGATATCGTAGTGGTAAGGCCCGGTGAGAAGATACCGGTGGACGGTGTTATCATAGAAGGTTATTCTTCTGTGGATGAATCCATGCTCACAGGCGAAAGTATCCCCGTGGAGAAAAGGGTAGGGGACGAAGTAATAGGTGCTACCATAAATAAAACGGGCACCTTCAAGTTTAAAGCCACTAAAGTTGGCAAGGACACCGTGCTTGCCCAGATCGTGAAATTGGTGGAGGAAGCCCAGGGGTCGAAAGCACCGATTCAAAAACTTGCTGACCGGATATCGGGGGTTTTCGTTCCCGCCGTTATCGCCATTGCCCTTATCACTTTTGCGGTCTGGTATTTTGTATTTGACAACTTTACTGCAGGACTCATAAACGCAGTAGCGGTGCTTGTAATAGCGTGTCCCTGTGCGTTGGGGCTTGCGACGCCCACTTCAGTTATGGTGGGAACTGGAAAGGGCGCCGAACTCGGGGTGCTTATAAAGGGCGGTGAACATCTGGAGAGGGCCCATAGGATCAGGGCGATCGTACTCGACAAGACGGGAACCATTACCAAAGGAAAACCGGAAGTAACCGATATTATTCCGGCCGGAAATTTAGGGGAAGAGGAAATCTTAAGTTTTGCGGCTATAGCAGAGAAAAATTCCGAACATCCTCTGGGTGAGGCCATCGTAAATAAAGCCAAAGAAAGCGGGCTTGAACTTTCCGATCCTGAAAGTTTCGAGGCTATACCCGGCCACGGCATATATGCCAAAATAAAAGGTAGGCAAGTTATCCTGGGTAACCGCAGGCTCCTGAAAACCAAAAATATTCCGACGGAAGGCATAGAGGACCTGCTGTCGAAGCTTGAAAACGAAGGCAAGACCGCGATGATAATGGCCATGGATGGGGTTCTCGAGGGCATCGTGGCAGTAGCCGATACTGTAAAGGAAAATTCTAGAGAAGCCATCGACGAGTTGAAGAAAATGGGTATCGAAGTTTGGATGATAACCGGCGACAACGAGCGCACCGCCAAGGCCATAGCCCGGCAGGTGGGAATAGAAAATGTCCTGGCCGAGGTACTTCCCGAGCATAAAGCAGAAGAGGTGGAAAAGCTAAAGAAGCAAGGTAAAATCACCGCCATGGTTGGGGACGGCATCAACGACGCCCCGGCGCTTGCGGCTGCTGATGTCGGAATAGCCATCGGCACAGGCACCGACGTGGCTATCGAGGCGGCGGATATAACGCTCATGAGCGGTGATTTGAAAGGGATAGTGACTGCCATAAAACTCAGCCGAGCCACCATGAGAAATATAAAACAAAACCTGTTCTGGGCTTTTATCTATAACACTGTTGGTATCCCGTTTGCTGCTCTCGGGTATTTAAGCCCCGCAATAGCGGGAGCCGCCATGGCTTTCAGCTCGGTTTCGGTGGTGACCAACGCCCTGAGGTTGAAGAGATTTAAACCTTGAAAGAGGGTGTTATAATGGCTGGATGGCTTAAAAGGTTTCTGGAGAATTTAGCTAAGGTCAATGAAAAAGAATTTGGCGGTAAAAAGATGGATTGCTGTGAATTACACCGAACTCAGGAAAAACGCCCGGTGAATAATAATAAGAAGAATACAAAATGACTTACATTGTATTGGAGCTGTAAGTTATAAAAAATTTTTTACGACGTGTAAAAGAGCCTCTTTTACCAAAAAAAGAGGCTCCAGACTGTCGACAAAGTAACTGTCGACAGTCTTTTTTTGCAAAAGCTAGTACAAAAATCATCAGCTTTTTAGTAAAATTAAAGAAGATACAAAAATATTGTGGGGCGATGAAATGTTAACGAAGAAAAATCGAGAAATAATAGAGCAGGTAGAATTAGTAAGCATCGATAGCTTAGTACCTCAAGACCATCTCCTTAGGGCAGTAGAAGAAAGCATCGACTTTAATTTCATTTATGATGAAGTAAAAGACCTATATAGCGAAAATACAGGAAGACCTAGTATTGACCCGGTAGTGTTAATTAAGCTACTCATGCTCCAAGCATTGTATGGAATCCGCTCCATGCGCCAAACCATCAGAGAAGTAGAAGTCAATGTAGCTTACCGTTGGTTTTTAGGCTATGGATTACAAGAAAAAATACCTCACTTTTCAACTTTTGGAAAAAACTATGAACGGCGGTTTAAGGAAAGTGATCTATTTGAAAAGATATTCGAGCGGGTGTTGATGGAAGCAATAGAATGCGGGTTTGTTAAAACAGATGCAGTATTTATCGATGCTACTCACATAAAAGCCAGTGCCAATAAGAATAAATATATCGAGAAAGTCGCTAAGCAACGGACTCAAAAATATAAGGAAGAACTTTTAAAAGAAATCAACGCCGAACGGGAAGCAAACGGTAAAAAGCCCTTTGAAGAAGAAGATGATGATGACGATAACAACAAAGGAGAAAATAGCTCTAAAAAAGTCAGGGTAAGCACCACAGATCCTGAAAGTGGGATGTTTCAAAAAGGGGAAAAAGAGCGCTGCTTTGCCTACACAGCTTCTGTAGCCTGTGACCGGAACAACTTTTGTCCTTGGTGTCAAAATAGCACCTGGAAATGTTCATGACAGCCAGGTATTCTCCGATTTATTTCAAGAAGTAAACGATAAATTTTCTAAAATAGAGGCGGTAGTGGTTGATGCAGGCTACAAAACCCCCGGGATATGCAGAGAAATCATTGAGGCAGGAGCGCTTCCCGTTATGCCCTACAAGAGGCCGATGACCAAAGATGGTTACTTTAAAAAACGCGAATACGTCTATGACGAATATTATGATTGTTACATATGCCCCAACAACCAAATATTAGAATACAGCACCACCAACCGGGCGGGATACCGGGAATATAGGAGCAACCCCCAAATATGCTGTAAATGTCCCATGCGCCTACAGTGCACCAAAAGTAAAAATTACACAAAAATCATAACTCGGCATATATGGGAGCATTACATAGAAATAGCGGAAGATATAAGACACACCCAATGGGGTAAAGAACTATACAAAATGCGCGGCCAGACCATCGAGCGGGTATTTGCCGATGCGAAGGAAAAGCATGGCATGCGCTATACAAATCTACGAGGCTTGAGGAAAGTTGGACATTACCTCACGCTTCTTTTCGCATGCATGAATTTAAAAAAGCTGGCTTTATGGAAGAAAAGACGGGGAACGTTTCCGCCAACAGTCCCCGCTTTACATTCGTTTTTCTTAAAAATTTTCTTCGCCTTCAACAAAAAGCCGCTTTTAGGTTATGCATCCTAAAAGCGGCTTTGTCTACAAGCTGGAGCCTCTTTTACCAAAAAAAGAGGCTCTTTTTTGTGTCTGTTATAAGAGATACATGGTCTGTATATCAAGAATCCTAGCTGGATAAAATAGGAACGGGAGGTATGAATATGAAAAATAACGTTTTTGCATTACTTTTCAAGCTGGCTATGAATATAGTGCTTGCATGGGTAGCCTTCGGGATTATAGGGAGGAACCCTCTGACTTACGTTATTATCCTGGGAATTGCAACCACGGTGATCAATCTGGTCTTGGGGGACCTTTTTGTGTTGCCGAAATACGGTAACACGGTAGCTTCGGTGGGGGACGGCTTTTTAGGGGTACTGACGGCGCTGGTTATGGACCAACTGGTGCTGGAATTTACAACAAGCCCCATGACTCTCCTGATTTACGGTTTCACAATACTGGTGGGAGAATTCATGTTTCACAGCTATCTACAGAATTTAAGACTGATAACGAGATAGGCATTAAAAAATGACCTCTTTTTGGCAAAAGAGGTCATTTTTTATAAAAGTGAGTGTTAGTAAAAGATGTGTTTATGCTCATAGTGTTCCTTGACCAGCATCAATGCCTCGCCGAACCTCTGGAAGTGAACTACCTCCCGTTCCCTGAGGAAGGAGAGCGTTGCAATGACTCCGTCGTCGTCGGTGAGGGAAATGAGATGTTCGTATGTGGTGCGGGCTTTCTGTTCGGCCGCCATATTTTCGTGGAGGTCGGTTATGGGATCGCCGGTAGCCTGGATATAGGCTGCGGTCCAGGGCACTCCGGCAGCATCGTGGGGGTACAGAGCTTTGTCATGTTGAGCGAAATGATCCCCCAGTCCGGCTTCCCTCATCTGCTCGGGTGTGGCGTCTTCGGTCAGTTTATATATGAGCGTACCGATAATTTCCCAGTGGGCCATTTCCTCGGTACCGATGTCGGTCAGGAGTGCCTTGGCCTGAGGTATGGGCATCGTATAACGCTGGGTGAGATATCTCACCGCAGCGGAAAGTTCGCTGTCCGGACCGCCGTACTGTGCAAACAGGTATTTTGCCATGCCTAAATCGCAGCCCCTTACATTAGCAGGGTACTGAAGTTTTTTCTCGTAAAACCACATCTTTTTTCCACCTCCCGCTTAATAGTGGATTTCCCAAGGCCACGGGTCGTTGATGTAGCGATAGGGGAATTGAGATTCGAAGGAGTCAAGGCGAAGCGGCCCGTATCTATCCTCAAACACCTTTCTCAACTGGCTTAACCTGTTCACCAGTTTGTTGCGGTCTTCCAGGGCCCTCCTATCACAGGGATGGGTGTCAAGGAAAAGGGCCAGGTCATAAACAGCAAACTCCAATGCCTGGATCTCTCTTAACATATCAACCATCGATGCGTAATCATGCATCGCATATCACCTCGCCGAAATATTCTTACTTATGAGATTTTCCGTGTTTAGGACGATACGGCCTATATAATTCAGGAAATATGGTTCCGTACATAAGGGCTGTTCTCGGGTCGAAAGTTTCCCCGTAGGTCTGCATGGGTATATAAGCCTCTGCAAGCCTCATGCCATCACAGCCTTTTGACATATTTTCGGGTCTTGTCATTTATTATTACCCCCCAGGGAGAATTTTTCAATTCGTTAAATGTCTCAGTAATATACTATGAAAACTAGTTTATTTCAGTTACATATTAAAAATAAAAAGCCGTGCGCAAGGCACGGCTCTAAGGCTTTAACACCAGTCGCTCAGCAGGAGAAGTATTAATATCAGAAATACGATAAAAGCCTTGCGGTCGCGGCGGCAATCACGGTCACGATCATGTTCACCGCCGAAGAAGCCGCCGCCTCCGGTTACATCGCTCATTCAAATCCCTCCTTATCGCCATTCTCAATACCAGTATATGTAGACAATATTTAACGGGTTACAACAAATAATAATAACAGCCCCATTTTTTATCAATACTATTATTCAGAAAGGTTTTTACGGAAAATTAGCTCAGCCCCGTATTTAATTTTTATGATAAAAGGGGCGTTTGTTTTGAAAGGAGCGGAGGAAAAGTGAAAAAGAGTACCGGCATCCAGCTTGCCCTTTTATGTCTCGTTCCTTTTATAATGGTTCTCGGTAATTCCATGTTGATTCCGGTATTACCGGCCATAAAAGAAGCCGTAGGTATTAACCAGTTTCAGGTGGGCCTTTTTATAACGGCTTTTTCAATACCAGCAGGCCTTGTGATCCCCTTTGCGGGAATGCTTTCCGACCAGATAGGCCGAAAAAAAGTGATGGCTCCTGCCCTGATAATTTACGGTATAGGCGGGATAGTGGCGGGGCTGAGTTCAATTTTGCTTAAAAATCCCTATTGGGGAATCCTTGCAGGAAGGATAATTCAGGGAGTGGGTGCCGGGGGTACCTACCAGTTGGCCATGGCCATAGTCGGTGATACCTTCAGTTCTGAAGAGCGGAGCAAGGCTCTCGGCCTGCTGGAAGCGTCCAACGGGTTGGGCAAGGTGGTAAGCCCCATCCTCGGTGCCAGCATAGCAATGATTATCTGGTACTTTCCCTTTTTCGCCTACGGTATCCTTGCCATACCGGTCGGCATTATCCTCTATTTTTTTGTTAAAGAAAAGGCCGAATTCAAAAAGCAGTCCTTACAAAACTACATCAGCGCAGTGAAGGCAATCTTCGATAAAAAAGCTGCAGGCCTCTTTACCAGTTTTTTTGCCGGAATGACGGCTTTGTTTTCGCTTTTTGGCATTCTTTCCCTTTACTCGGATATACTTGAAATGAATTTTGATGCGGTGGGTTTTAAAAAAGGCCTGATTATTGCTGGCCCGGTGCTCGTTATGGCTTCGTTTTCCTATGCACTGGGTATACTGCTTGAAAAGCGGAAAAACAAAGGCTTAAAAATCTTTATACTGGCGGGGCTTATATTGATAGTATCGGGACACATACAGTTTTCGCTCGTCAAGGAGTTCTGGCCGCTGTTTTTTTCCGTCTTAATCCTTGGGGCCGGCGTCGGCCTTATAATGACCCCCGTAAATGCTCTGGTAACGGGTTCGTGCAGTGTCCAGCGAAGGGGCATAATTACATGCATCTACGGTAGCCTCAGATTTTTTGGCGTGGCGGTAGGCCCTCCCATTTATGCGTTTTCCGAAAGATACGGTATTTTACCGGTAGTGCTGGCAGCGGGTTCGTTGAGCCTGATAGCCCTTATTATTGCCATGTTCCTCCTGGTGCCCGAGAAAATACTTTCGGATAAAGAAAACAAAAAAGAGGGATAACGTCCCTCTTTTTTTGCTGAATAATTTTTATTCCGAAGGGAACAAGCCCTCCACACTCAAGTAGCGCTCGCCGGTATCCGGGAGCACCGTTACCACAAGGTTTTCTGGGTTTAAGGTTTTTGCCACCTTCCGGGCAGCAAACACCGCGGCTCCGGAAGATATGCCGGCGAGGATTCCCTCTTTTGTGGAAAGCTCACGGGCTGTAGAAAAAGCGTCTTCGTTGCTTACCGTTATTATTTCATCTATCAAATTGAGGTCCAGCACTCTTGGTATGAAGCCGGCACCGATACCCTGGATTTTATGAAGCCCCGGTTTACCGCCGGACAGCACGGGAGACGCTGCCGGCTCCACGGCCATTATTTTGACGTGAGGCATTTCCTTCTTCAATACCCTGGCGACGCCGGTTATGGTTCCGCCGGTGCCGACCCCGGCCACAAAGGCGTCGAGCTTGCCTCCGGTTTGCTCTAGTATCTCAATAGCCGTAGTTTTTTCGTGGATTTCCGGATTGGCCGGATTTTCAAACTGCTGGGGCATAAAAGAGTCCTTTATTTCCCTCGTGAGTTCCAAAGCCTTTTCTACTGCTCCTTTCATGCCCAGCTCCGGAGGAGTTAAAACGAATTCAGCACCGTATGCCTTTAAAAGCCTGCGCCGTTCTATGCTCATTGAGGCCGGCATGACAAGTATCAGGCGGTATCCTTTTACGGCACATACCATGGCAAGACCTATACCGGTGTTGCCGCTAGTTGGTTCCACTATAGTTGAACCAGGCCTCAGGATTCCCCTCTTTTCGGCGTCCAGGATCATGCTGTAGGATATGCGGTCCTTTACGCTGCCTCCGGGATTAAAAGATTCGAGCTTTGCCGCGATGGCGGCGCCGCCTTCGGGTGAGAGCCTGGACAGGCGGACCATCGGGGTCATACCTATCAGATCGAGAATGGAATCATTTATGCGGGAAATTTTGTTTTCCATGACATCAATCCCCTTTCTCACAGATTATTTTCTTTTCTTTCACAGACAAAATCGTATTCACCGCTAAGGCCTCTTATGGATGGACTTTGGCCGCACACGGGACAGCCAGGATCCTTCTTTAAATCGGGCAGCTTGAAATCCAGCTCCATTGCATCAAAGATTAAGAGTCTTCCGCTCAAAAGCTTACCGCGCCCGGTCAGGATTTTGGCCGCTTCGGCCGCCTCTATGGACCCCATGACTCCGGGGACGGGACCGAGTACGCCCGTTTCGGAGCAGGAGGGAGTACTGCCCGGTGGTGGCATTTTGGGGAAAACGCAGCGGTAACAGGGACCTTCGCCGGGAACTACCGTCATACCCAGGCCTTCGAACCGGAGTACACCGGCTTCGGCCAGCGGTTTTCCGGCCAGGACGCAAGCGTCGTTTAAGAGATAGCGGGTAGGTAGGTTGTCCACGCCGTCTATTATCACGTCGTAGTCCTTGATTATTTCTAAAGCGTTTTCCCTGTCGAATCTGGTGTGGTATTTTACAACATTCACTTCTGGGTTTATTTTTTTCAAGAAAATCTCTGCCGATTCAACTTTAGGCATACCGATTCTGGAAGTGGTATGCAGAATCTGCCTGTTTAAATTACTTATTTCCACGGTGTCGATGTCCACGAGTCCGATGGTTCCCACGCCGGCCAGGGTAAGAGCCAGCGCTGCAAGAGAGCCGAGACCTCCGGTTCCGACTATTAGCACTTTGGAGCGCGAAAGCTTCTCTTTTTCCAGCGGGTGTTCCGGAATATCGGCTTTTATAAATTCGTTCCAAGATACACCGGTTTTAAACTCCATATCGTCAAGGTCAAAGTACAGAGGACTCTCGAGCAGACGGCCCATATTCAGGCACAGCTTTACGGCTTCTATGGCGCATAATGTTCCGGCGAGGCAGCGGGAAAAGGCGGCTCCGGCTGAACCACGCTCTGAATAATCACCATCTATCGTTTCGGGTAATGTATCGTCGAGGAGGTCCGCTCTTTTAACCGTCCTCATGTACCCCTTCCACGGCCGCGTTGCTGCCAAGATTGCGGGAATTTCTTTTAAGTACTTTGCAGCCTTAAAATTGTTGATAAAAACTGCGAAGTCGAGTTTTTCTCCGGTTGGTAAGGCGGTTGCGTCCTCTAGAAACTCTATTTTTAAGTCCGGGTTTAAGTCCTCGAGGTTCTCCTTTAAATATAAAAATTCTTGATTAAATTTTTCCGCAGCAACGTAAATACGTCCTATGCCCGCAGCCGTGAGGTAGTAAAGCAAGGGCAAAGCGCAATCAAGAGACGAAGAAATTACAAGACCCGTGGATTCGATGAGTTTTTTCTGGCCGGGCCCGCTGATCTCGGGCATTATTATGTGCCTGAGGTACCTGTATAGCTGTTCTTTAGGCAGGATCAACCGAACTCACCCCTTCCCGGGCTAATTCCTTGTATACAAATAGGATTATGATACTTTGATTTTACACTTCGAAACCGGCCGTGTCAATTAAAAAAACAGAACCCTTTATGGGTCCTTTTTCTAGGGGGGGAATCACATCGAGGAAATTTTCCACTGAAGCGCCTTTCTGAGCGACAGTGCCAGTACCGAGGAGACGACTGCTTTCAGAAGATCACCCGGAATGAACGGCAGTGCTCCGGCCATTATAGCGGCGGTTAAGGTCATATTGGTCATATATGCCAAATATGAAACGCCAACGGCATATACAATTACTATACCACCCAGGATATTTACAAGTAAAAGCGTAGCAAGATTGGGATTTACTTTTTTCAGGATTAAAGCTATTAGGTAACTAGCTACGGGCCAGCTCATGAGATAGCCTCCCGTGGGGCCGAACAGGATCCCGAGACCGCTGGTACCACCGCTGAATACGGGTAACCCTATAGCTCCCATAAAGAGGAACACAGTCATGCTCCAAAATGCAGCCTTGGGGGTTAACACACTTCCCGCCAGCATGACAGCAAGGGTCTGCAACGTGATGGGTACGGGGCTGAAGGGTAGAGGAATACTAATGTAGCCGAAAAGAGCTGTAATCGAGGCAAATAGCGCTATGGAGGCGATTTCTCTGACGTCGAGGTTTTTGTTCATAAACTGACTCCTTTCGCAGGTGAATATTGCTAAGTGCTATTTTAAAGCAACCGGGATTGAATGTCAACCATAAATATAAAAGAAGTTTACAATTCCGTTCGGTTGTTTTATTGACTGGCTTTATAAAATTTTATAAAATAAGATAGAATAGAAAAGGAAGCTTTTTGTAGTTTATAAATTTTTTTTGGAGGGATGTAGATGCCTCACTGCTGTAATCACGGGCCGGGGAGATCTGATATCACGCTAAAGGTATCGGGCATGTCGTGCTCCCACTGCAAGCACGCGGTAGAATCCGCGGTAAAGGCTCTGCCGGGCATTGAGAAGGTGGATGCAAGGGTTGAGGATGGCAAGGTGGATGTGTCCTTCGACCCTTCTAAGGTATCTCTTGAGCAGATCACGAGAGCTATTGAAGATGCCGGTTACGAGGTGCAAAGGTAAAATTAAAGATTTTATGCGGGTCTTGGTCTGAAAAAGGCCCCATAAAATCTTTTTTTTGTCTTTTGAGTAGAGGGATTTTCCACTTGTCTTGACCTAAATAAAATGGTACACTAAATATTGTTAGGGAAGGCGATTTTTATGCTGACAAGAGGGGACAAGATTTTAATTGCATCAGTACTAGTGTTTGCCGTCGCGATTTTTACCGGTTTTCAGATTTATGGGTTCGGCGGCGGCAGGACTTATGCCGTGATAGAGGTGGACGGCAGACAGTATCAGAAGATTTCCCTCGGCAGCGATGGACCGAAACTTCAGCTGAAGGTGCCGGGAGTGCTGGGAGAACTTATCATAGAAGTTGACAGGGACAGGGTCAGGGTAGTTTCCGCCGACTGTCCCGATAAGGATTGCATAAGACAGGGGTGGGCGTCCCGGCCCGGGCAGATGCTCGTGTGCCTTCCGAACCGGGTTGTAGTTAAGATAGAAAGCGAAAAGTCGCCGGAAGGACCGGATGTCGTGAGTTTCTGAGGCTGATTTTTTGAGGATGATGTATTATGACTAAAAACAGGAAAATGATATACTTGTCACTGCTTGTGGCCGGCGGCGTGGCGCTTCACCTAGTGGAGAGCCTGATCCCCATACCTTTTCCCGTTCCCGGGGCAAAGCTTGGTCTTGCCAACATCGTATCTCTTCTGGCGATAGCTCTGTACGGCACGAGAGAAGGTCTTGAGGTAAATATCCTGCGCTGCCTCATAGGGTCTCTGCTGGGCGGTTCCATGTCAAGCCTGCTTTACAGCTTGTCGGGAGCCGTTTCCAGCACTATCATGATGGGAATCGCTTACACGTATTTTAAAAACGCTTTCAGCCTCGTTGGTATCAGTATCATCGGAGGAGTAACTCACAACATCGCCCAGGTGACGGTGGCGAGCTTAATTCTTTCTACTTTCGGTCTTTTTTCCTACCTGCCTTTCCTTATGGTAGTCGGCCTGCTGACTGGAGTTTTTACCGGATTCGCGGCCGGTTTTGCCAGGAATAACCTGGCGATCAATCTTGGCCAGCTTGAGACGACCGGAAAAAGGAGATGAAACCATGAAGAAGCGCACCCGCAGTACGGCGCTGCTAATAATACTGCTGTTAGCCGGGGCTATTGTGGGGAGCGTTCTGGGCGAAGCCCTGAAAAGCGTGGTTCCTCTGCTTTCGTATGGTAAAAAGCTGGGCTTAGATATGATAAGTCTCGACATGGGCGTAGCAGGCCTTACTTTCGGTTTTTATTTGAACCTCAATCTGGCGGCAGTCCTTGGGGTATCACTTGCAGCCCTTTTATACCAGAGGATGTAACGGGGGATAAAGATGGCTCAAAAGTTAATCCTGGCCTCGGCTTCACCAAGGAGGCGGGAACTCCTGGCGCAGTTGGGGCTTGATTTTAAAGTGATTCCCAGCGGCATCGACGAGACATCACTGACCGCAGGACCGCCTGAGCTTGTAGCTGTCCGCCTCGCCGAGCAGAAAGCGGCGGATGTGGCTATGCGTGCGGGCGAAGGCATTGTTATAGGTGCCGACACCATAGTCGTGGTGGACGACAGTATACTGGGAAAACCGAAGGACGAAAACGACGCGAGAAAGATGCTCACCCGGTTGAGCGGCAGGTGGCACCGTGTCTATACCGGCATTGCCGTTATACATACCGCTTCGGGGGGAAAAATTTCGGATTACGAGGAAAGCCGGGTGAAGTTTAAAAAGCTTTCGCCGCGTGAAATTGAAAATTATATAAAAACAGGAGAGCCCATGGATAAAGCCGGTGGTTACGGCATACAGGGCAAAGGGGCTTTGCTTGTAGAGAAAATAGAAGGATGTTATTATAATATTGTGGGTTTACCCCTGTTTAAACTGGGCGCCATGCTTTCACACTTTGGTGTCGAAGTGCTGTGATCGGGGAGGATATTGCGGTGTCATCTTTGACGATTAAGGATTTGCCAAGGGAAGAAAGGCCTAGAGAACGCTTCCAGCGCTACGGGGCCGAGGTGCTCAGCGATGCTGAACTCCTGGCCCTTTTAATAAGGACCGGTACAGTTTCCGAATCGGCTCTGGTGCTGGCTCACAGGATCTTAAAGGGCGATGGCGGCAAAGCGGGACTGGAATTTGTGGCCCGGGCCGGCGTAGAAGAGCTGTCAAAAATAAAGGGCATTGGTCTGGCAAAAGCGGTACAGATCAAGGCAGCAGTTGAGCTAGGGCGCCGGATTTCCGCCTATTGCAGAAATGATGACATCGTAATATCGTCACCGGCCGATGTGAAAAAATTATTAATGGAAGAAATGCGATTTCTGGAAAAGGAGCACTTTAAGGTCATCCTGCTCAACGTGAAAAATCGAGTAATATCAGTAGAGGATATTTCCATCGGTAGCCTCAACTCTTCTATTGTCCACCCAAGGGAGGTTTTTAAACCTGCCATTAAAAGGAGCAGTGCTGCAATAATACTGGTACATAACCATCCGAGCGGCGATCCAACACCGAGCAGGGAGGATATAGAAATCACAAGGAGACTGGTGGAGGCAGGGAGGATCCTCGGGATAGATGTCTTAGATCACGTAATTATCGGAAATCCGTCTTACGTTAGCTTCAAAGAAAAAGGACTGTTATGAATAGATAAATTCAACAACAAAAGGAAAGGAGTACTTTCATGTTAGGGCTTTTCAGGGCGCTGTCGAAAGATATAGGAATAGATTTGGGCACGGCAAACACTCTTGTGCACGTTAAGGGAAAGGGAATAGTACTTAGAGAACCTTCGGTGGTGGCTATTCAGAGGGATACGGGGGATATTCTCGCCGTAGGGGAAGAGGCCAAACACATGATAGGCCGCACTCCGGGGAACATAGTTGCCATTAGACCGCTGAAGGATGGGGTAATCGCCGATTTCGACGTAACCCAGACGATGCTTAAGCACTTCATATCAAAAGCTTTAAAGACCCGGTCTTTCGTGAAGCCTCGCGTTGTCGTCGGCATCCCTTCGGGCGTCACCGAAGTAGAAAAGAGGGCGGTTATAGATGCGACCCTTCAGGCCGGAGCCAGAGAGGCCTACCTTATAGAGGAGCCCATGGCGGCGGCCATAGGCGCGGGGCTTGAAGTACAGGAACCCACCGGCAATATGGTCGTGGATATAGGCGGCGGTACTACCGAAGTGGCTATCATTTCTCTCGGAGGGATAGTGACGAGCAAATCTATCCGCATAGGCGGTGACGAGTTCGACGAAGCAATAGTAAATTACATTAAAAAAGAGTACAATCTCATGATCGGTGAACGCACGGCGGAAGAAATCAAGATCGCTATAGGGTCTGCTTTTCCAAAGCCCAAAGAGGAGGCGATGGATGTAAGGGGTAGGGACCTGGTAACGGGCCTGCCGAAGACCATAAAGGTGACTTCCGAAGAGATAAGGGAAGCTCTCATGGAACCGGTCAGCAGCATCTTAGATGCGATAAAATTCACGCTGGAAAAAACTCCTCCGGAGCTGGCCGCAGATATAATGGATCGGGGTATAGTAATGATCGGTGGCGGCGCTCTGCTTTACGGGCTTGATAAACTGGTAAACCAGGAGACGGGAATGCCGGTCCATATAGCCGAAAACCCGATGGACTGCGTCGTGCTCGGGACCGGTAAAGTCCTTGAAGAACTGGATCTTTTAAAGCGCGTGCAGGTATCATCCAAAAAAGTCGTTTAAAGGACGTGGTGATTTTTGCTGCGTCTTGGGCGTTATAAAAAAAGCTTTTTGTTGGTATTGGTGGTGGCTGCTCTGGGCTTTACCGCAAATATTACGGCCCGGAACAGCCTGTTATTTAACAAAATCGAAAGTCCCGCCATCTCATTGCTGAAACCCGCCCAGGAGTTATTTTCCTGGATATCCGGCGGTGTGAGGAATGGTATTGAATCGGTTGCTGAAGTGTTTTACCTGAAGAGGGAGAACGAGGCCTTGAAAAAACAGCTGGCGGAGCTTGAGGAATACAGGCACAAATTTCTGGAATATAGAGATGAAAACGCCAGGCTTCGCCGGATGCTGGAATTTAAGGAAAAAAATCCCCAGTACGACCTGGTGGCTGCCGAAGTAATCGGCAGAGACCCGGGCAACTGGTTTAACGTAATAATAATAAATAAAGGAAAGAATAGCGGTATCACGAAGGATATGGCGGTCGTCACCGAACGAGGATTGGTGGGTTATACCGTAGATGTGGGAAACAACTGGGCTAAGGTGCTTATGCTCCTGGATAACAGGATGTCGGTAAGCGCCATGATACAAAGGACCAGGGATAACGGCATCCTTAAGGGGAATATAGCTCCGGCGCCGCCGGGCCACGCCAAAATGGTATTTTTGCCCGCTGATGCATCCATAGTTAAGGGAGATGTGGTGATAACTTCCGGGATGGGGGGCATAGTTCCCAAGGGAATAATCATAGGTGAGGTAGTCGAAGTGAAAAAGGAAACGGATAATCTGACCCAGTACGCAATAGTGAAGCCAGCTGTGGATTTTCACAAACTGGAAGAAGTTTTCGTTATAAAAAATGCAAACGCTGACCCGGGGAGGGAATAGTCTTTGAGGCTGTTTATCTATTTGATGATCGTAACTTTATTGATCATCGTGCAGTCCACCCTGGGAGTGCTTTTTAAAATAGGGAGCGTAAAGCCCGATTTCGTGCTGACGTTTGTAATGTGTGTGGCATTAATAAAAGGCGAGAATTTGGGAGCCGCCTATGGTTTGATTAGCGGGCTTATAGAGGATATAGTTTACGGTAAATTTCTGGGATTCAGCGCGCTCGTAAAGTTCCTCACCGGGTATATTGTAGGTTATGGGACCAGGGACTTATTCAAGGGTCCAATTATGTTTACCATAGGATTTGTTTTCGCGGGAACGCTGCTTTACAACCTTATATTTTTTATGACTGCGCTGGTACTTACTCCCGAATACAAGATAGGATTTTTTGTGCCCGTAGTCGTATATTCAGCGCTTTACAATGCGGTTATAGGCCCTGTGATGTACAGCGCTATTTTGAGGCTGGAAAAATTCCTTGATTATTATTTCGCCATCAAATATTAACTCTAGAGGAGAATACCCGTGAATGCCAGGAAAATGGAAAGAAGACTCCATATCTATACGTGGATAACGGTTGGCATATTTGTTTTTCTAAGTATAGGGCTTTTTATGCTCCAGATAGTCAACGGCGCTGAATACGAAAGGCTTGCCCAGGAAAATCGAATAAGGATCATCCCGGTGACGGCTCCCCGGGGTGTTTTTAAAGACAGAAATGGTAAGGAACTGGTGAACAGCAAGCCGAGTTATACGGTTTCGTACATGAACGTGAACTCCTCTTATGAAGAGCAGGAAAAGGTCTTCAAGACTTTGAGCCAGATCCTAAACATGCCCGAAGTAACCCATGTGGTTAAGGAAAGGTACACGGTAAACGAAAAGGGCGAGGTGTTCCTTGAAAAGCCGCCGTTATACGACGTGGACGCCGATGGAAAAGTGGATTCCGGTGATATCCAGGTAGTCCATGAAAAGACCGGAGAGGCGCTTGAAATAAAAACCGTTGACGGTAACACCGGGAAAATTATAGTAGATGCTCCCGCTGACACTCCGGTTCTCGTATCCTATGCATTTCACACCTTTCGAAACAAGATTAGGGACCAGGGATATAAAAAATACATGCCCGTCAGGTTGAAAACCAATGTGGACATGGAGACGGTGGCTAAAATCGAAGAGCGCCGCCTTCCGGGTGTATATATCGAGGTAGAGCCTATAAGGAATTATATCTACGGCAGCATGGCAGCTCACATATTCGGGTACGTAGGTGAGATAAACCAGCAAGAGCTCGAAATTCTTAGAGACAAGGGCTACCGGCCGGGAGACCTTGTGGGCAAAATGGGCCTGGAAAAAGTGCTGGAACCTTACCTGAAGGGCCAAGACGGCGGCAAACAGGTGGAGGTTACCGCAACTGGGAAGCCTATCCGGACCCTGGGAGAAAAGCCGGCGATACCGGGGGCTACCGTGAATCTAACTATCGACGCCGAACTGCAGCAGGTGGCAGAACAGGCCCTCCAGGAACAGCTGCATAAGCTGCAGACCGACAGGAGAAACCCTTTTCCCAATGCCAAGCGGGGAGCTGTGGTGGTGCTCAACGTAAAGACCGGGGAAGTGCTGGCCATGGCGAACGTTCCCAGCTTCGACCCCAACATGTTCGCCCGGGGAATTACCCAAAAGGAGTGGGAAAGCCTGGCCAATAACCCGCTGAAACCGATGGTCAACATAGCCATATCGGAAGCATATCCGCCCGGTTCCGTGTTCAAAATGGTCACGGCTACGGCTGCCCTGGAGGAAAAGGTTACCGATGAAAAGGAAAAAATTCGCGACCCAGGGGTCTACTGGACCATAGCCCGGAAAAAGGATTGGAAGCCGGGCGGCCACGGTGTTGTCGATGTGGTTAAGGCCATTGCGGAGTCCTGCAATATATACTTTTATGAAATGGGCAGGCGCCTCGGTATAGATGCTATTGAAAAATACGCCCGCATGTACGGCCTTGGAAACATTACCGGGATCGAGCTGCCCGGAGAACGAGAAGGTAATGTGGCAAGCAGGGAATACAAGGCCAGAATTTTCAAGAGGCCGGAGGATAAGATATGGTACCCGGCGGAAACCCTCGATGCGGCAATAGGGCAGGGTTACCATCAGTATACCCCTCTGCAGATCGCAAGCTATATATCCGCCATAGCCAATGAAGGGCGCTGGATGAAGCCGTATCTTGTCAAGAGTATCGTTGATGCCGAAGGACGGGTGATTTATGAAAGAAAACCCGAGGTTGCCGGCGAGGTCCCGGTCTCTAAAAAAACCTTCGAGATTATAAAAGAAGGCATGAGGGGGGTTGTCTCCCCCGGGGGTACCGCTTACTCAGTCTTTTCCGACTTTCCGGTTTCCCTGGGGGCCAAAACCGGAACGGCTCAGTGGGACTTGAAAAAAACACCGCACGGCTGGTTTGTGGCCTTTGCACCTTTTGAAGATCCGGAAGTGGCTGTAGTGGTGTTCATAGAGCAGGCCGGGTCCGGCGGAGCCACCGGCGGGCCAGTGGCTAAGGCCATACTGAGCGCTTACTTTAACATAGAAGAAAATACCGAAGAGTCAAACCAAAACTCCCTTGAAATAACGGATTGATCGCGAACCAGAATCTTACAGATTCTGGTTTTTTTTATTTCGGGAAGAAGGAATCGGCTTTTTTTTGAAGAATATTGATAAAAGACGAGGCTTCGGAGGGAACATACATGAATCAAGAACCGGTGGTAATAAAGGGCACAAGAGACGGCATATCTATAATTTTACACCACCAATCAAACTTTGAAGTGATAAAAAACACGATCTTCGAAAAACTTCAAAGGGGCGGAGGTTTTTTTAAGGGTGGCCAGGCACGCCTGCTTGTCAAAGATGGAAATATAAGCCAGGACGAATTCGAGCAGTTGGAAACAATTCTGCGGGATTTTGGTTTGCACCTCAGAAAGGATAAACCCGTGCGCACCATCCCTTTTCCCAGCCCACCACAACCGGATACCCTTATCCTTAAAAAGACACTGCGTTCCGGACAGAGGATCGCGTATAGCGGAAATGTAGTAGTTGTGGGTGACGTCAATCCTGGGAGCGAAATAATAGCAAAAGGAGACATACTCGTTTTTGGGGCTTTACGGGGTATGGCTCATGCGGGAGCCGAAGGCGACGAGAATTCGATAGTGGTAGCTTTCAGACTGCAACCTACCCAGCTCAGAATAGCCCATGTTATATCGAGACCTCCCGAAGAAAAAAGCGACATACCTCAGGTCCCGGAAATGGCCCGTTTGAAAGATGGGATCATAATTATCGAACCTTATTTCTTAATCTAACGACGTTATAATAAGATGACAGGAGGGGTACCAATGGGTCAGGTAATCGTTATTACTTCCGGAAAGGGAGGAGTGGGAAAAACCACCACTACCGCCAACATCGGAACGGGTCTTTCGCTTTTAAAACACAGGAAGGTGGTCATGATAGATGCCGATATCGGCCTCAGAAATCTCGATGTGGTGATGGGCCTGGAAAATCGCATCGTATACGATCTGGTTGACGTAGTACAGGGTGTATGCAGGCTCAAACAGGCTCTGATAAGGGACAAGCGCTTTGAAAACCTATACCTTTTGCCGGCAGCCCAGACCAAGGACAAAAACGCGGTATCCCCCGAACAGATGAAAGAACTATGCGACCAGCTGAGAGAGGAGTTTGATTACGTGCTGGTAGACTGCCCGGCCGGTATTGAGCAGGGATTCAAAAACGCCATAGCCGGCGCCGATAAAGCGATAATCGTATCGACACCCGAGGTTTCCGCCGTACGAGATGCCGACAGGGTCATAGGGCTCCTGGAAGCCGCCGGCTTCGAAGAGCCTAAGCTAATTATAAACAGGATAAGGCCCGACATGGTCAAGCGCGGCGATATGATGGATATAGACGATATTATAGATATACTGGCTATCGACCTGTTAGGCGTCATCCCCGAGGATGAAAGGATAGTAATATCCACCAACAGGGGAGAACCGGCGGTGGCCGATGAAAATTCCAAAGCAGGGCAGGCTTACAGAAACGTGACCCGCAGAATAGAGGGAGAAGATGTACCCATAATGTCCTTAGACGTGGAGCCGACCCTGATGGAAAGACTGAAAATGCTATTCGGACTAAAACCCAGAAGGTAAGGGGGGCTTAAATATGGATTTTCTGAAACTTTTCGGCCGGGAGGATGTATCCAGCAAGGATATAGCCAAAGAGAGGCTGAGGCTCATTCTCGTCCATGATAGGGCCAACGTTTCTCCGCAGTTTCTAGAAATGATAAAGAGCCAGATAATAAATATAATTTCCGACTACGTAGACATCGAACAAGAGGGGCTTGAAGTAAAACTTACCAGGATGAAAAAAGACGAAGAAATAACGGTGCCCGCTTTGGTGGCCAATATACCGATTAGAAGGATCAAGCACGTTGCTCGGGTATGAAAAGGAGTAAATGCTGGTTAACGGAAAAATGTTCCTGGAAAAGCCTTTTAAAAAAAACATTATAGAAGCCGTCAAAGTATGGTATAATGGTTACGGATTTTCGGGAGGTTTTTTATGGAGCCGAAGCTTTTAAAAAATCTTGAATACCAAATAATAATCGTAATTGTGCTGATAGCCGCTCTGAGCATACTCACAATAAGCAGCGCCACCCATGCTACCGCCCCCGGAGGAAGTTTCCATTATACCAAGATGCAGTTTATCTGGTTTCTCCTGGGTCTTTTGATGATGGCGGCAGTACTGATGATGGACTATCATACTATAGCCATGCTTTCTAACGCTATATATATAGTCAATCTGGTCATGCTTTTAGTGGTATTATTCATGGGCAAGACCACAATGGGAGCTCAGCGCTGGATTCCGATAGGCCCTTTTAGTTTTCAGCCTTCGGAATTCAGCAAACTTGCCGTCATCATAACACTGGCGAAGTACCTGGATAAGAAAAAGACGATTAACTCTTTAAAGGACCTGATACTGGTATTCGTCCATGTGGGAACACCCATGCTGCTTATCATGAAACAGCCGGACCTGGGCACATCCTTGGTATTGCTGGCTATAATGTTCGGCATGATTTTTGTGGCAGGAACAAACCCAAGGTTGCTGTTAGGAACCATAGCAGCTGGAGTGGCGTCCTTACCGGTATTGTGGCAGTTTCTTCACGATTATCAGGAGATGAGAATTCTTATATTTTTGAACCCCAATCTTGATCCACTCGGGTACGGTTATCACGTGATCCAGTCCAAGATTGCCATCGGTTCCGGCAGGTTCCTCGGAAAAGGCCTTTTTCAGGGCACCCAGAACCAGCTGGACTTTATTCCCGAGCAGCAGACCGACTTTATATTTGCCGTCTTGGGCGAAGAGCTGGGATTTATCGGCGGTATGTTTCTGCTTATACTCTTTTTCACCCTGATATACCGCACTATTCGGATAGCTTTCAGGTCACGGGACGTCCTGGGCACTTATATGGCAACCGGGGTTGCGTCGATGTGGGCGTTTCAGGTACTTGTAAACGTAGGCATGACCATGGGGCTTATGCCCGTTACGGGTATCCCCCTGCCGTTCATGAGTTACGGAGGTAGTTCGTTATTAATGAACATGATGGCCGTAGGCCTGGTACTGAATATAGGGATGCGAAGACAAAAAATATTGTTTTGATTTTGCCAGGGGCATAAGATTTAGTATAGCCCCTGGCTATTTATTTGTTATAGCTGAATATTATGTAATAAACGAGCCCTCCCTAAAATAGATATATACCAAGGATTTTTTCGGGAGGGGTCATTTCATGTGGTGGCACAGGCAGGATACGGATCCCTACTACACGTATTATACCGGTTCTAATGAAAAAAGGGACTTTAGCCGTTTTATGAGCCTGAATAAGGTGTTAATTTCGTTAATAATACTATGCGTGATACTTTTCATTAAAAAGGCTGATTTTCCCATGGCTTCTGCCGCACTTTCCAGAGTAAATCAAGTCATAAGTTACGAGTGGGATTTAAACAAACTGGGGGACGGCCTGCATAAACTCTCTTTTTTAAATCAGCAGGTCCCGGTTTTTAAGAGTCTTCTAAGGGAAGGGGAATCTCCCCCGGTACGTTCCGGAGCTCTAATTGCTCCCGTTAACGGAAGGGTGACCTCGGGATTTGGGAGAAGGTTCCACCCCCTCCTGAAGGTAGAACGGATGCATAACGGTATAGATATAGAACAGGTTGAGGGCAGTCCGGTAAAAGCTGCAGGGGACGGTACGGTGATGCTGGCAGCAGAAGACGCGGAAATGGGCCGCCTGATCAAGATAAGGCATGAAGGTGACCTGGTTACGCTTTACGCCCACCTCAAAGACGTCTACGTAAAAGCAGGCGATAAGGTCAGGAAGGGGCAGATTATCGGCACGGTTGGAAAAACCGGCCTTGCGGAAAATCCACACCTACATTTTGAGGTCTGGGAAAAGGGAGCAGCAACAGACCCCGAGCGCTGGATAAAAATTCCCGAAAAGCCCTAGGGGGAGACCTATGGCCTTTTTGATTTGGGGGATTAAAGTAAAATTGCATTTTTTATTTCTCCTTGTTGTTACAGCGGGTATACTTTCGGGTTTTTTCGCGGAAGTTGCAGCTGCCCTCCTGGCTTTGGCGGTACATGAAGCCTCTCACATCTTCACCGCCCGAATGCTCGGCATTGCCGTGGATGAGCTGGAATTACTGCCCTTCGGCGGCCGGATGAAGTTGAAATATTTTTACTATTCCACCTGCGAGGAGGAAATAATGATCATTCTCGCAGGCCCCATGGGCAACCTGGCTTTTGCGGCACTCTTTATTTCCATGATATTTCAGAACATTATCCCCCGGGAAACGGGGTACCTGTTTATCAAATACCATCTGGCCCTGGGGCTTTTTAACTTACTCCCCGCCCTACCGTTGGATGGAGGAAGGATATTCATGCTCTGGCTCAGCCAAATGGTGAGCTTTATTTCGGCAGTAAGGATTGCGGCCAGAGCGGGTAAAGCGCTGGCGCTTTTTTTGTTGTCGTTATTTGTTGCAACCGCCTTTGAAGCCAGATACAATTTAAGTTTCCTTGTCGCCGGAATTTTTCTTTTTCTCTCCGCTGCCGGGGAAGAAAAGCATGCTTCCATATTATTTATCAGTCATATCGCACGAAAAAAGGAGAATCTGCTGAAAAGGGGACTGCTGCCGATGCAAGCGCTGGTGGCGCTGGCGGGAGTGCCCGTAAAGCAGATCCTGTATCGCTTCAACCCGCAGAATTTTTATCTCGTATATGTGGTGGACAACAGGTGGAAGCTAAAAAAATGCTTGACCGAAACGGAAATATTTGACACTATTATAGACAAGGGATTGGATATTAAGGTGGAAGACCTGTTATAATATAAAGGGTATAAGAAAAACAGGGAGGCAAAAGACTTGGAAATAAAACAAATCCTGGATGAAGTTCTGCCGCAAGTCTCAAAACCGACGCGTTACACAGGCAATGAGCTAAACAGCGTACAGAAGGACAAGAGTAAAGTTAAAGTTCGCATCGCTCTGGCGTTCCCCGATGTATACGAGGTCGGGATGTCCCATTTGGGGCTCAGAATACTCTACCACCTCTTGAACGAGCGGGAAGACGTCTACGCCGAGAGGGTGTTTGCACCGTGGGTTGATTTTGAGGAAATTATGCGCGAAAGGGGGATACCGCTCTTCAGCCTGGAGAGCAAGAGTCCCCTTTCTGAATTTGATTTTGTGGGTTTTTCCCTGCAGTATGAGATGAGTTACAGCAATGTGACGAACATGCTGGATCTGGCCGGTATACCGCTTTTTTCAAAAGATCGCACCGACCGGGATCCCATCGTTATAGCCGGCGGCCCGTGCGCTTATAATCCGGAACCCCTGGCAGAAATTATCGACCTTTTCGTCATAGGCGAGGCCGAAGAGGTAATCTTGGAGCTGGTGAACCTTTACCTTGACCACAAAAAAAGTTCAAAGGGCAGGATAGAATTTCTGGAAAGGGCGGCCCGAATTCCGGGGGTCTATGTACCGGCCTTTTACCGGGTAAATTACAATGAGGACGGCACCGTAAAGGAAATCCTTCCTGTAAAACCGGGAATACCCGAAAGGGTTCAAAAGCGGATTATAAGAGACCTCGACAGGGTGTATTATCCTACGAAACTTATAGTTCCCTATATGGACATAGTTCACGACAGGGCTGTGCTGGAGATATTCAGGGGCTGCACCAGGGGTTGCCGCTTCTGCCAGGCGGGCATGATATACAGGCCGGTGAGGGAAAAATCGGTGGACAAGTTGACAAACATTGCCCGGGAAATGATAAAGTCGACCGGGTATGAAGAAATATCCCTTGCTTCTCTCAGCACCAGCGATTACTCGGCTTTAAAGCAGCTTGTAGAAATCCTGACCGATGAGTTCAGGCAGTGCATGGTGGGCCTTTCGCTTCCGTCGCTCAGGATCGATTCCTTCACGCTGGATCTGGCCCGTAAGATCCAGGAGATAAAAAAGAGCGGTCTCACCTTTGCTCCCGAGGCTGGTACCCAGAGGCTCCGCGATGTGATAAACAAAGGGGTCACGGAAGAGGACCTCCTGAATTCAGTGAAGGGAGCTTTTGAGGCCGGGTGGAATACGGTAAAACTTTATTTTATGATAGGTCTGCCGTCGGAAACCTACGAAGACCTGGAGGGAATCGCGAGGCTGGCGTACAGGGTGGTCGATGCATATAGGGAAGTGCGGGGCAATACAAAGGGCCTAAAGGTCACCGTCAGTACATCGACCTTCGTGCCAAAACCCTTCACCCCATTTCAGTGGGAAGCCCAAATACCTCTTGATGAGATCAAAGAGCGCCAGCGGTTCCTGAAGAAAAAGCTCAAAGGCCCGAACATCTCATATAACTGGCACGACGGGAAGTTGAGCTTCCTGGAAGCGGTGTTTTCAAGAGGCGACAGAAAGCTCAATTCGGTGCTCAAAAAAGCCCGCGAGAGGGGATGCAGGTTTGACGGATGGAGCGATATGTTTTCCTTCGACAAATGGATGGAGGCTTTCAGGGAGGCAGGAGTTAACCCCGAGTTTTACGCCAACCGTTCCCGGCCTGAGGACGAGGTTTTTCCGTGGGAGGTAATCGACCCCGGGGTTGAGAAGAGTTTTCTTATCACGGAACTAAAAAAAGCCAGGGAGGCCAAGCCCACCCCCGATTGCCGTTTCAATAGGTGTCATGGCTGCGGAATTATGAAGTTAAAAGGCGGGATCATTTGTGATAGTAAGAATGAAGATTAAAAAAGGAGAGGAAGTTAAATTTATTTCACAGCTTGATTTGATGAGGGCGGTAGAGCGGGCTATGAGGAGAGCCGAACTGCCCGTTAAATTTACCGAGGGCTTCAATCCCCGACCCAGGATCTCCTTTGCACCAGCGCTTCCAGTGGGAATTACCAGTGATGCCGAATACATGGACGTGGAATTCGAAAGTGTCCTGCCCCTGGATCGGATTCTTGCCCGGTTAAACTCACACCTTCCCCCGGGGATTTCCGTATTAAAGATAGATACTGCTGAAGGCAAGATTCCCCTTTCATCGGTTAACAGGGCTGTTTACACGGTGGTGGTCGATACCGGGAGCGATATAGAGCCGGAACTACTGGATAAGGCTGTAACTGAGATGCTTTCCCGCCCGGAGATAACGGTTCCAAAGACGTCCAAGGGTAAGGTGAAAAATGTCAATATCGCGCCGCTGATTCACGGGATAAAAATAACGGGCGTCGAGGGAAGTCGTGCCGAGATCAGGATGGAACTTTCCGCAGGGCAGGAAGGGAATGTTACGCCGCCGTTGGTTATCAAGGCTCTCCAGGAGCACATCCCGTCTATTACAGTGCGCCGCATGAACCGGGATGAACTTTTCATGGTTCGCGAGGGAAAGAGGACCGATCCTATTTAACGGTTTTAAGGGAGCTGGAGTACTAATGTCAAAAGAAATTATAGCCGACGTAGGGCGAGATCAGGTAAGGGTGGGAATTTTAGAGGACAGGGAGCTCGTGGAATTTTTTATCGAAAAGAATTTCGAGGAGCGGGTGGCGGGAAATATTTATAAGGGCAGGGTGACCAACGTACTTCCGGGCATGCAGGCTGCCTTTGTGGACATCGGTCTTGAGAAAAATGCTTTTTTGTACGTGGGCGATATAAATATTGACTCGGTAGGGCCGGAGGAGAAGGACCTCCTGGAGGGTTTGAGGAAACTTTCGATTAAGGATATTTTAAGGGTCGGCCAGGAGGTACTGGTCCAGGTGGTCAAGGAACCCATGGGGTCAAAAGGTGCGCGGGTCTCGACCAACATAACCCTGCCCGGCAGGTACCTGGTTCTTATGCCGCGAGTTGATTATGTGGGAATCTCCCGGAGGATTGAAAAGGAAGAAGAGAGAAATCGCCTGAAGGCCCTTGCAGAGGAATTGCGACCGCCTCGCATGGGAGTGATAGTGCGGACAGCCGCCGAGGGGAGAGGTAGAGATGAACTGAAGGCGGATATTGATTACCTTAAAAAGCTCTGGGAGGACATTCAGCTCAGGCAGAGGGGAGGCAACGCCCCGAGGCTCATTTACAAAGATATGAACCTCCTGGCCAGAATAGTAAGGGACGTATTCACTCCCGAAGTCAGCCGGTTTTATATAAACAGCCCTTCGGGTTATGAGAAATTACTGGAACTCGTATCGATGATATCCCCTTCTTTAAAGGACAGGATAAGCCTATATAGGGGACAGGAAGAAATATTCGAGTACTTTAACATTGAACAGGAAATAGAAAGGGCACTGCGCCGCAAGGTATGGCTGAGGTCGGGGGGATATATCGTTATCGATCGCACCGAAGCCCTGACCGCGATCGATGTAAATACAGGTAAGTTTGTGGGCAGCATAGATCTGGAAGACACAGTTTTGAAAACCAACCTGGAAGCTGCCAGGGAAATCGCAAAACAGGTGAGATTGAGAGATATCGGCGGAATCATAATTATCGATTTTATAGATATGAATTCCCCAGAACACAGGAAGATGGTGCTCGATGCGCTCGAGTCCGAACTGAAAAAGGACAGGACCAGGACCCATATACTTGGCATAACTTCCCTCGGGCTTGTGGAGATGACCAGAAAAAAGGTCAGGCAAAGCCTTGACGAAGTTATGGAAAAAGTCTGCCCGTACTGTGAAGGCAAAGGCAGGATCTTATCAGAAGAGGCCATGGCAAAGAGAGTAGAGCGGGAACTTTCGCGGATTTTCAGGAACAACCGGGGGGAAGCGGTGCTGATTGAGGTCCACCCGTCGGTGGCATCGTCGGTGATCGGAGCGGGGGGCAGCAGGCTTTCGCTGCTGGAACAGCGGTACGAAAAGTATATTTTCATAAAGGGTAATGCCTCCCTTCACCCGGAAGAAATAAAGGTAAGAGCCGTCGGCAGCAAAGCCAAACTCGAAAACCTAGCGGTACCGGTAAGGGAGGGGCAGGTTATAGAAGTTGTAATAGAGGAAACCCATGCCACTTTACCTGACCACGGAATAGCGCGGGTAGACGGATATGTTATAGATATAGAGGATGGGGCGAACTTTCTCGGTGAAAAAGTGAAAGTACAAATATATAAGACCCACCGCACCTATGCAAAAGCCCGCCCAATATAAAAGCCGTGCAAAAAGCACGGCTTTCAGACTGTCGACAAAGTAACTGTCGACAGTCTTTTTTTGCAAAAGCTAGTACAAAAATCATCAGCTTTTTAGTAAAATTAAAGAAGATACAAAAATATTGTGGGGCGATGAAATGTTAACGAAGAAAAATCGAGAAATAATAGAGCAGGTAGAATTAGTAAGCATCGATAGCTTAGTACCTCAAGACCATCTCCTTAGGGCAGTAGAAGAAAGCATCGACTTTAATTTCATTTATGATGAAGTAAAAGACCTATATAGCGAAAATACAGGAAGACCTAGTATTGACCCGGTAGTGTTAATTAAGCTACTCATGCTCCAAGCATTGTATGGAATCCGCTCCATGCGCCAAACCATCAGAGAAGTAGAAGTCAATGTAGCTTACCGTTGGTTTTTAGGCTATGGATTACAAGAAAAAATACCTCACTTTTCAACTTTTGGAAAAAACTATGAACGGCGGTTTAAGGAAAGTGATCTATTTGAAAAGATATTCGAGCGGGTGTTGATGGAAGCAATAGAATGCGGGTTTGTTAAAACAGATGCAGTATTTATCGATGCTACTCACATAAAAGCCAGTGCCAATAAGAATAAATATATCGAGAAAGTCGCTAAGCAACGGACTCAAAAATATAAGGAAGAACTTTTAAAAGAAATCAACGCCGAACGGGAAGCAAACGGTAAAAAGCCCTTTGAAGAAGAAGATGATGATGACGATAACAACAAAGGAGAAAATAGCTCTAAAAAAGTCAGGGTAAGCACCACAGATCCTGAAAGTGGGATGTTTCAAAAAGGGGAAAAAGAGCGCTGCTTTGCCTACACAGCTTCTGTAGCCTGTGACCGGAACAACTTTGTCCTTGGTGTCAAAATAGCACCTGGAAATGTTCATGACAGCCAGGTATTCTCCGATTTATTTCAAGAAGTAAACGATAAATTTTCTAAAATAGAGGCGGTAGTGGTTGATGCAGGCTACAAAACCCCCGGGATATGCAGAGAAATCATTGAGGCAGGAGCGCTTCCCGTTATGCCCTACAAGAGGCCGATGACCAAAGATGGTTACTTTAAAAAACGCGAATACGTCTATGACGAATATTATGATTGTTACATATGCCCCAACAACCAAATATTAGAATACAGCACCACCAACCGGGCGGGATACCGGGAATATAGGAGCAACCCCCAAATATGCTGTAAATGTCCCATGCGCCTACAGTGCACCAAAAGTAAAAATTACACAAAAATCATAACTCGGCATATATGGGAGCATTACATAGAAATAGCGGAAGATATAAGACACACCCAATGGGGTAAAGAACTATACAAAATGCGCGGCCAGACCATCGAGCGGGTATTTGCCGATGCGAAGGAAAAGCATGGCATGCGCTATACAAATCTACGAGGCTTGAGGAAAGTTGGACATTACCTCACGCTTCTTTTCGCATGCATGAATTTAAAAAAGCTGGCTTTATGGAAGAAAAGACGGGGAACGTTTCCGCCAACAGTCCCCGCTTTACATTCGTTTTTCTTAAAAATTTTCTTCGCCTTCAACAAAAAGCCGCTTTTAGGTTATGCATCCTAAAAGCGGCTTTGTCTACAAGCTGAAAGCCGTGCAAAAAGCACGGCTTTAAGTATGTTTTGCTTTTTCATCACCACTTTTACCGCCTTTGGCCTCCGAAGGTGAACCTTCGCCGGAAGAAAAGGTTTTAACCAGGTTTAACAGCGTTGCAGGATTTATCTTCTTATCGGAGGAGCCTCCGAGCGCTCCCAGGAGGCTTGCTGCCAGTTCTTTAATGTCCGAGGACCCCAATTTAGAGGGGGAAGAGACTTTTATATCGTTTTTTAATTCCTGCGAATTCAGATACGTAATTATCCCCAGGATATTGCTCAAAGCGAGAAGGCTGATGAGTTCGTTGAAATTATTTCCCCGCCTCCCCTGGATTACATCTACTACCATTTCCATCAAACCAAAGTCAGGCCTGCCGTTGTTTCCGTCAGACAATTGCACCGCCTCCTTTAGAACTTCCGGATAATCACCAGCTGTTTTCGTTAATTTAATATATGCTCGTGAGAAGTAAAAAAGAATAAAAAACAGGGCCTTTCAGCCCCGTTGCTCATCAGGTGACTCTCTTTTAAGCGTCTTTTTCCTTATCGGCCAGTATGTTTAAAAGATTTTCCAGCTCCTGAGATTTGTCGGGCATTGTTGAGCTGTTTTCCTGTTCGGTTTTATCCTCTTCGGTATTATCCTTTTCGCTTTCGCTTTCGTTCTTTTCAGTTTCCTGCGGTTCGGCGACTATTGAAAGCAGCGTGCTCAGCGCTTCGATATTAATTTTTTGTTCCGGGTCCTGCGGGCGAAAAACATCGACGACCGTTGAGAAAAGTTCTACTATTTCCTGCCCTCTTATGCTCAGGAAGGGTTTCAACGCGTTTAAAAGTCTTAAATCGTTGTCGGATACTGAAAGCAGTCTCACGATGCCTCCCTCCCGTTGCTCTTTTTTCTAGATAATGCCGACGCTTCAGAGGACTTGATGAGTAAAATTAATATAAGGAAAAGTGTAAAGGGGTTAAAGGAGGTTCTTCTGACGTCATTTTTTTTGTTTTCATTCTTTTTGTTTTCATTCTTTTTGTTTTCATTTTCTTTGTTATCGTGTTTTTTGTTGTCGTCATAGCCGGTCATTGTCCATCACCCTGCTTTTCATAAATTTTTCTAGATTATTATATGACTCATCTCTTCCGGGAGTGCAGGAATAAGGTGTATGAAAATCAGTAAAACTAAAAATGATCAATAAATGTAAAAGGTGGTGGTGCTGTGGACAGATTTGTTAGAAACGTACGGCTGGTAACGGCTCTGGTACTGGTAATGATCCTTGCTGCTGGAATTGCTTTTGGTCGGCAGCACCGTGCTGCAGAAGCCCGCGCAGAAGCGGGGGCTTATGCCGTTTCGGCGCGGAGCAATGACTATGTCCTGCTTGCCCGGATTGTAGCCGGCGAGGCAGCCGGAGAACCCTATGTCGGCCAGGTGGCCGTTGCGGCGGTGATTTTGAACCGGGTGAAAAGCCCAAAATTTCCCAATACGATTGCCGAGGTCATTTATCAGCCCGGAGCCTTTGAATCGGTGAGCAACGGCCAGATATGGGCCCGCTATCCCAGCAGGACTAATTTTAAAGCAGCCCAGGACGCACTCAACGGGTGGGACCCCACATACGGCAGCCTTTTCTTCTGGAATCCCTCAAAAAGGGTGAATCCCTGGATATGGACCCGCAGGATAATTACCCAGATTGGGGACCATGTCTTCGGCAAGTAATGGAAAAGGAGTGATGTTTTTGAGAAACAGGTATGTCACATGGGGTCTGGGTGTACTTACTATAGTTTTAATCGCTCTGGCTTTATGGTCCATGGGCAGCAGGGCGTATTCGGCCGAAAACCTCCTGGAAGCCAATTACCAGAAGGGTTTTTTCAACCTTGTCGATGATGTGAACACCCTAAATATACTTCTGTCAAAAAGCCTTGTAACATCATCGGACAGCCAGCGGATAATAATTTTGACAAGCATATGGCATGAAGCCGAAAACGCCCGGTCAAACCTGGCCTCCCTGCCGCTGGGCAGTAGGGATATGACCAACCTGCAGAAATTCTTCGCACAGATGGGAGATTTTTCCCACACCCTAGCTAAAAAAGTTTCTCTGGGTGAGCAGATTTCCGATAAAGAATGGGACACGCTGGAGCAGTTCAAAAAAAATACCCAGAATCTCAGCAGGAGATTGAGGGAACTGCAGGACAGCGTAGCCACGGGCAGGATAAGGTGGGAAAGCGGTTCTTTTGCTCCGGGTCTTAGCAAAAGGATTGAGCCCGGTTTGGCGGACAGATTCGCCGCTATCGACCAGAGGCTAAAAGAAGAAGCGCCGAGTATTACCTATGACGGGCCTTTCTCTGACCATGTGGAAGAAATAACGCCGAAAGCGATTACCGGCTCCGCCGTCAACGAACAGCAGGCTATTGAAAAAGGCAAGAAATTTATAGATAACCCGGCAAATGTTCGCTACGATGTTTCGGTTTACAGCCGCACCCGGGGGACGGTAAACGCATATTCTCTAAAATTTACAAGGCCCGGAGCAGATGGGGCTGAGATCGTGATGGACGTAAGCCGTCAGGGAGGCCATGTCATCTGGTTTTTAAACACCAGGGACATCGGAGAGCAAAAAATTGACATAAAGACGGCCGTTGACAAAGCCAGAAAATTCCTGGAAGCCAGGGGATACGCGAATATGGAGCCTACCGGGTCCCTGAGGGAAGACAATTCCTTGACGGTCACCTTCGCGTATAAACAGGGGGACGTCCTGGTGTATCCGGATTTTGTAAAAGTAGAGGTGGCTCTTGACGACGGGCAGGTGGTAGGTTTCGATGCCATGGGCTATCTTACACACCATACGATGAGGAAAATCCCCTCACCCGGTATAAGCGAAAAACATGTCCGGGATAGCTTGAACAAAAGCTTAGAGGTCAGGAGAATACGCAAGGTGATTATCCCCGATCCGGCATTGAAGGAAAGGTTCTGCTATGAAGTAGACGCAAATCTGGACGATGAACGCTACCTCATCTATATCAACGCCCAGAACGGCAGAGAGGAGCAGATACTGAAAGTAGTGGAGACCGAAAACGGGACCATGACCATGTAGCCGGTAAAAGAACAAATTGTACTTGAATTGAATAGCCTATTATTAGAAACTTAAGGGGCTGGAAGGAGGGGGTCTTTTTGGTTCTGTCCCACGAGACCAAAAGGGATGCTTTTATAGTTTTTCTGGTATTGATACTGTTGCTCCTGGCAGATTAAGCGGGGTACCCCCCGCTTACTAAATTTTTTTGTAAAAGCACATAAGCAGGCAAAGGTGAATATTATATAAAAAGATTAACTTTTTTGGGGGGATCTTTTGTGTCTTTTACCCGGGACCTTGTCGACGGCCTATACCGGCAGGATAAGTATTCTCTAGTCTATCTTTTGCTTATGACGAACGTGCTGAGCCTTGCGGTTTTTTTGTCCAAAGATGCTGGCTTAAAATCCGTGTCGGATGAGTTTAACGCCGGTGAAAGGGAAAAGCCTGCTATTTCGAACAATCCTCCGGTTGAACAGCCCTTGGAAAGAGCCGTGGCGGCTGCCGCAAGCGGCGGTATCGAAGTGCCCGTCCCGGAAAAACCGGCCGAGAAGCCCCAAAAAGACAAAGTGATAGATCTTGAAAAAGTCCGGTCAAAACCGCTGGTGTGGCGCTTCCCCAATAATTGAATTGGGTCCGGCCGGATCTGGCTCCAATCCATGTCCGTTCAAAACCTCGCCGGAAGGTTGGTACCCTATCTACCTTAATCGTCTTCTTAATGAGTTCTGAGTGCTCAAAATAACGCTGTCCTACTGTCTGCAAGAGGTATTTCCTTTCGGACAAGCAAAGAAGAGTTATACCGAATGTTTAGCGCTAATAAGCAAATCCCTAATCAAGCCGCACAGTGCAACAATGTCTTCTATGTGCATGTGACAGGAAATACTGGTATCAAAAAGAATTTGGCATGACGGAGGTATAACGTCTTCACCTTCCCAAAATTGTATTTTGATTGGTATCCTGGGGGTGAAAAGCCCTTCGGCAGATAAGTCGGCTTTGTTTTTTTCAGGGTTGAAGCCTAAATGCACCAATCTCCCGTAAAGTCGATCTTTATCGCAAACAGCATAATACTTGCTTAAGACATCTAAAACATAGGTTTTAATCGACGGAAAAAATACGTTGCCATCGGGTAATTCTCTATAACTTACCCATTTTTTACTAAGAGGTATATCTTTTGCCCCGGAAAGGTAATTGAGCAATATCAGCCTCCATTCCAGCGGCGGCCTATTGCCGGAGTCCAAAAAGAAAATATCACCCTCCGGATACGATATCTGAAAGCTATGGTTAAAGCTTTTCAAGTAAAAACACATCCTGGAACCATCGTATTCACAAAGAGCCGATCTTGCAATATCTTGAGGAGCAAGGCGTGCAAGCTTATCCCTGCTTTTTGAAAAAGCGGAAAAATATGCTCCTTCGTTTTTTTTATTATCCATAAGAATACACCCCCCCGGTTAAAGCCGTAATCCGGCTTTAGTTTTAGCGGCAGAAATTCTCAAGGCCAAGATGGAAAAGAGCCTTCACGGCCACAAAAAACTAATACATAAAGAAATGAGAGGTCTAATATGTATATATTCGATACATAATTGGAGCAGACCTTCTTTTAGTCAAGGGTTACCTTCTAAAGTGATTCCTAAATGCTGAAGTATTTTGTAATGGTATTACGACACGAAATCAATTATCCGGCACCTCTTGCATATAAACCAAAATTTATGAACAAACTTGATATAGCATAAAAAGTTCCCGAGGAGGTTAGCCCATGGCTGAAACCATTCTGGAAAAATCCGAAGGACGCGTAAGCTACCACGATTCGGTTGAAGAAATGTTAAAGCGAATTCGGGAAGACGGGCTTACGAATGTCTTTGACCGCTGGGCCTTGCAGGAAAAGGCAAGGTGCAAGTTCTGCCTTCAGGGATTGAGCTGCCAGCTTTGTTCTCAGGGCCCCTGCCGCATCAACGACAAAGCCGGAATGACCCGCGGCGTCTGCGGCATTGATGCCGATGCCATGGCCATAAGGAAGTTCTTACTTCAAAATGCTATGGGGGCCGCCACTTACGCCCATCATGCCTATCAGGCATTCAAAACCCTCAAAGCTACCGGAGAGGGTAAAACGCCTTTTACCATCTCCGATGTCGACAAGTTAAAGTGGATGTGCGAAAAGGTGGGCATAAACACCAATCAGGATATCAATAGCATGGCCGTTGAGCTTGCCGATTTTTTACAGGCCGAGATGGAAAGAAGCGATGAAAATCCCAGCATAATGGTAGAAGTTTTTGCTCCGAAGAAGAGGAAGGAAGTCTGGAGAAAGCTCGCCATTTACCCGACAGGGGTGATGAGCGAAATCAGGGACGCCGTTGCAAGCTGCCTTACCAACGTGGACGGCGATTATATTTCACTGGCAAAGAAAGCCTTGAGACTCGGGCTTGCTACAATTTACACCGCCCAAATCGGCCTTGAAATAGCCCAGGACATACTGTACGGGACGCCGAAACCACACGAGGTCGATGTGGATCTCGGCATTATGGACCCGGACTACGTGAATATCGTATTTAACGGCCACCAGCCTTTTGTCGGTGTGGCAACCCTTTTAAAAGCTAGGACTCCGGAGGTCCAGAAGAAGGCAAAAGCCGCCGGCGCGAAAGGGCTTAGGGTTGTGGGCTGTATTGAAACGGGACAGGAGCTTATACAGAGATTTAACACGGATGACGTCTTTGTGGGATTGACCGGGAACTGGCTCGCCATAGAACCGCTTTTGGCCACCGGAACCGTCGATGTGTTTGCGATGGAGGAAAACTGCTCTCCCCCGGCTCTGGGACCTTATGCCGATGAGTATCAGGTGACTCTGGTCAGTATCAACGATATCGTCCGGTTGCCTGATTTGCAGTACATTTTCGACTACAAGCCGCCCGAGGCGAGCTTCATCGCCGACAAATTAATCGAGCTCGGTATAGAAAACTTCAAAAAAAGAAGGGGCAAGGTAACGCCGAAAGTTCCGCCTTTTAAAACGAAGGCGATTGTCGGTTTTTCCACAGAGGCTGTCCTGGAAGCACTTGGAAACAATCTGGATTCACTGGTCCGGGTGATAGCCGACGGAAAGATAAAGGGTATAGCGGCACTGGCGAGCTGCTCTACTCTGAGAAATGGCCCGCAGGACTGGATGACGGTCAACTTAACGAAGGAACTTATCGGAAGGGATATCCTGGTAGTAAGCGCTGGCTGCGGCAACCACGGCTTGGAAGTAGCGGGTCTTTGCAATATGGATGCCGTCGAGCTAGCCGGCGAAGGACTAAAAGAGGTGTGCAGAGCACTTAACATTCCTCCGGTCCTGAGCTTCGGCACCTGTACCGATACCGGAAGAATATCGATGCTGGTGACTGCATTGGCGGACCACATGGACCTGGATATACCCGACCTTCCCATTGCGATTACCGCTCCCGAGTGGATGGAGCAGAAAGCCACCATCGATGGAGTATTCGCGCTGGCATACGGCGCTCTTACCCACATTTCCCCGGTTCCGTTTATATCGGGAGCCGAAAGGCTTGTAAAACTTCTTACGGAGGATCTGGAGGAACTTACCGGCGGTAAGGTAGCCCTTGGGGATGACCCGAAAGAAGCAGCCGATAAAATTGAATCCCACATTATGGAAAAGAGAAAAGCTTTGGGCCTGAAATGAAAAAGCTCAAAGCAGTAAAATACTTGGGTGGGTTCCCTACTTCCGGAGTTTTGATACTCCATATCAGGGATACCCACCCTTTGCAATGCATTTTTTTAAAAAAGGCTGAATTAAGTCTTACTCATCTACTAAAAAAGTAATCTTATTCTGACAAATAAAATTAAGGAAGGGTGTTTTTGATGGATTAAAACAAAACAATAAACAACGAAAAAAGTCGGGAGGAAGCTGTAGCCACTGCCGGTGGCATAGAAGAAGTCTCTAAGAGTGAGCTGAATCGCATAAAAAATGTGATAGCAATAATGAGCGGGAAGGGCAAAGACGCAGGATTCGCTTGGTAGAAGTAGCTTAGTTGGTTACTCTCCGGAGGAATTAGGCAATTTAGCTACCTCTAAGGCGTTAGATACTTCATCTCCCACTAAAATTTTACAGCCATTTATGTTAAACCTACCCACGCGGTGTTTGATGGTGTCAGCGGCGAAGGCTATTTTTATACGGCCAATCTTATGATCGCAAATGTCGAATGAAAAATTGACTTATGAAATAAAATTGGTAAATTAGATATAGAAATTAATATTTGAATAATGATAATTTTGATTATAAGATGAGGATGACATGGGTTAAAATTGGGTTAAATAAATGAAGCGGGAGGGGCTCTTATGTATCCAAATTATCGGATTTCTGTTGAAATCATATTATTGCATGAAGGAAAGATCCTTTTAACCAAACGTGCGCCACATTGCAAGGTCGCTCCGAATGTCTGGAATGTCCCCGCAGGAAAGATAAAATATGATGAAATTCCCGTTCAAGGCTTGTATCGAGAAGCAAAAGAGGAAATCAATTTAGATGTGGAATTGTTGGAAGAGCTGTCAGTTAGGAATTTAAAAAGTAAAAGTGGAGATGAAGATATATACCGGGTCGTGTTTACGTATCTTGTTAAACCTAAAGACGGTGATATTTCTTCGCTCAAACTTAATGACGAACATTCCGAGTTGGCCTGGATTACCAAAGAAGATCTCAATAACCCAAAATATGAAACGCTTCACGATGATATACGAAACATCCTTTTGACGAAGGTGTTTAAGTAGAGATGTCCAGGCAAAGCAGCGGGAAGTTGACAGAGCTTCGGACTTTGTGCTAAAATAAACTACGTGGTTTTGCGCCGGCCACCGCACGGGACGGGTTGAAAAATTATTACCTGGATCTCGGCGAGAAGTAAGGAGGATGATAGGGATGTATGCTGTTATAGAGACCGGCGGAAAACAGTATAGGGTTTCTCAAGGCGACGTGATTCGCGTCGAGAAATTGAATGCTGCTGAAGGGGAGACGATCGAGCTCGATCGGGTGCTGGCCGTATCCGACGGTGACAAGCTGCTGGTCGGACAGCCGGTGCTGGAAAATGCCAAGGTCACCGCAACGGTGCTGAAGCATGGCAAGGGCAAGAAAATCATCGTCTTCAAGTACAAGCCCAAGAAGAATTATCGCAGGAAAAAGGGACACCGTCAGCCCTATACTGAGATAAGGATTGAAAGCATCTTGCTGTCATGATTAAGGCTACCGTTGTCCTGGATGCCCGCGGACGAGTGCGGGAACTTTTGATCAGAGGGCATGCGGGATATGCCGAATACGGCAAAGATATAGTATGTGCGGCGGTTTCGGCCTTGGCCGAGACCGCGGTTCTCGGCATTGAAGAAGTTGCCGGGGTAAATGTTTCACCGGTTAAGAGGGAAGGTTATTTTCATTTAACTATCCCCGAGGATGAGAGTGAAGATAAATTGGCGAGGGTCGGTATTATACTGGATACCATAGTTATAGGTCTGAAGGATATCGCGAAGACCTACCCGTCGCATATAAAGGTCGAAACGAAAAGAGGAGGTGTGTAGGATGAATCTTCAGCTTTTTGCACACAAAAAGGGAGTAGGCAGCACCAGGAACGGCAGGGACAGCGAGTCGAAGCGCCTGGGAGTCAAGAGGTTTGACGGTCAGTTCGTGAGCGCCGGAAGCATCCTTGTGCGCCAGCGCGGCACCAGAATCTACCCTGGCAAGAACGTAGGAATGGGAGTGGACCACACCCTTTTTGCCAAGATCGACGGTTTTGTGAAGTTCGAGCAAAAGGGTAAGGATAAAAAACTCGTGAGCGTTTACCCCGAAATGCAGCTCCTCGGATAAGCGAGGAGCTTTTTTAATAATGCAGGAAATCCAGCAATACGTGAAGAATATTAACGGTTGTTAATATTCCGGAAGGGTATGATGGTGTTGAAAAGGCGCGAGCTTATCTATTTGACCTCAGGCGGCCAACTTATCGTTTGCCTTATCCTCTTAGGTATGTTGATCGCAGAAACCCATTACACGGGTATAGCCGCATTATCGGCGACCTTTTGCGCGGTGCTTTTTTTAAGCACTGTTTTCCTGGTACGGGGTTTTTTTGAATATGTACCTAAAAAGGACTGGGACAGCATCTTCCTTTGCTGGAGGCTTCAGCGCCACGATTTCAACAACCACCTTCAGATAATCTACACCATGATCCAGCTGGGTAAGCACGAAAAAGCGCTGGAATACATGAATAATGTAAAAAGGGACAATGAGGTTTTTTCCGCCGTGTGCAGGCTAGAAGACCCGCGGATCATAAGTGAGGTTTCTGACATCATTCTCTCCGCAAGACAGGAGGGTATCAGTATTATCCTTGATATACCCGGCGATTTCAGCCCAGAAAATATAAGTCAAAATACCATAAAATCTTTGAGTGAACGCACAAGGACCCTTATGGCAGAATTGAAGGGCGTTTCCGGGAAGCGGGATTTGAATATAAGCTTTGCGGAGCCGGGTAAGGTTAAGATATCTTCAAACGCCCTTGAAGGCAGAACTATCGTAATCTGAACTCCATGTAGAAATGATATAATTAAAACTAAAAGGGAATGCAAAAAGGTGATGAAATATGTTTGTGGACAGGGCGAAAATCTACGTTAAAGCAGGCGACGGAGGCAACGGGGTCGTTGCCTTTAGAAGGGAAAAATACGTCCCCCGGGGTGGTCCCAGCGGGGGCGACGGCGGTAAGGGCGGGGACGTGGTGCTCATGGTCGACTCCAATCTTTCCACCTTGCAGGATTTCAAATACAGAGCGCACTACAAAGCCCAGCGCGGCCAGAACGGCCAGGGCTCCAACAAGATAGGTAAGAGCGGCGAGGACCTGGTTATAAAGGTGCCTCCCGGAACAGTGGTAAAGGATGCCGAAACCGGGGAAATACTGGCGGACCTGGTTAAACCCGGCCAGACCTTCATTGCGGCCAGAGGAGGAAGGGGAGGCAGGGGGAATGCGCGCTTCGTGTCACCGGTAAACCAGGCTCCCGATTTTGCCGAGAAGGGAGAACCTGGAGAGGAACGCTGGATACTGTTAGAATTAAAGCTGCTGGCTGACGTAGGCCTGATAGGTTTTCCGAACGCGGGTAAGTCCACCCTCCTTTCCCGTATGACGGCGGCGAGGCCAAAGATAGCCGATTACCCCTTTACCACCCTTACGCCCAACCTTGGGGTCGTAGATATGGGTCCTACAGGTAGGAGCTTCGTGGTCGCCGACATACCCGGCCTTATAGAGGGGGCCCACGAGGGCCTGGGGCTGGGGCATGAGTTTCTAAGGCACGTGGAGAGAACCAGGGTACTGGTTCACATAATAGATGCGGCAGGCCTGGAGAACGATCCTGTGGAGGGTTTTTATATTATAAACAGGGAATTGGCAGCCTTTAGCGAAAAGCTCGCTCAAAAACCCCAGATAGTGGCGGCCAATAAGATGGACCTTCCCCAGGCCAGGGAAAACCTGGATAGGATAAAATCCCAGCTGGAACCCCGAGGCTATGAGGTAGTCCCTATATCGGCGGCCACAGGGGAGGGCGTAAAGGAACTGATATATAAGATAATCCAGTATCTGGACAAAGTAGGAGACGCAGCGCTCGAAACTGTCGAGGTGAAAAAATACACCATTAAGGAAGAGGATGAAATCAGAGTGGAGCGGGTCGGTGATGTTTTCCAGGTAAAGGGGAAAGTCATTGAGCGCTTGGTGGTGATGACCGACCTGGATAACGAATCGGCGGTTAAGAGGTTGCAGCAGGCGTTTAAACGCATGGGTATTGACGAACTTCTCAAAGAAAAAGGAATCAAAGAAGGGGATACGGTGAGGATCGGTAATGCAGAGTTTTACTATACCGAGTAATTGAAAACAACATCGTAAAATGATATAATCAGACCATTAAAGGGTGGAGGGGAGATCTATTGGAGAAGCCGAATAGGGTGGGGATAATGGGGGGGACTTTCGATCCTATTCATTTCGGCCACCTGGTAACGGCGGAGGAGGCCAGGATTAACTTTAAGCTGGACAAGGTCGTCTTCGTCCCTGCGGGAAATCCTCCCCACAAAAAGAATTATAAAGTCAGCGACGCAGAGCACAGGTATCTTATGACAGCTCTTGCAATAAACAGCAACCCTTATTTTGAAGTTTCGAGGATTGAAATAGAAAGATCGGGCTACACCTATACGGTGGACACCCTGCGCCAGTTTGTCGACATTTACGGCCGGGACACCTCCTTGTTTTTTATTACGGGTGCTGATGCGGTGCTGGACATCCTGACATGGAAGGATGTAAAGGACGTGCTCAGCTACTGTAACTTTATCGCCGCTACAAGGCCCGGGTATCCGGTAAACCGGCTTAAAGAGAAACTGGCGGAAATTAAGGAGCTTTACGGCACGCATGTTTATCTTCTCGAAGTGACGGCAATGGCCATATCGTCGACGGAAATAAGAAGGCGCATTAAGGAAGGTATTTCTATAAAATACCTCATTCCCGAGAATGTTGAAGCGTATATTATAAAAAACGGCCTTTACAGGTGATTATGCGTGATTTCTAAAAAATTAATACTAGAAGATTTGAAAAAAAACCTGACGGAAAAGAGGTTTCTTCATTCCCTCGGTGTGATGGAGACGGCGGTTGCCCTCGCGAGAAGGTACGGGGTTGATGAGCAAAAAGCTGAGCTTGCCGGCCTGATCCACGACTGCGCCAAGGACATCCCGGCAGACCGGCAGTTGAATTTGGCCATTGAGTTTGGTATACTTTTAGATGAAATTTCCAGGGTAGAGACAGCGCTGATCCACGGTCCGCTTGGGGCAGTGCTGGCGAGAAAAAAATACAGCGTGGAAGATCCGGAAATACTTAGGGCGGTAAGCATTCATACCACGGGAGATATAAAGATGAGCGCGCTGGACAAGGTGATTTTTCTGGCGGATTATATAGAACCGGGCAGGGATTTTCCCGGCGTTGAAAAACTGCGAAAAGTATCCTTTGAGGATCTGGATGAGGCTGTGATAATGGCTTTTGATTCGACCATCAGGTACGTGCTGGATAATAGAGGGTTACTGCATCCGAGGACGGTCGACGCGAGAAATTATCTTCTCATGCAGAGAGGAAAAAGGGGAGAAGGTCGATGAGAAGAGTAATTAAATATGCGCTTATTGCCATGCTTTTCGTTGCATTGGCTTTTGGAAGCGGTTTTTATTTAACCCTCCTCAGACTGAATAGAGGCAGCGAAAATACATTGCCAGATAATTCTAAAACTGATGAGTATCCGGGCGAGCGGATGAACATACTGTTGCTGGGGCTGGATGCAGGTACAATAGGTGCCGATGAGGAGCACAACCGCTACAGGTCCGACACGATGATGGTCTTCAGCGTAGACCCCAAGGAAAAAAAGGTTAACGTACTTTCAATTCCCCGAGACACCAGGGTTAGGATTTCGGGAGTAGGTTTCCAGAAAATCAACGCCGCCATGGCTTACGGAGGGCCGGAGCTTGCCGTCAGAACCGTAGAGGACTTTCTCGGTATTCCCATACACCATTATGTAACTGTTAATTACAGTGGATTTCGCAAGATAGTCGACGCCATGGGCGGCATCGAGATAAACATAGAAAAGAGGCTGAAATACGACGACAACGCCGGCGGGCTTCATATAGACTTGCAGCCGGGCCTTCAGGTGCTGGACGGCGAAAAGGCGGAGCAGTTTGTCAGATTCCGCCACTATCCGGAGGGTGACCTGGGTAGGATGAAGGCCCAGCAAAAGTTTATAGAAGCGGCACTCAAGACCCTCCTGAAGCCTTCTACGCTGCTGAGGCTCCCGCAGATAGCGCAGGCCGTCCAGGAAAGTGTTAAGACCGATATAGAACCGATGCAGATGATGAAACTGGCCAATTTGGCCAGGCAGATACAGCAAGACAACGTAAAGATGTACATCCTTCCGGGTGAGGGCCGGTATATAGGCGGGATCAGCTATTTCATTCCCTATGAGTCCGAGATGGCCGAAGTCGTAAAAGAAGTGTTTTACGGCGAAAACGCAAATGTAAAGGTGGCGGTGCTGAACGGCAGCGGTTATGCGGGCATCGCTCGAAAGGTGGCTGAGCAGCTGGAGGCGATGGGATTTACCGTAGTCAGGGTGGCCAACGCTGACAGCTTCGATTACGATACCACTACAATTATATACCCGAGGGAAAAGCGCGAAGATGCCGAAAAAATCGCAAAAGTTTTCGCAAACGCCCAGATGAAGGAAGAAGAATCCCCGGAAGAAAATCTAACCACAATAATTGTGGGTAAAGATGCTCAAAGTGATTAATGGAGGGGAAATGGATGATAAAAAACCCCAAGGATGTGGCTTTACTTACAGCAAAAATTCTTTCCGACAAAAAGGCTGAAGACATAGTTGTACTCGATATAAGTTCCATTTCGGTTATCGCCGATTACTTTGTAGTAGCAACGGGAAGATCTTCAATTCACGTCAAGGCTCTGGCCGACGAAGTGGAAGAAAAGCTCTCTGAAAAAGGATTCAAAATAATGGGCAAAGAAGGTTACGAGGAAGCCAGGTGGATTTTGCTCGACTTCGCCGATGTGGTCGTGCACATTTTCGATGAAGAGGCAAGGGAGTATTACGACCTTGAAAGGCTCTGGGCCGATGCCGTAAAGGTGGATATTGACAGTGATATGGATTTTGCGTATAATAAACAATAAATTAATAGAGGGCATCAAGGAGTAGTAGGGGAGGTAGTCCTTTCAGAGACCGGAGGCTTGGTGGGAATCCGGAGGACGAAACCTCGAACTCGCCTTGGTAACCTTGCCGGCAGGCGTTAAAATGCGAAGAGCGGGCATTCTGCCAATTAGGGTGGTACCGCGAGAAAGAGGCTTCTCGTCCCTAAATCGACGAGAGGCCTTTTATTTTTATAATTTTAACGAAAGGAGGCATTGGGCATGAGTCATTACGATTTTAAGACTGTAGAACTCAAATGGCAGAAAAGGTGGGAAGAACAGAAGCTCTATAAGGTCAACGAAGACGACAAAAAGCCCAAATACTATTGCCTGGAAATGTTCCCCTATCCTTCCGGTAAACTCCACATGGGCCACGTAAGGAACTATTCCATAGGCGATGTGGTGGCCCGGTTCAAGAGGATGAAGGGGTACAACGTGCTTCATCCAATGGGCTGGGATGCTTTCGGCCTTCCTGCGGAAAATGCGGCCATAAAGCACGGTGTTCACCCGGCCAGGTGGACCTGGGACAATATAGCCAACATGAGGAAACAGCTCAAACAGCTCGGTCTAAGTTACGACTGGGACAGGGAAATCGCCACGTGCCATCCCGGTTATTACAAGTGGACCCAGTGGTTTTTCTTAAAGCTGTACGAGATGGGGCTGGCGTACCGCAAAAAATCCTTCGTTAACTGGTGCCCGTCCTGCGCTACGGTTCTTGCCAACGAGCAGGTGGTCGATGGGCGCTGCGAGCGCTGCGGTGCCGAAGTGGGCAAAAAAAATCTGGAGCAGTGGTTCTTTAAAATAACCGAATATGCCGATCAGCTCCTGGAGGACCTTAAAAAGCTGCCGGGCTGGCCCGAGAAGGTAAAGGTGATGCAGGAAAACTGGATAGGGCGCAGCGAAGGGGTAGAAGTTTATTTTACTGCGGAAAAGACCGGAGAGAAAATCCCGGTGTTTACAACGAGGCCGGATACGATTTTTGGGGTGACCTATTTAGTTCTGGCCCCGGAACATCCCATGGTCGACAAACTCGCTTCCGGTACGCCTTATGAGAATGAAGTCCGGGAATTTCAGAAAAAAATGGAGAAACTGAACGAAATAACGCGCACTTCGACGGAAACGGAAAAAGAAGGCGTATTTATCGGGGCCTATGCCGTAAACCCCGTGACCAATGAGAGGATCCCCGTATGGATTGCAAATTACGTGCTCCCGGATTACGGTACCGGCGCCGTGATGGGAGTCCCGGCCCATGATCAGAGGGATTTCGAGTTCGCAAGAAAATACGGTCTGCCGTTGAAGGTGGTAATAAACCCGCTGGGAGAGTCGCTTTGCCCCGAAAATATGACTCAGGCTTATGTGGACGAGGGTATCCTCGTGAATTCAGGTATGTTTGACGGCATGAAAAACACAGATGCCATTCAAGCCATAGGCAGGTATATGGAGGAGAAGGGAATAGGAAAAATCAGGGTAAATTATAAGCTCAGGGACTGGCTCATATCGAGACAGCGCTACTGGGGCGCCCCTATTCCCATTGTTTACTGTGACAAATGCGGCATAGTGCCGGTGCCTGAAGACCAGCTGCCGGTTATGCTGCCCGACGACGTGGAATTCAACCCGAAGGGCACTTCTCCGCTGCTTGAGTGCGAGGAATTTTTGAACACCACCTGTCCGAAGTGCGGCGGGCCCGCCCGGCGCGAGACAGACACCATGGACACCTTCATGTGCTCATCCTGGTATTACTACAGGTACACCGACCCGAGAAACGAAGAGAAACCTTTCGACAGGGAAAAGCTGGAATACTGGATGCCCGTTGATCAGTATATAGGCGGCGTGGAGCACGCCATACTCCACCTGATGTATTCGCGGTTCTTTAACAAGGTCATGAGGGATGCAGGGCTTGTTTATGTAGATGAGCCCTTCGCAAACCTGCTTACCCAGGGCATGGTGCTGAAGGACGGCGCCAAGATGTCCAAATCCAAAGGCAACATAGTCAGTCCGGAAGAGATCATCGAGAAGTACGGAGCCGATACGGCTAGGCTCTTCATCCTGTTCGCCTCACCGCCGGAAAAAGACCTGGAGTGGAGCGACCAGGGAGTTGAGGGATGCCACAGGTTCCTCCAGAGGGTGTGGAGGCTTGTGGAGGAACTGGGGCCCAGGGTGAAAGACCCCGTCGCCGACGAAAGGCTCGACAGGGAAGTAAGGCGTCTTGTGCATAAAACTATTAAAAAAGTGACCGAGGACATCGAAGAGAGATTCAACTTCAATACTGCAATAAGCGCTATTATGGAGATGGTAAACGCCCTCAATTCCCGCAAAGAGGAATCGATTTCCGGGCCTGTGATAAAGGAAGCTCTGGAAAACCTGCTTGTGATGCTGGCTCCCTTTGCTCCCCACATTACCGAAGAGCTCTGGGAGCGGCTGGGCAATAAGCAAAGCATTCACCTGATGCCATGGCCTGAGGTTGATGAAGAAGCTATGGCGGAAGAAGTGGTAGAAGTGGTCATACAGGTGAACGGCAAGGTTAGAGGGAAACTAATGCTGCCGGCCGGTGTAACCGAAGAGGAAATGAAAGAGGCCGCTTTAAGCCATGATAGGGTTTTACCGCTACTTGAGGGAAAAAACGTGGTTAAAGTGGTAACGGTGCCCAAAAAGCTCGTAAATATAGTTGTAAAATAAACGGTCCCCGCGACCGTTTATTTTTTCTGGAATTTAATATAAAATAAATGTGGATCGAAAAGTTATTGGGGCCGGCCAACTTGCCTAAATAGGCCCCGGACCCCATCGCGGGGAGATGAATTGTATGCCTGAATTTACAAAAAGAGAAAAGATACTCCTTATGCTCTTAGCAGCGGTGAGTGTTTTTGCCGCCGTGTCCGCCTACTGGGCTTTTTTTGCGAAAAGTCCCGATGTAGCCTTCAGGCTTGAGAACGGGCCGGCCGTGACGGTTTTCCAGCCTGCCGGGGATACGCTGCAGGACCCGGCTCAGCCCGCGAAAATCGTCGTTCACGTGGCGGGAGCTGTGAAAAGGCCCGGAGTTTACGAGCTCGACGAAGGCCGGAGGGTGATCGATGCCATAGAAGCCGCCGGCGGATGTCTTTCCGAAGCTGACCTGGCGAGTCTCAATCTGGCCAGGAAGCTGCGCGATGAAGACAAGCTTTACGTTCCCCGGATCGGAGAGTTTCCCGTTACAGGTTCTGCCGGTTCGGCCGGGGCGAATGGCGGCGCAAGTTCCGCAGCGGATGGGAGGATAAATATAAACACAGCAGGGCTTGAAGAACTGGACAAACTGCCGGGAATCGGTCCTGCTTTAGCCCAGAGAATCATCGATTACAGAAACCAGCACGGACCTTTTAAATCCGTCGAGGAGCTTAAAAACGTCTCGGGGATAGGTGAAAAGAAATTTGAGGAACTGAAAGATCTCGTAAAGGTAAATTAGTTTTAAGGAGGTTTGATTTTTGGAAAAAAATCAGGTTTTAAGAAAACTGCCCAAAGTCGGCGATCTCCTGGATGAAACTCCAATCAAAGATTTGATGGAAAAGTACGGCAAGTGGGCCGTGGTAAATGCCGTAAGGCGAAGTATAGATGAAATCAGGCGCTCGCTGGAAGAGTCCCTGGAAAGGGGCTTTGTCGATGTTGTAGAGGAAGAAGGCATGAAAAAAATAGCGGTAGAGCGGGCGCTCAGGCTCGTCGACGAGTACCGGTCCTATAACCTTAAAAAGGTTATCAACGCCACCGGGGTAGTGCTGCATACAAATCTAGGTAGAGCACCGCTTCCGGAAGAGGCCCTGAAAAATATACTGGATGTGGCTTCGGGTTACTCCAATCTTGAATACGACCTGATGGAAGGTTCCAGGGGTGAGCGCTACGCCCACATAAGAGAACTTTTATGCGAAATAACCGGTGCTGAAGACACCATGGTTGTCAACAACAACGCCGGAGCGGTTTTACTTACGCTCTCTGCTTTGGCCGCAGGCAGGGAAGTGATAATCTCTAGAGGCCAGCTGGTGGAGATAGGGGGCAGTTTCAGGGTACCTGACGTAATGGCCCAGAGCGGTGCGAGGCTGGTGGAGGTGGGCACCACCAATAAAACTCATGTTGAGGACTACGAGAGGGCCATCAACGAAAACACCGCCCTTCTTTTGAAGGTCCACACCAGCAACTTCAGGTTTGTGGGATTCTGGTCTGAAGTGGCAATCGAACAGCTAAAAGCACTGGGGTTAAAATACGGTATACCAGTTATGGAAGATCTGGGTAGCGGAGTCCTGGTAGATGTAAGAAAATTTGGGCTTCCCCCGGAGCCTACAGTGCAGGAATCGATTCGGGCAGGGGCGGATATTGTTACTTTCAGCGGGGACAAACTGCTGGGCGGTCCCCAGGCAGGTATAATAGTGGGAAGGAAGGAGCTTCTCGAAAGGATCAAGCGACACCCTCTCACCCGGGCCCTACGCATAGACAAGCTTACCCTGAGCGCCCTGGAAGCGGTGCTGAAGCTTTATAGAAGCGAAAGTCTTGACCGGATTCCGGTGATAAAAATGCTTTCGAAGTCTCAGGAAGATATGGAAAAGGATGCACGGCAGCTTGCAGCGGAGCTCCAAAAGGTGGTCCGGGAGCGCGGAACGGTGGAAATTATAGACGATGTATCCCAGGTGGGTGGAGGATCGCTGCCGGGAGCGGAACTTCCAACTAAAGCCGTAGCCCTGAGCCTTCGGGAAACGGGACCGGAAGAGCTGGCCGAAAGGTTGAGAAAGGCCCGGATTCCCGTAATAGGGAGGATAAAGAAGGATAGATTCCTGCTTGACGTGAGGACAATGTCGGAAGAAGACCTGAAGACAGCTGTAGAGATGGTGGGGAGCGTGTTATGAGCAACGTAATCGTAGGTACCGCAGGTCATATAGACCACGGGAAAACCACTCTAATAAAGGCCATGACCGGCGTAAATACCGACCGGCTGAAAGAGGAACAGGAACGGGGTATCACCATCGACCTCGGTTTTGCCCATCTTTTACTCCCAAGCGGCCGCAGAGTCGGTATAGTCGATGTGCCCGGGCACGAGAAATTTGTAAAAAATATGCTGGCGGGGGCCGGCGGTATAGATCTGGTACTGCTGGTGGTAGCCGCCGATGAGGGCATAATGCCCCAAACGAGGGAGCATCTGAACATCCTCCAATTACTTAACGTAAAAAGGGGTATCGTAGTCATAACCAAAAAAGACCTGGTAGACGAAGAATGGTTGGAGATGGTAAAGGAAGATATCGGCGAAGAGCTAAAGGGTACCTTTCTGGAAAAATCGCCCATCATACCCGTATCATCCGTTACCGGGGAGGGAATAAAGGAACTGGTTGAAATGATAGACCGCATGACGGAAGAAACCTTTGAGAGGGATCTGGACTCACCGTTTCGCCTCCCCATCGACAGGGTGTTTTCCCTCCCGGGTATAGGCACCGTGGTCACCGGTAGCCTTCTCTGCGGTTTGGTAAGCGTTGGGGAAAATGTAGAAATCTTCCCCAAAGGCTTGATGTGCAAGGTGAGGTCCATCCAAATCCACGGTGAAAGCAGGCAGACGGCCATGGCGGGTCAGAGAACGGCGATAAACCTCAGCGATGTAAAGCCCGAAGATATATCAAGGGGGGACGTGGTCTCCCGGGTAGAGGCCATGCTGCCTGTGAGCAGGGCTCTTGGCTCGTTCAGGCTCCTGAAGGATGCGCCGAGGCCTCTCAAAAACCGGGATAGGATCAGGTTTCATGCCGGTACGGGAGAAGTAATGGCAAGGGTAACTCTCATCGATGTGGATGAACTCGCGCCGGGGGAGGAGGCCTTTGTGAGCATAGATTTCGAAGAACCCGTGGCCGTTTCGTATAAAGACTATTACGTGGTGAGAAGCTATTCACCCATAACCACCATAGGCGGCGGACAAATTCTCTTCGTAAACCCTGGTAGATTCAAGCGCAGCATGAGGGATAGGGTGGTGGATGCTCTTCGAAGGGCAAAAGAAGGGGATCTGGGCGAGTTTATCCTCGGATTTGTGTCGGTTTTCGGCCGGGCGCATATTCCCCTAAGGAGTCTTGTTCCGTATACTTCAAGGAGCCTTGACAGGATCAGGGTCGCTGCCGAAAACCTTTCTGCTAAAGGAGAAGCTCTGGTGCTCCGGGTCGGGCCGGAAGACGAGGTGTTTGACAAAAGGTTTTACGAGGATAAGAGTGCCGAAGTAAGGGATATACTTGAAAACTACCACAGGAAATTCCCGCTGAGCGAAGGAATGGCAAAGGAGGAATTGCGGAGCCGGCTCAACTTGGACGGTAAAGTTTTTGAAGCCATGCTGGAAAGATGGGTGGCCGGAGGGCTGCTGGAAAGCAGAGGCAAAACCGTTAACCTGAAAGGGTTTACCGTAAAGGTGAGCGAAAAGCAGCGGGAGACTATTGAAAAGTTGCTCCGGGAGTTCAGGGAAAAAGGATGGACTCCTCCAACCCTCAATGAGCTGATGGCATCCTTTTCGGAGGAAGCCAAAGACGTGAAAGAAGTATTAAACTGGCTGGTTTCCAGAGGAGATATAATAAAAATTAACGAGGAAATATATATGGCCAGGGAGTGGGTTGAGAAAGCCCGGCACCTTCTGCAGGAGTTTTTCGCAAAAAACAGCGAGCTCACGGTGGCCCAGTTCAGGGATATGCTGGGGACCACCCGCAAGTACGCGTTGCCCCTCTTGGAATATATGGACGGGATAAAGGTTACAAGGCGCTTAAAGGAAACCAGGGCCGCCGGTATTAAGTTATATGAATAAAAAAGATGCTCAACCATGCGGATTGTCGATTATCTGACGATCACTGTTGAAAAAAGTAATATTTTCTGCTATCATAATCTTATGTACGGGAGTAGATAGGCCCTGGTGGGCCTTCTGGTCTTCAAAACCAGCATCGGGGGCAAAACCTCCGAGGTGGGTTCGATTCCCACATACTCCCGCCAGTTAGAGAAAATCCAGGGCTTTCAGGGTTTTACCTGAAAGCTATTTTTATACTTCAAATAGTTTTCGGGGGAGTTTATGAAACAGGCATCCCAAGCTGGAAATCGTTACTTATTGCGCAAACGGATTATGAGCCTTGCATGGCCCGCCATACTGGAAATGATATCGGGCACGATCGTCTGGACTGTCGATACTGCCATGGTCGGGCGTTTGAGCGCCGGAGCCCTGAGTGCGGTAGGTTTGGGAGCACAGCTGGCCTTTACCGTAACTTTCGTTTTCGGCGCCCTGGGGGTAGGAACTTCAGCTATGGTGGCAAGGTCCGTGGGTGCCGGTGAAAACAAGCGGGCGGATTACATAGCCGGGCAGGCTTTGCTGATATCCTTGGTTCTGGGCGCAATACTGGGGTTACTATATAATCTGGGGGCGGTTCCCATTTTCCGTGCCCTCACTAGGGATCCGGTGGTAGCTTCCCTCGGCGCCGATTATTTAAAAATTGTGGCTGTGGGGGTGGCGTTCATGGTGCCGACCCTTGTTATGAATTCGGCCCTCAGGGGAGCGGGAAACACCACCATTCCGATGATTTCGGCCGCGACGGGCAATATACTCAACATTATAGGGGATTATGCCCTGATATTCGGAAATCTGGGGTTCCCGAGGCTTGAAGTCAAGGGGGCGGCCATAGCCACGACCTTTGCCCAGATCGTCGCAGCGGCTGTCACATTCGGTTATGTAAGCTCGGGATTCGGCCCTATAAAACTCGATTTTAGAAAACTTTCCCGTATCGATTTGAAACTGATGGGCCGCATTGTCTCCTTGAGCCTACCGGCTTCCATGGAAGAACTTTCCTATAGCGCTAGCAGGTTGATTTCTGCTATATGGATCAACCGCCTTGGTACCACCGCTTTTGCTGCCCATCAGGTGGCGGTGAGTGCTGAATCCATGTCCTTCATGCCGGGGTACGGTTTTTCCGTGGCGGCCTCCACGATGGTGGGGCAGAACCTCGGGGCGAGGGATGAGAAAACGGCGGAATTGGCTGCCTGGGAAGCCGCCAGGCTCTCCGTTTTCCTCATGAGCACTGTCGGAGCGGTGTTCTTTCTAATACCGGGGCAAATCACTGGCCTTTTCACCAATATACCTGAGGTTGGAGATCTTGCGGCCCGATGTTTGAGGATAGGCGCCTTTGAGCAAGCCACCATAGCGGTGGCGATGACTTTTGGTGGAGTACTGAGAGGGGCTGGGGATACGAAGGGCCCGTTTACAGTTACCTTTGTAACTTTATGGCTGGTAAGGCTTCCTCTGATTTTTACCGTCGTGTTTATATTGAGGGCCGGACTTGAATACGTATGGGTAGCAACGGTTATACAGTATTTTGTGGAGGCCCTTTTAATGGCGCACAAGTTTAAAAAGGGCTACTGGAAAAAAATAGAGCTGTGATTTCCCGCCTAAACCTACAGAGTCTAAGCGATTGTTTTAGATATCAATTGATGTTCCTTCCAATAGGAGTGCACCTTAAAATGCTTCTACAAAGAAGTACTTTTACTTTGTACCTCCTATTGGAAGGAATTTTTTTACCAAAAAGTATTGTAAAAATTGACAAACTACAGAAAGTATAGTATAGTACAAAATAAAATGCGTATTTATGGTATTATATAACACAATAGAAAGGGGTTTGCGGTGGAGAAAAGATTTTTATCACCACAAGAGACTATCGATCTAACCATATCCAATGGAGTTAAAAAAGCAGCATTATCTTTTGAACAGATGTTGTTTTTGGGTATTTTGGCGGGAGTTTATATAGGATTTGGGGGATTTGCCAGTATTATCATTATGCAGACTATGAAGAACATTGATGCAGGGTTAATGAAATTTGTTGGAGCAATGGTATTTCCCGTAGGACTAATGCTTGTTATGGTTTGCGGCGCGGAACTTTTTACGGGCAACAACTTGATGGTGTTTGCAGTGCTGAGGAGGAAAATCACGGTAAATGCTCTCTTTAGAAATTGGGCTACCGTGTATCTTGCGAATTTTTTAGGGTCGGTAATTCTTGCGTTTTTAGTTTATAAAAGCGGCCTGCTGCAAGGAAATGTGTTATATTTAACTTTTTCAATTGCACAAAATAAAATTTTTCAAGATCTTATAGCACCTTTTATAAGAGGTATTCTATGCAATATATTGGTGGTTTTAGCAGTGTTCATGGCAACGGCGTCTCTGGATATAACTTCGAAGATATTCTCGTGTTGGTTTCCTATAATGCTCTTTGTGCTGTCGGGTTACGAACACAGCGTAGCCAATATGTTTTTCCTATCTTTAGCTAAATTCGGTGGAATGGATATAAACTGGGCGCAGATTTTCTTAAACAATCTTATTCCCGTTACTTTGGGGAATATCGTCGGCGGAGCTATTATCATACCTTTTATGTATTTCCATGCTTACTTTGCTGAGGAGAAAAAGGATTATAAAATAAGATTAAATGGATAAATGAGATGATCTAGCAGCTGAGAAGCCTGCTGGATAGTATTGTAAAATGCAATGCACATTAAAATTTCTACAACAAGTTCTTTGTAACTTGTTGTAGAAATTTTTTTCGTAAAATGCAATATTAAATGCGACACATTTTTTGGAAACCCGAATGATGTTGGGTTTTTCAATCATGAATGCTGAAGTTCGTAAGTTAGTCGCTCTATTTCCCGGAAAAAGAGTTCTGCTGGTTGCCGGTAGCCCAGGATTTTTCGGGGTAGGGTATTACACCAATTCTGCACCCGTTCAATTTGTGAAAACGATAATTCCGTGGACATTCAAATTAGCAAACTCGCTACCGTTATCCGCAGTAATGCTTTTAAACACTCGGGAAAAGATAGAGCCATACTGAGTTTTTAGGCGTTTTAACGCTTCATCCACTGCCTCATCAGTTTTGTTTGCCAATGGGAGAAGCAGATGATAGCGAGTTTTTCTTTCCGTTAGGGTCAGCAGAACATTATCACTAGAGCGTTTTCCAAGGACAGTATCGATTTCCCAGTGGCCGAATTCCTCGCGCTTTTCGATGCTGTCAGGCCGCTCGCTAATGCTCTTGCCGTAAAGACGCTTGTGATTTCGAGAATTTTTTATTGTCGCATTTAATTTTACAATTAACCCCAAAAATTTATATCGCAATTTCGGAAATTGTATGTGGCTTGACACATATTATATAATATAAAAAGGGGTTTTTTTAAAATTACGTTCTAAAGGAGGAGTTTTATTGCTAAAAAGATCTCCATGGGCTATAATGATCCTGGTTGTCGCTGCAGGAATTGCGGCAGCCCTGTGGGGATACTATAACAGGGAAAAAAGTGTAAGTATTATAGATGGCGGGAAAAAAATCGAAGTTAAGACCTTCAGCACTACAGTAAAAGATCTTTTAGATGAAAAGAATATATCCGTTTCAGCCCAGGACGTGGTAACGCCGGATATTTCGTCAAAGCTTAGTGACGGCAGTATAATATACATAAAACGGGCCTTTGAGGTAAAAGTAATCGCCGACGGCAGAGAAGTCACCGTGAAGACACAGCCGGATACAGTGGAGAACATAGTAAAAAAAGCCGGTATAAAACTTAAAGAAAAAGACAAAATCCAACCTTCCAGGACTGCATACATAGAAAGGCCCGCGGATATAAAGGTTATCAGGATCGAAGAAAAAGTCGTAGAAGAAATCAAGAAAATTCCCTTTAAAACGGTTACAAGGGTGGACTATAACCTTCCCCTGGGGCAAAAAAAGCTGGTCCAGAAAGGTGAAGAGGGACAGGAAAAACTCATAACCAGGATTAGGTTGGAAGACGGAAAGGTTGTCGAAAAGACCACCGAGAGTGTGGTAGTGAAACCTGCCAAACCGGAGATTGTGTTAAAAGGAGGACTGACGGTCGCTTCCCGCGGCGGGGTTAAATTCGCCTACACGAAAAAACTGAGAATGCTAGCTACGGCCTACACGCATACCGGCAGCCCTACTGCGCTGGGTACGAAACCGCGAGTCGGCGTAGTTGCCGTCGATCCGAAAGTTATACCTCTTGGAACAGAGCTCTACATCGACGACTACGGTTTTGCCCGGGCGGAAGACACCGGCGGATCCATAAAGGGAGATAAAATCGACCTCTTCTTTGATACCGAAGCTGCAGCCCGACGGTTCGGAAGGCGCTGGGTGACCGTGTATATTTTAAAGAAATAGTAATAAAGACCGCATTTTGGTGCGGTCTTTTTTTTGCTACCACCTTTTTCTCCTTTGTTTATAATAGTAAAGATAATTGGCTCTCTGTTTGTGTCTTTTATATCTTTTTATCCCCACGGAGATCCTGAAGGGAACATAAGTCAGCATTATTAAAGCCGAGGTCCAGAACCACCACCTGGTGTAAATTTTGCGGGGAACATCGGTGGCGGCGACAAGAGCTACACTTCCGATTTTCGAGCCGCCTTGGTAAAAATCTAGGTTCCCCAGCACCTGCCCCTTTACAACAGGCGCCTTTACGCCGGGATATATATTTTTCTTTACATCTATGGGACCGCTTCCTTTTTCTACAACCGCAGTAAAGTCCGACGCGGCTAACAGGTCCACTGGAGTGCCGTATTTTACGTCGATCTTATCGATGATCTGACCTTTATTTATCACATCTTTCTTTTCGAAGTTGTCAAACCCGTAGTCCAGCAGTGCTTGAGCGTCGCTGTAAATATTTCTGCCCTGGGATTTAAGTACTACTGCAAGAAGCTGCCACCCGTTTCTGGTTGCCGATGCGACGAAAGTCTGCCCGGCTGAACGGGTATACCCGGTTTTTACCCCGTCGGTTCCCTCATACCTCCACAGCATTTTATTGTGATTTATCAGGAGCCTGTCCCATTCCTTGCCCTGCCAAGGTATTTTGAAGGTTTTGGTGGATACTATTTTCCTGAATTCGGGGTGATTCAGCAGGGCGTATCGAGATATGAGAGCCAGGTCGTAGGCCGTCGTGTAATGGTTTTTGTCGGGGAGACCGCTGGGGTTTACAAAATTGGTGTTCTTGGCCCCTATTTCTCTCGCCTTCTCGTTCATTAGCTTTGCAAATTCGGGGACGCTGCCGGCTATATGCTCGGCTATGGCTACTGCAGCGTCGTTGCCGGAGTTCAACATCATGCCGTAGAGCATCTGCTCCAGTGTGAGTTTTTCTCCTTCCTCCAGATAAATTCGAGTTCCATCGGCCAGAGTCGGCTCCCTGCCGGTGACAACCGTGTCTGAAAGCTTACCTTTTTCAAGAGCGATAACTGTGGTCATTATTTTGGTGGTACTGGCGGGTTCAAGCTTTAGGTGGGCGTTTTTCTCATAGAGCACCTTGCCGGTTTTGACGTCCATGAGAATCCCGGCAGTGCCAACAATAGAAGGCGGGGAAGGTGCTGCGGTGACTTTACTGGTTGAAGCTATTAATAGGATCAGGATAAGAATCAGTTTACAGCATATTAACCGTTTCATCATACACCTCTTGGTCCCGAGAATATAAACCTTTTTTTAGTATAGCAAAAATAGTCGAAAAAGCAAAGTCCATGTCCTGAATAAAAACCGTTAAAATCCTGAAAAATAAAAGAGATAGGAAATCGAGTCGGAGGGCGCGTTATGGGAAGAACGTGTGTCAAAACCGCAGGCGATATCATGAACTTGCAAGCCCAAATGGAAGCGTTGTTGAACGAGTTGAAAGCTCTTGAAACGGACCTCGACGAAACCCTGCAGCAGCTTTTGGTCAAATCGTCCGGTCATATCGAGCTGAGCAAAAAACTGGGCGAAATGGAATTGATAGCGGAATTTCTCAAGGAATACGGCAGGGGTGAGGATGCGGTAAGGGTAAAAAATCTAATACGGGCTTTAAGGCAGAGGGTTTACGAGAGCATAGGGCTTGTGGTCTTCCAGGTCCAAAAGAGCACCTTGAAGGCAGTGGAAGCCCTAAATGATGCCGGAAACGGGCTTTTGATGATCGGCAAATTCGGCGCTTTCCTTAAAAATCTACAAGAATTGGAAAGGACGATTCAGGAATGAATGCCCTGCTGAAGGAATTTATGCTTCTTGCTTACCGATCGGTGATACTTTTTACCACCAGCCTCGTGCTCGTCAGAATAATGGGTAAAAGAACCATAGCGCAGCTTTCTCCTTTTGATCTCATTCTCATAATCATAATGGGTTCCGCTATTGCTATACCGCTAGAGGATTTTCAGATTCCTTTGAGTTTCGGCATCATACCTGTAATCGTGATATCCGTACTGAATTATCTTTTGGCAATACTTATAATGAAAAACAGGAAATTAGAAAACTTACTCCAGGGCACGTCCACCGTACTTGTCAAGGACGGAGAAGTCATAGTACAAAATCTTAAAAAAGAGCGCATAACCATCGCCGACCTATTGATTCTGTTGAGGGAAAAAAATGTGACCGACATAAATGAAGTTCAAGAGGCCACCATCGAGCCCAACGGCAAGCTGAGCATATTGAAGAAAAAGGACAGGGAGCCCGTTACCCCAAAAGATCTGGGACTAGAGCCGTCCCAGGGTATTTTCCCCACGGTGGTGGTCCATCAGGGCCAAGTTGAACAAAACAACCTCGATACCCTCGGTGTGGGTATAGACCGTCTGCTGGTGGAATTGAAGAAAAAGGGGATCAATCGCCTGTCGGAGATTAAGGCGGCCTGGGTCGACGAAGAGGGCAAGCTCGAAATCGACAGGTTCGATCAAGGTCAGAGCAGAAGGGCAAAAAAGCACGACGGGTTTTACAGCAAATTGGGCGTCAGCACCGATGAAGTAAAAAGGGAGTTCGGCATTGACCCCTACTTATTTCTCGACGCTGTTTCTCTGGGGTTAAAGGATGAAGAAATATCAGAGCTTCTCGGTTACGAGCTCGAAAAGGTAAAAGCGCTGAGGGAGCGCCTGGGAAACGTGGGCAGCGAAATCGGCCTTTATTACAAAAAAGACCTGCCCGTATAGTTGTTTTTGATGTTTAATTACGGCATGAAGTACTGCTTCATGCTCAGACTGTCGACAAAGTAACTGTCGACAGTCTTTTTTTGCAAAAGGTAGTACAAAAATCATCAGCTTTTTAGTAAAATTAAAGAAGATACAAAAATATTGTGGGGCGATGAAATGTTAACGAAGAAAAATAGAGAAATAATAAAGCAAGTAGAATTAGTAAGCATCGATAGCCTGGTGCCTCAAGACCATCTCCTTAGAGCTGTAGAAGAAAGCATCGACTTTAGTTTCATATATGAAGAAGTAAAAGACCTATATAGCGAAAATACAGGAAGACCTAGTATTGACCCGGTAGTGTTAATTAAGCTACTCATGCTCCAAGCATTGTATGGAATCCGCTCCATGCGCCAAACCATCAGAGAAGTAGAAGTCAATGTAGCTTACCGTTGGTTTTTAGGCTATGGATTACAAGAAAAAATACCTCACTTTTCAACTTTTGGAAAAAACTATGAACGGCGGTTTAAGGAAAGTGATCTATTTGAAAAGATATTCGAGCGGGTGTTGATGGAAGCAATAGAATGCGGGTTTGTTAAAACAGATGCAGTATTTATCGATGCTACTCACATAAAAGCCAGTGCCAATAAGAATAAATATATCGAGAAAGTCGCTAAGCAACGGACTCAAAAATATAAGGAAGAACTTTTAAAAGAAATCAACGCCGAACGGGAAGCAAACGGTAAAAAGCCCTTTGAAGAAGAAGATGATGATGACGATAACAACAAAGGAGAAAATAGCTCTAAAAAAGTCAGGGTAAGCACCACAGATCCTGAAAGTGGGATGTTTCAAAAAGGGGAAAAAGAGCGCTGCTTTGCCTACACAGCTTCTGTAGCCTGTGACCGGAACAACTTTGTCCTTGGTGTCAAAATAGCACCTGGAAATGTTCATGACAGCCAGGTATTCTCCGATTTATTTCAAGAAGTAAACGATAAATTTTCTAAAATAGAGGCGGTAGTGGTTGATGCAGGCTACAAAACCCCCGGGATATGCAGAGAAATCATTGAGGCAGGAGCGCTTCCCGTTATGCCCTACAAGAGGCCGATGACCAAAGATGGCTACTTTAAAAAACGCGAATACGTCTATGACGAATATTATGATTGTTACATATGCCCCAACAACCAAATATTAGAATACAGCACCACCAACCGGGCGGGATACCGGGAATATAGGAGCAACCCCCAAATATGCTGTAAATGTCCCATGCGCCTACAGTGCACCAAAAGTAAAAATTACACAAAAATCATAACTCGGCATATATGGGAGCATTACATAGAAATAGCGGAAGATATAAGACACACCCAATGGGGTAAAGAACTATACAAAATGCGCGGCCAGACCATCGAGCGGGTATTTGCCGATGCGAAGGAAAAGCATGGCATGCGCTATACAAATCTACGAGGCTTGAGGAAAGTTGGACATTACCTCACGCTTCTTTTCGCATGCATGAATTTAAAAAAGCTGGCTTTATGGAAGAAAAGACGGGGAACGTTTCCGCCAACAGTCCCCGCTTTACATTCGTTTTTCTTAAAAATTTTCTTCGCCTTCAACAAAAAGCCGCTTTTAGGTTATGCATCCTAAAAGCGGCTTTGTCTACAAGCTGGGCATGAAGTACTGCTTCATGCTTTTTTTATTTTTCTTAACCTAAAAATTCTGAAATATTATCACTTTTCAATTAACGATGTATTGACAAAAAATATAACAAAGGGATAAAATTGTGAATGTAATAAACAAACTTAAAACGGGGGGTCGGGTTATTGTTTGTAATAGACAAGACCGAATGTATCGGCTGCGGTACGTGTTACAAGCTGTGCCCCTTCGATGCCATAGGGGAAAAGGAGGGCGGAGAAAAGCAGGTATATGAGATCAACGATGAGATGTGCATGGAATGTTCGCTGTGCTATAAAGCCTGCCCGCTTAGAGCGATAAATTGGGAAGAAGGTGTTTTAAAAGGCGGTGGTGCTATTGTTTAAATATGTTAAAACAGTTTGCCCTTACTGCGGATGCGGTTGCGGGATAAACCTTCACGTGAAAAACGGCAAGATTGTCCGGACATCTCCGGCGGTCAAAGACTCAATAAACAAGGGGACGCTTTGCATTAAGGGAATGCTGGCCCATGAATTCGTGCATTCCCCTGAAAGGCTGAAAACTCCGCTTATCAAAGAAAACGGTGATTTCAGAGAAGCGACCTGGGATGAAGCCCTGGACATTGTCGCCAATAGATTCCGCAAGATAAAGGAAGAAAGCGGCGGTAACGCTATTGGCGTTTTAAGCTCGGCAAGAGCCACATGTGAAGAAAATTATCTGATGTCAAAATTTGCGAGAGCCGTTCTGGCTACCAACAACATAGACCACTGTGCCCGCCTCTGACACGCCCCCACTGTGGCCGGTCTGGCCAAGACAATGGGTGCTGGAGCGATGACAAACTCGATAGAAGAGATAACAGAAACCCAGGTTTTATTTGTGATAGGCTCGAATACTACGGAACAGCATCCGTTAATAGGTTCCCGCATAATTGAAGCCGTAAAGAACGGAGCAAAGTTAATAGTGGCAGATCCAAGGAGGACGTACCTTGCCGAGAGGGCCTATGTTCACCTTTGCCTTTCGCCCGGTACCGATACGGTTCTAATAAATGCCATGATGAATGTGATAATAGAAGACGGGCTTTTTGATGAAAATTTCATTGAAAAACGAACCGAAGGCTTTGAAGAGCTGAAACAGGATGTCCTGCAGTGGACGCCCGAAAGGGCAGAAAAGGTAACGGGTGTAAAGGCGGAAGATATACGGCGGGCTGCTCGCATTTACGCCGGGGCGGAAAGGGCTATGATTCTCTACTGCATGGGAATAACACAGCATAACTGCAGCACCGACAACGTAATCGCCCTGTCAAATCTGGTGTTGCTCACGGGCAATGTGGGAAGGCGCGGGACGGGTCTTTGCCCCTTGAGGGGCCAGAATAATGTCCAGGGAGCCTGCGATATGGGTGCGCTCCCCGATGTCCTCACCGGTTACCAGAAAGTGACAGACCCGAAGGTCCGCGAAAAATTTTCGAGAGCCTGGGGTGTTGAAATTCCGGATACTCCGGGATTGACTGTGCCTGAAATGTTTAAAGCCGCAGAAGAAGGAATAATCAAGGCTATGTATATAATAGGCGAAAACCCTGCAGTGAGTGAATCCAATCTCTCTCATGCAGAAAAAGCGCTTGCAGGCCTTGAATTCCTGGTGGTTCAGGACATATTCTTAACGGAAACTGCAAAATTTGCCGATGTGGTGCTCCCGGCCTGTTCCTTCGCAGAAAAGGATGGGACTTTCACAACGACCGATCGCAGGGTCCAGAGACTGCGGAAGGCCATTGAACCCTTGGGAAATTCCAAACCGGACTGGCAGATCATAGTAGAGCTCGCTGCACGCATGGGTTATAACATGAATTACAAACATCCTTCCGAAATAATGGATGAAATCGCAAGCCTGACCCCATCTTACGGAGGAATATCCTATGACAGGTTGGAGGGCCCGGGCATTCAGGTACCATGTCCTGATAAGAATCATCCGGGGACACCTTACCTTCATAAGGACTCCTTTGCAAGAGGAAAGGGAAAATTCATCCCGGTAAAGTACACGCCCCCTGCTGAAAAGACCGATGAAGAATATCCGCTCGTGCTTACAACCGGGCGAGTGCTTTATCACTATCATACGGGCACTATGACGAGAAAAATCGATTTCCTCAACCAAAAATGTCCCGGGCCTTTTGTTGAGATAAATCCTGTGGATGCGCAAAAGTTTGGGATTTCCAACGGCGATATGGTTTATATAAAGTCAAGAAGAGGAAGGATAAAAGCCCCCGCCAGGGTTACTGAAAAAATAAAACAGGGTGTCGTATTTGTACCCTTCCACTTCGCTGAAGCTGCTGCCAATTATTTGACTATCGATGTACTGGATCCCGAAGCCAAGACGCCTCAATTAAAGGCTTGTGCTGTGAATATCTCCGCCGGGGGTGAAAAACATGGCGATAATTGAAATAAATCAGGAACTTTGCAAGGGATGTACGTTATGTTCACAGGTTTGCAGCGTGGAGGCCTGTTCCGGCGAACCTTTAATACCGCATGGGATTGACGAACGCCGCTGCGTTAACTGCGGTCAGTGTGTAGTAACCTGCCCCGCCGGCGCAGCAAGAGATCGGTCAGATCTGGAAAGGGTTAAAGAGGCCCTTGAGGATGACAGTATAATTAAAGTCGTCCAGAGCGCTCCCGCTATGAGAGTAACCCTGGGTGAAGAGTTCGGCATGGAACCCGGTACGATAGTTCCGGGCCGGATGGCTTCAGCCTTCAGGAAGATGGGTTTTGACAGGGTGTACGATACGTGCTTTGCTGCAGACCTCACCGTTATGGAAGAGGGGCATGAATTTCTGGAACGAATGGAAAAGGGCGGACCATTTCCAATGTTTACGTCATGTTGCCCGGCATGGGTATTCTTTATGGAAAAAAACTATCCCGATCTTGTGCATCACCTCTCTTCCTGCAAATCGCCCCAGCAGATGTTTGGAGCCGTGGTAAAGGCTTATATGGCGGAAAAAGAGGGTATAGATCCGGCGAGGATCTTTATGCTTTCGGCTATGCCGTGTACTGCCAAAAAATTCGAGGCTGCAAGGTCCGAGATGAATTCGTCCGGGGCAAGAGACGTGGATGCGGTATTGACTACGAGAGAGCTGGCGCAATTGATCAAAGACAGGCAGTTGGAGCTAGCTGACTTGCCGGAGGAGGATTTTGACATTCCCTTTGGAGAGTACACCGGTGCCGGAGCGCTGTTTGGAACCAGTGGAGGCGTGATGGAAGCAGCCCTGAGGACCGTGGCAAAGAAACTCACCGGCAAACCCTTGAAAAGCATTGCCTTTGAGCCGTTAAGGAAAGGCGGAGCGTTCAGAGAAGCCGTTATAGATATCGGGAATAAGAAGGTAAAAATCGCGGTGGTCCACGGCCTTAAGAACATAATACCGGTCCTGGAAGAGATCAGAAAAGGAAATTCGGATTATCATTTTATAGAAGTGATGACATGTCCGGACGGTTGTATCGGCGGAGGAGGCCAGCCGCGAATTCCAAAAAGGTCTTTGAGGCAAAAAACGGTGAGAAAAAGAAAGGAGGCATTATACTTCTACGAACTGGGCCTGCCCAAAATAGAGGCCGGAGATAACCCCTCCATTAAGGCTTTATATGCGGAATTTTTGGGCAGACCCCTTTCCGAGAAGTCGCATGAGCTCCTGCATGTGGTACATTCTGGTAAAGGTTAATTCCGGAAGGAGGATATAAAATGAATTATTTTAAATCGAGAAAAATCACCTATATTGCCATGTTCATCGTGCTCAACATAGTGCTTACGAGGATAGGTAGTATACGGATAGGCTTTGGAGGAGTGGAGTTTGGAAGGTTTGGATTTGGAGGATTTCCTACTATATTTGCGAGCATTGCAATGGGACCGGTTGCGGGTGGTATAGTGGGTGCCGTGGGGGATTTGATCGGTTACTGGATAAACCCCATGGGGGCTTATATGCCGCATTTTACGTTAACAGCAGCATTAGACGGTATAATACCCGCGCTGGTACTACGAATTTTTAAAACTAAACAACCCGCTTTTTGGCAGCTGTTTTTAGCTATTGCAACAACGCAGATAATAACATCGATTATACTCGTCCCGTATTTCCTCTATAAACTGTTCGGTGTTCCGCTAGTCTACAAAATTCCCTCAGCAATTATAGGCCAGGCTTTTCATATACCTATATATACAGCATTTGCTAGAATTCTTTTAAAGAGAGTAAATTTTAATCCGGTACTTTCAAAAAATTAAAGGGAAGCTATTTCCTAGGAAATGAAAAGGAAAACGGGGGAGGAATAGCTACCTCCCCCGGGGTTGACATTGGCTCCGTTTCAGGTAGAAGCCTTAATGAGAAAGCCTCAATGTTTGGTAGTTGGTTTGCGCATTGTAATTATATCCTAGATGCGCGATATTCACTTTTTCTCCTCGATTGACAATGCAAAAATTATCATCGTAAGGGCCTGTTAACATTTTTTTAAGCAACCACAAATCACCCTTTTCTATGATTAGCTCTAACCCGGCAATTTCGGCAATTTTTTGAGCTTCATTCAAACAATCTGCCACGTTGTACGCTCCTGTATCTATAAGTATAAGTTTATTATAATTCTTTAGCATGTACCGGAAAATTTTTATGGCCTTTTCTTCCCCATAACGCTCTAAAGCATACTTGTAGTCCATCATGAAGCTTCTGGGACTATTTATCCAGCCTCTGGTAAGATAATAAGCATCTTTTGAACGTTTAAGCTCTCCCGGTTTACTCAATAATAGGGAAATACAATCATCGGTTTTCGGAAAAATCAAATTTGCGGTAGAGGCTGTCAAACCCAATATTGCATTGCCGCAAAAACCATATGCCAATATTATGTTGTCGACGTTTTTTTGAGAGTCGATTTCCTGCTGAAGCTTTGACCTCAAACGATCGGGGTCTAAATGGTATTCCGAGTCCAACCAGATGACGGGATATTCACAGCGCGTTTCCTTAATTGCCAGGTTTAATTCATCGTATATCGTCTGACAAGCTAGGACGACAGTTTTCACCGGTTTCTCACTCCTTAAATTCTTAGGTTATCCTGCTCTTTACACGGCTGTTCTCGCAATTATTTACGACGGAGGCACTTACGATGATAAATGGTATCTCCTTCAATAAAAGTCTTGCTCTTACATTTTTTGGGCGAGCCATATTCTCCCCGTTGTGAAAGGTCTTGTTGGGAGGTTGGCTCTTTAATTTTTACTTAACTTTTTTTTTACACATTATACTATCCTGATACTATTATAACTAAAAAAATATTAAAATTAAAGAAATAAATATATTTAAAAATTATGTCAGATGCCTATATATTTCAAGCTTAGCAGCGCCAGATATGGGGCATGCTTTCGCCACACTAAAAATAGCAATAAAATATATTTTTGTATTCTTCAATCAAAAATAATGATAAATTAAAATTCAAAAACACTTGACAATTCAGTCGAACTCGTATATACTAGTATTAAAACATGTATATACATCTTTTTAAGAATTTTTACTAAAAGTCTCCGCAAAGGGGGCGATAGTGTACATTAGGATCGACAAGACAATTTTAAAGTTGGAAAGTATTACGTACTACAAAGCCGCTCCAGACAGACTGGGGCGGACAATTTGCTGGCGGAATGGAGAATTAAAAGCCGCTCTATTTCCTTAACAACAAGCAAAGTAGGATAAGAAAAAAGCACGAGGCTAGTCAGAAAATATTCTTTAAGCAAGAAATCAAGCGGTTAATATCCGTTCTGCTCAGTTCCGCCAAAATATGAACATCCAACGGGTCGCTTTTTGCGTCGGAAGGCTTGCGTCGCTGGCCAACAAGCGGTCAGTCAATACCAGCACTCTTTCATGCTGGTGCTTGGTTACCTCTTGATACTTAGTCTGATAATAAGCTCTATATTCCTCGTTGTGCACCGGCAACGAGTTAGCAGCCAGGACCAAGTATGTTAGAGAACCTCAAAGCAAGAAGATTCAGAGCTCGATTTTTCTCCTCCACTATAAGGTGGACAAGGCGCACTCTAAGCCGGGTGAGCTGACGCAGGGGTTCTGTAACAGAAGGCTCATGACTGTAACGTAAGATGCCCGAAGCGTATCTTTTCTGGATTATGTAAGCGTCAATAAATGTCTTAAGGAACTTTGATCCAAATGCTCTTTTAAGCCGGCTACGAGAGAAGGATTAATTTCAAAAACCTCGACCGAATAAGGCTTCAAATGAGGAGAATCCATTAAGAAGTACACCATAAACTGAAGTAGCTTCCAGACCTATATTGATCTTAGTGACATTATTAGCGATGGAATCCAATGCCTGAACTAAGGTGTTGACACCCTCGAGATTATTGGGAAGGGATCTGGAAGAAGAAAGTTGAATACCCTGTTCATCAATGCATACTAAATCCAGCTTAGAAGCGCTGACATCGATACACGCAAAGATAACCTAAGCCAAGGTAGATACCTCCTTAAGTTGCCCAGGATTAGGGGCGTGCCCTGCGAGTGCAACACCTAACAACCACGCGGCGCGATAAGAGCTTGACAGGGCAACTGTGGGTGCACCCCTGGCCTGCTGATCCCAGGGGCCGGAAGGCCTGTTGGCTCAGCTCATGCGTAAGAAATCAGTGCTGCACCGCAGGGGTCTTACTCTTTTCTGAGTAGTCACCAGTTTTCACGGGCTACAGGAGGTGATAAGAGTGACCCTAGACCAACCCAATTTAAAATTTTCGCCAAGGCACGGAACATGTTTTCATGGCACCTGAAATAGATATAATAGGCAATTTTGATTCTTCAAATAAAAATAATAATAAATCAAATACTGAAAATACTTGATAATCCGGTCGAACTAGTATATGCTTAAGATATGTATATACATCTTTTTTCTGAAGTTTTAATAACGGGGCCTTGAAGGGGGCGATAGTAGTACATAGGTCGGTAAAAGCGAATATAAAGTTGAAGGGCATTATGTATTTATGAGGATTAAAAAAATACAGTAATTGTGAAATTAGCATTTTGCAGTCTTAACGAGGAGGAATAAATCATGATAAATTTAGATGAGTTAAAAAAGGCAGTCGGCGAATTGGATGAGGAAAAGGTAAAGCAAATGCTTACGGAGTTCGTTGAATCAAATCCCACCGAAGAGGAAGCACAGAAAATAGTTGTCGCATGTCAGGAAGGAATGGGAATAGTAGGAGACCTGTTCGAAAAAGGCGAATACTTTGTGGGTGACCTTATTTTCGCCGGAGAACTGCTTACGGAAGCCATCAATGTCCTAAAATCTGTCATAGGTGGTAAAAGTGCGCAGAAGGTAGGCACAATAGTACTGGGCACGGTTCACGGCGATTTGCACGACATCGGCAAAAATATATTCCGCAGTATGGCCGAGGCTGCTGGATTTGAGGTGTACGATTTGGGGATCGACCAGCCGGTGAGCGCCTTTGTGGAAAAGGTAAAGGAAGTCAAACCGGATATAGTGGGAATGAGCGGGGTTCTCACGCTCGCCATAGAATCCATGAAGGCCACGGTGGAAGGGCTAAAGCAAGCCGGTTTGAGAGATAAAGTCAAGATTATAATCGGGGGCAATCCCGTGACAAAAGAAGCCTGCGAATACGTAGGAGCCGATGCCTTTACGACCAACGCCGCGGAAGGCGTTAAAATATGTCAGGGGTGGGTGAAATAAATGACAGATGTGAAAGCATTGCAGCAGGAAAGAATAAGCATATATCAAGATGTCTACAACGATAAAATTCCAAAGAGAGTGCCTGTAAATATAGGCCTTCCATTTGAGGTTATAGCCCAGTTCGGCGGTCTGGACCTTTGTGAAGCCCAGTGGAATCCGGCCATTGTTGAAGAAGCCGTTGACAAAATATGCCAGACGGTATACTCGGACATATGCGTCTTTATGGGATCTATGAGATATCCTTCTTTCTATGAAATACTAAAGTCCCAGTCCTTTCGAATGGCTTCAAACGGATTTATCCAGCATCCCGAAGTAACGGGTATGTTTCCGGAAGACTATGACTATCTAATTGAAAATCCTTATGACTGCCTTCTCGAAAGGGTTATTCCGAGACAGTACAAAGCGTTTAATCCGGAAGATCCCATAAATTGCGCAATTAATTTAGCTAAAAGTATATTGGCGTACAACGACGATTTTATGCAATCGGGAATAATCATAAAGAAAATGGAAGAAAAATACGGATATTATCCCGGGGGATTATTTTCGGGCGGTTTTACGGAAGCTCCATTTGATTTTTTGTCAGATCAACTAAGGGGTTTCAAAGGAATCAGCATGGATATAAGGAGAATGCCCGATAAAGTGGCGGCAGCCTGCGACGCTCTCTATCCGATAGTATTCAAAATGGGCTTACCACCGGCAAATTCAAACCAGATATTTATCCCCTTGCACATGCCGCCATTTATGAGGGAAAAGGATTTTGAAAAATTATACTGGCCGAGTTTCAAGAGGCTGCTGGATGAATATGCATCAATGGGTATTCACTGCATCTTATTCTGTGAGCACGATTGGACGAGATACCTTGATTATCTTTATGAACTTCCGACCGATACGATTCTATGGTTCGAATACGGTGATCCGAAGGTTATAAAAGAAAAGCTGGGCAAGAAGCACATAATTACGGGTCTTTATCCAGTAATGAATCTTAAGACCAAAACGAAGGAAGAATGCGTAGAGGAAGTCAAGAGGTACATCGATATCCTTGCTCCGGGCGGCAAATATATATTTAACTTCGATAAGACTCCTCTGCTGTATGGTGATATTAAATTAGAATGCCTGTGTGCGGTGGCCGAAACCGTAAGGGATTACGCCGTTTACAGCAATGCGGGTGAAACTGCCGGTATGGTATTTAATAAAGAAGATTATAAAGTGGAACCTTCAAGAAAATTCGAAAGCAAATACTATAAGACCTGGGAGCAATACAAGGCGTTGAACCCAGAAGTTTCGGATTTCGGCAGGCCGAAACTTGAGAACCTTGAAGAAACTATTTTCCATTATTTGATGTTCCTTCTCGTATAAAAGCGATTTACGGCGGTACTTTGCGGCTTGAGATAGAAAAATACATAACCAAAGAATAGGAGTGCCATCACGCTCGGTGCATGAGCGTGATGGTATTTTATTCCTTTGATTTCACAAACAAAATTCTCAGAAAGGGGTATGTGGTTGATGGGTGATAATATAAAGCCGCACTCTTCGTACCGGTGGGTCATTCTCGCCATTACGTGTTTGGCGACATTTATCGGATGCTATGCCCAGTTTCAGATCCCGTCCCTTGCGTATAAACTTATCCCCGACCTCAATCTAACACCTTCCCAGTACGCCAGCATCCTGTCGGCGCCCATGCTGCCGTCTATCTTCTTTAGTATTGCTGTCGGGGCATTGGCTGACCGATTCGGAGTGAAAAGGGTCGTTACCGTAGGTTTTCTCTTCGCGATAGTGGGGATCACCTTTCGCTTTACAGCGAAAAACTACTGGCAGATGTTAATCCTGATGGCTATGGCCGGGTGCAGCTCGGCTTTCCTGAACGCCAATATCTCAAAACTGCTGGGAGCATGGTTTCCTCCGGAGAAAATCGGCAGCGCTATGGGAGTGGTATTGGCTTCCGCTACTGGCGCAATGGCCATCGGTACAGCTACATCGGCGATGTTCCCGTCCATGAAGAGCGCATTCATTACCGCTGGTGTGATATGTGCGGTAATCGCTGCCCTCTGGGTGTTGTTCATGAAGGATAAGCCCGAAGGAGCACCGGATTTGCCGGCCATGCCGGTGATCAATTACCTGGGTGTCGCTGTTAGAAGCAGGAGTATATGGCTGGTGGGTTTTGCCATGATGTTCATAATGGGTGCCATGATGGCCTTTTCAGGTTTTCTCCCCAATGCGCTTTACGCCGTAAGGGGGATAGATCCCGTTAAGGCCGGTTTTATAGCTTCCCTTGGAACCATAGGGGGATTTGCGGGCAGTATACTCGGCCCCGTTATTTGCGACCGCCTGGGCTATATGAAGCCTTTCCTGATCACAGCGGCCCTTTTATCGGCTGCGGGCATGTTCTACGCCTGGCAGACGCCTCTGGGCGCCATCATGTGGGTGCTGTTCATTATTAATGGTTTTATGAACGCATCTATATCACCGATGCTGATGTCCTTTCCCATGCTGCTTCCCGAAATAGGTCCGGTTTACGCCGGCAGTGCCGGTGGACTCATTGCCACCATGCAGCTGATTGGGGCTTTTTGCATCCCGACATTTGTCATCGCTCCACTGGCGGGTACAAATTTTAAACTTATGTTCGGTTTGGCTGCTATGTGCTATTTATTGGCTGCAGTTGTATTTTTGTTCCTTCCTGAACTCGGTATAAAGGCCCGCTGCAAAACCGCTGCCGGTTCCTCTCGCACTGCTTAAGTATATATAAAGAGCCATTTCTCATCCCTCCGGTTAGGTCTTGTTTCTGGTAGAGGGTGGGGAGTGGCTCAATTTTATTAAAATTTCCTTTTTACACAATTATACGCACTTAATTCTCCAGCGGAATTGAAGAACATAAATTAAAAGTATATAATTGTACAGGGAGGGGACTTTATGAAGAATCTAATAAGTGTAGAAGAATCGATAATAAAGGCGGTAGAAGAATTGAATGAAACGAAAGTTATTAGGTTGGCGAGCAAAGCGCTGAATGCAGGCATGGATCCGCTGTTCTTGCTAGATTTAATAAAAGAAGGCGTAAAAAGAGTGGGGAAATTATATGAGGATCAAAAATATTTTATAGCTGATTTAATTATGGCCGGTCTTATTTTTAAAGAGGTTTTGGAATTGGAAAAAATGAAATTAAAATTCCAGAGAAAGAGTAATGAGATATTGGGAAGGGTGATAGTGGGAACGGTCAAGGGTGATTTGCATGATATTGGGAAAGAAATTTTTGAAGGCCTGATGAAGGCGAACGGGTTTGAAGCCATTGACCTGGGGGTAGATGTATCGAAAGAGGTGTTCACTAAAAGCGTCATTAAGTACAAACCCGATATTGTAGCATTAAGCGGTGTTCTAACGTCCACTATAGACTCGATGAAGGAGATTGTAGATGCATTGGTTGAAGCTGGAGTAAGAAACGATGTTAAGATTATTTTGGGTGGAAGTCATTTAACGAAGGAAGCCTGCGATTATATAGGTGCTGATTTTTACACAAATGATGCTTCTGAAGGTGTCAGACTGTGTAAACAAATGCTTGGGAAAATATGATGGGGTGCGGTGGGATAATATGCGGTTGCCTATCTATCTTAAAATTGCCAAAGATATTAAAGAAAAAATAAAAAACGGCGAACTTAAGCCGGGAGACGCTATCTATTCCGAAAATACTTTATGTAAGACATATAAAGCCAGCCGTATGACGGTCAGGAGAGGGCTGGCATTGCTTGCCAATGAAGGTTATATATATTCTATTCCCGGGAAAGGAAATTTTGTTCGAGAGCCGGATAATAATATCTATACACTGTATTACGATGAAATGAAAAATTTTATCAGCAGTGTTGATAAAACAAAACTTTTGGAAGTCAATATAATTTTGCCTAACTATAAATTAATGAATAGTTTACAGATCACAAAGAATAAGAAAGTAGTTGTAATCAGGAGGCTCTTTTTTACTGAGGGAGAACCTGTAGCTTACGATGTAAAATACCTGCCTTATTGTAAGGGGTTGCCGATTGTCGAAAAAGAAATACGGTATGCAACTTTTCCAGAGATGGTTGCAAAAAACACCTCGCTTTTTGCGATAAAAAAAGAGCTTATAATTTACGCTCAAATTCCTGACGAGGAAACGAAAAAGTATCTCAATATATATAACGAGTTACCTTTAATGGTGGTGGAGCAGAAACTCTATAATAGAGAAGGAAAGCCGATCGGGTTGGGAATAACGTATTTCAGGGGGGATTACTGCAAGCTGTATGCCGAATCGTATTTTTCTGAAAGCAAAATAAGTGAAAAATACAAAAACCAGGCTGAAACTTGATAAAATTGGATAAAAAATAGTTTTAACGGTATGAATTATTACACTTTGAGAAATTCAAATTTTTAAGGTACTCCTTCTGGAAATATGGATTTGTAGCTAACTCTATATGCGTTACCTTTCTTTGAATATCGTAGGTTTTTTCGCGAATTTCTTTAGACAACATGAAAAGTTGTACTCCAGCCCCTGCTGCATTGCCTATGGAACGGGTCGGAACGCCCCAAGAAGGCAAAAGGCCAATATATTGCCCCTTTTCAATGTCGATATAATTGCCGAAAGCTCCGGCAATGAGAATTTCCTTGAGCTGTTCCGGTTTAATTCCATATTCCTGAACTAAAAGGTTACACCCGGTGTATATGGCTGATTTTGCCAGCTGAACAGCCCGAATATCTTTTTGAGTGATATATATCTTTTGGCCGTTTTGAGACTGTTCTTCGGTAGCGAGAATGAAGCAATTTATACCGTCTATTGTTTCCAACCGGTCTGCCAGTCCTCTGTATTCCGGAGGGCATGTATTGAGATATTCTTCTTTTTTCAGCAGTTTTCCAGTCTCCGTAATAATACCAACCCTCAGCATTTCCGCCACTGCGTCGATTAATCCGGAACCACAGATACCGGTGGGCTTACCACCGCCTATTACTTTAATGGCAATGTTTCCGTTTTGAAGATTTACCCTCTCTATAGCCCCGGTGGTTCCCCGCATACCGAACTGTATCCCGCCTCCCTCTAGAGCCGGTCCTGCAGCCGTTGAAGCGGCGAGCATTCTGTCTTTGTTTCCGATGACGATTTCGCCATTTGTTCCCAAATCTATTATCAATCGATATCCGAGATGATCGGTTTCGGGGAGAGAAAGTAATACTGCTAAAGTATCAGCGCCTACAAAACCTCCGATCAGGGGCAAGAAGTATACGATTGCGTTAGGATTTATGTTTATATTAAGCTGTTTTGCTTTCGTAACGACACCGCTCGTTGTGGTGCTGGTAAACGGGGATTTACCAAGAAACTCGGGATTTAAACCCAAAAACAAGTGCTGCATCGTAGAGTTTCCGCAGAGAGCAACGTAATAAATATCACCGTTATCGATATGGTGTTCGTTCACGGCCTGTTCGACTAATTGATTGATCGTGTCTAAGATTTTCTCCTGAAGTTTTGCCAGGCCACCGGGATTATTTATGCAAGCGAGGATTCTTGTAATTACATCGGCACCTTCGGAAACCTGACCGTTTAATGCCGAATAAATACCCATCCTTTCTCCCGTGTGAAGATTGTATAAATATGCTACTACCGTTGTGGTGCCAACGTCTATGGCAAAACCGTATAAGTCTTTTTCGGTGTTGTTTACGTCCAGGTCTAGCAGCTCGTTGTGCCAATAAGTGAGTGTGATACCGCTTATATCCTGCTTGTGCAAAATATTTGATAATTTTTGAAGCAATTCCAGTGAAGGAGTTTTTATATCGACATTCAATAAATTATTTATGTTTTCCCAATCACCCGAACAGGGAGGGGTTTTGAGGGATTCTTTTTCTATATAAACTTTTTTTACGGCAGGGTCAAATTCGACAGGTATAAGATCGCCTTCTGTCAGAATATTGACCTTTTTATTTATCTGATCTCTCTTCAACAGTATTATTAGCTCATCGCTCACTTTTTCCTGGCATGCTAGAACCTCTTTTGTTTCCCCGTTTTTGACAATTTCCACTTTGCATTTTCCGCAGGTCCCCCTGCCTCCGCAAACCTGATCCAGTGGAAAACCTGCAAAGGCGCAAGCGGATGCAATTGTTTCGCTTTCGCCAATCATAATTGTTTTGTTTAGATTTGGGAAATGGACCCTGACCTTTTTAGCCAGAAGAATCTCCCCTTTCGGACAGATACTTTTTATTTTTACAATCTTACTCTAATATTATCAAATTTCAGCCGAAAGTCAAAATTATTATTTTTTGCTTTTCCAGAAAGATAATTAAAAAGTGCTTAAAATCCGTTAGTGCAATGTAGAAAAAATTTCGGACCCTTCATTTAATCTAGAACATTATAGCAGAATAATTACAATTTCAAAATGAATTACATTGACAAATATTAAAAAATGTGTTAACTTAAATCAAAGAATATACATGTATATACTAGTTTGGTTTATTTTCTATCAGGGTGCATTTTGCGCAGGTCTGGCGGATAAATCTTCTGGCTGTAATATGTAAGGTGCCCGGAGGGGACCGTTCTGAAAACAGCAAATTATAAAAATTTAATATAAAAAGGGGGAGAACAAACATGATTATAATTGGAGAAAAAATCAACGGTACAATTCCGCGTGTCAAAAAGGCTATAGAAGAAAGAGATGAAGCTTTTATTCGCGATCTTGCCGTTAAACAGGCAGAAGCAGGCGCCGATTACATCGATGTGTGTGCGGGGACAGCCCCGGAGGTAGAGGAAGAAACTTTAAAATGGCTGATGGAAATTGTCCAGGATGCGGTTGACAAACCTCTATGTATTGACAGCCCAAATCCTAAAACCATAGAGCATGTATTAAAATATGCGCAGCAGCCCGGAATAATAAATTCGGTATCCGAAGAAAGGAATAAATGCGAAATTATATACCCCCTGATAAAAGGTACCCAATGGCAGGTCATCGGGCTTACTTGTGATAATAGAGGAATTCCTTCGGACGTCCAGACAAGGATAGATATAGCAAAAATACTTGTTGAAAAGGCCCAAAAATATGATATTAGCCCCGAGCGGATACATATAGATCCCCTGGTCATGGCACTAGCGACTGATAACCAATCGGTGCAGAAGTTTGTCGAAACATTGGTCAGTATAAAAAAGATCTTTCCAAACGTCAAGGTCACTTCGGGATTAAGCAATGTTTCTTTCGGCATGCCCTTGAGAAAAGTGATCAATCAAGCCTTCTTAACTGTAGCGATCTTTGCAGGAATGGATTCAGCCATCATGGATCCGTGCAATAGAGAAATGATGACAACGCTGCTGGCGGCCGAAGCAATAGCAGGCCAGGATAGACATTGCAGAAAATTCTCTAATGCGTATCGAAAAGGATTGATTGGTCCTAATAAAGACGCTGCACGCTGATGTAAATTAAAAGCAAGGTATGTGTAATCGAAAAGGATTATTAAAGAAACGGGGGAGGAATAGCTGCCTCCCCCGGGGCTGACTCCTTGGCTCCATTAAAGGGTAGAACCCTTAAAGAGAGAGCTTTAGTGTATGGTAGTTGGTTTGCTCATATTGTAAGTTTTCACCGGTTTCTCACTCCTGTAACTTTATTAAGATATCCGGTAGCGAGCCATATTCTCCCCGCTGTGTAATATTATGGGGAGGATGGCTCGCTAAGTTTTTATTTAACTTTTTCTTGAGAATTTCATATTTCTAACGAATTCATTTTGGAAATATGGATTTGTAGCTAACTCTATATGCGTTACCTTTCTTTGAATATCGTAGGTTTTTTCGCGAATTTCTTTAGACAACATGAAAAGTTGTACTCCAGCCCCTGCTGCATTGCCTATGGAACGGGTCGGAACGCCCCAAGAAGGCAAAAGGCCAATATATTGCCCCTTTTCAATGTCGATATAATTGCCGAAAGCTCCGGCAATGAGAATTTCCTTGAGCTGTTCCGGTTTAATTCCATATTCCTGAACTAAAAGGTTACACCCGGTGTATATGGCTGATTTTGCCAGCTGAACAGCCCGAATATCTTTTTGAGTGATATATATCTTTTGGCCGTTTTGAGACTGTTCTTCGGTAGCGAGAATGAAGCAATTTATACCGTCTATTGTTTCCAACCGGTCTGCCAGTCCTCTGTATTCCGGAGGGCATGTATTGAGATATTCTTCTTTTTTCAGCAGTTTTCCAGTCTCCGTAATAATACCAACCCTCAGCATTTCCGCCACTGCGTCGATTAATCCGGAACCACAGATACCGGTGGGCTTACCACCGCCTATTACTTTAATGGCAATGTTTCCGTTTTGAAGATTTACCCTCTCTATAGCCCCGGTGGTTCCCCGCATACCGAACTGTATCCCGCCTCCCTCTAGAGCCGGTCCTGCAGCCGTTGAAGCGGCGAGCATTCTGTCTTTGTTTCCGATGACGATTTCGCCATTTGTTCCCAAATCTATTATCAATCGATATCCGAGATGATCGGTTTCGGGGAGAGAAAGTAATACTGCTAAAGTATCAGCGCCTACAAAACCTCCGATCAGGGGCAAGAAGTATACGATTGCGTTAGGATTTATGTTTATATTAAGCTGTTTTGCTTTCGTAACGACACCGCTCGTTGTGGTGCTGGTAAACGGGGATTTACCAAGAAACTCGGGATTTAAACCCAAAAACAAGTGCTGCATCGTAGAGTTTCCGCAGAGAGCAACGTAATAAATATCACCGTTATCGATATGGTGTTCGTTCACGGCCTGTTCGACTAATTGATTGATCGTGTCTAAGATTTTCTCCTGAAGTTTTGCCAGGCCACCGGGATTATTTATGCAAGCGAGGATTCTTGTAATTACATCGGCACCTTCGGAAACCTGACCGTTTAATGCCGAATAAATACCCATCCTTTCTCCCGTGTGAAGATTGTATAAATATGCTACTACCGTTGTGGTGCCAACGTCTATGGCAAAACCGTATAAGTCTTTTTCGGTGTTGTTTACGTCCAGGTCTAGCAGCTCGTTGTGCCAATAAGTGAGTGTGATACCGCTTATATCCTGCTTGTGCAAAATATTTGATAATTTTTGAAGCAATTCCAGTGAAGGAGTTTTTATATCGACATTCAATAAATTATTTATGTTTTCCCAATCACCCGAACAGGGAGGGGTTTTGAGGGATTCTTTTTCTATATAAACTTTTTTTACGGCAGGGTCAAATTCGACAGGTATAAGATCGCCTTCTGTCAGAATATTGACCTTTTTATTTATCTGATCTCTCTTCAACAGTATTATTAGCTCATCGCTCACTTTTTCCTGGCATGCTAGAACCTCTTTTGTTTCCCCGTTTTTGACAATTTCCACTTTGCATTTTCCGCAGGTCCCCCTGCCTCCGCAAACCTGATCCAGTGGAAAACCTGCAAAGGCGCAAGCGGATGCAATTGTTTCGCTTTCGCCAATCATAATTGTTTTGTTTAGATTTGGGAAATGGACCCTGACCTTTTTAGCCAGAAGAATCTCCCCTTTCGGACAGATACTTTTTATTTTTACAATCTTACTCTAATATTATCAAATTTCAGCCGAAAGTCAAAATTATTATTTTTTCATTATAGAGTGATCCGGCATTTTTTGCTGAAAACTATCGCAGAATAGTTTCGATTTAAAAATGAAGAACATTGACAAATATTTAAAAATGTGTTAACTTAAAAATGAATGAATGATATGGATCTATTATAAACTTTATGTATTCACACCCAAATCTTAAAACCATATAGCAGTTATAGTAAAAGGTACCTAATGGCAGTCATTGGGCTTACTTGTGATAATAGGGCTTTTAAGGCAATAGCAGGGGAGAAAAACAAGCGGAAGATGCATATCGAAGGGGTTTGATCGGTTCTAAATATGCGGGATGATATAGTGTTTATAGATTCTCACATACATATATCTTTAAACGGCATCAATTCAAAAGATTGGCGCAGAGTATTGGTAGAAGGTAGCTTTAAGCCAATAATCGAAATATTAGATTTATACAAAAGCAAAAACATCCTGATACTTCGCGATGGCGGTGACAATCTTGGAGCATCATTAGCCGCTAGGGAAATGGCCAGGCAAATGGGTATCATTTATAAAACTCCCGGATGGGCGATTTACAAAGAAGGAAGGTATGGAAGTTTCATAGGCAGACCGGTAGCCGATATTAGCGATTTCAAAAATATGTTCGATGAACTATTGAAAGTTAAGCCCGACCACCTTAAGGTTGTATTAACGGGAATTGTGGATTTTGATTCGTACGGACAATTTGGCGGAGTCTCTTTTTCTTATGAAGAATTGTATTACATTGTTCAATGGGCGAAAGATAAGGAATTACCCGTAATGGTACATGCGAACTCATCTGCGGCGGTCAAAATGGCCATCGAAGCTGGAGCCGATACGATAGAGCACGGGTATTTCATCACCGATGAAGAGCTGCACATGATGGCTGAAAGAGATGTAATATGGGTGCCGACACTGTCACCTCTGGGTAATATTATTGAAAACGAGGATTTGGGATATCGATATCCTAATCAGATTCAAAACATTAGAAGGATCTATAATGAACATTTACAAGCTGTCAAAAAAGCGATTGATCTAGGGGTGAAAATTGCTATCGGAAGTGATTCGGGCTCATTCGGTGTGTATCATTCTCAGGGTTTTTTCGATGAAGTAAAACATATAAAAAAGTGCGGAATTCCTGAGAATCAAGTATTGAAGATGGCCTTTGTAAATGGAATAAAAGCTTTGGGTATAAAGCACTCTGAACTAAAATTGTTGGAAAACTGATAATACTTTGTGAACTATTCGGTTTTCCGCGATCTACAAAATGTCCATGGCATACCTCTTCTAGGTTCAAACACGCCTACTATTTTCAGTACCAATACGAAAGATAGCTGTAACTTTTCTACATATTGTTATTACTCGGTAAAAATTGATAATATTTTAACAAAATATTTTTATAAAAATAGCAAGCTTGTGAAAATATTAACAAATTTGTGCGAGAGGAGAAATGATATGGTTAAAATCCTTTTCGAGAAGGATAAATGCCTGGGCTGCAAGACGTGTGAACTTGCCTGTGCTGCTGCCCATTCAAAGGCCGGAACTTTGCTGGGTGCTATAAAAGAAAAAGCGGTTTCCCGAATTAGAATAAAGGTCAAAAACGGTAAGCTTAGAGTAGAGCAATGTTCCCTTTGCAGTAACCCCAAGTGTATTAGTGCCTGCCCGGCCGGTGCCCTGAGCAGGAGTGAAGCCGGTATCATCAAAGTAGATACCCCCTCATGCAATAAGTGCGGTATGTGTCAGGATGCGTGCCCCTTCGGTGCCATCGCCTTAACCGATTATCCCACCGTTTGCGATCGCTGTGTAGAACTGGATGAACCCTCCTGTGTAAAAGCATGCCCAACGAGGGCGCTAAAGATAAAAGCTGTCTAGGGAGGTATATTTATGGAAAACTGTGGGTGCATCACATGCGATGCAGCGACAAAAGAGTTGTACGAAAAGGCTAAGAATGAGGGAATAGAGACGGTATGGGACCGCGCTCGCGCTATGCAACCCCAATGCGGCTTCGGAGAGATGGGACTATGCTGCACCAACTGTGGCATGGGGCCATGCAGGATCGTAAAGGTTTCGAAGGATGGCCCCCAAGCGGGAATATGCGGGGCAACCGAGGACACCATTGTAGCGAGAAACTTTGCTAGATCGGTTGCTGCAGGTGCTGCGGCCCATTCCGATCATGGAAGGGATATTGCCCTAGCCCTTTACCACGTCGATGATAAAGCCCGGATAAAGGATGAAGAAAAGCTATTTAAATTAGCCGATGAGTGGGGGATTACGGTAGAAGGGAAAGATACCGTACAGGTCGCTAAAGAAGTCGCTGAAAAGGCTCTTGGAGAGTTCGGCAAAGTATTTGGAAACCTGCTATTTTTAAAGAGGGCTCCTGAAAAGAGAATTAAATTATGGGAAGAAACAGGGGTAGCTTCCGAGGCTATAGATAAAGAAATAGTAAGGGTCCTGCACTCTACTCATATGGGGTGTGATGCGGACTACAGGAATATTATCAGGCAAGCTATAAGGGCCGCCATGACTGACGGATGGGGAGGCTCCATGATCGGCACGGAGTTGAGCGACATTCTGTTCGGTACTCCCATGCCGAAGAAAGTAGAGGCCAACCTGGGCGTTTTAAAGAAGGAATATGTGAACATAGTGGTACATGGCCACGAGCCGACGCTGTCCGAGGCAATCGTAGTGGCGGCTAGAGACCCGGAACTCGTGGAACTTGCGAAAAAACAGGGAGCAGAAGGTATAAACGTAGCGGGTATGTGCTGCACGGGCAACGAGATTGCCATGAGGCACGGAATCCCGATGGCAGGTAATTTCTTCCAGCAAGAACTGGCGATTATGACCGGCGCCGTTGAGGCTATGATAGTTGATGTGCAGTGCATAATGCCCTCCCTAGCCACAATAACTAAATGCTACCATACGAAGTTGATTACTACCTCTCCGAAGGCAAAGATCCCGGGAGCAACACATATAGAATTCGACGAACAAAAAAGTTTTGAGATTGCTAAGAGAATCGTAAAAGAAGCGGTAATGAATTTCAAAAACAGAAAAGGAGAAGTTCATATTCCCGATGAAAAAAGCGAGGGGAGAATAGGATACAGCCTTGAGGCGATAATCAAAACCCTCGATCGGGTAACGAATACACACGCCCATCCTTCCGGAACGGTAAAACCCCTCGTAGATGCGATAAAATCGGGTGTACTCAGGGGTGCGGTAGCGATAGTAGGCTGCAATAACCACAAGCAGCCACACGATTCGTGCCACGTCACCCTTGCAAAGGAGCTTCTTAAGCGGGACATACTTGTTGTGACGACGGGGTGCGGTGCCCATGCCTGCGTTAAAGCGGGCCTAATGAGCGATGATGCTAGAAAATATTGTGGAAAAGGACTCGCCACAGTGTGCGAACTACTCGACATACCTCCCGTGCTCCACATGGGATCCTGTGTAGATATAAGTCGTATTTTGGTACTGCTATCTGAAGTTGCGAAATATATAGGAGGGGACATCAGCGATCTACCGGTAGCTGCGGCGGCTCCAGAATGGATGTCGGAGAAGGCTCAGGCTATAGGGCTTTATGCTGTAGCCTCCGGTGTGTACGTTTTACTGGGTGTGGCACCTGCTGTAACCGGTTCGGAGAACGTTGCAACCTACCTGACTAAAGACATTGAGAGCGTTTTTGGTGGTAGGTTCGAAATAGAGAGTGATCCAGTCAAAGCTGCAGAAAAAATTGCAGCTCACATCGAAAACAAACGGAAAAGGCTTGGAATATAAGTGAGGTTAAGAGGTATGAAGATAGCTGTGACCGGCAAGGGCGGGGTCGGCAAAACCACCCTTGCCGGTGTCCTCGCTAAAATTTATGCTGCAGAAGGCTACAGGGTTATGGCTGTGGATGCGGATCCGGATGCTAACCTGGCAGCTGCGCTAGGATTCCCGGAGGATAAGCTGAATAAAATTTTACCTCTTTCTGAGATGAGAGATCTCATAGCGGAAAGGACCGGAGCTCAGCCCGGTCTTATGGGCCAGATGTTTACACTGAATCCGAAAGTGGAAGATATACCTGAAAGATTTTGCGCCGAGCATGAGGGCGTGAGACTGCTGGTAATGGGCGGTATAAAAAAGGGTGGTTCGGGTTGTGCCTGCCCGGAACACACCTTTTTACGGGCTATAATGCGCCACCTGCTACTTGAGAGCAAAGATGTACTGATAGTGGACATGGAAGCAGGGATCGAACATTTGGGGAGAGCCACGGCGGATGCGGTTGATGCCTTCATAGTCGTGGTCGAACCCGGTTTGAGGAGTATCAATACCTATCACTCGATAAAAAAACTTGCCGCAGATATAGGTATACCTCGGGTGCTGGTGGTAGGAAACAAGATAGGAAACATCGATGATGAAAAGTTCATAAAAAGCAGCGTGGGGGAAGAAAAACTCCTTGGTATGATAAAATATGACCCACGAATTGCTGAAGCCGACCGGAATGGTCTTTCACCCTATTACACCAGCGAGGAAGTGAGGCAAGCTGTTGCCGCTATCAAGGACGAAATTGACAAATTGGTATGTGCCGGTTAATTCGAGAAAAGTCACCCGGGTCGGAGCAGCGGATTTTATGACAAAGCTCGGCTTTGCCCCGGGGCTTAAAACAGTTTCTCTATCCGCTCTCTGAACCGCCATGGATTAAGGTGTTTTTATAGTTCGTAGGATTAAAATATTTGAAATTTAATATAAAATTAAAAAAGAAGAAAGGAGTGTCAAATTATGTCATTCAAAAGCGATATTGAAATAGCTCAAGAGGCAAAGCTCGAGCCCATTAGGGACATTGCTGCTAGGATTGGTCTATCCGAAGACGACATCGAATACTATGGGAAGTACAAGGCGAAAGTTGATTACAACATAATGAAGCGGTTGGAAAACAAAAAGGACGCAAAGCTGATACTAACCACGGCCATAAACCCCACGCCTGCGGGCGAAGGTAAGACCACCACCACCGTTGGATTGGGCGATGCCCTGAGGAAATTGGGTAAGAACGCCGTCATCGCTCTCCGGGAGCCCTCGCTGGGGCCGGTCTTCGGTGTAAAAGGCGGAGCAGCCGGTGGCGGTTACGCACAGGTAGTACCCATGGAAGATATAAACCTGCATTTTACCGGAGACCTGCATGCAATAACTGCAGCCAATAACCTGCTGGCGGCAATGGTTGATAACCACATATACCAGGGAAATGAACTGGGTATTGATCCGCGACGCGTCGTATGGAAGCGTTGTATAGACATGAACGACAGGCAGCTGCGGTTTGTCGTGGACGGCCTGGGAGGAAAGGCTAACGGGGTTCCGAGGGAAGACGGCTTCGATATAACGGTCGCTTCCGAAATCATGGCCGTTTTCTGCCTGGCTACCGATCTGGAAGACCTGAAGAATCGTCTTTCCAGAATAGTGGTTGCATATACTTATGATGGGAAACCGGTTACCGCCGGCGACCTGAAAGCCCAAGGTGCCATGACCGCTCTCTTGAAGGACGCCTTTAAACCCAACCTGGTCCAGACCCTTGAAGGTACTCCTGCCTTCGTCCACGGAGGTCCTTTTGCAAATATAGCTCACGGCTGCAACAGCATTATAGCCACTAAAATGGCGATGAAGCTGGCCGATTATGTAGTAACCGAGGCGGGATTCGGTGCCGACCTCGGTGCCGAAAAGTTCCTGGACATAAAGTGCAGATTTGCGGGCATAAGACCCAATGCGGTGGTAATCGTAGCCACGATCAGGGCTCTGAAATACAACGGAGGCGTACCTAAGGAAAAGCTGAATGAAGAAAATCTGGAAGCCCTCCGGAAGGGTCTACCGAACCTTCTGAAACATGTGGAAAACATAACGGTTAAATTCGGACTGCCGGCTGTGGTTGCTATTAACCGCTTCCCCACCGATACTCAGGCGGAGCTGGACCTGGTAAAAGAAGAATGCAAGGCTTTGGGAGTAAATGCGGTTCTTTCTGAAGTATGGGCAAAAGGCGGTGAGGGTGGTATTGATCTGGCCAAAGAAGTGCTCCGCATCATAGACGAGGGCAAGAACAATTACAAACCCATTTACCCGCTGGAAATGGGTATTGCAGAGAAGATCGAGACCATAGCGAGAGAGATTTACGGCGCGGATGGTGTTGAATTCACCGCAGCCGCTAAGAGGGAGATAGAGACGATCGAAAAAATCGGTTTCAGAAATGTACCGGTTTGCATAGCAAAGACGCAGTACTCCCTGAGTGACAATCCTGCTTTGTTGGGAAGACCCACCGGATTTAAGATAACGGTAAGAAATGTGCGCATTTCCGCGGGCGCTGGGTTTGCCGTGGCCCTGACCGGTGAGATAATGACAATGCCGGGACTGCCCAAACGGCCCGCTGCGGAAAACATAGATGTTGATGAAAACGGAAGGATAAGCGGCCTGTTCTAATGAGAGAAGCTACTAACGGACTTTGATCGGGGGAGAAGGGGCAGTAATCGATGAAGGAGAAATTTAGAATCTTAATAGCTTCGGGGGCGGATGAACCCGCCGCCCCCGGGCCCTTTCAGGTAAAATACAGCGGTGAGTACGTACTGCGCCGATTGCTGCCGCATCTGACGGACTATAAAAGCGGCAAGGGTATAGTTGATAAAAGATGTCTAGAGTATAGAAGAAGATTTGATCTTGATAATTCCAAGTATATTGCCGGCCTAATAGTTTTTCCGGGGATCATGCCGCAGATTGTGGACGAACCGGGTGAATATATACCTCCTGAAATACCGGAACACAATATTCTAATAGCTGCAGGAGTTCACCCCGATCTGATGATCGAGCTTATTAAAAAGGCTGCGGATAGCGGTTGCCGGGCACTTATAGCTCCCAGAGAACACCCGAGCTGGATCGATTCGGTACTTGAAAAAGAGATCAGAGCGTTATGTGCAGGTCTCGGGATCGAATGCGTTTTTCCCCGCCCCTTCTGCGCCCTCCAGAAAAGCGGGCTTGCCTTTATTGATGAATTTCTCGAAGCTTTTGGTATCGGAAAGCCCGAATATGAGATTATATTGAACAAAAACGGGATTATTCAGGATGTTTCGGTCAGGTATTCCTCACCATGCGGCGCCACGTATTATGTGGCGGCAGGTCTTATCGGAATGAAAAAACAAGAGGCTGTAGAAACGGCGAATAAGCTCTGGCACTGTCATGCGTGCCTTGCAAGCAGCATAATAGATCCGGACCTCGGTGATTCGATAATGCACATTGCAGCCCGGATTAATTTGGTCGTTGCCAAAAGAGCGGTTGAAAATGCGAATCAGGAGGGTATGATGTGCTGGTAAAAAAGAGTGTTCACGAATTCGTTGAGGTGCTGGCCTCCAAGGAACCCGTACCGGGAGGAGGAGGAGCAGCCGCCCTGATCGGTGCCATAGGTATGGCGCTGGGCAGCATGGTTGGAAATCTCACGGTTGGTAAAGAAAAGTATAAAGATGTGGAAGCAGAGATAATCGGGATACTGGAGAGCGCAGGAAACCTGCAGGCTAAACTGCTGGATCTTGTTGATGAAGACGCCAGGGTATTCGGCAAAGTTGCTGAAGTATACAAAATGCCGAAAGCTACAGAGGAAGAAAAGAGAAAGAGAAATGAGGCGATGCAGAAGGCTCTGAAGGAAGCATGTGGAGTGCCGCTTAAAATCATAGAACTATCCTATGACGCTATAAAACTCCACAGGAGATTGGCGGATATCGGTTCGAGACTTGCTATAAGTGACGTAGGCGTCGGTGTGTTGTGCCTGAAAGCCGCACTATTGAGCGGTCGAATGAATGTGCTCATAAACCTGAACAGCATCACCGATGAGGAATTTGTAAAAAATACCGCCGATTATATGGAAAGAATTTGCACTGAAGCCTTATCAATCGCCGACGAGACCTACGAAAAAGTTGAAAGGATTTTAAAAAATAAATAAAACCGGCGGGCGAAGGCTGCTGCCACCTGTAAATATGTAAATATAAATAAATATTGGAGGCGTGGGTAGATGGCAGATATTTTGAGTGGTAAGGAAGTAGCACAGGCTTTAGGGGAAAAACTCAAAGGGGAGGTTGACCAGTTAAAGTCCAGGGGAATTGTTCCCGGGCTTGCAATAGTCATTGTCGGAGACAGGCCCGATTCAATGTCTTATATAAAAGGCGCACAAAAAAAGTGCAGCGAAATAGGCATCGACTGCAGGCTGGTTCAACTGCCGGAGGATCTATCGGAAAAAGAATTTGTATCGAAAATCCACCAACTCAATGAAGACAGGAACGTACACGGAATACTCGTCATGAGGCCGCTTCCCGCACATATATCCGAAGACAGGGTAAAATACGAGATTTCGCCGCTGAAAGATGTGGACTGTTTCAACCCGGCGAATATAGCCAAAGTTATGAGCGGTGAAGAAGGAGGCTTTGCTCCTTGTACACCGTCAGCCGTCATGGAAATCCTGGATCATTACGGCATCGAACTCGGCGGGAAAAGGGCCGTGATCGTCGGCCGCAGTATGGTGGTCGGAAGGCCGCTAGCCATGATGATGTTAAGGCGAAATGCCACTTTAACCATTTGCCATACAAAAACCGTTGACCTGGCGAAGGAGACCTCCAGAGCTGAGATCCTGGTGGCTGCAGCTGGCAAAGCACGAATGATAAAAAAGGATATGGTGGGCTCCGGAGCGGTGGTTATAGACGTTGGAATCAATTTTGACGAAAACGGCAAGATGTGCGGAGACGTGGATTTTGAAGCCGTAAAGGACGTGGCAGGTAAAATAACCCCGGTCCCAGGGGGAGTAGGTTCCGTCACGTCGACGGTGCTGGCAAAACACGTTATCCGCGCTTGCCGGATGCTGATAGATTCGGAGGCTTAAAAATGATTATCATGCAGGGCAAGCCCTTTGAGAAAATTCTAGAAATGCTAAAAGATGTAGGTAAGGTATTCATCACCGGGTGCAGTCTTTGTGCCACATTCTGTATGGCCGGTGGAGAACAGCAGATTATAGAAATGAAAGAAAGGCTTGAAAATGAAGGTAAGGAAGTTACAGGCTTTGTAGTGTTTGAAGCATCTTGCAACAGGCTTCAGGTGAGATCGGCGCTGAAAAAGAAAAAGGAAGAACTGGGGAAAGCTCAGGCCGTCCTTTGTATGGCATGTGGAGATGGGGCCCAGACCGTAGCTGGAGTCCTGGAAGATATTCCCGTATACCCCGCCAATGACACTTTATTTATAGGCGAGGTTGAGCGCATAGGTCATTTCTCCGAGATGTGCAGGGCCTGCGGGGAGTGCGAACTGGGGTGGACAGCCGGCATTTGTCCTGTGACGCGGTGCGCTAAAGGGCTTTTAAATGGTCCCTGCGGCGGTTCGAGAGACGGGAAGTGCGAATTGGACAGGGAAAATGAATGTGCATGGGTGCTCATATATGATAGACTGAAGAAAATGGGCCGGCTGGAAAATATTAAGGAGATAAGAGCTCCCAAGGATTACAGCAGGGCTTATAATCCTAGGAAGATTGTACTCGCCCGCAGGAAGGAGGGATAATGTGGGACTCAGGGAAAAGCTGGAGAGCGGCGGATTCGCGCTAACCGCCGAGATGGCGCCACCCAAAGGGGTAAATACATCCAGATTCAGAGAATGCGCCAGGGGAGTAAAGGGCCGGGTGGATGCAGTTAACGTCACGGATTTCCAGAGTGCTGTAGTGAGAATATCCTCACTGGGAGCCGCAATAATATTGCTGGAAGAAGGAATCGAGCCGGTAATGCAGTTGACCGGCAGGGACAGGAACCGCATAGCAATCCAGGGAGAACTGCTGGCCGCGGGAGCGCTGGGCATAAAGAATATCCTGGCGCTCACCGGTGACCATCCGGTATTCGGTGACAACAAGCAGGCAAAGCCTGTATTCGAATTGGATTCGGTCAATATCCTCCAGGTCGCAACGCACCTCATGGAAGGGAAGGATCTGGCGGGCAACCCCCTCGATGGTGCCCCGGACTTTTATCTGGGAGCCAGCGTAACACCGCTTTTTGATCCGCTGGAGCTACAGGTGCTGAAAATGGAAAAGAAAATAGAAGCCGGGGCCAAATTCTTTCAAACTCAGGCGGTATACGATATCGAAGTGCTGAAAAGGTTCCGGGAGAAGACGGCCCACCTCGATGCAAAGGTGCTGGTAGGTGTAATTCCATTAAAATCACCTGGGATGGCCAATTACATGAACAAAAATGTGCCCGGCATATTCGTGCCTGAGGTTGTCATAGAAAGGCTCAGGAATTCAGAAGACAAGGTAAAGGAAGGGCTAAAGATCGCAGCGGAATTTATAATGCAGGCAAAAGAGGAGAAGCTTTGTGATGGAGTTCACATAATGGCAATAGGTGCTGAAGAAAATGTACCAGTACTTTTGGATATGTGTGGATTTTAGGTGTTGCTGCTGGTGGACGAAATAAGTATTGGGGGAGGAAGGGAAGTGTCAAAGCGAATTGTCGTAATTGGAGCAGGTCCTGGCGGATATGTAGCTGCCCTGAAAGCTGCAAAGCTGGGTGCTCAGGTGACGGTCGTAGAAAAGGACAAAGTAGGGGGAACCTGTCTGAACAGGGGATGCATTCCCACGAAAGCCCTTCTGGCCTCAGCGGAAGTACTCACCGCCATAAAGGAGGCGGAGGAATACGGGATCAGGGTTGAAGGCAAAATTACACCCGATATGGGGCTCATAATCGCCAGAAAAAACAAAGTGGTCGAAAGGCTGAATAAAGGAATAGAATTTTTATTCGAAAAAAATAATGTCAGGCTGGTGAAAGGCAAGGGAACGCTGGTTGGCAATAAAGCGGTAAAGGTTGAACTGGAGGAGGGCGGCTGCGAGACACTGGAAGCTGATAATATTATAATCGCTACCGGTTCATCGCCGGCAAAAATCCCGGTGTTTCCCTTCGATGGGAAAAGAGTGCTCACCAGCGATGAAATCCTGGATTTAGACTACGTGCCCTCAAGCATAATCATAGTCGGCGCCGGCGTTATAGGATGCGAGTTTGGCACCTTCTTCAGCGCGGTGGGAAGCGCGGTAACCATGGTTGAAATGATGGAACGGGTTCTCCCCACCGAAGATTCCGATCTGGGCAAAGAAATGGAAAAGGTGCTGAAGAGGAAGAAGATAAAGCTGCACCTCAAATCCCGAATAGAAAAGGTTGAAATTAAAGAGAACGGTGTTAAAGCCGTGCTGGACAGCGGTAAAGAACTGGAAGCCGAAATAATGCTGGTGGCGACAGGTCGAAGAGCCGAGATTAATGACCTGGGCTTAGAGACTGTAGGTGTAAAGACGGATAAGGGCCGGATAATCGTCGACGATCGCATGGAGACTAGCGTAAAGGGGATTTATGCCATAGGGGATATCGTGCCCGGACTGCAGTTAGCCCATGTGGCTTCTTTTGAAGGTATTTGTGCCGCAGAAAACATAATGGGGATTGAAAGCCGCATGGACTATAGCGCGGTACCCAGAGGGATATTCACAGACCCAGAAGTTGGAGCGGTGGGAATGACAGAAGAAGAAGCTCTAAATGCAGGATTCAGGATCAGGACGGGCAGGTTCTATTTCAGGGGATTGGGAAGAGCCCAGGCTGCCGGGAAAATTATAGGTTTCGCCAAGATAATCGCCGAAGAAGGTACGGACAAAATACTCGGCGCCTCAATAATTGGACCGAACGCCACAGACCTGGTCCACGAGATCGTACCGGCCATAAAGTGCGCCATTACCGTAAAGGATATGAGCAAGTTAATCCACTCGCATCCGACATTCAGCGAGGCGGTTATGGAAGCGCTGCACGATGTGCACGGCCAATCAATACATAATGCGTAACGGAGATGATGATATGGCATACACCATAGCATTTGCGGGCAAGGGAGGCACCGGCAAAACGACGCTGGCCGGTTTTACCGTAGATTACCTGGTGGAAAAAAAACTGGGAACGGTACTGGCGGTGGACGCCGACCCCAATTCCAATCTCAACTCGGTTCTCGGCGTTGAAGTAGATTTTACGCTGGGTGAGATAAGAGAAGAAGTTAAGAACAATAAAGAGGGGGTTTTCCCCGGAGGCATGACCAAGGCCGAATACCTGAATTTCCGGCTGCAACAGTGTTTGGTAGAGGCGAAAGGCTATGATCTTTTAGTCATGGGAAGGCCGGAGGGTCAGGGATGTTACTGTTTTGCAAATGGTGTTTTAAGGGAAGCCACCGATAAACTTTCCGACTCCTATGACTTTATGGTGATAGATAATGAGGCTGGCTTGGAGCATCTGAGCAGACGAACCACCAAAAAAGTCGACCTAATGTTTGCGGTCAGCGAGTGCTCCAAGAGGGGGATTGATGCCGCAAACAGAATTAAGGACCTCATAGGAGAACTTAAATTGGATGTGGGAGAACTTTTCCTGATAATAAACCGGGTCCCGGAGGGGGGGCTTACCGAGGAAATCTTGGACACAGTAAAAAAATACAAACTTACCCTTGCCGGCACCGTACCCCTCGATGAAGAGATTTATGATTACGATAACAGAGGGGTCCCCCTTGTGAAGGTTCCCCGGGAAAACAGAGCTCTGTCAGAATACCGTAAAATACTTGACAATATTCTATTACCAAGAATTGAGATACATAACAAAAAAGGCCAATGAAAGGCCGAAAATGGAGGCGAAGGATATGACATACAAAAAACCGGTTCAGAAGTTTTCAGGAAAAATTAAAGAAATCACCCTTGGAGAAAACCTGAAACTAGGAGGTGAATCGGTACTTCCGTTCTACAGCTTCGACGGGGATACTGGCAATAAGCCCGCAATAGGATTAGAGATTTGGGACGTGTACCCCGAAGACTGGCCGACCACAATTATGGAAGAGCTGGGCGATAAGGCCAAGAAACCCGCTGAATGGGCAAAATTTTGTGAGGAAAAATACAAGCCCGATTTTATCTGCCTGCGGTTCGTAGGTGCGAATCAGGACATGGGGGATAGAACTCCGGAGGAATGCGCTCAAATTGCCAAAGAAGTAGCCGAAGCTGTAAAGCTTCCTTTGGTAATAGCTGGATGCGACTCTAACGAGAAAAACGGAAAGATCTTTACTAAAGTCGCAGAAGCGCTGGCAGATAAAAATTACGCTTTTCTGTCGGCGGTGGAGGCGAACTACAAGGAAGTCGGTGCAGCAGTAGGGCTTGCATACGGTAACATAGTGGTAGCCGAATCTTCAGTGGACCTTAACCTGGCAAAGCAGCTGAATATACTTTTGACGCAGCTCGGCGTGAAGTGGGAAAAAATGCTGATGAATCCCGGAACCTCGGCCGTAGGCTACGGCTTCGAGTACGTTATAACTACTATGGACAGAATAAGACTCGCCGCCCTGGACCAGAACGATACTACCCTTCAGTTGCCAATGGTTATGCCGATATCCTTTGATACCTGGAAGGTCAAAGAATCCGTGGCTACGGAGCAAGATGCACCCGAATGGGGAGACCGGGAAGAAAGAGGAATCGCAATGGAAATTTCTACAGCAGTAGGAGTTCTGGCAGCAGGGGCAAATGCCGTTGTATTAAGGCATCCCAGATCCCTGGAAGTTGTCAGGGAGTTTATAAATAACTTGATCTAGTAAATAGGGAAGGAGAGATAAAAATGGCTTTGACCGGAATGGATATATACAAACTTTTACCCAAGAAAAATTGTAAGGAATGCGGTTTTCCCACCTGCCTGGCTTTTGCAATGAAGCTGGCCCAAGGAGGTGTGGAAGCGGAAAAATGCCCTTACATGTCTGAAGACGCTAAGACGCGGCTTTCCGAAGCAACAGCCCCACCGATGAGGACGGTCAAATTCGGTGCCGGAGACAGGTGCTATAGTCTTGGAGGAGAGACGGTCCTCTTCAGACACGAAAAAACCTTCGTCAACAGGACCAGGTTTGCGGTCGCATTTTCCGACACCATGAGCGATGAGGAAATTCAAAGCAAAATAGAGCACATGAATACGGTCGATTATATAAGAATTAGCGAAGAAATGTATGTGGAAATTGCTGCAGTGGAGTGCAAGAGCGGCAATAAAGACACATTCCTATCCTTGATAAAGCGGGTAAAGGATGGTTGCAAGAAGGCCGTTCCCATGATCATAACTTCGGATCCCGAAATTGCAAAAGCAGCTGTTGAGGAATGCAAGGAGTTAGGTCCGATTCTCTTTGGGGCTAACGAACAAAATTACGAGGCTATGGTAAACCTGGCAAAGCAATACAACCTGCTGCTCGGTGTAACTGCACCCGACCAGGAAAAGCTTTACGAACTAGTCCAGAAAATCCAGAACCTGGGTTACAGGGAACTGCTGTTGAGCACGGAGAGCACGAGCCTTAAACAGGTATTTGACGATGTAGTCAATATAAGGAGGACCGCTCTGGTTTCCCAGGACAGGACTTTCGGTTACCCCACGGTAGTTTTCGCCAACAAACTTGCAAAAGAAAAAATGATGCAGCTGGCTATAGCTACGCTCTTCGTAGAGAAATATGGATCGGTCATCGTACTGGATGATATAGACTATTCTCTAGCTTTACCGCTTTTCGCCCTGAGACAAAACATTTACACCGACCCGCAGAGGCCGATGAAGGTCGAGCAGGGCCTCTACAAGATAGGTTCTGCCGATGAAAATGCTCCTCTGCTTGTCACCGTTGATTTTGCGCTTACATACTTTATTGTCTCCGGTGAAGTTGAAAGGTCAAAAGTACCGGCCTGGGTGCTCATTCCTGACGCCGGTGGATATTCGGTGCTTACCGCATGGGCAGCCGGCAAGTTATCCGGTAAGACCATAGCAAAAGCAGTAAAAGATTTTACCGTAGAAGAGAAACTGAAGACCAGGGAGATTATAATACCCGGAAAAGTGGCAGTGCTCAAAGCCGACATCGAAGATGAGCTACCCGGCTGGAAAGTCGTGGTGGGGCCTGAGGAAGCGGCTTTACTGCCCAAGTTCCTCAGAGATTATACGGACAAAAAAGTGTCCTAAATTAATGGAGGTGTAGGTATGGCCAGATTTTTAACAATAGGTGAAAGAATTCATGTTATTTCCCCTGTGATTAGAAAAGCTCTCCAGGAGAGGGATCCCGCCCCCATCCTTGCAAGGGCTAAGGAACAGGTTGAAGCCGGAGCTCATTACCTCGATGTCAACATCGGACCTGCCGAACGGGACGGAGAAGAACTAATGACCTGGGTGGTAAAACTCCTGCAAAGCGAATTTCCGAATACTCCCCTGTGCCTAGACACTACAAATATGAAGGCCATCGAGGCGGGGCTTAAGGTTTACGACCCGAAACCGGGCAAGGCAATCATAAATTCCGCCGACGCCGGTTCCAGGATAGGCTTGCTTGAGGTGGCTGCCGAATACGGGGCGATGGTTATAGGGCTATGCGCTAAGGAAGGTATACCGAGGGATAATGAAGAGCGTATAGCTTACTGCACCGAAATCCTTGATAAAGCTGTTGCTGTGGGCTTGAACCCGGAAGATATTCTCTTCGATCCTATGTTCGTCGTGGTAAAGGGAATGCAGGAAAAACAGCAGGAAGTGCTTGAGGCTGTAAGGCAGATCTCCGAAATGGGCCTGAAGACCACCGGTGGCTTGAGCAATGTAGCCAACGGCTGCCCCAAAGAGGTAAGAGGCCTTATCGAGACAGTAATCTGTGCAATGGCGATTCAGTGCGGGTTAACCTCCGCCATCATTAATCCCCTCAACAAGCTACTGATGGATGTAATTAAGACGGCCGAAGTCATCAAGGGATGGACTCTATATTGTGATTCTTATCTTGAATTATAGTTGAGATATAAAAAGAAGGAGGAGCTATGACTCTGTTTGACATTATTTTCACAGGGTCCAAACAGGCCCTCGAAGCCGCAAAGGCTGCTGTTGATTCAGCAATCGAGAAAAAGGGAAGCGACGCCAAGGTGGCATTTCCCGAGACCGCATACAGCCTTCCCACCATCTATGCGGCAACCGGGAAAAAGATTGGGAACTTGGGTGAACTCCGGGATGTCCTATCCATCGTTGAAAGCCTTATCGTGCCGGAACAAAACCTAGAAAAAGCTTTAAACGCAGGGCTTGCTACCGCACTCTCAGCAGAAATAATAGAAGCATGCAAATATGCGGTTGAAGAAAAACCTTACAGCGAGCCATGCGCCGGGTTCATTTCCGATGCCGTAATCCGTTCCCTCGGCGTACCACTAGTTACCGGTGATATACCGGGTGTCGCGGTGGTGATCGGCGAGGCACCGTCGGTAGAGGAAGCAGCAAAAATTATCAAGAATTACCAGAATAAAGGCCTTCTTGTCTGCCTGGTAGGAAAAATAATTGATCAGGCCATAGAAGGCAAAGTAAAGGTAGGGCTTGAACTCCGCGTTGTACCTCTGGGCTATGATGTAACTTCCGTAATCCACGTGGTGACGGTCGCTATAAGGGCAGCACTTATATTCGGCGCCGTACCTCCTGGCAATCTGGAAGAGCTGCTCAAGTACACAAGGGAAAGGGTGCCGGCTTTCGTAAACGCCCTTGGTCCGTTGAGCGAGCTGGTCGTATCCGCCGGAGCCGGTGCCATAGCCCTCGGATTCCCGGTAATAACCGATCAGGATGTACAGGAAGTACCTCACTTTCTGATCACCCAGAAGGACTACGACAAAATAGTGCCCACTTCCCTGGAAGCAAGGGGCATAAAGATAAAAATAACCGAAGTTCCGATACCTGTAGGATTTGCAGCTGCCTTTGAGGGTGAAAGGGTAAGAAAGGAAGATATGTTTGCCGAATTCGGCGGCGGAAGGACTCCTGCGTGGGAGCTGGTACGGAAGAGAGACCTGGCTGAGGTGGAGGATCATAAGATAGAGGTAATTGGTCCCGACATAGATACCCTTGGCCCCGATGGCGGCAAGCTACCTTTGGCCATTCTGGTGGAAGTAGCGGGTAAAAATATGCAGGAAGACTTCGAACCCGTTATTGAGCGCAGGATCCATTACTTCCTCAACTATATAGAGGGCGTGATGCACATAGGCCAGAGGGACATAATGTGGCTGAGAATCAGCAAGTCTACCTACGAAGCCGGCTTCAGGCTGCATCACATCGGGGAAGCACTCTACGCCAAGATGCTGGATGAGTTTGGCAACATTATCGATAAGATACAGGTAAAGATTTATACCGACGGAGAAAAGGTTGAAAAGCTTGGCGAGGAAATCGCAAAGCCCAAATATGAGGCTAGGGATGCAAGACTTGCCGGACTTACGGATGAAAGTGTGGATACCTTTTACTCCTGCTTGCTTTGCCAGTCCTTCGCGCCTTCCCACGTCTGCATAGTAACTCCGGAAAGGCTGGGGCTCTGCGGAGCTGTAAGCTGGCTTGACGCCAAGGCAACGAAGGAGATTAATCCTACCGGCCCCTGCCAACCGATAGTCAAAGGCGAATGTAAGGATGAGGTAAAAGGTATATGGGATTCGGTAAATAAGGCGGTACAGGAACTTTCCCACGGAGGAGTCAAGGAAGTAACCATCTACTCAATTTTGGAGAACCCCATGACCTCCTGCGGTTGCTTCGAGTGCATCTGCGGCATAATGCCGGAAGCCAACGGTGTGATAATCGTCAACAGGGAATATGCGGGCATGACTCCCCTCGGCATGACCTTCGGAGAACTGGCATCTACCACGGGAGGAGGCGTCCAGACACCCGGTTTTATGGGTATGGGCAGGCAGTATATAACGAGCAAGAAATTTCTCCTCGCCGAAGGTGGGATCAAGAGGCTTGTCTGGATGCCGAAGGAGTTAAAAGATGCCATCAGAGATAAACTGAATCAAAGGGGTAAAGAAATCGGAATAGAGAATTTCGCCGATATGATCGCTGACGAAACCGTGGGGACAGACCCCGATTCTGTGTTAGAGTTCCTGAACAAAGTAGGTCATCCCGCTTTGACGATGGATCCGATCATGTAATAGTGGAGGTAATTTTATGAATCTGCCTTCTGGTATAAAGTATCACAGGGAACATACCTGGGCGAAAGTAGAAGGAGATTATGCTGTCATCGGCATCACCGACTATGCCCAGGATAAATTGGGAGAAGTGCTATTCGTGGACCTTCCCGAAGTCGGCGATAATATTAAAAAGGATGACATCTTTGGGACCGTGGAATCCGGGAAGGTTGCCTCGGACCTTTATGCACCGGTAAGCGGAGAAGTGGTAGAGGTTAACGAGGAACTGGCAGACAGCCCGGAGCTCGTGAACCAGTCCCCGTATGAAAAGGGCTGGATGATTAAGGTGAAAATGAGCGATCCATCCGAATTGGAAGAACTGCTGGAAAGCGTCGAATATTCAAAGATACTCAAGTAAATTCCGGTTACCGGTAAAATTCTCCTTAACTTTGTGATTATCCGGCGCTCCAGGGTCCGGCTTTCTTGCTTCAAATTTGCCTTCAAAGACCCTGGAGCGAATATTTATACGTTTAAAAACTTCCGCTGTTTTTAAAGAGGATTTAAGCACTTAAAGAGAAGGTGAAAATATGGATGGGTGCACCATACTGTTTAAACCCCAAAACAAGACCATAAAAGTAAAAAAAGGCACCAGCTTACTGGAAGCCGCCCGCAAGGCCGGGGTTTTCATCGACGCGCCCTGCGGCGGCAGTGGTCATTGTGGAAAATGCAGGATAAGGATACTCGAAGGAGATTACAGGTTTGAGAAATCTCTCGCTCTTCCCGATGCTGATTTTGAAAAAGGGATACGTCTGGCGTGTCTCACTTTCGCACTGAGCGACCTGGTTGTAGAGACCCAGGAAATTAAGGTGGTAAACGAGGTGCTGGTGGAGGATGTGGATCCCGGCGAAGAAGAAGAGGGTTGGATAAATAAGGCTCGAAAGATGCTGGAAGATTCGGGGATAGAAATTAATAGCGGGTTTGAAAAAATAAGGCTAACTCTCGACCCGCCAACGTTAGACGACAATGTCCAGGATTGGGAGCGCCTTTGCAGGGGACTTGCGACTAAGTGCGGTTCCGGATCTGTTAGGTGTTCCCTGGATGTGTTGAGAAGGCTGCCGGGAACTCTTCGAAGGAATGATTTTGATATAAACGTTATACTCACAAGAGAAAATGACGATTATGAGATAATAGAGGTTAGGGGTTCCGGTGAGGATAAACCCCTTTACGGAATATGTGTTGACGTGGGGACAACTACCGTAGCGGCAAATTTAGTGGAGCTTGAAAGCGGAAAGATAAAGGAGTCGGCCAGTGCCGGAAATCTCCAGATGCAGTACGGCGCCGATGTTATAAGCCGGATCATTTATTCAACCGGGAAAGGCGGCCTTGCCGCTCTCAAACATGCAGTCGTTGAGGGTACGGTAAACCGGTTGGTTGAAGAGATGACCGAGAGGCTTAATATACACCCGGAGGATATAGTTTTCGGGGTTTTTGCGGGCAACACCACAATGGCTCACCTTCTTCTCGGGGTTGAAGCGGCAAACATACGGCTGGAACCCTATATACCGGCTTTTAGGAACCATCCGCCGCTTAAGGCTGGGGATGTGGGAATTCGTATCAATCCCGATGCACCGGTGTTTATTGTGCCGAGTGTGGCGAGTTATGTTGGTGGGGATATTGTTGCAGGGGTCTTGGCGGCCGGCATTTGGAACAGCGACGAGAATGTGCTGTTTCTAGACCTCGGTACTAACGGTGAGTTAGTCTTCGGGAACCGGGAAGTTATGGTTGCTTGCGCGTGTTCGGCAGGCCCTGCTTTTGAAGGCGGGGAAATAAGCTGCGGAATGAGGGCTATGCGGGGAGCCATAGACCAGGTGACGATAGACGACAGGACTTTAGAGCCCCGCTACAGCGTTGTAGGTGGCACCAAGCCCCGCGGGATATGCGGTTCCGGTTTGATAGATATCGTGGCCGCCATGTTTATGACCGGAATATTAGACCCGAGAGGGAAGATAAATACCGGTTTGAAATCCGAAAGAATAAGATTCGACGATATCCTGGGCGTCTACGAATACGTGATAGCATCCAAGGACGAGACTGAAGACGGCCGGGATATAACCATAAACGAAATAGACCTGGATAATTTCATCAGGGCAAAGGGCGCGGTCTATTCCGGGATAAGTACGTTACTTAAAATCCTAGAGATGAAGGTCACGGACATAGATAAAATAATAATAGCCGGCGGCATAGGTAGAGGCCTTAATATTAAAAATTCCATAAATATAGGCTTGCTGCCGGAAGTAGAGGAAGAAAAGTTTACTTACATTGGCAACAGTTCCCTGATCGGATCCTATCTCTGTCTCACCAGCAGGGGGGCAAGAGAAAAAGCAAAACAGATAGCGGAATCTATAACCTATGTGGAACTCAGCGCTTTTCCCGGTTATATGGAAGAATTCTTAGGGGCCTGTTTTCTGCCCCACACCGATATGGGACTTTTTCCGGGCGTTATGAAGAAGTTCAGCCGGAGAAAGGGGATATAAAAACATCTTTTAAAAAACCTACGCAAACTCTAAAGAGGTGAAGAAATATGTGCGAATCTAGGGCAGTTATGCTTGAAGATGGTCGGGAAAAGGAACTAATGGAAAATGTCATTTACCTTGAGCCCCGAAATGGCAGTATCTTTTTGCGCGACTTTCTCGGGAGAGAAATGACGGTGGAGGCCAGGATTAAGGAAATTAAGCTCCTCGATCATGAGATCGTTTTGGAGAAGTAATAGTTACCGGTAAAGTCAGAACTTCCGCTCCTTTTCAGAAAACCGCATAATGATGAGAAAGGTGAAACGAGACGTTTCACCTTTCTTTATCTTTCAATTCTGCTTGTCATGCATCTTCGGCTTGATATCTTTCCGTGTGCCCGGCTGGTTGCTCTCCAACTGGGCTTTCTGTGATTTGATCTCCCGTGGACTGGGCCTGCCCGCAGGCTTATATATATTTGAACCTATCTCGGTGCGAGCAAAGGTCTTTCTACGGGCAAACAACTTTTTCTTCAAAGACAAAACAATCCCTCCTCACGTCTGGTCCAGGCTGGATAGCACCTTATCGAAGAGGTCTATATTGCACCTCCCTCGGACCCAGTGTATGCATGTCTCGCAGCTAACTATCTTTTCCGCGTCTTCGAAAGAGCTGCCCACCGCATCATCACCGATGTAGGTATATCCGGGGCAGGCTTCCCCTACCGCATGAAGTTGCATTTTGCTTACCATTTTTTTCACTCCTGTTCGAGTTGTTTGCTCTGATATTATTTTTGGGCGATTTAAGATAAAATATTATCATTTCAAATCCAACAGTTATATAATATAGTTCAAGATGATTGAAAAAAAGTTTTGACATTTTGAAAAGGAGGATAGCAAATGCCCGTCTACGAATATAAATGTGTAGACCGCGGACACCGATTTGAAGTACTTAGGAAGTTACAGGAGAGGGACGAGCCTATTGAATGCCCCGATTGCAGAAGCGGCAACACCCGCAGGGAGGTATCGCCCTTCGGGACTGGAATAAGCAGCGGCTGTTACGGATCGTCCGGTTCCTGCGGTTGCCCCGGGGGCTCAAAGTTCGGGTGAGCTCCGCTTTAACTGTCCCCGGCGGGGGGTCATTTCATATTTGGTCGATCTTGTAGATGGAAAGGGCTTTTGCTAAAATAAAAAGAAATGACCTTCGGGAGGGGAGAGTGTCGGTGATATGAATCTCGAACAGCTTTTGGAGAAACTAAAGCATTCGGACCGTTTTAAAAGATGCGTAACCAGGTGGGAGGTAATTCCTCCAAAAGCGGCGGAATACGAACCCTTTCCCGACTATCTCGATAAAAGACTCATCTTGGCCTTGAATAAAAAGGGCATTCACAGCCTTTATTCCCATCAGGCAATAGCTTTAGATGAGGTCACGAAGGGCAACAGCGTGGTGGTAGTGACACCTACCGCTTCCGGAAAGACCCTCTGCTATAACCTGCCTGTCCTCAACGCCATCCTGCAGGATAAAAACAGCAGGGCCATATACCTTTTTCCTACAAAGGCACTTTCCCAGGATCAGGTAGCCGAACTCATGGAAACGGTAGAGGCTATGGGAGAAGATATAAAGACCTTTACTTACGACGGTGATACTCCGCCTTCGGCCAGGGTGGCCATACGCAAGGACGGCCATATAATTGTGACCAATCCGGATATGCTGCACACCGGTATATTACCTCACCATACTAAGTGGATAAAACTTTTTTCAAACTTGAAATACGTTGTGATAGACGAAGTCCATACTTACCGGGGGGTTTTCGGCAGCCATACCGCTAACGTTCTAAGACGCCTCCACAGGATATGCAGGTTTTACGGCTCAAATCCGGTATTCATATGCTGTTCGGCCACCATAGCCAATCCGAAGGAACTGGCTGAAAAACTCACCGGCAGGCAAATGGTGCTCATCGACAGGAGCGGAGCGCCATCCGGCGAAAAAAACGTAATTTTTTACAATCCCCCGGTCGTAAACCGGCAGCTCGGTATCAGGAAGAGCAGCCTTCTGGAGGCAAAAAACCTTGCCCTCGATTTTTTAAAAAACGGTATTAAGACGATAGTATTTGCCAGGAGCCGGCTGGCCGTAGAGGTGATGCTCACGTATCTTAAGGAGGGAATGAGAGACACACTCAAGGGTTCCGATTCCATAAGGGGCTACAGGGGTGGGTATCTGCCCCGGGAAAGACGCGAGATAGAGAAAGGCCTGAGGGAGAACCGGATTCTCGGGGTAGTCAGCACCAATGCCCTGGAGCTGGGTATAGATATAGGAGGGCTGGATGTCAGCATAATCACCGGGTATCCGGGTTCCATAGCAAGCACCTGGCAGCAGGCGGGGCGCGCCGGAAGGCGTTCTGCAGTATCGGCTTCGATACTCGTGGCCTCAAGCAGCCCCCTTGACCAGTATATAATAAACCACCCGGACTACTTCTTCGGTTCACCGCCCGAAAGCGGCCTGATAAATCCCGACAACCTTTACATCCTAGTCAGCCATATAAAGTGTGCGGCTTTTGAGCTGCCCTTTGAAGACGGTGAAAAATTCGGCGTGGAGACAACTGAAGAAATACTTTCCTTCCTGGAGAGCGAGAAAATCCTGCGCCACGTAGGGGGAAGATGGCACTGGATGGCTGACGCCTTCCCCGCCGAAGAGATAAGTCTGCGGAGTGCTTCGACCGAGAATTTTGTGGTGGTGGACATCACCGAAGAGCCCAGGGTTATCGGAGAAGTGGACAGGGCCAGCGCCCCGATGCTCATCCATGAAGAAGCCATTTACATACACGGCGGTCAGCAGTATCAGGTGGAAAAGCTGGACTACGAGGAGAAAAAAGCCTACGTCAGGAAGGTCGATGTGGATTATTATACCGATGCGAACCTGGCGGTGGAAATAAAGGTACTGGATGTGTTAAAGGAGCAGCACCGGCGGGAAGAAACCGCCAAGTACTTCGGAGAGGTTTTGGTTACTTCGCTCGCTACTATGTTTAAGAAAATAAAATTTTTTACCCATGAAAACGTAGGTTCCGGCCCCATACACCTGCCGCCGGAAGAGATGCACACCACGGCTTTCTGGTTCACGGTTCCGGAAACCGTCCGCGGCCTTACGGCAGAAGACTTAAGGTCAGGGCTTGCGGGCCTGTGCAACGTGCTGGTCAACATCGCCCCCCTTTATCTGATGTGCGATCCCAGGGATATCCGCGGCGTCATCCAGGTCAGGTCGCCCTTTACCCAAAAACCGACGATTTTCATATACGACGCGTATCCGGGGGGAGTGGGTTTTGCCGAAAGGCTTTACCAGATGGACACGCAACTTTTAAAAGCCGCCCGGCAGGTCATCCTCGAATGCGGTTGCGACGACGGATGTCCCTCGTGTGTGGGGCCCCTGGAAGAAGTAGGTCCCGGAAGCAAAGCTTCTGCCTTAAAACTGATTCAAGGGGTGCTTTTCGATTGAACCTCTCAGAAAAATTGAAAGCCTTCATTGCCGGAAGGGACAAAAAAGATTCACATAAACCAGCGGCAGGAGATGACAGCGATGAGCTGAGCCGTATCTCCCGCGCGCTCGGCGGTGAACTTCTGAGGACTCCTTACGGGAGGCACATAGCCATAGAGAGGGTTTTTGACGGGCATTTTTGCCACGCCGGTGTAATGCTGCGCTCGGTGCTGGATATTTCCCCGGAAATAATAAAGCTCATTGCTAAAAACGCCGATTTTGCGGAACTTGACTTTAAAAAGACGGCTTTCATTGATACTGAGACAACGGGCCTTGCCGGCGGCTCCGGGACCTACGCCTTTTTAATAGGAGTCGGCTATTTCGACGGGGACTCGTTCAAACTGGTGCAGTATTTTATGAGCGATTTCGACCAAGAGCCCGCAGTGCTCCACAGCCTGAAGGACCTGCTGGGTAATTTTCGGGGTGTGGTGAGTTTTAACGGAAAAGCCTACGATATACCGCTCCTGTCCGCAAGATTTCTCATAAACAGGATGGAAAATCCCCTGGAATCCCTGGCCCACCTCGACCTGCTCCATACCGCCAGGCGCATATTCCGTGAACGCCTCCGGAGCGTCAGCCTGTCGTCGCTTGAACAATCTCTTTTTTATATGGCTAGGAAGGATGACGTACCCGGTTTTGAGATTCCATCGATATATTTCAGGTATCTTAGAGAAAAGGACCCGCTCCCTTTGATACCCGTGCTGCACCACAACCGGGTGGACATCCTCTCGCTGGTGAGCCTTCTTTCCAAAATAGGTCATGCCCTGGGGGATCCATTTCGATCCGGTACCTGCTACGGCCAGGACTACTACTGCCTTGGCCGCCTTTACGAGGATATGAGGATGTATAAAGAAAGCGTGGAATGTTACAAGAGGGCCCTCGACGTTCCCGGTGTGAGGGATAGGGCTTACCGGCAGCTGTCTTTGCTCTATAAAAGGATGGGCCGGTGGGACGAGGCTGAAAAAATATGGATACAAATGGTCGGAGAAGGAATTAACCTACTCTTTGCTCTGCTGGAACTTTCAAAGTATTACGAGCACAGGAAGAAGGATTACGAGAGGGCTGCCCGGGCGGCTCAGCAGGCCCTTGAACTTGCCTACAGCAAAAAAAGACTTTTGGGAGTATGCCACAGAACCGAGATAGAGGAAATAAAAAAGCGTTTAAACCGTATATTATCAAAAATGTCAAAGACGCGGGGAGAGCAAATGGAAATTGTATGAAGGTGCGATACGACATGAGTTTGTTTGTAAATATACTTGTATCGCATCATGCGCTGTGCTATAATATATTAAAAATTTAAACGGATACCTTCGGATAAGTGCTTTCTCCCTGCCTGCAGCGAGCGGAGGATAGTGGGAGCTCCGCGGCACAGAAGGCATGTGGCAGCCGGAGGGGTTATATTATGAAAATTTTATAGGTCTTTTTTAAAGCGGCAGGCTAAGCCTGCAACTAGGGTGGAACCGTCCGGCATCAGGACCCCTAGACTATTAACCGGTCTAGGGGTTTTTAATTTTACAAGTTTATTTGGCAGAAAGGAGAAGCATACATGGCTGATAACGGAGAAAAGATTATGAACAAAATAGTTTCCCTTTGTAAAAGAAGGGGTTTTGTGTTCCAGGGGTCCGAAATATACGGAGGCCTTGCGAATACCTGGGACTATGGCCCGCTGGGGGTCGAGCTTAAGCAGAATATAAAGAGAATATGGTGGAAAAAGGTCGTATATGAAAGGGATGACGTGGTAGGCCTTGACAGCGCCATCTTGATGCACCCGAGGGTATGGGAAGCTTCCGGACACGTCGCCGGCTTTAACGATGCTCTCGTAGACTGCAAGCAGTGCAAATCCAGGTTCAGGGCCGACCACCTCATCGAAGACACCCTGGGTATTCACGCGGAAGGCAAAAGCGTCCAGGAACTTACGGAGATAATCCATAACAACCAAATAAAATGCCCGGTATGCGGCGAGGTTGCCTGGACCGATGCCAGGGTATTCAACCTTATGTTCAAGACCCACCAGGGGGTTGTCGAAGATTCAAGTTCGGTAGTGTATCTGAGACCGGAAACTGCCCAGGGCATATTCGTGAATTTCAAAAACGTATTGGACACCAGCCGCGTTAAACTTCCTTTTGGAATAGCGCAGATAGGCAAAGCTTTCAGAAACGAAATCACCCCCGGAAACTTTATCTTCAGAACGCGGGAATTTGAGCAGATGGAACTGGAATTTTTCGTAAAACCCGGCGAAGATATGGAATGGTTCGAATACTGGAGGCAGTTCACTATGGACTTCTTCCTGTCGCTGGGGGTGAAAAAGGAAAACCTGCGCCTCAGGGATCATTCACCGGAAGAACTTTCCCATTATTCCAAAGCCACAACGGACCTGGAATACAATTTCCCCTTCGGTTGGGGCGAGCTCTGGGGAGTCGCCAACAGGACCGACTACGATCTTTCGAAGCACATTGAGTATTCGGGGAAAAGTCTGACCTATTTCGACCAGGAGGAAAAAAGACATATCGTTCCATATGTAATAGAGCCTTCGCTGGGCGTCGATAGAGCAATGCTGGCAATCCTCTGCGATGCTTACAGGGAGGAAGAGGTGGAGGGCGAGACACGGGTGGTGCTTGGATTTCACCCGGACGTCGCTCCCATCAAATGCGCCGTGTTTCCGCTCTTCAAGAAAGAGCCGCTGGAAGAGCTGGCGCGGAAAATCTACCACGACCTTAAAAAATGCTATGTGGTGGAATACGACAATACAGGCAGCATAGGCAAGCGCTACCGCCGTCAGGACGAGATCGGAACGCCGTACGCCATAACCGTGGACTTCGACAGCCTCGATGACCACAAGGTGACGATTAGAAACAGGGATACCATGCAGCAGGACCGGATAGGAATTGACAATATCAAGGATTATCTGAGGGATAAACTAGGTTTTTAGCCGTATACATTTAGAAAAAACCGCCCACTCTATATAAGAGAAGGAGTGGGCGGTTATGCATTATTACAGGTATGACGGTGACATCCTCGATTTTACGAAGGGGCTGCTTACCGAAAGAATAATGAAGATGGCTGACAACTGCTTTATAAGGGAGAGAAAGGACCGCATAACCCTTTTCAGTCTGAAGCTTCCGATGGTGTGTCCCGGGACTTACAGGGAAGGCGGTTTGCTGGAATTTTATGCGATAATCAATAAGAAAAAAATTCGCTTACCTGCGACAGGTGCTACTACGGACTTTTAGGCCGCGGCAAGCTGTGTACTGTAAATTCCTTTCTACTACCCGGGCACTTTCACCACAAGAAGGCCAATTTTGATTCAATGGTCGCGCTATTGCGATACAATGGTTATCTCCAACTACCGGTGCCCGATCCAATGACGTGGAGCTATTTGAAGTTCAGATATTAAAAAGCCGCTCCAGAAAGGAGCGGCTTCAGCTTGTAGACAAAGCCGCTTTTAGGATGCATAACCTAAAAGCGGCTTTTTGTTGAAGGCGAAGAAAATTTTTAAGAAAAACGAATGTAAAGCGGGGACTGTTGGCGGAAACGTTCCCCGTCTTTTCTTCCATAAAGCCAGCTTTTTTAAATTCATGCATGCGAAAAGAAGCGTGAGGTAATGTCCAACTTTCCTCAAGCCTCGTAGATTTGTATAGCGCATGCCATGCTTTTCCTTCGCATCGGCAAATACCCGCTCGATGGTCTGGCCGCGCATTTTGTATAGTTCTTTACCCCATTGGGTGTGTCTTATATCTTCCGCTATTTCTATGTAATGCTCCCATATATGCCGAGTTATGATTTTTGTGTAATTTTTACTTTTGGTGCACTGTAGGCGCATGGGACATTTACAGCATATTTGGGGGTTGCTCCTATATTCCCGGTATCCCGCCCGGTTGGTGGTGCTGTATTCTAATATTTGGTTGTTGGGGCATATGTAACAATCATAATATTCGTCATAGACGTATTCGCGTTTTTTAAAGTAACCATCTTTGGTCATCGGCCTCTTATAGGGCATAACGGGAAGCGCTCCTGCCTCAATGATTTCTCTGCATATCCCGGGGGTTTTGTAGCCTGCATCAACCACTACCGCCTCTATTTTAGAAAATTTATCGTTTACTTCTTGAAATAAATCGGAGAATACCTGGCTGTCATGAACATTTCCAGGTGCTATTTTGACACCAAGGACAAAGTTGTTCCGGTCACAGGCTACAGAAGCTGTGTAGGCAAAGCAGCGCTCTTTTTCCCCTTTTTGAAACATCCCACTTTCAGGATCTGTGGTGCTTACCCTGACTTTTTTAGAGCTATTTTCTCCTTTGTTGTTATCGTCATCATCATCTTCTTCTTCAAAGGGCTTTTTACCGTTTGCTTCCCGTTCGGCGTTGATTTCTTTTAAAAGTTCTTCCTTATATTTTTGAGTCCGTTGCTTAGCGACTTTCTCGATATATTTATTCTTATTGGCACTGGCTTTTATGTGAGTAGCATCGATAAATACTGCATCTGTTTTAACAAACCCGCATTCTATTGCTTCCATCAACACCCGCTCGAATATCTTTTCAAATAGATCACTTTCCTTAAACCGCCGTTCATAGTTTTTTCCAAAAGTTGAAAAGTGAGGTATTTTTTCTTGTAATCCATAGCCTAAAAACCAACGGTAAGCTACATTGACTTCTACTTCTCTGATGGTTTGGCGCATGGAGCGGATTCCATACAATGCTTGGAGCATGAGTAGCTTAATTAACACTACCGGGTCAATACTAGGTCTTCCTGTATTTTCGCTATATAGGTCTTTTACTTCATCATAAATGAAATTAAAATCGATGCTTTCTTCTACTGCCCTAAGGAGATGGTCTTGAGGTACTAAGCTATCGATGCTTACTAATTCTACCTGCTCTATTATTTCTCGATTTTTCTTCGTTAACATTTCATCGCCCCACAATATTTTTGTATCTTCTTTAATTTTACTAAAAAGCTGATGATTTTTGTACTAGCTTTTGCAAAAAAAGACTGTCGACAGTTACTTTGTCGACAGTCTGAAGCCGCTCCAGAAAGGAGCGGCTTTTAAAATGCCTTGAGAGGGTTTAAGGCCTTCTGCATCTCTTCCTTTATTCTCTCCAGGCCTTCGGGGGTTTTGGCTTCGCAGCGCACGATGAGCTCGGGTCCGGTATTGGAGGCCCTGACCAGGCCCCATCCATCGGGAAAGAGCACCCTGGCACCATCCACGTCAATCATCGGGTATCTTTTCCTGAAGTACTCCTTTATCGCTTCCACCTTTGCGAATTTTTCGTCGTCGGGGCAGGGCACCCGTATTTCCGGCGTTGAATAATATTTCGGTACATCGGATAGTAATTCTGATAATTTTTTACCGGTTCGGGAGAGAATTCTTAATAGCCGGGCGGCTGCGTACAGGGCATCGTCAAAACCGTAATATTCATCGGCGAAAAACATGTGCCCCGACATTTCGCCGGTGAAAACGGCGCCGATTTCTTTCATCTTGGCTTTAATCAGAGAATGGCCAGTTTTGTAGAACATTGGCTTCCCGCCAAGCCTTTCGATTTCCTCTACCAAGGCTTGAGAGCACTTTACTTCAACGATAGCTGTGGTGCCGGGATGTTTAGGCAGTATCTCCCGCCAGTAAAGGATCATGAGCATATCCCCGTATATGACGGTTCCTGTGTCGTCTACCACGCCTATGCGGTCCCCGTCGCCGTCAAAACCGATGCCCAAATCAAGCTTTTCCCTCAACACCAGCTCTCTGAGGTCTTTTAAATTTTCGGGCTTCACCGGGTCAGGAAAGTGATTGGGAAAGGAGGGATCCGACTCGCAGTAGATCGGGTGTGTTTCAACTCCCAGCCGTTTGAACAACTTTTCTGCAAATAAAGATGCAGTGCCGTTGCCGCAGTCGATACCCACCCTTAGGGATTTTGATAACTCGATTTTATCGCATATTGTTGAAATGTAGTCTTCGGTGGGGTCTATATAAGATAGTTTACCTTTTCCTGATTCAAACTCCCCCTTTTCCATCATTACCCTTATTTTCTGGATGTCGTCGCCGTAGAGCGTGGCGTGCCCGAAGGCCACCTTAAAACCGTTATACTGCGGGGGGTTGTGGCTGGCGGTTACCATAATACCGGGATTGATGCCGTAGTGTATTCTGGAGAAATAGAATACAGGAGTCACCACCGTCCCCGGGTCCACTACATCGCATCCGGTGGACATCAGCCCTTCTATCAAAGCACGTTTTAGAGAAGGCGATGAAGATCTGTTGTCACTGCCCACCACGACCTTTTTCTCGCCGTTTCTCAGAGCGAAGGTTCCGAAAGCCCGCCCGAGGGTTTGGGCCACTTCTTCATCTATCTCTTCGCCTACAACGCCCCTTATATCGTACTGCCTGAAAATGTTGGGGTTTATCCTCTTCACGTGATCCACCTCCTTGAAATTTAATAGTGTATTCCCAGCGCTGACATGATTATGCTGAGAAGTATTTCAAAGGCTATAAGAATTATGATCATCCATTCCAGCCTTGTTCCCCTTTTGGCGTGAGCCAGGCCTGTAAATACCTCGGTGATATCCAGCAGCGTTTCGGTCTTATGCCGGATTTTCTCGTACCGGTCGCCCAGTTCGAACTGTTCTTCCAGCTGTATGTAAAGGTTTTCACTTTCCTCGTTGATCCACGTTATTTCCGGTTTATCCAAAAGCATTATATACGACAGGGTGTTGTATTTGAAGCCAAGGATCTTGCCGGACATCCTGGCGAGTTTCTCGTCCGATATGTTAAGCCTACCCGCTTCCAGATAATTTATTATATCCTCGATGGCATCCATTAAATTGTCAATTTCGTCCTCGATCCGGGCTAGAGCTACGGATTTGGCGAGTACTGTAGCTATTATTTCCAGGTACATTTCCCTGATTTCCGGGATGATAGTATACTCGTGGCTGACCGCGAGTTCTTTCCCGGGATTTATCATTACCGTGTAATCGTCGGTGTAATCAAGGGAGGTTACGGGAAGGATATTTTTTTCTGTTTTCTTTAGGTAATCCAATAGGTCCATTATCTCGTGGTGTTCGAAATTCAAAAAGACCATGGAGCCGAAAGAAAAGATATATGCGGATTTGCCCTCGGGCATCCGGATTATGCCTTTGAGCTGCTCCTCCGACAGCACCAGAGGTTCGTCCCACTGGTATTTCTTTTCTATGCCAAAGCGAAGCGACAGGCGGTTTATATTTATTTCGTTGCAGAGAGAAGCTGCCTGCAACTTTATGCTTCTCAAAATAATCAAACCTCCCAACAACTAAATTATACCATTTTCCCAGGGTTGTAACAAGAAAAGGCGGATCGTACAGATGATTTCGCTTATATTATTGACAGCGCCCTTGGAGCGTACAATTCCGCATTCGGATTGCTGGCTGTAGCGTGTATGATTCCTCCGGTGCTTACGGCCTTTTTTAAGGGTAGGATGTGGTGCGGAAGATTCTGCCCCAGGGGGAGTTTTTTTGACCATGTGCTGGCCAGATTGGGCGATAGAAACCGGCGCATACCGCAGCTTGTTAAAAAATCCTGATTGCCTGAAATGCGGAGTGTGCGTTTTGTCCTGCCCGGCGACGGCGCTGAAGTTGGAAGTTAAAACCGAATCACAGAGTACCCGAGAGATTTGTGCTTAATAACGAGGACCGTGTTATGCGATCCTTTTTACCGAAACTTTGCGGTAGGATTTATTAGTATGTTATAATAAAGCTGAAATATTACTTTTCACCGGCGGAGGATTTTATGAGGGCCGTTATTTTTACGGGAGGGCGTATCGAGGATTACGAACCTCTTAAAAAATACGTAAAACAGGAAGATCTTATCATTTGCGCTGACAGCGGTATTCATCATGCTCTGAAAATGGGAGTCATACCTCATTTGGTAGTGGGAGATATGGATTCCGTCACTGAAGAAGACCGGGGCAAAATTTGCGAATATAATATAAAACTATATACATTCCCGAAGGAAAAGGATTTTACCGATACCGAACTAGCACTGGAAGCGGCTTTGAAAAAAGGTGTGAGGGAGGCCGTGCTGCTGGGCGGCCTGGGTGACAGACCCGATCACAGTCTGGCAAATATTTTTCTCATGGTCAACTTCAAAAAAAAGGGAATTGACCTCATGCTAGCCGGGGTAAACTGGGAGATGTTCATAATAGACGGCGTGAGGGAAATCGAGGGTAAAAGAGGCCAGATCCTTTCCTTAATACCGCTCACTCCCGAGGTTAGAGGTATCAAGACCGCCGGTTTGTACTACCCTCTCAGGGGTGAGACCATCCCGATGGGGGCATCTAGGGGGATTAGCAACGTCTTCACCGAAGACAGGGCCGTGGTGAAGGTTGAGCAAGGCCTGTTGCTGGCCGTTAAGGTGCTCGGGTGTTAAGGAGACGAGCCCTGGGACTCATTTTTTATACATAATATTAAGAAAAGGTGGAATATTATGCTTTCTATGAATGTCTTCAGGGCTATAATCGATTCCATCCAAGACGGTATTATTGCCGTAGACCTGGCGGAACGGATTATAATAATCAACCGTTCCGCCGAAAAACTGCTTAAAATTGACAGGGACGCGGCCTTGGGTAAGCCCGTGGGAGATGTGGTACCCAATACCGGGCTCCCGGTCGTGCTCAGGACGGGCCAGCCGGAACTGAACCAGTTCCAGCAACTGGAGGATACCACCATAGTAACGAACCGCATGCCGGTTTTCGATAGCTCAGGGAAAATAACGGCAGCGGTGGCGGTTTTCAGGGATATTACCGAGGTAAAGCACCTGGCTGAAGAGGTGACCAACCTGCGGGAGCTGCACAGCCTTTTGGAAGCAATTATAAATTCTACCCAGGATGCAATATCGGTGGTTGATTCCGAGGGAAGGGGTATCCTCATAAATAAAGCTTACACCAGGATAGTGGGACTCACCAAGGAAGACGTGATAGGTAAACCCGCCACCGTGGATATAGCTGAGGGTGAGAGCGTGCACTATCAGGTACTGAGGACGGGCGAGCCCATTAAGGGTGTGCCGATGAGGGTCGGCCCGAACAGGAAGGAGGTAATAGTTCACGCCGCGCCGATAATAGTGGGGGGCAAGTTGAAGGGCAGTGTCGCCGTAATACACGATGTATCTGAGATAAAAAGACTCACCGAAGAGCTGGATTACGTAAAGCGAAGGATGAGGCACCTGGAGGCCAAGTACTCCTTCGACGATATCATAGGCAAGAGCAGGGCTATAAGAGAAGCTATGGAGGCTGCTAAAAATGCGGCTGGCACCAACGTCACCGTGCTGCTGAGGGGCGAAAGCGGTACGGGTAAAGAGCTTTTTGCTCATGCCATTCACAACAGCAGCGAAAGAAGACACAATCAGTTCATCAGGGTGAACTGTGCCGCATTGACCGACAGCCTTCTGGGCAGCGAGCTTTTCGGCTATGCTGACGGGGCTTTTACCGGAGCCAGGCGAGGCGGGCGCAAGGGGCTTTTCGAAGAAGCTAACGGCGGAACTATCTTTCTGGACGAAATAGGGGAAATAGGGCTAAACCACCAGGCAATGCTGCTCAGAGTACTGAACGAAAAAGAAATTATCAGGGTAGGAGAAAGTAAGCCCATACCCGTAAACGTCAGGGTTATTGCCGCGACAAACATAAACTTGGAGAAAGCCGTCGAGGAAGGGCGCTTCCGGAAGGACCTTTATTATAGGCTCAATGTTGTACCGATATACATCCCTCCACTGAGGGAACGTAAAGAGGATATCCCGCTGCTGACGGAGCATTTTATCAAGAAGTGCAACCAGGAATACGGGAGGGCCGTGGAAGCCGTAGACGAAGAAGCCCTTGAGGTCCTCATGGATTACGATTGGCCGGGTAACATAAGGGAACTGGAGAACGTGATAAGCCGAGCCATCATAAACATGAAGTTCGGCGAAACGGTAATCGGTAAAAAACACCTGCCAAGACTCTATTTCAACCAAAACGAAGATAAATCCGAATCCATAGCAATAACCGAACATTCAATGCCATTGAAGGAAATACTGAAGGACGTTGAAAAAAAGACTATAAAAAGCGTTCTTGAAAAGGTTGACGGCAATAGGAATGAGGCGGCAAGGATTCTCGGAATCTCGGTACGGAACCTGTTTTATAAACTAAAAAAGTTCAATTTGTGAAGTTATACTGCAATTTTTTGCATGTAATATTCTGCACACAGTGCTATTTTTTGCAGTTAAATTTTGTAGAAAAACGCCGAAATTAAGGATTTTCTATATTGCGGATATTTGGTACGATTTTTGCTTTATTTAATAATTTCGGAGGTGGTTATGTGGAATCCCTTCAAGAGATAGTGGAAAAAGCCCGCCAGTCAAAACCGAAAGTGATGGCTGTGGTAAAAGCCGAGGATGACGATGTTTTAAAAGCCGTCAAGACCTCTCAGGAACTCGGGCTTGTAAAAAGTGTTCTGATCGGCGACAAAAAGAAGATCGAGTCGATAATGGATACCCTTGGAATGGAAAAGACGAATATTGAGATCATAGACGAACAGGATACCTCACAGGCCGTAGGTATAGCGGTGGAGCTGGCCAAAAAGGGTGAAGTACAGGTCCTGATGAAGGGGCTTCTTCAAACCAAGGATTTTCTAAAGGGCATAGTTTCGGGCGACAAATCCCTCACCGGTGGTAGGTTGCTGAGCCACGTGGCGGTTTTTCAGGTGCCGCATATGAAAAAGCTTGTGCTGGTGACCGATGCTGCTATGAACATTTCGCCCGATTTATCCCAGAAGTACCAGATAATGAAAAACAGCCTGTCGGTAGCCCGGAGCCTCCAAATAAAGAATCCCAGGGTAGCGATCTTATCTGCCGTAGAAGTGGTCAACCCATCGATTCCCTCGACGATGGATGCGGCTATTATATCAAAAATGGCACAGCGGGAGCGGTTGGAGGCTGTAGTGGACGGTCCGCTGGCGCTGGACAATGCCGTCTCAAAAGAAGCCTGTATCCATAAGGGTATCGATTCGGCCGTGGGTGGCGAAGCCGATATCCTGCTCGTGCCCGATCTGATAAGCGGTAACATCTTATACAAATCGCTGGTATACTTCGCAAGGGCGAAGGTAGCCGGTATTGTGGCCGGTGCCGAGGTACCTGTAGTGCTCACTTCCCGCGCCGATTCTGACGAGAGCAAGACCTATTCGATAGCTCTGAGCGTGCTTATGGGTTAGATTAGTAAAAAGCGATTTAAAACGGGGATTCCCAATGGCTATTCAGCCTACTAATATAAAATTTAAACGGAGGGAAAAAATATGGAACTTTTTAAAGTGCTTGGCGAGATGGGCCATGAAGAGGTGGTATTCTGCAACGATCCCGAGTCTGGACTGAAGGCTATAATCGCTGTTCACAACACGAATCTGGGCCCCGCCCTGGGCGGCTGCCGCATGTGGAACTACGCTTCCGAGGAAGATGCTATAAGAGACGTTCTGCGTCTCTCCAGGGGTATGACCTATAAAAACGCCATGATGAACCTGCCCCTCGGCGGAGGGAAATCGGTTATTATAGGCGATCCCCGCAAGGATAAGTCGGAAAAGCTTTTCAGGGCGTTTGGTAAATTCGTAAACAGCCTGGGTGGAAAATATATTACAGCTGAAGACGTGGGAACCTCTCCGGAAGACATGAAAATCGTTGTTCAGGAGACCTCCCACGTAGCAGGCCTTGACGGCAAGAGCGGTGACCCGTCCCCAATTACCGCCCTCGGTGTATTCTTAGGCATAAAAGCCTGCTGCGAGTGGGTTTACGGTAGTGACGACCTGAAGGACAAGACCGTTGCACTTCAGGGTCTGGGCCATGTAGGCATGGAACTTGTAAGGCTGTTGACTGAAGCCGGAGCTAAACTAGTCGTGACCGATATATATGCCGACAGGATCAACGAAGCTAAAGAGAAATACGGTGTCCAGGTAGTCGAGCCCGAAAAGATTTATGACGTTCCCTGCGATATTTTTGCTCCGTGCGCCCTCGGTGCCGTTATAAATGAAAATACCGTAGACAGGCTTAAGTGCAAAATAGTGGCCGGTTGTGCCAATAACCAGCTGAAAGAAGAAAGTTTTGCGGAAAAACTGGCCCAGAGGGGTATTCTGTATGCACCTGACTACGTCATCAACGGCGGCGGCGTAATCAACGTCTCTATAGAGGTGTCCGGACAGGCCTACAGCAGAGAACTCGTCAATGAAAAACTCCAGATAATTCCCAAGAGATTGAAGGAAGTATTCCAGTTCGCCGAGAAAGAAGGAATCACCACTGCAAGGGCTGCCGACATAATCGCCGAAAAGATTTTCATGAAAAAATAACGTCCGAAATCAATACACTCCTCAACGGAAATTAAGGGGCAAGGGCAGGACGCAGGATTTTATTTAACATATCCAGCACAAGTCCTGCTCTTGCTGTCAATAGGAAAATTTAGCAAGAACATTTTCGAGGATTGGAGGAAGAGGTCTGTGACGTTTTACGGGATACTGGCGATTAATCCGGGTTCAACATCCACGAAAATCGCCGTCTTTGAAAACGAAGAACTAATATTTGAGGAGAAAATCAGCCATTCTACCGAGGAACTTTCAAAGTACGACAGCATATTGGCTCAGTACCCGTTCAGAAAGAAGTTAATTCTTGAAGTAATAGAACAAAAGGGTTATAATTTGAGTAGGCTGAAGGCTGTTGTCGGCCGCGGAGGCCTGCTTAAACCTCTGGAGGGTGGCACCTACACCGTCAACGAACGGATGCTGGAAGACCTCAAAAAGGGTGTGCAGGGGGAACACGCGTCCAACCTGGGGGGAATCCTTGCTTACGAAATAGGCCGGGAACTGGGAGTGCCCGCTTTCATAGTAGACCCGGTGGTGGTAGACGAACTGGAACCAGTCGCCAGAATTACCGGGTTGCCGGAAATAGAACGGCGCAGCATATTCCACGCTTTGAACCAGAAAGCCGTAGCAAGAAGAGTGGCAAAGACTCTAGGCAGGAGTTACGAAGAGCTTAACTTGATCGTTGCCCACCTGGGCGGAGGAATCACCGTCGGTGCCCATAAAAAGGGCAGGGTAATCGATGTAAACAACGGACTGGACGGTGAAGGTCCGTTCTCACCGGAAAGGGCAGGGCAGTTGCCGGCAATGGATTTTGCGAAACTCATTTTTTCTAAAAATCTGACCATTCACGAAATAAAGAAAATGTTAGCCGGCAAAGGGGGCCTTGTAGCCCACTTCGGGATAAACGACGCCCGGGTTATAAAGAAGATGATAGAAGAGGGCAACCAAGAAGTAAGGCTGGTATACGAAGCCATGGCTTACCAGGTAGCCAAGGAAATAGGAGCATGCGCAGCAGTGCTTTGCGGTCGGGTGGATGCGGTAGTTCTTACCGGTGGTCTCGCTCATGACGAAATGCTGGTGGACTGGATAAAAAACAGGGTTTCTTTCATAGCTCCTGTTTACGTCTTCCCAGGAGAAGACGAACTTAGAGCTCTTGCCGAAGGCGCATTGCGGGTTTTGACCGGCCAGGAAAAGCCAAAGGAGTATTTATAACCAAATTTAAAGGATAGGAGGCTCCGGAGTTGGTAAGGATTATCATCGATAAGGATAGATGCAAGGGCTGCGGCCTCTGCATCAAAGTATGTCCGAAAAAAGTTTTGTGTTTTGACGATGATGTGGTAAATGCGCTGGGCTATCATCCTGTAAAGGCTAAAGAAGGATGCATTGGCTGCGGTTTCTGCGCCACTGTATGCCCCGATGTGGTATTTACAATATACAAAGAGGAAAAAGGGGGGAAATAAAGTGGAAAAGGTACTGATGAAAGGCAACGAAGCCCTGGCCGAGGCTGCAATAAGGGCCGGGTGTCAGTGTTTCTTCGGTTATCCTATAACACCGCAGAGCGAACTTCCGGCATACCTTGCAAGAGAGATGCCCAAAAGGGGCCGAGTTTTTTTACAGGCGGAAAGTGAAGTTGCAGCTATAAATATGGTTTACGGTGCCGCCGGGGCAGGGGTCCGCGTTATGACATCCTCGTCCAGTCCCGGTATAAGCTTGAAGCAGGAAGGCATATCGTACCTGTGCGGAGCGGAACTCCCCTGCGTAATAGTAAATATTATGAGGGGAGGCCCCGGTTTGGGAGATATCCAGCCCGCCCAGTCGGACTACTTCCAGGCTACCCGCGGTGGAGGCCACGGCGACTACAGGACGATTGTACTCGCGCCGGCATCGGTACAGGAACTGGTTGATTTAGTCTACGATGCCTTCGATCTGGCGGATATGTACAGGAACCCGGTGCTCATCCTGGGCGATGGAATACTGGGCCAGATGATGGAGCCGGTCGTATTCAAGGAAAGGCCCGCGAGGGAATTGCCGCCCAAGACTTGGGCTACTACCGGCAAAATGGGCAGGCAAAAGCCCAATGTGATAAATTCCCTTTATCTCGACCCCGTGCAGCTTGAAGAGCACAACCGCAAGCTCCAAAGAAAATACCAGGAGATAGAGGAAAAAGAGGCCCGGTGGGAGGTCCTGAACGGCGATGACGCCGAATACTTCGTGGTGGCCTACGGTATCTGTGCCCGTATTGCGCATGCAGCCGTTGAAATGGCAAGGCAGGAAGGCATAAAAGTAGGACTTATACGGCCCATAACCCTATGGCCTTATCCTAAAAAGGCCTTCGAAGAGGTTATCTCGAGAGCAAAAGCTTTCTTAACCGTTGAATTGTCCTGCGGCCAGATGGTGGAGGATGTGAAGTTGTCGGTAGAAGGTAGGGTGCCGGTATATTTCTACGGAAGAACGGGTGGTATGGTACCGACCGCCGAGGAGATTTTCGAGGAAATAAAGAAAATGAGGGGGCATTCCTGATGAAGGTGGTTTTCGAAAGGCCGAAATCCCTGCAGCCGACCAAGACCCATTACTGCCCGGGATGCGGTCATGGTACGATACACAGGCTGGTGGCCGAGGTAATTGATGAGCTTGGTATCCAAGACAAAACCATAGGCGTTGCTCCCGTAGGGTGCGCTGTGTTAGCTTACAATTACTTTGACTGCGACATGCAGCAGGCAGCCCACGGAAGGGCGCCGGCAGTAGCGACAGGTATAAAGCGGGCTTTGCCCGACCGGGTTGTATTCACTTATCAGGGTGACGGGGACCTGGCCGCCATCGGTACCGCAGAAATTATTCATGCTGCAGCCAGGAGCGAGAATATAACGGTGGTTTTCGTAAACAACGCCATATACGGCATGACCGGCGGCCAGATGGCGCCGACGACTCTGATAGGCCAGCGCACGGAAACCAGTCCCTATGGGCGCGATCCCAAGCTGGCAGGATACCCGATAAGGGTTTGTGAAATGCTGGCAACGCTGGATGGTCCGCAGTTCCTGGCCAGGGTCGAGCTTACGGACGTGAAAAATATAAACAAGGCAAAGTGCTATATTAAGAAGGCATTTGAGATTCAGCTGGCCGGAAAGGGGTTCTCCCTTGTGGAGATATTGTCACCGTGTCCGACCAACTGGGGTATGAAACCTGCGGATGCCATTGACTGGGTAAAGAATGAAATGGTAAAGGTATTTCCGCCGGGCGTATTCAAGGAACCGAAGGAGGGTAATGTATGAAGGTGGAAGTAATTATGGCAGGTTTCGGCGGTCAGGGGATCATGCTTATGGGAGAAATCCTGGCCCACAGTGCCATGCTCGAAGGGCGGGAAGTCTCCTGGATACCGTCCTACGGCCCTGAAATGAGGGGCGGTACCGCCAACTGTATGGTAGTTGTCTCCGATAAGAGGATCCCCTCGCCTATTATATCTTCACCGGATATACTCGTCGCAATGAACAAACCTTCTATGGACAAATTTACCCCGATTGTGAAATCCGGCGGAATAGTGATCCTCAACAAAGCCCTTATAGACGAAAAACCGGCAAGACAGGATATAGAGGTCATTGAAGTGGATGCCAGCGGAATAGCCGATGAGCTGGGGAACATGAAGGTTGCGAACATGGTGGCGTTAGGCGTTCTGGTGGGAAGAACCGGGGTCGTGAGGCCGGAGACCGTCTTAAAGTCGATAGACCATTTTCTCCCCGAACACCGGAAGAACATGTTTGAAATAAACGAAAAGGCCCTCATGAGGGGGATCGAAGAAGTAAAGAAATAAGAGCGGAGTTTATGATGTGTTTGATACCCAGTTTTCTGGGTATTTTTTTTTTGCCGGATAGTTACTCCAGCTCCGTCAACTCTCCCGTGTTCCGTTTTATAAAAATTCTGGCCTATCGCAATGGGGTGTTTTCACCCGCCCGCAATGGGCCGCATATTAATATATTGCAAATATATTTAATGGAGGTTTAGTTATGTCTAATCAGCAACCCCGTAGAGTTCCCCGGTCCTGTCCCACAGCATTTCAAGGACGATATACTGTTCAGCCCGGTGATACCTTTTTCAATATAGCTCAGATGTTCAGAACGCGCTTAGAGGCCCTTGCTGTAAATAACCCTCATATCACAAATCCCAATATTATAAACCCTGGTGATGTCCTTTGCGTGCCTGGTCTTATTCCTTACCCCTGTTGTATTGTTCTAAGGCCCGTATCTCAATTTCGGTTGCCCTTTGGATCAGGAGCAGTAGCTTTTATTAATTTTGCTCCTCAAGGTGGTCAAGCAGTGAGCTTTTTAGCAACCCTCCCCCAACCTTCCGCCTTTGGCAATTTTGATATCTATGTGGGTGAAATTTACATTCCTGACATTGGAGGATTTGGCAATCAGTTGTTTCCGAATGATCAGGATCCGCCGACCTGGGCTACTAGAATAGATCTTCCTACTGCTGCAGCAATTGCACCTAACTCTAGAGTAGTAATACGTCCTGCTAATTCAAATACCGGCATATCCGGCGATATTATATTGGATGCAACGATTCGAGGCGGTAGCTGTCATTTGTAATTTTTATCTTTCCCGTGCTTTCCTTCATCTCGCACCGTATTCCCTCTGTGCAGCCGTCCCCGTGTACTCATGGCAAAGGATGAAAGCGGCCATTAAATGTGATAAAATAAAAAAGTGCCGACGTGGAATACAGACGGTGGGAATCCGCCGAGTATCGGGGGAGTTGCTTTATGAGAGTTTTTGCCATTTACTCTCCGGCAAGATCGGCAAAAAGCTTTCCTGTAACCGTGGAAATTGCCGGGGAACTGAAAAGACGAGGCTATACCGTTGGACTTATTAAGGCCGGGGATGATGCCGGCGTAGAAGCCGGCCCCTTCGAAGCAGTATCCCGGGCAAGCTCCGAAAGTACCGCAATTTACATAAATAGCGGATTTCGACTGGAGGAACTTCTACGTTTATACAGGCAGGACTACATAATACTCGAGGGCTTTGAGAGGGTTGCAGCCCCTAAAATTTTATGGGTGGAGGGGGAAGAAAACCTCATAGGCTCCGATGACCTGGTGTTTGCCGTAACCGGCCGCTTCCGAAAGGCTCCCTCTTGCTTTAACGGCCTACCCTTGGTAGAGGCGAAAGATATTAAACGGCTGGTGGACTTTGTAGAGGAAAAGGTCTTTGAAAAGCTGCCCGACATTGAGGGAGGGGGGTGCGGCCTTTGTGGAAGGGATTGCTACGGAATGGCGGCGGATATACTGAAAGGCCGGGCATCCAGGAAGGACTGTAAGAGTTCCGGTAAGGATTTAGTTGAAGTAAAAATAAACGGTAAGAAGCTGGATATGGTTCCCTTTGTCAGAAACATGGTGGCATCGGTTGTAAAAGGGGTGCTTTCTCCGCTGAAAGGCTTCGAAGAAGGAGAAATAGAGATCAAAATAAGAAACCCGGGGGAGGCTGGGGAATTTTAGATATGCTGGATATACTTGAGAACTGCCGGCTTTGCCCGAGGAGCTGCGGAGTTAACCGCCTAAAGGGTGAGTGCGGGTTTTGCGGCGCTTCGGACAGGGTGGTGGTGGCAAAGGCCTTCGCCCACCGGTGGGAAGAGCCGTGCATAAGCGGAGACAGCGGCTCGGGGACCGTATTTTTCTCGGGGTGCAACCTGAGATGCGTTTTTTGCCAGAATTACAGGATAAGCCAGGAATGGTTCGGAAAAGCTGTCAGCGAAGACGACCTTGTGGAGATCTTTCTCAATCTCCAGGCAAAAGGAGTGCACAACATCAACCTGGTCACGCCGACGATATATACCCCGCAGCTGGCCGGCGCGCTGAAAAAAGCAAGGCAAAAAGGGCTTTTTATACCGGTGATATGGAATTCCAATTCCTACGAAAATCCGGAAGCTCTGAAGATATTGGAGGGACTGGTGGACGTATACCTCCCGGATATTAAATATTTCGACAGTGCCGCCGCCCGGAAGTATTCCGGAGCCGGTGATTATTTCGATCGTGCGGCACCGGCGGTGCTGGAGATGTACCGGCAGGTGGGGGAGCCGGTATTTGACGATAAAGGTATTATAAAAAGAGGCCTTATTATAAGGCACCTGGTTCTACCCGGTCTGAAAGAAGATTCAAAGAAAATACTCGAATGGATAAAATCTAATCTACCCGGGGGTGTTTACGTCAGCCTCATGTCCCAGTACATGCCATGCTATAGAGCCGGGGAATTTCCCGAAATCAACAGGGTTCTTTCAATAGAGGAATACGAGGAAGTAATAGATTATTTTTTCGAACTGGGCCTTGAAAACGGATTTGCCCAGGAAGAAGGGGCGAATTCGGCAAAGTACGTACCGGATTTCGACCTGGAAGGAATTCCATAAGATACAAAAAGTAGGAGGGGTTTTTTATGCGAGATCCCAGATACGAAAAACTTGCCCGGATTCTGATCCACTATTCGGTGGAGTTAAAAGAGGGGGAAAATATCCTGATTGAGGCCGGCCCCGGTGAAGCTCCTCTAGTGAAAGAACTGGTGCGGGAAATTTACAGGGTGGGAGGCAGGCCTTTCGTGTCACTGGCCATGCAGGAAATTCAAAGGGAGATACTGATGAATTTGAGCGAAGAGGCTGCCGCGATGATGGCCCGTTACGATTCCGAGCGGATGAAAGATATGAACGCCTATATAGGAATCCGCGGCGGGGACAATGTGGCGGAGCTTTCCGACGTGCCTCACGATAAAAAATCCCTTTACATGCAGCTTTACGTAAAACCCGTTCACGGGGATATAAGGGTACCCCGTACCAAATGGTGTGTTTTAAGGTACCCCAATGCTTCCATGGCACAGCTGGCCGACACCAGCACGGAAGCCTTCGAGGATTTTTATTTTAAAGTGTGCTGCCTGGATTACGAAAAGATGTCAAAGGCCATGGACCCGTTGGTGGAGCTCATGAACAGGACTAAAAAGGTCCGGATAGTCGGCCCGGGCACCGACCTGGAATTTTCCATAGAGGGAATCAATGCGATAAAATGCGACGGTAAAAAGAATATCCCGGACGGTGAAATTTACACGGCACCCGTTCGAAATTCAGTAAACGGCTACATAACTTATAACACTCCAGCGCTCTACCAGGGATATACTTTTGAAAATATAAGGTTTGAGTTTAAGGATGGTAAAATCATTAAGGCCACCGCCAACGATACCGAGCGGTTGAACAAGATCCTCGACACCGACGAAGGGGCAAGGTATATCGGTGAGTTTGCCATCGGTATAAATCCCCATATATTAAAGCCCATGAAGGACACCCTTTTTGACGAGAAAATAGCGGGGAGCATCCACTTTACTCCCGGAAGGGCTTACGAGGAATGCGACAACGGTAACAAATCCGCCATTCACTGGGACCTGGTGTACATCCAAAGGCCCGAGTACGGTGGCGGAGAAATCTGGTTCGACGACGTGCTCGTGAGAAAAGACGGGCTTTTTGTGCCCGAGGAACTGCAGGGCCTCAACCCCGAAAACCTCGTCTAATCTTCGAATAGGTTCCTTGCCATTTCTTCGATATCTCTTTTGCGGCGCCGGGTTTCCGGTTCGTCGATGGTTAGGTTTTCGAGGTCTATTACATCTCCTTCCCTGGCCTTTTCGGGAAGGAGATGTTTTTTTATGTTTACAATCTTTCCGTCCATGGTTTCAATGACGGCAACCTCGCCCTCAAAGCGGTCTATAACTCCCTTTTTGCCCATGACCATTTTCACCTCCGGTTACCTGGAAGTTGTTACTTTTATTGTGTTACCGTCGCTTTCCATTATTACATGGCCGTTTTTGGCGGTAGTGTACACTATGACATTATATTTCCGCAGCCTTTCCAATGTTTCCCTGTGCGGGTGGCCGTAGTCGTTGTTCTTTCCGTAGCTTATCACCGCATAACGGGGCGACACTGATTTTAAAAATTCCGTGGAAGTGCTGGAACTGCTGCCGTGATGGCCCACCTTCAATACGTCGGCCTTTAAGTTGTATTTTTTCTTCAACATTTCCTGTTCGGAGAGCTTTTCAGCGTCACCGGTCAGGATAAAGGAGTTGTTTTTGTACGTTATTTTAAGCACGGCGCTGTAATTGTTTAACTCATCGTATCCTGTGCTGTTGGGAGCCAGAACCCGGATGTCGACATCCTCATCCAGTGATATGGTCATCCCGCCCTTTACGGGGGTAATTTTGAGCTTTTTGTCCGAGACTGCCTGCATGAAATCCCTGAAGGTCTTTGTAGTCGTGGTGACCCTGGGCATGTATATTTTGCCTATGTCAAAAGTATGGATGACATCGTCCATGGCCCCGATGTGGTCCTCGTGGGGATGGGTGGCGACGACGGCGTCAATTCTTTTTATGCCCTTTTTCCTTATGTAATTTATAACCGTTTTTGCGTCGTCGTTATTCCCGGCATCTACGAGCATGGTACTGCCCCCGGGGAATATTATAAAAATGCTGTCGGCCTGGCCTACGTCCAGGAAATTCACCTCCAAAAATCCGCGGGAAGGGCCGGTTCCTTCCTGATCAAAGCCGCTTTCGACGGCACATCCCGGCAGGAAAGCTGCTATAAAGATGGCCAATAAAAGCAGAATAATTATTGGTTTGTTCCTAAAGGCTTTTTTCATGGCGTCATATCTCCTCCTGTTTTTTAGCGACTACGATATTTTAACAGATTTTATCCTTCAAGGGCAAGGCAGGAGTTTTCGGAAGTCGATCCAATCCTATCATTTATTTAAGTTATTCTTTGCTTAAGATACATATTACCGAAAACTAAAGATTTCCGGTAATCCACGGGCTATTTATTCAAATGACTATTTAGTTGTTGGAGTCAATCCTTAAAGATACTGCTAAAATATGGTGCTTACAAAAGATGGGTCTAGGTTTAAATATAAAAACAAAAAAGAAGGGCTAAGGCATTAGCCCTAACCCTTGATCCGGATTTGTTAATCCCAGCACGACCTGCCGTCGGTGGTTATACACGTTTTGCCCGCCTGATCGTCTTTTCTGGTATAAGCGTCGCAATAGGTGCCTTCTTTTGAGGTACAGGTGGGCCTGATTGCGTTGACCATCACGTTTTCGGCACAGCATTCGCTGTTGTTATTATACTTACATGTGGTGACATTGCATTTAAGGTTGGGCATAAAATCACCTCCGTATTAAATCTTTCTAATTACTAGTATTTCCACCAGGGAGGAATTCACTCTTTTTTGTAGAATTTATTCTACGAGGTGCTAACTTTGCGCAAAATAAATTTAAGCAGAATCATTGATAAATTTGATCTGGAAACTTTAGTAAAGGTTGATAATTTACCTGATATCGACGTGATCGATCTTAACCGACCGGGGCTCGAGCTTGCCGGTTTCTTTGCCCATTTTGCTTTTGAGAGAATACAGATCCTCGGCATGACCGAGATCTCCTTTCTGAATAGCCTACCTCCGGATCTAAGGCGGGAACGCCTAGAGACGCTCCTTTCCTACAATTTGCCCTGCATTATTATCACGAGGAACTTGAACCCACCGGAGGAGCTCTTGAACCTGGCTGAAAAGTACGGCCGGTGTATATTAAGGACCCCGGAAGCTACCACGAGGCTCATAAGCAAGTTGACCGATTTTCTGGAGAGCGAAATGGCTCCCATGACCACCGTCCACGGAGTGCTCATGGACATATACGGTGTGGGGGTGCTGCTCCTGGGGGAAAGCGGCATTGGGAAAAGTGAGACCGCTATAGAACTGATAAAACGCGGTCACCGGCTGGTAGCCGACGATGCGGTTGAGATAAAGCAGGTTGCAAAAAACGTCCTCATAGGTACGGCACCGGAAATTATACGCTATTACCTGGAAGTAAGAGGCCTGGGAATAATAGACGTTAAGACGGTATTCGGAGCTGGGGCGGTCAAGGACGATATAAGAATAGATATGGTGATCGAGCTGGTAGAGTGGGAAAAATATAAAGAAGGAGACCGGTTAGGTCTTCAGGACGAAAGAATGACTATTCTTGAATCCTCCATCCCCAAAAAGACCATTCCTATAAGACCGGGAAGAAATCTTGCCGCTATTATAGAGGTAGCGGCCATGGATCACAGGCTTAAAGCCATGGGTCATAATGCGGCCCTGATATTTACTCAGAAGTTATCCAGCAAAATACAGGAAGGAAAAAATGATTGATAAAAAGGAGGGAAAATTATGCTAGATAAACTGGAAAATATTAGGCAGCTGGATAAATACGGCATGTTCGACCTTATTTACAACCTTGCCGACCAGTGCGAAGAAGCGGTTAAAATAGCCCGGGAATCGGTAAAAGGCCTAAGGTTTCACAACATCGTCAACGTGGTTATCACCGGTCTTGGCGGTTCCGCCATAGGCGGTGACCTGGTGAAGATGCTCGCCGGCGATAAGGCTAGCCTGCCCATTTTCGTTAATAGGGATTACACCCTGCCCTCGTTTGTGGATGAGAAGACGCTGGTGATAGCGTCCAGTTATTCGGGCAACACCGAAGAGACCCTTGCAGCTTACGATGAGGCCATGAAGAAAAAGGCTCGGCTTGTAGCCATAACCACTGGTGGCGAACTCAAGAAAAAGGCAATGGCGGATGAAATTCCGGTGATTACGATACCGTCCGGCCTTCCGCCCCGCGCAGCTATCGGATATTCTTTCTTCCCGCTTCTGGTGCTTCTTGAAGAACTGGGCATTATCCATAACTGTGCCGTCCAGATACCCGGAGCCATCGAACTTCTGAGAAGGGTTAGGGATGAGCTGGCCCCGGAGGTCCCCGGGGATAAGAACCCGGCCAAAGCCCTTGCAAGAAAAATACACGGCAAACTGCCGGTAATATACGGTTCTCAGGGGGTAACCGATGCACTAGCGGTTCGCTGGAAGGGTCAGATGAACGAAAACGGAAAACACCCGGCTTTTTACAACGTTTTTCCTGAACTGAATCACAACGAGATAATGGGATTTGAGGGCGATCCCCGGCTCCTTGCGGAAATGGAAATAGTGATATTGAGGTCGCCCGAAGAAAACGACCGGGTGAAAAAGAGGATAGAAATCACTTCTAGTCTAATCCGAGATAAAGTCTCTGGAATCAATGAAGTCTGGCCCGCCGGAGACACCCGGCTAGAAAGGATAATGTATCACGTGATTTACGGGGATTACGTAAGCGCTTACCTTGCAGTACTGAACGAAAAGGATCCGACGGAAATAGACTTCATCAATATATTAAAAGAGCGGATGAAGGGGTAATACCTTGAAGGAGTGATCCTTTTGAAACTGGAAGTGGACACCCACTGCCACACGGTCGCCAGCGGCCACGCTTACAGCACGGTTGTTGAAAATGCGAAAGCCGCATCTCAAAAAGGGCTTAGGATGATCGCCATAACTGACCACGGGCCTTCTATGCCGGGAGGCCCTCACCTTTACCACTTCGGCAACTTGAAGGTTTTGCCCAGGCAGATCGAAGGCGTATACATACTGAGAGGTGTCGAGGCTAACATCCTGGATTATGATGGCACCCTAGACCTGCCGGAAGGTTACCTACGGAACCTGGATATAGTTCTAGCCGGTTTTCATACCCATTGTTACCGTGGAGGTAATGTGGAAGAAAACACCCGGGCGGCCATTAACGCCATGAAAAACCCGTACGTCGATATACTGGTGCACCCGGGAAATCCTGAGTTCCCGATAGACATCGATAAAGTAGTAGAAGCTTCCGTGGAATACGGGGTGCACATTGAAATAAACAACAGTTCCTTTACAGTAAGCCGGCGAGGAAGTGAACAAAACTGCATGCTTATAGCCAGGAAAGCTGCAAGTTTAGGGGCAAAAATCGTTGTCGGCAGTGACGCACATATTTGCTTTGATGTGGGCAATTTCGATAAAGCCCTCCGGATCATCCGGGAAGCCGGCGTTTCCGAGGAAAACGTTTTAAATACCTCGGCTGAGAAAGTATTAACTTATTTGAAGGCCAAGGGGAGAGAGATACTACCAAAACAGGACCCAGGCTCAAAAATGTAATCAAGGGGGTTTTCATTATGGAAGCAGTGGTTTATTTAAACGGGGAAAGGGTTGATTACGCGGATGCCAGAGTATCCGTAGAAGATCGTGGGTTCCAGTTTGGCGACGGCCTTTACGAAGTTGTCCGGGTGTACGGCGGAAGGTTCTTTTATTTGAACCGCCACTTGAAGAGGCTGCAGAAAGGTGCCGAGGAGATATACATGGAGCTCGACTTCGGCCTCGACAGGTTAAGGGATGTATGCAAAAAAGCGGTGGTGGAAAGTGGTTTTAAAGATGCTTCCGTTTATATCCAGGTTACCCGGGGCGTAGCGCCGCGCCAGCACGCTTTCCCGGAGAAAAGTTCCTGTACGTGGGTCGTGATAGTGCGCCAAGCCAAACCCCAGCCCGACGAATTTTACGAAAACGGTGTCAAAGTCATCACCGTCCCCGATGAGCGCTGGACTCGCTGCAATATAAAGACCGTGCAGCTTATAGCAAACTGTATAGCGAAAGAAAAAGCCAAGAGGGCAGGAGCGTACGAAGCCGTATTCCACAGGGGTGGGATAGTAACGGAAGGATCCAGCAGCAATTTATTCATAGTTAAGGATAGGAAGCTTTTCACCCACCCGGCAAACAACCTGATTCTACACGGTATAACAAGAAGCGTGGTGCTTGAAATCGCCGAAAAACTGGGCTTTGATGTGGTAGAAGAGGCTTTTTCCCTTGATAGACTTTTCGACGCCGACGAAGCCTTTGTTACGGGGACCATGACAGAAGTCATGCCCATCGTAAAGGTTGACGGCAAAATGATAGGCGACGGTGTTCCCGGCGAGATGACCAGGGACATAATGAGGGAATTCAGAAAACTTACCGAAACCGTTGACGAGTAAGCCTGACAATCCAACCGAATAATTTTCGACTCGGTGTAATATAGATAGGGTAAAAGGTCATGGGAGGGCGAAATATGCGCTGGCGACCTTTTACCCGATTTTTTTGCCTTCTTCTCGCTATGGTGTTGATGCTTTCTTCGGTGGGATGCGGTACAAAAAAAGACTTACGGAGGCGCGATGAAGGAGAGCAAAAGACCTGGCAGGGGGTTATAACCCTGTGGGATTTTCCCAGGTGGGAGGATGAAAACGGAAACAGGTACGGATGGATTGAGAGGAAAATCGCTGAATTTGAAAAATCCCACCCGGGAGTTTTCATACATCTTAGAAAATTAAAATGGGAATACGGGATGTTAGAGCTGAGAGCAGCTGCTTCTACGGGGACAAACCCTGACATAGCCCCCGTAGCGGGAGACATAGACTTTATCCTGCAAGGTTATCTGGAACCCGTTGACGAGTTTTTTACACCGGAAGAGCTCAAAAGGTACGATGAAAGAGTTTTAAAAGCCTTGAGCCACAACGGCCGGCTCTACGGGTTTCCGTGGTTTATTACTACATACGGCCTTTTTTTAAACGCCGATGCCTTTCGTTCCAGAAACGCCCGAATTCCTACTGATGGAGAATGGAGTTATCAGGAATTTGTAGAGGCTCTTCAAAAACTTACATATGATAAAAATCGGGATAGAAAACACGACTATTTCGGTTTTAACAGTTTTCTGTATCCGGGCAGCTACCAGATGTGGGGGTTCCTTACCATGGATGGGGCCAGGCTTTTCGATGAAAACGGGCGCTTCGTTCTTAACAGCCCTGAAGGGAAATCGGCCCTTACTAAAATAGTAGACCTTTCGGCAAAGTACAGGGTGGTGCCCGAAGACTTCGGTACTGGCGATGAAAAACAGGTGTGGAGTGATTTCATAGAAACAAAAAAGATTGCCGTGTGTCCGGCGGGTCCGTGGGCTATAAAAATTCTTGAAGAAAAGCAGCGGCAAGGTAAAGGCTTTGAATTTGAAATAGCCCGCTATCCTTCAGGCTCGAGTAAAGCGAAATCGATCGCCTTCGCGTCAGGTTACGCAATCTTCAAGCAGCAGGATCCGGGGAAAAGGGCCATGTGCGCTGAGTTTTTAAAATTTATTACATCGGAAAGAGAACAGGAAGAACTCATGAAGTACGGAGTTTTTCCGGCTATTAAAGACCTTCAGGAAAAAGCTAGCGAGGATAGGCATATGAAGCGCATGAAAGAAATACTCGACGACGCCGAGTTTCTCCCAAAAATAAGGAATTTCACCAAAGTGGATGAAATTATAACGACTCAGGTGCGCCAGGCAATTCTCGGCAGAAAGACTCCCGCCCAGGCTCTTGATGACGCAGCGGAGGAGATCGGGAAACTGCAGGAGGGCTCCATGCAGAATTCCAATAAAATTGGGGATTCTAATAAAGAACCTGCGATTATAGGCCCTTATGGTGTTGGGGAGTGAAGGATTTGAACGTAAGACCCGAAGAATTTTGCAGTACGGTGTTTATAGGTTCTCCCGTGTCCCACAAGGATTTTACTTTTATACCTGTTATCGATGTGACTATTAACGGTTTTACCGGGGAAAATAGTCTGTTGTTTTTTGGAAATATATCCCTGCAGGCCGTGATAATTATGGACAAAGAGGGCGTAATGGGTGTATATGCGCTGAAGGAAAGTTTCCGGGCAGAAGATGCCTTAAAAAACTGAAAGGGACGCGACATCCGCCGCGTCCCGCGTTTGAGAAAAGTTTTTATACGTATCATTAATATCTTTCCGCTTGCGTAAAAGTACTATAGGAGATTAATGTATAATATATGTAGGATCTTTTACATCCGGCAGGAAATAGAGTCTAAAATGCAGAAATAAAATAAGCATCTGACAGAAAGGAAAGATAGTATGGACATACAGGCTTTTTACAAAGATATATGCAAGGTTATACCTTCAAATAGAGTGAAAATGAACGAGCTCATGAAGCACCATACGTCCTTCCGTATAGGTGGGCCGGCGGATATTATGGTATTGCCCCAAAGCAGTGAAGAAATCAAAAAGGCATTAATGCTGTGCAGACAAAAGGATATTCCCGTTTTTATAATGGGGAACGGTACAAACCTGCTGGTCAGGGATAAAGGAATACGGGGCGTAGTGATTAAAATTGCCCAGAACTTTAATGATGTCGAAGTAAAGGGGAATACCATAAGATCCAAAGCCGGGGTATTTCTGTCGGTTGTGGCAAGAATAGCTTTGGAAAACCATCTCAGCGGTTTGGAATTCGCTGCCGGTATTCCCGGAACGGTAGGCGGTGCAATAATAATGAACGCAGGAGCCTACGGGGGAGAAATGGCAGATGTGATAAAAGAAGTAGTGGTGATGGACTTTAACGGAGAGATTTTTTCTATGAAAAAAGAAGAGCTGGAGTTCGGATACCGCTGGTGCAATCTGCAGAAGGGAGGGAAAATTGTTCTGGAGGCCGAACTCGAGCTGAAGCCCGGGAATTACGAGGATATTAAGCTAAAAATGGAGGAGCTTTCAGCCAAGCGCAGGATGAAACAACCTCTCAATATGCCTAGCGCTGGCAGTGCCTTTAAGCGCCCCACCGGAAATTACGCCGGTGCTTTGATAGAGAAGGCAGGGCTGAAGGGATTCAAGGTGGGCGGCGCAATGATTTCCGACCTCCACGCTGGCTTTATAGTAAACACCGGAAATGCCACTGCCGAAGATGTGCTCAAGCTTATCGGGATTATACAGCGAAAAGTCAAAGAGGAATTCGGAATTTTGCTCGAGCCCGAAATAAAGGTAGTTGGTGAGGAATAGGAGGGTTATAAGGTGATAATTGGACTCGATGTCGGCGGTACCCATATAGATGCCGTGCTATTACGCGGCGGGCATATCCTTGAAAACGTTAAGATCCCTTATAATCCGGCAGATACCCTGGAAGCCATCTGTACGGCAATCGAAAAGTTGATCGATAAAAAGGATCTTTCACGGATTGAAAGGGTTAACCTGAGCACTACCATTTCCACGAACGCCGTACTGGAAGGCAGGACATCACCGGTAGGAATGATCATAGAGAGCGGACCGGGTCTTGAACCTTCATCTCTAGCGTGTGGCGAAGAAAACGTCTTTCTCGATGGTTACATAGATCACCGGGGGCGCGAAGTAGCTCCGTTCAGGGAAGGTCTGGTTCACGAAGCCTCGAGGAATTTCAAAAAACGAGGCCTTTCAGCCGTCGGCATTGTGACCAAGTTTTCCGTAAGAAACCCGTCCCATGAAGTAAGGGTTAAGGAGCTGCTGGGTAGCGATTTTTATCCGGTAACAATGGGACATGCTCTTTCCGGGAAGTTAAATTTTCCGAGGAGGGTTTTTACGACTTATCTAAACTCGGCTGTATACGAACGCTTTAATACATTTACCTCCGCCATCAAGCGGGCTTTTGAAGACATGGGCATAAAAGCCCCTATCAATGTGCTGAAAGCCGATGGGGGTACGATGAGTCTTGAACAGGCGACTTCTTTGCCGGTACATACAATTCTTTCCGGCCCCGCTGCTAGCGTGATGGGGTGTATTCTTTCCCCCGCTTCGGGAGATGCCGTGCTCTTGGACGTGGGAGGTACCACCACCGACATCTCCTTCCTCGCCGGGGGCGTACCGCTCCTGGAACCGCAGGGTATAAAGATTGGGGAATATCCCACGCTGGTGAGGGCTATTTTTTCTAATTCCATAGCTTTAGGCGGTGACAGTGCCGTAAAGGTTGAAGACGGCCGGGTAGTCATAGGTCCACGCCGGGAAGGACCGCCTGCAGCTTTGGGCGGTCCTATGCCAACACCCAGCGATGCAATGATCGTAAAAGGGATGCTTCATTTTGGCAGCAGGGAAAAAGCTTACCTTGCTATGAAAGAACTGGGCCTCGTTCTAGGGATGGACCCGGAGTCCGTCGCGGAAATAATACTTGAGAAAATGGGGGATATGATCAAAAATGCCGTGGACGGGATTCTGTTGGAACTAAACAGCAGGCCGGTTTATACCGTCCGGGAGCTCCTTTACGGGAAGAGAATACAACCCCGGGAAGTCAGGATCATAGGAGGCCCCGCCAAGGTGCTGGCTCCCGTAATCGAGCGAAAGCTCAATATTCCATGTGCGGTTCCCGATAATTACCAGGTGGCCAATGCCATCGGGGCGGCCTTAAGCAGGACTACGGCGGAGATAACCCTCATTGCCGATACAGCACGAGGGTATATTACGGTTCCGGAGCTGGGAATCCGCCAAAAAATAGACAGCGGTTTTACGTTAAAACAGGCAAGGTCAATGGCCGTGAAGCTTGTAGAGGAAAGGGCGGCGATTCTGGGAGCATCACCGGAGGATATAGAGGCTGAAATAATAGAAGAAAGTTGTTTTAACATGGTTAGAGGTTTTTACACCGTGGGAAAAAACATACGGGTAAAAGCCCAGGTAAAACCCGGAATAACCGGTTGCGGCGGAGAAGGGAGAGAGATGGATGATGAAGGCCGTAAATAAATTGGGGCTCGTATTCTTTCCGGCGTTCGACTGGGCTATAAGCCCTACACATCCTGAAAGAGAGGAAAGGCTACTTTATACGCTGGACCAGGTACAGGAGGAAGGAATAGCCGATATTGAGGGGATCAAATTTTATAACCCGTCTGTGGCTGAAAAAGAGGATATAGAAAGGGTGCATTTTTGCGTTCCCGACGTATCGTCCCTCGTTACCGAATCCCACATGGTGTCGGCTGGTGGGGCTATTACAGCCGCCCGCGCGGTAATGGAGGGTGAAGTTGACAAAGCCTTCGCCGTTGTCAGACCTCCCGGGCATCACGCCCACAGGGTGGTTTACGGCGACAGGGGGTTTTGCATAATCAATATCGAGGCGGTCATGCTCGAATACGTAAGGCAGAGGTACGGCAAGCGTAGGGTGGCCATCGTGGATACCGACTGCCACCACGGCGACGGAACCCAGGATATCTTTTGGAACGACAGGGATACCCTTTTTATCTCATTGCACCAGGATGGCCGGACTCTTTATCCGGGCACGGGCTTTCCGGAAGAGTTCGGAGGTCCCGGTGCTTTCGGCTATACGATAAACATCCCCCTTCCTCCCCAGACCGGAGAGGAAGGCTTCCTTTACGTGGTTGAAAACCTGGTGCTCCCAATAATAAAGGATTACAACCCCGATCTCATCGTAAATTCGGCCGGGCAGGACAACCATTATACGGATCCAATAACCAACATGAACTTTACCGCGCAAGGGTACGCCAGGCTGACCCAACGGTTGAATCCCGATATTGCGGTGCTTGAAGGAGGCTATTCAATCGAAGGTGCTCTCCCCTATGTCAATCTGGGGATAATCCTGGCTTTGGCCGGTCTTGATTATTCTCATGTAAAAGAGCCCGACTATGATCCGGAAAAAATCAAACAGCCAACCTGGATTTCAGAATACTTAAAGAGGCTCTGTGAAGAAATCTATCGGCGGTGGATGAAAAAAGAGGACGCTGCAAAAAAGATGTTCGAGGGAAAGGACTCCGTGGTGCGCAAAAAGAGGATATATTACGATACAATAGGGGTTTTGGAAAAACAGATCGAGACTATAAGAGTATGTTCGGCGTGTTCGGGGCTCATTACTATAAAATCCGAGTGCGATCTGGGTTATTCGATCCTGGCGGTTACCATACCCCGGGATGCCTGCCCACGGTGCATCGATGAAGGCTACAGGGCTTATAGAACCGCAGACTCAGGAGATTACTCCGGGGTATACCTGCAGGACAGGGTAAACGACGAGTATTGCGCTAAAATGTAATATCGACAAAAGAAAGCTTAAGGCAAAATATGGATGAAGAAAAGGCGCTGTAGCTGGCAAGAATATTTATTGATGACAAACCGTGGGAGGTGAATTTTTTGGACGTCATCCAGGAAATACCTGAGGCGTTTTCGGAAAACAACAGACAGCTCGAAACCTTTATTAACCAAATGAAGGATAATTTTACAAATTATACCAATACATTAAAAGACATCCAGGACAATCTACGGCAGATTAAAAGCGATGTGGAAAACAGTTTAAAAGAATTAGAGCTGGAACTTTCCCAGAACCAGGGCCTGCTTGCCAAATGGCTGGCCGGCTCGAACACAAAATTACAGCAGGAGCAAGTATCCCAGCGAAGGATAGCAATATTGGAGAAATTAAATAATCTTGAAAACGCCGTCGAACAGCTAATCAGCACCTTGACAAGCGAAACGGAAACTTTTACATCTTCTTCCCAGCAGCTGACGCTCGTTTTCAAAGACTTAGAAAACCGGCTGAAAAACGGCATGAATAACATGAATAACCAGCATGCAGTAGTGTCCCAGCCGGATCTGAATCCGTTATTATCAGTTCAGCAGACCATTCAGCAGGCTTTGGACACCCTCAATACCGCCCAGGCAAATATTGCCCAAAACAGAATATTTAGCCATATTAGCAGTTCCATCGATAACTTGCTGCAATAACCATATTTTTAATTAATTAAATCATAATCCCCCGGGAATATTAAAAAAGAAAATAAATTGAAAGGGGGATTAAATATGAATCATAAAAAGGACCTGAATGAGTATCTCCAGGAGAAGAAAATAGAGGCGGAAGTCTCCGAAGAAGTGGCGCATAGATTGGATAGGAACCATGCGCAAAACCAGTCCTATGGTCAGCATCAACAGCAGCAAGTGAACGCGCAGCAGGTAGCCCAGCAGTTCCAGCAGCTCCTCAGCCAGTTGAAGAATCAGGCTCAGAGCCAGCAACAGCAGACCGATAACCAGGCAAGTCAGGCCATCCAGCAGGCGATTAATGCCCTTACCCAGGCTCAGCAGAGCATTCAGGCGAACCAGGTCTTCTACCAGATGAACCAGCTGCTCGACCAGTTCAACAGACAGCTCCAGCAGTTGAACCAGCAATTCGTGGGAGCTTTGGGCAATCAGGCCCAACACATGCAGGCTTTGGCGCAGCAGCCCGGTCAGCAGGCGGGACAGCTCCAGCAGCAAATTCAGCAGTTACAGCAACAGCTCCAGCAGCGTCAGCAGCAGCTGCAGTAATAAAGAGAGGTTGTGCCGCAACCTCTCTTTTGTATTTGCTCTTGACATATATATTTAGTAAAATATAATTGAAATACAGAGTCAATACGACCAAAGCGTGCGAATGATCCTTCTTTATTATACCCTTTCGCATCAGGAAGGGATTTTTTTTTGAAAGGGGGGGGCGGTAAGATGGACGCCGATCCTAGTAATGAGTGTTTAAAATTAAAATTTAAAATTTGCCGGGTGGACCATCTTACCGTTCCCGGCGGTAGGATATACCCCCCGGCCTCTTAAGGAGGGAAGGGGATGAAAAATGAAAGGGAAATTGTGCTGCTAAAGCAGCTTATTCTCGCCAGGAAGACCGACGAAATAAAGGACATACTCTCAAGATTGCACCCCGCGGATGTAGCGGAAATCCTTGAAGAGACAAAAGATGAGAATAAAGAGGTCTTTTTTAAGCTGCTCGATTCGGATAAAGCCACGGAAGTTCTTGAAGAGCTGGAACCGGAAGACAGGATACCGTATATTGAAGCCCTACCCGAAGCCCAGGTTATAAAAATACTGGGAAATATGTCCGTCGACGAAATCATCGACCTCCTTCAGGAAATGCCGGACGAAAAAGTTGAGAAACTCCTCGCTAAACTTCCCGCGGAATACTACGAAGAGCTGAAATCTCTCATAAAACTCGCCGAAGATTCCGCCGGCGGCATCATGACCACCGATTACGTCTACCTCTTTCACGACATAACGGTGGCGGAAGCCATAGATGTGGTAAGGAAGTTCGGCCGCGAAGCCGAAACCATATATTACCTGTATGTCGTCGACCAGGAAAAACACCTCATCGGCGTGCTTTCCCTGCGGGAGCTCATAGCAGCTCCGAGGCATAAAAAAATCGACGAGATAATGCATAAGAAAGTGGTTTCCGTACAGGTGGATGAAGACCAGGAAGAAGTGGCTAAACTGATGTCCAAATACTCGCTTCTGGCGCTGCCGGTAGTGGACAGAGAAAACCGCCTCCTGGGCATAGTAACGGTCGATGACGCTCTGGACATTCTTGAAGAGGAGACCACTGAGGATATCCACAAGATGGCCGGTATATCGCCGGAGGAAGATATACTTCTCACCACAACCATATGGGGGGCCGTAAAAAAGAGGCTTCCATGGCTGGTGGTGAGCCTTTTGGGAAACTTGCTCGCCGGCATGGTCATAGACGGCTACTCTAGAGTCCTTGAAAGCGTGGTGGCGGTGGCCTTCTTCATACCCGTGCTCATGGCTACCGGCGGTAACGTGGGCACTCAGTCTCTCGCTCTATCCGTCAGAGGTCTTGCCACCGGTGAAATAAACAGGAAGAACGTTATAAAATTTCTGGGCGGAGAGGCTATGGCGGGAGTGTTGGTAGGCCTTTCCTGCGGCGCGATTCTGGCACTTATCGCAGCCGTCTGGCAGAAGAATTTTTACCTGAGCTTTGTATTGGGGGCTTCTATGGGAATAGCCCTTATGATATCAGCCTTTGTAGGGGTCTTAATTCCAATATTGTTCAACTCGGTGAAAGTGGATCCCGCCGTAGCCTCAGGCCCCTTTATAACGACGTTAATAGATATAATAGTACTTTTGATTTACTTTACCCTTGCCATGAAATTCCTGGGCTTGAAGGCAGTAGTATAGGAGGTGGGGCGTCGTGGCATTGCACTTTCATGTAGATGAAATCAGGGAACTAATACAAAAGGGCGATTATACAGGGCTTTCTAAGATGCTAAAAGACAGCCACCCCGTCGACATAGCCGAGCTTTTTGGTGAACTGGAGCCTCAGGAATACCTTAATGTCTTTAAGCACCTTGAATTCAGTACCGCCAGGGATGTACTTGAAGAACTGGACCAGGAAAAAATAACCTTCATACTGACTAACATAAAACCTAAATATGCGGCTCTTTTAATCCGGGAGATGTCCTCCGACGAAGTGGCCGACTATTTGGGGATGCTGCCCGAAGGTGCCCGCCAGAATTTCCTGCACCTTTTAAAACAGCAGGACCAGAAGGACATAAGGGCACTGCTTTCATATCCAGAAACCAGCGCCGGCGGCAGAATGACCACGGACTTCATAGCTTTTCCTAAGGACATGAATGCCCAGGAGGCTTTAAACAAGCTGGCGGAACTGGCACCCGATGCGGAGATGATATATTACGTCTACGTGGTGGACCATGAAGGAAAATTGATAGGAGTTCTTTCCCTCAGGGACCTGGTGCTTTCCGCCCCGGACACAACTCTAGATAGGATAATGTACACCGATGTAAAAAAGGTACTGGCCAGCCAGGACCAGGAGGAAGTAACGAGACTCATGGAGAAATACGGTTTTCTAGCTTTGCCGGTGGTAGATGAGGAAGGGGTCCTGTTAGGTATAATTACCGTCGATGATGTCATGGATGTAGTGGAGGAAGAGGCCACGGAGGATATCCTTAAAATGGCGGGTACCGAAGAAGAAATAGATCCGGAGAAAAGTTCGCCGTGGTACCGCGCGCGCAGGAGGCTGCCCTGGATACTGGTGGCCCTTTTCGGTGAGATAGTCTCAGGAAATGTTATAAAAAACTTCTCCGAAGCCCTTCAGGCTCTGGTTGCCCTGTCCTTTTTTATACCGCTGTTGATGGATATGGGAGGCGATGTTGGCACCCAGTCGGCGGCGATAGTCGTCAGAGGGCTTGCAACAGGCGAAATCGAACCCTGGGATATATGGAAGAACTTGCTCCGGGAGATCCGAGTTGGGGTTGTGTTGGGTATAATAAACGGTGCGATAGTGGGGAGCATAGCGTATATATGGCAGGGCATGCCGGCCCTGGGACTGGTAGTGGGCATATCCATGGTGCTTAACCTGACCATCGCTGCCTTTCTGGGCACCTTCATGCCGCTGATGTGGAATAAACTTGGGCGCGATCCTGCAGTAACTTCTGGTCCTTTTGTGACGACACTCCTCGACATAATAGGCCTTTTCGTATACTTCAGCACTGCCCGGTGGATTTTAAAGCTGTAAGTAGATAACCCCCTTGCCTCGAAAAGAGGAAGGGGGTTTATTCACATCACCTGGAGCATCAGGAATTTCAGGTAACGGGTTTCCTCCGAAGCCGCCAAAATCGGGTGGTCTTTTGCCTGGGTGCGGCTTTCTATGATCCGCAAGTTAACCCGGGCGTCCCAGGCAGCAGATTCTATTATTTCCCAGAACAGGGCATCATCCACGTGATGGGAACACGACGATGTTATCAAGAAACCGCCGGGCTTCAGGATTTTAAGGCTTCTCAGGTTTATCTCCTTGTAGCCCCTGATGGCGCTTTCCAGCGCCTTTTTATTTTTGGCAAAGGCAGGCGGATCCAGTATAACTACGTCAAACTTTTTTCTGCTATCGTAAAACTGCCTCAGGACGTCGAAGGCGTTTCCCTCCTGAAACTCACAAATATCGTTGAGTCCGTTTAAGACAGCGTTTTCTCTAGCAAGCTCCACGGCGTCCTTAGACGAGTCAAAAGCAAGTACTTTTTTGGCTCCGTAACGGGCGGCGGAAAGAGCGAAAGAGCCGGTGTAACAAAAGCATTCCAGCACCTCGGCTCCCTTCACCAGAGGTGCGATGGCCTGCCGGTTTTCCTTCTGATCAAAAAAGTATCCGGTTTTCTGGCCATTGATGACGTCGACATACAGTTTAAGGCCATTCTCCTCTATGATTATCCTTTCGGGCACCTCTCCGTAAAGGCAACCCTTGACCTGGGGAAGGCCTTCCAGCTCCCGCACTGGGGCGTCGTTCCTCTCGTAGATGCCGCGTGGTTCAAAAATTTCCTTGAGAATGTCCACTATAACGCTTTTAAACCTGTCCATACCTAGTGCTAGGGTTTGAATTACAAATACGTCCTCAAATTTGTCTACGATAAGTGCCGGTAGAAAATCGGCTTCGCCGTAAACAAGCCTGAAGCTCCCGGTAAACCCCAGTTTTTCTCTGTACGACAGGGCATCTAGTATTCTCTTTTTAAAAAAATCCCTGTCGATTGTCTCGTTTTTATTCCTCGTTAAAAACCTTACGGTGATCTGTGATCTCGGGTTTATATAGCCTTTACCCACAAATCTTCCCCGGTGGTCGTATACCTCGACGATGTCCCCGGGGCTGAAATTACCCTGAATTTCTTCGATTTCAGTTCTGAAAACCCATGGATGTCCTTTTTCTATTCGCTTGCTGCGGTTGTTGGTTAAAATAACTTTGGTCAATTCTCCGTTACCTCCAGTCGTCCAGGTCCACCGCTCTGGCGATTATCCTCTGGATATCGGCCATGAGGACCAGGAAGCGGCTTTCCGCTTCAAGATACTTTTTTATACCCGAGTGATAGGAAACGACATTAAAAAGGTTTTCAAGCTGTTTTTCTGCTTCTTCGGAGGACTTACCGGAAAGCCTCAGGGCTTCCACCTCCAGCTGTTTTGCCCTTAAATCCTTCAGCATCCTTTCCGCTTCGGGATCTTTTTTCAACTCTTCTCTGGCGGCCTTAAATTCCAGGTATTCGGGAGAACAGGACAGCGCCCGGGCCAGTTCATGAGCGGCGTCATATGCGTTCACCGCAAAACACCCCCCAGAGATTTTACGAAACTTAATAAATCTTCCAGAGTCCCCGAATAATCGGGGTCTGGCTTCCGGTTGTTCCTGTTTATCATGTGATCGGTAACCAGGAACGTTTTTATGCCCAGCTTTCCCGCGATAAGGTCCTCATCCACATCGTTGCCCACCATTACGCACTCCTCAGGCTCGGCACCGATGATGCTCAGAATTTCTTCATAGTATTCCATGTAGGGTTTGGCAAAATGCATGTTCTCATACGTCGTTATGAGCCTGTAGGGGAAATTTTCGGCGTTTATCCAGCGAAGTCTTTCGCGTATTGCTATTTCGGGAAAGATTGGGTTGGTGGCTATGACCAGTTCGTAGCCCAGGCTTTCAGCCTCTTTTAAAATACGGTAGGGTAAGGGGTTCTCTTTAACCACTCTACGGAGGTCCGGGAATTTTCGAATATAAAATTCATCTATCCTGGACATCACCGCAGTTTTGTCGCAATCGAGGCCTTCAAAAAAATGTTCCCAGAAAACTTCCATATTGGTCTTTGAAGGGTCCAGGTTGTTGATCATAGCGTAAGTTGAATCCAAGAGTTTTTTTACGAAAATTTCGGCCGGAATGAGGTCATTAATCTCATGGGAGAGCATTTTCATGTAGTTTTCAATGAATTCGTCGGTATCGAGCGGAAGCAGAGTGCCGTCCAGGTCAAAAAGAAGCGTCTTCATCTATATTCCTCCTGTGTTGTTAATGCGGCTTTACATTTTTATTAATTAAAAATTATTTCACTGCAAAAACTTTACTTATGTAGTGAAAAAATAGATTTTGACACCATTACAAATTATATTATACTATTACAGAGGAGGTTAGTCGATTGAAAATATGGGCCGATTTTCACACCCATACCCGTTACAGTCACGGAAGCGGCACCATAAGGGACAATGTGGAAGCAGCGGTTAAAAAAGGCCTGAGGGTTATCGGCATATCCGACCACGGTCCGGCAACTATAGGGGTAGGCCCCGATCTTGATGATTTTAAAAAAATGAGAGAAGAAATTGAAAGTTTAAAGGAGGAATACAAAAATATTACCATATTGCTCGGTTGCGAGGCGAATGTGATAAGCCTTGATGGAAGGCTCGATATGCCGGAAAGGGTGCTGGATGAGCTGGATTATGTGATGGTGGGGTTACATCCGCTGGTATGGACCAAGACCTTTAAAGACGGCTACCGTATACTTTTTGAAAATTTTGTCGCAAGGTACCTGGATCAAATTAAACCAAAAGTTCTGGAACAGAATACCCGGGCTCTGATCAACGCCATAAAAAATTATAGGGTAGACATAATAACCCATCCGGGACTACACCTTCCGATAGACACTGGAGCTTTGGCCGAAGCCGCGGCCAGCTGCCGTACGGCTATGGAAATAAACGCCGGCCACGGGTATATGACCGAGGAATACGTGAAAATAGCAAAAAGTTACGGTGTAAAATTCGCCATAGGAAGCGATGCCCACAGCCCCAAAAAGGTGGGAGAGCTAAAAAGGGGCATTGAAATAGCCCTTGAAGCAGGACTTAGTGAGCTGGATATTCTAAACGCCGGCAGGAATCAGGAGGTGAGCTTGTGGAGGAAGATATCAAGTTTATAATAATTACGGGTCTATCGGGTGCCGGGAGGACCCTTGCGCTCAGGGTATTCGAAGACCACGGGTACTTTTGCGTCGACAACCTGCCGCCGGCGCTCATCCCGAAATTTGCGGAATTATGCAGCCAGAGCATAAGGAGAATAAATAAGATAGCGCTTGTTATAGATATAAGAGGTGGAGGCTTTTTCGACCACCTTTTTGAAAGCCTTAAGACCCTTAAGAGTATGGGATACACTTATGAGATCCTGTTTCTCGACGCCTCCGACGAAGTTCTAATAAAACGGTATAAGGAGAGCCGGCGGCGCCATCCGCTGGCACTGGACAGGAGGATAATAGAAGGAATAAACCTGGAGAGGAAGAAGCTAGACCCCCTCAAGGCCAATTCGGATGTGATCATAGATACTTCCCATAAAACTCCCGCCCAGCTGAAGGAAGAAATAGTCAGAAGATTCATAGAAACCGAAAAGGAACCGGGCCTATTAATTAACATCGTTTCCTTCGGGTTCAAACTCGGCATTCCCCTGGATGCAGACCTGGTTTTTGACGTAAGATTTCTGCCCAATCCGTTTTATGTAGATGAACTGAGGCCTCTATCAGGCAACGATCCGCAGGTGAAAGATTTTGTCATGAAGTGGCCGGAAAGCCAGGAATTTCTGGATAAACTTTTAGACCTCATACAGTTTCTTATACCATATTATATCCGCGAGGGTAAATCCCAGCTTGTAATAGCCATAGGCTGTACCGGCGGAAGGCACAGGTCGGTGGCAGTGGCCAATGAACTCGCAGAACTTTTGAAGAAACAGGGGCATAAAGTAATAATAGATCACAGGGACGAAAACGATAGCCGGGGTGAGAAAAGTGAACCCTAAAATTGTAGCCATTGGAGGGGGCACGGGGCTTCCTAATCTGCTGCGGGGATTAAAGCACTATACCAGGGATATCACCGCCATTGTTACCGTAGCTGACGACGGCGGAAGTTCAGGTATTCTAAGAGACGAGCTCAAAATTTTACCGCCGGGAGATATAAGGAACTGCCTTCTGGCTCTGGCCAATACCGAACCTCTGATGGAAAAACTTTTTCAGTACAGGTTCACGGCGGGTTCGCTGAAAGGCCATAGCTTCGGCAATCTGTTTCTGGCGGCCATGACCGATATACTGGGGAACTTTGAACTGGCGATAAAAGAATCCAGTAAAGTCCTGGCAGTGAGCGGACAAGTCCTACCATCAACCCTCTGCGATATAGTCCTGGTGGCCGAATACGAGGACGGCACCATAGTAAAGGGAGAGTCTCAAATTCCCGGGGCCAGACGGAAGATAAAAAGAATTAGGATCATCCCCGAGGATGCCACCCCACTTCCGGAGGCTGTGGAGACTATTGAAAAGGCTGATGCCGTTATTCTCGGGCCGGGAAGCCTTTATACGAGCATAATACCCAACCTGCTCATAAAAGATTTGGCCGATGCGGTTAGGGCCTCCAGGGCCAGGAAAATTTTTATTGTAAACGTGATGACGCAGCCGGGTGAAACCGACGGCTATACCGCTTACGACCATGTAAAGACGATACTGGAGCATGCAGGGGACAATTTGATCGACTATGTGGTTATCAATGTGGAAAAAATCCCCGAACACCTGCTTTTAAAATATCTCTTTGATGGGGCACGCCCCGTTGTGTGCGATGGTGAAAAAATAAGAAAATTAGGATGTAATGTGATTTTTGGAGAGCTCTTGAGCCACACCGATGTGATACGCCACGATCCGATAAAGCTTGCCAAAGTAATAATGGATATAATAAAATAATGAACAAGCACCATAAACCGAAAGCGGGTGGCCGGTTTGTCCTTTTCTTCGGAGGTAAAGGAGGAGCTCTCGAGAATATCGGCCGAAAGATATTGCGAACTGGCGGAACTCACTGCGCTTTTGAGGATGAGCGGCAGCATTCACATAACCGGCGGGAGAAATCCGGTTAATATCAAAATCAAGGTTCACACTGAAAGCGCTTCTACCGCCAGAAGATTTATACACCTTTTAAAGAAATTTATAGAAGCGGAAGTAGAGATAGTTGTAACCAAGGAAAAACTTAAAAAGAACAATCTGTACGTAGTGACCGCCAGTTCACCGGAGATGGGCGACTTTCTCGAGAAAATTGGCGTCCTGCTTGTCAATAGGGACAGATTTCAAATAAAGGATACTATTAAGTCGGCTTTAATCAGAAAGCGTTGTTGCAGAAAGGCGTACCTGCGGGGCGCTTTTTTGGGTGGCGGGTCAATTAGTGACCCTAAGGGACCTTACCATATGGAATTTGTCGCCGCCGGAAAAGAACAGGCTGAGTCTCTGGCGAGGCTAATCAACAGTTTCGGATTGAACGCTAAAGTGGCAGAAAGAAAGGGTACCTTTGTAGTTTACCTGAAGAACGGCGACGATATCAGGGATCTTTTGGGTCTCATGGGTGCCAACGAGAGTCTTTTAAAGTTTGAAGACATCCGGGTTTTAAAAGAAATGAGAAACAGCGTAAACCGGCTGGTAAACTGCGAGACCGCCAACTTGAACAAAACGGTTAATACAGCCATCCGCCAGATTGAAATGATAAATTTGCTGAAGGAGAGCGGAGTTTTCGAACATTTGTCCCCGGGGTTGAGGCAACTGGCCGAATTAAGGCTGAAACATCCGGACTTGAGCCTCAAAGAACTGGGCCAAATGATGACGCCTCCTTTAGGCAAATCCGGTGTGAATCACCGGTTAAAAAAGATAGAAGCAATTGCAGAAAAGCTAAAATGTAAAAAGGAGGAAGATTTTAATGTTTGAGAAAACAGTCGTTGTAAAAAATAAAACCGGACTTCACGCAAGACCGGCGGCCATGTTTGTACAGACCGCCAACAAGTTTAAATCCGAGATCTTCCTGGAAAAAGAAGGGAAGAAGGTTAATGCAAAGAGCATCATGGGCGTAATGTCGCTCGCTATAAGCCAGGGCACCACTGTAACTATTTCGGCTCAGGGAGATGACGAAAAAGAAGCGGTAGAAGCGCTGGTGGAATTGATAGAAAGCAAGTTCGGCGAGGAATAAGGGCCGAGGCTGCCGCGACTCAGCTTCATCCTCCGACGGGGGGTTATCATGACAAAGCATGAGAAGATACTGAAATATATAAAGGATTTAAAAGTCGGGGCCAGGATATCGGTAAGGCAGCTGGCCCAGGACCTGAAGGTCAGCGAGGGTACGGCCTACAGGGCCATAAAAGATGCCCAGCTGAGGGGTCTTGTCTCCACAATACCCAGGATAGGTACCATTCGAATCGAGCAGGCCGAAGGAGAAGACATAGAGAAATTGACGTATGCGGAAGTTGTCAATATAGTAGAAGGCAGCGTGCTAGGAGGAATCGCAGGCCTTCACAAACCGCTTAAAAAGTTCCTGATAGGAGCCATGGAACTACGGGATATGCAACAATACGTGGAGCAGGGTGACCTTCTGATTGTCGGAAATAGAAAGCAGGCCCAGATACTGGCGCTGAATATGGGTGCTGCCGTGCTGATTACCGGTGGATTCCATGCCGACGACGATGTGGTGAGGTTGGCCGATGAAAAAGAAATGCCCCTCATCACATCGCCTTACGATACCTTTACCGTGGCAACTATAATTAACAGAGCCATTTTTAACCGGTTGCTCAGAAAAGACGTTATCAGAGTGAAGGATATAATGGTTCGGGACTCTTACTATCTTGACGTAAAGTCGACGGTGGGCGACTGGAGAAAGCTCCTGAGGGCAACCAGGCACAGCAGGTTCCCGGTGGTGAACAGCGATGGGGAAGTTATCGGAATAGTAACGACCAATGACGTCGCCGACCTGAAGGACGAGTTGCCGATAGTGGAGATCATGACAAAGAACCCTATTGTGGTAAGCCCTGATACACCGGTAGCCCACGCCGCTCACCTAATGGTATGGGAAGGTATCGAGCTAATACCGGTCGTGGAGGGCCGAAAGCTGGTAGGAGTTATAAGCCGTCAGGATGCGATCAGGGCGTTCCGAAGCTTAAGTTTTCAGCCCCAGGTTGCCGAGACCGTCGATAGCCTCATTATGAGCCATTTTTCCGTGTCGAAGACAGAAAGCGGTGTAAAGCTCCACGGAAAGACAGGCCCCATAATGCTGAGCCCGTACGGAATAACGAGCTACAGCTCCCTTTTAACCGCTATGGCTAATGCCGCTTTTGAAGCCTTCAGAAGCAAAAAGCGCCTGGAAATCATTCCGGACAGCTTCACAGTATATTTTTCAAGGCCGGTGCAGTTGGAGGAGGAAATAGAAATCAACGTTGATATTATTGAGATGGGCAGGAAGTCCGGCAAAGTAGAAATAAATCTTTTCCACAAGGGAAACCTGGTGGCAAAGGCGATAATGTCTGTGAAAGTTTTGAGCAGGTAGGTGACCTCTATGGCCGATTTTGTCCACCTGCACGTTCATACAAATTACAGTCTCCTGGACGGAGCCTGCGAAATTTCAAAACTCGCAAAAAGGGCAAAAGAACTCGGGATGAATGCCATGGCCATAACAGACCATGGCGTTATGTATGGAATTATAGATTTTTATAAAACCATGAAGGCCGAAGGCGTAAAACCCATAATAGGGTGCGAAGTCTACGTGGCGAAAAGGTCCATGGCGGATCGTCAACCCGGTATAGACGACGACCAGTATCACCTGGTGCTGTTAGCGGAAAATGAAACCGGATATAAAAACCTGGTTAAACTGGTATCTCTGGGATTTTTGGAGGGTTTTTACTATAAGCCCAGAGTAGACAAAGAGGTGCTCAAAAAGCACAGCCAGGGCCTAATTGCTCTGAGCGCTTGCCTTGCCGGAGAGATACCGTACTTTCTCGAGAATGGCGAATACGAAAAGGCAAAAGAGGCGGCCTGTGAACTCAACGAGATATTCGGTAAAGGCAATTTCTTCCTGGAGCTTCAGGATCATGGGATTCCTGAGCAGAAAAGGGTAAACGCCAATCTTTGCCGATTAAGCAAAGAAACCGGCATTCCTCTGGTGGCTACCAACGACGTCCACTATATATTGAAATCGGATGAGCCGGTCCATGACGCCATGCTTTGTATTCAGACCGGAAAGACTGTAAAAGATGAAGACCGCTTGAAGTTTAATTCTGCAGAACTTTACCTGAAGTCGCAGGAAGAAATGTGGAGGCTTTTCTCACACATACCGGAGGCTCTTGAAAATACCGTGATGATAGCCCAGAGGTGCAACGTAGAACTTGATTTCGGTAGGATCCACCTGCCCCATTTTGAAGTGCCTCAGGGCTTTACTCAGGACTCGTACCTGGAAAAACTCTGCTATGAAGGGCTCGTAGAGCGGTACGGCCGGATAACTCCCGAAATTAAAGCCCGGCTTGACTACGAGCTGGATGTGATAAAGAGGATGGGGTATTCCAGCTATTTTCTGATCGTATGGGATTTTGTGAATTTCGCAAGGAAAAACGGCATAATGGTCGGTCCGGGCCGGGGTTCCGCCGCAGGAAGTCTGGTGGCTTACTGCCTGCATATAACAAATGTGGACCCGCTGAGATACAATCTACTTTTTGAGCGATTCCTCAACCCGGAAAGGGTAACGATGCCGGATATAGATGTGGATTTCTGTTACGAGAGGCGGCAGGAGGTCATCGATTATGTCGTTAGAAAATACGGGGAGGACCGGGTCGCCCAGATAGGCACCTTCGGCACAATGGCAGCCCGAGCAGCTATAAGAGATGTAGGAAGGGTTTTGGGTTACCCTTACGGTGAAGTCGACACCGTCGCTAAAATGGTTCCTATGGAACCGGGTATGACTATAGAAAAGGCGCTGGTCCTCAACCCGGAATTAAAAAAGCTGTATGATGAAAACGAGAGGATCAAGAGGTTGATAGATACGGCAAAAGGCCTGGAAGGTTTCCCCAGACATGCTTCTACCCATGCGGCCGGGGTGGTGATATCCAGCGAACCACTGGTGGAACTGGTGCCTCTGCACAAGGTAGGCGACTCCAATGTATCTACCCAATTCACAATGACGGCCCTGGAAGAACTCGGCCTTTTGAAGATGGACTTTTTAGGCCTCAGAACCCTAACGGTAATAAGGGATGCGCTGGGGTTGATAGAGCAGACGCGGGGGATTTCCGTGGTACTGGATGAACTTCCCCTTGACGACGAAAAGGTATACGATTTACTGAGCAGAGGGGAGACCACCGGCGTCTTCCAGCTTGAAAGTAGCGGCATGAGGAACCTCCTCAGAGAATTAAGGCCGGAGCGCTTTGAAGACATAATCGCGGTTATAGGTCTTTACAGACCCGGTCCCCTTGGAAGCGGCGCCGCCGACGAGTTTATAAAAAACAAGAACAACCAGGGAAGCATTAAATACCTGCATCCCCGGCTTAAGCCAATCCTTGAAGAAACTTACGGTATCATACTTTACCAGGAGCAGGTAATGAAGATAGCCCAGGACCTGGCTGGATTCACCCTTGCCCAGGCCGATATCCTGAGAAAGGCAATGGGCAAAAAACAGCAAAGTGTCATGGAGGCTCAACGGGCTGCTTTTATCCGAGGATGCGTAGAAAACGGCATCGATGAGGAAACCGCCGCAAATATCTTCGAGGAAATATCTTATTTCGCCGGTTACGGTTTCAACAAGTCCCACGCTGCGGCTTATGCCATGATAGCGTACCAGACGGCCTACCTCAAGGCTCATTTCCCGGTGGAATTTATGGCGGCCCTTCTTACAAGCGTTAGGCACAATACCGACAAAGTGGCCCAGTATATCGCCGAATGCAGGCACATGGGCATTGAGGTGCTGCCGCCGGATATCAACGAGAGTTTTGAGGTTTTCACCGCAGTCAGCGGTAAAATAAGGTTCGGTCTGACGGCGGTAAAAAATGTGGGCGAAGGTATGGCTAAAGCTATAATAAAATGCAGGGATGAAAAGGGTAGATTCGTCTCGTTCAGCGATTTTTGCGAAAAATTGGATCAGACAGAAATCAATAAAAAAGCTGTCGAAAGCTTGATAAAAAGCGGTGCTTTTGATTCACTAGGTGCAAGGCGTTCCCAGCTCTTGAAGGTATACGAGGATGTGCTGAACCGGGTGCAGAAGAAGCAAAAGCAACAGGGGAAAAACCAGCTCTCCTTATTTGAGATGATCCGGGTGGATGATGTTGTTGAGGACGAATTGCCCGATATTCCCGAATACCCGGAAAACGAGCTGTTGGCTATGGAAAAGGAGGTTCTGGGGCTTTACCTGAGCGGGCACCCCCTGAGGGAATTCAAAGATCTTCTCGAAAAAACGACAACCCTCTGCAGCAAGGATCTAGCCGATGAAGAAAAAGAATTTAAAGATAACTCGGCCGTGGTCGTGGGTGGCATTATATCGGAAATCAAACTGAAATCCACTAAGGATAACAAACTCATGGCCTTCATAACGCTGGAGGACCTGACGGGTGTTATGGAAGTTATAGCTTTTTCGAATGTTTACGAGAGGTACTCCGGCAACCTGTACCAGGATGCAAAGGTCATAATTAAAGGGAGGATAAACTTAAAAGAAGAGGAAGCCCCGAAAATAATAGCTGATGAGATCAGGCCCCTTGAGGAGAGTAAGGAGGGTGTTCTCGTCATTATGGTTGAGAGGCAGGAGGACACCGATAAGTTCTTGGAGCAGCTCAAAGAATTTTTCCTTTTGCATCCGGGGAGCATTCCTGTTACAATTTATGTTGAGAATAATTCGAAAGCCCTCCTGGTCGACAAGAACTATTATATAAACCTTTCGGAGCAAGTTCTGGGGAGAATATGCAGCATGGTTGGAGCTGAAAATTGCCTCTTTATGGAAACAACAGTGGGGGCGTTTTAATAGTATTAAATTACAATAAAATAAAAGGAGGCCCCGGAAGTGTGGACTGTAGTTTATATGGCAACCGATAGAGAATATGCTGAAAAAGTGGTAAATGCCCTGCAGAGCGAAGGGGTTCTTGTTAAAATGAAGGAAGTCATGAAGAGCAAAAAGCGAGGGTGCTATATAGAAATCCTAGTGCCGGAATCAGAAGCGGAAGAAGCTCAAAAAATAATTCTGGAAAAAAATCTGTAGAAGGGGAGAAGAACGTGAAGAGGATTGGAATTCTCACTAGTGGTGGAGATGCCCCCGGGATGAATGCCGCCATAAGGGCGGTGGTCAGAAGTGGCATATACAATGATATGGAGGTTTACGGCATTAGAAGAGGCTACGCTGGACTGATAAACGGCGATTTTGTAAAAATGGACCTGGGCTCGGTGGGCGATATAATACACCGCGGCGGTACCATTTTGAGGACCGCCCGTTCTGAAGAATTTAAAACTCCCGAAGGCATGGAAAAGGCGTTAAAAAACATCGAAGCCCTAGGCCTGGAAGGACTGGTCGTTATAGGCGGAGACGGCTCCTTTAGAGGGGCAATCGAACTATCCAAAAGAGGCGTGGCCACAATAGGCATTCCGGGTACCATCGACAACGACATCCCTTTTACCGATTATTCGATAGGTTTTGATACCGCCGTCAATACCGTGGTAGAAGCCGTAAACAAGATAAGGGATACGGCTACTTCCCATGAGAGGACTTTTATAATCGAGGTTATGGGCAGGGAATCCGGCAATCTCGCCCTGTATTCGGGCGTCGCCTGCGGTGCTGAAACCATTCTCGTCCCCGAAATGCCTTTTACGATAAAAGATGTTTGCGAGAAAATAATGAGCGGCTTCCGTAGGGGAAAACTGCACAGCATTATAATCCTGGCCGAAGGGGCCGGTCAAGGGTTCGATGTAGGGCGGGAGATAAAGAATATAACGGGTTTTGAGACCAGGATAATAGTCCTTGGGCACCTTCAGAGAGGAGGTACGCCAACAGCCTTTGACCGCATACTGGCCAGCCAGATGGGCGGTAAAGCTGTGGAACTTCTGAAAAGCGGTGTGAGCAACAAGATGGTGGGATGGGTTAAAGGAGAACTGCTGGTGACGGATCTGGAACAAATACTCACAACTAATAAACCGTTTAATATGGAACTATATGAACTGGCGAACATCCTCTCTATTTGAAGAGGGTAGGTGTTGAATATGCGAAAAACCAAGATAATATGCACTATCGGACCTGCCAGCGAAAAAAAAGAGATCGTGCGAGAATTGATTAAATCCGGAATGAATGTAGCGAGGCTCAACTTTTCTCACGGCAATCATGAGGAACACAGGGCCAGAATCTTGACTATTCGCCAGGTCGAAAAGGAGTTAGGTGCTACCGTTGCGATAATGCTCGACACAAAGGGTCCTGAGATTAGGCTGGGGACCTTTGCCGGAGGGAAGGTACGCCTTAAAAAGGGACAAGAATTTACCCTTACCACGTATCAGGTCGAGGGCGATGAGAACAGGGCTTTCGTGAATTTCGAAGACCTGCCCCGAGTGGTGGGGGACGGTGACAGGATTTTATTGGCCGACGGCCTCATCGAACTTAAAGTAAAAGAGGTAAAGGAAAAAGAAATCCTGTGCACCGTTATGAACGATGGAGATCTGAGCGATAAAAAGGGGGTTAACATCCCCGGGAAATCGATCCCCCTTCCGGCGGTAACCCAAAAGGACGTGCAAGATATACTGTTCGGCATTGAAATGGGAGTGGACTTTATAGCCGCTTCCTTTATAAGGAAGGCCTCCGACGTTATAGAGATAAGAAAAATCCTCGAGAACAACGGCGGCCAGGATATACAGATAATAGCCAAAATCGAAAGTCAAGAGGGAGTCCAGAACCTGGATGAGATAATTAAAGTCGCTGACGGCGTGATGGTCGCAAGGGGAGACCTGGGAGTAGAGATACCCGTCGAAGAGGTGCCCATCGTACAGAAAATGATCATCGAAAAGTGTAACCGGGCCGGTAAGCCGGTGATCACAGCCACCCAGATGCTGGAGTCGATGATAAGAAACCCCAGGCCAACCCGGGCAGAGACCACCGATGTGGCCAACGCAATCCTGGATGGCACCGATGCTATAATGCTGTCAGGAGAGACCGCTTCTGGCGATTTTCCGGTGGAGGCCGTCAGGATGATGGCTCGAATTGCCGAGAAGGTCGAAGAAACCATTTCCCTTGACATAACGGCATGCAAAAGGCAGACAAGTATAAGGACCGTCACTGATGCCATAAGCCATGCCACGTACACTATATCCAAGGATCTGGCAGCCAGTGCCATAATCACCTCTACAAAATCCGGATATACTGCCCGCATGGTGGCCAAGTTCAGACCACCCGTTCCCATAATAGCCGTTACGCCCAGGGAAAAAGTAACAAGGACACTACAGGTGGTGTGGGGCGTTATCCCCATAAAAATTAATGAGACCGAATCTACCGATGAGATGTTCAGGGAAGCCGTGAGCGGTGCATTAAATTCCGGGATTATAAAAAAGGGCGACCTGGTGGTTATCACCGCCGGGGTTCCTCTCTACGTCAGCGGCACGACAAACCTCATACGCGTCCAGGTGGTGGGTGACGTGATCCTCAAAGGTACAGGTATCGGGACAAAATCGGTACATGGAGTAGCATATGTGGCCAAAACCCTGAAGGAGGCGATGGCCATGCCAGCGGGTTCTATACTGGTAGTGAATTCCACGGATAAGGATTACATGCCAGCAATACAGAGAGCCTCAGCAATAGTTGCCGAAGAAGCAGGGCTTACATCCCATGCTGCCATCGTCGGTGTTGAACTCGGAATCCCGGTTATCGTAGGTGCCGAAGGGGCCACCGAAAGGCTGGTGACGGGCGAGGAAATCACGGTCGACTGCCAGAGGGGTCTGGTGTACAGGGGTATAGTTGACGTAAAGTAGGTGATACCTTCAAAGCAGCGATAAAACCTTAACACTTCAAATTTGAGCGATAGCCTCATAATGTCATTGGGTGGGATCCCTCCTTAATGGGTTTTTGGTTTGCCATATCCATAATACCCCGGGAATACCCACCCTTTGCAATGTCTTTTTTACTTAACGAAACTCTGGCTCATCTACAAAATTTTATGTCAGCTGTAATGTGCCATAGTTTCGTTCAATAGCTTTTTATTTCTGGGCAGGTTATCCCAGGGCAAAGAAGAGATGTCAAAAAGCAAAGAAGTGTAATTAGAAAGCTGATCCAAAACAACTACAGGCATAGAACCAATTGCAGGATGATAAAAGCAGCGATAAAACTTCAACGCCTCAACAGGAGTCATTCCATTCATGTTTTTGCCAAAATGCGGCCGCCTGTAGTTGAAATATAGTATCCAATTTTGAGCCATCTTTAGGAATGAAGTCCTTGAAGTTACTTTTTTCAAGTTTAAAGCGTAAAACTCCTCATCATCAGTGCGGTGAGAGCGTTCAACGAAGCAATTTGTTTCCTTATTCCTTTCCGGGATATTAAGCAAAGATACGTTCCAATGATCGAAAATAAGTTTTTGAATGAGTTTTCTTTTACGAGAGCCGGCACTGCCTCCGAACTCTGCTCCATTGTCTGTTTGAAAGAAGAGTTGATGTTTTACACCGAAGGCTCTAAGCCAGGCTGCCACAAGCAGCATGAAAGTCAACCCATTTTTAAAATCGAGAGAATCGGCATACGCAATAAAGCGCAACCTTGTTTTAATATCAATAGCAGTGAACTGAAAAGGAGGCAGCTTATTTTTGAAAATAGATGCATAAGCTTCGGGAGGCAAAGCCGATTGATCGGCGATATGTTTTGCATCGATCTGCCAGAGCTGCAAAGGTTCGAAGGCGGAGAAATCTGTAGCAAATCGGCGGGAGCCGGTAATCGTCTTGTGTTTACGGCAGTGTATACCGTAACGTCTTCTAATATTTCGAATAGTAAAAGGGGAAAGTTGAATATTGAAGGTATTTTTAATGAACAATGCCAGCCTTTTAGAGCCCAGATTAGTTTCTTTTGCCAGAGTAACGACCAAATTTTCGATGTGCTCCGGAGTTCTGTTAGGCATGCGGAATTTAGGTCCTCGTTTTTTGATACAGGCCGATATATCCCCATTAGAAAGCCTGAAACGCTCTCTTAATTTATACACCCATCTTGGAGTAACACCCAAGATTTTAGCGGTTTCTTTAACGGAATGAGACTCAAGTAAAGAGATAGTGATTTGAGCAACAGCCTGGGGATTACCCGAAGCTTTAAGTTTTTGGTATAATGTCATTGGGTGGGATCCCTCCTTAGTGGGTTTCTGTTGTTCCATATCCATAATACCCCAGGGATACCCACCCTTTTGCAATGTCTTTTTCACTTTAATAAAGTAGTGTGAACGAAACTGTGGCTCATCTACAAAATTTTATGTCAGCCCCCTTGACAACAGCAAAAAGCTGGTGTTAAAATACATATCAAATCCGAATAATTTTCCAGTCTAAAGCATAATTAGGAAGTGTACCTTAGGGTTCCGGCCATAAGGCGTCAGCGACCGAGCGGTACAATCCGGGGAAACCCGGAACACCGTGAGCATAAAAGGCTCCAGCGGCAAGTTCCTAAAAGAACTAACCGCTGTTTTTTTATAATCAAAAACCGCAAAAATGTGATGAAGGAGACGGAATTAATGATCACGGTCAAAGAGAGCCGGGGAAGGTGAAAGCCGGTACCGGATCATTGATTTCTAATCACTCCGGAACAGCCCGGGCGAAATTTGAGTAGTCCGGAGCCGCATCAAAGCGTTAAATGAACGAGGCCCGCCTTTAATGACGGTTCGGGTAAATCAGGGTGGTACCGCGTGGAAAACTCCCCTCGTCCCTGAGATATGACGTGTATCTCAGGGGCTGAGGGGATTAATTTTTTGATAAAAATAATAAAAATCAGGGGGTTTTAAAAATGAGTATCCAGGTTTACATCAACGGCAGTTATTTTCCGAAGGAGGAAGCAAAAATTTCGGTATTTGACCACGGCTTCCTTTACGGTGATGGAGTTTTTGAGGGCATACGGGCTTACGACGGTAGAGTATTCCGGTTAAGACAGCATATCGATAGACTTTACAGCGGAGCAAGAGCGATAATGCTCGATATACCGCTTTCCAAAGATGAAATGGTAGAGGTGGTACTGGAGACTCTGCGGCGGAATCGTTTAAGAGACGCGTATATCAGGCTGGTTGTCTCACGGGGGGAGGGGGACCTTGGGCTCGATCCCAGGAAATGCAGTAAACCCACCATCATATGCATAACGGATAAAATCGTGCTGTACCCTCAGAAAATGTACGAGGAAGGGCTCGAAATAATAACTGCGGCCACGCGCAGGAATACGCCGGAAGGCGTAAATCCCCAGGTGAAGACCCTGAATTATTTAAATAATATAATGGCGAAAATAGAGGCAAACCAGGCGGGAGTTATGGAAGCCCTTATGCTTAACACCGATGACTACGTGGCCGAATGTACAGGGGACAATATCTTCATAGTCAAAGACGGTGTCCTGATTACTCCGCCGACCTACTCCGGAATACTCATAGGTATTACAAGAAATGCTATAATCGAGCTGGCGCAAAAGCTCGGTATAAAGGTGGAGGAAAAACTTTTCACCCGTTACGAAGTATATGCGGCGGATGAATGCTTCCTAACCGGCACGGCCGCTGAAGCCATCCCTGTAGTGAAAGTCGACGGCAGGGTAATTGGCGACGGCAAGCCCGGAACAATAACACGGCGGCTCCTGGAAGCTTTTAAAGAACTGGTTAGGACCGACGGCGAAAAAATTTACCTCGAAGACTGAATCGGCGACCCGGCTTAAAATAGCCGGGTTTTTTGGTGGCTTTTTAAAAAATTGCCTTAAAGGATAAAGTACGATAAAAGTAGTTATATATGGAGAAGCGCTGGTAGAGTTAAGGTTTAATTGAACCCGTCACATTTTTTGCTTTTGCTGTGTCTATATATACGGAAGCCCGAGCTCGGGACGGGGGTGTTGTTTCTGGACTACGTAGAGGTGTTTACCAATTATTACAGTAAGGTATATAAACAGCTGCTATATATATTAAACGATCCTTTTCTTGCAGAAGACCTTGCGCAAGAGGTATTTTTGAAATTTTACCGGAATCCCCCCGAAAAAGAAGAATGTATAGGAGCGTGGCTTTTTCAGGTGGCAAAAAATGTGGCTTATAATCATATAAGAGGTGAAAACAACCGGATACATAGGGAGATAAAAGCCTGTCTTTTTAAGGGAACAGAAATGTATTCTCCATCATACGCGCAGGAAGAGCAGATCTACGTCCGGCAGGTGCTGAAGAGGATGGATGAAAGAGACAGGACCATATTGATCCTGAAACTTTCCGGTTACAGCTACGAGGAAATAGCAGGAGTTCTGGGAGTAAAAAAGACTTCGGTGGGTACTCTCATAGCTAGGGCTCAAAGGAGATTCAAAGAACTTTATGAAAAGGGGGTGTAACCTGTGTGTTATGATGAGGGAGTATTGCAGGCATTTATGGACGGTGAATTGAGTCGGGAAGAAGAAAATGAGATAAGAGTCCACCTGGAAACCTGTAAGACCTGTACACAACAGGTGGGTGAATTGAAGGCCCTAAACGATTTCGCCCGAAGCAAACTCGCCGTAGGCTTTAACCCCGGCGAGGAATATATCAAAAAGCGCTTTAAATACGTAATGATGAGGAAGGGAGTGTCGGATTTGGTGAGAAAGTACGGAAGAGCCATCGCCGGTTTTGCGGCGGCATTGCTGGTTTCGTCGACGCTATGGTTTGCTCCCGTCAGGGATGCGGCGGCGGATTTTCTGAGCATATTCAGGATATCGAAGGTCCAAGCTGTTAAAATCACTCTGGAAGACCTAGAGCACATTAAGCAACAGTTAAATGGAAGAGGGATAAGAGATATAGATCTAAAACAGTACGGTAGAGTTAAAGCCACTGGTGGTGGCTTTGAAGAAGTCAAACCTGAGGAGATAGGTTTACTTCCTGAGAAAGTTGGCTTTAATTTCAGGTCGCTGAAGGCTCCCGGAGGCTTTAAATTGGCTTCTGCTGCGCTGGAGAAACCCATGCGCATAGAAATTACTCCAAACGTGGCCAACATGAACAAGCTGATATCAACGCTGGGAGGCACCAAACTGTTGCCGGAGGAACTGGATGGAAAAACCTTCGTCATAAACACCAAAGGTACTGTACAGCAGTACTTTATCCAAAATACTGCTAAAAGTGAAGAATATAAATCCTTCTCTTTAACCCAGATGGGAGCTCCGAATATACAGGTTCCGGAGGGCGTGGACCTGGAGGCCGTCAGGCAGGCGGTGCTGGCGCTTCCTTTCCTGCCGGATAACCTGAGGGAGCAGCTTTACGGTATCGAGGACTGGAACACCACCGTACCGCTGCCCGTACCTGCAGAAGAAGTGGATACGGAAGAGATAATTGTTAACGGTAAACCCGGTCTTTTGATGAAAAAATCGTGGGGCTACAACGCCATTATATGGATCGACGGTGAGACGATTTTCAACATAGAGGGTAACCTGTCGCAGCAGGAATTACTTCAAATAGCAAGTCTTCTGAGGTGAAGCCATGGTCATAGAAACCTTTGGGCTTACAAAACAATACGGCGGAAAGGGCGGGTGCGTCGATATAAACCTAAAAGTCGAGCAAGGGGAAATCTTTGGATTCCTGGGGCCGAATGGTGCCGGCAAAAGTACACTGGTAAAAACTCTGGTGGGGCTTTTGCGCCCCACCTCCGGCACCGCCACCATCCTCGGGAGGCCCCTGGGGAATACAGAGGTGAAAGGTCGAATCGGCTACCTGCCCGAAAATTTCAGGTACCACGATTGGATGACTGGGCTTGAAGTTATGAGGTTTCACGCCGAGCTTTATAAAATGCCAAGGCCCGAGAGAAGAATAACAGAGCTGCTGGAACTTGTAAGGCTTGCCGGGCACGAGAAAAAAAGGGTGGCCGGTTACAGCAAGGGAATGCAGCAGCGGTTGGGACTTGCGGTAGCCCTTCTGCCGGACCCGGAGCTCGTATTTCTCGACGAGCCCACTTCGGCCCTTGATCCCGTCGGGAGGGTAGAGATACGCGAGATAATAAGGGAACTGAAGAGCCGCGGGAAAACTATTTTTTTAAACAGTCACCTCTTGAGCGAAGTGGAAATGGTGTGCGACAGAGTGGCAATAATCAACAAGGGTAGAATAATCACCCAGGGCAGTCTCAAAGATATGCTCTACTCGAGTTCGCATGTGGTGATAAGAACGGGAACTCCTGCGGCAGGACTCATCGAGGCTCTGTCGGTTGCTGCCGAAGAGATCGAACAGAGAGGTGAATTTATATCGCTGAAGGTGAAGCACAGGGAGGATATACCAACAATCGCCAGGATAATCGTGGAATCAGGGACACCCTTATACGAATTGAAGGTTGTCGGGGGATCTCTGGAGGAACTCTTTGTGAATTTGCTCCGGGGAGGGAAGACCGGTGATAACGGTAATGAAGTATTCGTTTAAAGAAATGTTAAATAAAAGGGCGCTGCTGCTAGTAATAGTTCTTACCCTGGTCTTCCTGACCCTTTACGGGTACGGGCTTAAGGAGGCGTATAAAGATTTGCCCCGGTCTCCCGTTATTGCGGTTACACTTTCTTCACAACTCATTTCCATAGGCCTTTATTTCGCCGGACTCATAATCGCTTTCCTGGTAGTTTTATCGTCGGTTGGGGCGCTGTCCGCCGATATCGAAAGCGGTGTAATGCAGGCGGTGCTGGTAAAACCGGTAAAGCGATGGGAAATAGTTGTGGGGAAATTCCTAGGGATAGGGGCTATGATCTCCCTTTACGGCATTGTCCTTTTCTTCGCTATAATCTTTTTAAATAAATTCTTTGGAGCCAGGATGATTTTTTCCCCTTCAAATCTTTTTTACAGCGCGCTTTTGTTCATTTTAAGTCCCATTATTCTGCTTTCGGTTTCTTTATGGGGAAGTTCCCGGATGTCGACACTCAATACGGGCATTATGGTGGTTATGCTTTACGGGTTTGCGCTAATCGGGGGTTGGATGGAGCAGATAGGGTATTTGCTCTCCCGCAACGGGGGGAGCGCCCAGGGGCTTATAAATGCGGGTATAATATCGAGCCTGATACTGCCCATCGATGTGCTGTACCGGAAGATGAACTCGCTCTTATTTACAACGGACGGATTGAGCTTCACGGTCAATAATATTTTGGGTGGAGGGTATGAGCCCAGCATCGCAATGATGATCTACTCAGCGGTCTACCCGATTTTCATGCTATGGATGGCCGTGAGGCGATTTTCTTTCAGGGATATCTAGAATAATAAAAAATGACGTTTAAAAGGATGCCTTATCCGGGCATCCTTTTTTACTTTTTCGGTCAAAATTCATTTTTTTTCGTCATAAAAATAGTTTAATAAGGGGGTGGGCTGGTGAAAGCGCGATATTACCTTTTGGTCGTAATGCTGGTAATCACCGTCTGGATCATGATATCCCGGTTAAACGGCGTTGTGATTGAACAGCTCAACGACACCGGGTTGGTCAGGATAACCGTAAATTTTTACGTGCCCGTAATACAGAGGGATGTGGAAGACAAAATTAACCTTGAGTCCGAAAGGCCGGGGATGGAGTTTTTAAAGACCATCCGCTGGATCGACGATAAAACTCTCGAGATATATGCTCTGGAAAAGGGACTTCCCCGGGGATTTAAGACAATGCTTTATATCGAGCCGCTGAAGACCGCGATACCCGGAATTTACAAGAGCGTGAAAGTTTATTACAGGGTAAATATACGACCATTTCTAACAGAGATTTCTTCACCGGTTCCCAGCAAAGGTCCCGTTATTTTGAGTTTCAGTACCCCGGTCAGCGGCGAGGAGCTTTCAAAATATCTCAGAGCCGATTTCGATTTTACCTTAAGGCCCTGCTACATACCGCTGGCAATAGAAAAACTATTCAGGGATAACAGCCGGTGGCAGGTGATCCCGCGGGAGCCTCTGGAACCCGGCAGGAGATACGGCATAAGATTTGACGGGGGCCGGAGCGGGATAACCGGCTTTAACAAGTGGTTCGAGGTGGCTGGAATTCCGAAAGTGGTATCTACTGCGCCCCGTGACGGCGAGAACGATGTTATGCCGTATACGGTTCTTACCGTCAACTTTGATCAGGAAATGCAAGAGGTCAGCATAAAAGTGAGCAATATGACCGGCGATGTAAGGGTGAACGGCAAAACTGCCGAGTTTAAGCCACATTCGGTTTTTATGCCGGGGAGAAGTTACGAAGTCACGGTTCAGGGTAAGTCTGTGTACGGTGAAAAGCTGAAACCCTATAATTTCAAATTTGTCACAAAGGATATGGGAGATAGATTATGGGTGGAGGTGAACCTGAGGAGCCTGCAGAAGGTAATGGTTTACAGGGGCGACAAAATAGTAAAGACGATGCTGGCTTCGGGGGGTAGGCCTGGACCCGAGACGGAGACACCGCTGGGGTACTTTACTATAAAAGACAGGGGAGTCCGTTTCTGGTCGGAGAGGTTCGGCCAAGGGGCATTTTACTGGGTGAGGATAAAAGACAATTATCTTTTTCATTCGATGCCCAGGGACAGGGACTGGAATCTCATCCGGGAAGAATACGAAAAGCTGGGTATACCTGCCAGCCACGGTTGTATAAGGTTAAAGGACGAAGATGCCAAGTGGTTTTACGAAAACATCCCGGAAGGCGCCCTCGTGATAATCCACGATTGATTAGATTTAAAAAAGGAGGTAGGCCGGTGAACGGGGTTTTTTCTTTTTTCATACTCGGAGGCATATTTGTGGCGGCTTTAAATGGAAAGCTTGACTCGATAACTCCCGCTGTCATGGCTTCGACAGAAAGCGCCGTTCAAAGGGCTATAAGCCTTATGGGTATTGTAAGCCTATGGCTGGGGGTGGCCCGGGTTGCGGAGGCCTCCGGCCTAATAGACCGGATGAGCCGGATTATAGCACCACTTTTCGCCTGGTTGTTTCCATCGATACCCAAGGGACATCCGGCTTTAGGCTGTATTTTGATGAACCTGAGCGCCAACATGTTGGGATTCGGCAATGCGGCCACTCCTTTCGGGCTCAAAGCAATGAAAGAACTGCAAAAACTCAACCGCCACCCCGATACGGCTACGGAAGCCATGTGCACCTTTCTTGCAATTAACACATCCGGCGTAACTCTGGTACCCGCCACAATAATTGCCCTTAGGGCTTCGGCAGGTTCCAAGAATCCGTCCGAGGTAGTAGGGACGATCCTTTTCGCCACCATATGTTCAACTCTTGCTGCAATTGCCCTAGATTACGTCATGAGAATTTTAAACAGGAAAAGAAGCTTTTGGGGGTGAACGGCGTGACGGGTGAAATGTCGGGGTTTTCGTGGGTCATCCCCTTTATAATTTCTGCGGTTTTTCTCCACGGGATCATCAGGAAGGTAAGGGTATTCGAAGTGTTCGTGGAAGGAGCTTGGGAAGGTATTTTAATGGCCATAAAGCTCATTCCTTACTTGATAGGCATATATGTAGCCATCGGCATATTTCGGGAGTCAGGAGCCGTCGACCTTATGGTAAAAGTCCTTTACCCAATGGTCTCCTTTTTCGAAGTTCCGGCTGACGCTCTTTTACTGTCTATAGTTAGAAGCCTCTCGGGACCGGCTGCACTGGGGATGATGCTGGAGACCTTCGATGCCCACGGTCCTGATTCCTTTATAGGAAGGCTTGCATCGACGCTGGTCGGTTCCAACGACACTACCTTTTACATAATAGCAGTTTACTTCGGTTCCGTGGGGATCAGAAAGACGAGGTATGCTATTCCCGTGGGACTGTTTGCGGATTTCGTCAGCTTTGTGGCATCGGTGTACATAGTCAGAAAGGTGTTCGGATAAAATGTTTACGCGATATTATTAAGACATAAACCCCAAGACTCGGGAATAAATTTTAAAGTGTATAAGTTACCTGATGGAGGGTGAAAAATGCTGGACTCTTTGGGCACAGATCTTAGCAGAGGTTTATCCAGTCGGGAAATACCTCTGAAGAAAAAACTATTCGGGGAAAATCAATTAAAGGAATTCAGGACAACTCCACCGCTTGCCATCTTCTTAAACCAGTTTAAGGACACGATAACCCTGGTGCTGTTGGGTGCCACTTTAATATCCGCTTATCTGGGGGAAATAGCCGATGCCGTAGCCATCACGGCAATAGTAATCTTAAACGGCATAATGGGTTTCGTCCAGGAGTACAGGACCGAAAAATCCCTCCAGGCCCTCAGGGAAATGACGGCGCCGACCGCCAGGGTTCTGAGAGATGGGAAAATCACGGTTATACCCGCCAGAGACGTGGTGCCCGGAGACGTAGTGATTCTGGAAAGCGGGGATATAGTACCGGCCGACGGAGAACTCTTCGAGGCGGAAAATCTCAAAATAGACGAGTCGGTGCTGACCGGGGAATCAGTGCCGGTGGAGAAGTCAGCGGAAAGCCGGGACCAGGAAGGTCTGAAAATTCATAGGTCCAACCTGGTATTTATGGGGACTATGGTAGTGAGCGGCCGGGGTAAAATGCTGGTGACCCAAATAGGTATGGGTACCGAAATGGGCAAAATCGCCGGAATGATAGAAGAGATAGAAGAGGAACAGACGCCCCTTCAAAAGCGCCTGGATCACCTGGGCAAACAGCTGGTGGTTATCTGCCTTGCTATATGCGTTATAGTCGCCCTGCTCGGGGTTATAAGAGGGGAAAACCTGTATGACATGTTCCTGTTCGGCGTGAGTCTTGCCGTAGCTGCGATTCCCGAGGGGCTCCCGGCCGTGGTGACCATGGTTCTCACGCTGGGCGTCCAGAGAATGGTTAAAAAGAATGTGCTCATCAGGAAGCTGACAGCTGTGGAGACTCTCGGATGCGCCACGGTCATCTGCAGCGACAAGACCGGTACTTTAACTGAAAACAAGATGACCGTTAGAAAAATATACGTTGATGACGGGATACTGACGGTTACGGGGAGCGGCTACAGGCTCGAAGGCGATTTTGTGACACAGGATGGCAGGCTGCTCCGGGACCTGCCGCACGGACTTAAAAAACTGCTCGAAATATCGGTTTCATGTAATAACGCGGAACTGACCGAACCCAAAGCGGGTCTTTTAGGAAAGTTTTTAAAATCCAGGGAAGTTATCCCTTCCGGTGACCCCACGGAAGCCGCACTGCTGGTGGCAGCGGCCAAGGCGAATATACTAAAGAGCGATGTGGAAAAAGCCTATCGAAGGATTAAAGAAATTCCCTTTGACTCCGAACGGAAATGCATGTCGGTACTCGTAAAGTCGAGGAGGGGAGAACTGTTCCTATTTACTAAAGGGGCCGTCGATGTAGTGCTCGGCTTATGCGATGGAATTGAGGTAAACGGAAAGCTAAAGGAAATTACCGATGCCGATAAAAAGAAAATCATAGAAATCAACGAGGATATGGGCAGAGAAGCTCTCAGGGTTCTCGCCTTTGCTTACAAAAAGGTGAATCTGGCGCAGACTTCAGATACTAACCTTGAGCGAAACCTGATATTTGTAGGTCTAATCGGCATGATCGACCCTCCAAGACCTGAAGCGAAAGTTGCTGTAGAAAAGTGTTTTTCGGCTGGTATAAGACCCGTGATGATCACCGGTGACCATCGGGCCACGGCCTTGGCAGTGGCGCGGGAGCTCAACATAACGAGCGAAGGGGGTAAAATTCTTACCGGGCAGGAGCTCGACGATATGTCCGAAACCGACTTTTTAAATTGCGTTGACGACGTTTCCGTATACGCCCGGGTGACCCCGAAGCATAAGCTCAGGATTGTGCGGGCTCTGAAGAAAAAAGGCCACGTGGTGGCGATGACCGGCGATGGAGTAAACGACGCCCCTGCGGTTAAGGAAGCCGATATAGGCATATCGATGGGCAGGAACGGTACCGATGTGACTAAGGAAGCTTCGGCCATGATCCTAATGGACGACAACTTCGCCAGCATCGTCGCTGCTGTGGAAGAAGGCCGCATAATCTACGATAACATCCGTAAATTCATACGTTATCTGCTCTCGTGCAATACCGGAGAAGTTCTGACAATGCTTTGGGCGTCGCTTCTTGGACTTCCCATACCCCTACTTCCCATACAGGTTCTCTGGATGAACCTTATGACCGATGGACTGCCGGCAATAGCCCTGGGTGCTGACCCGCCGGAGAAGGATGTCATGAGCCGCAAGCCGCGGCAAAAAAACGAGAGCATTTTTTCGAGGGGCATGGGGCGCAGGATATTTTACAGGGGATTTTTGATAAGCCTGGCTACCATAGCCGCATACCTGATATCCAATCATTACGGGCATGGGGATCTGTCGTTTGCCAGGACCGTTGCCTTCTGTACCCTGATAGTTTCCCAACTGATTTTTTCTTTCGAGTGCAGGTCGGAGAGCGCAGCCGTATGGGAACAGAATCCGTTCTCTAACCTGTACCTGACGCTGGCTGTCGTATGTTCGGCAGCGATGCTTTTCGGGGTTGTATACATACCAGAGCTGCAGGCTATATTCCGGACCGTACCCCTTAATGAGGAAGTGTGGCTATTGATCCTGGCCTTGGCTGGTTTAGGCGCTGTCTTATGAGTAAAATATAAATTTTTTTAGAAAATGAAAAGGAATTTTAAAATTTTTGTGGAAATTATATAGTAAAAGCGGCCAGGAGGTTGTTATAATATGATTAAAGATCTAGAGTTCAGCATAAATCTCTACACTGAAGGGGAGAAGTTCTTCGATGTCTTAAAAACCATTATAAGAGATTCGAAAAAGTCCCAATGGCCTCACGAAAGGGAAAGAGCGGTATATGCAAAGGAATTGTTTAAAAGAGCTCTTGACACTTTTGAGGAGGCCATTCTTGTTGCAGAGAACAAGGTGGAAGAAGGCCTCCATATCGAACAGGACCTTAAAATAATAAAAGAGCTGAAAGAGAAGCGCGACTACTGGAAAACAAAGCTGGAAGAGGTTGCCTGCGTTTCCCACAGTTAATCTGATCGGAGGTGGTAATGTGAAAGTCGTTATAGGGGATATAACCAAGGCCGAGGCGGATGTTATCGTAAATGCTGCCAACGGTTTGGGCCCGATGGGCGGAGGTGTCGCCCTCGCCATTAAAAAGGCCGGCGGCAAGGTCATAGAAGATGAGGCTATAAGAATCTGCAAGGAGACGGACCCGCGGCCGGGCGACGTTTACGTCACTACCGCCGGGGGCTTAAGAGCAAAATACATTTTTCATGCGGTTACGATGAAAAGACCTGCAGAGCCCTCCAGTGTAGAGATCGTTAGAAAATGCCTCCAATCGCTGCTTGAAAAGGCCAGGCAAATGGGAATAAAATCCATGGTTTTGCCGGCGTTGGCCACCGGTGTCGGAGGTGTTCCCAAAAAGGATGTAGCCCGGGTTTACAGAGAGATCCTGGGAGAAGTAAAGGATATAGACATAACGGTTATGGACATAAGCGGGGATTTCATCAAATATCTCGAAGGATAATTTTAAAAGACGCCTTTTTATATAAAGGGCCTCTTTTCTTATTAATCCCATTAATAGGGGTGTTTTCGATTGAGAATACTAAAATTGAAATAAGATTAAGGAGGAATTGGCATGACCGGACCCAGGAAAGATAAAAAAAATATCATCATAAAAAAACCCGTGCCTCCGATGGATAGGCTAAGATTCAGGGGCGAGCTTGTCGACGACGAAAGGCCGGAAAATTATGAGTTATCCGAGGAGTTCGAGCGGGAAAATCCTATGAAGACGCCGCCCAATAATCTTACCGTGAAGAACAGAGAAAAAAAGGAAAAAGAATGAAGCAGGAGGTTGTTTGCACGTGTTGAATTCTATAAGGGAGACCAGGGCGGTAAAAGATGGTCTGCACAACATAATCTTGGAAATTCCCGAAAAGGATTACCTGACCTTTTATGAAACCATCAGCGAGGAAAACGCTCATGATATCCTGAAACAGTACCTAAATTACCACCAGGACGATGCGGTTCCGAGCGATGTAAGAATCGAGCACAATAAAAACGCCCATACCGTAAACATTTATGCCAATCTCCATTATTTGGGCAACGAAAAGACAGAACCAAAGTATTATACGGACGATGCGATGGATGAGTAGTAGTGTGTAAAACGCCGGACACACGCCGGCGAAGAAATCTAAGATTTCACTGGAAAGTCCATTTATGGCAGGGCAGGTATTCCCTGCCGCTTATTAATCCTTATGCATTGAAATCAATTTTAAACTGGGAGGTATCATTATGGCAAAAGTGACCTTCAAAGCTAAAGCGGATTGGAAAGGCGGGTTGGTAGCCGAAGCAACCGCCAGGGGTTTTAAGGTTACCCTCGACGAACCCAAAGACCTCGGCGGAACCGATACTGCCATGAACCCCGTTGAGATGCTCCTTTGTTCTCTGGGGGGCTGCATGACCATCGCAGCCAGTGCTTTCGCGCCGATGTGCGGCGTAGAATTGAAGGGTTTTTCCGTGGAACTTGAGGGAGACCTGGATCCCGACGGATTTCTAGGGAAAAATCCGAATGTTAGAAAAGGCTTTTCCGAGATACGCTACAGGATGTACATAGTTTCCGATTCCCCGGAGGAAAACATAAAGAAACTGTACAAAATGATAGAAGAAAGGTGTCCTGTCAAGGATACCCTTCAGGGCGTACCCGTTAGCGGCGAAATGATAATTGAAAAATAATGTCGTGTAAACTGCCGGAGTATTATTCCGGCAGTTTTTCCTTTGCCATTGACGCAGAGACGTCCGGTAAATTAAACTATATATATAGCATAAATACCGGTTTGGTGAAAAGGTGGATTTTTGCTTATGATATCAAAGGACGGTTCTTTAAATGAGCTTTTATTACTGCTCCTTTCGAAAAAAGGCCAGTACGTGTCCGGGGAGGAAATCAGCGCGAGATTCGGAGTTAGCCGTACCGCTATTTGGAAGCAAGTAAACCATTTGAGACAGGTTGGGTACGAAATAGATTCTCTGCCGCGAGTCGGTTATTGCTTGAAAAAATCGCCGGACCTTCTTTTGCCGGAAGAGATTATAGCTAAAAGCAAGCTTACGTTTCTCGGCCGCAAGATTTATTATTACCCGGCAACGGCTTCTACCAACGAAGAAGCGAAAAAACTAGCGGGAGAGGGTGCACATCATGGTTCACTGGTTATAGCGGAAGAGCAGACCGGGGGAAAAGGGAGAATGGGAAGGGTGTGGCTTTCTCCTCCGCGGGTGGGCATATGGATGTCGATCATCCTCAGGCCCGTTATACAGCCCTACGAAGCCCCCAGAATCACCATGACGGGCGCTGTAGCTGCTGCAAAGGCCATTAGAGAAAGAACGGGGGTCACCTGCCATATAAAATGGCCTAATGACATACTGGTGGAGGGCAAAAAGGTTGCCGGCATTTTGACAGAAATGAGCGCCGATATAGACGGCATTAATTATGTCGTAATGGGCATTGGAATCAATGTTAACAACGACGACTTTCCCGGCGAATTAAAAGAAATCGCAACTTCGCTTAAAATTGCCAAAGGTGAGGCGCAAGACCGCTTGGATATTTTGACGGGATTTCTCTTCCGTTTCGAGGATTACTATAATTGCCTCGAGGCAGGAGAATTTAAAAAGATTCTTGAAGAGTGGAGGCTGCTTTGCTGTAACCTGGGCAGGAGGGTCCGGGTTGTAGGCAGGAACTTTACCGTAGAAGGGATTGCCCTGGACGTAGACGACGACGGCGCTCTCCTCGTCCGAAGCGAAAACGGCCGGGTGGAGAGAATTCTGAGCGGGGACGTTTCGCTTAGGGCATAAATCACCTCCCGGATGTCAAAAATAATAGTGGAGGTGTGTTAGTAGTGGATGACAGACAAAGGCAGATAGAAGAAATAGTGGATTTTGTAAGTCACCACAAAAATTCCCTTGCCAGCATCAATATCTGCGCCCGTGTGCTGGGAGATAAATTTGTGCGAGTCGACGATGAGGTAATACGAGAATTGAAGGTGAAACTCCCCAGAGCGGATGACGAAGAACTCGAATCTTTTTACTATATGATAAAATAAATTAGGAGAAAAAAGCTTTCCTTAACCAAGGAAGGCTTTTATTTTTTTGCAGGAACTTTTTGAACGACAATAGAATATACTAGAACTATGTATATTTTTTCTGTGAAGGAGGGTTTTTATGATTAAAATAATCCTTAACGGTGCCAGAGGTAAGATGGGGAGGACCATAGCGGAACTGGTTGAAAGAGAAGAGGACATGCAGATAGCGGCGGGAGTCGACACTGTGGCGGAATCAGGGAAGTTTCCCATATACGACAGCATAATCAAAATAGAGGAAAAGGCCGACGTGATCGTTGATTTTTCAAATCCCAGAGCACTGGAAAACTTATGCAGTTACGCCTCTTCCCGCAAAATTCCTATGGTAGTCGGAACTACCGGCTTTGAAGAATCGCATAAGAAAATGTTGGTTGAGGTTTCGAAGGATGTACCGGTGTTTGTGTCCCACAACATGTCTTTAGGCGTGTATGTTACCGTGATGCTTGCCAAGCAGGCCGCCAGAATCCTGGGCGATTTCGATGTAGAGATAGTGGAAAGGCACCACAACCAGAAAATCGACGCTCCCAGCGGCACAGCCCTCATGATAGCCGACGCTATAAAAGAGGTGAGAAATGAAGCCCATTACGTTTACTGCAGGGCTGACAGGAGGGAAAAGAGGGACAGAAACGAAATAGGCATTCATTCCATCCGAGCCGGCAATCTAGTAGGGGAGCACAGGGTGATTTTTGGAGGAGAAGATGAAACGATCGAAATAAGCCATCTAGTGACTTCCAGAAAGGTGCTGGCGGCAGGTGCCCTGAAAGCCGCGAGGTTTATAATAACCCAGGCACCCGGGTATTATACGATGGCAGATCTGGTAAAAAGCCTTGAAAGCTAATCGATTTTTCTTCCACAGTAAGGGCAGAAATTAAAGGAGGGATCGGCGTAACTTCCACAATCCGGGCAGTAATTGCCGTGGCCGAATACTTTATGCAGCCGGCTTGTATCTAAACTTGCTCCGGATTTTAGTTCCTCGGCATAATCCTTTTCTATAGCGTAAACGGCGGGACAGCACCTGTACTTTACAAAGTACCTCCTGTTCCACTGGAAGATGGGTATGAAAAAGAAATGAAAATAGGTAAAAACTTCTATTAATTCAGCCCTGGACAGCCTGCCGCACGATGGACAAATTACCGCATCGAATTCTTTGATAATTTTTTCCCTGTCTTGAATTCCGAAGATGCCAAAAAAGAACATAGTCTTCCTCCCCGCACCTTAATTGTCACAAATTTAATTATAATATACCCGTATTGCTTTCGCTATACAATTTTTTATTTTTGGTGATTGGTAGCCCTCAGGAGTTACCAGGCCCTTAGCCTCTTGCCGGCGCTATAAGCATACCTTCCTCTTATATAAACTTCCCATTGAGTTACTGCAATGAATACTCCGGTCTCTTGGTTTCCCCGGATCTTGGGGTAACTGTCACCTCTCGGCGCTATAACGGTGCCCGAAACCGCAGCTGAAAGTTTTTCAGCGAAGTTGCCGGCCAGGTTACAGCCAAACAGCATTATTTGCGGATTTGCAGAGAACAAGATCTCCCGTTTATCAATGAGCTCGGCCAGGTCGCTTATATATGCGGCGTTCGGGGTGTCGTTCGGGCCGGGCTCATCGTAAAAGCCGCTCCAGTTGGTCATGATAATCCCCCTCGGGTAAGAATGGCTGAAGACCTTCATGAGGTGTATAGGCCCAGAGGTTTTGGAAATTTCTGAAAGCATCTTCAAAAATTCCTTGCCGTTATGGGGTTTTATCACTATGTGGCCAGTTTTGAAAGCCCTGTAATCGAAAGCGCCTTCGTGGCCGTACCCTTGAGCAGAGACGGCGACAGCGACATTTGTCATTTTGGCTACCTCCCTGAAAAGGAGCTTTCTATATAATATTCGGCGGTTAAGATTTTGCGCCCCGCATTTTGCGCTTTTACCGCGACTTAATTTGACGACGGACTTCTGCTATGGTTTTCGGGCTTTACTTATGCAGAATCCATACCGTCCTTACCAGGATTTTAAGTGGATTTGGAAATTAATTCATAACTTAGCTTAAAAGGAGGACGGATGGTGGGAAAATAGTCCCTGTTTTACTGGCGGTGATAATCACCTATATGACAAATAGGGTTGAAAAACAGAAAAGAATGGAGTGAAGTATTTGAGCATTATTGACCAGATAAAAAAAGAGTTGAGTGAATACATCGATAATGAAAAGGCTGCCTTTCTGCCGCGATTTTTCCGTGCCTTTGAAGGAGGTTACGGGGAAGGAGATCGTTTTATAGGAGTTTCCGTACCTAACCAAAGGAAAGTTGCCAAAAGGTATTTTAATTCTATCGACATAAAAGATATTGAAAGATTGCTTAACGAACCGGTTCATGAGTATAGGCTCACCGCGCTTTTCATGCTGGTCTATAAATTCGAAAAGGCTAAAGATGAACGGGAAAGGGAAGAAATAGTAAATACATACCTCAGAAATATTAAGGCGGTTAATAACTGGGACCTGGTTGACTCCTCCGCACCGAAGATTTTAGGGCCCTATCTTTTTAATAAGGACAAGTCCATACTGTATGATATGGCCCGAACACCGGATTTGTGGAAACAAAGAATCGCCATAATGTCAACATTTTATTTCATAAAACAGGGCGAGTTTGATGATGCATTAAATGTTGCGCGGATATTATTGAACCACGAACATGACCTAGTACATAAGGCGGTAGGCTGGATGCTCAGGGAAATCGGGAATAGGAACTTTGATGTTGAATACGAATTTCTTAAGGAGAATTACAAAGTTATGCCCAGGACTATGCTGCGCTATGCCATAGAAAAGTTTGAACCGGAATTAAGGCAGCAGTTCTTGGAAGGACTTATATAATCTATATATCGCCCGAAACATTAAGTGAGGAGATAGCATGAAACAATACGGCATATTTGCATGGTTTGGATACCTGCTCCCGATGGAGACGCGGCTCCGCCTTATATCAGAGGCGGGCTTCGATTGCGTTATGCTGTGGTGGGGGGACGAATTCTACGATACGGATGGGGAAAAAACAGGACACGTTGATCTTGCGCGAAGGTACGGACTCAATGTTGTAAATGCCCACGCACCGTATGAGCATGCAGACTATCTTTGGGACGACGGCGTGAACGGTGACGCTTATGAAGCTTTGCTTTCCGAATGCATCAAGACCTGTGCGGCTTGTGAAATACCGACTCTAGTCATTCATCCAACAGGTGGCCCTTCTCCTTCGTTTCCGGTAGGAAATACGGGTATTCAAAGACTTTTACGGCTTTTGGAGGAAGCTTCACGATTGGGGGTTACACTAGCGCTTGAAAATTTGCAGCGGCCAGATTACCTTGAATACATTTTTTGTAACATTAGCTCTGATTATTTGGGCTTTTGCTATGATAGTGGTCATGCCTTTTTGGTATCCGGCGGACTTTCACTACTTGACAGATACGGACATCTGCTCAGAGCTCTTCACCTTCACGATAATGATGGATCGGAAGATCAGCATCTGGTGCCGGGTGAAGGGAACATCGATTGGGAAGACCTTAGGCTCCACTTGGATGCGGTAGGCTACAGCGGCCCAATTACGCTGGAGTGTTGCGCACCATGGCACCCCGATATAAAAGACGCCAGCTGCGAATCGCCAGAATCTTATCTGGCTCGTGCTCTTAAAGCGGCTAAAAAGCTTTTCCGGTGAAGCTCCTACCCTCTTTTCTGCATGCTATTCTATCCTTTCCTTGGTGTCCGGGTACAATTCCAAGAAAGGTGGTAAGTTTCTGTGAAAAGAACTAAAGAACATTTTAGAGGCTGCCTTTTGGGTGAAGCCACCGGTGATGCCTTAGGCCGGCCTGTTGAGTTTTTAAGACCAAATGAAATTAAGAAGGAATATGGAGAAAACGGTATAACTGACCTTATTACGGACATAAACGGCAAGGCAGGAATTACCGATGATACTCAAATAACTTTATTCACCGCAGAGGACTTACTGCGAGCCGAAACTAGAGGGAGGGAGAAGGGAATCTGCCACCTACATTCTGTAGTCTATCATGCGTACCTTCGGTGGCTTCAGACTCAAGGCTACCCCCAAGACTCCGAAAAGGACTTTATTTATGATGGGTTGTTGATAACTGTAAAGGAACTTTACGCAAGACGCGGGCCGGGGAGCACGTGCCTTTCCGCGTTATCAAGCGGCAGGATGGGGACGATTGAACAGCCGGTAAATAACAGCAAGGGCTGTGGCGGGGTTATGAGGGTGACCCCGATATGACTGTTTTGCCGCAGAGAAAAAGCGTTCAAGACTATTATAGAAAAAAGACTAATTTAAGAAGTATCGACAATCTACCTGAATAGTAAAAGTTGCTAAAATTTTAAACGAATGAAGGTCCGGGGTGATTGTCTTTCCCAATCCTAAATGGTAAAATTAACTAAATGACAGTTATGGAGGTCGGGCTATGTATCGCCCGTTCTTATTTGTCTTTTTATTCTTTGCTGCGGGCATTGTTGCTGGAGAATACATAAAAATTTTATGGCCCTTTGCTTTGGCGCTTATAGCAGGTTTTGGATTTTATTTTTTTGCACGGGATTTTCGAAAGACGGTTTTTCTGGGAATTATTGTATTTACTGCGGGGGCTTTATACCACAATTTCTGGTCTACCAATTTGGAAGGCACCATAGCAAATTATGCGGGAAATTATAGAACCGTAGTTGGCGTTGTGGTTTCGCCGCCGGAGGTTGATGAAACAAAAGTAACTTACGAAGTCAAGACTTTATATATTTTACAGGACGGTAAATACATTAAAGCTCCGGGCAAAATTCGTGTATCGGTAGCCCGTAAAGATTCAGCGGAATTATTGAATTACGGCGATGCGACGGAGTTTTCTGGGTTTCTTCGTATACCAACCAACTATGAAAATCCTGGTGGATTCGATTACAGGGCATATCTTGTGCAAAAGGGCATAACGGCTACGATGTTTTCCCGGGAAATGAAATATTTGGGCAGGGCTGATGTAAACCCGCTGGTAAAATCCGCTTTAGATTTTAGGGAAAGGATACAAAATTTTTACCGGCGCGCGCTTTCACCTAAACTAGCATCCCTGCTTTCGGGAATCGTGCTGGGTCTTAAAGGGGATATCCCGGAAGATGTTTTAAAAGCTTTTAGCGATGGAGGAGTTCTCCATGTCCTAACGGCTTCGGGATTGAACGTTGGCATAGTTTACGCCGCAGTGGAAGGGGTATTGAAATTTTTAAAGCTTTCCCCGAGGGCTTGTTTCTTTTTTGGCAACATCGCTGTTTTATTTTATTCGCTAATGGCGGGGATGTCGCCGCCGGTTTTGAGAGCGGCGGTAATGCTGGAAGTGGTTATGCTCGGAAGGTTGATCGGAAGGAAAAGCGATCCGCTAAACAGCCTCGGTTTTGCCGGTTTTCTGCTGCTTTTGGCAAACAGCTTCAATATTTTCTCGGCTAGCTTTCAACTTTCCTTTGCTGCGACATTAGGTATAATCTTATTTTTCAAGCCTTTACAGCGATTTTTCGTTTCAATTCCCGCTTTCTTCCGTGATTCCCTGGCAGTCCTCATATCCGCTCAATTGCTGCTTTTTCCTTTCTTAGCATATTATTTTCACAAAATATCCTTAGCAGGCTTTTTGTTAAACTTCATTATAGTGCCGCTGGCTGGAGCAGCCCTCTTAGGAGGATTTTTGACGGGTATCGTGAGTTTCCTTCCGTTTTTTGCTGTCCCGATTGTAAAAATAACCGGAGTGCTGGTCTTTTTGATGGATTGGGTAACGACCTTGGCGTCAAGGCTGCCTTTTGCTACCTTCTCGGTTCCTTCTTTAGGACCTCTTGCGGTCTTGGCATATTTTGCCCTGATTGCCGCGGTTTTTGCACCAGTGGAAGCCTTAGGGATAAAAAGAAGGCAAAAATTTGCCGTTATCGGCCTTTGTTTCTTAATCGTAGCGTGGAGCATATTTTGGGTCAAACCCGGCTTTGAAGTGACTTTTTTGGACGTTGGCCAGGGGGACTGCATTTTTATAAAAACAAAAGATGGGGGGACGGTCCTAATAGACGGAGGCGGGATGCCCGCGTACTATAAGGGCAGTTTTGACATCGGAGAAGATGTGGTTTTGCCGTATCTTTACGAGCAGGGTGTTCGAAAGCTGGATGTGGTGGTTTTCACCCATTTTGATTCCGACCACGCCGGAGGACTCTTATCAATAATTGAGGAAATGGATGTAAATGCGGTGGTAATCGGCCATCCGGATTATTCTGAGATTTACCGGAAGATGGTGGAGGTCGCGGCCAAAAAGAAAATACCGGTCCTTACGGTTTCAAGGGGTGATATCTTCCGTGTTGGGGAAGCGGTTTTTCACGTTTTAAACCCGAAAAAGCACGAGCTTTTTGAGGACGATAACGACAATTCGGTGGTGCTAAAAATGATCTATAGGGGATTCAGGTTTTTGTTTACCGGAGATCTCGGCTTTGAAGGGGAAAAGGATGTGATGGCCGAATGCGACGTAGAAGCAGATGTGCTTAAGATTGCCCACCACGGAAGTAACACTTCCACGTCACCAGAATTTTTAAATAAAGTAAACCCTGACTTTGCGGTGATCTCAGTGGGGAAAAATAACAGTTTTGGACATCCATCACCTAGAGTTATCGAACTTTTGGAAAAAAGTAAGATTAAAGTGTTTAGAACAGACATTCACGGAGCCATCAGCTTTAAAATAAGGGGAAATAACGTAAGGCTGTACACACAGAAAAAAATCAATTAATTTTCAAAAGACAAAAGACACTTTTAAACCATGGATAAGGATGTTAAAATATATTGCGAAATTATTTTTTGAAAAGAGGATACGAAAATGGGAGAACTTTATTTGTTTTACGGCCAGGAGAAGCTCCTTATAAGGGAAGCTATCGAGAAGATAAAAAGCAAATATGTTCCCGAGGCGTATGAGGTGGTAGACTTTCAGGCGCTTGATGGGGAGGATGTAACTTACGACGAGATAGTGAATGTTTGCAGGGTTATGCCGATGTTGGCTGAAAAAAGGGTTGTGGTGATTTACAATGCCGTATTTCTCGAAGAAGGCAAAAAAAAGGCCGAAAAAAGCGGGAGCGGAGAGGCGCGGTTTATTGAATTTTTGGAAAACATCCCACCGTATTTATGCCTTATTTTTTCGGCAGAAAAAGTAGACAAGCGCAAAAAAATTTACAAAGCCATACAGCAAAAGGGCGCCGCAAAGGAGTTTTCTCCTTTAAGCTTCAAAGACAAAGTTCGCTGGATACAGGCCCGTTCGGCAAAATACGGTAAACCCATGGATCAATCGGCGGCTGTTTATATGGCGCAGTTTACCGCCGATCTCTACCACGCGGACGGAGAAATAAAAAAGGCGGTAGCGTATGTTACTGACAAGGATGAAATCGAAAAAAGGGACCTGGATGCTATAATGTCCAAGTCAACAGAAGCAAACATCTTCGAGCTCATCGACTACCTGGCCGAGGGAAAAGTTCCCGCTGCCGTTAAAATTTTAAATGAGCTTATCTATTCCGGCGAAAAGGTTTTGGTGATCCTCTTCATGGTATCCAGACATTTCATGAACCTGCTGGCGGTTAAGGCTAACGAGGGTCTTGCTTTTCAGGAACTCCGGAACGCTCTCAACATGCATCCTTTTGCATTGAAAAAAATGGTACTACAAGCGAAAAATTTTACAACAGAACAAATAATAAATATTCTGGCTCTTTGCCAGCAGCTTGATATTGATTTGAAAAAGGGCCGCATAGAAGAAAAAAAAGGGCTTGAAATGCTGCTAACTAAAATAGGTGAAATGAGAAAAGGTCACCCTCGGAATGGAAGAGTTGAGGGTGACCTGTAGGATTTAGTACCTCGGAGGCTCTTATTTTTTTGCCGGTGCAACGTAATTGGCCGTGTGTTGGCCGAACTCCTGGTTATAAGCGGATGCCCTATACTGTTCCTGGTTTGCCTTGGCCGGCGCAACTGCCTGAGCGGTATGCTGCCCGAATTCCTGGTTGTAAGCTTGATTCCTGTACTGATTATAGTTCGACCTGACCGGTGTCATCGCCTGAGTGGTATGCTGCCCGTATTCCTGGTTGTAAGCCTGATTCCTGTACTGATTGTAGTTCGATCTGGCCGGTGCTACCGCCTGTGCAGTATGCTGGCCGAATTCCCGGTTGTAGGCCTGGGCCCTGTACTGCTGGTAATTGGCTCCGGCCGGGGTTACCGTTTGAGCCGTATGCTGGGCGGCGGTCATGGTCTGCTGGTTCGTTTGAGTCATCTGGCTGGCGACTTCACGGGTCAACGAAGACAGTTGCTGCAACTGTCTGGTGACATCGTTGCACATCTTATGCATTGTATTGAGCTGCTCGGTAGCCCTCTGTTCAGCCTGCTGAAGCTGCTGTAACCTCTGGGCTGTATTGGATTCCGCGGCAATCAACTGTGCCAGCTGGTTGGAGTTATTGCTTTCCGCCCGCTGCAAATTGTTGACCATCTGAGCTAAGGTGTTGAGGTTCTGCTGGAATTGCTGAAGCTGCTGTTCAAGCTGTAGGATTCTACCGTCCACGGCACCCACCTCCAAGGCTAAATTTAAAATCCTACATTTTTATGTTCCCACGAATATTTAAGATTACCCTGGAAATAAAAAACGCGTAAGGCTACAGCTTACGCGTGGAATTAAATGGCAATGCTATGTTCTTTTAATTTTTTATATAAACGGGACTTTTTGCGGGCTGCCGCGTTTTTATGGATTACACCTTTTGAAGCGGCCTTATCAAGGGCTTTAACGGCACCAATGAGGGCGCTTTTTATGTTTTCAACATCCTGCAATTTCAGCGCTTCGTTGAATTTTTTGATCGCAGCCTTAATCTTTGACTTTACGAGCCGGTTCCGCAGCGTCCTCTTCCTGGCTTGGCGCATCTTCTTTTTAGCAGAAGCTGTATTTGGCAAACGTTTCACCCCCTTAAAAACACTAAACCTATTTTATCATTTCATTTATTAAAATGCAACCCGTATATTATGAAAATATCGAGGGAAGATATAAAAAGAACAAAATTAATGGAGGGAAAGATATGGTGGGAATGATTATCAGGTTTATCGTATCAGCTTTAGTTTTGATGCTCATTAGCTTTTTGTTACCCGGTTTTCAGGTTGCAGGTTTTACGGGAGCTCTAATCGCAGCCATCGTAATCGCTATAATGGGCTTTATCGTTGAAAGCATACTCGGAGAAAAGATTTCACCTCAGAGTCGGGGAATTGTGGGTTTTATTACCGCAGCGGTCGTAATATATTTTGCCCAGTTCCTGGTACCGGCTATGAAAGTAACCTGGTGGGGAGCTCTTCTTGCTTCGCTGGTGATCGGTATAGTCGACGCTTTCGTACCTACGGAACTACGATAGGGGGGATAAATTATAAACATTAGAACTGACCTTGCAATAGAAGCCCGGGAGATGACCGGAAAAGAAGAGATCCCGGGCGTGCTTATTGAAACAGAAAAATCTCAGGAAATAGCGATAACCCGCGTGAGGATTATTAATGAAGATGGCGAGAAAGCCCTGGGGAAGCCAAAAGGATACTACGTTACACTGGAAGTACCGAGGCTCAGAGAGAAGGATCCTAAGTTAACCGAAGAGGTCAGTAAAAATTTAGCCGAAGAATTAAAATTTATGATAAATCTCCCGGTAGAATCGACAGTACTGGTCATAGGCCTGGGTAACTGGAATGTTACCCCCGATTCCCTAGGTCCAAAAGTGGTTGAAAGACTTATCGTCACAAAACATCTCGTGGAGCTTATACCGGAAAGATTCAGCCCCCGAAACGGAATAAGGCCGGTATGTGCTCTGGCACCGGGAGTATTGGGAATTACCGGAATAGAGACGGGTGAAATAATAAAGGGCGTCGTGGAAAGGGTAAAGCCCGAACTTATTATCGTGATCGACGCCCTGGCCTCAAGAAGCCTGGAGAGAATAAGTACTACGATTCAGATTTCCGATAGCGGCATACATCCCGGTTCCGGCGTCGGCAACAGGCGCATGGGTATTACGCAAAAAGGCATGGGCGTACCAGTAATAGCTATAGGAGTGCCGACGGTTGTCGATGCAGCGACTGTCGCCAGCGATACACTGGAAATGTTGATAGCGGAGTTTGAACGCCAGGCTAAACCCGGATCCGAATTTTATAAAATGCTGCAGACTTTGAACAGGGAGGAAAAATACCAGCTAATCCGGGAAGTACTTTCTCCATTTGTCGGTGAACTGGTAGTAACGCCCAAGGAAATAGATTCGCTTATAGAAAATATTTCCAAAACCCTATCCGGCGGCTTAAATCTCGCCCTTCATCCCGGAATATCCTACGAAGAGGTCAGTACTTTTCTTCAGTGAGGTTTAAAAAAAGCCTCATTTTTTTTATCTCCGGTGAATATGCTTAACCGGAGGGGATAATTTTGATCAACTTCAGGATAATACGCATTAAAAAAACAATAATATACATAGTGGCGGTTGTACTGCTTTTCGCAGTCGGTGTGTTGAGCGTGAAAACTGTTATGGCAAAGTCAGCTCCGGTTTTCGGCAATTTGAAAGACCCTGACCGTGTGAAGATAGTTGGAGATCTTGATACCCGGGTGTTCCGTGCGTTTTTATTGTGGACGATACCTGCCGCCGGGGCTTATACATCGGAAAACGTCGTTTTTTTTAACCTCGGTGAATCCCTTTCAAAATTCCAGACCGAGAGTTTAGGTCTTTTTCAGCCGAAGGGCTACCTTAGCTTTCAGATACCGCTTATAAACTTGGTCAAGACAGAAGCGGTTTTAACTCCGGGTGTAGAATTGCCCGAACCGGGGGTTGTAGAAAATGAACACACGTCATCCGGTAACCCTCCGCCGGCACCCCCCGAGGATGAGGGCGGCGATGTGGAAAAGGTCACGCCGGTAGCCGGTAAGCCTCTGGTGCTCGTCTACCATACCCATACTACGGAATCTTACATGCCTTCTAAAGCATACAATTACAAGCCCAGAGACCAGGCCTTTCACACCAACGACCTTAACTTCACAGTCGCCAGGGTGGGAGAGGTACTTACGTCCGAATTGAACAGACTCGGGATACCGACTATACATAACAAGACCGTCCATGACGTGCCCACTTATATGTATTCCTACTCAAATTCGCTGAAAACGGTACAGGAAGTACTTAAGAAAAACCCCTCAATTCAGATAGTGCTGGATGTTCACAGGGATGCTCCCGCGCCGGATCCTCAAAAGGCAAGGGAAGTGACTACCGTAAAGATAGATAACAAGTATTATTCGAGGATAATGTTTGTAGTAGGTACAGATAAAGTATTCCCGCATCCCTACTGGCGGGAAAACTATAAATTTGCGCTTGTCTTACAGAAAAAACTGGAAGAGCTATACCCCGGTATAACTAGAGAAATCGACCTCCGGGAACAGAGGTTCAACCAGCACGTTTCGAAAAAAGCGTTACTTGTGGAAATAGGTAGCCACGGCAACACTATGGAAGAATCGATAGAATCGGCCAAGGCTTTTGCGAAAACTTTGGCTGAGGTCATAAAAGACCTGAGCAAAACCCAGCCTGAATAAAAAATTGCCTCCGGTTAAAAATAATTTGTAAAGGTGCCAACGACTTTTCAATTCTGAGGTAAAAAAAGGAGTATTCTATGTATACCAAAGATCCGTATATCAAAGATCTCTTTACTCTTTTTTTAATATTCGCAGTGGTTCTCGTCCTGACACTCCGCTTCGCCGAGGTGAGGGTATATTCCACGATGGGGCTGGATATTGCCCCCATTACCTTTGATTTTAAAATTTTGCCCGATAGAACTTACGATTTCTGCGTTCTCGACAGGCGATTTTCAATAAGACAGTTTTTAAAAATAGGCGATTTTTATGCCGACCGTCGAAGGGTGGATATAAAGTTCGCCGGCATGAACATCATTATCCCAAATATGGTTCGCGTTTACGATCCTGCAAATCTCTCCTACCTGCGGATTTATCTTGATAAAAAATATCCCAGAATGTATAATTAAACTTATCGAAAAGCTTTCGCATTAAAAGAGGGGGAACCTCCATGACAATACCGCAGGAGAGGATCAGAAATTTCTGTATTATCGCTCATATAGACCACGGCAAATCCACCCTGGCCGACAGGCTTTTGGAATATACAGGCACCATACCGGAGAGAAAGATGGAAGATCAGATACTCGATAGGATGGATCTGGAAAGGGAACGCGGCATCACCATTAAAGCTCAGGCGGTCCGGATGATTTATCGAGCTGATGATGGGAAGGATTACCTTTTAAATTTGATAGATACCCCCGGACATGTTGATTTCAATTATGAGGTATCCAGGAGCCTGGCCGCCTGTGAAGGAGCCCTGCTGGTGGTAGACGCATCCCAAGGCATAGAAGCCCAGACTCTAGCAAATACCTATCTTGCCCTTGAGCACGACCTGGAGATAGTGCCCGTGATAAATAAAATAGATCTCCCCAGCGCCAATCCGGATGGCGTAAAACGGGAAATCGAAGATATTATCGGTCTTCCGGCCGATGATGCGCTTCTCGTTTCTGCCAAGGAAGGAATCGGCATAAAGGAGGTTCTGGAAGCGGTCGTAAAGAGGATTCCTCCACCTAAAGGGTCGGAAGATGAACCGCTCAGGGCGTTGATCTTCGACTCCCTGTACGACTCCTATAAAGGTGCAATAGCTTTCGTGCGGGTGATGGAAGGTAGAATAGAACCCGGCCAGAAGATAAAGATGATGTCTACAGGAAGGACCTTCGAAGTTACCGAGGTGGGTATTTTCAGTCCCGATATGGTAAGCACCGATAGCCTGCGGGCTGGCGAAGTGGGGTACGTGGTGGCGGGTATAAAAAATGTAAAGGACACCCGCGTGGGAGACACCATCACCAATGCGGAAAATCCAGCGGAAAAACCGCTGCCAGGGTATAAAAAAGCGGTGCCTATGGTTTTCAGCGGCGTATATCCGGCCGATGGAGAGGATTACGAAAAGCTAAGAGAAGCCCTTGAGAAGTTGCAGCTGAACGATGCGGCACTGTTTTTCGAACCCGAGACTTCGGCGGCCCTTGGTTTTGGTTTCCGGTGCGGATTTCTGGGGTTGCTCCATATGGAGGTCATTCAGGAGCGCCTGGAGAGGGAGTACGGTATAAATCTGATCACAACGGCCCCGAGCGTTGTATACCGGGTAAAGAAAACCGACGGCCAAGAAATAACGGTGGACAACCCCACGAATTTCCCCGACCCTTCGAAGATAGAATACATCGAGGAACCGTACGTAGAAGCTTCCATTATGCTTCCATCGGATTACGTGGGTGCGGTTATGGAACTCTGCCAGGAAAAGCGCGGCATTTTCAAAGATATGCAGTATATAAACGAAAAAAGGGTTATAATGCGCTATGATGTACCGCTGGCCGAAATAATTTACGATTTCTTCGATCAGCTTAAATCCCGCACCAGAGGATACGCGTCATTGGATTACGAATTTACCGGTTATAAAAAATCCGAGCTCTGTAAGGTAGATATCCTCATAAACGGAGAGATCGTGGATGCCCTTTCCTTTATAGTCCATAAAGATAAAGCCTACGCCAGGGCAAGGCTGCTGGTGGAAAAACTGCGGGATGTAATCCCAAGACAGCTGTTTGAAATTCCGATACAGGCAGCCATCGGCGGCCGGATAATCGCGAGGGAGACTATAAAAGCGCTCAGGAAGAACGTGCTTGCCAAGTGTTACGGTGGGGATGTGACGCGGAAGAAAAAGCTTTTGGAAAAACAGAAGGAAGGCAAAAAGAGGATGCGGCAGCTGGGTAAGGTGGAAGTGCCGCAGGAGGCCTTTATGTCGGTGTTAAAAATGGGGTAAATGCTATGAAAGAATTGGCCCTTTACGTTCACATTCCTTTTTGTGTAAAAAAATGTGCTTACTGCGATTTCAATTCTTATGCTGAAACAGAATCTATACCTCTTTATGTGGATTCCCTAAAAAGGGAAATTTCTTTTTACTCGGGCATAAATCGGATCGTTACCAGTATTTATATAGGCGGTGGGACTCCCACCGTTTTAAGTGAAGGGGATTTGACCTCGATCATAGAAACCATCTACGGAGCTTTTAATATAAGTGCCTCTCTTGAATTCACCGTAGAGGCCAACCCCGAGACTCTGTCGCGGAGGAAACTGGCGGTATTGAGGGATGCAGGGGTTAACCGGCTGAGTATGGGCTTGCAGGCATTTCAGGACGAGCTCTTGAAAATAATGGGCAGGATTCACACCGCAAAGGGTTTTGAGGAAAAGTTTATAATTGCCAGGGAAGAGGGGTTTGACAACATAAACGTGGATTTGATATTTGGGCTGCCCAATCAGAGCGTGGATGACTTCAGGTATTCGTTGGGAAGGCTGGCGGATTTATCCCCGGAACATGTGTCCTGTTACGGCCTCACCGTGGAGGAAGGGACGGAGTTTTACAGGCTACAAAAAGAGGGCCGGCTCCCCCTTCCTTCCGAGGACGAGGAAAGGAAGATGTACCATACGGCAAGAGAGATTTTGAAGGAGCGGGGATATTCGCATTACGAAATCTCCAATTTTGCAAAGCCCGGCAGGGAGTGCCGGCATAATTTAGTGTACTGGACTTACGGCGAATACCTGGGCCTCGGTGCCGGGGCCCACTCTTTTATGGACGGTGTAAGGTTTTATAACGCTTACGGTATCAGAGATTATGCCGAAAGAGTAAGAAGCAGGGGTAAGGGTGTGGAAGGAGAGGAGTCCCTCTCGCTGGAGGAACAGCAATCTGAATTCATGATACTCGGACTGAGGTTGATTAAGGGCGTTAGAAAGGCCGAATTTTACAAAAGATTCGGGAAGGATCCGGATTCGGTTTACGGCAGCGTCCTGGAGTTGTTAAAAAAGAAGGAACTTGTCACCGAAGATGGGGAATATATAAGACTTACCGAAAGGGGCCTTGACCTGGCCAATGAAGCCTTTGTGGAATTTTTGTGAGGGACGTAGCATGAAATTTGTAGTAGACGAAACTTCGCAGGGGTTAACGGTTGGAGAATTTCTCAAAGCCAACGGGTTTTCCAGTAGAACAATAAGAAGGTTAAAACTCGGAGGAAAAATTTTAATAAACGGTGTTCCGGCATATACAAATACGAGGATAAGTTGCAATGATGTGATAGAGGTAGATTTGACTGAAAAATCCGGTATAGTGCCTTCACCGGTACCGATAAACATTTTATACGAGGATGATCATATAATTGTATTAAATAAACAACCCGGAGTTGTTGTACATCCAACGGCATTTCATTACAACGATACGATTGCCAACGGCGTTATCTATTACCTAAACCAAAAAGGCAAGAAGGGAGGCTTTCACCCGGTAAATCGTTTGGACAGGGATACCACGGGGGTTTTGATAATAGCCCTCAGCCAGCATATGCACAACCTCATACAAACCCATGGCAGGATGAAAAAAAGATATATCGCCGTTGTTGAAGGTGTTGTAAAAGAGAACGAAGGAGTAATTGTTGAACCGATTGCGCGGAGGGAAGGAAGTCTGATCGAAAGATGCGTTTCTGAAAAAGGGCAAAAAGCTATAACGCGTTTTAAAGTAGTGAAGAGACTAAAAGATTTGACTGTACTGGATATAGAACCGGTTACTGGCCGGACGCATCAGATAAGAGTGCATTTAAGCTTCAAAGGTCATCCGGTAGCAGGGGATACTCTTTATGGAGGTAAAAACGATAGAATAAAGAGGCAAGCCCTTCACTGTGCCGAGATGACTTTCTTTTATCCCGTAACGGGCACTTATTTATCCTTTAAAGCTCCTTTACCGGAAGATATGGTTAATCTCATAAATTCCACTCCGTATCTAAGGTTCTCTTGACAAAGGAAATGCGAAGTGATATTTATTTAAGTAGGATTTTAGCACTCTCGGAACGAGAGTGCTAATTTAAAGAGGTGCTTTTCGTATGCTGGACGATAGGAAAATAAAGATCCTGAGGGCTATAGTGGTTGATTATATCGCCACCGCCGAGCCCGTAGGGTCAAGGACTATCGCCAGAAAATACCATATGGGGATAAGTCCGGCTACAATAAGGAACGAAATGGCCGACCTGGAAGAACTCGGGTATATAGCCCAGCCGTACACATCGGCGGGGAGAATTCCGTCCGATAAAGGATACAGGTTTTATGTGGATTTTTTAATGCCCGTAGTTAATCTGAGCGAAAATGAAATCAATGCAATACATCAAATATTCAAAAAGAGGATAAAGGAACTGGAAGACTTAATAGAGGAAACAAGCCGGGTTATATCAAACCTGACCAATTACACCACGGTCATACTGGGGCCTCAGCTGCACGACAGCCGGTTAAAGCACGTTGAGATTCTCAGGCTGGAAAAAGGAAAGGGCCTTTTGATTATGGTGACCAATTACGGCACTATCGTGCACCAGATTATCGAGCTGCCCCAAAACCTAAAGGATTCCGACCTTACCCGTATTTCTAACCTGTTCAACAAATACCTGGTGGAAAAGACCGTGGAAGAAATAACCCCGGACTACATGAATCGCATAAAAAACGAGATGAGGGAATATGAGGAAGCACTAAAATCCTTTATCCAAGTATTGATTGAGAGACTCCAGGAGGTCAAGGAAAGCGGCAAAGTGTTTTCCAGCGGGAGCTCAAGGATGCTGGACTTTCCTGAATTTAAGGACGTAGAAAAAGCGAGGAACTTTCTGTCTCTCATCGAAGAAGAAGACTTCATAATAAGAGTGTTAAAATCTACCTCAAAGCCGAACCGAATCACGATCAGCATAGGCAACGAAAACCCATGGAAGGAGCTCCAGGAGTTCAGCATTATAACCACCAATTTTAAGGTTGGCGGCAAGAGTCTTGGCATTTTCGGCGTTATAGGTCCGACCAGGATGGACTACTCAAAAGTCGTATCCATCCTGAACAAAGTGGAGGATTACCTGAACGAAACCCTTTCTACTTTGATTTAACCGGGGAGGTAGTAATATTGAGCTTTAAAAACAACAACAGCCAGGAAATCGACGAAAAGTTCGCCGCTTTTTTGACGAATTCCAATGCCATAAGAGCGGTATCTTCGGCAGTGGAAGGCACCATAGGCCCCAAAGGCCTTGACATCATGTTGGTGGACCGGTTCGGAGAGGTCACCATAACCAACGATGGTGTAACCATATTGAAGCTCATGGATATTAACCACCCTGCTGCAAAAATGTTGATAAACATAGCCAAAGCCCAGCAGGAAGAAGTTGGGGACGGAACCACCACCGCTACTATAATGGCCGGTGCTATGGTTTCGGAGGGAGTCAACCAGATAATAAGAGGAGTTCCCGTAGCCAGGGTCATCGAGGGAATTAAATACGGGGTAAGGAGGGCTCAAGAACTTCTCCAGTCTAAGTCCATTCCTGTAAAAGGCATGGATGACCCTGCGCTAAAAAATATCGCCTTTATTGCCGGCAGGGAACACGAAGACATTGCGGAGCTGGTCACTCAGGCCGCAAAGCTCATCGGCGAAGAAAAGCTAAAGGAGAGGAACTTCAAACTAAGAGATATCGTAATGGCGAGGGAGGGAGCCGAGAACGAAGTTTTTCTCGGTATTATCGTAGACAAGGAAAAGGTCAATAAACAGATGCCCAAGGAGATTAACGACGTTAGGGTGATGGTTATAGACGATGCCCTGGAGCCGGAGAAGATAGAGGAGGAAGCCCTGGGCACCGAAGCCGGTTTTGCCCGTTACCTGGCCTTGAGGGAAGAGTTCAAACAAAATATACAAAAACTTATAGATCTTAAGGTCAACCTGGTCCTGGTGGGCAAGGGCATCTGCGACGAGGCCCAGGAGATGCTGACCGACGCAGGTGTAATAGCCCTGGAGAGGGTATCAACCAGAGACCTGGAAAAGGTGGCGGAACATACCGGGGCCAGGATAATCAAGCGCATGGGTCTTAAAAAGCCCGTCGAAGAGATAAGAAATTACATAGGAGAGGCGGAGAGGGCCTACGAAGACGAAAAGCTGGAGCACATAAGGATCGTGGGAGGCAAAGGCAAACCCATGGCTACCATCCTCGTGGGTGCAGCCACCGCCGAAATAGTCGGCGAACGGGAGAGGATTGCAAAGGATGCGGCCTCTTCTCTGCAGGCAGCCGTAAAAGGCGGCATAGTGCCGGGGGGTGGAGCTGTGGAGGTGGCCGTTGCCAGGGAGCTGGAAAAAGAGAGGGAGAAGGTAAAGGGAATGGCCTCCTACGGCATCGATTGCGTTATCGCAGCACTCAAGCGGCCGCTGGCTCAGATAGTTTACAATGCTGGTTTTAACCCGCTGGAAAAACTGGAAGAGGTAATTTATACCCAAGCGGAAAAAGCGAGCGATGCAATAGGCGTCAATTGCGATACCGGGGAGCTTGCGGATATGTTACAGCTCGGCGTAATCGATCCGACGCTGGTAAAAACCCATGCCGTTAAAGCGGCGGGAGAAATAGCACAAGCCATACTGAGGATCGATACTATTATCAAAAAACGGGACGAGGGGCCTGCAGCAAAGGGAGCTTCAGAATCGGTAGCCGGCATGGGAGAAATGGACTTTTGATGAGAGGTGATTCTTTTGACTGAAAAACCCAATGAAAACCTGGAATGCGAAAGCGCACCCGAGAACGATGAAGCAAAAAGTCAGGAAGGCGCGATTTCGGATTCGGAGCATGAAAACGTCTCGGAAACCGAAGAACTGAAAAAAGCCCTGGAGGAAAAGGAAAAGGAGGCGGCTGAATATAAAGAGCGATGGATGAAGGCCCTGGCCGATTACGATAATTTAAAGAAGCGATTCCAGAAGGAGATCGAGGAAATACACCTTTATGCGGGAGAACAGCTGATAAAGGATATTCTCCCCGTGTTGGACAACTTCGAAAGGGCCTTAAATTCCATCAAGGACACCGAAAGCTCTACATACGATGGCGTAAAACTCATATATAATCAGATGAAAAACGTGTTGAACAAGTACGGGGTTCGGGAAATAGAGGCCGAAGGTAAACCCTTCGACCCGCACTTCCACGAGGCAATGATGAAGGTTGAAAGCGACGAGTACGAAACCGATACAGTTGTAGAAGTCTTCCAGAAGGGTTATACTTATCATTCTAAGGTTATAAGACCCTGTTTGGTCAAAGTTGCAAAAAAATAACGGAGGTGGCATCTCATGGGTAAGATTATTGGCATAGATCTTGGTACGACTAACTCTGTCGCTGCTTACATTGAAGGCGGCCAGCCTGTGATAATACCCAACGCCGAGGGTTCAAGGCTCACCCCGTCGGTCGTCGCTTTTACCAAGGACGGTCAGCGGCTGGTCGGTCAGATGGCCAAGAGGCAGGCGATACTCAACCCGGAGAGAACCGTGATATCGATTAAAAGGCACATGGGGACCGATTACAAGGTGAACATAGACGGCAAGCTCTATACCCCCCAGGAGATTTCAGCGATGATTTTGCAGAAAATAAAACAGGATGCGGAAGCATACCTGGGGGAAAAGGTAACCCAGGCGGTAATTACAGTGCCGGCGTATTTTACCGACAGCCAGCGGCAGGCTACCAAAGATGCTGGTAGAATAGCCGGTCTCGAAGTATTGAGAATAATAAACGAGCCCACAGCGGCCGCTTTAGCCTACGGCCTGGATAAAGGGGATGACCAAATTATTCTGGTCTTCGACCTAGGCGGCGGTACTTTCGATGTGTCCATCCTCGAACTCGGAGACGGAGTCTTCGAAGTAAAGGCGACCAGCGGCAACAACCGCCTGGGAGGCGACGATTTCGACCAGAGGATAATCGACTATATAGCCGGCGAGTTCTACAAAGAACACGGTATAGATCTGAGGAAAGACGGCATGGCGCTGCAAAGACTGAAAGAGGCAGCGGAAAAGGCTAAAATAGAGCTTTCCAGCGTACTCGAGACCACTATCAGCCTACCCTTCATTACAGCTGATGCCAGCGGACCCAAGCATATAGAGATGACGCTTACCAGGGCAAAATTCGAAGAGCTAACCAGGGATCTGGTCGAGGCTACAATGGGGCCCACAGAACAAGCGCTCAAGGATGCCGGATTGAGACCGGAGGATATCGACAAGATTATCCTGGTGGGTGGTTCAACACGTATACCGGCAGTGCAGGAAGCTATAAAGCAATTCCTGGGTAAAGAGCCGCATAAGGGCGTCAATCCTGACGAAGTAGTAGCAATGGGTGCCGCTATCCAGGCAGGCGTGCTGGCCGGAGAAGTGCGCGACGTGGTTCTCCTCGATGTGACGCCCCTCTCGCTGGGTATAGAGACGCTCGGCGGTGTGTTTACAAAGATAATCGAGAGAAATACCACGATTCCGGTTTCCAGAAGCCAGATCTTCACGACGGCTGCCGATGGGCAGACTGCCGTGGATATTCACGTGTTACAGGGCGAAAGGCCTATGGCGGCCGACAACGTGACTCTTGGCAGGTTCCAGCTTACGGGTATTCCGCCGGCTCCCAGAGGGGTACCGCGTATAGAAGTCAAGTTTGACATAGACGTAAACGGTATAGTGCACGTTTCGGCAAAGGATCTGGGTACCGGCAAGGAACAGAAGATCACCATTACCTCTTCCACCAACTTAAAAGAAGAAGAAATACAGAGAATGATCAGGGATGCAGAAAAATACGCCGAAGAGGACAGAAAGAGAAAGGAAAAAGTCGAAGCGAAGAACCACGCCGACTCGCTTATTTATCAGTCAGAGAAGATGCTCAATGAACTTAAGGATAAGATAAAACCGGAAGAAGCGGAAAAGGTGAGAAAAGAAATCGAAAACGTGAAAAAGGCAATAGAAAGTGACGATGTAGAAAAGATTAAGAAAGCCACCGATGACCTTACCAAAGCGTTCTATGATATTTCTTCAAGGCTCTACGGCTCTCAGGAAGCCCAGGGCAACCCCGGCCCCGGCGCCGGTGGTTTTCAGGCGGGAACAGCCACAGGCGGGGGAAATGACGAAAAAGTGGTAGACGCCGATTACAAGTTTGTAAACGAGGATGATAAAAAGTAGGCAGTCAGCCCTTTTTTGGGCTGACTTTTATTGGAGTGATACCTGTTGAGCAAGAAGGATTATTACGAAATTCTCGGGGTAAGCAGGGAAGCCACGGAAGACGAGATTAAAAAAGCATACAGGAAACTCGCCAGGCAGTACCATCCGGACGTTAACAAAAGCCCCGATGCGGCCGAAAAGTTTAAGGAAATCAACGAAGCCTACGCGGTGCTGAGCGACCCCCAGAAAAGGGCTATGTACGATAGATTCGGCCACGCCGGGGTGGACCCGAATGCTGCGCAAGGTGGGTTCAGCGGCGGAGGCTTCGGAGATTTCAGCGATTTCGATTTTGGCAGGGACATTTTCGGTGACATATTTGAGAGCTTTTTCGGCGGTGGTTTCGGCCAGACCCACAAAAAGGGTCCGGTGCCCGGAGCCGACGTGAGGTACGACCTTGAAATCACGTTGGAAGAGGCCGCTTTCGGAGTCGAAAAGGAGATCGAAGTATTCCGTACCGAAACCTGTCCCAAGTGCCGTGGCAGCGGGGCAAAGCCGGGGACGGGCTCCAGGACCTGTCCCGCCTGCGGTGGGACGGGCCAGGTTAAGCAAATGCAGAGCACGCCTTTCGGCAGGTATATCAGCATTACTACCTGCGGACGGTGCGGCGGCAGCGGTACCGTGATAGAAGAGCCTTGCCCCGAGTGCCGCGGATCGGGCCATGTCAGAGTAGCACGCAAGATAAAGGTAAAAATACCTCCGGGAGTCGATACGGGCTCGCGCCTCAGACTTAGCGGCGAGGGCGAGCCCGGGATCAGGGGCGGTCCGGCCGGGGACCTCTATGTAATCATTCACGTGAAACCTCACCGGCTTTTTGTGCGCCAGGGGGACGATCTCATTTATGAGGCTCCGGTATCTTTCGTCCAGGCGGCTCTCGGCGATGAGATAGAAGTTCCCACCCTTGACGGCCGGGTAAAATTAAAAATCCCCGAAGGAACCCAGCCGGGTACAAAATTTAGGATCAAGGGTAAAGGAATGCCTCACCTTAAGGGTTACGGGCGCGGTGATTTGCATGTAAAGGTGAATGTGGTAATCCCCAGAAAACTGAGCGACAAGCAGAGAGAGCTATTGAAAAAGTTTGCTGAGATCAGCGGTGAGGATATAAAAAAACAGTCTAAGGGATTTTTTGATAAGATGAGAGACGCCTTTGGCGTATGAATGGCGGGAGGAAAAAAATGAAATGGATCGAGATTAAGGTAAAGACGTCTACCGAAGCCATAGAAGCTGTAGCTAATATACTATATGAAGCTGGAGCTGCAGGAGTGGTTATAGAGGACCCTAAAGACCTACTCAACCGGGACAAAGATGCATGGGAGTACGTAGAGATACCCGAGGATATCGATTTTGAACAGGCCATGGTTACCGGTTATCTGCCTGAATCTGAGGGGCTGAATGATATTCTACGGGTAATCGAACGGAGAATAGCGGAACTTCCGCGATTCGGCCTAGACGTGGGCAGCGGCAAGGTCGAGGTATCATCCGTCGACGAAAGCGACTGGGCTAATGCGTGGAAAGCTTACTACAAAACGATACACATAGGAAAGAGGCTGGTCATTAGACCCTCATGGATACATTACGAGCCCGAAAAAGGTGAAGTGGTTGTGGAGCTCGATCCCGGTATGGCCTTCGGTACGGGAACCCATGAAACCACGGCCATGTGTCTCGAACTTCTGGAAAAATATATCGAGGGCGGTGAGACGGTAATCGACGTGGGGTGTGGATCGGGTATACTCTCCATAGCAGCGGCAAAACTAGGTGCGGGGAAAGTACTGGCCATCGACAAGGATGAGGTGGCAGTAAAGGTAGCCCGGGAGAATATCAAGAGGAATGATACGACGCAAGCGGTTGAGGTTATAAAAGGAGAAGGACTGGATTGTGTTGACGCTAAGGCCGATATTATTGTCGCAAATATAATCGCCGATGTGATCATAGATTTGGCCGGAGTTGCGGCGTCAAAATTAAAGCAGGAAGGCTTATTCATTTCGTCCGGTATTATAAAAAGTAGAAAGGAATCTGTCTGTCAGGCCCTGGACAGGGCCGGACTGGTTGTAATAGAGGAAGCTGAAAAGGGAGACTGGGTGGCCCTGGTATCCCGGAAAACGCTATCGGGCGATGGATGAGGGTGATGCCGTATGCCCATTTTTTTTATTCATGGAAAGATGAATCCAGGAGAAGTGGTGGAGATTTCCGGTGAAGACGCCCACCATATCGCCAGGGTTTTGAGGATGGGGAAAGGCGATCTATTAAGTTTATCCAACGGCTTGGACGCCCTGGGCACCGGTCAGATACTGGAATTGTTCCCTGAAGATCGCAAAATAAAAGTTAAGGTAATTGAAAAAAATAAATTTGAGCCGAGACGCCCGCGCATAACTTTATTTCAGAGCGTTCCAAAAGGGCAAAAATTTGACCTGATACTGCAGAAAAACACCGAACTGGGCGTATCGGAGTTTGTACCGGTCATCACAGAGCGGACGGTGGTGGAGATAGAGGGGGAGAGCAAATCAAAAAAGGCTGAGCGCTGGCGGAAGATAACCAAGGAAGCCGCAAAACAGTGCCGGCGGCCGGATTTGCCCGTCGTCAGGGAACCGGTGTCTTTTGACGGATGCCTTGAATTGTTAAAAAATTACCGGATTGTACTGGTACCATGGGAAGGGGAAAGGGAAGTATTTTTAAAATCAATTTTGTCTAATGTTCCCCCGGATGTGCCGGATATAGCCGTTCTAATCGGGCCCGAAGGTGGTTTTTCCGTACAGGAAATCGAAAGGGCTAGAAAATCGGGGGCTGTTACGGTAAGTTTGGGTCCGAGAATACTCCGGACCGAAACCGCGGGTTTTGTTGTAACGGCTGTATTAATGTACGAATTAGGTGATCTGGGAGGTGATCGGGGAAGTCATCATGCCTAAAAAAGTAGCTTTTTACACCCTGGGCTGCAAGGTCAATCAATACGAATCCGATGCAATGGCGGAACTTTTTAAAAACAGGGGCTATGAACTCGTCGGTTTTGACGATGTGGCCGACGTCTACGTCATCAATACCTGTACGGTAACCAACGAAGGTGCCAGGAAATCCAGGCAGATAATCAGAAAGGCTGCAAGAAGGAATCCCGAGGCCACAATAGCGGTAGTAGGATGCTATGCCCAGCTCGAAGCGGAAGAGGTTTCGCGCATACCCGGCGTCGACGTAGTGGTGGGAACAAAAGATCGCCATAAGATAGTGGATCTGGTAGAACAGGCCGGGAAAAACAACGAAAAAATCATAGAAGTGGAAGATATAATGCAGACAAGGAACTTTGAGGAAATAGCCTTCAGAGGACACAGGCAGAGGACCAGGGCTTTTTTAAAAATTCAGGAAGGCTGCAACATGTTCTGTTCCTACTGCATAATACCTTACGTGCGCGGACCAGTTCGCAGCAGAACGCTGGAGAGTATCATCAGGGAAGCTGAAAACCTGGCGGGGGACGGATTTAAGGAAATTGTGCTTACCGGAATACACCTGGGGCTGTACGGCGCGGATTTTAAAGGGGGCCCTACACTTTACGACGTGATTGAAAGGTTATCCAGGATAGAGGGCATTAAGAGGATACGCCTGAGTTCCATCGAAGCCATGGAACTGAGCGATGACTTAATAAAAAAGCTCGCATCCCTGGATAACTTCTGCCATCACTTTCACATCCCCCTTCAGAGCGGTAGCGATAGGATATTGAAGCTCATGAATCGCCGCTACACTACAGCGGAATTCGAAGAGAGGCTCCGGTTCATCAGGGATATTATGCCCGATGTAGGCATAACCACCGATGTGATAGTTGGTTTTCCCGGTGAAACCGATGAGGATTTTGAAATTACCCGTAAATTTATTGAAAGAGCGGCTTTTAGCAGGCTTCACGTATTCAAATTTTCACCCCGAAAAGGCACACCGGCGGCCGAGATGCCCGATCAAATCCCCGGTCCTGTAAAGGAATCGCGGAGTCGCGAACTTATACGTTTGAGCCGGCGGTTGGAGAGGGACTTCAGAGATGGCTTAACCGGAAAAGTATTAGACGTGCTTTTTGAAGAAAGGGATAATCGAGGACTGTACCATGGCCTGACGGACAATTACATAAGGGTGGCGGTATGGTCCGACCAGGATCTACACAATCGTTTACTGCCGGTACGACTGATCGAAAACAGGGACGAATACATTTTTGGGGAAATTAAAAAATTTTAACTCAAGCAGGAAAATCTCTGCCCTGTGTGGAATAAAACTAATAAACTTTCGAAAAATATCTTTAGGCGTCGAAAAGGAGGTGGAAAAAGTGGACTGCATATTCTGCAAGATTGTGCGCAAAGAAGTACCGGCTGCTGTAGTTTACGAAGACAACGATATCCTGGCTTTTAAGGATATAAATCCCCAGGCCCCCATCCATCTCCTTATTATTCCAAAACAGCACCTGACTTCTATAATGGATATCGACGATAGCAACGGTGACATAGTGAAAAAAATATTATTAGTGGCAAAAAATCTGGCACGGAAGAATAATATAGATAACAAAGGCTTCAGACTAGTGGTCAACACGGGAAATGATGGAGGCCAGACGGTTCACCACCTTCATTTTCATCTGTTAGGCGGCAGGTTTATGACATGGCCTCCCGGATAATGCTTTGCCAATAACTCAATTTATATACATCTGTTACATTAAAAGTAGATGCGGGGGGAGGGAATAAAGATGGCAGAAGTGCGCGTTGGGGAAAACGAGTCGATAGACAGTGCCTTAAAAAGGTTCAAGCGCCAGTGTCAGAAAGCCGGCGTGCTCTCTGAGCTTCGCAAGAGAGAACACTATGAAAAGCCCAGCGTAAGAAGAAAGAAAAAGTCCGAAGCAGCGCGTCGCAGAAAGCACAGGTAAGGATCTCAAGGAGGTATGGGCAGTTGTCCATAAAGGACGTTTTGAATGAAGATATGAAAAGGGCTTTAAAAGAAGGCCAGAAAGAACGCCTTTCCGTAATCCGGATGGCTAGAGCGGCTATAGTTAATGAAGAAAAGAACCGCATGCACGAACTGAACGACGAAGAAGTTATAGAGGTTCTGGCCAGAGAAGTGAAAAAGCGCAGGGATGCTAAGGAGGAATACGAACGGCTCGGCCGCGTGGATGTGGCGGAGGAGTTGGAAAGGGAGATTAACATTCTGTCAAGTTACCTCCCTCTGCAACTTACCGAGGAAGAGCTTGAAGAAATCGTGCGCCAGACCATATTTGAGGTCGGTGCAAACAGCATTAAGGATATGGGCAGAGTTATGAGTGCAGTCCTTCCCAGGGTAAAGGGCAGGGCTGACGGCAGGGCTGTCAACGCCATTGTAAAAAAACTACTCCAGTAACCGAAAAGCTCGGCATTTGCCGGGCTTTGTTTTTTTTGAAGTTCCTTTTTGTAATGAAATTGCGTGCTCGGGAATAAATTTAAAAAAGAACTTAATAGGGAAGAGGATGCTTATGAAGAGGACCAACCAGGAGAGTCTAAGGGCAAGGATTTCCGATGCTCTGGAACTCCCCAAAGACATTGTATTGGACCTTCCCCGCATTACCGTCATCGGGAAGATCAGTGTTTTTATTGAAAATCATAAGGGTATACTGGAATACGGCACGGATAAGGTGTGCGTAAACACCAATATAGGCCTTTTGGTGATTAAAGGCCGGGAACTCATTTTAAAGTCGATTGTAGCCGACGAGATTGTCGTTGAGGGGAAGATCGAGAGCCTTGAGTTTGAAGAATAACCCGGAGGGGAGCTAGATGCTGCTCATTAAACTATGGAATTGTTTACGGGGATATGTTATTATAAAGATAGTAGGGCCGTACGGTGAAAGGCTTATAAATCAGGCCGCATTGCACGGCCTTTACCTCTGGGACATAAAAAGGATCGATGAAGATGTACTTTTAGCCAAGATAAGCGTGCACGGATTTTTCGAGCTTCGCCCCCTTGCGAGAAAAACAAGGTGCAGGATCTATGTATTGCAAAGGTGTGGGCTATTCTTCTCTTTATACAGGTTGAAGAGACGCAAGGCGCTTATAGGTGGGGTTCTGTTTTTTATAGCAATAATGTACATCCTTTCGTCGATTGTATGGAGCGTGCAGGTAAATACCCAGGATGAAACCTTGAAGCTTTCAATTCTCAAAGACCTGGAAGAGTGGGGTTTAAAGCCGGGTGTTTTTAAGCATAATATTGACAAAAAATATTATCTTGATAAAATACTTTTTAATTATAAAAATATAGCCTGGGCGGAAATTGAAATAAGGGGCACCAGGGTAATAATAGATCTAGTAAGTAAAGAGATGCCGCCCCGGATCGAAGACGACACTCCGTGCAATATAGTAGCTTCAAAAGATGGAGTAATCGAAGAAGTGATTCCTTTTAGAGGTGAGGCTGTTGTAAAGCCGGGAGATACGGTAAGTAAGGGGGATGTGCTGATTTCGGGTAGCGTAACTCTGGTTGGAAGCGATAATACTAAAGACCATATGCTCGTCCGAGCGAAAGGTATTGTGAAGGCAAGGGTATGGTACCGGAAATCAGTAGAAGTCCCACTGGTTGAACTTAAAAAGTCTTATACAGGAAGGGTAAAAAAAGCGTACAGGTTCAAGCTGGGGAACCGTGAGATCGATATCCAGTGGGGAGACGTGAAATTCCCCGCCTATGTTGAAGAGAACCTGCAGGAGAAGCAAATACTGCCTGCCAATTTCGGGAATCTGAAGTTCAATGTGGTTCTCTACCGGGAGGTAAAGGAAGAAAGGCGTTTTTTGGGTGTGGAAGGTGCTGCGGAAGAGGCGAGAAAAAAGCTTTCGGAGGAACTCCGGGATTTGCCCCAGGACCTTCAGGTTGTCCAAAAGAAAATGGAATTTACTTTGAATCAGGAAAAACAGGCTGTTATAGGTACCCTGATGTTGGAGGTTATAGAGGACATCGGGGTGGAACAAAAAATTAACTAAACAGGGAGGAAGTTTTTATTGAGCAAAAATCCGGCGGAAGCCAAGGTCTGCGTTGACGATATCAAAAATATGGTTAATCTGTTCGGGAGCAGAGACGAGAATATTAGATTTATAGAAAAAGAGTTTAATGTAAGGATAATAACCAGGGGCGGAGAAATTATCATACTTGGCGACAAGGAAAATGTGTTAGCGGCTGAAAGGCTCCTTTACCAGCTGATAAACGTTTTAAAGGGAGGAAATTCTTTGACTTCATCGGATATCAGGTATATCTCCACGCTTACTAAAGAGGGACATGAAGAAAAAATCACCGACCTTTATGACGACGTTATATGCATCACCCACAGGGGAAAACAGATCAAACCGAAAACGATAGGGCAGAAGTTGTACGTAAAGGCTATCAAACAAAATCACATCGTATTTTGCATAGGCCCGGCAGGTACAGGTAAGACTTATCTTGCGATGGCTATGGCTGTTACCGCCCTTAAAGAAAGAGAAGTCAGCCGTATTATACTTACGCGCCCGGCCGTGGAAGCGGGAGAAAAACTTGGATTTCTGCCGGGGGATCTACAGGAAAAGGTGGACCCCTATCTCAGACCCCTTTACGACGCCCTCTACGATATACTCGGTGTGGAGACCTTTCAGCGATATATGGAAAAGGGAGTAATAGAAGTGGCTCCCCTGGCTTACATGAGGGGAAGAACCCTTGACGATTCCTTTATAATTCTCGACGAAGCTCAGAACACTACCTCCGAACAGATGAAAATGTTTCTGACCCGCCTAGGATTCGGCTCAAAGGCGGTGATTACCGGTGATATAACCCAGGTGGACCTCCCAAAGGGAGTGTACTCAGGCCTGGAAGAGGTTCAGGTTATACTGAGAGGCATCGAGGGGATTGAATTTATCTACCTGAGCGACAAAGATGTGGTGCGTCACGAAGTTGTTCAAAAAATAATAAAAGCCTACGAAAGGTACGAAGAAACCCGTAAACCCCAATGAGGAGCTGGTGTTGTGTCTAGTTATCTTAGACGCGGCTGGTCAAAAATACTAAAAAGAAATAAAAAACTCCTGTCCAATCGCGCCTTCCAGAAGTCAATGGTGGGGGCCGCGTTTTTTTTGGCGATAACAGCTCTGATACTGGCGAATACACTTCCAAGAAAATACGATCTAAATGTGGGGGATATAGTCCAGGAAGACATCGTTGCGCGGAAGGACGCTATAGATACCGTTGCGACCCGTAAATTGCAGATGGCTGCCGCTAATTCTGTCCCAGAAAAGTACACCCTCGACCAGAATATCACCAGGGAAGTTAAAGGCAAGGTAACGGAAATTTTCAATGCGGTAAGAAATGTTCAGTCCAGGGATTTTTCGGACAATGCTGCTAAAATAAAGACTTTAAAGCTCATGATCCACGACGGGCTTTCCGAAGATACTTACTCTGTCCTGGTAAATATGAGCGGTCCCGACTTAAAAGAACTGGAGACAGTTACCAAAGCGGTTATAGAAACCGTGATGGACGACGGGGTTAAGGAAGAATCCATAGACAGGGCGAAAGCTTTTATAATAGAGGAATTCAAGGCTGTCAGCCTCCCCCAACCCGTTAAAAACGCGGGTGAGGATATTGCTTTTGCAGTACTCAAGCCTAATATGATTTTCGACAAGGAAGCTACCCAGAGGGAACAAAAGGCGGCCATGGAAGCTGTCGCCCCCGTCAAGATCACAAAGGGGCAGGTGCTGGTCGAAAAGGGCAAACCGGTGACGGCCGAACAGATAGAACTCTTAAAGGAGCTTGGGCTTTTAGCTAAGGACAAGTCTTCGTATTTTTCGATGATTCTGGGCGTCATCCTACTTGTGGCGATTTTAGAGGTTATATTGATTATTGCCGTATATTTATTCCACCGGGACCTTTACGAAAACGTATCATATCTGGGATTACTGGCTCTGATTATAGTATCAACCCTTTTCATCGCCACTGTTTTTAAGACCATATCGAACTTTTTAATACCTCTGGCAGCCGGGAGTATGCTGATTTCGATATTGATAAACCCGTCTTTGGCGCTTATTGCCAGCTTTATAATGTCGATTGCCGTGGGGGTAATCCTGGATAATGATTTTATAAGCTCCCTTGTAGCTTTGCTCGGCGGGCTTGCGGGAGTGTTTTCTACTAAAAGAGTCTCCCAGCGAAACGATTTAACCAAGGCGGGCGGCCTTGTAGGCCTGGTGAACTTTCTAGTAATCCTCAGCCTGGGGCTGTTAAACTATAGTTCTATGTGGGACGTGGCTAGGCAAAGCTTCTGGGGCATAACCAACGGGTTTTTATCTTCGATTTTAACAGTGGGCATACTGCCCTTTTTGGAAAACGCCTTCGGCATAACAACTTCCGTCAAACTTCTGGAACTTTCCAACCCAAATCAGCCTTTGTTGCGCCGGTTGTTGCTGGAAGCTCCGGGAACTTACCATCATTCCATAATCGTAGGGAATCTCGCCGAGGCTGCAGCCGAAGCCGTGGGTGGAGATCCGCTGCTGGCACGGGTAGGTGCTAGCTATCACGATATCGGGAAATTAAAGAGGCCGTACTTTTTTATCGAAAACCAGCTGGCTTCTGAAAATCCCCATGACAAACTAAATCCTACGTTGAGTGCGCTGATAATTACTTCCCATGTGAAGGACGGCTTAGATATAGCAAGACAGTACAATCTGCCTCCTATAGTCCAAGACTTTATCGTTCAGCACCACGGTACCTCGCTGCTTACGTTATTCTACAAAAAAGCCTTGGACAGCGACGCTGAGAAAAAGCCGGAAGAGAACAGCTTCCGCTATGATGGACCTAAACCGCAGACAAAGGAAGTCGCCATAGTAATGCTGGCCGATTCCGCCGAGGCAGCGGTGAGGTCAATGACCAAGCCTACACCGGGGAAAATAGAAGGGCTCGTAAGGCAAATAATTAAAGAAAAACTGGCTGACGGTCAGCTTGATGAGAGCAACTTGACGTTGAAGGACCTCGACAAAATAGCTTCGGCCTTTTCGAAGGTGCTGACGGGCATATTCCACACCCGAATCGAATATCCGGAAAAGCTGAAGGAACTGGAAAGGAAGGGTTGATTTTGGCTACAGTGCTGATAAGCAACCTGCAGAACAGGATTACCGTCAACGAAAAAATGGAGGAACTGGTCAAAAAAATCGTTGAGTTCGCATTGGACTTCGAGGGGGTAGCCGGCGAGGTAGAAGTCAGCGTGGTCTTCGTGGACAATGATTATATTCGCGAATTGAACAGGTCTTACAGGGGAAAAGATATGCCAACGGATGTGCTTTCTTTTTCCATGAGGGAAACAAGCGCTGATGAGGCCTTTGACGGCAATGAAGAAGTGGAGCGGATGCTCGGGGACATAGTGATTTCTCTGGAAAAAGCCCGGGAACAGGCGGACGCCTTCGGTCACTCCTTCGAAAGGGAAGTTGGATATCTCGTCGTCCACGGGGTTCTGCATCTTCTGGGATACGACCACGAAGAGGAGCGGGATAAAAAAATAATGAGAGAAAAGGAGGAAGAGGTGCTCCGAGCCTTCAGGCTTACTCGTGAGGAATTTCAGCTATGAAGAAAGCCAGAACGCTTCTCGAAAGTTTCTTTTACGCCGTTTCGGGGGTTCTTTACTCCCTGAAGACCCAGCGAAATCTCAGGCTTCATTTTTTTGCTGCTTTTTTGGTAATGGCAGCAAGTAGGTATTTAGGCTTAAATCACCTGGAGCTGGCGGCTGTATTTTTCGCCGTATCTTTGGTGATAGTTACAGAAATGATAAATACGGCCGTGGAAACTACGGTCGACATGATAACCGAAACATACCACCCGCTGGCCAGAATATCCAAAAATGTAGCGGCAGGTGCTGTGCTGGTTGCGGCCCTGAACGCCGTTGTAATCGGCTACCTGATTTTTTTTAACAGGATCCGGCCGCTGATGACCGCGCTGCAAAAGGTGCTCTTTGGCCGGTAAAAGCGGTTTGCGTTGAGAACTGGGGGTGCACGTCGTGAAAAAAATTTACGTCGCGGTGCTGGCGTTTTTTTTCCTTTTGGCAGCAGGCTGCGGGAGAATAATTGGCGGTAATAAAACGCCCGTAGACAAAACACCGGTCTTGACACCGAACGAGCAGAGCCAACCGGTGGTAGAGGAGCCTGTAGTTAAAAACCCTCTGACGGGTCTTAATATGGATAAAGACAAGGAGGGCAGGAGGCCCCTGGCCGTAATGATAGAAAACGAAAAGAGCGCAAGACCTCAGTCGGGCTTAAACAAGGCTGATGTGGTATACGAGGTCCTAGCCGAAGGGGGCATCACCAGGTTCCTCGCCATTTACCTGGGGGAAGATGCGGGTGAGATAGGACCCGTGAGAAGTGCAAGGCCTTACTTCATAGACTTTGCCATGGAATACGATCCCGTTTACGTCCATTATGGGGCAAGCCAGTCGGCCTATTCGGACCTTCAAAAAAACAAAAATATATACGGTATAGATGGGATCTACGATAGAGTCACCTTCTGGAGGGACAAAACCCGGAAAGCGCCTCACAACGCTTACACCAGCACAGAAAATATCCTAGAGACCGCCCGAAGGCGCGGATACCTTAAACCGGTTTACCTCAAGAGGTGGGAATTCAACGAAGGGGAAGCTCCCGTTGCGGGTGAGCCCCTTGAGGAATTCGAGCTGGTCTACTATAAAAATTATACGGTAAAGTACGTCTACGATGAAGAAAAAAAGGCTTATGTTAGGTACATAAACGAAAAACCCCATACCGACAGAAAGACCGGGGATCCCATTGTTGTAAAAAATATCATCCTTCAATTCATGGACACCCGGGTGATCGATTCGGAAGGCAGACTTGCCATAAAGACCACCGGGTCCGGCACCGGTTATTATATAAGCAACGGAAGCTATACCCGTATTAAATGGCACAAACCCGGGCGTTTCAAGAAGACCGAGTACACCCTTGAAGGGGGCGGCCAGTTAAAATTAAATCCGGGAAATACCTGGATTCAGATACTACCGTCTCGGGATAAATTTAAAATAGGCACCTGAACTTCGCCATATATAACTTTTCCGGTTGAGTGAGGTATATTGCGCATGGGACTTTATACGACAGAAGCTGTGGTGGTTGGCTACCGGGATCTGGGAGAAGCCGACAGGATACTGACGCTTTTTTCGCCCGAAAGAGGTAAGATCCACGCTGTGGCAAGGGGCGTCCGTCGGCCCAGGAGTCCTCTGATGGCCGGCACGCAGCTTTTTTCCTACAGTAAATTTCTCCTGGTAGAGGGGAGGAATTTGGATTCCATAAGCCAGTGTGAGCTTAAGGAATCCTTTTTTAGAATAAGGGAAGATCTGGACAGGATGGCTTACGGATCTTACTTTGCCGAGCTTTTGCGCATTTCAACCCGTGAATCCGAAAAAAGCGAGGAACTTTTCCGGTTTTTCATGAAAGTTTTATACCTGCTACAGGTATGGGAAGACCTGGAATTTATGGCTCGTATATTCGAGTTAAAGTTGATGGCCCTTCAAGGATATACGCCCCAGCTTTCACATTGCGTAAATTGCAGGAATGATGAGTTGAAAGAAATCAGGTTCAGCCACGCGTTGGGAGGAATTTTGTGCGAAAAATGCAGGGGAAGCGATGAAAAGTCCGTTGTGATTTCCCGGGCGGTTTTGATGATGATGAGGAGAATGCTCAAAGGGAAATTCGAAGACCTTGCAAAACTAAAAGTAGAAGATGGCGTGAAGGAAGAACTCAAAGCAGTGCTTACGGGTTTCGTGCTGCACCACATGGAACGCAAGCCTCGCACCCTGCGCTTTCTGGATGACATCGCCAAAATATCGCATAAATGAAGGAGGAAAAAATTTGAAAGTCATCTTTGATTCATTCAGGGGGAAGGGTAAATATATATTCTTCTCGATAGTTCTGTTCGCGGCTGGGGCGGTTCTGGGTTATGCAGTGTTCTGGCAGGACCCCAGGGTAATCCTGGCGAACCTGGACAGGATACTGGGGAATATTCTGAAGATTAGCGATGCGGTAGAGAATGCGAATAAGCTTTACGTTTTTGGGTTGATATTTCAGAACAACGTAAGAGCTTTACTCGTAATGATTTTCGGCGGCGTTGCTTTCGGGCTGGTGCCGCTCTTTACGGTACTGTTTAACGGTTTCGTCGTAGGGTTGATACTTGCTCTCAACTTTTATTCGGGGCAGTCCCTTTCATTTTTCCTCGCCTCTATCCTACCCCATGGGATTCTCGAACTGCCGGCAATTCTGGTGGGCGCCGCTTTCGGTTTGAAAATAGGATTCGAGCTTTTCTCACCTCGCGGTAAAACCCGGGTTGAAGTGCTGAAGGAAAACTTAAAGGATGGCATTCTCGCCCTCGGAATTCTGATTCCTGTCCTTCTCCTGGCAGCCCTGATAGAAGCAATAATTACGCCTCTGGTAGCTAGGCCTTTTTTATGAAATATAGTATACTTTTTTGAGTAAATGTGATATACTTATTACTTGAATAACCAAATATGCCGCACATTTTTTGGCATGTTGTGGAAGGGAGGGAGGACAAATAGAATTAACACCTAGACAAATGATGATAGTTGACATTGTAAAAAAACACGAACCAATAACCAGTGAAGAAATAGCGGCAAAGCTCAATATTACAAGAGCCGCTTTAAGGCCCGACCTGTCCATTCTTACCATGGCGGGTATCCTCGAAGCCAGGCCGCGGGTGGGTTATTTCTATGCCGGCAAGAATACGAAGAGCCTGCTGGCTGAAAAGATAAGGAGCATAAAGGTCAGCGACATTAAGGCTGTGCCTGTTGTGATAAAAGAAGAAACATCAGTATACGATGCTATCGTGACACTGTTTCTGGAGGATGTCGGTACGCTTTTTGTTGTCCAGGAGGACGGCAGCCTGTGCGGTGTGGTTTCGCGAAAAGACCTGCTCAAGATAGCGATGGGAAACGCCGATATAAGGCAGATACCCGTGAGCGTAATTATGACCAGAATGCCGAATCTGGTCACAGTAACGATGGAGGAAAGCGCTTTTGATGCAGCTCGAAAAATAGTCGAACATCAGGTAGACGCCCTACCTGTGGTTAAGCCGGAAGAGTTTGAAGGGAAAGTAAAATACAAAGTTGTAGGCAAGGTTACCAAGACCACAATAACCAGGCTTTTTGTTGAATTGGGAAGAGGTTAAAGGGGGGATTCAAAATAGTTAGTTTAGGTGAACCTGTAATTTTTGCCGTATCAGACTCTATAGGGGAAACGGCTGAGCTGGTTGCTCGGGCTGCTGCGGTGCAGTTCAATTCCGGGCACGTGGAGATAAGAAGATATCCATTCGTGACAGACCTAGAGTATGCCAGGGAAGTAATAGAGGAAGCCAGGAAATTAAAAAATTGCGCAATAGTTTGTACAATAGTGCTGCCTGAAATCAGGAAAAGCTTAGTAGAGCTCGCTGAAGCCAACAATATCCCTATTATAGACATTATGGGACCAATGATGGACATTGTTTCTAAAATAACCAGCGCCAGGCCAAAACTCGAGCCAGGTCTGGTGAGGAAGATCGACGAAGACTATTTCAAAAAAATAGAGGCGATAGAATTTGCGGTAAAATATGACGACGGTAAGGATCCGAGGGGCCTTGCCAAAGCCGATGTGGTTCTAGTGGGGGTTTCCAGGACTTCGAAAACACCGCTGTCTATGTATCTTGCCCATAAAAGGCTTAAGGTGGCCAATCTGCCTCTCGTGCCTGAAGTTTCCCCTCCCGAGGAGCTGTTTCAACTACCTCCCGGGACCGTCATAGGCCTTACAATAAACCCTGAAATCCTTTATAGGATTCGGCGGGAGAGGTTAAAAGCTTTGGGACTTAGCAGCGATGCTACGTATGCCAGTATGGAGAGAATTTTAAAAGAGCTTGAGTATGCCGATGGTATAATGAAAAAAATCGGCTGCCCCAGGATCGACGTTTCTAACAAGGCAGTCGAGGAAGTCGCTGCCAGAATCCTGGAAATCATCAGGAGGGGAGAAGACTGATGAAAAAATACGTTTTTCAGTTTAAAGAGGGAAGAGCTTCAATGAAAAATCTGCTGGGCGGCAAGGGTGCCAACCTGGCAGAAATGATCCATATAGGCCTTCCTGTACCTCCGGGCTTTACGGTGACTACCGAGGCGTGTACGCGATACTACAAAGAAGGACAAAAAATTGCCGAAGATATCCTCGAACAGACCTTTGATGCCCTTCGAGAACTGGAGCAGGAGACCGGTAAAAAGCTGGGAAATCCCGATAACCCGCTGCTGGTCTCCGTCAGGTCCGGAGCGCCGATATCCATGCCGGGCATGATGGATACCATACTAAATCTAGGCTTGAATGATGAAACGGTCGAGGGTCTTGCCCGTTCGACGGGTAACAGGCGTTTTGCCCATGACTGCTACCGCAGGTTTATACAGATGTTCGGGAATGTGGTGCTGAACATAGAACACGAGAGATTCGAGGATATCATAAGCGGCGTCAAGAAAAGGAGGGGCTTTGCCCTTGATACTGAACTGGGAGCCGAAGACTGGCAGGATGTCATAGAGCAATATAAGAACCTGGTGCTTAAGCATACCCGCCGGGAATTCCCACAGGACCCAAGAGAGCAGCTTGTGATGGCGATCGAAGCAGTATTTCGTTCCTGGAACAACCATAGAGCTATCATTTATAGAAAAATAAACAAAATACCCGACGAACTGGGAACTGCAGTAAACGTCCAGGCTATGGTGTTCGGAAACATGGGAGAAGATTCCGGAACCGGAGTAGCCTTTACGAGAAATCCCGCGACGGGAGAAAAGGAAATTTACGGAGAGTTCCTGCTCAATGCTCAGGGCGAAGACGTAGTGGCGGGGATCAGGACCCCGAGAAATATAAAAGATATGGCTGCCCTTATGCCCGACGTCTACCGGCAGCTGACGGATGTTTGCGCTCTTTTAGAAAAGCACTATAAGGATATGCAGGACATCGAATTCACCGTAGAAAAAGGTAAACTGTACCTACTCCAGACCCGCAACGGAAAAAGGACGGCAGCAGCCGCGGTTAAAATAGCCGTAGATATGGTAAAGGAAGGCCTGATTTCCAAAGAGGAGGCCGTGCTGAGGGTTTCGCCAGAGCATGTAGTTTCTCTGCTGCACAGGAGGATAGACCCCGAAGCTAAAGTGGAAGTTATTGCAAAGGGATTGCCTGCTTCGCCGGGAGCGGCCTGGGGTCATATTGTCTTTGACCCCGACGAGGCTGAAACTCTGGGGCAGCAGGGCCAGAAGGTCATCCTCGTAAGAACCGAAACCACCCCCGATGATATCCACGGCATAGTCATGGCCCAGGGTGTACTAACCAGCCGTGGCGGTATGACCAGCCATGCCGCGGTAGTGGCCAGGGGAATGGGTAAACCCTGTGTGTGCGGTTGCGATGCTATTTCTATTGACTTAGAAAAAGAAGAGTTTAGGGTTGGAGATCTTGTCGTAAAGAAGGGAGATATAATTTCGATAGACGGCTCAACCGGTCAGGTAATACTGGGACAGGTGCCAATGATAGACCCCGTTCTCTCGCCGGAGTTCAAAGAACTTCTGGGATGGGCCGATGAATTCAGGGTGCTTTCCGTGCGGGCAAATGCTGATACGCCGGAGGACGCAAGGGTCGCCAGGGATTTCGGCGCTGAAGGTATTGGTTTGTGCCGGACCGAGCACATGTTCATGGGTCAGGACCGCCTGCCGGTGGTACAGGAGATGATTATGGCCGAGACCAAGGCAGAGAGGGAGAAGGCGCTGGCTAAATTGCTGGATTTCCAGCGGCAGGATTTTGAAGGCATTCTTGAAGCGATGCGGGACCTGCCGGTGACGATAAGGCTTTTAGATCCACCGCTTCACGAATTCCTGCCCAACGCGGAAGAGCTCATCCAGGAAATTGCGGAGCTTAAGGCAGCGGGCGATGAGGAAACCCTGAAGAGAAAGCAGGAAATCCTCAAAAGAGTAAAGGCTCTCGGCGAATTTAATCCTATGCTTGGTCTGAGAGGATGCCGTCTGGGGATACTATACCCGGAAATTTACGAAATGCAGGTCAGGGCTATCTTTCTGGCAGCGTGCAGCCTGGCTAAAAGGGGCATTAAGGTGTATCCCGAAGTGGAAATCCCTCTTGTGAGCAACGATAACGAACTGAAGCTGCTGAGAGAACTTGTAGAAAACATCGCGGCCCAGGTAATGAAAGAAGAGGAGATAAAAGTCGATTACAGCATAGGTACGATGATAGAAATACCAAGGGCGTGCATAACCGCCGATGAACTGGCCCGTTACGCAGACTTTTTCTCCTTCGGCACCAACGACCTCACCCAGACCACCTATGGCTTCAGCCGCGACGACGCCGAAGCCAAGTTCCTACCATATTATATAGACCATAAAATCCTGACGGAAGATCCCTTTATAGTTCTGGACCGCAGGGGTGTGGGATATCTTATGAAAACCGCCGTAGGCCTGGGAAGAGGGGTCAAAGAAAACCTTACCGTAGGTATATGCGGCGAGCACGGAGGAGAACCGAGTTCCGTAGAGTTCTGCCATGAGATAGGTCTCGACTATGTGAGCTGCTCGCCTTACAGGGTTCCGATAGCGAGGCTTGCTGCGGCTCAAGCCGCCTTAAAAAATAAAAAGAACTCTTAAGAGAGGCAATTGATTGCCTCTCTTCAGCTTGTAGACAAAGCCGCTTTTAGGATGCATAACCTAAAAGCGGCTTTTTGTTGAAGGCGAAGAAAATTTTTAAGAAAAACGAATGTAAAGCGGGGACTGTTGGCGGAAACGTTCCCCGTCTTTTCTTCCATAAAGCCAGCTTTTTTAAATTCATGCATGCGAAAAGAAGCGTGAGGTAATGTCCAACTTTCCTCAAGCCTCGTAGATTTGTATAGCGCATGCCATGCTTTTCCTTCGCATCGGCAAATACCCGCTCGATGGTCTGGCCGCGCATTTTGTATAGTTCTTTACCCCATTGGGTGTGTCTTATATCTTCCGCTATTTCTATGTAATGCTCCCATATATGCCGAGTTATGATTTTTGTGTAATTTTTACTTTTGGTGCACTGTAGGCGCATGGGACATTTACAGCATATTTGGGGGTTGCTCCTATATTCCCGGTATCCCGCCCGGTTGGTGGTGCTGTATTCTAATATTTGGTTGTTGGGGCATATGTAACAATCATAATATTCGTCATAGACGTATTCGCGTTTTTTAAAGTAACCATCTTTGGTCATCGGCCTCTTGTAGGGCATAACGGGAAGCGCTCCTGCCTCAATGATTTCTCTGCATATCCCGGGGGTTTTGTAGCCTGCATCAACCACTACCGCCTCTATTTTAGAAAATTTATCGTTTACTTCTTGAAATAAATCGGAGAATACCTGGCTGTCATGAACATTTCCAGGTGCTATTTTGACACCAAGGACAAAGTTGTTCCGGTCACAGGCTACAGAAGCTGTGTAGGCAAAGCAGCGCTCTTTTTCCCCTTTTTGAAACATCCCACTTTCAGGATCTGTGGTGCTTACCCTGACTTTTTTAGAGCTATTTTCTCCTTTGTTGTTATCGTCATCATCATCTTCTTCTTCAAAGGGCTTTTTACCGTTTGCTTCCCGTTCGGCGTTGATTTCTTTTAAAAGTTCTTCCTTATATTTTTGAGTCCGTTGCTTAGCGACTTTCTCGATATATTTATTCTTATTGGCACTGGCTTTTATGTGAGTAGCATCGATAAATACTGCATCTGTTTTAACAAACCCGCATTCTATTGCTTCCATCAACACCCGCTCGAATATCTTTTCAAATAGATCACTTTCCTTAAACCGCCGTTCATAGTTTTTTCCAAAAGTTGAAAAGTGAGGTATTTTTTCTTGTAATCCATAGCCTAAAAACCAACGGTAAGCTACATTGACTTCTACTTCTCTGATGGTTTGGCGCATGGAGCGGATTCCATACAATGCTTGGAGCATGAGTAGCTTAATTAACACTACCGGGTCAATACTAGGTCTTCCTGTATTTTCGCTATATAGGTCTTTTACTTCATCATAAATGAAATTAAAGTCGATGCTTTCTTCTACTGCCCTAAGGAGATGGTCTTGAGGTACTAAGCTATCGATGCTTACTAATTCTACCTGCTCTATTATTTCTCGATTTTTCTTCGTTAACATTTCATCGCCCCACAATATTTTTGTATCTTCTTTAATTTTACTAAAAAGCTGATGATTTTTGTACTAGCTTTTGCAAAAAAAGACTGTCGACAGTTACTTTGTCGACAGTCTGAAGAGAGGCAATTGATTGCCTCTCTTTTTTTGCGGAATTTTTTAGTATAATTAAAAATATATTCTACATGTAAAATATCTCTTCGCAGCGGAGGGCTTTTTATGAATATCAGGGAAATTACCGAAGAACTGGAGGAGCGGATGCTTTCTCCTTATGCGACGCTGAGCAGCAAAACAAGGGGCAGGAAAGTAGCGGAAGAAAAGTGTACCGTCAGGACCGAATTTCAACGGGACAGAGACAGAATTCTCCACTCAAAGGCTTTCAGGCGACTGAAACACAAGACCCAGGTTTTCATCACACCTGAAGGTGACCATTACAGGACAAGATTAACCCATACCCTGGAGGTAGCGCAGATAGCGAGGACGATATCAAGGGCGTTAAGGCTCAATGAGGACCTCACCGAAGCAATCGCGTTGGGACATGATCTCGGCCACACGCCCTTCGGTCACACGGGAGAAGTGGTCTTAAACAGGCTCATGAAGAACGGCTTCAGGCACGAAGAACAGAGCCTCAGGGTAGTCGAAGTACTCGAACAGGGGAATGGCTTAAACCTCACGTGGGAAGTGAGGGACGGCATCCTGAATCATACCAGCCGCGGTAACCCCAGTACACTGGAAGGACAGGTCGTCAAATTAGCGGATTGGATAGCGTATATAAATCACGATATAGATGACGCCATAAGGGCGGGGATACTCAGGGAAACCGACCTGCCGTCAGCCCCTATAAAAATCCTTGGCGACAAACACGCTAAGCGTATAGATACGATGATAAAAGACATAATTAACGAAAGTTTCGGAAAGCCCTTCGTCAGAATGAGCCAGGAGGTTTATTCCGCCACGGTGGAATTAAGAGAGTTCATGTTCGAGCGGGTTTACATCGGTTCTAGCGCCAAATCGCAGGAAATTAAAGCCCAGAGAATGCTGGAGCTGATGTTCGAATACTTTATAAAAAATGTAGATTCCCTACCGGCCGAATTTATCAGGATCGCGGAAAGGGAGGGTGTAGAAAGAGGAGTGTGCGATTACATTGCGGGAATGACCGACAGCTTTGCTACATACAAGTTCAGGGAAATTTTCGTGCCTTCACCATGGCCGTTAAGCAGGAAATGATTGCTGAAATTAATTTTTAGTGAAAAAGAAGGAATATTTATGGTTAATGTAGAATAATCATTATGCAACAGTAAAGTTTGTATTATTTTGTAATAAGTAAAGGTCTTACCCCTAATTTGAATTTTTACGATGGCAGGGGGAGATTTTTTTTGGATTAGGCAGGTGGGCACAATGAGCCTCTACCCCGAGGAGTTAATAAGGGAAGTACAGAACCGAGCAGATATTGTAGAAATCGTGTCAGATTACGTTTCGTTGAAAAAACGCGGTGAAAATTACGTGGGGCTGTGCCCTTTTCACTCGGAAAAAACTCCCTCTTTTACCATAAGCCCGAAAAAACAACTTTTTTACTGTTTTGGTTGCGGTACGGGCGGTAATATCTTCTCATTTCTCATGAAAAAAGAGAACTGGACTTTTCCCGAAGCTGTGAGGTGGCTGGCCGAAAGGGTAGGTGTAAGACTGCCGGAAGAAGGAACCTGGGGCAAGGTATCGGAAGCTTTTAAACAAAAACGAGAAATTCTTGAAATAAATAGGTTGGCAGCTGAATTCTTTCACCAGAACCTTATAAAAACGGCAGAAGGCAAAAGAGCCCGGGAATACCTGGCGAACCGGGGTATTACTTCGGAAACCGTGGAAAAGTTTTTTCTGGGATACGCACCACCCCGCTGGGACGGTTTGATAAGGTTTATGCGGTCGAAAGGCGTAAGAGACGATTCCCTTTTAAAGGCCGGTTTGGTAATCCCTCGCAGTGACGGGAAAGGATACTATGATAGATTCAGAGACAGGGTCATTTTCCCCATAAAAGATATAACCGGCAACACGGTGGGGTTTGGCGGGAGAATTCTGGGTGAGGGTGAGCCCAAGTACCTGAATTCGCCGGAGACCACCGTGTTTACAAAAAGGGAGCAGCTTTACGGCCTGCCGATGATAAAAAAAGGAGGCTCAAATCTTATTCTGGTAGAAGGATATATGGACTGTATTTCCCTGCATCAGAACGGTTTTACCCAAACCGTGGCCTCCCTTGGGACTTCGCTGACAGAACAGCAGGCAAAAATTCTAAAAAGATACTCCGAAGAGGTTATTATAGCGTATGACGCAGATACGGCGGGACAGTCCGCAACCCTTCGGGGAATCGAGATTCTGGTAAAAGAAGGATTGAAGGTCAGAGTGCTGAGTTTACCCGAAGGTAAGGACCCCGATGAATTCATCCGCACAAGAGGCAAGGATGCCTTCGCCGAGCAGCTATCATCAGCGCGCAATTTTGTAGACTATAAGCTGGACCTGGCTGGGAGGGGCCTTGATCTAAAGACCCGGGACGGAAAAATAAAGTTTATAAAAAATGCTATTTCCGTTCTGGCGGGTATCGAAAACCGGGTAGAGAGAGAACTTTATGTTCAAAAGCTTTCGGAAGAACTAAACATCCCCAGACAGGCCCTTTATGAAGAGATAAATAAAATAATAGATAGAACTACATTGCCAAACATTGGCTCTAAGTATAAAAACAGCCAATTAAGGGATAATAATAAAGAATTGACAAGATTTAAAGCGCTGTCGGGAGTTCGTAAGGCAGAAAGGGACATCCTTAGGATGATGATAGAAGACGATTCGGCAAGGGATAAAATCATGAAGAACTTAACCCCTAACAATTTCGTGGATACAAAACACAGAAAAATCGCGGAAATGATATTCGAAATGGTGAATAGAAACGAAGTCGTTACGCCCAATGGAATTTCTATTAAATTAAAAGACGATCAGGAAACCGCCGCGGAGCTCGCGAACATTCTCATGGAAACCGCTGACATAGAAAACAGCATGGTGGACGCTCTGATCAACCGGGTAAAAGAAAATTATCTGAAGCTCGCCATAAAAAAGATTAAAAATGAAATCAACCAGGCGGAAAAAATAGGAGAGGTTAAAAAAGCTTTCAGCCTTCTGAATACCTATCACAGGCTTAAGCTTGAAATAGAACAATTAAAGAGAGACTCTTCTAGGAAGGGGGGAACCTGATGGCAAGGGAAGAAAAGGAAGTTGAAAAAGTGTCAGCAGCGGCAGAGAAGAAAGCCGAAAAAGCGACCAAAGAAGAAAGCTCAGAAAAAAAAATTGAGATTAGAAAAAGACCGGGAGAAAAAGACCGATAAGATGAAAGCAGTAAAGGAACTTATAGAAAAGGGCAAGAAAACCGGAGTTCTCACTTACAAGGAAATAATGGAAACGTTAGGAGATATTGAGGATCTGGATGCCGAACAGATTGATAAGATATATGAATCCTTCGAGGATATGGGCATTGAAATTATAAATGACGCCGATGATATACCCGAATCCCTTTTGGAAGAGATTTCAGAAGTAGAGCTGGACCTTTCCATCCCCGAGGGAGTGGCCATCGATGATCCCGTGAGAATGTACCTCAAGGAGATTGGCAAAATACCTCTCCTGACGCCGGAAGAAGAAATCGAATTGGCAAAGCGCATAGAGAAGGGAGACAAAGAAGCAAAACGGCGCCTTGCCGAAGCTAACCTGAGGCTCGTTGTGAGCATTGCCAAAAGGTACGTAGGGAGGGGAATGCTGTTCCTGGATCTAATCCAGGAGGGCAATCTAGGGCTTATAAAAGCCGTGGAGAAATTCGATTACCGCAAAGGATACAAATTCAGTACCTATGCTACCTGGTGGATAAGACAAGCTATAACCCGGGCTATCGCCGACCAGGCCAGGACGATCAGAATTCCTGTCCACATGGTAGAGACTATAAATAAACTAATAAGAGTGTCGCGCCAGCTGTTGCAGGAGCTGGGCAGGGATCCCACACCCGAAGAGATTGCGGAAGAAATGGAACTGCCTGTGGAAAAGGTGAGGGAGATTATGAAGATAGCCCAGGAGCCGGTTTCTCTCGAGACTCCAATAGGAGAGGAAGAAGACAGCCATCTGGGGGATTTTATCCCCGACGAAGAAGCGCAGGCTCCCGCCGATGCCGCCGCTTACAGGCTCTTGAGGGAGCAGCTGGAAGACGTACTGGAAACCCTAACTCCGCGGGAGGAAAAGGTGCTGAGGCTTCGTTTCGGGCTTGATGACGGCAAACCCAGGACCCTTGAAGAAGTGGGACAGGTTTTCGGTGTTACCCGGGAGAGAATCAGGCAGATAGAGGCCAAGGCCTTGAGAAAACTGCGCCATCCGAGCAGGAGCAAAAAACTGAAGGATTTTCTTGAATAAAAAGCGGGGATATCCCGCTTTTTTGCTACGTTTGATGAAAGGTGTCGGAAATGAAGTTGAGCGAAAGGTTGATGGCAATAGCTCATTTAATCCCTCCGGGAACCGCTGTCGCCGACGTGGGCACCGATCATGGATATCTCCCTATATACCTCGTGAAAAACGGGATATCCCGGAAGGCTATCGCCACCGAAGTCAGGGAAGGGCCTTTTGAGAGAGCTAGGGCTAACATCAAAAAAGCCGGCCTGGAGGAATTCATAGAAGTTCGCCTGGGCTGGGGCCTCACTCCTCTAAAACCCGGAGAGGCGGAGGTAGCGGTAATCGCTGGGATAGGTGGGGAGACTATATGGAAGATAATAGAAAAATCCCCCGATATTATAAACTCCATGTCCGCCGTCATCGTTCAACCCATGAAATACCAGCATAAGCTCAGAAAAGCTCTCATGGACCATGGCTTTAATTTCATCGAAGAGCGCGTAGTAAAAAGCGAAGACAGGTTTTACGAAATAATCGTGGTAAGGAAGGGAGATTGGGTTTCCTACGACGAAATCGATGTGCTGGTGGGACCTGTTTTGAAAAAAAAGAAGACCCCGGAAGTCCTGGACTACATTAAAACGAGGATCGAGAGGCTGATTTTTAGGTTAAAGGAAGTAGAAGGCCGTAATACTTCATCGGCCGCTAAGGCCAGAGAGTCCATTATGAAAGAGATCGAGTTGCTGAGGGAGGTGTATAAAAATGCCGACCTGCCAGACGGTAATAAATATCATAGAGCGGCTAGCTCCGAAGAAACTGGCCCTGCAATGGGATAACGTAGGGCTGATGGTCGGCGATTATTCGGCAAAGGTCGACAGAATTCTTGTCGCTTTAACGGTTACGCCCGGCGTTATGAATTACGCTATAGGACGCAAAGTGGACATGATAATCTCGCACCACCCTTTCATATTTAAACCCCTAAAATCCATAAGAAAGGATCTCCTCTCGGGGAAGATGATTTATGACGCCGTAAAAAACGATATAGTAGTTTACTCGGCCCATACCAACCTGGATGTAGCTTCCGGCGGGGTCAACGACTTATTAGCAAGATGCCTGGAACTGGAGGGTGTGGAGGTTTTGGAGACGACCGGGGAAGAGCCGTTGAAAAAAATTGTAGTATTCGTGCCGAGGGGATATGAAGACGCCGTAAGAGATGCGATGGGAAATGCGGGCGCCGGTCATATTGGTAATTACAGCCACTGTACCTTTAATGCTGCCGGTATTGGCACTTTCAAACCTCTCGAGAAAGCAAAGCCATTTATAGGAGAGGTAGGGCAGCTGGAGCGTGTGGAAGAGGTGAGGATCGAGACGATCGCTCCTGAGTCTCTAGTAAAAAAAATAGTAAGCGCTATGCTAAAAGCTCATCCTTATGAAGAGGTGGCTTACGATGTGTACCCGGTGGAAAACAAAGGAGGCGTCTTCGGTCTGGGGCGTATCGGATACCTTAAATCTCCCCTGACTCTCGGGGATTTATGCGAGATCATAAAGCAAAAGCTTAAAGTTAATTCCCTTAGGGTAATTGGAAGTCTTACTAAAAAGGTTTCAAAAGTCGCGGTATGCGGGGGTGCGGGGGGAGATCTCGTTTTAAAGGCGGCTTTTCTGGGAGCCGATGTCTACATTACCGGAGACGTCAAGTACCATGAGGCCGAAGAAGCGAGGACCGTCGGTATGGCTTTGATAGATGCCGGCCATTACTCGACCGAAAAATTAATTTTAAACTTTTTAGCCGACCATTTAAAAAAGGAGCTTTCCGCGCTGGGGGAAGATGTCAGCGTAGAAGTCTACGACGAAGGCGAGCCCTTTGTAATCGTTTGATAAAGGGTGGCGGTAGAAGGTGACACCCGGGTAGAACCCAGGGGTAATATATAATCAAATCAGAAAAATGAAAAAAGAATACAATCAAATGAGATTGAAAAATATGAGAGAACTTGATAAAATAAAGGGTGGATTGGTAGAGCTGTGTCTTTGGTTACGATTCAGGAGGTGAGCGCCTACAGGAACATAGTATATTGTGAAAATTGCAGGAGAATTCTCATCTAACTTTACAGGAGGTATTATGAGAAGGCTTACTGTATACACAGATGGAGCTTCTCGGGGAAATCCGGGTGATGCAGGAATCGGCATAGTTATACTCGATGAAAACGGCAACACTCTAAAGGAAATAAGTGATTACATTGGACAGACCACAAATAACATTGCCGAATATACAGCTCTGGTCACTGCTTTGAAAGAGGCGCTCGAAATGGGCTGCGAAGAGATAGGCATCTTTTCCGACAGCGAGCTCATGGTCAAACAGATAAACGGTGAATATCAGATTAAAAATGAAGGAATAAAGCGCTTGTATGCCCAGGCCATGGAGTTATTAAAAGAATTTAAGAGGTTCAGTATAAGTCACATAAGGCGGGAACAAAATAAGAGGGCCGATGAGCTCGCCAACGAAGGTATAGATCTTGCCGTCAGCGAAGAAGAGATTATTGACTTTTAAATAAAACGGTGTTATACTTATAATCTAGCAAAATGATGGTGAGTAGGTCGGATGGTCGCGGGCTTATGCCCGAGGAAAGTCCGAGCTCCACAGGGCAGGGTGCTGGGTAATACCCAGTGAGGGCGACCTCAAGGAAAGTGCAACAGAAATATACCGCCCGATGGGAAGCTACCGCTTCCCGTTGGGTAAGGGTGGAAAGGTGAGGTAAGAGCTCACCAGCGGTCAGGCGACTGGCCGGCTCTGTAAACCCCACCTGGAGCAAGACCAAATAGGGGAGCACATGCGGTGGCCCGCCGCGCTCCCGGGTGTGGTCGCTAGAGGTGTCAGGCAACTGGCATCCTAGATAGATGACCATCCACGACAGAACTCGGCTTACAGACCTACTCATTCATACCGCATAAAAACTCAAGGCTTTTTGGCCTTGAGTTTTTAAATTTTATAGTCAAAAAAAGGTGGCCCGAATCAGCAGGATTCGGACCACCTTTGCTTTACACTGCCTTTTTATCGGAAGCTTCTTTATTTTCCGATGCACTGGAAGAAGAATCCTTATGGACGTAATCGGTTATATGAAATCCCGAACCTTTAAAAACCAAACCGACATTGCGGCTTATCAAGCGCTTTACCGGACTGCCGCATGTGGGGCAGCTTTCCAAAGGAGATTCGGTTATTGGCTGTTCTTTTTCAAAATCCCCACAATTTGCGCATCTGTACTCGTAAAGCGGCATCATTTGCACCTCCTCGTCAGCGTCATTTACAAAAGATTATATACAACGGTTTTTACTGTTTGTCAAGCCGTTTATTGCTAAAGGGTTTTGTGATAAAATCAATGTTGAAGGGAGAGGATCTGGTTGAAGGGTCAGGTACATAGATTCGAAGTATGGGATACAAAAATGGTTTTTGATGTAAACAGCGGTTCCGTTTTCGAAGTTGACGACCTGGTCTACGACGTGCTGGAATTTTACGGGGAAAAAAAGCCGCAGGAGATAGTATACAGGTTGAAGGATAAATACGAAGAATCGGATATAATCGAAGCGATAAAAGAGCTGGATGAATTGAAGGCAAGGGGTTTCCTTTTTGTAGAGGCGGATCTTACCCGGGCCCTCGAGGGCCTGAGGCAGAAGAAAAACGTGAAAGCCCTCTGCCTTAACGTTGCCCACGACTGTAATCTAAGATGCAAATATTGTTTTGCGTCCAAAGGCCACTATAATGGGGAAAGGCGACTAATGGATAAAAAGGTGGCCCAAAGTGCCGTAGATTTTTTGATAGAACACTCCGGAAATCTGAAAAACTTGGAAGTGGATTTTTTCGGTGGCGAGCCTCTGATGGCTTTTGATACCATCAAATACGTGATTTCGTATGCCAGGAGCCTCGAGGACAGGTGCGGCAAAAGATTTCATTTTACCGTTACCACCAACTGCACTATACTCAACGATGAGATTATCGATTACCTTCACGAAAATATGGACAACATCGTCATGAGTCTTGACGGAAGAAAGCGGGTAAACGATGCGATCCGCGTAAAGGCCGATGGATCGGGCAGTTACGACCAGGTGGTGGAAAATATAAAGAGGATCGTCAAACTCAGGAAGAGGGACGGTAAGGATTATTACGTCAGGGGGACGTTCACCAGACACAATTTAGACTTTGCCGAAGACGTCTTTCACCTGGCCGATCTCGGGTTCGGCGAGATATCCATAGAACCCGTCGTTGGATCGGAAGGGGATCACCTGATCGGATACGGCGATCTAGAGACCATATACCAACAGTACGATAGAATTGCGAGAGAATATATTTACAGGAAAAATTCAGGCCGAAACCCCTTCAGGTTCTACCACTTTAATGTAGATATTTACAACGGTCCATGCATCTATAAAAGGCTTTCCGCCTGCGGGGCCGGAAGAGACTACCTCGCTGTTACTCCGGAGGGCGACATATATCCATGCCACCAGTTCATAGGCTACAGGGAATTTTATATGGGAAACGTATTTGAGAAAAAATTGAACGCTGAAGTCATCGATAAATTAAACAATACCCATGTGCTTGCAAAATCCGAGTGCGAGTCGTGTTGGGCCAGGTTTTTGTGCAGCGGTGGCTGCAGCGCAAATAATTATCAAATAAACGGAGACCTGAATGTACCTTACGATATAGCCTGTAGGCTCCAGAAAAAGAGAATCGAATATGCAATTTATCTCAGCGCGAAAACCGGGAAGGAAAGGGGTAGCGAAGCCCTACGGTGCTAAGTTCGACCAAAAAGCGACAATTTTCTTACAATTTATATCAAAGTATAAAAATAAGAACGTAATATGGTGATAGATGTAAAAAAAGCCGAAAGATGGTAATAATGCTAAAATAATACATATATAATGGGAATAAATGGAACACACTGTCTTTGAATCTAGGTGTGATTTATGATAGAATCTCACCGTGAAAAAAATCAGGTTTGAAGGTGAATTTCATGTCGACCTCAACATTACTCAATCTCAGCACGGAAATAGGGAATTTGAAGAGGAAGTTAAACGAGAAGCTGGAGAAAAAGAATCTACTTGCCCATGAGGTATATGCCATAAGCATAGAACTTGATAAGCTGATTTTGGCTTACCAGAGGATTGCGTTCAAGATGGAATGAGGAATACCGGACCTACCGGGAGTGCTGCATTTATCGTGCAGCATTTTTATTTTGACATCCCTTTCACGGTCTAATATAATTCTTCTTAAAGAAATATTTGCGGGGTGTTATTATGAGGCTTTTTAAAATTGAGGATGTGGAAACTTTAAACCGCAATGAAGTGAAAAAACTCTATTCTGAATACGTAAATCCGGGGCTTACTTCAATACTAGGCCTTTTAAACTTTGACAGGACGTACATAAAAGCCGAAGGATGCTATGTTTGGGATGCCGAAGGGCAAAGATACTTGGATTTTCTGGGGGCATACGGTGCTCTAAATCTGGGGCACAATCCTCCTGAAGTGCTGGAAGCCTTAAAGACAGTAAGCCAAAGACCAAATTTGCTTCAGGCTACTCTAAACCCGTATGCGGCCGTTTTAGCCCACAATCTTTCAATGATAGCACCGGAAGGCCTGAAACACAGCTTCTTCTGTAACAGCGGTACTGAAGCGGTGGAAGGAGCGTTAAAAACAGCCAGGGCTGCCACAGGAAAACAAAAAATAATATCCTGCGATGGGTCGTTTCACGGAAAGACTTTCGGCGCTCTATCAGCTACCGGCAGGGACAAATACAAGGGTCCGTTCTTGCCGCTGGTTCCGGGTTTTGAGAGGGTACCTTACGGAGACCTGGAGGCTCTCGAGGCAAAATTGAAGGAAGGTAATGTTGCTGCCTTCATCGTGGAGCCGATCCAGGGAGAAGGTGGAATAGTAATACCGCCGAAAGGTTTTCTGAAAGGCGCCCGGGAACTATGTGATAGGTACGGGGCACTATTGATAGTGGACGAAATTCAGACGGGGTTCGGCAGGACCGGCAGGATGTTTGCCTGTGAAGAGGAGGGTGTAAGGCCCGATATAATGTGCGTGGCCAAATCCTTAGGAGGCGGTGTAATGCCCATAGGTGCCTTCATCACAACCGAAGAAGTATGGAACAAGGCCTATTCTGGGATGGATAAATGCCTGCTGCATACCTCGACTTTCGGCGGAAATACTTTTGCCTGCGCCGCAGGCATTGCAGCAATAAACGCCATTGTAGAGAAAAAACTGACCGAGAGGGCCGCTGAACTGGGCAATTACTTCCTTTCCAGGCTGAAAAATCTACAGGAGAAGTTCGGAATTATTAAAGAGGTCCGGGGAAGGGGCCTGATGATAGGCATCGAATTTGAGCCGCCGGTAAAAGGGTTTATGAGCAAAATAACCGGAGGGATTATCAACAAATTATACGAAGAATTCACCGGGGCGCTTGTGGCCGGTGAGCTGCTGAACAAACACCGGGTGATCACCGCTTACACCCTCAACAACCCGAACGTTATAAGGTTGGAGCCGCCTCTGGTTGTTTCAAAAGAGGATATCGATGAGGTGTTAAGCGCTCTCGAAGACATATTCAGCCGTTACAGAGGATTTATGGGAATAACTTTGAATGCGGTGAAAACCGCCGCCAGTTCATTGCTGTCAAGGTAAAACCTAATGATTCATAAAAATAAGGTAAGCACCAGACGTGCTTACCTTTTGTTTTTTTACTTTTAGGGCTATAGTACGGATGACGTAAATAAACCTTTAAATAATAATAGGGTTAACATTGAGCGAGATTGTAGTAACTAAAAAATCCCTGATAGATGCACAACTTGGTAAGTATGAAAAAAGAGGATATATGCTCTTATATTGAACATAATATCCTCCGATCATTATGTATGTATATCCAAAATCCTTTTTTCTAAAAAAATAAAAATGGTCGGGACGGCGGGACTTGAACCCACGGCCTTTCGGACCCGAACCGAACGCGCTACCAAACTGCGCTACGTCCCGACGACAAATATTATACTACAAACCGAGATTTTTTTCAAACATTTTTTTTCGAAATCACTAACTTGCAAAATTACAGCATAAACTAAAAGTAGCGCACTATTTAAATGTTCGGGAGGAATTTTTCAACAAAAAGAGAAAATAAAATGATGCGAAGCTATATAGAGGAGGTAGGCAGTTTGAATAATCTTTTTACCCGTAAAACATTAGATAACGGGATCAACCTCTATACCTGTTCCACCGACAAATTTAAAACGATTACGATCTGTGCCTTCATTCATCAGAGTCTGGAAAAAGTTACAGCTACTAAGACGGCCCTTTTGCCCTTTGTCCTGAAGCGAGGTAGCCACGATTTTCCGAGTTCGAGGGTCATCAACCGTTACCTGGAAGAGCTCTACGGTGCAGATTTTGGTGGCGATATCTTAAAAAAAGGCGAAAGGCAGATAATTCAGTTTTTTATAGAGATGGTAAATCCCATGCACGTGGGTGCGGAGGATAGAATTCTGGATGAGGGTTTGAAACTCTTCAAAGACGTCCTCCTGAATCCGGCAACGGAAGGTTCCGGTTTCAAAAAAGTCTATGTCGAACAGGAAAAGGATGTGCTTAAGAGGAATATCGAGTCCCTTTTTAACGATAAATTTAGTTACGCCATAGAGCGCTGCTTTCAGGAAATGTGCAAGGATGAGCCCTTCAGCATTTATAAATACGGAAGCATCTCTGATTTGCAGGAAATAAATAGCGAAAACCTGTACGGATATTATAAAACGGTAATGAGTAGCAGCCCGATAGATATTTTCGTGTTGGGCGAAGTGGATGAAGAGCAAATTTATGAAAAGTTCAACCGCATCTTTTCTTTTGAGCGGCAGGAGAAAAAGATTCCTAAAACTATCGTAAAAAAGAATGTTGATCGGGAAAAATTTGTGGAAGAAAAACAGGACGTAAACCAGGGAAAGCTTTCCATAGGCTTCAGGACGGGCACCTGTTACGGTGATGAAGATTTTTACGCTCTAATTATGTTTAACAGCATCCTGGGAGGAGGTCCCCATTCCAAACTGTTCCAGAATGTCAGGGAGAAGGAAAGTCTTGCGTATTACGCCTTTTCCCGCCTGGAAAAAACTAAGGGTTTGATGCTGGTAAGCTGCGGTATAGATTTTGATAACCTGGAAAAAACGATAGATATAATAAAAAAGCAGATAAAGGATATAAAGGAAGGGCAGATTTCCGATTACGAATTCGAAAGCTCCAGGAGATCCCTGATCAATTCTTACCGTGAAGCCGCCGACAGCCCGCCCATGATTATTAGCCTCTACCTCGACGGTATAATAAACGGCGTCGAAGAGTCCATAGAAGAAATTATTGCTAAAATCCAGCGCGTAACGAAAGAAGACGTGGTGAGGGTAGCCGGGAAGGTAACGCTGGATACCATATACTTTCTTAACAAAAAATAATCGGAAGGTGAATGCAGATGGATTTAATCGGTGAAACTTTATTCTACCGGCAGTTCGACAACGGTCTCAAGGCATACGTGCTGCCCAAAAAAAATTACAACAAAGTATACGCCGTCTATTCAACCCGGTACGGGTCCATAGACAGCGAGTTCGTTGTGCCGGGCACGGGGGAGCGACTGAAAGTCCCGGAAGGTATAGCCCATTTCCTTGAACATAAAATGTTCGAAATGTCTTACGGCAACGTGTTCGATAAATTTGCTGAACTTGGAACTTCATCTAACGCGTATACCAACTACACCAATACGACTTACCTTTTTTCCACTACGACTGCTTTCGAAGAGAGCCTGCGGCTGTTACTGGAGTTTGTAGAGACCCCCTATTTTACCGAGGATAGCGTAGAAAAGGAAAAAGGCATTATCACCCAGGAGCTCAGGATGTACGAGGATGACCCCGAATGGCAGGTTCTCCTCAACCTACTAAAAGCTCTTTATCACCGCCATCCTGTGAGGGAGGATATAGGCGGGACCGTAGAATCGATTCAAAAAATCGACGTCGATACTCTGTACAAGTGCTACAACACCTTTTATCACCCCAGTAACATGGTGCTTTTCGTTACCGGAGCCGTAGAGCCCGAAAAAGTTTTCGATCTCATAATGGAACATGAAAAGAATAAAGAACTGGCTCCTCAGGATGAAATCATGAGGATTTATCCGGAAGAGCCGGACACTATATACAAGCACCAGGTCGAAACAAAGCTTTCCGTAAGCCAGCCTATCTTCCTCATGGGTTTTAAAGATACGGAAGTGGGTTACGACGGGGAAGAGCTTTTGAAAAAAGAAATCACTACAAGCCTTTTGCTCGAGGTCCTTTTTGGTAGGAGCTCGGTTGTCTACGAGAGACTTTATGAGGAGGGCCTGATTGACGACCGCTTCAGTTTCAGTTACGAAGGTCAAAAGGATTACGGTTTTTGTACAATCGGGGGAGAGACTAAAGATCCGGTGAAGCTCCGGGATGAGCTCGTAAAAAGCATCAGCGAGGTAAAGGAGAAAGGCTTGAGCAGAGAGGATTTTGAGAGGGTTAAAAAGAAGTACCTGGGAGACTTTATTCAGGGATTTAATTCCCTTGAGTTCATAGCCAATTCTTTTGTATCCTATTACCACAGGAATATAAACATATTCGATTATCCCAGATTTTTGAAACAGGTTACCTTTGAAGAGGCTAGCCGGAGGCTATATAGCTTTTTCGATTTTAACAGAATGGCTGTTTCGACAGTTTATCCAAAAAATTGAATAAAAAATAGCACTTTTTGACGAAAAAGGTAGGGCAAAAGGCCCACCTTTTTTTGTTAATTTTTTGGGGGTGAGGAAGGATTTTAGTTGTCCTCCGTAGAATAGTAAAAGTGGTATAAAGTGGAGGGAAGTGGAGGAAAAGCCCCCGAAGGGGAGTGCATAAAAATGTTCATGGGTCAGTTCCAGCATTCGCTGGACGCGAAGGGAAGACTGATCATTCCTTCAAAGTTCAGGGAACTCCTGGGGGACAGTTTCATTCTCACCAAGGGTTTAGATCGCTGTTTGTTTGTTTACCCTAAAGATGAGTGGTGTTTGCTGGAGCAGAAATTAAAAACACTCCCGCTTACTAAAAAGGACGCAAGGGCTTTCATCAGGTTTTTCTTTTCGGGGGCTGTAGAAGTCGAGATAGACAAACAGGGAAGAATTTTGATCCCACCGATGCTTAGAGAATACGCAGGCATAGAAAAAGACGTGGTAATAATAGGGGTTTCAAATAGAGCCGAAATCTGGAGTCAGAAAGAATGGGAAGCTTACTGCAAAGAAGCCGAAAGTTCTTACGAAGAAATAGCCGAAAACATGGTGGATTTAGGGATATAGGTGATGCAGGATGGAGTTCTATCATAAGCCAGTGTTGCTCGAAGAGACTATAAACTTACTCGATCCAAAACCCGGCGGTGTTTACGTCGATGCCACCCTCGGAGGTGGAGGTCATTTTTCTGAAATCCTGAAAAGGGTGGGCGAAAACGGCACCGTCATAGGAATAGATAGGGATGAAGATGCGGTAGTAAACGCACGAGAGAGGTTCTCCCAATCTCCGGCTGCAACCATAGTCCACGATAATTTTAAAAATATAAAGCGCATAGTCTACAGCTTGGGTTTGGAAGGTGTGGACGGGGTAATATTCGACCTGGGTGTATCCTCATATCAGCTCGATGAGGAATCCCGGGGATTTTCGTATATAAAGGACGCTCCTCTTGACATGAGGATGGACAGGAACCAGGACCTTACTGCAAAAGATGTGGTAAATAAAATGACTAAATCGGAGCTTGCGAAAATAATCAAGGAATACGGAGAAGAGAGGTGGGCTGATAGAATAGCGGAATTTATATGCGAAAAAAGGAAGAAAAAGCCCATTGAAACCACCGGTGAACTTGTTGAAATAATAAAGGCCGCCATTCCCGCAAGAGCCCGCAGAGGAGGCCCTCATCCCGCAAAGAGAACGTTTCAGGCATTGAGGATTTACGTGAATGGTGAACTAGAGATACTTTCCGCCAGCCTGAAGGATGCTGTAGACATTTTGAATCCCGGAGGCAGGATATGCGTTATTACCTTCCATTCGCTGGAAGACAGGATCGTAAAACATACCTTCAGAGAACTGGCAAAGGGCTGTACATGCCCTAAAGATAGCCCCCTGTGCACGTGCAAGAGCGAAAGGGCTCTGAAGATACTCACACCTAAACCCGTATGTCCCACACAGGATGAAATCGATGCCAATCCCCGAGCCCGGAGCGCTAAATTGAGAGCCTGCGAGAAGCTGAGTTCTAAATAAAAAGGAGAGTGAATAAAGTGGTAGTAGCTCCTAAAACCGCCTTTCAAAGGGTGAACGAGCAGTACCTACCGAGACCTTCCTTACGCACCAGAACGGGGACGAAGGCACAACCCAGGAAAAAAGGCCGCTACATTCTGAACGTATTAATAGTGACATTTGCGGTTATTGTGCTGCTTTCCCGGTTTGCCTTTATAATTGAAAGTCAATACAGGGTTGAAAAGTTGAAGGCGGAGGTAACAAAAATCGCCGGGGAAAACGAGAGATTAAAGGTCAAGGTCGCCAACCTGAAGTCGACGGAAAGAATAGAAAGGATAGCCAAGGTTGATTTAAAAATGCAGGAACCCGGCGAGGATCAAGTGATATATCTAGATAAATAAGCAGAATTTTTTCAGGGGGATTTTGCATGACCTACAACGGGTCACTAATAAAGAGAAGACTTGTATTTCTGCTGTTGCTGTGCCTAGTATTAAACATCGCACTTATAGGAAGGGTCTTCTGGATTCAGTTTGTCCGCGGTGATGAGTTGAGGCAGAAAGCCAGAGAACAATGGACAAGGGATGCGCCGGTAGAACCGAAAAGGGGTACGATATACGACAGAAACATGAATCCTCTCGCCATAAGCGCCAGCGTAAACTCCGTGATGGCAAGTCCCCCGGATATTAAGGATATCGAAAAAACCGCCTCGCTTCTATCTCCGGTCTTGAATATAGACAAAGACGCGCTGGTAAAAACCCTTGAAGATGCCAAAGCGAAAAAAAGGGGTTCTATATTTATCAAAAGAAAAATCACGGATGAAGAAGCCGAGGCTGTGAGGAAGCTGAACTTAAAGGGCATTTATTTTACTGAGGAGAGCAAAAGATTTTACCCCGAAAAAAATCTAGCGTCACACGTGTTGGGCTTTACCGGGATAGACAGTCAGGGGCTGGATGGAATTGAACTGGTATACGACAAATACCTCAGGGGTATCCCGGGTAGGATCATTTCCGAAAAGGATGCGTTGAGTCGGGAACTCCCCTTCGGATTGGAGAAGTATATACCCCCGGAGGAAGGTCTAAACCTGGTACTCACAATTGACAAAGTAATCCAACACATTGCCGAAAGAGAACTTGAAAAAGCCCTTGCAGAACATAACGCAAAAAAGGGCACCATCATAATAATGGACCCGAAAACCGGGGAAATTCTTGCCATGGCCAATAAGCCCGATTACGATCCTAACGATTATAAAAACTATCCTTCCTCCCTATGGAGGAATTCCGCAGTGTCCGATGTTTACGAGCCCGGTTCGACTTTTAAGATAATAACCGCGTCAGCAGGCTTAGAAGAAGGCGTGGTACGGCCCGGCGACAGTTTTTACGATCCGGGATACATAGTGGTTGCCGGTGTCAGGATAAAATGCTGGAGGTCGGGAGGACACGGAAGCCAGACTTTTGCCCAGGTGGTGCAAAATTCGTGCAACCCGGGTTTCGTGGAAGTGGGCTCAAGGTTGGGGAAGGAAAGATTTATAAAGTACATCAAAGGATTCGGTTTTGGTGAAACCACGGGTATAGACCTTCCAGGAGAGGCAAAGGGTATTTTTAACCCGGCAAAAATCGGTCCCGTTGAACTCGCTACCGTCTCTTTCGGGCAGGGAATCTCCGTAACCCCTATTCAGTTAGTAACGGCTGTAGCTACTGTAGCCAACGACGGAAAGATGCCGCAACCTCATATTGCAAAAGCTCTTGTAGATAAAGACGGTAGGGTTGTCTACGAGTTCAAACCAAGGGTTGTGAGACAGGTTATATCGGAAGAGACTGCCGCGGAAATGAAAAAGCTCCTGGAAAGCGTTGTCGAAAACGGAACGGGCGGCAGAGCGAAAATTGAAGGTTACAGGGTGGCTGGGAAAACCGGCACGGCGGAAAAATACGCGGACGGGAAATACGTGGCATCCTTCGTAGGTTTCGCACCGGCCGATGACCCGAAGTTTGTAGCTCTGGTCGTCATAGACGAACCTTCCACCGGCATTTATTACGGTGGACAGATAGCAGCTCCGGTGTTCCAGAAGGTTATGGCCGACGTATTGAAATATAAAGGGATAAAGCCACAGTTGCAGGAAGAGCAAAAGGAGACGGTTAAAGTTCCGGATGTCAGAAACCTTTACGTGGAGGATGCCCGAAGGATACTCGTCCAGAGCAAGTTGGCGGTAAGGATTGAAGGAGAAGGGTATGTGGTCTACGACCAGGTGCCGGCTCCCGGTTCTGAGATAAAACCAGGATCTACCGTTATACTAAAAGTTTCCGACTCCAGAACAGACAAAAACCCTGTTACCGTGCCCGATTTAACGGGGAGGACTATAAGGGAGGCCAGCGAAATATTAAACGCCGTCGGTCTAAAAATTGATATAGACGGCAGCGGTTTCGCGGCACGCCAGAATCCTCCGCCTGGCGCTGAAGTGGATATCGGGACGGTTGTCAAAGTATTTTTTGAACCACCTTCTCAGAAGAAAGAATAAATATAGCTCCTGAGGAGTACAATATTTATTCAGAAAAAAAGCGGCAGGTAGAGCCCAAAAAGGCTTTACCTGCCATTAACGGGATTTGCGGTGAAATTAAAATTAGGAAGGGAAATTATCAATGAAGGTAGATCAGTTGTTGAAAAACCTCAGCGAAATTGTAGATGTGAAAGGTTCGACGGAAGTCGAGATCAGCAGCATCGCTTATGATTCTCGTAAGGTGAAAAAAGGAGGCCTTTTCGTGGCAATTAAAGGTTTTAAACTTGACGGTCACGATTTTATAGGCCAGGCGATTAACAACGGAGCCGTTGTGGTTATAGGGGAAAAAGAAATCAATTTGCCTGAAGACGTGCTTTACATAAAAGTCAAAAACAGCCGAAAAGCCCTTTCCGAGGCATCGTCGTTGTTTTTCGGAAAACCTGCCGAGAGGTTGAATGTGATCGGTGTTACCGGGACCAACGGCAAGACCACTACAACGTATCTGATCAAAGCCATCCTCGACGAGGCGGGATATTCCACCGGAGTTGTAGGTACTATAGGCATAAGGATCAAGGAAAGGCTTTTACCGGCCGAACGCACCACGCCCGAATCTCTGGAATTGAACGAAATTTTTTCAGAAATGGTAAAAGAGGGAGTGGAATACGTAACTATGGAAGTTTCATCCCACTCCCTAAAGCTGCACAGGGTTGATCACGTAAAATTTGAAGTGGGGGTTTTCACCAACCTAACTCAGGATCACCTGGATTTCCATGTGAGCTTTGAAGATTACTACGCCTCCAAAAAGAAACTTTTCGATCTTTCGCGAAAAGCCGTGATCAACGTGGACGACGAGAGCGGCGAGCGCCTTTGTAGTGAATTGAATATCCCAGTAATAACCTATGCTATCGAAAAAAACGCCGATGTGAGGGCTGAAAACGTCGTTATCGGTTCGGACGGAGTTTCTTACGAAGTATGTGCCGGTGGTGAAAGAAGGAAAATCACATACAAAGTACCGGGTCGATTCAGCGTTTACAATTCCCTGGCCGCAATTTCCGCTTGTCTTTCTCTGGGGATTGACCTGGAAACCATGGCAAAAGCTCTGGAAAAGGTAAGAGGTGTTCCCGGAAGGTTTGAACCAGTAGATGAAGGTCAGGATTTTACAGTTATCGTCGACTACGCCCATACTCCCGACGGACTGGAAAATGTGTTGAATACGGTTAAGACTTTTGCCAGGGGTAGGATAATTACGGTTTTTGGAGCGGGAGGAGACCGGGATCGGGGGAAAAGGCCTCTGATGGGAAAAGTGGTTTCCGAACGCTCGGATTACTTTATAATTACCTCCGACAATCCAAGGACCGAAGACCCGCAGGCTATTATAGATGACATAGAGAAAGGGGTAACCGAAAGGAGTAATTACGAAAAGATAATCGATAGAAGGGAAGCTATCAGAAGAGCTATTGAGATGGCTTTACCCGGTGATGTGGTTCTGATTGCTGGGAAAGGCCATGAAGATTATCAGATAATTGGGGATAAGGTCTTACACTTCGATGACAGAGAGGTAGCCAGAGAATTTTTAAGACAGAAGGGGAGAAAACGGTGAAGCCTCTAACATACGAAGAAGTGGCTAAAGCTACCGGCGGCCGGGTGGAAAAGTCGTTTTCCGGGGAGGTTTTAGGTGTCTCGACCGATTCCAGGTCCTTAAAGCATGGAGATCTTTTTGTGCCGCTGGTAGGTGCAAAATTCGACGGCCATGATTTTATAAAAAACGCATTCGAAGCCGGAGCTTCGGCTACCTTATGCGCTGAAGATAAAAGGGACAGGGTTCTGAACTTAACCCTTGAAAAACCGGTGATTTTTGTTGACGATACTCAAAATGCTTTACTCAGGCTGGCTGGATTTTACCGATCTTTTTTTTCCATCCCCTTCGTTGCAATCACGGGTAGCGTTGGAAAGACGACCACGAAAGAGATGATAGCGGCGGTTTTAACGAGGCGCTACCGGGTATTGAAAAATGAAGGAAATTTTAACAACGAAATCGGTCTTCCTCTTACCCTCTTTCGTTTGGAAGACCACCAGGTCGGGGTTGTTGAAATGGGAATGAGTGGTTTCGGTGAGATAAGCCGTCTTTCTGCCATTGTAAAGCCGCATGTAGCTGTTATTACCAACATCGGGGTCTCACACATAGAAAAGCTGGGAAGCAGGGAGAACATAGCCAGAGCGAAACTGGAGATCATCGAGCCCCTATCGAAAGATGACCTGGTGGTGCTCAACGCCGACAGTCCGGAGCTTTACGCGAAAAGAGGAACGTTAACGCCGAGGACTGTGTATTTCGGTATTGAAAAGGGCGATATCAGGGCGACGGATATTGTATCGATGGGGCGTGATGGGGTAATCTTCAAAGTAACCGGTGACATCCCGGAGTTTTCGGTTGAAATACCACTGGCGGGGACTCATAATGTATATAACGCGCTCGCTGCCATTGCAGTGGGGTTGGAATTCGGTCTTAGCATTGACGAAATACGGCGGGGGCTTATGGAATTAAAACCCACCAAAATGAGGCTGGAGTTTAAAAAAACTCCTTTCGGAGCGGTAGTGATCGACGATTGCTACAACGCCAGTCCCGATTCCATGAAAGCGGCTCTGAATGTTTTGCGGGAATTGGGAGAAGGCAGAAGGAAAGTTGCAATACTTGGCGATATGCTTGAACTGGGCGATTACGCCGTTAAAGCCCACGAGGAAATAGGAAGGTATGCTGCAGGCAAGACCGATATACTGATATGTATAGGAAACCACGCGGAGGACCTGGCAAAGGGTGCTACCGAGGCGGGCTTAGGCCCCCGTTTTATCCATACTTTCAGCACCAATAAAGAAGCAATTGACCGGCTCGGAGAACTCGTTGAAGATTGTGATATAATTTTAGTAAAAGCCTCGAGAGGTATGAAGTTGGAGGAAATAGTAGATTTTTTGGTTAGGGGGTCATAACAATGAAGACCGCTTTTCTTGCAGCAGCAACCGCATTTACATTGGTGGCATTGTTTGGCATATTCGTAATTCCGATGCTGGCTGCGCTTAAATTCGGGCAAACGGTAAGGATCGACGGGCCCAAAAGGCATCTTAAAAAAACAGGAACCCCCACCATGGGGGGTATAATGATAATACCCGCCATTATACTCTCTACCATGTTTTTTTATAAAGGGACTTATTACACGTCGATGGTCCTTTTATCAACTACTGGTTTTGCCCTGATAGGATTCGCCGATGATTACATTAAAGTAGTAAAGAAAAGGTCATTGGGGCTCAGAGCCAGTCAAAAGCTGCTTTTTCAGGTAATACTTTCAATAATACTTGCCTTTTTTGCTCTCACCGTTTATCCCGGCACCACAAAAGTCTTTTTCCCCTTTATAAAAGGGGGAATTGATCTAGGGCTGCTCTACATACCGTTCACCGTATTTATAATACTGGGAACGGTAAACAGCGTTAATTTGACCGATGGCCTGGACGGTCTTGTTTCCGGAATCGTTGTAGTGGTGGGTTTTGCATATACGCTGATTTCTTTTTTTCTGGGCAAGGATGATTTGGCATTGTTCAGCGCCGCCGTCAGCGGTGCCTGCCTCGGATTTTTGCTTTACAACCGCTACCCCGCCAGGGTGTTTATGGGCGATACCGGTTCTCTGGGGCTGGGAGGAGCGATATCTGCTCTCACTGTGTTAAACGGAACTCATTTTTACCTGGCGTTTATAGGCCTTGTATTTATGCTCGAAACCCTTTCCGTAATACTGCAGGTGGTATTTTTCAGGACTACGGGAAAGAGAATTTTCAGAATGAGCCCACTTCACCATCATTTTGAACTCGGAGGTTGGAGCGAGGTAAAAGTAGTTACTGTGTTCTGGATTTTTGCCGCAGTTTCGGCTTTAATAGGCATCGCGCTCTTTTACTTGACCGTGGTCTACTAGATAGGGAGGGTAAAACAATGGAATTAAGGGGTAAGAAAGTTTTAATAGTAGGACTTGCAAGAAGCGGCGTTGCTGCAGCTATTGAACTTTCGGGAATGGGGGCTAAAGTTACAGCAAACGATATAAAGACTAAAGAACAGATGGAAGAAACCGTGGAGAAGCTTAGTTCCAAGGGTATTGAACTTGTCCTTGGGGGACACCCTTTGAAGCTGCTAGATGATACTGATCTTATCGTGGTAAGCCCGGGGGTGCCCAGCGATATCCCACTCTTGAAAGAAGCGAGGGAAAGGAATATCCCCGTCGTTAGCGAGTTGGAAGTGGGATACTGGTTTACAAAGGCACCGATAATTGCGATTACGGGAACCAACGGGAAAACGACGACGACCACCCTCATAGGCGAGATACTAAAAAACGACGGAAAAAACATTTCGGTGGCGGGAAACATTGGGACGCCGCTGATACAGGAAGCCGATAAAAACGGGAGCAAGGATTACATTGTTGTGGAAGTAAGCAGCTTCCAGCTTGAAAATATAGTACGCTTCAAGCCAAAAATAAGCGTAATTTTAAACATAACCGAAGATCACCTGAACCGGCATAAGACTTTCGAAAATTACATAGAAGCCAAAGCCAGAATTCTGGAGAATCAGGACGAAGAAGATTTTACGGTTTTAAATTATGATGATCCGATTGTAGCATCACTGGAAAAGAGGGCCAGGAGTAAGATTGTGTTTTTTAGCCGAAAACAGGAACTTCAAGAAGGTGTTTATGTGAAAAACGACGTAATTGTCATAAGAGAAAACGGTAATATATACCCGATTTTAAAAGCAAAAGAACTGGGAATTAAGGGCTCACATAACCTGGAAAACGCCCTTGCTGCCGTAGCGGTCGCATGGATAACAAAGGCGAATTTGAACAACCTTGCTGAGACCCTTAAGGATTTTCATGGGGTGGAGCATCGCCTGGAATATGTGGATACCATCGACGGCGTAAAGTTCATTAATGACTCAAAAGGAACAAATCCGGATGCGGCCCAAAAAGCCCTGGAAGCTGTGGATGGTCCTATAATCCTTATAGCCGGAGGATATGACAAAAAAGTTGATTTCAGGCCCTTCGTCAGGTCGTTTTTTGGCAAAGTGAAGAAAGTTGTCCTAATAGGGGCCACCGCCGATCAAATAGAAAGAACCGCCAGAGAGGAGGGTTTTTTCGAGGTAGAGAAGGCGGCATCAATGCGCGAAGCGGTTGAAATTGCCAAAAGGTCCGCCGAACCCGGTGATACGGTACTCCTTTCGCCGGCGTGTGCCAGCTGGGATATGTTTTCCAACTTTGAAGAGCGCGGGCGGGTTTTTAAAGAGGCGGTACGTTCTCTGAAAGCGTGACAAGAGGTGAGGATCATGAGATACCGCAAACCTCCTGATTTTGCCATACTGCTTGTCGTTCTTGTGCTCTTATGTTTTGGAATAGTGATGGTCTTCAGTTCTAGCAGCGTATGGGCTTATTATATGCACAAAGACAGCCTGTATTTTTTAAAGAGGCAGTTAGTATCTGCCCTGTTGGGACTTATTGCGATGGTATACTTTATGAACTACGATTACTGGAAGATAAAAAAATATGAAAAAATAATACTCCTCGTCATGTATTTGCTTCTCATACTGGTTTTGATCCCCGGAATCGGCATGAAAATCAATGAAGCGAGGCGCTGGATAGGTGTTGGTGCTTTCAGCGTCCAACCTTCCGAAATAGCTAAACTGGGCATGGTGGTGTACCTTTCCTGTGCACTGGAACGCAAGCAGGAAGATCTAAAAAATTTTTTAAAGGGCTTATTACCCGTTTTGCTCGTGACCGGAATTACCTGCGGGCTCGTGCTCGTAGAGCCTCACCTCAGTGCGACTGTGCTCATAGGTATGATTTCAATGGTTATGATTTTTACGGCAGGAGCCAACATGTCACACCTGCTCTTACTGGGAGCAATAGGGATTATCGGTGTAGTGGTGCTGATTATTATAGAGCCATACCGAATGGTGAGGCTTCTGTCTTTCCTTAATCCCTGGGAAGACATTCGGGGAAAGGGTTATAATATAGTGCAGTCGCTGTACGCTTTGGGAGCTGGAGGATTGATCGGAGTGGGACTTGGACAGAGCAGGCAGAAATTTTTTTATCTGCCTGAGCCCCAAACGGATTTTATTTTTGCTATAATAGGAGAGGAACTGGGGTTTTTGGGTTCAGTTTTTGTAATATTGATGTTCACCATTTTCATCTGGCGGGGATATAAAACAGCCCTACATGCTCCCGATCTCTTCGGAAAGTTTATGGCTACGGGTATAACGAGCCTCATTGCTTTTCAGTTTTTGATACATGTAGCGGTCGTAACCGCATCTATGCCAGTCACCGGAATGCCTCTGCCCTTTATAAGTTACGGAGGTTCTTCACTGACAATAACGCTGGCTGAGGTGGGCATCTTGTTAAATATAACGAGGTATTCGGAGGCAAAATAAAATGCTGAAAAAGGTAATAATTGCAGGAGGAGGAACAGGGGGTCATATATACCCGGCTATAGCGATAGGTCGAGGTTTGAAAAACAGGTTCCCCGATGCGGAAATACTCTTTGTTGGCACCGAAAGGGGTCTGGAAAACGATCTTGTGCCTAAGGCCGGTTTTACGCTGAAAAAGATCAGGGCTAAGGGGTTCAAAAGAAAATTAACGTTGGATAACCTGATAACAATAAAAGAAGTGATCATGGGTGGAATTGAATCCCTTATTCTTTTGAAAAAGGAAAAACCGGACCTGGTTATCGGCACCGGAGGTTACGTTGCAGGCCCCGTAGTTTTTTTTGCCGCCCTGTTTAATATTCCAACTTTTATCCATGAACAGAACGTTAAACCGGGAGTCACCAACAGGATTCTTTCCAGATTTGTAGACAAGATTGCCGTAAGTTTTTCAGATTCCATAAAATACTTTCCACAAGAAAAAGTGGTGGTAACCGGCAACCCGATAAGGCCGGAAATTGTTTCTGCTGACCGAATGAAAGCGCTGAAAGAGCTTGATTTAGATCCAGAAAAACCCGTCATACTTTCCTTCGGGGGAAGCCAGGGGGCACGAAGAATTAACGAGGCCATGATGGACCTTATAGAAAGAATAGGAGACGAAAGCTCTTTTCAGCTTTTCCATATAACCGGCCAAAAAAATTATGAAGAGTTTATCCAGAAGCTGGAAAATAAAGGAATAAATCCCCGGACCCTTGGAAATATTAAAATAAGGCCATACGTTTACGATATGCATAACGCCATAGCTGCAGCCGATTTGGTAATTTCAAGGGCAGGAGCCATAACTATCGCTGAATTAACTGCAGCCGGAAAACCCGCCATCCTTGTGCCGTTGCCCACAGCGGCTGACAGGCATCAGGATTATAATGCCAACCTTATGAAAAAAAATGGCGCTGCGGTTGTTGTGAAGGATTGGGATCTTAGCGGCGAAAAGCTTCACAGCATAATCCGTGATCTGGTATTCGACAGGGAACGTCTTCAAAAGATGTCGGCAGCCAGCAAAAGTTTAGGTAAGCCTGATGCATTGGATAGAATTTTAGATGAAATTATCCTGCTATTGAACTAAAATTTCCGGATTGTAAGCCTATTTAAAGGGTTTCTTCCTTGTGGTAATATAAAATTGTTACATTTTTTGTAAAAAGCCGGAGTGTAACACGTTGTAGAACTTCAGCATAGTATGTATTATGCTTATTTCGAACCTGATAGACAGGGTTTGTTGGAAGGAGAGAACAGCTTTGTTGAGAAATTGCAAACGCATTCATTTTATAGGTATTGGCGGTACTGGAATGAGCGGAATAGCCAAAATAGTTATGGAACTGGGATACGAAGTTTCCGGCTCTGACCTCAAGTTTTCCGAGGCGCTGAACCGCTTAAAAGAAGAAGGTGCGAGGGTTTTTATCGGACATGATGCTGCAAATATAAGAGGAGCAGATTTGGTGGTAGTATCTTCTGCTATTCCACCGACAAATCCGGAATATGTGGAAGCAATTAAGAACGATATACCGGTTATCCACCGGGCGGACATGTTGAGCACGCTGATGGCTACCAGGAAAGGAATAGCCGTTTCGGGTGCCCACGGGAAGACCACCACGACGTCGATGATTTCCCTCGTCCTTGAGAAAGGCGGAATGAGTCCCACAGTAGTTATCGGAGGGGAACTCAACGACATAGGTGGAAACGCAACTCTCGGGAAAGGCGAGTATATGGTGGCTGAAGCCGACGAGAGCGACGGGTCTTTTTTAAAACTCACCCCTTATATAGCCGTTGTTACCAATATCGAAAACGACCACATGGATCATTACAAAGATATGGAAAGCATGAAGGAAGCCTATAGAAAATTTATAATGAACCTTAAAAAAGACGGCTTTGCCCTGCTGGGAACCGATAATGAACATGTAAGAGATGTGATGAAACGCGTAGATGTCCCTTACTTTACCTACGGAATTAATTATCCAGCGGATTACATGCCGAAAAACATACATATAGAGGGAGTGGATTCAAGATTCGAAGTATATTATAGGAATGAGCGCTTGGGAGAGCTGGAACTCCACGTGCCCGGGATGCATAATATATATAATGCAACGGCCGCTGTTGCCGTAGGCCACAGGCTCGGATTAAAGATGGAGGATATAGCCGGTGCTCTTCAAGCCTTTAGAGGAGTGCAGCGCCGGTTCCAGCTTATCGGTGAGGTGGGCGGAGTCAGGGTCGTAGATGATTACGCTCACCATCCTACAGAAATTAAAGCTACCCTCAAAGCTGCAAAATTGCTTAATCCAAATAAACTGTACGCGGTTTTCCAGCCTCACCGGTACACCAGGACCAAAATGCTGGCGGAAGAATTCGGCAATGCTTTTGAAGATGCCGACGAAGTAATAATCACGCGCCTTTACAGTGCCGGTGAAGCACCTATACCCGGGGTGTCATCTATGCTGATAGTCGAAGCTCTGAAACGCAGCGGTAAGAATGTCACCTACATTGACGATAAAGAAAAGATACCTGACTATCTAGCAGAAAGGGTTGTACCCGGTGATTTCGTATTAACCATCGGTGCGGGAGATATATACAAAGTAGCTTATGATACGGTAGGAAAGCTGGAGGTGCTGTGTGAGAGGACCCGGTAAATACCGGAGGTGAATTATGTGGGGGCTTATGTAATAACGGGGGGCCTCAAACTTACAGGAAGACTTAGGGTGCAGGGCTCTAAAAATGCCAGTCTTCCGATTCTCGCAGCCACACTTCTTAATTCTCAGAAGAGCTGCATAAAAAATGTACCGGAGATAAAAGACGTTCAGGTAATGTTAAGCATATTGACCATGCTTGGGGCCAAGATCACTCAAAACGGCAATGAAGTGACAATAGATACGAGCACCGTGAATACTTGGGAAGTGCCCGAACAGTTGATGAGAAAGATGAGGTCTTCCATAGTTTTAATGGGCCCCTTACTCGGGCGGTTCGGCAGGGTTAAAGTATCGTATCCGGGAGGTTGCGAAATAGGTCCGAGGCCCATTGACCTGCATTTAAAAGGCTTTGCAGCGCTGGGCGTAAAGATGAGAGAGAGCTATGGTTTTATTTATGCCGAGGCGGAAAAATTAAAAGGTGCAAACATACACCTGGATTTTCCCAGCGTGGGTGCCACCGAAAATCTGATGTTGGCTGCGGTTCTGGCCGAAGGTAGAACCGTAATCAGGAATGCGGCAAAAGAACCCGAGATAGTTGACCTTCAAAACTTTTTAAACAAAATGGGATGCCGTGTTAAGGGTGCTGGTACAGATACCATTAAAATAGAAGGTTGTTCTATTGCTGATTTAAAACCCGTAGAAGAGTACACAGTTATCCCGGATAGGATTGCGGCGGGGACCTACCTGGTTGCGGCTGCCGCTACTAGAGGAAACATCGTGCTGGAAAACGTTATTCGTGAACATATCGAGCCTATTCTGGCCAAATTGAGGGAGATGGGCTGCAGGATAAGAAGTGAGGACGACAAGGTTGAATTGTGGGTGGAAGCGCCCTTAAGAGCCCTGGACAGTCTCAGAACCCTCCCATACCCGGGATTTCCTACCGATGTGCAAGCCCCTATGATGGCGCTGCTGACCACGGTGGATGGCACTTCAATCATTACTGAAACAGTTTTTGAAAACAGATTTAAACATGCAGAAGAACTGAGGCGGATGGGGGCTAATATAAAGATAAACGGCAATACCGCCATAATAAAAGGTGTGAAAAAATTGACGGGGGCCATTGTTGAAGCAAAAGACCTACGAGCCGGTGCGGGTCTGGTCATTGCAGGCCTTGCGGCCGATGGAAAGACAATTGTGGAGGGTACCTCTTATATTGAGAGAGGATACGAGCGGTTTGACGATAACCTACGGGCACTCGGAGCCAAAATCGAAAAAATAGAATAACTCTTCTTTTTTGTGAGGGAAGGGAGGACAAGTCGCCTTATTAAAATAAAAATGTATCGTCCGGTTAAAAATGTTGGACGCTTTGGAGATAAAAGGAAACTTGACATTAAAAGACTATTGAGGGTACTGATCTTTTTATGTATAATTACAATAATGTTGACTGCCACCAGTTCTTTTTTCAAGCTGGAGAAGATAGAGATTAATGGTAACGTCAGCATACCGGATTCCGAAATATTGAATTCGGTCAATCATCATCTAGGTGAAAATATATTTATGATTAAACCGGCGTTGATAAGTGAAGAGATTAAACAGTCCGTCCCCATCAAAGAGGTGAAGGTAAAATTAAAACTTCCCCGAACACTGGTAATAAATGTAGAAGAAAGGGAAATCGCTGCTGCATTGTCCTATCTGGGCGGTTTTGCTTTGATTGATTCGAACGGTGTTGTGGTGAGGATTGAGCCGGAGCTCAAAGGGTTGATGATTCCGGTAATAACAGGCCTAGAAATATCCCGCGCTGAAAAGGCAAAACCTCTTGTTATTAGTGAAGATCAGAGCTTATTAGAGAGGTTAAAGGAAGTCATGAAATTATTTTCACCGATGAACGCGGAGTTGTCCGAGATCCATATAGAAAAGAATCGGGAAGGAGTAGCTTTTTTTATTTATACCCTGGATGGATATCAGGTTTACTTTGAAGAAACTGATATCGACGAAGGAAAATTTGCACTGCTCCGAGAGGTGCTGGAAGACCTCAGGAAAAACGGAAGAGGCAAGGGATTAATAGATTTAAGTCAGGATATGCCGGTATTCAGACCTAATATAAGTGAGGAGAAAGGGGGAAGAGATAATTGAATAATAAAATTAAGGGGCAGATTCTAATAACGATCGTATGCTTCGTGTTGGGGTTTATGCTGGTGGCACAGTTCCGGAACACTCAAAAAAGCGGCAGTGCCATGACGTCCTTACAGAGGATTCAGGAACTCACTACACAATTGAAGACAGTAATAGATGAGAGGGAAAAGCTGAGAACCGAGATATCCGAGCTGAGAAAAAGGCTGGCCGAATATGAAAATTCGGCTGCGAATGTCAGCGAGGTTACAGAAGCTATGAAACAGGAGCTAGAGAAAGCCCGCATGGTGGCCGGCCTTGTGGAGGGGACAGGACCGGGTATAATAATCACCCTGGATGACAGCAATGTACCGAAACAGCCCGGGGAAGACCCCAACCTGTTTTTGATCCACGATGAGGATATTTTAAAGGTTGTAAACGAACTTTTCGCAGCAGGAGCCGAAGCTGTATCGGTGAATGGACAGAGGATCATAGCAACTACGGAGATAAGGTGCGTCGGCCCCACCATTATGATAAATTCCGTAAGAATGGCACCGCCTTTTGTTATACAAGCAATAGGAAATCCCGAAAATCTAGAAAGTTCTATGAAAATGAGGGGCGGAATAATAGAGTCCCTGGAGGTATTCGGTATACAGGTGGATATTAAAAAACACGATAATATAGTTATGCCCGCTTATACCGGTTCGGTTAAATTCCAGTATTTCCAACCTGTAAAGGCAGGTGAATAAAATGTTGTTTCCGTTGATAGGACTTATTTTAGGCATCGTGGCGGGGATTATGTTACCGATAAATATACCTATAAGCTATGCGCCGTACATCTCGATAGCCGTTCTCGCTGCGCTTGATTCTGTGTTTGGGGGCCTCAGGGCGTTGGGAGAAGGTTACTTCAATGTGAACATTTTCATAACAGGTTTTTTTGCCAACGCACTACTGGCCGGCTTTCTGGCGTTTCTGGGAGATAAACTCGGAATACCTATTTATATGGCAGCGATATTCGCCTTCGGAGTAAGGATTTTCCAAAATCTTGCAATCATCCGCAGGGAGATGTTGGACCGAATATTTAAGAAGGGTTAGTAAAAAATTCGTTGAAAAAAAAAGGAATATTACCTTGGATGTGGAATTTATTAAACATGACCTGCCCATGGGAGGGGAGGTGGAGTCTTGGGGAGAAACAACATCCTGGCCAGCCTGGACTTGGGCAGTTCCAAAGTATGCTGTATGATCGGTGAAATTTCCCGAAGTGGAGAAATAGATATAATAGGCTACGGCATAGCTCCGACTACCGGCATAAAAAAGGGCATCATTGTTAATATCGAGGCTATGGTCCGCAGTATCGTCGAAGCCGTTGAGCAGGCGGAACAGATGTCCAACGCTAAAGTAACTAGCGTTCTGGTCGGGATTTCGGGAAATAACGTAACGGTTATCAATAACCGTGGGGTCGTGGCTATACCGCGGAGCGACAGAGAAATTACCCTTCATGATGTAGAAAGAGTGATCCAAGTAGCAAGAATAGTTGCGATACCGCCAGACCGGGAAATCATCGAAGTATTACCCAAACAGTTTATAGTTGACGGATGTGACGGCATAAGAGACCCTGTGGGTATGGTGGGAACCAGGTTGGAGGTTGAAGCGAGCATTATAACAGGGCAGCTTACAGCAATTCAAAACGTTGTAAGATGTGTCCAGAAGGCTGGCCTGGAAGTCGAAGGAATCACGTTGAAATCGCTCGCTGCAAGGGAGATACTTTTAAGCGATGATGAGCTGGATATGGGCGTCGCATTGGTCGACGTTGGAGCTGGAACCACTGAGATTACAGTGTTTCGCGGAAACAGCATCGCTCTATATAGCCTTATCCCGCTCGGAGGCGATTACATAACCAATGATATAGCGATTGGCCTTCGCTTGCCCTATTCACAGGCGGAAGCAATAAAGAGAAAATATGGCTGTGCAATGGTGAGTCAAGCATCGGATAAACCCGATATCGAGATACAGAGCATTGGAGAATCAAACACAAGGAGAATATCCCAGAAAGAGCTGGCAGCCATAATAGAACCGAGGGTGCAGGAAATTATTTCTATGATCTACAAGGAGCTGAAGGACCTGGATTACAGGGCGGTACTGGCCGCCGGAGCCGTTTTGTCCGGTAGTGGACTTTTATATATGAGAGGTGCTCTGGAGATAGCGCAAAAAATGCTGGGCATTCCCGTAAGAGCCGCCAGAACCGACATGTACGGTTATGACCATACGTTTACCGTAGCACTGGGCCTGATTTATTACGGCTACAAACAGAGGTCCTTTACGGAAAGAAACGGAGCTAAAGAGAAAAACACGTTAAGTATTTTTGAAAAAGCAAAGCGTTTCTTGAAAGAGTATTTTTAGGTTAATGTAAGGGGGAGGTAAAGTGCTAGACATTGACGTTGCTATGGAACAATTCGCCAATATAAAAGTTATCGGCATAGGCGGAGGCGGCAATAACGCCGTAAATCGCATGGTAGAAGCGGGATTGAAAGGTGTAGAGTTTATAGCCGTCAACACAGATGCCCAAGCCCTCTTTTTGTCGAAAGCCGATAAAAAAATACAGATAGGAGAGAAACTGACAAGAGGTCTGGGAGCCGGTGCAAACCCTGAAATCGGTAAGAAGGCCGCGGAAGAAAGCAGGACCGAGATTGAAGAAGTGTTAAAGGGCGCTGACATGATATTCATAACCGCGGGTATGGGAGGCGGAACAGGTACTGGAGCTGCGCCGGTGGTAGCCGAAATATCAAAAAGTCTTGGAATACTCACAGTAGGAGTGGTTACAAAGCCTTTCAGCTTTGAAGGTAAAAAGCGAATGGCCCACGCAGAAATGGGCATTTCCAGCCTTAAAAACTGTGTGGATACCCTTATAACGATTCCTAACGACAGGCTGCTTTCTATTGCAGAAAAGAAAACTTCTATTATAGAAGCCTTCCGCATCGCTGACGATATTTTGAGGCAGGGAGTCCAGGGCATCTCGGACTTAATAGCGGTCCCCGGCTTGATTAATCTTGATTTCGCCGATGTCAGGACCATAATGATGGAAGCCGGCCTTGCTCATATGGGAATCGGCCGTGGCAGCGGAGAAAATAGGGCTATAGAAGCGGCTAAACAGGCTGTCTCAAGCCCGCTTCTTGAAACATCGATTGAAGGTGCAAAGGGCGTGCTTTTAAATATCACCGGCAGCTCGAATTTGGGCCTTTTGGAGGTAAACGAGGCCGCAGAGTACATATCCGCCGCTGCTGATCCTGACGCTAACATAATATTCGGCGCCGTAATCGACGAAAAGTTACAGGATGAGATAAGAATAACTGTGATTGCAACAGGTTTTGAACAAAAAGAAAAGCCGCCGGTAAAAGAAGAGGATTACGAAATCGAGCCCTTCGATGACGAAGACTTTGACATACCGGCATTCCTTAGAAAAAGCAAAAGGAGATAAAGAGCGCAATATGGCGCTCTTTTTTTATTGCTTCGCATCACAAATTGACATTTTTTTGTAACAAGCGGTGTTAAAATATATCATAAAGGACAAAGGAGACGAATATAAATTTTTTAGACTGGGTGTTAGTCCGGTGGAAAGTTATGGTAATATACTTTGACGTGGTCTTTATAATAAATTTTCTCATGAATTTTACAATACTCTGGCTGGTAAAATTAATACTGAAACTGGATGCTGCAAATCTCAGAATTGCAGCAGGGGCCCTCTTAGGGAATCTATTTCTCCTTGAGGTATTTTTTCCTTCAGGTGCATTGTTACAAACGATTCCGGGCAAGATAATTGTATCAATAATGATGGCACTTATAGCCTTTTATCCTCTGAGTTTTTCCGAGTTTATCAAGGCCCTTGGCTTCTTTTATTTTGTTTCCTTTATGGTCGGGGGTGGCGCTTTTGCAATATTCTACTTAATTAACAGTGAAGGGGCGTTTACGCCTCTAGTAAATAATATTTCAGTGCCATGGTGGATATTACTCGTTTCTTCTCTGTTTTTATTTGTTTTTTTCAAATTTTTATGGCCTTTCATTTACAGGATACTGTCAAAAGAAACATTAGTTGTCCCGGTAACGATAATGTTCGGCCAAGATCAGCTCAAAATAAAGGCGCTGATTGACACTGGCAATGACCTGCGGGATCCGATTACCAATTATCCGGTGATAATAGTCGAATTTTCGGCAATAAAGGAACTGTTTCCTCAGGAGATAAGGTCTTTTATGGTGAGGGAACCGGAAGAAGGTCTTGAAGAGATAATTAAAGCAGTATCCAGTTCGTATTGGGCTGCGAGGCTTAGAATTATTCCGTTTAGCTCGATCGGCAAGAGCACTGGTTTGATGGTGGGCTTTAAGCCTGATAAAGTTATAGTCAATTTTGACAACAAAGTATATGAGGTAAGAAACACAGTGCTGGGGATTTACCACAAGGTCCTATCCCCGCAGGGTACTTACAGGGCTTTATTGAATCCGGAACTTTTAATTGGATAAAAATTTTAAACTGGGGGGGTCTCAATGTTTAAAAACTTAAATTTAAATGTTTTAATTTTATATATCCGGCAAAAACTGGGAAAATGGAAAAGAAGGGTTATATACTATATAGGTGGGAGCGAAACTTTACCGCCCCCACTTTCTAGTGAAGAAGAAGCCATGTTGTTGGATAAGTTGCAAATGGGAGATAACGGGGTAAGGAATGTCCTTATAGAGCGGAATTTGCGGCTTGTGGTTTACATCGCCCGCAAATTTGAAAACACGGGAGCGGGCATTGAAGATCTTATATCTATCGGTACTATCGGACTTATAAAAGCTATTAATACTTTTGATCCTCATAAAAAGATTAAACTTGCCACTTATGCTTCAAGATGTATCGAAAATGAGATACTCATGTACCTAAGGAGGAACAACAGGAATCGCGCGGAAGTATCCTTTGACGAGCCCCTGAACATAGACTGGGATGGGAACGAACTTCTACTTTCGGATATTCTGGGCACCGATAGTGACATGATTTATAAATGTATAGAAGAAGAGGTGGAAAAAGAACTTCTGGATACAGCGATGAAACGCTTATCAAAGAGAGAAAGGTGTATCATGGAGTTGAGATTCGGCCTGAACGATGGAAAAGAAAAAACTCAGAAGGAGGTAGCCGAACTTCTAGGGATATCTCAGTCTTACATTTCAAGACTAGAAAAGAGAATTATAAAAAGACTGAGAAAGGAAATAGTTAGAATGATGTAAATTTGAAAAAGCGAATAAAAACTTCCCCCTGTGGCAAAAATTTAAATGAGGTACTGGAAAGACAGGGGGAAGTTTTATGAATTTGAACAAAGTAGAGATCTGCGGTGTTAACACATCAAAACTTCCGGTGCTGTCGAACAGCAAAATGAAGGAACTTTTTCTAAGAGTTAAGCAGGGAGACAAGGAAGCAAGGGAGAAACTTATTCACGGAAATCTGAGATTGGTCCTTAGCGTAATACAGAGGTTTAACAACAGGGGCGAGTATGTCGACGATCTTTTTCAGGTAGGATGCATCGGCTTGATGAAGGCAATAGATAACTTTGACTTAAATCAGAACGTCAAGTTTTCAACCTATGCGGTGCCGATGATTATAGGCGAGATCAGAAGATACCTAAGGGACAACAATCCCATAAGGGTCAGCAGATCTTTACGGGATATAGCCTATAAAGCTTTGCAGGTCAGAGATTCTCTAGTAAATAAGAATTCGAGGGAGCCTTCGATTGAAGAAATAGCAAAGGAAATGAATATTCCCTCTGAAGAAATTGTAATGGCTTTGGATGCCATTCAGGAACCTATTTCGCTATTTGAGCCCATCTACCATGATGGCGGAGACCCGATCTTTGTTATGGACCAGATCAGTGATGATAAAAATAATGACGAAAACTGGCTAAGGAGCATTTCGATAAAAGAAGCAATGCAGAAACTGAACGAAAGGGAGAAGCTAATACTGACGCTGAGGTTTTTTGAAGGGAAGACACAAATGGAGGTTGCTCAGGAAATCGGAATTTCGCAGGCTCAGGTTTCCAGACTGGAAAAAGCCGCGTTAAAACACCTAAAAAAATATATGTAAATCCGAGGTGAGCCTTATGGATTTGATCAAAAAAATGCTGGTAGTTTTAGTGACTGTAGCATCTCTTTTCAGCTTTTATGCGGGATCGAGAGCTATAGTAGCTTACAATACAAGAAACCTAGTATATACAAGGCAGGAGGCGCCGCTAAAAATAGTTATGGAGGAGGCAAAAATCGAGAGGATGACAATGAAGGCAAACTGATAATAATGGCCTTTTGAAGGCCTTATTTTTTTTTACATTTTTTCTGGTGTATGAATATAAATTATAGTAGTAACAGCATCATCGAACCCAAACTTTAACGCAGCATACCGGTAAATTTTAGGGAAAGGGGTGGATTCCCATGCTCAAGGCCTCGGATTTAAGACAGAGAGAGGTAATAAATATAGCCGACGGGAAAAAACTTGGATTTATAAGTGACCTGGATATCGACGTGGAAGAGGGGCGAATTCGGGCTGTTATAGTTCCGGCGCCGACTAAAATTTTGAGCGTGTTCGGCAAAGGTGGAGACTATGTGATCCCCTGGGAAAAAATAAAAAAAATAGGCAATGATGTGATACTGATAGAGCTTTCAGATTTTACCGAACCGAAAAAAGGAATGTAAGAGTTTAAGACGGGCTTTTTAAAAGCCTTTTTATTTTGCGTGAAAAACATTATAATATGAGGAGAGGGGGAGATTAGATGCACTGGAAGATGCGGCAGAAGATCGAGAGACTTCGGGAAGAAGAAATCGCCCTCCTGCCTATTAAAAGCTTCGGTTCAGTACCGGTAAACGTGGCTTTAGTTTTCCCGAATATATATGAATTGGGGATGTCCAATCTTGGATTTCAGGCGATATACCGTGAAATCAATACAAGGCAGGATTCCCTCTGCCACAGGGCATTTCTGTTTAAGGGCTTTCCTGCCCACACCATCGAAGCTATACAGCCGTTGGAAAGCTACGATATAGTTGCGTTTTCGGTTTCTTTCGAACTGGATTACATTAATCTGTTGAAAATTCTACACGACGCCAATATACCTCTTTTTGCACAAGAAAGAGTTGGTCCGTTGGTAATGATGGGAGGGCCTGCAGCTACTTTTAATCCCGAGCCTTTGTCTCCTTTTGTCGATTTTGTCGTGATTGGAGAAGGCGAGGAAGTGATCCACGAAATAATAGACGCGTATCGTGATAACAAGGGATCCCCAAAGGAAACCATCCTTGAAAAGCTGGCCCAAATCGAGGGAGTTTACGTACCCCGGCTATACGATATAGGGTATAATGAAAGGGGAGGCGTAGAAAAATTCGAAGTCAAACCCCCCGCTCCCTCAAAGGTCAGGAGGCGATGGATAAAAAACCTGGACGCCCTCAATACCGAAACCGCCGTACTTACGCCGAACACGGAGTTTAAGGACATGTTTCTCATTGAGATTTCCAGGGGTTGCGGCAGGAACTGCAGGTTTTGTATGGCAGGTTACTGTTACCGCGTACCGAGGGTCAGGGCGCTTGAGAAGATTATCGATAGAGCGGAATTTGCGTCAAAATACGGAAAAAGGGTGGGATTGGTGGGGGCGGCCGTGTCCGATTACCCGAGAATAGATGAATTATCGGAAGAGCTGACAAAAAGGGGGATAAAATTTTCCGTTTCATCACTGCGGGCCGATACTTTAAGAGAGCCGCTATTGCGAGGGCTTTCTTTGAGCGGGCACAAAACTCTCACCATAGCTCCCGAAGCAGGTTCTCAGAGGCTTCGAAATGTTATAAACAAAGGCCTAACCGAGGATCACGTCCTAGACTCAATAAATATGGCGCAGAAATTCGGTATAAAAAATATCAAACTCTATTATATCATAGGACTCCCCACGGAGACTTCCGATGATATCGAAGAAATGATCGATTTTTTAACGAGAGTCAAAGAAAAGATGGTATCAAGCGGCAATAAGACCGGGCTGCTTACGGTGAGCATCAATCCATTTATTCCCAAGCCCTTTACTCCCTTTCAGTGGTTTGGCATGGAGCCCGTGCCGGTGCTTGAGGAAAAGTTAAGGAAGCTGAAAAGCAGCCTGAAGCCCAAAGGCATAAAGGTGTTGTATGAAAGTCCCCGAGTTTCTCAGATACAGGCTGCCCTGGCTAGGGGAGACCGTACCACCGCCATGATGCTTTATAAAGTACACCTCGAGGGGGGAGATTTATCCCGTTTCAGGCGGGTCTGGGTGGAGGGGAAAAACGTGGAATATTACGCCCACAGGGAATTCGACCTCGATGTCGTGCTGCCTTGGGAACATATAGATATAGGGCTGAAGAAGGAGTATTTTGTTGAAGAATACAAACGAGCGCTGAAGGGCGAGAGCACGCGAAGGTGTACGGAAGAAGTATGCAATGTATGTAAAATATGCAGGAAATAGGTGATGCAAATGGGTTTCGAATTAAGGCAAAAAGGCAATGTCAAATTTCTAATAATTCCATCTTTCGAGGCTACAGGGCTGGTGAGGCACGCTTTTTCCACGCGCATCGGAGGGTACAGCACGGGTCATTGTGAGGCTTTAAACCTGGGATTCAGCAAAGGAGACGATAAAGACACGGTGCTCAAAAATTACCGGACCTTCTGCGATGCCACCGGTATTAATGTGGAAAATTTAGTGGCTTCCCATCAGGTGCATGGGAATGATGTATACGTGGCCGGCGAAAAAGACAGGGGCAAGGGTATTGTAAAGGAATCGGATATCCGGGAGAAAGATGCCCTGATAACAAAGGAAAGAAATGTAGCCCTGATAACCTATTATGCGGATTGCGTTCCCCTGTTTTTTCTCGATACTGCAACTCCGGCGGTGGGCCTTGCTCATGCGGGTTGGAGGGGTACGGTCAAAAAGATAGGAGCCAAAACAGTGGAGAAAATGAGAGAAGAATTCGGCACTTCCGTGGAGAATCTTATTGTCGGCATAGGACCCTGTATTGCCGGCAGCTGTTACGAAGTGGACGAACCGGTTATCGAAAAATTTAAGGAGGCTTTCGAATATTGGGAGGAGCTCGTGGAATACAAGGGCAACGGGCGCTGGTTGCTGGACCTGGTGAAGGCTAACAAAAGACAGCTCATGGATGCAGGAGTTAAAGCCGAAAATATTACACTGAGCGGATATTGCACCCACTGCAGGCCCGATCTTTTTTACTCCTACAGGCGAGACAAAGGTAAGACCGGAAGCCTAGCGGCTGTGATCGAGTTAATAGAAACGTAAACGAGATCGAGGTGTGCTTATGGCGAAGGAAAAGATACTCGTCGTCGACGACGAGCCCAATATTGTGGAGCTGGTGAGGTTCAACCTTGAAAACAGCGGTTTTAAAGTAATAACCGCATCCGACGGTCAGCAGGCCTTGGATCTAGTTCAAAAAGAACAACCCGATCTTGTAATACTGGATATAATGCTACCGGGCATAGACGGATTGGAAGTTTGCCGTATTTTTCGACGGCAGCGGGCTACCAGGGATATCCCCGTTATACTGTTGACGGCAAAGACGGAAGAAATCGATAAGGTGCTTGGGCTTGAAATGGGAGCCGATGATTACATCACAAAACCGTTCAGCCCCCGCGAGCTGGTAGCAAGGGTAAAAGCGGTATTAAGGAGGGCCGACAAGGTCGAAAGGTCTGATAAGATTATTAAAGCAGGCCCTATAACCATAGACGTAGAAAGGCACGAGGTGTTTGTAGAGGGGGAGAGAAAAGATTTTACACCGAAGGAGTTTGAACTTTTAAGGCTCCTGGCTTCCAATCCAGGCAAGGTTTTTTCGCGGGAATATCTCCTGGAAAATATATGGGGCTATGATTATCTTGGAGATACCAGGACGGTGGATGTTCACATCAGGCATCTGAGGCAGAAAATCGAAAGGAATTCGGATACGCCCCAATTTATCGAGACGGTAAGGGGTATCGGGTACAAGTTTAATGAGCCGGAGTGATTTTTTTGCTAAAAGATCACTTCAGAAAAAGTAACTTTATGACCGTTACAATTTATATTATTTTATTAATTCTGTTTACTTCCCTGCAAAACCTTTACTTAAAAAGCATACAACGCGATTTGGAAGCCGATGCAGTTTTTTTCGCTTCGGAAGTAAAAGCGCCTATGGCGGCCGGTAAGTATCAGGAAGTCGGGCGCGTAGTGCAGGACCTATCCCGGCAGTTTTACAAAAGTATCACCGTTATAAACACCTTCGGGAACAGAATAGCGGAGGTGGGGGAATTTCGCGAGCGAGATTTACCGCTCGAAGGCATCCTGAAGGGCAAAAATTACGTTGACAAAAACGCATTTCAAATCTTGATTTCCCGCCAGTTTTCCGCAGCAGTTCCTATTTTGTTTGAAAATAAAATTCACGGAGCTGTTGTGGTAGGGCTGCCCCCGGATGAAGTAAATAAAATACTATGGATAAACCTGTTGTTTTTCTTTACGGTCTTTTTTGGTATTTTAAGATCCGTTTTACTGTTGAAAAAAGTCGATACCCATATAATTAAACCCATATCCACCATGATTGAGGTGAGCAGAAATTTTGCGGCAGGTAACTTTACCAGGACAGTCCATGTTAATTCCCTGGATGAAATAGGGCAGCTCAGCAAGGAATTAAATCTACTGGCTAAAAAGTTGAGAATTACTCTTGAAGAATTAAACGAAAAGACGGCCGGAGTGGAGGACCTGCTGGCGGGCATAGTCGATGGCATTATCGTGGTAGATGCCCAGCGAAGGGTAATGCTCATCAACCCAGCAGCCTGCAAACTTGTTGGAGCAGACTCCGAAAAGTCAGCCGGGAAAAAGCTGATCAGCATTATCCGCAATTACCAACTGGATGAAGCGGTGAAAAAGACTCTAAAAGAGGGTTCTCCTTATTTTAAAGAAATAGTTTTGCTGCCCCGGGAGCAGATTTTAAAAGTTCATATAACCCCAATCAAAGATAGGGCGGGGAGGATTTCGGGCAGCGTCATTGTGATGAGAGACATTACGGAGTTAAAGCATCTCGAAAAGCTCCGTTCCGAATTTCTAGCTAATGTATCTCATGAATTGAGGACTCCCCTTACGTCCATAAAAGGCTTTGTGGAGACCCTGCTCGAGGGCGCGTACAAGGACCCCGGCCTTGCAAAAAGGTTTTTATCCATAATAGATGCAGAGGCGGGAAGGCTTTACAGACTGATAAACAATCTGATGGATCTTTCTAAGATAGAGACAAACCAGCTGAAGCTGAGGATTGAAGACGTTTCTGCGGCGGAATTGATAAACGAAGTGATAATTATTTTTGAAAACCGGTTGAAAGAAAAGGGTTTAAAGTTTTCCACGGATATTCCCAAAGATCTCCCTAAAGTGAAAGCCGACCCGGACTGGCTCAGGCAGGTCTTTATCAACCTCCTGGACAATGCCATTAAATATACCCAGAGTGGTGGCAGGGTCTGGATTGAAGCTGAGCCAAAAGGGGATGTGGTAGAATTTAGAGTATGCGACACTGGCATAGGTATCCCGGAGGAAGACCTGCCTAGAGTCTTTGAGAGGTTTTACAGGGTTGACAAAGCCCGATCTCCGGAAATGGGCGGCAGCGGACTCGGTCTTGCCATAGTAAAACACATAGTCAGGGCTTTCGGCGGAGATATCAGGGTCGAAAGCAGAGTAAACCAAGGCAGTAAATTCATATTTACGCTTAAAAGGTCCAAGTAAAGTTACTTTATTTTACAATTACTTAACAGCACGACAAAATTTTTTTAACAAATGAAGGTTAAAATAAGTTTAAAGCTTGAGGGGGAGGCGACCTGCCATAAAAAACAAAATTTATACCAGAAATCTTAATATCTACTACGGCGAATTTCGGGTGCTGAAAGACATTAATATTGAAATAAAAGAAAAAAAGGTGACCGCCCTGATAGGACCATCGGGATGCGGCAAATCGACTTTTTTGAGGTCTTTAAACCGGATGAACGACCTTATTGAAAATACTCGTATAACCGGCAAGGTATATCTGGATGATAAGGACGTATACGATTCGGATGTGAATGTGATAGAACTTCGCAAGAGGGTCGGCATGGTATTTCAGAAACCGAATCCGTTTCCTATGTCCATATACGACAATGTGGCTTACGGCCCCAGGATTCACGGTATAAGGGACAAAAACCGGTTGGATGAAATAGTGGAGCGAAGCCTGCGGGGGGCGGCCCTTTGGGATGAAGTGAAAAATAGGCTTAAGGATTCAGCACTAGGGTTGTCCGGAGGACAGCAGCAGCGCCTTTGTATAGCCAGGGTGCTGGCGGTGGAACCCGAGGTAGTTTTGATGGATGAACCCTGTTCAGCATTAGATCCCATATCGACGATGAAGGTAGAGGAATTAATCGAGCAGCTAAAAGAGAATTATACCATAGTAATAGTGACCCACAATATGCAGCAGGCGGGAAGGATATCCGATTTCACAGCTTTCTTTTTAAGTGGTGAGCTGGTGGAATTCGGACTAACAAAAGAGCTTTTTTACAATCCAAAAAATAAAAAAACCGAAGAATATATTACAGGCCGTTTTGGTTAATAGGAGGAAAGAAAATGACGACGATGAGACCTGCTTTCGACAGAGAACTAGAAGAACTCCAGCAGGATATTCTAAAAATGGGCAGCATGGTGGAACAACAGATTTACAACGCCGTAGAATCGCTGGTAAAAAAAGATGAAAAGCTAGCCAGAAAAGTGATCGAAGATGACAATATAGTTGATAAAATGCAGCATCTGATAGAAGACAAGTGCGTTAAACTCATAGCCACGCAGCATCCTCTGGCAAAGGACCTTAGAGTGATCTTCACCGGAGTAAAGATAGCCACCGATTTGGAGAGAATGTCTGACAACGCCGTGGATATCGCTAAAACTACCATAAGATTACTGGACCAGCAGTATATAAAGCCGCTCATCGACATACCCAGGATGGCTCAGCTCACCCGTGAAATGGTTAGAAATGCACTGGATGCGTATATAAATCAGGATGTAAAGGCGGCCCAGAGGGTATGCGATACCGACGATGCGATTGACAAACTCTACTCTCAAATTTTTAGGGAGCTTCTGGTTATTATGATAGAGGACCCAAGGACGATCTCACAGGTCACCCAGCTTTTATTCGTCTCTAGGTTTCTCGAGCGTATCGCCGATCACGCCACGAATCTGGGAGAATGGATAATATACGTTGTTACCGGAGAAAAGAAAGAGCTCAACAATTGATCCCAGTCAGCCCAAAAGGGGCTGCTTTTTTTGTTTCGAATAAATTATAAAGCCTCGGGTAAAGATAAAAAAGAAAAATTTTCAATACGGGGTGAATTTTATGCCAGTGGGGGTAACTCTACTTCTTGTACTAGCTGTATTAATATACTTTGGGCTTTTGCAAAGAGTTGTGGATAGGATGCACATGTCGGACAAAACAGCCCTTATCTTCATAGGAGCAATGATAGTCGGTACTTTCCTGCCCAACATACCTCTCGGCAGGGGGTTATCTATAAATATCGGTGGGGGCCTTGTGCCAATTGCACTTGTTGTTTACCTCATCGTTACCGCTGATAGCGCGGAGGAAAAAGTTCGCTCCATAAGTGCCGCTGCATTAGCGGGGCTTGCTGTTTACGCCGGAGGTAGGCTTCTGCCCGCAGAACCGGAAACTACCTATTTAGATCCGCTTATAGTTTTTTCTCTACTTGCAGGCGTAATAGCTTATATTTTCGGGCGGTCAAGGCGCGGCGCTTTTATCGCGGGAGTGATGGGTATTTTAATTTCCGATATAATCTATGCCTTTGGTGCGGCTGGTAGGCCTATAGGTACCACTATTGGGGGTGCGGGTGTATTCGACGCGGCGGTGATCGCGGGAGTTATAGGAGTAGCCCTTTGCGAATTTGTGGGTGAGACCAGAGAAAAGCTCCAGGGAGGTACAGCCAAAGCCGAAAAGAAACGGGAAGAAGGTGAAAAAAATGAGGACAGGTAGGGTTCTGACAGCGCTTTTAATATTATATATGGTTTTTAGCATCGCTTTTTCCGGGATTTCTTTTGCAGAAGAAGAAAAAAAGAATGGGTACTTCACTATTTATGAGGAAAAGACCAATAAAAAGATATTCTGTACCGCGAGAGTTGTGAACGTAGGGGATGAGTATTTGGACGAGGATAATAACCTTTACGAAATTATTAAGGTCGAAGGTGACAAAGCTTACGCTCGGTTTAAAGAAAAGGTGGATATTGAAAAATCTTTAAGCGCTTTGCAGAACGTCGGGGATGGAAGCGCTTTAAAAACATCGGTGCTTCAAGGGAGGCGATTAGTGGCAATATACCATACCCACAGTGATGAGTCCTATTTACCCACAGACGGCAAATCCAGCATACCCTACAAGGGAGGAATTTTTAAAGTAGGTGAAGCCTTAAAAGAAGCCCTTGAACGAAGGGGCATAACCGTCATCCATTCCAATCAATCCCATGATCCGCACGATGCGGCGGCTTACCAGAGATCGCGCCGTACAGCCATGGAACTTTTAAAGAAAGGTCCAGATGCGCTCATAGACGTGCACAGAGATGCGGTACCGGCTGAGGAGTATGCCGCTCAAATAAACGGTAAGTCCATAGCTAAAGTTCAACTTGTTGTAGGACGGCAGAATCCGCAGATAGAGTCTATCAATAATTTCGCCTGGCAGTTAAAGGCCCTAGCCGATAAAAAATATCCGGGGCTGGTCAAAGGTATTTTTTACGGTAAAGGCAATTACAATCAGGATCTTTTCCCGAGGACGATACTCGTTGAGGCGGGCACTTATACCAATTACAGGGACAAAGCCCAGGAAGGGGTGGAAATCCTTGCCGACGTCATAGCGACTACCCTTTACGGTTCCGATTACCAGAAAAAGGGCGCACCGGGAGCGGGTGGCACTACCCGGGTTCCCGGCGAGGGCGGCAGTGCGGTTAGGGCTATCTTCTGGATAATTGCACTCTGCGCAATAGGTTTTATAGCCTACATGCTGATTAGTACCGGTGGAAGGAAAGAACTTTCAAGCAAACTGAGGCGATTCATGGGCTCCGAGTTTGCCAATTTCCTGGGAAGCTTCAAGAGAAAAGGGAAAAACGGCAACCAAGGCGACCAGACGGGTAGCGAGGGCTGATGTATGCAGGACTATCTTGCGGTGGTATCCGTAGGTCTTGCTATGGGGACCCTGGGCAGGCTGTACCTACTGCGCGTTGACTACAGACAATATCCGAGTTATCCCCAGGGCTACATGGTCCACCTGGCCCTCGGGTTTATAGCAGCCTTTCTGGGGGCTGTGGCTATACCGGCTCTGGTCGCGAAGGAATATACGGCTGTTACTTTCCTCGCCTTGGCCGCCCAGCAGTTCAGAGAAATAAGGGACATGGAACGGGAGAGCCTTAAGAATATCGAAGATACGGAGCTGGTCCCCAGGGGGGCGGCTTACGTTGAAGATATAGCCAAAGCTTTCGAGTCCAGGAACTATCTGGCTATGCTCACGGCTCTTATAACCAGTGCGGTGGTGGAATATTTTAAAAACATAGTATTGGGTATTTTTATAGGTGTAGCGCTGATTTTATCATTGAGCTACTTTACCAGGAGGAAGCGAATCCAGGACATTGCAACGGTGAGGCCCGCAAAGATCCATTTTCAGGGTTCCATTTTGTGCATAGAAAACATCAAAGTTATGAACGTCGGTCATCCCGACTCCAGAAAAATTTTCATAGAAAAAGGCCTTGCTGTAATGATTGAGCCCAAAGACGACGACGCAAGGGCAACGCTGGCAAATATAGGACAAAGGCAAGCGATAGCCCACGATGTTGCGGCGCTCCTGGGCGTAAAAAGAGATGTAGACGAAGTAGACTTCATGCCGCTGGTGAGGATCGATCTGAAAACCGGGAGGGTGGGGCTTGTTATCGTGCCAATGGAAAAGGATATGGAGAGCCTGATAGAAGCCGTCAAATTGGTGCCCGTGCTGGAGAGCTCCAGGAGAAAACCATTGAAATCAAAGGCCGGGCGAAGCGCTTCGGATTGAGGTGATCGGGTGGAAAATATAGGAGTAAAAGAAGTTATACTTGCAGTAGTAACTTTAAACAAAGATCAGCCGGCTTCCGGCGTCCCTGTGTTCTACGCTAGGGATGAAGCAGAAAGGGACAGGATAGCCGCACTTCTTGCCAGGATCCTTTCAGGCGTGGTTCACGACCTGGAAAACGGGTCGTATATTATTGTAAGGCACTGATGGGGGAATGGTATTGAGAATAATATATTCCTGCTATTGGGGCAGCTATCTGGCGGTGGTGGCTGCTTCCTTACATCTCGGACTCATAGAGGAATTCGATCTTAAAAGTATACTTCAATTGCCGTTTTTCGGAAAATTACCGGAATGCGAACTTGGCAGGATATACTATATGGGGACCGATAACATAGGCCGCAGGGTTTACATAATGGGGTCGAAAAAAGCAGGAAGAGTTGTCGAAAGGGCCCTGAAAGGTATAGCCGGCATTTATGATATGAATAGTAATTCGGTGGTTTTTGCCGACCTCTTACCTTACGGCAACGTCTTTTATTCCATCGGATGTTTTTTAGTCCACAGGCTTAAATTAAAAACACTTGGCAACGCTTTTTTAATCTTGGGACTTAAAAAAAGTTTTCGAAGTATAAAGCGTTTCGTTGAGGAGATAAAGGAAAAATCTGAGTGAAAAGGTGGTAAAATGAAGATTTTTTACTGCTGCTACGGGAGCGCACACTCATCGGTGGTGGCCGCCGCCATACACCTCGGCATGCTTCCCTCGGACAGGTTGCCGGATGCCGAAGAATTCGAGAGGCTGCCCCGTTACGATAAAACCAGTTCCTGCGAAATAGGATATCCTTTTTTTATGGGCAAGGATGAAAAGGAAAATGAGGTTTTTATAATAGGTATGACAAGCCAGCGAGAACTGGTCAAAAGAGCAATCGCAAGTTTTCTCGAGCATAGCGGAGTCAACACGGAGAATCTGCTTTTTATAGATACCCTCCCCTTTGTAAACTTAAAGACAAAAATTGGGGGTATTCTTTCGCGACGCTTAGGGCTTGTTTCTCTGGGCAGGCCCCTCACGATAGAGGGAATTCGGGAGAAATACTTTGATTTTGTAAAATTGGTACAAGATGTCAAAAAAAGGGCAGACACCAAAACAAAAACTTGACTTACCCGCGCATTTGGGCAATAATATTAATTGATTGATAGCTGGTAATAAAAGTAGCTATTATTTTTTTAAAGGGGCAGTCGACGTTGAAGAGAGCTTTAATAAAGAGGGTAAAACGGGGGAGCCTAGCAGAAGAAGCCGGCCTTAAAAAAGGCGATGAAATTCTGATGATAAACGGCGAAAACTTAAAGGATATACTCGATTATAAATTTCTTTCCACCGACGAAACATTGCGTTTACATGTAAGGTCAAAGGAAGGCAGGATAAGGATACTGACCGTCGAAAAGGATTTTGATGAAGACCTGGGAATCGAATTCGAAAATCCGTTGATAGACGGCATTAGGCGCTGCAAAAACCGGTGCATCTTCTGCTTCGTAGACCAGATGCCAGAGGGCCTCAGGCCTTCTCTTTACGTAAAGGATGACGATTACCGCCTGTCCATCCTGGAAGGCACTTTTATAACGCTTACCAACCTGACTACCGAAGACCTTAACAGGATCGTTTCAATGAAGTTAAGTCCGCTATATATATCCGTCCACGCCACATCCGGAGCCGTGAGGAAATTCATGCTCAAAAACCCGGCTGCAGCTAACATAATGGAGACGTTGAAATATTTAAAAGAAAACGGTATATTTTTTCACTGCCAGATCGTGCTGTGCCCGGGAGTAAACGATAAAGAGGTGCTTGACCGCACTTTAAATGACCTGATTTCCCTACAGCCTTCCGTTCTATCGGTAGCCGTGGTTCCTGTGGGAGTGACGAAGTACCGCGATGGCCTATACCCTCTCAGGCGATTTACCCGCGAAGAGGCAGAAGAGATTATTGACCGTGTAGAATCCTTGCAGCGTGAAAACCTGAGACGTTTCGGTACCCGCCTGGTGTTTTTGGCCGACGAATTTTACGAAATTGCAAAGAGAGATTTCCCGCCTTTTGAATCCTATGAAGATTTTCCCCAGTGGGAAAACGGCGTGGGTATGGTGGCCTTATTAAAAAAACAACTCGAAGAGTACATTGAAAGGGTTCCGACCGAACTGCCCAAAAGTAGGCGGGTGGTGATAGCCACCGGAGTATCGGCTTTCAGGTTCCTTCAGGAGGCCTTGTTGCCTTTGCGCAAAATTAAGAACCTGGATTTTGAAATACGTCCTATAAAAAATAACTTTTTCGGAGAATCGGTCACCGTTGCTGGACTGATAACGGGAAGAGATTTGATAGATCAGTTAAAGGACCTGGGACAGAAAGATGCGCTGCTTTTACCAGAAGTAATGCTAAAGGACAGAAAAGTATTTCTGGACGGTTTTACCGTTCGCGATGTAGAACGAAGTCTCGGCACCTGGGTGGTTGTCGTCGGTATAGACGGAAAAGACTTTCTCGAAAAACTTACGGGAATAAATTTGGGGGTAAAACTATGAGCTTTACTGTTGCCATAGTTGGAAGGCCGAATGTAGGAAAATCCACGTTGTTTAATCGGATTATAGGTAAAAGAATTTCCATCGTTGACGATAAGCCCGGAGTAACCCGGGATAGAATTTACGGCCAGGTGGAATGGAGGGGAAAGAAATTCACCCTCGTTGACACCGGCGGTATCGACCCTGAGGGCTCCGATGTTATGACGAGCCACATAAGGCGCCAGGTGGAATTTGCCATCGATAGTTCCGATCTCATCCTTTTCCTGCTGGATTCAAAAGAGGGGCTTTTACCCACCGATAAGGAGGTGGCTGCGCTCCTTCGAAAAAGCGGAAAGCCAATAATTCCGGTAATAAACAAAGTTGACGATTACGCTGCAAAACCCGAGCTTTACGAGTTTTATCAACTGGGACTCGGAGAACCCGTTTTTATTTCGGCAATCCACGGTTCCAACGTGGGAGATTTGCTGGACCAAATAGTGGGCTTTATCGATGAAGACGAGGGGCCTGACTACGATGAAGGCGTAATAAAGGTAGCGGTAGTGGGTAAACCAAATGTGGGAAAATCCTCACTGGTCAATGCCATTCTGGGCGAAGAGAGAGTTATAGTCAGTGACATTCCCGGTACCACCCGTGACGCCATTGATACGCCCTTTGAGTACGAGGGGCAGAAAATGGTGCTGATAGACACCGCAGGCATGAGGCGAAAGAGTAGGGTTAAGGAAGATATAGAATTTTACAGCAATATCAGGGCGCTCGGTGCGGTGGAAAGAGCGGATATAGTGCTGGTGGTTCTGGATGCCACCCAGGAGATATCGGAACAGGATAAGAAAATAGCCGGTATAGCCCACGAAGCCGGGAAGGCCGTTATCATAGTCGTCAATAAGTGGGACCTGGTGGAAAAAGACGACAAAACTATTTACAGGTACACTGAGAACATAAGAAAGGAATTCGCTTTCATTCAGTATGCCCCCATAGTATTCGTGTCGGCGAAAACAAAAAAGAGGGTCAACAAAGTCCTGGAACTGATACGATTTGTCATGGACCAGTACACCTTCAGGATAGAAAAAGGCGTACTCAATGAACTGGTGGAAGATGCCACCGCTATGCTGGCACCGCCCACTATAAAAGGGCGGAGATTGAAAATTTATTCTGTAGCCCAGATCGGCGTAAAGCCCCCGACTTTTGTCCTTACTGTAAACGATACCGAACTGTTGCATTTCTCTTATGTAAGGTATTTGGAAAATAAACTGAGAGAGCGATTTGGCCTGGAAGGCACCCCTGTGGTAATCAAAGGCCGAAATAAAAAATAAGGTAATAATGAGGGGGTCATCTCCGATGAAATCAGCTGTCATCGGTGCCGGTAGCTGGGGCACCGCGATCGCCCAACTTCTAGCTGATAACGGGTCAAGAGTCACCTTATGGGCGAGAAGACCCCAGCTGTCCGAAGAAATAAGGCGATGGCGCGAAAACAGATCATACCTTCCGGGGATCAGAATATCCGATAAAATTTTGGTTACTTCAGACCTGCAAGAAGCCCTTTGTGATGCTGAATTTGTTGTCATGGCGGTCCCTTCACAGTCCATGCGCTCTATTATACGAGAAGTCGGGAAATACATAAAAAGCGATAGCATCATCGTGAGCGCTGCAAAAGGCATTGAAATAGGAACTCTCCTCAGAATGTCTCAGGTGATGAAAGAGGAACTGCCGCCGGAGCGCAGGCCGAATATAGCGGTGCTCTCCGGACCAAGCCATGCCGAAGAAGTGGCGAGGCGCCTTCCTACGGCTGTGGTTGTTGCAGCGGAAAAAAAAGAAGTAGCCGAAGGGATCCAGGACCTTTTTATGAATTCCTACTTCAGGGTTTATACAAATCCGGACATAATAGGGGTTGAAATGGGAGGGGCTCTGAAAAACATAATCGCAATATGCGCGGGCATAGCTGAAGGGCTGGGCTTCGGTGATAATACCAGGGCGGCCCTTATCACTAGGGGTATAATAGAGATAACCCGATTGGGAGTCAAAATGGGTGCCCATCCTGCAACTTTTTCGGGTCTGTCGGGCATCGGCGATGTTATAGTGACCTGCAACAGCCTATTTAGCCGCAACAGAAGGGCGGGTATCGAGATTGGCCGAGGGAAATCCGTCACCGAGGTGATGGCATCGACTAATATGGTCATAGAAGGCATACATACCACCAAAGCTGCCTATGACCTGGCGCGGCAGCACGGAGTTGAAATGCCCATAACCGAACAGGCCTACGACGTCCTTTACCAAGGGAAAAATCCCCTGGACGCCGTCAATGCTCTCATGAAGAGAAAAGGCAAGCACGAAATGGAAGAAGTAGTTCAGAAAGAAATAGAATGGATTGATTTAGAAACGTGGTAAGTCCACGTTTTTTTATTTTTTTAAGTAATATTCGGGACACGGCATCATATATATATTATTGAACACAAAAGTGAACAAACTACCCTTCCTCGGGGAAGAGTTCGACATATAAGTTCGGACGGGAAGGGGGGAAGGTAAGTTTACAAGGGGGGAAAACGATGGAGAAATTTGATTTATTTAAGGATATTGCAGAGAGAACCGGTGGAGACATCTACATAGGCGTTGTGGGCCCCGTTAGAGCAGGCAAATCCACTTTTGTAAAAAAGTTCATGGAACTTCTTGTTATTCCCAATATTCAGGATCCCAACGCCAGAGTCAGGGCGAAAGACGAACTTCCCCAGAGCGGAGCGGGGAGGACAATAACCACGGCGGAGCCCAAATTTATTCCCAGTCAGGCCGTTGAAATAACTTTTAAAGACAACATCAAGTTCCGGGTGCGCCTCGTCGATAATGTGGGATTTTCTGTGAAAGGGGCGCTCGGATATGAGGACGAAAACGGCCCGAGAATGGTATCAACGCCATGGTTCGATGAAGAAATTCCTTTCCAGGAAGCCGCCGAAATAGGGACCCGCAAGGTTATAGAGGAACACTCCACCATTGGCGTTGTGGTGACTACCGACGGAACCATAACTGACATTCCTAGGGAAAACTATGTGGATGCTGAAGAGAGGGTAGTAAACGAATTAAAAGCCATAGGCAAACCCTTTGTAATAGTTCTGAATTCTATAAATCCCTCAAGTGAAAGTACCCTTGAACTTAAAGAAGAACTAGAGTCCAAGTACGATGTACCGGTACTCCCGCTGGACTGCCAGGCCATGACCCAAAAGGACATTTACGCCCTTTTAGAGCAAATACTCTACGAATTCCCGCTCATGGAAATCAACATTCACATACCGAAATGGGTTGAAGTTCTGGAGAAGGAACACTGGCTGAGGCAGCAATTTGAAAAAACTGTCAAAGAGACTGTAAAAGACATACATAGGGTAAGGGACATCGAAAGGATTGTTACAGATTTAGGGGCGAGCGATTTTTTGGAAAGAGTCGAGATAAAGGAGATGAACCTCGGCACCGGCACCGCAGATTTAAACCTGGAAGCAAAGAAGGATTTGTTCTACAAGGTGCTGAGCGAACTTTCCGGCCTCACTATTGAAGGTGACCACCACCTCATGTCACTGATGAAGGATTTGACGAAGGCCAAAAAGGAATACGACAAAGTGGCAAAGGCTCTCGATGATGTGAAGAAAGTGGGATATGGAATAGTGCCGCCTCAGCTGGACGAACTGACCCTGGAAGAGCCCGAGATCATAAGACAGGGTTCGCGGTTCGGAGTGAGGATTAGGGCTATCGCTCCTTCGATTCATATGATAAGGGCGGACATTCAGACGGAGATTTCGCCCATCATCGGAACCGAAAAACAGAGCGAAGAACTCATAAGCTATCTAATGAGTGAATTTGAAAACGACCCCGAGAAGATATGGCAGACCAACATTTTCGGTAAATCGCTGCAAGATTTGGTAAGGGAGGGTATACAAAATAAGCTTCTGCACATGCCCGAAGCAGCTCAGAGCAAATTGCAGGAAACTTTGCAGCGTATAGTAAACGAAGGCAGCGGAAGCCTGATATGTATAATACTATAGCCTCCATTAGATTACAATAAAAGGACCGGTACAGCCGGCCTTTTTTATTTGTGCCACAAATTTGGAAAATATCCGTTCAAAAGCTATAATTATTTTAGGGTAGCTAAATTCCGCTAAAGAAAAAAGCATGGGTTTTTTATTACCTAAAGTATGAAAAAATCGGGGTGCTTTTTATCAAAATGAACAAAAAAATGATAAGTGCAAAACTCATAAATGAATTTGAAGAGATTTTTCAATGCCCTCTCTGTACGTCCCCTATGCGAATTGTAGCCTTTAAAAGTTTAGTTTGCTCTAACAACCATACTTTTGATATCGCAAAATACGGATATGTAAATTTGATAACTCGTCCTCTCACGACTAGATACGATAAGGAACTATTTGAATCACGTAAGATTATTGCTGAAAATGGATTTTTTGAACCGTTACACAAGATGATTAGCGAATTGATAAAAAATGAAATGCATTTAGATGAGGAAACGCTGAAAATACTGGATGCAGGATGTGGAGAAGGTTCGCATTTGGCCAGTATCAAGCATAAAATCGTTAAAGTATTGGGAGTGGGGATTGATATAGCCAAAGAAGGTATTTTGGTAGCGGCGAAAAATCATCCAAACATTATTTGGTGCGTCGCAGATCTTGCTCACAGTCCTTTTAAGAGCAATACATTTGATGTGATCCTTAATATCCTGTCGCCGGCAAATTATAGAGAATTCCGGAGACTATTGAACGACAAAGGTATCCTCATAAAAGTGATCCCTCGAAGTGATTATCTAAAAGAATTGAGGGAAATTTTCTTTGATGAACCGCAAAAGCAAAGCTATTCCAATCAAAAGATAATTCAAAGATTTAACACCGGTTTTGAGGCTGTAGATAAGTTTCGGTTGAGTCATAACATCTCCCTAAGTAAATCACTGATTCCACCACTCATTCGCATGACTCCTTTATCATGGTCTGCTACTGAGGAAAAGGTTCAGGCATTTTTAGAAAAGATGAGTTCAGCAGAAATAACCGTTGATCTAGATATTTTGGTCGGGAAAAAATAAAAAAATTTATTTTACAGGGGTTGCAAATATCCGTATTATGTCTTATAATAATTAATGTCAAATGAACAGCGTCTGGGTGTGGCGCAGCTTGGTAGCGCGCTAGAATGGGGTTCTAGAGGTCGGGGGTTCAAGTCCCCCCACTCAGACCAAAACCAATAAAATCAAGGCTTTGAAGGCAATAATAGGACAACGAAAATAAAGTAGGTTTTTAAAACCTATCAGGCAGAACGGTAAGCCACTTGCTTTCGGTTGTGTAAAAGACAATCGAAGGCAGGTGGTTTTTATTTTATTTAAATTCGCTATTCAGGATTTTCTTGACGATCGCAAATTTAAAAACTTATCACCAGAGACTTTGAAAGGTTACGAAATTACGCTAAAAGAATTCCACAATTACTGCACCGACAATAACCTAATAGACACTTCGGATATTACACCTAGAGTTATAAAAAATTACCTCATCCACTGCCAAAATGAGCGAAGCAATAATCCAGTAACACTAAATCACAAAATACGCAATCTGAAAATTTTCTTTAACTACCTAGAAGAAATCGAAATATACGATGAAAAAAACAATCCAGCGAAGCCAATTCCTTATTTAAAAGAGGATGTAAAAATTGAAGTATTTACCGACTATCAAATCAGGCAAATGCTTACCTATTACCGAAGGCTTAAAACCAGAGATAAAGCGTTTTGGGCTTATAGAGATTATACCATCATTGTAACACTATTAGGCACAGGCATAAGACTTGGCGAACTTGTAAACCTTCAATGGCGACACATAGATTTTGTAAATCAAGTAATGACAATTTTTGGGAAAAAACGTATCCAAAGAAGTATTCCGCTAACCGAAAAATTAGTGAAAGAATTAGCGGAGTTTAAGGTATTTTGTGAGCGATATTTTGGTAAATTGAACGATTATGTTTTTGTCAATAGCAAAAATGAACCAATGACTGCGGATGCAGTTAAGTGTATGTTTAAGAGGTTAAAAGAGATAATGAATTTTCGAGACGTTCGGCTTTCCGCACATACATTTAGGCACACATTCGCTCACCGCTTCCTAATGAATGGCGGGGATGTGTTTTCGCTACAAAAAATTTTAGGGCACAGCAAGATAGAGATGACTATGCGTTACGTTGCTTTATGGGGGACGGCCTTAAAAGAGCAAAACGAGAAATATAATCCCCTCAGTAAATTGGATTTTGTGTAAGGGAGCAAGGAAAATGCAGGAGGCTAATTTTTACAAGATAAATGAGATTGACAATATGCAATTTTTGATAATTCCAAAAACGCTTTTCACGAGCGAAAATTATCGTGATTTGCTTGACGGTGCTAAATTACTGTACGCCGTCTTGTTGGAAAGGATGCAATTATCCAAAAAGAATGGGTGGGCGGACGAAAACGGAAACGTGTATATAATCTACCCTAGAGAAGAAATTGCAAATTTTATGAAAATTAGTATAAAAACTGTTGTAAGATACATGAAAGCACTCAAGGAATATGGGCTAATTCTTGAAAAGCGACAAGGACTTTCCAGACCTAATATCATCTATGTACTTAAGCCATATTCCAGAGATGAAGAATTTTTCACCTCCAGAGTGGACAGCGATGTCCATTCAAGAATGGACAATATGACAAAAACTGAATGGACAAATTTACCACCAAATCATACTAATATGAATCATACTGAGATAAATAAAAAAAATAACACAAACACCCTTGTGGATAAGTTTCACGCTATCACTGGAAGAAGGAATTGGAAATTATTTGTTATTCTTTTAAAAAAATATTCTTATGATTACATCCTTGAAAAACTAAATTACATGGAAATGTTTGCCAAAAGCCACCTAATACGAAACTTCGAAGGATTTTTGGCGAGTGCTTTACGTGATAATTACATGACTGTTGCTCAAAAGATCGAAAAAACATCAAGGAAAGTCTTACTCGAAACTTACCAGAAATTGGAATATTATCGTAGTGTAAAACCTGCGTCAAAAGAAGTGGCTTTGGCATGGATTACTTTGATAAAAAACCAACTAACAGGAGGTATGGAGGTATGCCCATGTTAAAGCTTGACGAAAAGATAATATTTAGGGTGATCAGCGGCGAAACAAAAGTCCTCCAGTGGCTTGAAGAAAATTTCGATTTATCCCAATTTAAGGTTGAGGATTTTCCGCTATTTCCAGCAGGGAAAAGAATCATTGATAAAAACGGTGAGGAAATGGTTGTATTTTGGGATTTTTTATATGATAGGATTGAATACTTTTTCCAAAAAATAAACCAATAGGAGGTATAGGGTATGCTTATGCTGGAACTTGATGAAAGAAAAATTTTAGGAAGGCGGATCGAAGCACTAAAAGAAACATACCACAATGTATGTGGTAGGGAAGTGTCGGACAGGTTTTTGGAGTATTTAGAAACAATACCAATGTTTATTGCATAATTAAAATGGACAGAGTTGCAAAATAAAATCCCCACTTTTGCAACTCAAAAATCCCCAAATTTGCAAAGGTCATTGCAGGCACCCCTAAAAACCTTTACCCTTGTAGTTAGGGAAATCTTAACTGCAAGGGAGGATTGGAGGATGCTCACAATGACCCATATTGATAATATCAGAAAAGCGTTCTTTATGAAAGGGCAAAATATCAGCGAGATAGCCCGGGAATTCCAAAAAGACCGAAAAACTATACGCAAGTATATTTATCAAGAAGACTGGAACACCAGGGTTAAAGTTGAAGAAGTTAAACATACCTTCCCAAAACTCGACCCTTTCAAGGCGGATATAGATCAGTGGCTTGAAGAAGATAAAAAAGCTCGCAAAAAGCAGAGGCATACCGCCAAAAGGATTTATGACAGGCTCTGTGAAAAATACCAAGATAAGTTTAACTGTTCTTACCGCACCGTAGCAGGCTACGTAGCCATGAGAAAAAAAGAATTGTACCAGGACAACTCATGTCGTCTGCCGCTGGAACATATCCCGGGTGAAGCGCAGGTGGATTTCGGTGAGGCAGACTTTTACGAAAACGGGACGCTGCATCACGGATTTTATCTGAACCTGTCGTTTCCCTACAGTAACGTAGGATATACCCAGCTTTTCAAGGGAGAAAACCAGGAATGCCTGTTTCAGGGACTTAAGGACATATTTGAACACTTGGGGGGAGTACCCCGTAAGCTATGGTTTGATAACGCCAGCACTATCGTGAAACTCTCGAAAAATGGAGAGCGCAAACTAACCGACGCCTTCCTGAGGTTCAAGCAGCACTATGGTTTTGAAGCGGTATTCTGTAACCCTGCTTCCGGCCATGAAAAGGGTAATGTGGAAAACAAGGTGGGATACCACCGGCGCAACTTCCTTGTCCCGGTCCCCAGGTTTGAAAAGCTGGAGGATTTTAACCGCGAACTTTTACGATTGTGCGACCGGGACATGCACCGCGAACACTACCGGAAGGAGGCATCCATAGCCGAACTTTTTAATGAAGACCGTAAGGCTCTGCTTGAGCTGCCTACCGTTCCTTACGAGGTAGCCGGTTACATAACAGTCAAAACCAACGCCTACGCCAAATTCAGCTTGAACGGTGGAAAGCACCTATACTCTACCGCCCCCAAATACGCCAACAGCCGGGTGCTTGTAAAGATAACAGCCCATGAGGTCATACCGCTGGATGAGAGCCACCGGGAAATCGTGCGCCACCGGCGGCTTTACGGGGACAACAAGCAAGAAAGCATGGACTGGCTGCCATATCTTACCCAGCTTTCCCGCTGTCCGGGAGCCCTTAAGTATTCGGGAATATACAGCATGCTGCCGGACCCACTCCGGGAATACCTCGACGGCTTAAGCAAAAGTGAGCGCGGCAAAGCGCTCAAGGCTTTGGCTGTGCTTTGTACCAAAAGCAGTTTTGAACAGGCTGTGAACGCTGTAGCCGAGGCTCTCCTTTACGGAGTGCAGGATTTAGACAGCCTCGTAGCCATCCATAACAGGATAACGGGTATAACCCCGCAGTTGGAGCCGGTAAAGATTCCGGAAGGGGTTCCTGAACTCACTGCATTCCGCTTCAATGCAGAAGACTATGACAAAGCCTTTCTGAAAGGCGGTGCCAATTTATGCTGAAGGACGAAATCGCCGCCTGCTGTAAAGCATTAAAACTCAGCCGCAATCTAGTGGAAAACTGCGACAAGATCGAGGCTCAAAGCCATGAAGAATACCTGCTGAAGCTGCTAAGATTAGAACTGGAGCACAGAGACGCAAGCCGAAAGGACAGGCTTTTGAAAAATGCGGGCTTTTACACGATAAAGACCTTTGCCGGCTACATATTCGATGAAATCAAACTCCCGCAGGGGCTTACACCGCAGGACCTAAAAGATTGCAAATTTCTCGAAGAAAAGAAAAACCTGATCCTTTACGGCAACGTGGGAACCGGCAAAACCCATCTTGCCACCGCCATCGGTGTGGAGGCCTGTAAAAAAGGCTACAACGTAAAGTTTTTCCGCACTGCAGCGCTGGTAAACCGGCTGGTGGAAGCCCGGAAGGGAGGTGAACTTTCCGGGTTACTGAAACAGCTTTCCAAACCAGATCTTCTGATCTGCGACGAATGGGGCTATGTTCCTTTGGACCGCGAAGGAGCGCAGCTACTTTTTCAGGTGATTTCGGACTGCTATGAACGTCGCAGTGTAGTAATTACCACTAACCTGGAATTCAGCCGCTGGGCGAGCATTTTCTACGATGAGCAGATGACAGCAGCAATGATTGACCGGCTAATACACCACAGTTACCTATTGATCTTTGATGGTCAAAGCTACCGGATGAGGCAATCACTCATGAGGCAATTAAGTTAACATAAAAATTCCCCACCGGTGCCTGGGGAAAAACCTTTGCAAAAATGGGGAATTTCCTCTTGCAAAAAACAATACCAACGACGAGAGAAAAGATTGAATTAGTAAATTTTTACATCAATGAAATAATGGAGATATACTATCAAGACAAATACTTAGAAGCAAGATTGGGTTAGAGGCTCTAAGCCTCTATTTTTTCGGATAATTGCAGGAAAATCGAGGAAAAACGCTCAAAAAATTGCTATTATATTAATGGAGGGGTATAATCAAAGCACGTGGTAAGTATAAAACCTGTTCTAAATGTGGGAAAGTGTATCTGGCAACTAGAAAATATTTTAGTCCAGACCGCAGAAACAAAGATGGATTACAAAGTATTTGTAAAAAATGTGATAATTACAGGAAAAAGTGATAATTTTTTCAAAAAAAATGTCTTTTAAATATATGAGGGAGAATTGCAGCCCACTCATTCACTAAAAACTTTTACAATCTTGGTGTTTTTATCAGGAGGTTTCATGCCTCTTTTTTTATTTTTTTTAAAATTCAAAAATTTGAATTGGAGGTGATTTACATGGCTGAAATCAGACCAGAGGGTTATCAAAATATCAGGGACTATATGCAAGCAAACTGGCAATACATAGAATTGCGTGATGATGCAGGAAATCCTATTTTGAGGCTTTCTCCTGCTGATCCTAGAGTAACATGGACGCATAATGCAGGAGATCAAACCCTAAAATTACAAATCATAGTTAAAGGCAGTGATGCAGATATTACCCTACCCACAACCTTTGCTTCTAGTGCTATATACAATGTAGCCACAGGTGGAAATCCTTTTAGCGTGGAAACCTTCACGCCGTTTACGATGGAAAACGAGAACGACGAATTAACAGTTATCCATGAAATACAAGTGCCGCAGGTAGTTTAAGGCGGTGATTAAACATGCTTGGCAGCGGCACACAGACAGACCCTTATCGAATACAGACACCTGCCGATTTAAACGCAGTACGAAATAATTTAAGTGCATATTACGAATTGGCCAATGACCTTGATATGGCTGGTTTCGGTAATTTTACGCCGATTGGCACTTCTTCAAGTCCTTTCACTGGACACTTCGACGGTAAAGGGTACAAAATTTTAAACCTAACAATTAACGTTTCTGCCGCTAACGTTGGACTTTTTGGATATATCAATAATGGTGGTATAGTGCAAAACTTAGGGTTAGAAAATTGCAACATAACAGGCAACGCAGTAAACTATGTTGGTGGCATTGTAGGGTATTTATACAATGGTACAGTCCAAAATTGCTATACCAAAGGCAGTATAATAGGACAATATGGGATAGGCGGTATTGTAGGTTGGTTTAATATTGGTATTATTCGCAATTGTTTTTCTCGCGCTAGTGTCACAGGGAAAGGCAGGGTAGGAGGACTTCTAGGACATGGTGTAAGTGCAAATGCAGTGGTAGAAAAGTGCTATTCTACCGGATTAGTGACAGTAACACCTGATCCGAACAATTATAATGGCGGTTTAGTAGGATCATACACCGTTACGCCACCCGTCTTTGATTCATACTGGGACATCGAAACTAGCGGTCAGACCATTTCCGCTGGCGGTATAGGAAAAACAACCGCTGAAATGAAAAACCAAAGCACTTACGTGAATTGGGATTTTGCAAATGTATGGGGCATAAATGGCGATTACCCGTATCTGCGGATTTTTGGAGTGCCGGGGAAAAGTGGGAATATAACTATTACAAGTTTTATCGAAACAATTTCAAGTGATACTTCGAAATTAATAAAAGGTAATAAAACAGGACAAAGTTTTATTAATAAATTTTACTCAAGTACTAGTAAAAGCACTAAAAAATATATATCAAGTTTCATAAAACCAATTTATTCCAGTGTAGAAAAGCAAGTAAGAACAGTAATTTCAAGGAAGGTTGATTTAACTTCATACATTTTGCCTATTAATGGGAAGATAGAAAGAAAAATAAAATCAAATAAAGTAAATATTGCATATATAAAACATATATTTTCAAGTATTTTTGCAAAATTACCTTTGCTATTTTCGGGAGGAAAAGCAAGGGTATTTTATTTTGAAAATTTAAGTCATGCAGGTACGATTGAAAACCTTTCCAGAACAGGAAAACTGGAAAACCTTTCGAAAGCGTGGTGGATAGAGTAATGGCACTTGTAGGAGATACAATAAGGCTTTATGTGGAGTTTCGGAATTTCGAGAATGAAAAAATTGATCCTTCTAATATAAACTTACAAATATTAGATGAACAAGGACAAGAGATAGAAAATATAACAATTGATTCTTCTAATAAATTAGACGTTGGTAAATATTTCTATGACTATGTTGTCCCAGAAGGCACAGGGGATTTATATTTCGTGTTTTCTGGGATTTGTAATAATAAGCCAATCAAAGCAAAAGGTAAGTTTTCTAGAGAAGTTTAAAAATTTCTGCTTGCGGGAGCCAACCCGTAAAAAAGGTTAGCAGAAAGGAGAGGCATTATGGAACTAAAAGAATTACTTGGCGAAGAATTATTTAATCAGGTAATGGCAAAGGTAGGTGATCACAAAATTGATATAGTAAGCAATGGGCAATGGATACCGAAAAGCAAGTTTGATGAAGTAATTACTGAAAAAAATCAATATAAGGCACAAGTGGAAAAACTCTCGAAATATAAGCCAGTTGAAAAATCCGATGCAGAAAAGGCACTAGAGGAAAGAGAAAAGGCACTTTTCCAAAAAGAAGTGGAATTAATTTTAAAAGAACATGGGCTTGAAGATTTTAAGGATTTCTTTGTTGTTAATTCTATTGATGAATTAAAACCCAAAATAGAGGCATTTAAAAAGATTTTAGATAGCCAAAAACTGAATAATAGTTATAAACCTTCAGACCACAAAAATAATGACGCTTATTCCCGATATGCCAGCGAGAAAAACGCCGTTGGCATGATTGGGGCGAAACTTTCAAAATTATTTTCATAAGGAGGATGATTTAAATGATAAAAACTGATTCTTTTACAAATCTAGAAAAAGTATCTCTTGCCACAGAAATAGGGCTAGTAGCACCGACAGATACGCCGCTTTATTCTCTTATTCTCAATCTAGGACAGGTAGACCAGGCAACCTCACCTGTTGTGGTATGGCGTGAAAAAACACTGGATACCACAAATGACATTTCTGTCCCTGAAGGTGCTAATCCTGTTTTCTATCAGAGCAATAGAGCCGAAATATCGAACTATTGTGAGATATTCCTGAAAGGCGTGGAAGTTTCTGGTAGTGCCAGTGCATCTTCCATAGCGGGAATACCTGACCTTATGGCTAGCGAAGTAGCAGACAGGTTAGCAGAGATGAAGGTCAACATAGAAAAAGCGTTGATAAACGGTGTCAAGAATGATGGCAGCCAGACCCCCTACATACGGAGAATGGGAGGACTTATTTCATTTGTACCTGAAGGCAACAAAGTAACTGGAGCAAACCTTGATGAAGCCAATTTTAAAGCCACAGTTAAGAAACTCTGGGAAAATGGACTGGGAATTAACGAATATGTTGCTTTAGTAAATGCCGATCTCAAAGAAGCCATCGACGCTATATATGACGCTAAATACCAGTACATCGCACCCATGCAGGATAATTATTTCGGACTTGTTGTAAGACGTGTTCAGACAAACTATGGTAATGTAAACATTATTCTTAATAGGCACATGCCTGTTGACAAGATGGTAGTTTTCGACCCTGCTTATCTCCGAATAGCGAATTTAAGAGAACCTGTTTTCGAACCTTTGGCGAAAACAGGCGATAGCGTCAAGGGACAGGTAGTTGCAGAGCTTACTTTGAAGGTATTGAGTCCAAAGGCTATCGCTATGTTTGAACTTACTGTGTAATAAAACTAACAGCAACATAAGCAATCCTGCACATTCCCTAGCACGCCAACAGGAGAGGGGATGATGCCGTCCCTTCTCTTTTTTTAAATTTCATTCAATTTTTTGCAAAAAGGAGGGGAGGAGGATGGAAGAAAGGGAAATACTTATGCTGGAAAGAAGAAGAAAAAACATAAAACTTCGGGAAATAGCAAAAGCGATAGGATGTAGTATTTCGCTTTTGTCCAGGTGGGAGCGGGGAGAGTGTCACATAGCGCCGGAGAAATTGAGAAGATACAGAGAATTTTTGATAGGAGGTAATAACGATGGAAAATAGAGACCTTTTCGGCGTTTCTTCGTTTTCGCTCGCTGCGTATCTGAAAATTTTCGGCATAGAGCCAAAAGAAATTGTAAGAATAACTGACCGCCAAATAATATTTGTGTACGAGAGAGACAAAAAATTCGATGAAATACTTACGCAATACAACAATGATGAATTTTTGAGGCAATATAAAAAGTATTATGCCGAATTACAAAACATAGCAAAATATGGAAATTAGATGAAGATGATTGATACCGGAATGAATTCTTATTTCGTTATAAAAATTAACCAAATACAGACGCAGATTTGTGAAGTTTTTAAATACATTGAATTTTTACTGTAATTGGTTTCTTTTTTTTGTATCGTATACGGATTTTATCCAGGTTATCAACCATCTAGTGGGTAAAACAATAAGGTAATAAATAATCCAACATATAGCCGACAGTACAAACCAGGCCCCAATAATTAAATTGATAATTCCCGAATAGGGTTCCAAGTCCAACCTGATAACGCATCCGTTATATCGATGTAGTAAGCGATAAAAATAAGACCTAAAAGTATGGATCCTATCAAGTATGCCTTTTGGCTAAGGCGTGATTTGTCCATTAGTAATCTCCTTTCATTTATGGATTAACTTATTAATTTTGGGCAATTTGACTACTTAAAAACTAAAATTAATATAATATATCCAATTTTCTTAACATATTATAACATACTATATTGAGTTAAGTCCATATAATTGTGGTAAAAAGAGAGTTTTAAAAAATGGATGAGTTTACATTGAAGTGTGTTTATTAAACTGACCGACCATGAAAAACGCATTACTGCACTGGAAAAAACTGTTTATAAGTAAAATCGCCGCAAAAATTTAACAAAAAGTTATGTTTATAAATCCAAATCTCGAAGATATAATAATAATGGAAGGGGAATTACCCAAAAAAGGAAATTTTTGGGTAGTTTTTCCTTTTTTGTTTTTGTAAAAAAATCAAAAGGAGGTAATCCAAATGCAAAAACAAAAGAAATGCAGAGTAATTTTAAGTCCACAATTGGCACGTATGCTTTTAAGGCAGGGTTATAAGATTGTGGATATTGAACCTAACAAAAACCTCCCAGAACGAACAGTTTTTATTTTTGAAAATGCACCAGGTCTAGAAAAAATTATCGAGTATTACCGTAAAGAGAAAAGTTGTGTAAACGAATAAAAGTTGACTTTACTTTTGATACGAATTTGTTACAAAAATAAAGTCAAGTTGACTTTATTTTTGCTACAAAAATGTTACAAAAGTAAAGTCATCTCACTTTACTTTTGATACAAAAATGTGACAAAAGTAAAGGGTATAAATAATAATTAATACTACAAATATATACTAGTCTTATATAACCGATAAGGTTTCATTAAAAACCTATCGGACATTGTGTTTATGTAAAGCAAATTAAAAGCAAAGGAGTGTTTGTATGAAAAAAATAAATATTCCTAACAAGTTAATTGAATCAAATAAAAGCAAAGAACTTGCATTATACTTTTTATTAGCCAGAAGAAGGACAATTGACTACAAAGTGTTTATTTCAATTAGTCAAATTCTTGTTGCTTTAGGTTGGCAAAGAAGAGACAAAAAATTTATATTGGAAACATTAGAATATTTTAAAAAAGATGGTCTTATACTTGAATACGTCTTTGATGATAACGAATTAGAAATAACTTTATCAGAAAATATAGGTGCGTATACAAGATTTTATATAGATGACTTTGAGTTGCTCAAAAGATTAGGATATAAAATATTTCATGTGTATTGTTTTATACAACGATTTGCAAACGATGGAGTGGCTTATTTTAGTTATGAATATTTAGAAAAAGCAACACAAATGAGTACTAAAACATTTTCCGAGACTATTAAAATTCTGGAGGCTTTAGGTATGCTTGAATCGTATTATCAAGGATGGGTATATTCGGAAAAGTACAAAAAAAATATCAGAAAAAATAATGAGTATGAAATTAATATTGATAAAAAACTGGAATTTATCAATAAGCCAATAGAAGAATCTATAAAAATATTAAACGAAATAAAAAGAAAAATCAATAACCCCCTAACCCCCCAAATTCCGGCGAACCCCCCTTCCCCCCAGGATAGCGAATATGGCGAAATACCAAAGGGAGCGTGGGAGTTAGAAAAGGAAATAGAAATTTTTAAATTTAGTTATCAGAAAAAACAAAAACCTAAACCTGAACCAGAACCTGAAACAATAGTAATTAATCTTAACAATATCTAGCAAGGGTAATTTCCACCCTTGCTTTATTTATTGCCAAACAAAAAATAAACAAAGGAGAGAAGCAAAATGAAAGCAGAATACCGAGAAAAATTTCCAGAATGGGTTAATGAAGATAAATATTACGATCTGTGTCTTTCCAATGATCTCGATAGTTTATTTAGTTGCAAATTACTAGAAAAGATTAAAGGTTATAAAATAAAGTGGTTTTACAATTTCCATTGTCTTTATAAGGCAGAAGATGCAATTAACGAAGCAATAGCAGTAGACATAGACTTAATACGTGGCAAGTGTTGGGGTAATCATGTTACCCCTTTTTATAATCCTGAAGCAGCGAACTTGAATATAATTGATAGTATTAGCCACGAAAATTACTTCGATAAGTATGCAGGAAGCACATTGCTTGAAATTTGGAGTTACTATGATATACCTTTACCCCAAAGCGAAGAAGCCAAAATGATTTTGTTGGCTATTGATAGTTTTTATCTCGGTTTTTATTCGAATTATTTGAATGATATTCTTGCTAATGCTCATTATATGCAAGTTTTAGAATTACGAGAGTTACAAAAAATTTTATACAAGTATAAATCCAAAGATTTTGAAGAAATAAAACGTAAATATAACCTATACGGAAAAATTTGGATAGATGAGAACAAAAAATTAGCAAGCGACATAAGGCTTGCCGAATTGAGTGAGATTTTCGATTTAGACCTAACGTTACCAAGTGAAGAATTTTCCTCCCATTATTATTTTACACCTCAAACCACCAAAATATCAACACCCGGTGGAAAAATTTTTTCGGCGGCTTTAGTGGGCAGAAACAAAATAAAATATTCGGTGGTGGCTTAAATTGTCTAAAAAACCTGATTTTAAAGAATTACTCAAACAATGGAAAAAACAGGCAGAGGAAAATTTGAAGGAATTAAATAAACGTAACCAAACAAAAAGGAGGAATAGAAAATGATTACGTTAGAACAGGCAATAAAAAAACTTCCACCAGACCTACAAGCCTATATGAAATTCAAGTTTCCTAATGACATTGCAAACAAGGGTATAGTTTATGCAAGTGAAGAAGAATTTCTGAAGGCTAGAGGCAAAAAAACAATGCTACGTTACAAACAATTCGAACAAACACCACATTATCAAGCGATTGTGACAATGATATACCTAAACCGAGCCATGAAAGATTTACAGGAGATATACGATAAAGTAATTGAACAAGCGAAAAATGGAGATGAGAAGGCTATAAAATTATTCCTGCTTTTGCAAAAAGAGATGAAACAAAGTATAAAAGGAGTGGACAAACTCTTTTCAAAACGGTGGCTGAAAAATCAGAACTATGAAGAACCCGAAGAAGTTACAGAAGAGGATGACGGCCTAGTGTTAGACTAGGCTTTTTTCTTTTTGGCTGCAAAGGAGGTGACAACAGTTGCCGAAGTTAACTAAAGAAAAGAAACTTGAAATTATCCGCAATGACTTCCGTCTTTGGTGCAAAAATTTTGTGAAAATGGTGGACAATAAAGGGCAGGAAGTCCCTTTTATCCTTAATGAGCAACAATTGAGGTTGCTTGAAGGGCTGGAAAAATATAACATAGTGCTTAAGTCAAGGCAGTTAGGAATTACGACCTTCTCGATAGCGTATTGTTTGTGGCTTGTTTGTAACAAACCGAACATTACCACAATGATACTTTCATATAATCTCGAATCTACGCAGCACATTTTCGAGCGATTAAAGGCTATGTATTACTCAATACCAGACCAGTACAAACCAAAAATAAAAAGAGATAATAAAATGGAGTTATTTTTAGAGAATGGCTCAAGGGTAATAGTAAAAATCGCCGGTAACAAAGAACTTGGCCGATCCTTTACATGCGAGTATATCCATTGCTCAGAATTTGCTTTCTGGACTGATTACGCACAGGAAAAAGGGTTGTTAGGACTGGAGAACTCCCTGGCTAAAAACCCTGATTCGAAGATTATTCTAGAGAGTACCGCCAACGGATTAAATGAATTCTATAACATTTACCGTAAAGCCAGCAAAGGTGAAAGTAAGTATAAAGCCTTTTTCTTTAACTGGTTTGAAAATAAGGAGTTATTCCGTGAAGAATACAAACTTGCCGAAGAATGGTGGAAGGCTCAAAATCATGGGCAGCGTTTTTCAAGAAAAGATTTAGAAAAGGACGAAATACCGCTTTTCGAGGCCGGAGCACAATTACAACAAATATGTTGGCGTCGGTGGAAGTTGCAGGATATGACACTAGAACAATTCCAGCAAGAATATCCTAGCACACCAGAAGAGGCTTTCCTTTCTACCAATGTAGGTGTTTTTTCTATGCAAAAAATACTAGAACGCATGAATTATCTACCCCTCCCCCTACAGAAAGAAGAATTACAGGGTATAGAATTGCCGAAATCACTAATCCCTTACTTAAACAAGGGATTATTTTTATATAAACTTCCGAAAGCAAAAGAGCGTTACTATGGCGGTGTGGACGTTGCATCAGGAACAGGAGGGGTAAACGACTATTCGGCGGTAAGCATATTTGATACGAGTGGTGAACAGGTGGCGGTATTTTACCGCAATGATATACCAGTATATAAATTCGCCGAAATAGTTAATGATTTAGGGCATTTCTACAATTACGCTTACCTTGTGGTTGAACGCAATGGTTATGGCTTACCATTACTCCAAAAATTACGTGAAGACTACCAATACATGAACCTATACAAACAACGCATTTTTAACGAAGCAGGAAGGAAAAAACACCAGTTGGGCTTTGCTACAACGACAGCGAATAAACAATTGATAGTGCAGCGTTTCAAAGAACAATTCGAGACCGGCATGATTTTAATAAACGACCGTGAAACATTGGAGGAAATGCAAATTTATCAGGAAAACGAAAAAGGCAGTTTAGGGAATAAAAGAGGCGAAGGCAAGCACGATGATCTTGTAATGGCTTGTTGCTTTGCGGTAGAAGGCTTATCTAAAGGCATCTACTATGTGGACATCTAAATAAACGCTTTCAAAATTGCCGTTTAAACGGCTTTTTTAATTTTTGGGGTATAATTATATACCCCTTTTAAAAAAAGACGCTTTAAAAGTAATTTTAAGGGGGATAAAAATATGGACATAAGGGAATACGTGGAAAAATACTATCCTAATAGCAAATTCTGGTTTACTGACGAGGTAAAACAATTATACCATCAAAGCAGGATTAAGGAAGTACTTGACATAAAGGAATATCTTTCAGGTAAACACAAAATTTTAAATAGGCAAGAGGAAGTGTGGAATGGTAAAAAGTATTATCCGAGGATAATTATTCTCAATTACGCTAAAACTATCCTAAACTTTGCTACTTCTTATTTATTGAAGAATCCTGTAACACTAACAGGCAATGAAAATGTAGTGAGTAAATTCCAGAAGATTTATAAGAAGGGCGATTATTACCGGCTTGATTTCGATATACTCGATAAAATGCAAAAGTATGGAACGGTTTATGAATACGTTTATGTGGATGATGAAGGCACAATCCGCAGTAAAATAATAGATCCTGCCGATGGCTACCCAGTGATAGGGCCACAGAATGAATACCTTGCATTTGTAGAATATTACGTTGTTGATGGAGTGAGTTATTATACTGTTTTTTACGATGATAGGGTAGAAGAATACACAGATGAAGGCGGTACATTGCATTTAGTGAATAAAGCAGAGAATATTAGCGGATTGCCAATAATATATAAGAATCAAAATGAACTTGATCCGAATTTTGGAAGAAGTGATTTGCTTGATTATGTGAACATTATAGACAATATGGAGGATTTGCTTTCTAAATTTAGCGATACAGTGTATAAGCATCACAATCCCATTCCTGTTGCTATAGGGCAGAAACTTACCAGTGGTGGTATAGACGCTAATTTAGTAGGCAATGGGATTAACCTTGATACTGATAGTGATTTTAAACTTGTAAGTGGCAACCTTAATCACCAGGCGGTTAAAATGCTGTACGACACATTGAGGCAAGCATTATTAGACATATCCTGCACACCAGCGGTTTCATTGAATAGCGTGGATATTTCAAATTTAAGCGAAGTGTCTATAAAACTTTTATTCTCCCTTGCGGAAATTAAGGCAGGGCTTAACGCTAAATATATGAGTGAGGGTATACAGAAGCGATTAGAAGTATTTAGGAGGATATTGGCTTTGAATGGCGAAAATATTTCAGATGAGGAAATGGAAAGCGTGAATGTAGTATTTACGACGGCAAGACCAATGAATGAGAAGGATATTATTGATAACCTCAAGACCCTTAGAGGTATAGGGGCTATTAGCCTTGAGACAATGATTGAGCAAAATCCTTACGTAAATGATACAATTCAAGAAATTGAACGTTTGAACAATGAAAAAATGAACGTTAATAGGAATGATTCTCAATAAGGGTATTTTGAAGAAATCCTATAATTCCGATAGGTTTAGTAGGAATTGAATGTTTCCGCACTTTCGGCCCTGTTACTCTATGAAAAAATTTCAACATATATCCGTTCTCAGACAGATTTTTAACATCAATATTCAGACAATTCCACAAATGGCAATATATGGCAAACATAATTATTCATAACCCAGCATAAAAATAAAAAGCAAATTTTAAATAAAATCAGCGTTTTATAAAGCAAATTTACCAGATTTTAGGAAAATATTAGGGAAAACAATAAACGTTTACCGATAAAATAATTATATAAAATAAACCTCAATTCCTGAAAGCCTTGATACGACTGGCTTTGAGGGGGATAGAAGTAGTTTACATAAGATAGATTATCGGACGTTGTTTTTTATTTTGTGTTGTTTTGGAAATTATTAACAAATGCATAAGTATGAAGTCGATACCCCCTTTTGGAAAAAATTGGGTGCAGCATACCCTATTTTTCACGTGCGAAATTTTTTCCAAAAATCCCAAACTGCAAAAATTGCAGTTCAAAAATCGACTGCAAAATATTGCAGTTTTATTTTTTAAAAAAAGGAGGAATATAAATGACTAACCTAGAGCGTCTTAAAATAGAACTCAAAGGCATAAATCTATCCGATGATGAATTAATTTGTTACCTAATGGAAGCCGATCTTGATTTCAATTCCGAATACACCGCCGCTAACAAGCGTAAAATCTACCAGGCCGCTTTATCGGCACTAAATAGCATTGCCAATGACCCTTCTGGAATGAAAAACTATAAAACAGACGATATAACTATTACTCAATTCGCCGATAATATACAAAATCGCATAGACCAATTAGAGCGACAGATAAGGCAAATGGCAATTGATACTACCCAAAATAGCGATTATTTCATGTTGTTTGCTAATTAGGCGGTGATAATATGAGTATTTTTGAAATTTCTATGGCAGATATAGACTATATTTTGGGATATCTAGGGAAGAATGTTTTAGTAAATGGAAATCCTGCCAGGGCTTTAATTAGTAATACTGCTTTAAACCTGGAATATGACGATAAGAAAATAGCCACCATAGAGCCAATTCATGCAGGGGATATTGTGGAGTTTGATGGCTTTAAATTTATTATCCTCAGTGAAATAAATGGGCCACGTGGCAAAATGTATAAAGCACTTATGAGACGTTGTAACGCTATAATGCACATCAAAACAGGGGAAGAACAAATACTAAAAGGTTATACCGAATGGGGCGAGCCAGTATACGAAATTATACCTATATATAGTGATTTGCCTATATTTATGACCCAGAAAGCCATAGATATAGAAGGTAACACAATCATGCTTCCTACAGGGCGAATAAATGTAATCATGCAGGCGGTAGATTGTCCTGCTATTGCTATAAATGCCACTTTTGAAGCGGATGGAAAACAATGGAAAATAATTGATGTGGATAAGACAAAAGCGGGGATTTACAGAATAACAGCGGAAAGAGATATTTAATCCCAATCCCACTTGCAAATTTTTAAAAACCATGATATTATAAAATTCAAGAAAACCGAAAGCAAGTGGGACTAGTTTTTGAGGCTAAATTTCTGGTAGCGACGCTAGCAATTACGCACGAAGTGCGCATGGGGTTCTAGAGGTCGGGGGTTCAAGTCCCCCCACTCAGACCATTTGAAAACGAAACGTAGAGTAGGATTGAAAGCTCTACGTTATTTTTTTATATTTGTAGTTCTGAAGTACTATACAAACATTTTGCAAACATCAGCTTTTTCCTTCAAGAATGTCATTAATTTTTTGGGGCCGGCCGGACCTACCACAGGGGCGTAGGTAGCCGTTTTTCTTGATAGGCTTTGTAGGCCAACTATAAGGTTTCTCTGTCGTCAACCTCATGCTGAATGGGCAAAAAGTGACTTCCCCCAAGTCCAGCAATAATAATTGATGGGACTACCTATGTACCGCCGTAGATCCGGTGGTGTTTTTTATTGGCAAAGAAGGAATTCTATAGGATTGGTCGAATGATATAAAAATATGCTTACCTGCATCCTTACTAGTCAAAACGGCGCTTTCGCATGAGAACCCCGACGATTGTAAGCAAAATTGCAAATATGATTAATCAATTTCAACAAAGTTGAGTTCCTTTTGAAATTAGAAAAGCCTTGAAGCCTTGATATTATGGCCTTTGCGGCAATCAATAAATTTGAGTACATAACGGGGGCGTGATCGTTTTGGGAGGGGGATTATCAGACTTAAAAGATGAGCGGGTTCGACGATTACGGCCGACCGTTTTTTTCCCGAACCTGGATGATGAAGTAAAAGAGGTACTGAGAAAAACATGGGTGCTGGCCTGGCCGGTTCTTATAGAACAAGCCCTGGCGATGATCAGTCAGGTCGCCGATATGGCCATGGTCGGAAGGCTCGGAGCCGAGGCGGTGGCGGCGATCGGGCTCAGCATGCAACCTTTTTTTCTTTTGAACGCTATTTTTATGGGAATTTCGGTTGGCACAACGGCGTTGTCGGCAAGGGCAGCTGGGTCCAAAGACCTGGAAAAAGCGGGGAAAGTCATCGGGCAGTCTATTATAGTCGCTTTTTTTGCCGGCCTCATAATCAGTTACCTGGGTTACGTTAATTCCTACAAAATAATGATATACATGGGTGCGGAGCCATCGGTAAGACTCTTGGGGAGCAATTACCTTCGAGCGATGATGCCGGGCATGCTGTTTTTGTTTGTTTTCTCCGTAGCAGCGGGAGGGCTGAGAGGTTCAGGAGATACCCGAACTCCCATGGTGGTCAATGCGGTCATAAATATATTACATATCTTCACTAATTACGTGTTTATTTTTGGCAAGTTCGGATTTCCCAGGTTGGAAGTAGTAGGAGCCGGAATTTCGTCCTCGCTATCGCGTTTAGGGGCTGCAGCGGCGTTAATTTACGTTTTATCTAAGCAAGACAACCGCCTTTTTGTAAACTGGAAGAAAGTAATTAAAGAATTTGATTGGCCGTTATTTTCAAGTATGCTCCGGATAGGGTTGCCGGCGGCTGTAGAGAGGATTCTCATTTCTACCGGTCAGATAGTTTATACCAGACAGGTTGCCGGCCTTGGAACCGGGGCGTATGCGGCCCATTCCATAAGTCTTAATGTGGAATCCCTGTCGTATATGCCAGGCATCGGTTTTGCAACCGCAGCCACTGCTATGGTAGGGCAGCGTTTGGGCGCCGGTGATGCCAAGGGTGCGCAAAAAAGCGCCGGTATATCCTTACTTTTTGCCATGGCAATTATGGGTATAATGGGATTGATGTTTTTTTCATTTCCCGTTATGTTCTTAAGAATTTTCACCGATGATCCCGAGATAATTGCCAGGGCGACCGTGCTTTTGCGCATTGTCGCTTTTACGCAGATACCCGAATGCGTGGGTATGGTTATACCGGGAGCCCTCAGAGGAGCCGGCGATACAAGGATTACCGTTTATATTACTATTCTTGGAATGTGGATGATCAGGCTGGGATTTACTTTCATTTTTTTGAATTACTTCGATATGGGCCTTGTTGGCGCCTGGATTGCTATGTTCCTTGACTGGACTGTCAGGTCGTTGCTGTACTGGATCAGGTTTAAAAGCGGTAACTGGAAGAGTATTAAAATTTGAGGCCTATTAAATGCTTTTATATTTTATTATCAATCCGGAAGGATTCTTCCTTTTTATGGAGAAGATATAAATAAGGTGAAGAGGATGAGGAAGGGGACCGGTGCAAAGGTCGTAAATTTCAAACCGAAGAAAAAGAAACAAAAATCGCGCTTGATCCTCCCTTTATTATCGGGGCTTTTTCTCTTTTTAATTCTTTTTCTGCGAGGTTCCGCAAAAGACATATACATAGCTCGAGAAGAGAAAGTAGAAGAGTTTTTTACTTCGGGAGCACTGATAGTAAAAAACGAAAAGGTTATAAATTCCCCTGCCAGCGGCAGGCTTGAAGTTCTTGTTAAAGCCGGAGAAAGGGTAAGGGTAAATTCGCCGCTTTTTAAAGTTGTGACAGATGAGGAACGTAAAATGCTCCTGGAAAAAGACTTAGGCGAACTTCAAGAAAAATTGAATAAGTTGAAAGAGCAGAGCGAAAGTACGCTGACAATTCAGATATTGAACAAATCCATTCAAGATGTACAAAAAAGGATCGGGGAAGCAAGGTCTAAAGGTCAGGCAGAAAAGGTAGCGGTGCTGGAAAAGGAATTATCGCGGTTGAAGGGCGAGAAACAGAAGGCCGTAGCGGAGAGCAACGAAGCCATTAAAGTTTTAGAAAAAAGCCTGGAAAATCAGAAAAAAAAACTTGAGGAAGTGGAACCGGTTGTTCTCTCTCCGGTGGCAGGAATAGTAAGTTTTAACATAGACGGTTACGAAGACCTTCTCCGGCCTGAGGGATTAAAGTGCTTGAAATCTGAGGAGATAAAGGGTGTCGTCTCAAGACAGGAAAGTGCTGCGCTTTCCCAAAACGTGAAGGTTAACCAAGCCGTGCTTAAGATCGTGGATAATTTTTCCCTATACGTTATTGCTCCAATACTGGAAGGTGATATTCAGCCCGGCAGGGTATACAAATTAAGATTTCCCCAACTCAACATAGAACTTAAAGCAGATCTGATTGAAACATGTGAGGACGAACAGACGGGTGTATTCTTCATCAAAGAAGCCCCCATGGAGTTGCTGGACCTCAGAAAGGTCAATGTTGAAATCATCACGCGGGTACATCGCGGTATAGGAGTACCAAATTCAGCGATCGTAAAATCAAACGGCCAGGAAGGTGTATTCTTGTACAATAAAGGTAGGTCCGTTTTCAGACCCGTCCGCGTGGTAGCCCGGGACGATAAGAAAACCATAGTAGAAGGCCTAACGGCCGGCGATAGGGTTTTAATAAAGAGGGGATTTCAATGGAAATTATTCAGCAAAACATAGAAAAATTGAAACTAAAAATCAAACACGCGGCCGCAAAATCGGGCAGAAGTCCGGAAGATATACACATAGTGGCGGTAACCAAAACCATCCCACCTGAAACGATCCAGGCGGCCGTTGACCGCGGGATAAAGATCCTGGGAGAAAACCGGGTGCAGGAGGCTCAGCAAAAGGTAGGGCTGGTAAAAGGAGATATCAGCTGGCACATGATAGGTCATTTGCAGAAAAATAAGGTGAAATATGCAGTAAAGCTGTTTTCAATGATCCAATCGGTGGACAGTTACGAGCTGGCTGCAGAAATAGATAAAAGAGCAGGAATGTTGGGTAAGGTTATGGATGTGCTGATTCAAGTGAATATCGGAAGGGAAAAAACCAAATTCGGTGCAGAATATGAAGAAATTCCGGAACTGATAAAGAAGGTTTCAACCCTTGCCCATGTTAAGGTCAGAGGTTTGATGGCAATTGCGCCTTTTAAAGAAGACCCCGAAGACGTAAGACCGTTTTTCAGAAAAATGCGCGAATTATTTACGAAGATAAAAAGTCAGGAGCTGGAAAACGTCGAAATGAGTTTTTTGTCCATGGGGATGACGCATGATTTCCATATAGCTATTGAAGAGGGGTCAAACATGATAAGAATAGGGACCGGAATTTTTGGACCAAGAGGCTAACACAAGGAGGAGGTTAAGAGATGGCCAACAACAAACTGTTCAACAAAATACTTTATTTTCTTGGAATCGAGGACGAAGACCACGACCACGAAAACCCTCCGGTACTTCAACCTGAGGAATCCCTCCATATACCTGTAAGGCCCGAAAAAGGCAGAATCATTAATATTCATCAGATGCCGAAAAACAAGGTAGTGGTCTTTAAACCTTCAAACTTTGACGAAGTAAGGGTAATTACAGAAGAACTGAAAAACCGCAGGGCGGTTATAGTCAATCTGGAGAGTCTGGATAAGGAGACAGCAAGGCGCATTCTGGATTTTTTAAGCGGCAGTGTTTTTGCTTTGGACGGCACTGTCAAAAAGGTCGGAAGCGGTACTTTTGTTTTTGCGCCAAATAACGTGGACATATCAGGCCTCAATATGGAGGATGGCGAAACCAGCAAAGATAAGCCGCTTTTTACGGTGCGGTGAGCATAAAAGGAGGAACCGATTTGTTACTCATTAGGGTGACGGAGTTATTTTTTAGATTTGTGGAATTTTTAATCATCATCAGGGTTTTTATGACGTGGATACCTGGAACAATTTATTCGCCCGTATATAGGTTTATTTACCGGGTGACCGAACCCATCCTTGAGCCTTTCAGGAGATTGACCTTTAGATTTTTCCCTCCGGCCGGAGGGGTTTATCTAGATTTTTCGCCCTTCATAGCTCTTTTTTTCCTGGATATGATTCAGAGACTAATCACTAGCCTTATGATTCAAATGATATATTGATATCGGATAGGAGATGATACTGGATGATCTTGACTCCGCTTGACATCCAGAAAAAAGAATTCCGGAAGTCCTTTAGGGGGTACAGCGAGGACGAAGTTAAGGACTTCCTGGAAAAGGTGACCCAAAGCTATGAGAAAATATACAGGGAAAATCAGGATTTAAAAGAAGAGGTCAAGTTTTTGAAGGAAAAACTTCAGGGATACCAGGAAATGGAATCCACCCTCAAAAAAGCCATTATACTCGCTGAAAAGGCCGCCGAAGATCTCAGAAAAAATGCGGAAAGGGAGAAGGAACTTATATTAAAGAGCGCAAGATCGAAAGCGATGGAGATGATGGGTAGAGCCGAAGCGAGGTACAATGCGATAAACGACCAGTATGAAGAGGTTAAGCGGCAGTTTATGCTTTTCAAGACGAGATTTCTTAATTTTCTCCAGTCACAGATCGACCTGATCAATGCCATAGTTATCGAAGAAGAAGATTTGGAAAAACAACCTGACAAAGCGGAGGAGTACATAGAGCAGGCGGCAGCGGGCCGGGATTTCGAAAATGAGGAAACCGAAGAGGAGGGGACCATTAGAGATAAGGTAGCCAAGTTAAGGAGTGATGCTGAAAATGACGACCGGGGGAAAGAGACTGTCGGTAGTGGGGATAATAGTGTTTGATAGAGAAAATTCAGCGGCCAAGGTGAACGAGATACTTTCAAAATTCAGTGATTTGATAATAGGAAGGATGGGGATCCCGTACAGGGAAAGAGGTATTTCGGTTATAGCCCTTATAGTGGATGCTACTACTGATGAACTCGGGGCTCTTACCGGCCAGCTGGGCAGAGTGCCGGGAGTAAAGGTGAAATCTGCTGTGACCGCCTAAATACCTTAAATCCGACCGGAAAGGATGATGTTTATTATCGGAATAATCGGAGCTGTGGATAGAGAGATTGCCCTATTCTGTGAAGAGCTAAAGGATAAAAAAACCATAACCAAAGCGTCTCTAACCTTTTTTACAGGCACGCTGGAAGGTCGGGACGCGGTAGTCGTAAAATGCGGCGTAGGTAAGGTCAATGCGGCAATATGTACCCAGGTGATGATAGACTATTTTGCTCCCAGCGCGATAATCTGCACCGGTGTGGCGGGAGCTTTAAGAGAAGACCTGGACATAGGTGATATTGTGATATCCCGGGACGTGGTTCAGCACGATGTGGACGGTACTGCTTTCGGGCACGAGCTCGGAGAAATTCCGAACCTTGGGATTAAAGCTTTTACCGCCGACGAAACTCTTGTTCAAATTGCCCAGGAAGTAGCCCGGAAGCAGGTAAAAGGCAGGAGGGCAATTACGGGAAGAATCCTGAGCGGGGACCAATTCATCAGCAGCAAGGAAAAAGTTAAATTTCTAAGGTCCTTCTTTGACGGCGCCTGTGTTGAGATGGAGGGCGGAGCTATAGGTCAGGTGTGCTATTTGAATAAAGTTCCCTTTTTGATCATCAGGTCAATCTCGGATAGGGCTGACGGCAAGGCGGTGAGTGTATACGAGACGTTTGCTGATGAGGCAGCCAGGAATTCTTCCCATATAGTACTGGGGATCATAAAATTGTATGAAGGAGCATAAAACACCTAGAGATGGTTAAATTAGATTTAGGGGAACTATTATGGATGATGAAAGGCTCTTGTGCGAGTTGAGCCGAAAAATCGATGAACTGTCTATACGGATCGAAAAGCTTAACCTGGCGGAATACCTGGAGGTGCTGCGCAACCCTAAAAGGCTGCTTTATATAAACTTTTTAGCCGGAGTAGCCAGAGGCTTCGGAACGGCGATGGGGTTTACATTCTTGGGCGCTTTTATTTTATACGTCCTGCAGCGCATTGTGATCTTGAAGCTCCCCGTTATAGGTGATTTCATTGCAGAATTGGTTAGAATAGTACAGAACGAACTTTCCGTAAAATAACTCAAAGGAGGATAGCTCTTGAAGAACCTGGAGTACTACAAGCGCAAATTGCAGGAATTAAAGCGGGAACTGGAAGACCAGATGTCTACAATTATCAGGAGAGGATCGGATCCTTTGAAGGAATCGGTGGGGGAGCTGTCTTCATACGATAATCATACCTCAGATCTCGCGGCTGAAACCTTCGAAAGGGAAAAGGATCTGGGGTTGAGGGATAACACGGAAAGGATGTTGATGAAAGTCAACCGGGCGTTGGAAAAAATCGAAGAAGGGAGTTACGGTATCTGCGAGAACTGCGGTAATCCTATAGAAGAGGAACGCCTGGATGTTGTGCCGTATGCTTCCCTTTGCGCCCGCTGCAATAATGAGGAAGAAAAGGCCTTTGAGAGGAGGTTCAGGCCTGTAGAGGAAGAAGTCCTGAAGTATCCGTTTGGGAGGAGTTTTCTCGACGGTACTGACCAAAACGAATACGACGGCGAGGATGCCTGGCAGGACGTAGCCAGGTACGGCACGGCCAATAGCCCCCAGGACGAACCGGGAGCGGTGGATTACAGCGAAGTTTACACCGACGGAAACGAAAAGAGGGGCATAGTTGACTGGGCAGATCAAATAATCGATGAGGAGGACCCCGATGAGGATGATAAAAATGAGCTGGGAAGATAAATACCCGTTTCGGGTATTTATTTTTTATTCGTTGAAGTTCTGAAGACCCTGGTATATAATTTTGATGTAAATTTCTTAAGTTGGGGGTTTAAATATTGAGGGCATGGATTCTGGCGGCAGCCGTTTTCATCTTCGATCAGCTCACCAAATACATCGTACGGACTCAAATGGTTCCCCATCAGTCGATTCCGGTCATTAATAATGTACTTCATCTAACTTATGTCCAGAATACGGGAGCGGCTTTCAGCATCCTACAGGGCAAGGTGTTCTTTTTCAGCACAGCGTCTCTGATAGTAATAGCTGCACTCTTTTTTTACATCTCCCGAATACCCCCGGAACAAAGATTACTCAGGATGGCGCTTTCCCTTATCCTGGGTGGGGCTCTAGGAAATCTGGTGGACCGTCTCCGGTTTGGTTACGTGGTTGATTTTATTGATTTCAGGATATGGCCGGTATTTAATCTGGCGGATTCGGCTATTGTTATAGGGGAAGTCGTGCTGGTATATATATTAATCTTTGATCCTCTGTTTAAGAAAAGTCTAGATTAACGAACGGGAGGGCAGTTTTTTTGGGTAAGTTTTTGAAAATCTTGGTGCAAGAAGATGATGCCAAAAAGCGCCTCGACGTATTTTTGAGCGGTGTAATAAACGACCTTTCCAGGAGCTATATACAAAAGGGAATCGAAGAGGGTTGGGTCAAAGTAAACGAAAGGATCGTTAAACCCCATTACAAGCTGAAAAAAGGCGATGTTATTGTAGCTGATATACCGTCTCCGAAACCCCTCTCCCTGGAACCCGAGAACATCCCTCTGGATATAATACACGAGGACCGGGATATAATTGTGGTCAACAAGCCCCGCGGCATGGTGGTGTACCCGGCCCCCGGGAACTACTCGGGCACCCTTGTAAATGCCCTCTTATACCACACAAAAGACCTTTCCGGTATAAACGGAGTAATGAGGCCGGGCATAGTTCACCGGCTCGACAAGGATACTTCCGGGGTGATAGTTGTAGCAAAAAACGACATGGCCCACCGGGAACTTGCCATGCAATTTAAGAACAAGCTGGTAAAAAAGACTTATTTGGCAGTGGTTTGGGGCAATATCCCGGAAGACAGAGCGACAATTGAAGCACCCATCGGAAGGCACCCAGCGAAGCGGGTGGAGATGGCCGTGACCGCAAAAAACGGGAAAGAAGCCATAACCCACTTTAAAGTACTGGAGAGGTTCGAAGATTTTACTTTTATCGAGGTCAACATAGAGACGGGCAGGACTCACCAGATAAGGGTTCACATGAGTTTTATAGGTCACCCCGTTGTAGGAGACCCGCTTTATTCCAGGAAAAAAAGCCCCTTTAACATCAACGGACAGGCCCTCCACGCCTACAGGCTCGGGCTGAACCATCCCCGAACTGGAGAATTTATGACCTTTGAAGCCCCCATTCCCCAAGATATAACCGAAATATTAAATACTTTGAGAAAAAGGGTGGTGTAAATGGAGGAAAAAGCCCGCATAATGGATGACAAGGCAATAGACAGGGCTCTCACCAGAATCGGCCATGAAATTATCGAGCGCAACAAGGGTGTCGAAGACCTGGTTCTGGTCGGCATTCGCAGGAGAGGAGTGCCTCTTGCTAAGAGACTTGCTTCGAAAATAAAAAAGATAGAAGGGGTAGAAGTGCCGGTAGGGGTTCTTGATATAACCCTTTACCGTGACGACCTGTCGACCCTTTCGCAACAACCGGTTGTAAACAAGACGGAAATTCCTTTTGAAATTACTGGGAAAAAGATAGTGCTGGTGGATGATGTGATATATACCGGCAGGACCGTTAGGGCAGCCCTGGACGCGCTATCCGACCTGGGGAGGGCCCAACTGATACAGCTAGCGGTACTCATCGACCGGGGTCACAGGGAACTCCCCATAAGGCCGGATTATGTCGGCAAAAATGTGCCCACGTCCAGGGACGAAGTAATAAAGGTCAAACTGGAGGAAGTGGACGGGGAAAACTGCGTTGTAATTCTTAAAAAATAACTGCCGAAAAAGGGATTCACATTTTAGTCAATTTATCGATCAGGTTATGGTCCGGCGTCACGTAAACAGTCCTGTGGTGGTCGTAAATTACAAAACCAGGTTTTGCTCCCGGAGGCTTCCTTACGTGTTTTTTCAAAGTATAGTCCACCGGGACGTTGCTGCCGTTCCTGGCTTTGCTGTAATATGCGGCGAGAACACAGGCTTCCAGTATGGTGTCATCGTCCACTTTGCGCCCGCCCGTCTGGATTATGACGTGGGAACCGGGAGCGTCTTTGACGTGAACCCATATATCATCGGGTCTCGCTCTTCGCGTGAGCATATCGTTATGCCTGTTATTCTTCCCTACGAGAATGACAAAGCCCGCGGAGGATTTATATTTTATAGGGTGAGAGGGGGAGTCTCCACCCTTTGTTTTTTTCTCCTCACTATAAAGCTCCGACTTGATTTCGGCAATATCTTCAAGGGTTTCTGCAGCTTCAATGTTATAAAGTACGCTTTCCAGGTATTCGATTTCGCGCAGCGTCTCTTTCATCTGAGCTTCAACTTTTTCCCGCGTTACTTGGAGTTTTTTGTATTTGGAAAAATACCTCTGGGCGTTTTGAGACGGTGAAAGCTTTTCGTCCAGGGGTATTACTATACTTTTGCCTTCATCGTAAAAATTCGGCAGGCTTATCTCTTTCAGACCGGGGGTTACTTTATAAAGGTAAGCCGACAGGACCTCACCGAAGATGCGGAATTTTTCTGCATCCTGAGTTTCGGCTAGTTTTTCCCGCTGAAAGGCTAAGCTCTGGTTTAATTTTTTGAGCTGTTTGGAGACGTGAAGGGCAAGCGTCTTTTTGATATTTATAAGTGCTTCGAAATCTTCTTTTTGGCTGTAAAATCGGTCGACCGTCACGTTTACGCCAGAGGCCGAAACTTCTTTAAAAGCGGTAAGGTGATGTAATGGGAAGACCCAGAATTCGCAGGGCTGCTGGCTGCTTCGATCAAAGTAAATTTTCGGCGAGTAGCGGAATTCCCTTATGTCCAGCGAAAGCTTTGCCAGTGTCTCGGCAATTTTCCGCTTTTCCTCTTCGGTCAATTCCGACACCAATTTATTAGCGTCAACACCGCTTCTAAAAAGGATCTCTTTGGAGGCCACTCCGCTGACACCCATGAAGTTTTCGGTGATCCACCGGTAAACCTGTGCAGGTTCGTCAGATCGAGAGAGCAGGTCCAGAATTGTTGACATAATTTTATTATCGTCAACTGAAAGCAGACTTATCCTGTTTCCGATAGGAGGGAATGCGTATTTTACTCCGGGAAGGACCTGCCTTACACGGTTTATTTCAGAAGGTATCCTCTTTATGGAATCTATTACCGTGCCGTCACCGGAGTCAATAAGTATTATGTTGCTGTGCTTGCCCATTATCTCTACCAGCAGAGTTTTATAGGTTATCCTTCCGAATTCGTCCGTGTTTTCGACTTCTATTTCGACTAAGCGCTCCAGATCTTTCTGCTTGATCTCCCTGATTCTTCCGCCTATGAGATATTTTCTCAATAGCATGCAGAACATTGGAGGCGAGATGGGATTTTCTTTGTGTTTTTCGGTGATGTGTAAGCGGCAGTTTTGAGGGTGGGCTGAAATAAGCAGTTTGTACTCTTCTCTATACTGCCGCACGAAGAGCACTATCTCATTTTTGTCCGGCTGGTATATCTTATCTATCCTGCCGCCGACCAGCTTTTTTTTGAGTTCATTGATAACGGCGTTCAGTACAATTCCGTCAAAAGGCATGGCTATCCTCCTGTTTAAGATTAGCTGCTACTAGTATACCATAACGGAGATATTGTTTTAAGAGGAATTCGGTGGTATAATAATGAATAATGATTTCGGGAGTAATAATGAGGGTGATTGTGTAAGATGAAGTTTACCAAAATGCACGGCCTTGGAAACGATTTTATCGTCGTTAACGGTTTTAAAGAAGATGTACGAATAATATTCAAAAAGGCGGAAAAAATATGCGACAGACATGTCGGCATTGGTGCCGATGGCATATTACTGGTTTTACCTTCCGATAAGTGTGACCTAAAGATGAGGATAATCAACAGCGACGGAAGCGAAGCTGATATGTGCGGTAACGGCATCCGCTGTTTTGCACGATACGCCTTTTCCAGAGGTCTGGTCAACAAGACGAGTATCACCGTCGAGACGCTTGCAGGAGTAATTAAACCGGAGATTATAATAAAGGATGACCGCATAGAAAGCGTAAGGGTGGATATGGGATGCTACAGCCTGCAAAAAAAGGATATACCCGTGGCCGGCAACCCGAATGAAGAAGCCGTGGACCTTGAAATCAGCGTAGACGACCGGGTATTTAAATTTACCGGGGTTTCGATGGGAAATCCCCACTGCGTGATATTTGTGGATGACGTTGAAAGTTTTCCTGTGGAGCGTTTTGGACCGGTTATCGAAAGACACCCTCTTTTCCCAAAAAAGACTAATGTGGAATTTGTGGAATTTAAAGGACAGGACCGTTTGAAAATGAGAGTCTGGGAAAGAGGAGCCGGCCTTACGATGGCCTGCGGAACCGGTGCCTGCGCTTCGGCGGTTGCGGCTTATAAAAAGGGTATCGTGGGACCCAAAGTTACTGTAAGCCTGCCCGGAGGTGATCTTTTTATAGAAATCGAAAAAAACGGCAGAGTTTACATGACGGGACCCGCCGTAGAAGTGTTTTCAGGATATATAGACCTTAGCGCACTTTAAACAATATCTTAAATTATTATGGAGGAGATAGTTTTGAAGGTTGCAGAGCGTATTAAAAAAATACCACCTTATCTTTTTGCCCAGATTGACAAAAAAATTGCCGAACTCAGGAAAAAAGGAATTGATGTTATAAGCCTAGGAGTGGGTGATCCGGATTTACCGACACCACCTAACATCATAGATGCTCTTGAAAAAGCCGTCCGGGACCCCGAATGTCATAAATACCCGGACTACGAGGGATCCCTTGATTTCAGGAAGGCTGTTGCTACATATTATAAAAGAAGGTTCAATGTAGATTTAGACCCGGAATCCGAAGTTATGGCCCTAATAGGATCGAAAGAAGGCATCGCCCATATATTCTTTGCCTTTATCGATCCCGGTGATTACGCTCTGATTCCGGATCCAGCTTACCCCGTTTACAAAACAGCCACGCTTTTTGCGGGAGGCATACCCTATACCATGCCCTTGCTGAAGGAAAACAATTTCCTTCCGGATTTCTCAAGTATAGACGAAGAGATAGCCAAAAAAGCAAAGCTCATGTTTTTATGTTACCCGAACAATCCTACCGCCGCAGTAGCCGACGAAAAATTCTTTGAAGAAGCCGTGGAATTCGCAAAAACTTATGATATAATCATATGCCACGATAGCGCTTACGCCGAAGTTACTTTTGACGGATATAAGGCCCCCAGTCTGTTATCGGTAAAGGGTGCAAAAGACATAGGCGTGGAATTCGGATCCCTTTCCAAACCTTACAGAATGACCGGATGGAGACTCGGTTACGCGGTAGGCAACAAAGATATAATTTCAGCCCTGGGGATTATAAAGACCAACGTGGATTCAGGGCAGTTTACCGCAATCCAGAGGGCGGGGATTGAAGCACTTTTAGGCCCCCAGGACAGCATAGATGAGATGTTAAAGATATTCAAAAAGCGACGGGATCTGGTGATTGAAACTCTGAGAGAAGTGGGACTTGAAGTTGAGCCTCCCAAAGGCACGTTTTACGTCTGGGTTCCGGTTCCGGAAGGGTATACTTCCAGCTCCTTCGCAGAAATGCTCATAGAAAAAGCGGCTGTTGTAGTTACCCCGGGTAACGCTTATGGTGATCGCGGCGAGGGTTACGTGAGGATATCCCTAACCACGCCGGACGACAGGCTGAAAGAAGCCATGAGAAGGATCAAGGAAAGCCTTAGTTTTTGACGCGGGAAGGTCGTTGAGTTAATATGATCAGGAGCATGACGGGCTACGGCCGCGGCAGGAGCATCGGAAAAGTAAACTGGGAGGTTGAGATAAAATCGGTAAACCACCGTTTTCTTGAAATATATATCAGACTGCCAAAGCCCTGGCTTTTCCTGGAGGAAAGAATAAGAAGCTTTATTAAAGAACGTATAGCCCGGGGACGTATTGACGTATTTATAAACTACTCTTCGGAAACGCTTCCCGTCGATATAAAGATTGACAAAAAGGCTGTGGAAAGTTATTATAAAAAGTTAGCAGAGCTTAGGGAAGAAATTGGTTTTGAAGGCCCCGTATCTCTTTCCCTGCTGTCGATGATGCCGGACCTTTTTAAGGTGGAGCAGCAGTTTCCCGAAGAGGAAGAGATGTGGTCTTCGCTGAAGGGTGCTTTGCAGGAAGCTGTAGACGGTTTGATCCAAATGAGGACCAGAGAAGGAGTCAATCTCTGGCGAGACATTTCCTCGAGGCTTGATATTATACAAAAAAGAGTGGAAAATATAAAACTACGAGCGGATGCCGTCGTTGAAGAGTACCGAAAAAAGCTCCGCCAGAAAATCGAAAGGATCTCTCAAGGAGAACTGAACGAAGAAAGGCTGGAAACCGAAGTCGTGTTTTTTGCCGAAAGATCCGACATAAACGAGGAGCTGGTAAGGATAGAAAGTCATATAGCTCAGCTTAGGGGTATGCCGGAGTCGAAAGACCTTTCGGGTAAAAAGATGGATTTTATCGCTCAGGAGCTTTTCAGAGAGGTAAATACCATCGCTGCCAAATCTTCCGATTATAAAATTGCGCAGGAAGTTATCGAGATTAAAAGCGAACTTGAAAAAATCAGGGAACAATTACAGAATATAGAATAATATTTCAGGAGGGAACGTCGTGGAAATAAAACTTGTAAATATAGGTTTTGGAAATATCGTTTCCGCTAACAGGATTATTGCTATCGTAAGCCCGGAATCCGCTCCGATCAAGCGTATAATCCAGGAAGCCCGTGACAGAGGCATGCTTATCGATGCCACTTACGGAAGGCGCACACGAGCGGTTATAATTACCGACAGCGACCATGTCATACTTTCCGCAGTACAGCCCGAAACCGTGGCTAACCGTCTGAACGACAAAGTAGTTGAAGAGGAAATAGAAGAATTATAGGAGAGAAACCTCATGCCTAAAAAGGGAATGCTGATAGTTCTTTCTGGCCCTTCCGGAGCTGGTAAGGGGACGCTGTGCAATTTGCTCCTGCAAAGAAGGCCCGAACTTGCCCTTTCCGTTTCCGTGACTACGCGACCCCCAAGGCCGGGAGAGGTCCACGGGGTGAACTACTTTTTTACCGACAGGGAAAATTTTGAACAAATGATAAGGAAGGGCGAATTTTTAGAGTGGGCGAGGGTCTACAACAATTATTACGGGACCCCGAGAAAGTTCGTTGAGGAACAACTAGAAGCAGGGAAAGATGTTATCCTGGAAATAGATATTCAAGGGGCAAAACAGGTAAAAGAAAATTGCCCCGATGCTGTCTTTATATTTATTTTGCCGCCTGATATCGAAGAACTTAAAAATCGCATTAAAAAGAGAGGAAGCGAAACCGAGGAATCCTTCAACCTGCGGATAAAAAGTGCCGAAGAAGAGTTAAAGGCAATAACAAATTATGACTATGCGGTAGTCAACGATGACTTGAAAGCGGCGGTAGAAAAACTTGAATCCATAATTATTGCAGAAAGATGCAGGGTTTTGAGAAACATGGATTTAATACAATTTAAAGCGCCGGGAGGGGATTAATATATGATGTACCCGTCCATAGATTCGCTGACCAATAAATACGAAAGCAAATACGCTCTCGTAGTCGCAGCTGCCAAAAGAGCTCGGCAACTTGTGGAAGGTTCCCCAAAACTTGTGGATGTAAAGACCACAAAACCCGTATCTATTGCCCTTTTCGAGCTGGATGCCGGAAAGATAAAAATCGAGCGCCCCAAGGTTGGTAACAAGTAAGTGGGGTGGATTTATGTTATTAAAAGATAAATTTATAGCGCTGGGAGTAACAGGTAGCATTGCTGCTTACAAAGCCGTAGAACTGGTAAGGCTTTTAAAAAAAAGCGGAGCCCAGGTTCAGGTGGTAATGACCCGGTCCGCGAGGGAATTCGTAACTCCACTTACCTTTCAGGTTGTTTCCCAAAACCCGGTTATTACTGATATGTTCGAAAAGCCCGTTCACTGGGAAGTGGAACACGTGTCCCTTGCTGACCGGGCGGACCTTTTTGTGGTGGCTCCGGCTACTGCCAATGTAATTGCGAAAATGGCCGCCGGCATTGCTGACGATATGCTGACCGCAGCTGTTCTGGCCACAAGGGCAAAAGTGCTTGTGGTGCCGGCTATGAATGTGAACATGTTCTGTAATCCTATAACCCAGGAAAACATCAAATACTTGAGAGAAAAAGGAATTTTCGTAATGGACCCTGCCGAAGGCTTTTTAGCCTGCGGCTATTCAGGTAAGGGCAGGTTTCCCGAGCCCGTGGATGTATTGAGAGTAATAGAGCAATTGGTGGGAACCAGGACCGATCTTCAAAATAAGAAAATCCTCATTACCGCAGGTCCCACCAGAGAACCCATAGACCCTGTGAGATTCATTTCCAATCATTCCTCCGGGAAAATGGGATATTCTCTGGCTGAGGCTGCCGTCGAACGCGGTGGTGAGGTTATACTTATTTCAGGCCCTACCAGTCTCGAAAGACCAGCAGGGCTTTATAAATATGTGGCAGTGGAGACAGCGCTAGAAATGAGGGAACAGGTGCTGAAATTTTTCCCATGGTGTGACGTGGTAATTAAAGCTGCCGCTGTAGCCGATTACAGGCCTAAAAACTATTCGGGACGTAAAATCAAGAAAAAGGATGCAGAGATGGTCCTGGAACTGGAAAAAAACCCGGACATTTTAAAGGAACTGGGTGAGAAAAAGGATAGACAGGTTCTAGTGGGATTTGCCGCCGAAACCAACGATATTCAAAAAAACGCCTTGGAAAAATTAAACCGAAAAAATCTAGATCTTATAGTGGTAAACGACGTTACGGTTGAAGGAGCCGGTTTTGGAGTCGATACAAATATAGTCAAGATTATCCATAGGAACGGGACTATTGAAGAATTACCAAAAATGCCCAAGAAAGAAGTAGCCAATGCCATCTTGGATAGAATACTACAATATCTTAATTATTCATAGATAGTATGGCGATACAAAGCACCGTTTGATGAAGCCGTGTTATTTTCGGGAGGGGAATTTTTTGACCAAACTGGCTGAGGTAGCTGTTGACGTTAAGCATCCAGCGGTCAAGGGCGAATATTATTATATAGTCCCCGAACCGCTGAAAGATAAAGTGCGGGTGGGCAGCAGGGTAAAGGTCCCCTTTAACAATTCAATGGTTGAAGGTGTGGTGATACGTTTCTTAGAGCCGGGGGATGCGGTACCCGATTTTCAACTGAAGGAGATAATCGACGTAGATGAGCGTTTTATACTGCCGCAATTTATGCTGGAGCTTGCCCGCAAGCTGGCCTCATATTACTCTACAAATTTAATAGACTTTCTCAAATTGATGCTCCCCCCTTCCGTCAGCATTCTGAAAGAAGCCGTTTACACGACTTCAGTAGAAGAAATCGGAGAAATCAGGTCAGGAACTCAAAAAGAGGTCTTCCGGGTTATCCGGGATAGGGGTCCTGCAACGGTAGACATAATTTCGAAAATCACGGGGCTTGCCAAATCATCGGTGAGAAATGCTCTCACAGCCCTGATGAAAAAAGGCTTTATAAAAAGGGATTACCGCGTTAAATCGGATATTCGTGAATTTCCCCAAAGCGAGGCGCAGCCTGTTTCTCACAGGCTTACTTATGAACAGGCTAGGGCACTGGAAGAGATAATTAAAAATATGGAGGCGGAAAGAAAACCGGTACTGCTATTCGGAATAACGGGAAGCGGGAAAACAGAGGTTTATATAAAGGCAATAGAGAGACTTCTTGCAAGGGGAAAAAGGGCTCTGGTGCTGGTGCCGGAAATTTCTTTAACCCCTCAGATGATGGAAAGGTTTTACAACCGTTTTCCCGGAAGAGTAGCAATGATACACAGCGGACTTTCAAGGAGCGAGAGGTTTCTGGAGTGGTACAGGATTTACAAAGGTGACGCCGATATAACCATAGGCGCCAGGTCGGCGATATTCGCACCCATCAAAGACCTGGGGCTGATAATTATCGACGAGGAACACGAGTCATCTTACAAGCAGGTGGAATTTCCTTTTTACGATGCGCGGCAGGTTGCCTGCTTCCGTGCCGAGGCCGAGGGGGCTGCGATTATTTTCGGCAGTGCCACACCATCTGTAGAATCCTTTTATAGAGCCGTAAAAGGAGAATACATATTTTTGAAACTGACCAGGCGGGTATCGGGAAGGCCGCTGCCGCCGATCGAAATCGTGGATATGAGGGAAGAATTGAAATCCGGAAACAGGCATATATTCAGCCGGAAGCTGTGCTCGGAAATGGAAGCGGCTCTGTCAAGGGGTGAACAGGTTATACTTTTTCTCAACCGTCGGGGACATTCCACTTTCGTACTTTGCAGGGATTGCGGTTTCGTGTTAAAATGCCCCCACTGTGATATTTCCCTCACCTACCACAGCATCGACAAGAGCGGCAGATGTCATTACTGCGGCTACCGCGTAAAGGCGCCCGATACGTGTCCCGATTGCGACAGCAGGAATATACGTTTTTTCGGCGCTGGGACCGAAAAGGTGGAACAGGAATTTAAAATCCGTTTTCCCGGTGTGAACGTAGTGAGGGTTGACGCTGATTCCACTTCCAGGAAGGGCTCGCTCCAGAGGATGCTCTCGGAATTTAAAAGCGGAAAAGCTCAGGTTATGATTGGCACCCAGTCCATTGCTAAAGGCCTCGACTTTCCGGGGGTATCGCTGGTAGGTATCATCGCTGCCGATACTACTCTAAATCTCCCCGACTTCAGGGCGGGGGAAAGGACCTTCCAGCTAATAAGCCAGGTAGCCGGAAGGGCTGGCAGGGGTCAAATACCGGGCAAAGTAATAGTCCAGACATATTCCCCGGAATCTTCGGCCGTTATAGCTGCCTGTGGCTATAACTATAAGGCTTTTTACCGGGAAGAACTCATGAACAGGAAAAAGTTTGAATATCCGCCTTTCTGCCACATGATGAACCTGACTTTTACGGGAGCGGACCAGGATCTTGTAAGAATAGCGGCGGAGGATGTAAAGAAAATCCTGGAACACAGGATTTCTCCCGTGGTAAAAATTTTGGGGCCCATACCGGCACCGAGGTTTCGGGTAAAGGACAACTTCCGGTATAATATACTGCTGAAAAGTACCGAACCGGAAAGGCTGATTGAAGCCGGGGAAGTTTTAAAAAATCTTAAAAACTTAAACAAAAAAGTTTATCTGACCTGGGACATGGATCCCCAAGATTTACTGTAAATGGAGGCATGATCATGGCGATCAGAAATATACGCCAGTACGGCGATGAAGTTTTGCGTAAAAAATCCAAAAAGGTCACCGTGTTTGACGAAAAGCTAAAACAGCTGCTTGCCGACATGGCGGAAACGATGAGACACGCCAATGGCGTGGGACTCGCAGCTCCACAGGTGGGTATATTAAAAAGGGTTATTGTCATAGATGTGGGAGAAGGGCTAATTGAGCTTATCAACCCGGAAATAATCAGCAAAGAGGGAGAAGTGGTGGAAATTGAAGGGTGCTTGAGCATTCCGGGGATAACCGGCGAAGTGCCGAGGCCGCAGAAAGTGCGGGTCAGGGCTCAAAACCCGGAGGGAGAATTTGTGGAGATCGAAGGAGAAGACCTGCTGGCCCGGGCTCTCTGCCACGAGATCGACCATCTGGATGGCATCCTTTTTATAGATAAAGCAAAGAGGATATTTGAGGAAGACAGCAAAGAGGGATAGGTATATGAAGATAGTTTTTATGGGTACCCCTGAATTTGCACTTCCATCGCTGAACGCCCTGGTGGAGCGCGGCCATAACGTGACGGCCGTCGTGACACAGCCGGACCGGCCCAAGGGGCGAAAACGTATCCCGACCCCTCCACCGGTCAAGCTCATGGCGCAAAAACACGGTATAAGAGTATACCAGCCCGAGAAAGTAAAAGATAAGACGTTTGTAAATCAGCTCAAAGCACTCAACCCCGATCTCATCGTAGTGGTAGCGTACGGTCAAATTTTGCCGGCGTCGGTACTTTCCATCCCGGCGATAGGTTGTATCAATGTTCATGCTTCCCTGCTTCCCAAATACAGGGGAGCGGCGCCGATTCAATGGGCTATAATAAAGGGTGAGTCCAAGACCGGAGTTACGACCATGTGGATGGATGAGGGCATGGATACGGGCGATATTTTTCTACAAAAAGAGATTGAGATAAATCCCGAGTGGACTTCGGTTGAGCTTTCTGAAGTACTGGCACGGCTCGGCGGGGAACTGCTGGTCGAAACCCTTGATAAGATAAAATCCAAAAATTTAATTCGGATCCCCCAGAACCACGCTGAAGCTACATATGCTCCGATGTTGAGAAAAGAAGACGGCAGAATTGATTGGAGGAGTAAAACTGAGGATATATACAATCTAATACGGGGTGTACAACCTTGGCCCGGTGCCTATACGGTAAGAAGCGGCGTCGAAGTAAAAATATGGGGAGCAAAAATCCATTCTATTGACCGAAAAGGGGATCCGGGAAAAATTTTAGGGATCGACAAAACTCGGGGTATTTTAGTAGGAACGGGTGACGGGATCCTCATGATCACCGAACTCCAGGAAGCAGGGAGAAGGCGGATGAAAGCTACCGAGTTTTTAGTCGGTCACGTTCTGAATGAGGGAGAGCTTTTTGCGGATGAAAATTAAAAAGCGAATTTTTATTAGTCTTTTGGTTGCGTGCATAATAATGTTGCTTTGTATTACCGTGGCCGGCGTAATGCTTTATTTAAACAAGTTCAGCCATCTTTATAGGCCCATACTGCTCGTGGTTATAGCCGTCATGGCAGTACTTATAGCAATACTCAGCATAGGTCTCGCGGCAATTGTGCTGACTCTATGGCATGAAAAAAGCTTTTTGGGACCTCAAAAGTTGATGAATTTTTGTATAAATTTGCTCTTCCCAATAGCCCTGACTTTAGGCAGGTTGTTAAATATACATAAGGACATCATAAAGAGCTCGTATATCGAGGTAAACAACAGGCTGGTCAAGAGCAGAAATTTCAGGATCAAACCCGACGAAATATTGGTGCTGGCACCCCATTGCCTTCAGCGTTGGGACTGCCCCTATAAAATTACGGCCAATGTGTCAAACTGCCGGCGTTGCGGAAGGTGCGACATAGATAAGCTTTTAAGCCTTGTCGAAAGTAGAGGTGTAAAACTTGCTGTGGCTACAGGGGGGACGCTGGCCCGTAAAATTGTAATGGAGTATAAGCCCAGAGCCATTGTAGCCATCGCCTGCGAGAGAGACCTTTCGGAAGGGATTTTGGATACAAATCCCATCCCCGTTCTGGGCATATTAAATATAAGGCCCCAAGGGCCGTGCATGAATACGCGGGTGGATATTGAAATGGTTCGGGAAGCTGTGGATTTTTTCCTGGATTACGGTCTTACCGCGTCTTTTATCTGGAAAGGAAGTAAAGCCGATGAAAAGTGTAAAACTTAAACCTAGAGAACTGGCAGTAAGGATCCTTACCGAAGTGGAAAGGGGTTCTTATTCCAACCTGTCCTTAAACCGCCATTTAACCGCTGAAATTTCAAGGGAAGATCGGGCGCTGATAACCGAGCTGGTTTACGGTGTCATAAAGCACAGGATAAGGCTGGATTACGTGCTGTCTAAATTCTCGAAAATTGGCTTGAATGATATCAATCCCATCATATTGAACTGTCTTAGAGTGGGGCTTTACCAGATTTTATTTCTGGACAAAATACCGGATTATGCGGCTGTAAACGAATCGGTCAATATTGCAAAATTATATAGTAAAAAAGCGGCGGGTTTTGTTAACGGTGTGCTGAGAAATGTTATAAGAAGTAAGGACGGCATAGATTATCCCGATCGGGTAAAGGACCCGCTCAGGTATCTTGTAGTATACTATTCTTTTCCTAAGTGGATGATCCGGCGATGGCTGGATCTTTTCGGTTTTGAGTTTACGGAATCTTTGTGCAAAGCGTTTAACGAAAAACCCAGAATGTGTGTTCGGGTAAATGAACTCAAAATAAACAAAACGGGCCTGCAGGCCTTTTTAGATAAGGAAGGTGTTGTCCACAATCCCGGGCTTTTTCTTGAAGAAGCCCTTTATATAGACGATGGACCGCCTTTAACCGAACTTGACAGTTTTAAAAATGGGTATTTTCAACCCCAGGATGAAAGCTCAATGCTGGTGGCGAGAGCTTTAGGGGCGGCAAGCGGAGAAACCGTGCTGGATGTAGCAGCAGCCCCGGGAGGTAAAACTACGCATCTTGCGCAGTTGATGAAAAACAGCGGTCGAATTTACGCCTGGGACATACACCCTCACCGGGTTCAACTTTTAAAAGAAACATGTCAAAGGTTAGGCGTTTCAATAGTTTACCCTGAGGTGAGGGATGCAAGGGTCCCTGATAAAAACTTGTTCGGCAAATTCGACAGGGTACTGGTGGACGCGCCCTGCAGTGGGCTTGGAGTGATTCGGAGAAAGCCGGATATAAAATGGACCAAGAAACCGGAAGATATACCCGTGCTAAAACGGGAGCAACTTCAGATTATACGGGTTTCCTCACAGTACGTTAAGCCTGGAGGAATTTTAATCTACAGCACATGCAGCATCGAACCCGAAGAAAACCGGGAAGTCGTAAAGGAGTTTTTAAAGGAAAACCGCGATTTTGATCTTGACGATATCAGGCCTCATTTACCGGAGGCTCTCTCCGCCGATGTGAAAGAACAGTACGGGTATATACAGATTTATCCGAACCTGCACAGTATAGATGGATTTTTCATTGCCCGACTGAAAAGAATACGATAAAGGGGTATATTTTATGGCTAAAACCAACCTTAAGGGGATGACTGTAGAGGAACTTCAGGATTTTATAGTTTCGCTGGGTGAGCCGCCGTACAGGGCGAGACAGATTTTCCGCTGGATATATAAAGGGGTTACGGATTTCGAAAAAATGACCGATTTACCCAGGACTCTCGTGGAAAAATTGAAAGAGCTCTCTTATATAGACAAGATCGGCATTTACAAAAAATTTCAATCCCGCAAGGATGCTACCGTAAAATACCTTTTTTTGCTGTCGGATAACAACATAATTGAGAGCGTAAAGATGGAACACAGTTACGGGGTAAGTGTCTGTGTTTCGAGCCAGGTTGGATGCGCGATGGGGTGTGCCTTTTGTGCTTCGACCATCGACGGACTTAAAAGGAGTTTAAATTCCGGGGAAATGGTCGACCAGATTCTCGTTATCCAGGAAGATATAAAAAAAAGGATAAGCCACGTCGTCATCATGGGGAGCGGTGAACCCTTACTCAACTACGATGAATTGATAAAATTCCTGAATATAATCAACTCGCCACTGGCCTTTAACATAAGCTACAGGAGGATCACCGTATCTACCTGCGGGATAGTGCCCGAAATCAGGCGCTTGGCCGATGAGGGGTTGCCGATTACGCTTTCGGTATCTCTGCACGCCCCTGAGGACGATTTAAGGGATAAACTCGTTCCAGTCAACCGCAGATATCCCATTTTGGAATTGTTAGATGCATGTAAATATTATATAATAAAGACGAATAGGCGGATTACCTTTGAATACGCTCTTATTTCCGATGTAAACGATTCGAAAGAGTGCGCGGTAAAACTCGCACGTCTTTTAAAAGGTTTGCTGTGTCATGTCAATTTGATACCGTTAAACCCTGTTAGGGAAAGGGATTTTATGAGAAGCAAACCCGAGAATATCAGGCTGTTCCAAGAAATTTTAAGACACTACGGTATTTCGGTTACTGTAAGGCAGGAGATGGGAGCCGACATAGAGGCCGCCTGCGGTCAGCTTCGTCGTAGCATTATGAATGAGGTGAAAAGATGATATACTGCGCGAGAACCGATAAAGGCATGGTAAGAACCAACAATGAAGATGCTTTTTACCTTCCTGAGGGAGAAGATGTGCCTTTGTTGTTCATAGTGGCGGATGGAATGGGCGGCCACAATAGCGGCGAAGTTGCAAGCAGGATGGCTGTCGAGGAAATATCCTCCCATATCAACCGGAGTTTATCAGTTTGCGTGCCGGAAAACGCCTGTAATAAAGACTGTTGCGGAAACGAGACCCTGCAGGTAATCAAGGAAGCCTTTTACGACGCCAATATGAAGATATACAGGACATCCATTGAAAGGGAAGAATGTTGCGGGATGGGAACTACCGCCACAATGGCACTTTTCAAAGACGGTAAGGTTTACATAGGCCATGTGGGTGACAGTCGCGCTTATATACTGCGGGATGAAGGTATAAGGCAGTTAACCAAGGACCATTCTCTGGTCTGGCAGCTTTTTGAAGAAGGAAGGCTCACACTGGAAGAGGTCCGTTGCCATCCTATGAAAAATGTGATTACAAGAGCTCTGGGTGTAGGCGAAAAAGTTGAAGTAGACCTGATGGAACTTGAGTATAAAAAGGGAGATATTTTCCTGCTTTGCAGTGACGGCCTTACGAATATGCTGGAGGACACGGAGATCAGGGACATAATTTTAGACGCAAAAAGTTTGGATGCGGCTGCTGATAAATTAATAGAAGCCGCAAACAGCAATGGTGGTTTAGACAATATAACCGTGGAGATTGTACTGGTAGTTTGATACGGGGACGTGATAGGTATGATAGGTAAAACATTGGGAAACCGTTACGTCATTTTGGAAGAAATTGGTGGAGGAGGGATGGCCGTAGTTTACAAAGCCCGGTGTACCCTCCTCAACAGGATTGTGGCGATAAAAGTCTTAAGGCCGGAGTATTCCAACGATGAGAATTTTGTCATGAGGTTTCGGAGGGAAGCCCAGGCTGCTGCGAGCCTTTCACACCCCAACATTGTAAACATATACGACGTGGGAAATGAAGACGGTATTTATTATATTGTGATGGAATACGTTGAGGGCAAAACCTTAAAAGAGATGATTAAAGAGGAGGCGCCTTTGCCTCCGGCGAGAGTCATAGAGATTGCTAAGCAGATCTGCGACGCCCTTGAGTGTGCCCACAAAAACAAGATTGTCCACAGGGATATCAAACCCCACAATATAATAATAACTCCCGAAGGGCGGATCAAGGTAGCCGATTTTGGTATAGCCAGAGCTTCTACGGGTTCCACTATAACCAACACCGGAAGTCTGATTGGTTCGGCGCACTATCTGTCTCCCGAGCAGGCCAGAGGGGGATTTACCGATGAAAGGTCAGATATCTATTCACTGGGCGTGTTGTTGTACGAAGCTTTAACGGGGCGAGTACCTTTCAACGGTGACAGTCCTGTAGCTGTAGCATTAAAGCATATCCAGGAGGATCCGAAACCCATATCCGAAATCATTCCCGGATTTCCGCCTCTTCTGGAAAATGTTATAATGAAGTGTATGGCCAAGTCGCCGGGGGATAGATTCCAAAGGGCTGCAGACCTCAAAAGAGAACTCATGAAAATTGAGAAGGATCTGGAGGTAGCCAACTTCAAACCTTCGGACCTCGAACGAACTATGGTGCTTGAGATGGATAATATTGAGCCCGTCCATCAAAACGAATCGAAAAAGCAAAAGAAAGGCCACAGCTATGTCAGAGGCATCGCAATTATTTCGCTGATTGCTATACTCTTTGCGGCATTTTCCTACCTGGGCGTGTTGCTGGCCCGCAAGTATTTTGAAGTTCCGGAAGTGGTGCTTCCTAATGTAATAGGATACAGCGAGGAAGAAGCCAAAAGAATACTCCAGGAAAGAAATCTAAAAGCTGAGGTTGTGGAAAGAATTTTTTCCGACGCGCCTGAGGGGCAGGTAATAGACCAAGACCCTAAAGGGGGTATAACCGTAAAAATTAACCATCCTCCGATAAGCCTTACCGTGAGCAAAGGCCCAAAGACCGTGACAGTTCCGAGAATAATAGGGGCTACGGAAACGGAGGCTATAAATATCATTAACAGCAACAAATTCAAAGTCGGCAAAAGATCTACGGAATACTCTAATGAGTACCCGGCAGGGATAGTGATAGACCAGAACCCCAGAGAAGGCCTGCAGCTGCCCGAAGGGACCGAAATCAACTATACGGTCAGCCTTGGCCCTGAGGTTAAAAAAATCAACATGCCGTTGCTTATAGGCAAGGATCTGGAATTGGTGGAGAAAGAAATTGAAGAAAATGGCCTTGTCCTGGGCAACGTGGAATTCACTCCATCCGATTCAAAAAAGAACACGATTATTGAGCAGGACCCGAAGCCCGGTGCAGAGGTTGAAGAGGGTTCCGCCGTAAACCTGGTCGTCAGCAGCGGTCCGCCGGTAAAAAAAGTCAACCTCTCGATAGAGCTGCCACCGCAACCCTCGAAATTCATGGTAAAAATAGAAATTTCCGATGATCTCGGAGACCGCATAGTCTACAATAAAAAACATTCTCCGAAGGACAGCCCGCTGGAGGTACCCATTGAAGGAATGGGAGTCATCCATGTAAAAGTATGGATAGACGATATCCTCTGGTCCGAGCAAAAACTTTGAGGAAGGTGAATTATGGCAAAAATAGCTCCATCGATCCTGTCCGCCGATTTCAGCCGGCTCCAGGATGAAGTAAAAAAAGTGGAAGATGCGGGTGCTGACCTTTTGCACATCGACGTCATGGACGGTCACTTCGTGCCAAATATAACAATAGGACCACCGGTGATATCGAGCCTTAGACGACGGTGTTCCTTACCCTTTGATGTGCATCTAATGATAGAAAATCCGGAAAGATACGTGGACGATTTTATAAAAGCCGGCGCCGATATTTTGACTGTCCATGTGGAGTCCACGGTTCATATAAACCGCCTGGTTCAGTCCATCAGGGACAAAGGTGTGCTGCCGGCAGTGGCTTTAAATCCCGGCACTCCGTTGAATGTGCTGGACTACATCCTGGAAGATGTTTACATGGTTTTACTGATGACCGTAAACCCGGGGTTTGGTGGCCAGAGTTTTATCAAAGGTATGCTCAGGAAAATAAAAGAACTAAAATCACTGATAGAATCGAGGAATCTTGACGTCCTGATCCAGGTGGACGGAGGCATAAACGAGAATAACGCCCGTGAAGTTATAAGCGCCGGCGCCGATATACTCGTGGCCGGTTCCGCCGTTTATAATTCCCCGGACCCGGCTTCTGTAATCCGGAAATTAAAAAATTTACCCCCGCTTTAGGGGGTTTTTTTTTGTGTCAAAACCGGGCCTTTCCGAATATAAATATCATAAAGGATATTAGCCGCTGGGGGTGGTCCGGTGGGGCTCCGCTTTAATAAGAAAAGGGTGATCGGTATCATTGCGACAATTACGGGAGCGGCGATTCTTATTACCCGCCTACCTTCATGGATATGGATGATGGCTCTCGGGGGATTTTTAATCTGGTTTGGATGGATGCTATTCACCGAAAGCCGGTGAAAGGAGGGCTGGGAGGATGGTTAAAATATACGTGTTCAAATTGCCGAAAAAGCTCGGGAAAATCGTAAGAAAAATTCTGGGGTTATTTTCCCGGGAGCATGAAGAATAAAAAGAGCGTGCTTTAACGGCACGCTATTTTTATTGCGCTCTTTTGACCTTTCCGGACCGCATGCAGCGGGTGCACACATAAATTCTTTTGGGGACACCGTCAATTATGGCCCTCACCCTGTGAACATTAGGAGCCCAGAGCCTTTTTGTACGAATATGGGAATGGCTTAACTGCATACCTGTCCTGGGGACCTTTCCGCAAATTTCGCACTTGGCCATTGCTACACCTCCCGTTCGTTTTTGCACATACAAAACAATTTTATCACATAAAAAGTTCGAGTGCAATAAACCTAAAGCAGGATTATCCAAAAAAGTGGAATAAGAGATTAAAATATATTATAATTGAAATTGTAATTCGACAAAAATGCTCGTATGCCCTGAGTTAAAATAATATGGTGAGGGAGGTCCAACGGTGAAAAATATCATCAAAAACTCCCTGGGGAGTATTAACATTTCCAAGGAAGTAATAGCAGTACTGGCAGGTAATGCAGCTATGGAGAGCTACGGCCTTGTCGGCATGGTTTCTAGAAGAATGAGCGACGGAATTGTTGAACTTTTAGGAAGGGAAAATTTAGGTAAGGGTGTAGAGGTTCAGGTAACCGAAAACGAATTGATAATAGACCTGTATATAGCCGTCCAGTATGGCACGAAAATCAGCGAAGTCGCCAATAACATTGCAGAAAAAGTTCATTACTCTTTAAATAAATTTTTGGGCTTTTCACCGGACAAAGTAAACGTCATTGTTCAGAGTGTGCGGGTGAAATAGCGAGCAAAGGGAGGTTATCTCATTGGCGGTTGAAAAAATTGATGGGGCATTGTTTAGGAAAGCGCTAATACATTCATCCCGAATATTGAAGCGCAATAAAAAGGTTGTTGATTCTCTCAACGTTTATCCGGTACCCGACGGGGATACCGGTACAAATATGTCGCTGACAGTAGAACAGGCCGTAGAAGAGGCTAGAAAGGTTAAAGGCGATAACCTGAAGCGCATTGTCGATGCGGCTGCTTGGGGTTCGCTTATGGGAGCCAGAGGAAATTCTGGGGTTATACTGTCTCAGCTGTTTAGGGGATTTGCCGCAGGAGTGCCTGCCGGAAAAGATTGGATTAATGCTCAGGAACTGGCTGTGGCCTTCAAAAAGGGGGTCGATGAGGCATACAGGGCAGTTTTAAGGCCTGTAGAAGGGACGATTCTTACGGTTGCCAGAGAGGCTGCCGATAAATTGCTGGCTGAAGCTAAGAGATCTAAAGATATAGTTGAAAATCTGGAAAAAATGCTGGATCATGCCAGGAAAGTTTTAGACAAGACTCCGGAGATGCTGAGTATATTGAAAGAAGCCGGAGTGGTGGATGCCGGCGGAAAAGGTCTGATATTTTTACTGGAGGGGTTTCTCCAGGCCTTAAAAAATCCCGCGTTAATTGAAGAAGATGAAACCGGTGAATCTGCCGACCCTGTCGAGCAGGGGACCGTAAGAGCCGATATCCGGGAACTCGAGTATATTTATTGCACCGAACTTATAGTAGAAGGCCGGGAAATAGATATTGATGCTTTAAAGTCACAGGTAATGCCTCTGGGAGATTCTCTTTTAATTACAGGCATGAATAATGTCGTAAAACTTCACATTCATACGAATCATCCGGGGGAAGTGCTGGAAAGGGCTCTGAAATGGGGAGAACTTTCAAAAATAAAGGTTGACAACATGAAATTACAGCACGAAGAATTTGTGCGTTCGTCTCCCCAACAAGAGGATGATAAAGTAAAAGATACTACCATCGTAGCGGTGGTTTCTGGAGAAGGGCTTAAAGAAATATTTAAGAGCATGGGGACCGACGCGATTATTGAAGGCGGCCAGACCATGAATCCCAGCACGGAAAACATTTTATCGGTGGTAAACGAGCAGAAATCGCCAAACATTATAATACTTCCAAATAATAAAAATATAATACTTACGGCTGAACAGGTAAAGAAGCTAAGCGACAAAAACGTTTATGTGGTACCGACCAGATCGATTCCTCAGGGAATTTCGGCGCTTTTAGCTCATAATCCCCTCCTTTCCGTGGAAGAAAACGTAAACAACATGAGCGAGGCTTTGAAAAATGTCATAACAGGCGAGGTGACTTTTGCAGCGCGAGATTCCAGGTGGAATGGTACCGACATAAAAGAGGGAGACATCCTTGGTATAGTAGACGGGGAGCTTATCGCAATAGGAACCGATAGGTCGGAGGTTTTACGCGAACTTATATATAAAATGGCCAGCAAAAGAGATTCCGGTGTGCTCACGATTTACTGCGGAGAAGCAGTGAGCCTGGAGGAGGCCGAAGAGGTTGGGAACGAAGTATCCGAAAAATACCCGGATATTGAGGTGGAGGTTTACAAAGGCGACCAGAGCCTGTACTATTATATAGTTTCTCTGGAATAATCCCGGGGTGATGTGATTGAATTTACTATCGGAAGTCCAGTATATCAAAGGTGTAGGACCTTCGAGGGCGAAATTGCTAAGATCGCTTGGAATCAATACAGTAATGGATCTTCTTCATTTTTTTCCGAGGCGGTACCTGGATCTTACTCCGCTGAATTTTGAACAGGGTCATGATGATAGCGTCGGAGCTTTTCCGTGCATTGTTGCGGATTATGGATATGAAGTGCTTACCCGATCCAGGATGAGGATTGTAAAAATACCGGTAACGGACGGCAGGCGAAAGGGCTCCGCCGTTTTTTTTAACCAGCCTTATATGAAGGATGCCTTCAAACCAGGGGACAAGCTGGTTCTGATAGGGAAAATAAGAAAAAATTACGGTGAGTACGAAATATTGAATCCTGAATGGCAAAAATTTGAAAAAACAGATTATGTTGATTATGCCAGAATTTGCCCCGTTTACCCACTTACGAAGGGTTTAACACAGAAGATTATGCGCAAAATAATAAAAAGCGTACTTCAGGATCCCTTAGAAGTTGATGAGGTTTTGCCTCAAAGCGTGTTAAAAGAGTACAGGTTAATGCCGAAGGCATCCGCTTTAAGAAATATCCATTTTCCCGAAAGCTGGGAAAAACTTACGAAAGCCCAGGAACGATTTGCTTTCGAAGAGCTTTTACTTTTTCAGCTGGCTATGATGATAACAAGGCGTCATCTCATGGGAGAGAAAAGGAAAAATACATATAAGGATTTTGATTTAAAACCTTTTTTAAAAAATCTCCCCTTTTCTCTTACCGAAGGGCAGAAAAAGGTTATAAAGGAAATTATATCGGATTTAAAGAGCGACAGGATAATGAATCGTTTAATTCAGGGCGATGTAGGTTCGGGGAAAACGGTGGTAGCAAGTATAGCGCTTTACCTTGCGGTAAAAAACGGATATCAGGGAGCTTTCATGGTTCCCACGGAGATTCTCTCCATACAGCACGGTGCCACATTAAAAAAATTTTTAAATCCGCACGGGATAAAAGTCGAGGTTCTAAAAGGAGACATGCCAAAAGCCGTAAAGGAACAAATCTTATGCGATCTTGAAAAAGGACGCATCGACGTGGTGGTCGGAACTCACGCTCTTATTCAGGAAAACGTAAAATTCTATCGGCTAGGTATGGTGGTCACCGATGAACAGCACCGCTTTGGTGTTAGACAGAGGGAAGCTTTGGTCAAAAAGGGATACTATCCCGACGTCCTGGTTATGAGCGCCACTCCGATTCCAAGGACGTTGGCGCTTACCATATATTCTGACCTGGATATTTCGGTAATAGATACTATGCCCCGGGGGCGCCAAAAGGTTGACACCTATGTGGTAGACGAAAGTATGAGAACCAGAGTATATAAATTCATGGAATCGGAAATAAAAAAGGGTAATCAGGCTTATGTCGTATGTCCTGCAGTCGAGGAGAGCGACATAGGACTTTCCAGCGTTGAGGAAATAGGGCGGGAATTACAAGATACTTTTCCACACCTCAGAATAGGCATACTGCACGGAAAAATGAAAACTGAAGAAAAAGATCGTATTATGAAAGATTTTTACGATAAAAAAATCGACGTACTTGTGGCGACAACGGTGGTCGAAGTCGGGGTGGATGTGCCTTCCGCCACGTTAATTGTGGTGGAAAATGCGGAAAGATTCGGTCTTGCGCAGCTCCACCAGTTAAGGGGAAGGGTCGGAAGGAGCGATCTCAAGTCTTACTGCGTTCTCATTTCCGGGTCAAAAGATATGGGCGTTAAAGCAAGACTGAATTTTATGATGAAAACCCACAACGGTTTCGAGATTGCTCAAAAAGATCTGGAACTCAGAGGCCCGGGAGAATTTCTGGGGGTAAAGCAGCACGGAATGCCGGAATTCAAATTTGCAAGTCTAATAAAGGATTTAAAATTGCTGGAAACGACGAAAACCCTTGCCGACGAAATTATCGAGAAAGACCTGTTGTCCACACACGAATACAAAGGCTTAAAACGAACACTCGAAGACAAATTTAAAATTGTATAAAAAATTAGAAAATGTAAAAAGTAACCGCTAATTTATACATGTGCTGGTTTTTCAGGCAGATAGTTCTAGTATTATAGAAATATGCTCGGGTTATATTAAGACTAGAAAAACAAGAGGAGGTGAGAAAGATGGGTCTTGGACAGAAAAGAAACAAACTCGTAGTTCCTGAAGCTTACAAGGCAATGGAACAGTTCAAAGCTGAAGTGGCAAGAGAAGTCGGAATTACTGCTCCTGCCGATGGTTACTGGGGCAATTATTCTGCTAGGGACTGCGGCGCTGTAGGCGGTCATATGGTACGCAAGATGATTGAAGATTATGAAAGGCGCTTGAGCGGCGGCCAGAACATTCAGTAAATAAGCACCAAGGAACAGACTCTAGTCAATAGAGTCTGTTCTTCTTTATTTTAACCACGATTTAACATTTAATGCCGGCGGCATAAGCCACCGGCATTTGGGAGAGGAGAAACCGGAGGAAGAGCTTATGGGGAATTTGTTTTACACTAATATTATTGACAACCTAAATTTAAATTATACATAAAAACATTGCTATTAAATTTATTGAAATGCTAGCTAAATATGTTAGAATAATACTAGGCTTGTCAGAGGGTGAATTAAATGCGGGTAACTGGTGGAATCTTCAGGGGCAGGAGAATTAAATCCCTCCCCGGAATTAAAACAAGGCCTACATCGGATATTGTAAGGGAGTCGCTGTTCAATATTTTGGGGGAAAAGACAGCGGGAAGCAGTTTTCTAGACGTATTTGCCGGTACCGGTAGCGTTGGCATTGAAGCCTTGAGTCGAGGGGCAGAAAGGGTCGTTTTTATTGAAGAAGGAGGTCTAGCTTGCAGAATAATAAGAGAAAATCTTATCAAACTAAGGATATCCGATAAAAGTTTGATAATTAAGGCTGATTATTTAAAGGGCATGAGAAGCCTTGAGAAGACTAATACAACCTTTGATATAATATTTCTGGACCCACCCTATGACAGGGGATTTGTCTCCCCGTGCCTGGAATTTTTGAACAATTCCGAGCTTTTAAAGCCAAATTCCATTGTTGTGGTCCAACACTCGGTTTCTGAGGTGATTAAAACTCCTCCGAATATAACCTGTTATAAAGAAAAGAAGTACGGCATCACAAAACTATCTTTTTTTTATAGGAGTGAAACATAATGAATGTAGCCATATATCCGGGAAGTTTTGATCCAGTAACCAACGGACATCTGGATATTATAGAAAGAAGTTCACGACTTTTCGATCGCCTGATAGTTGCAGTTTTAAGAAACCCAAGTAAAAAACCTCTTTTTACCGTAGAAGAGAGAATCGAGATGATAAAAAAATCGGTAAGTCACATAAAAAATGTAGAAGTAGATTACTTCAGCGGCTTACTTGTAGATTTTGCCCGCTTAAAGAAAGCTTGCATTATCGTTAAAGGCTTGAGGGCCGTTTCCGATTTCGAATACGAGCTGCAGATGGCTCTCATGAATAAAAAGCTGGACGAAGAGATAGAAACTGTTTTTATAATGACGAACGCTAAATATTCTTATTTGAGTTCCAGCATAGTGAAAGAAGTTGCAAGCTTAGGAGGATGTGTTAAAGAACTGGTTCCCCCCCTGGTTGCCGAAAAATTAAGAGAAAAATTTAATAAATAATTTTGCGTGCACTGGAGGGTTCTTATGGAGGTTTACGATTACATTGAACAATTACAAAACTTAATAAGCGAGAGCTCAAAAATACCTTTTTCCAACAAGGTTATAGTTGATCAAGAAAAAATTCTGACATTGATGGATGAGATGGTGAAGGCATTACCAGAGGATATAAAAAAAGCAAAAAAAATTATTGAAGAACGCCAAAGAATTCTAGTTGAAGCGCAGAAGGAAGGAGAAATGATAATAAAAGAAGCAAAAGAACATATCGAGAAAATGGTAGATCAGAATGAAATCATGAAAACTGCCCGGGAAAAGTCCGAAGAATTACTGGCGGCCTCCAAAAAAGCCGCGCGAGAGATAAGAGTTGGAGCCAACAAATACGCCGACGAAGTGCTCGAACAGCTGGAAAAGCACCTGGAAAAAATATTAGCCTCGGTTAAAAAGGGAAGAGAAGAGTTAAATCAGAGAATGTGAGTTCTATTTTTTTATAACCTTAAAGCTTATTATTTCAAACCCCCTCAACAGGTAAATGATAATCGATACCAGAATGAGCAGGCTGAAAAGCAACAGGAATACCTGGCTTGATACCGTGAAAATGTTCAGCCAGCTTTGAGAAGTGCTCTGTGGTGCAATGGCAAATACGGGCATGGACCAGGAGTTAAAACCCTCAATCGGTATTGCCATCATGAAATACGTAATAATTCCCGCAAAAATGGCGTGCAGGAGTCTTGCTATAATATAAGGGAGTATTTTTATATCAGTGTCGGTGATCATGCTCAGAACCTGAAAATGTACCGAAAGTCCGCTCCAAGCTATTATAGCGCTGGCAACCACAACCCTCTGTATAAGCGGAGCATCGGCGGTGCTTGCCAGCTTTGTTCCCAGCGTTATTTCAAAAATACCGCTGATAATGGCCGGTGAAAGGGTTTCCTGGAGACCGCAAACCTTCAGAATTATGCTTAATCCGGGAGCCAGCATGTTGACAAAACCCACTATGGTTATTATTCTGATAATTACTGAAAATAATGTTATGAACCCCAGGATCAGTAAAAGAGAATTTATAGAATCCTTTATACTATCACTAAGGAGCTTACCGAAGGGTCTTGCGTCCTCACGGCGGGCTCTTATAAGCTCTCTTGTAGCTTTGAGCAAAATACTCTCGCGGCTTCTAGATGACGTTACGGGCGGGGTTGTTTCCGAATCTACTGCGTAAAAACGCATAACAAAGCCGACAAGTAGAGCGGATATATAATGGGCGACGGATATTATAGATCCCAGCCGCACGTCTTTGAACATACCTACGGCTACAGCACCTACCATGAAGAGCGGATCTGCTGTGTTAGAAAAAGACATTAATCGCTCTGCTTCTCTGGCATTGCAGAGTTTCTTTTTTACGAGCTTGCCCGTGAGCATTGCGCCGAGAGGGTAGCCGCTAGCAAGCCCCATCGCCATTACAAATGAACCTGCTCCGGGGACGTTGAAAAAAGGCCTCATAAAAGGTTCCAGCAGCACTCCCATAAAGTGAACAACTCCCAATCCCATCAGGAGCTGGGAGCCTATGAAAAAGGGAAGCAAAGCGGGTAGAACGATGTTAAACCATACGTCAAGGCCCTCAAAAGCTGCCTGAAAAGCTTCCTCCGGAAAACGTATTATCGAAATAGTTATAACTACTGCAATGGCCGGGAGTATCAACTGGCTCATTTTCGCTACTCTGCTCTTTTGTATATTGAATCTCATAATCAGGCCCCCTAAAGCATTTTTTGCGTTCTGGTTTATATTAATATATATTGCCGGTAAAATTTTAATATTCGTTTTCAAAGGGGTGAGCGGGATGTGAAAACAAGACCTGTCGTCGGGCTCGCCCTAGGATCGGGGGCGGCAAAAGGTTATGCCCATATAGGTGTAATCGAAGTGTTAGAAAAGCACAGAATACCCATAGACATCATCACCGGTTCAAGTATCGGCAGCCTTATAGGTGCACTTTACGCCTCCGGCATGAGTGTTGATTATATAAAGTCCATGGCATACCATATAAAAAGAAGGCACTGGCTTGATATTTCTTTTCCCAGAATGGGATTAATAGCTGGCAATAAAGTGGAAAATATGTTAAAGCTTCTCACCGGAAACAGAAATTTCGATGAACTAAAAATTCCTCTGGGTGTAGTGGCCACTGACCTTCGCTCGAAGAAGTCGGTTCTGATAAGAGAGGGAAATGTAGCTTCGGCTGTCAGAGCCAGCATCGCCATACCCGGTATCTTCTGTCCAATGATAAAGGACGGAATGGTGCTGGTGGATGGCGGAGTGCTGGAAAGAGTTCCCGGACAGGCGGCCCGGGCAATGGGTGCAGATATAGTCATAGGAGTAGAGCTCGGCTTCAACGGGAAGAGCTCACTGGATAATATTTATGATATCCTAATTCGGACTTTTGAGGTCATGGGGGAAGAACTTCAAGCGCTTAAAGGTTATGATTGCGACGTTCTTATAACCCCTAACCTCAAAGGTGTTAATCCTATGGCCTTCGGTGAGCCTGAACGATGCATTCAAGAGGGAGTCCGAGCAACCGAAGCCGTCGTGCCTAAAATTTTATCTCTCCTTGAAGGGAAGGTCGACAATCGATGACGAAAAATTCTTTTTTGAAGCGACGATCAATACTGGTAGTAACGTTAATAGTTCTGTTAGCAGTAAATTTCTACGTAGCGAACCATTACACCATTGTGGCTCCTGGAGTAACGCTGAATCTTAAAGAGATCGTCAGAGTGGAAAACGGCATCGATGATGAAAAAGGTGTCTTTTTTTTGACAACGGTATCCACGAGACCTTCAAATATCCCCCTTTTAATTTACTCCGCATTGCATCCACACGTCAGCGTAGAAAAAAAGGAGCGCCTGGTTCCGCCGGGCATGGATATGAAAAAATACAGGGAATATATGACACAGTGGATGGAAGAAAGCCAAAAAATTGCTGAAGTCGTAGCGCTGAGGAGGGCGGGATACAAGCCGCTGATAATGGGAAAGGGAGCTCGGGTTGTGGAAGTAATGGAAAATAGCCCCGCGCGGGGCATCATTATGCCTGACGATATAATCACCAAGGTGGACGGGATAAAGGTTAATCTTGCCGAGGAAGTAGTTAATATAGTAACCAGACACCAGGTAGGAGACGCGGTCGATATAGAAATCGAGAGAAACGGAAAGCGGATACCTTTAAAGGTAACTACGGTAGAGAGCAAAACCCAAAAGGGAAAACCTATGATCGGAGTTTTAATAACGACCCTTGACTGGAAGCCGGTGCTGCCCGTGAAGATAGATATAAATACGGGTGATATAGGCGGACCTTCGGCGGGATTAATGTTTACACTGGAGATATTAAACCAGCTGACACCGGGGGACTTAACCAAGGGCCGTAAAATTGCAGGTACAGGCACCATAAGCCTAGATGAGCAGGTGGGAGAAATCGGTGGTGTGGCTCAAAAGGTGGCTGCTGCTTACAGAGACGGCGCCGAAATATTTTTCGTCCCAGAGGAAAACGCCCGGGATGCATTTTTAGCTGCCCGGAAGCTAGATATAGAAATCGTACCAGTTAAAACCCTGAAGGATGCGCTCGACTACCTTGAAAAATTATAATGTATTATTTTTTTGTAAAAATCCGTACCGCCCCGTCGATTAGATTTAGAAGGTTTTGCAAGAGAGTATATATCGGAGGCCAATAGGTCGATTTCAAACATCCGCCGGGCGGGATTTTCTAAATTTTTGTATTCGGCGGTTCTGGTAATGACAGGCAGCCTGCTTTTTTCTTTAATCTTTCTTAGAATTTCGGCCCCCTTTTGAGAAAAACCCAGCACCCTTATGTACAGCGGGGTTCTGCTGGAGACCAGTTCCCCTTCTATATTGAGCAGGATGTGGGTCAAAATTCGCTGGATTCTGGTCTCGGGGTATCTTTTGGCCTTTATTTCGTTGACTAATTCGGCTAAACTTGAAGCTTTTTTAGCGGCACGTTTTATGCGGTTCTCCAACCCTTCTTTAATGTCAAAAATTAAAGAAATATCTTCTTTAAAACTTCGCCGCAGGATGCCCAGTATCAAAAGCTCAAAATCCTCATAGAATACAGGGCCGTTACCCGATGAAATTTCTCTTTCTATGATTTCGATGCAATGGGAAGGTAAGGCGAAAACCAGTTGGTTTAAAGCTTCTTTGTGCCGATTTTCCCTGAGAAAATGCCTGATGCTCGAAGCGCTTGAAAATTTCCCTTGCAGGCTTTTTTCGTGATAGCCGGCACCTTTCCTCAGCACCGGAAGGATTTCCATGTCGATTCCCAATTTATTTATTGCTTTGACATATTCAACTCCGAGGATGAAATTGGGCTTTTTTAAAAGACCAGATAGTAGCTTAAGTTTGTCATAGGGGATCTGGGAAGATAAGAGGTCGAGCGCGGCTTTTTCCCTTGCTGCCGGAAAAGAAAATCCTTCCTTTAAATATTTTTTTATCAAAGCTTTAAAGAGCGGAGATTCCTCAGCGAAAAACTTTCCAATGAGATTCAACTCTTCAATCCTATATTCTTCTATGCCGAAGCTCAGGTAATTTACCAGCCCCGTTGAGCTCAAAAGCTTTACGGAAGCTTCGGCAAATATTTCAGCTGTTGATGTTGCAAAACAGGTAGGAATTTCCACCACCAGATCGGCGCCACCGCCGAGAGCCATTTCGGCCCTAGCCCATTTATCGAAAACGGCGGGCTCCCCTCGCTGGACAAAATTCCCGCTCATAGCGCATACAATCGCGTCCGGATTGAATTCGGACCTAATTTTGCTAAGATGGTACATGTGACCGCTGTGGAAAGGATTGTATTCGGCAATAACACCTACTATTTTCATCCTTTTACCTCCATCGAATCGCAGTTTATATTATATAACAAAAAAATTTTTTTAAAAGGCAGGAAATATGACTTTTATGTAGAATTTCTTTTTGTATTTTAAGGGCTTGTATTTAGGCCTTTTTTTGTTATATTTATTTATGGAGTGAAAAAATTTAAGGAAAGGAGTAAAAATACTATGGATTTGATCCGAAAAATAAGGGAACGGGCCAAATCTACCAATAAAACTATTGTTCTCGCTGAAGGCGTTGATGAGAGAGTAGTTCGGGCGGCAGCTATAATCCGGGAGGAAAAGCTGGTGAATGTGGTGCTGCTGGGGAATGAGAATAAGATAAAGGAAGTAGCCGCAGATGTAGACCTTTCCGGTGTCGAAATTATAGACCCGGTGGCTTCACCCAAAGCCGAAGAGTATGCGGCACTTTTGTACAATCTCCGCAAGGAAAAGGGGATGACCGAAGAAAAGGCACGGGAGCTGGTTAAAGATCCAATCTGGTATGGCACGCTGATGGTTAAAGCCGGGGATGCGGACGGTATGGTAGCGGGAGCCATTACCGCCACAGCTGATGTGTTCAGGCCGGCTTTTCAGATCGTAAAGACCGCGCCGGGAGTCAGCGTCGTATCCAGCGCATTCATGATGGTGGTGCCTAACTGCGAGTACGGCGCGAACGGCGTAATTCTCTTTGCCGATTGTGCCATCAATCCGAACCCCAATGCCCAGCAGCTGGCTGAAATAGCCATCGCATCTTCAAGAACATGGAAAGCTCTTATGGACGAGGAACCATACATAGCTATGCTGTCGTTTTCCACTCGTGGAAGCGCCCAGCACGAACTGGTAGAAAAAGTAACGGAAGCCACCAGGATTGTTAGGGAAAAAGCTCCTGAATTAAAGGTTGACGGCGAAATACAGGCTGACGCGGCCTTGGTTCCGAAGGTAGCTAAAACAAAAGCCCGGGACAGCCAGGTGGCTGGTCGTGCCAATATACTGATTTTCCCGGACCTCAATGCCGGCAACATAGGATATAAACTGGTGCAGCGCCTTGCAAAGGCTGAAGCCGTAGGACCCATCAGCCAGGGCCTTGCTATGCCGATAAACGACCTGTCGCGGGGATGCAGCACCGAAGATATCGTAAATGTGGCAGCCATAACAGCTCTCCAGGCTTCGAGCATGAATCTATAAATAAAAGTCGGTTGAGGAGGTTAATTATGAAGGTACTTGTCATAAATTGTGGAAGTTCTTCCCTGAAATATCAGCTTTTCAATATGGAAAATGAGACTGTACTCGCCAAAGGATTGATTGAGAGAATAGGCCTTGAAGGTTCAATGCTCAAGCATCAGCCGGCCGGTAAGGATAAGGTTGAAATAATGGTTGAAGTTCCCAACCATAAAGTTGCGGTAAAATTGATGCTGGATGCCCTCGAGCACGAAGAATACGGAGTTATTAAGGATACTTCCGAGATAAGTGCGGTAGGTCATCGGGTTGCCCACGGTGGAGATAGGTTCTCCAATTCGGTAAAGATTGATGACAATGTTATGAATGAGTTGAAAAAATGTATACAGCTTGCTCCATTGCACAATCCACCGAACATTTGGGGAATTGAGGCTGTCAGGGAGATACTGCCTGATGTCCCGATGGTAGCAGTGTTTGATACTGCTTTCCATCAGACAATACCCGAATACGCTTATATTTACGGTATTCCTTATGAACTCTATGAAAAATATTCTGTAAGAAGATACGGTTTCCACGGTACCTCTCACAGGTACGTATCAATGAGGGCTGCAAAAGTGCTTAACCGCCCCCTGGAAACCTTAAAGCTCGTTACACTTCATCTCGGCAACGGGTCCAGCATATCGGCGGTTGAAGGCGGGAAGTCTGTAGAAAACAGCATGGGATTCACACCTCTTGAGGGTCTAACCATGGGTACCCGCTGCGGCTCCATTGACCCGTACATACCGCTCTTCATAATGGAAAAAGAAGGAGTTCCTTTAGAGAAGATAAATGATTATCTAAATAAAAAGTGCGGTGTTCTAGGAATTTCAGGAGTAAGCAGCGACTTTAGAGATATCGAGCAGGCTGCCGAAGAGGGTAATCGGAGGGCAAAGCTGGCGCTGGAAGTTTTTGCATATCAGGCCAAGAAGTATATCGGCGCTTATGCCGCAGCAATGAACGGTCTGGACGCAATAGTTTTTACGGGTGGCATAGGTGAAAATTCTTCTACCGTAAGGCGTATGATATGTCAGGGTATGGAATATTTCGGGATCAAAATCGATGAAGATAAAAACAAAATCAGAGGTCAGGAGGCCGATATATCGGCGGATGATGCGCGCACAAAGGTCCTCGTCATACCCACCAACGAAGAACTAATGATCGCCAGGGATACCGTTGCACTGATATAAGCCTTGACAGTAACCTTCGGTCCTTTTATAATTAAATGAGTTAAGTATTTCGAATGAAGGTGAATTTAATTGGAACTCTCTATCGCAGACATAAAGCAGAGGGTTGGTGCAGCGTACGATTTTGATGTAGAGGAGAAGGTAGAAGGACTGGAGTTCAAAGGAGAGAGGATAGAATTTGTGGCTCCGCTCAGGGTGAGCGGCAGGGTTGAGAACCTAGGGAAAAAGCTTTACGGGGTTACCGGTGTAATACATGCCATCATCGAGGATCGGTGCTACAGGTGCCTCGCAAAAACCCAGGTTAACCTGAAGATCGATTTCAACTTCAAATTCAGTGAATCTCCTGAAAAGTACAGGGAAGAGGAAGATGAAGTATTTCCAATAGAGGAAGATACTATCAAACTCGAAACTCCCGTAATTAACGAAATAATATTAAACCTGCCCAGCAAAGTGCTGTGCTCGCCCGATTGCCGGGGATTTTGCCCCGACTGCGGTGCAGATCTTAATAGCGGAGAATGCAGTTGCAACGAAACAAAAATTGACCCGAGATTGCGGGTGTTACAAAAATTGCTGGATACAAGCAATGATTAGGAGGTGCTAGAATGGCAAATCCAAAACGCAGATTTTCCAAAGCCAGGACAGCAAAACGCAGGGCCCAGTGGAAGCTCACATTGCCGTCCATCAACCGGTGCCCTCACTGCCATCATGTAAAGATGCCTCACAGGATATGCCCCAACTGCGGGTATTATAAAGGCCGCCAAGTAGTAAAAGTGGAAGCCGAGTAACAACGCGTAAAAGGGAGAACGTACTCAAGAAGTATGTTCTCTCTTTTGTTTTTATCCGTTAAATTTTATTTTTTCAAGGTTGATTTTGGTTTTTAAATAATATATACTTTTAATAGCTGCTCCTAAAAGCAACTATTATTGAGGGTGATCATATTGTTTAAAAAAGGGTTGTCAAAAAAAGAAAGGCAAAAGGAGCTACAGACATTGCTTGCTGATGACCCTTTTTTAACCGACGAAGAACTAGCGGAGAGGTTTAACGTCAGCATCCAGACCATAAGGCTGGACCGGATGGAGCTTAAAATCCCGGAGCTTCGTGAAAGAATAAAAGCTGTAGCTCAGGAAAACTACTCCAAAGTCAGAGCGATAGGTATAAAAGAAATCGTCGGGGAACTGGTAGATCTAGAACTGGGCAAAAGGGGTATTTCTGTATTGGAAACCACTGAAGATATGACTTTCGAAAAAACCAAAATAGTGAGGGGAGAATTCATATTTGCCCAGGCAAACTCGCTGGCCATAGCTGTAATAGATGCAAACGTAGCTCTGACGGGAGTTGCCAATATAAAATACAAATCTCCCGTATTCGCGGGGCAGAAACTCGTTGCAAAAGCGGAAGTTACTAGGGTCAGGGGCAATAAACAGTTCGTGTTTGTAAGGGTGTATGAAAAGCAGCGGGAAGTGTTTCGGGGTAAGTTTATCCTGGTATCATTAGATGGCGAGGTGAATGTATGAAGATTATTGTAGATGCCATGGGAGGAGACAACGCCCCGAAGGAAGTGGTTTTGGGTGCTTTAGAGGCGGTTAAAAACCTGGCCGTGGACGTCGTCCTGGTAGGCAATGAAGAAAAAATCCGGTATTATATGGCGACCCCGGTGCCGAAAATCGAAGTGGTGAATGCCGCTGAAGTTATAGGTAACGATGAACCGCCCGTGGCAGCAATCAGGACTAAAAAGGATGCGTCAATTCCCAAAGGCTTGAAGCTGCTGAAAGAAGGACGAGGTAACGCTATGGTTTCCGCCGGGAGTACCGGCGCCCTAATGGCCGGCGGTCTTTTCATCCTCGGGAGGTTTGAGGGTGTTGACAGGCCTGCCATTGCAACCCTGGTTCCTACCAGAAAAAAGCCGACGCTATTGCTGGATATCGGCGCAAACAGCGATTCAAAACCCAGAAATCTCGTCCAGTTTGCCGTCATGGGGAGCGTCTACAGCAGGGAGATCCTGGGCGTTGAGAACCCCAGAGTAGGATTGCTCAACATAGGCGTCGAGGAAGAAAAGGGGAATAGTGCCGTTAAAACGGCTTACGGGCTATTGAGAGAATTAAAGGATATCAACTTCGGGGGAAACGTAGAAGCCAGGGACTTTTTCGATGGCCATTTTGACGTGGTAGTGTGCGACGGATTCGTGGGCAACATATTCCTCAAGACCGTTGAAGGTTTCGGGAGCTTTTTGCTGGACCTGTTAAAAACCGAAGTCAAAGGGAAATTTACATACTCACTAGGAGCCCTTTTGATAAAGCCGGCTTTAAAAGCCGTCAAAGCCAGGATGGATTATTCCGAATACGGTGGGGCGATGTTTCTCGGTCTTGACGGAATTCTTATAAAATGTCACGGTTCGTCGGACAGAAAGGCGATATTCAACGGTATCAAGCTGGCAAAACAGTTTGCTGAAAGTAACGTACATTTAAAATTGAAAAAAGCGCTTTTAGATATAGAAGGAGAGATATCATCTTGAAAAGGGCTGGCATTATAGGTTTGGGCTCCTATACTCCGGAAAAAGTACTTGCAAACAGTGATCTGGAAAAGATGGTAGAAACTTCAGATGAATGGATAAAGACCAGGACGGGAATTTCTTACCGACGGATTGCCGGCGAAGATACTGCTACCTCCGATATAGCTGTGAAAGCATCGCTCAAGGCCCTGGAAAAGGCAGCCATGGATCCAGAGGAACTCGATTTGATCATAGGAGCAACGGTAACTCCTGACATGATGTTTCCGTCGACCGCATGCGTCGTTCAGAGAAAGATAGGAGCGTTCAGGGCAGCAGCGTTCGACCTGTCGGCCGGATGCACCGGTTTTATATACGCCCTGACTATCGCTACCCAGTTTATCAAAAACGGCACATACAGAAATATTCTTATCTTTGGAGCCGAAACACTTTCAAAAATTGTTGACTGGCAGGACAGGAATACGTGCGTGCTGTTCGGAGACGGTGCCGGAGCAGCCGTAGTGAGCGAGGTTGAACAGGGAGGAATTCTGGAGAGCCTTCTGGGAGCCGATGGAAGGGGAACAGACCTGCTTTTTATGCCTGCAGGTGGTTCTAGGGAGCCCGCTAGTATTGAAACGGTCAGGGAACGGAAGCACTATATTAAAATGAACGGCAACGAGGTATTTAAATTTGCAGTAAAGATTATGGAAGTAGCTACAAGACAGGTGGTTGAGAGTGCCAACCTTACCACGGATGACGTGGATTTTATAATCCCGCACCAGGCGAATATGAGGATTATCGATGCAGCCATAAAAAGGCTCAACATTCCTAAAGAAAAGGTTATGGTCAACCTGGATAGATACGGCAACATGTCTGCCGCATCGATTCCGGTAGCCTTGGACGAAGCCGTTAGGGAAAAACGAATTAAAAAAGGTGATAAGGTAGTGGTGGTTGGGTTCGGAGCCGGCCTTACCTGGGGAGCTAATCTTATAGAGTGGAGTTTCGACTGAAATGGATTGGCAGGTGAGCTTATGGGGTCTGTAAAAATAGTGACCGACAGCACGGCGGACTTACCGCCCGATATGGTGGAGAGGTACGAAATCGGCATAGTGCCGTTAAAAATATTTTTCGGGGATGAAGAATACAGGGATGGTATTGATATAACGCCCGATGAGTTCTATAAAAAGTTGAGGACATCGCCCCATCATCCCCGAACATCCCAGCCGTCTCCTGCCGAGTTTGTCGAATGCTATGAAAAACTGGCAACGGATGCTACGCACTTAATTTCTATCCACCTGTCTAGTAAACTGAGCGGAACCTACAATTCCGCCATTGTGGCCGGGAGCATGGTTGATATTCCAGTGGATGCGGTGGATTCACAAGGAGCGTCGATGGTACTGGGATTTATGGCAATAGAAGCGGCCAAAGCGGCCCGGGAAGGTAAACAACCGGGTGAGATCCTCGATAAAGTAGAGGGTTTGAAAAAGAGAATCCGGATATATTTTTTGGTGGACACACTCGAGTACCTGCAAAAGGGCGGCAGGATAGGAAGAGCTGCGGCGTTTCTCGGAAATCTGCTCAATATAAAACCGATGCTTACTTTTGAAGACGGCCTGATAACTCCTGTGGAAAGAATCCGGGGAAAATCAAAGGCGCTCAATAAGCTGGTGGAAAAAGTTTCTCAGGAGGCGGCCAAAGGACCACTTACGGCTGCCGTTGTACATTCCGATTGCCTTGAGGAAGCCTTGCGATTTAAAGAACTCATCGAAGAAAGATTTGAATTCAGAGAGCTTTACCTCACTTCTCTGGGGTGCGTTCTGGGGGCTCACACAGGGCCGGGCCTCATAGGAATCGTATATTACCACTAGTTGTTAGGGGGAGTCCGATGTTCCACACAGAAATATGCGATCTGCTGGGGATAAAATACCCGATAATACAAGGAGGAATGGCCTGGGTCGCCACCGCCGAACTGGCAGCGGCTGTCTCCAATGCCGGTGGTCTAGGCGTAATAGGGGCGGGCAAAGCACCGGCTGAGGCTGTAAGGGAAGAGATCAGAAAAACCAGATCCCTGACGGATAAGCCCTTTGGGGTTAACGTATATTTTATGTCTCCTTTCGTGGATGAAGTAATGAAGGTAATCATCGAAGAAAGAGTCCCAGTAGTGACCACCGGAGCCGGGAACCCGGGCAAATACATAGCCAGCCTGAAGGAAGCCGGGACCAAAATAATACCGGTAATTGCATCAGTCGCCTTGGCCCAGAGACTTGAAAAAATAGGTGTGGATGCGGTTATCGCCGAAGGCATGGAGTGCGGTGGTCATATAGGAGAAATCACGACTATGGCTCTGGTACCCCAGGTGGTTGATGCCGTTAAAATCCCGGTAATAGCTGCCGGAGGTATCGCGGACGCCAGAGGATTCCTTGCCGCTTTAGCCCTGGGAGCGAAGGGTGTTCAAATGGGTACCAGATTCGTGTGTTCGAAGGAATGCACAGTCCACGAAAATTACAAACAGGCCATCATCAAGGCTGGAGACCGGAGTACCGTGGTAACCGGGAGGTCTACCGGGCACCCGGTAAGGGTGTTGAAGAACAAACTGGCGAGAAAGTTCGAGCTGCTGGAGCAAAAGGGGGCTGACTTGAAAGAGTATGAGGCTCTCGGAGCGGGAAAACTGAAAGCAGCGGTAGAAGGCGATGCGGAAAACGGTTCTTTGATGGCAGGGCAGGTAGCCGGCCTTGTAAACGAAATTAAACCAGTAAAAGACATAATAGAAGAGATTATAAATGCTGCCAGTATGCTGCTGGATGAAATGGCGACCGGCCAAAAGTGGAGGTAGTGTTGATGGGAAAAGTGGCGTTTTTGTTTGCCGGGCAGGGTGCCCAGTATGTCGGTATGGGTAAAGAGTTGATCGATAATTTTGAAACAGCAAGAAAAATATTCGACATGGCCGACGAAGTATTGGGTTATAAAATTTCCGAAATTTGTTTTAACGGTCCTGAAGAAAGGCTGAAGGAAACCGCCAACACCCAGCCGGCCATTTTGACTCACAGCGTAGCCTGCTACTTCTTACTGAAAGAAGAAGGAATAGTCCCCAACGTGGTGGCGGGGTTGAGCCTGGGAGAGTATTCTGCCCTTGTAGCTGCAGAATCCATAGACTTCGAAGAAGCGGTGCCCCTTGTGCGCAAGAGAGGCATATATATGCAGGAAGCCGTGCCGCTGGGTCGGGGAGCCATGGCCGCAGTAATCGGCCTCGAAAAACAGGAGGTGCTCAGAGTTTGTGAACTTGCTTCGGAAGCAGGGATAGTGGAAGCCGCTAATTTCAACTGTCCGGATCAGATAGTTATTTCCGGGGAAGTGAGAGCTGTCGAAAAAGCGGTAGAGATCGCCAAGGGAAAGGGCGCCAGGAAAGCCGTCATGTTGCACGTAAGCGCACCCTTCCACTGCAGCCTGCTTAAGCCGGCGGGTGAAAAGCTTGCCGTGGAGCTGGGCAAAGTCCACATAAAATCTGCTAAAATTCCCCTGATTTCAAACGTAACTGCGGACCCGGTTTCCGACGGTGCCACAATAAAGGAACTTCTGGTAAAACAGGTGAGCTCTCCGGTACTCTGGGAAGACAGCGTCAACAAAATGAAGGAAATGGGAGTGGATACTTTTGTGGAGTTAGGTCCCGGTAGAGCGCTTTCGGGGTTTGTCAAAAAAATCGACAGAAGCCTGGTTACCCTAAACGTGGAGGATGTGGAATCCTTGCGCAAGACCATAGCTTTCTTTAGGGGGAGAAAATAATGGACTTATCGGGTAAAATTTGTATAGTTACGGGAGGTTCTAGAGGGATAGGTAGGAGCATAAGTATTAAACTAGCCCGGAGCGGAGCTAACGTAGTAGTGAACTATAAGACAAATGAAAAATCAGCTCTGGATACCGTGGCCGAGATAGAAAGTTTCGGCGGCACGGCAATGGCCTACGGGGCCAACGTTGCCGATTACAATCAGGCCGCCAGGATGGTTGAAGACGTTTACCAAAAATTCGGCCGAATAGATGTACTTGTGAACAATGCCGGAATAACGAGGGATGCGCTGATACTACGTATGAGCGAAAAAGATTGGGATGATGTGATCAACACCAATTTAAAGGGCCTTTATAATACCACAAAAGGTGTTGTAAAGTATATGGTTAAGCAGCGGTGTGGAAGGATAATTAACATTTCCTCGGTAGTCGGTATATATGGCAATGCAGGGCAGGCAAATTACGCTGCTGCTAAAGCGGGAATAATAGGATTTACTAAAGCGCTGGCGAAGGAATTGGGCGGCAGAGGCATAACCGTAAATGCCGTTGCCCCGGGATTCATAAAGACCGACATGACGTCGGAGGTGATTCAGAAAACTTCAGAGGAAGTCATAGCTGAAAAAATTCCCCTTAAGAGATTGGGAAAACCCGAGGATGTGGCAAGCCTCGTAGCTTTTTTGGCATCCGAAGAATCTAGCTACATAACCGGCCAGATTATCGCTATTGACGGTGGACTTACTTTATAATATCTTAAAATAAGGAATAAACTAATGGAGGCAATGAGACTTTCACTCCATAGAAGGGGGGTGAATCAATGGAAATTCTGGACAGGGTAAAGAAAATAATTGCCGACCAGTTGGGCGTCGATGAAGATGAAGTGGTACCCGAGGCTTCCTTTATCGACGACCTGGGGGCAGATTCACTGGATATTGTGGAATTAATTATGGCTTTTGAAGAAGAATTTGACCTTGAAATCCCCGATGAAGACGCAGAAAAGATCAAAACCGTTCAAGACGTGATAGATTACATAAAAAATCGTACATCATAAGGTTGATCGGTAAGTCCCGTGAAGTTTTCGCGGGACTTACTTTAAATAAAGCTTTGCTTGGGGGCGAAAAAATGCAAAAACAGCGCGTAGTCATAACAGGGTTAGGAGTGATATCACCCGTCGGAACAGGAAAAGATAAGTTCTGGAAATCCCTTCTGGAAGGAAAATCCGGAATTGATTATATAACACGCTTTAATTGCGATGAATTTCCCACCAAATTCGCCGGGGAGGTAAAGGACTATAACCCGGAGGAATATATTGAGAAGAAGGAATTGAAGAGGCTGGATCGTTTTGCACAGTTCGGCATTGGAGCTGCGAAAATGGCCATAGATGACGCAGGCCTTGATTTGTCCTCCGTTGATGCAACTAGGGTCGGGGTCGTTTTGGGGTGCGGAATAGGCGGAGTAGAAACCTGGGAGGAACAGCATAGAGTTTTGATTGAAAAAGGACTAAAGCGAGTCAGCCCGTTTTTCATCCCGATGATGATATCCAACATGGCCGCAGGCCAGATCTCGATGTTTTTCAACCTCAAAGGACCCAATTATACGGTCGTTACCGCATGCGCTTCGAGTACCACGGCAATAGGCGAAGCCTTCAGGATACTCCAGAGGAACGAAGCGGACGTTATGATAACGGGCGGAACGGAAGCCCCAATTACCCCACTATCTCTGGCGGGCTTTTCTTCAATGAAGGCCCTATCTACCAGAAACGAAGATCCGTCCAGGGCCAGCCGTCCTTTTGATAAGGACAGAGACGGCTTCGTTATGGGAGAAGGGGCAGGTATCCTGGTAATGGAAACGCTGGAACATGCATTGAAAAGAGGAGCTCGAATATACGCTGAAGTTCTGGGATACGGATGTACGGCTGATGCCTACCATTTGACCCAACCGGCTCCCGAGGGGGAAGGAGCGAAAAGAGCCATGCTGGCGGCTATCAGGGATGCGGGAATACAACCTGAAGAAATAGATTACATTAACGCCCACGGTACCTCCACTCCGCTGAACGATAAATATGAGACGATGGCCATAAAAGGAGTATTCGGAGAACACGCATATAAACTGCTCATTAGTTCCACCAAGTCCATGACAGGGCATCTTCTCGGGGCAGCAGGAGCGGTGGAAGCGATTGCGTCTGTAATGACGGTATATACCGATGAGGTGCACCCCACCATCAATTATGAAAACCCGGACCCGGAATGTGACCTAAATTATGTGCCGAATACTCCCGTCAAGAAAACGATCAACGTGGCGCTCTCGAACTCCATGGGATTTGGAGGTCACAACGCTACCATAATAATAGGCAAGATAAAAAATTAAAAGAGGTTTAGAAGAATGGTTTTAGATGAAAAAAGATGTGGTGAATTGAAAAAGTTGCAGCAAATCCTGGGTGTGGACTTTGATGATCTTAATATTCTTAACCAGGCTTTCATACATCCTTCTTATGCTTACGAAAAGGGGCTTTCTCACCAGGAACACAATCAGAGACTTGAATTTCTGGGGGATGCTGTGCTGGAACTGGTGATAAGCGAGTGGATCTACGATAAGTATCCCAATTATACGGAAGGGGAGCTGACAAAATTAAGAGCACTGCTGGTGTGCGAGGAAAGCCTGGCGTATCTTTCGCGAGAGCTTACTCTGGGAGATTTTTTAATAATGGGAAAAGGTGAGGAAATCACCGGCGGCCGGGAAAAAGCTTCCATACTGGCCGATACCTTTGAAGCCCTTATCGGCGCCATGTATCTTGATAAGGGTTTTGGTGCGATAACCGGTTTTGTAAGGGAAAAGTTCAAACCCGTCATGGAAAGGGCCGAAAAAGGCAAATTGTTCCCCGATTACAAGACGGCTCTTCAGGAAATGCTGCAGAGGATCTCGCCCGATAGGATAACTTATAATGTAATAAAAGAAGAGGGGCCTGATCACAACAAAACTTTTTTCGTCGAAGTCGTGTGGAAAAATAAAATTCTGGGCAGCGGCTGCGGCAAAAGCAAGAAAGAGGCCGAACAGAACGCAGCAAAAGCGGCAATACGATTCTTAAAAGACAGAAATATGGCAATATAAATTTAAAACTTAGAAGGAATTTTGTGTAAGTCATAGAATATATTAAATAAAAAATATTTAAGGGGGTATATGTAGAATGGAAGTACTAAAAGTGTCAGCTCAGTCAAAACCCAAGGCCGTTGCTGGTGCTCTGGCAGCCGTCCTGAGGGAAAAAGGGGTAGCAGAACTTCAGGCAGTGGGTGCCGGAGCTGTCAACCAAGCGGTAAAGGCAATTGCAATTACCAGAGGGTTTGTCGCTCCTAATGGTATCGATCTGGTTACCGTTCCTGCCTTTGCAGAAATTGAAATTGATGGTGAAGAAAGAACAGCAATTAAATTTATAGTAGAACCCCGATAAGTTTTTGCGAGTGAATACCTGTCTTTACGGACAGGTATTTTTATTTAGCTCTTTATATGGTAAAATCTAAGGGGTGAGCAGGGTTCAGGTAAAGGAGGTTTGCATTTTTGTATCTAAAAAGGGTCGAACTACAGGGTTTTAAATCCTTTGCCGATAGAATCGAAATAGAATTTCAACCAGGCATCAATGCCATTGTCGGTCCTAACGGCAGCGGCAAGAGCAACATAACCGACGCTATCCGCTGGGTGTTGGGGGAGCAGAGTATTAAAACGCTGCGCGGGTCAAAGCTGGAAGACGTTATTTTTGCAGGCAGTCATGGCCGAAAGCCCATGGGCATGGCTGAGGTATCAATAATCCTGGATAATTCGGACCATTTACTGCCCCTGGAGTATTCGGAAATATGTATAACAAGACGGGTGTTCCGATCCGGTGAAAGTGAATTTTACCTCAACAAGGTTCCCTGCAGGCTGAGGGACATCCAGGAGTTGTTCATGGATACGGGGATAGGTAAGGACGGCTATTCTATCATCAGCCAGGGTCAGGTGGACGAATTTTTGATTAGCAGGCCTGAAGAGAGGCGCATGATCTTTGAAGAGACTGCCGGGATAATGAAACACAGGGCCAGAAAAAGGGAAGCCGAAAAAAAACTTGAAGAGACAATGGCAAATTTAACCAGAGTTGACGATATATTGACAGAAATCGAATCTCAGCTGGAACCTCTATTTTCTCAGCGGGAAAAGGCACTGGAATACCAGAGACTTTCGAAACGGCAAAAACTGTTGGAGGTCAACCTGCTCTTACTGGACTTGGAAAGGCTTCAGGAGAAACTGGCTCAAGTTGTCTTGGACCTCTCGGAAAGGAGTTTAGCTCTAGAACAAATAAGAAATAAAAAGGCCGATTTGGGAGCAAGGCTTTTACATATAAAAAGGGAGCTGGACAAGAAGCAGGAAGAGTATGAAAGGCTCCGGGGAGAGTTTTTCAACAAAACTACAGAAAAAAAGGAAATAGAAAAGGAAAAAGAGTGGCAGAATGAAAGGCTCAAACGGTTGAAAGAAGATCTAAACATAACCGAACAAAAATTAAGCGCTTTAAACGAAAAACTGGAATCTGCTGGAAACAATTTGAACTGCAAGATCAAAGAACTCGAAGATAAAATAAGAGAAATTAACGGCGTGGAGCTAAAATTATACGAGAAAGAGAAGGCATTGACTTTTGTTGATTCGTCGATAAAAGAAAAACAGGCTACTATCGATAATCTGAAGGGTGACGTTATTGACCTTCTGAACTCCGCTTCAGAAATAAAAAACATGATTACAAGCCTCAGGACCATGAAGGACAATTTACAAAAGCGCATAGCTCAAATAGATAAAGAACTGAGCCAGATTGATGAAGCTAATTCTTTAACGTCGCGGGAATTGGAAGGTATTAACGGAAAGCTGACGGGTCTTAAGGGAAACCTTTCCGATTTAAACAAGAAACTGGAACACCTGCATAAAGTGCTCGAGGGGCAGAACGGCGAATACAGGAATACCGGGAAATTGCTGCAGGAAAAAATTATCCTGCTTAACGAATTAAAGTCCCGTTACAGAGCATTGGAAGAAATAAATCAGAATTATGAAGGCTATCAACTGGGCGTGAAAAATCTCCTTTCCCATCTGAGAAGCGGTAAAATTAATGTAAGCGGGATATACGGTACCGTTGCTGATATTATTGATACCGACAGAAAATTAGAGACTGCTATAGAGGCCGCCCTGGGAGGGGCGCTTCAAAACGTAGTTTGCGATACCGAACAGAACGCCAAAGAAGCGATAGAATATCTGAAGCGTAACAACCTAGGCCGCGTTACTTTTCTACCCCTTTCATCGGTAAAACCCAGGTTGTTAAGTCCAGGTGAAGAGTGGATCCTCTCGTTGCCGGGGTGTATAGGGCTCGCTTACAAATTGATAGAATACGATAAAAAGTTTACTCCGGTTTTGACTTATCTTCTGGGCAGGGTCATTGTTGCAGAAGATATGGACAGCGCTCTGACAATAGCCAGAAAAACGGATTTTAGTATAAAAGTCGTAACGCTGGAAGGTGAGATAATAAACCCCGGCGGTCCAATAACGGGGGGCAGCTTTAAAAAATCCAGCCTGTTTTTAAGCCGCAAAAGGGAATTCAGGGAAATCAAGGAGAAAATGGGTATTGTAGAAGAAGAAATATCCGCGCTGAAAAGCAGGATTAGTTCCCTGGAAGAAGCCATGGAAAAAACCCAAAGGTCCATCGAAACCCTCAGCCAAAACATATACAGATCCAACCTTGAGATTGCAGGCCTTGAAAAAGAACAAATGGAAAAAAAGGGTTTGATGGAGGAAAGGTTAGAAAGACAGCGGCTCTTAAAACTCGAAAAGAAGCAGATAGAAAGTGAGATAGAAGATATAGACCGTCAGATTTTAAAAGTGCAGGAGGATATAAGCTCTATAGAAGAGCAAAATGCAAAACACCAGTCCAGAGTGGAGACCCTGCAGCGGGAAATTGCAGAAAGTAAAAAATCAAAAGATGAACTTGAAACGGAAATAAACGACCTGAGAGCTGTTTTGAACTCTCTCAGGCAGCAAGAACTCGGACTCAAGTATCAGATCCAAAACCTTGAACAGAATAAGGAAGAATGGCAAAAGGAGAAGAGAGAACTAGAGCAAAATATGGATGCAATCCGAGAAGCCTTGGAATCCACCGTGGAAAAAATGCGGGAATTGCAGCTCAGGTTGGAAGATAACGCAAGAGATGAGGCAAATTTGCACAATGCTTTGATAGAGATGAAGAAACAAAAAGAAGAAGTTGAAGGAAAAATCCAGGCAATCCAGAAAGATCTGGAGCGGCTCCAGCGAGAGGAGAAAAAGGCTGAGAATGCGCTGGGGGAATACCGTGTAAGCGAGGCTTCGCTGAAAATTGAGATAGAACATATAGAAGCCAGGCTTATGGAAAAATATTCCATGTCCGTAAAAGACGCATTGGGTCTAAAACAGGATCTGGGCGGTTACGAAAGAATGAAGCAAGAGCTTTATTCCGTAAAAGATATGATTATGACCCTGGGTCCGGTTAACTTGAATGCCATCGATGATTACGAAAACCTCAAATCCAGGTATGATTTTTTAAAGAGCCAGAGGGACGACCTGCTCCAGGCAAAAATAAAACTCGACGACCTTATAAAGGACTTGACAAAAACCATGGAAGAAATGTTTTTAGATACCTTTAAGAGGGTTAAAGTGGAGTTTCAAAGAGTGTTCGTCGAACTTTTCGGAGGAGGCAAAGCGGAATTAATTTTGGACGACGAGGAAAACCCTCTGGACTCCGGGATTGAGATAATCGCACAGCCGCCGGGCAAAAAGCTACAGAACCTGACGCTACTATCCGGTGGTGAGAGGGCCCTTACGGCAATTGCATTGCTTTTTTCAATATTGAACATCAAGGCGACGCCTTTTTGTATACTCGACGAGATCGAGGCGGCTCTGGACGATGCCAATATAGACAGGTTTACACGTTATTTGAAAAAAGTATCCGAGCATACCCAGGTGATTATAATAACCCACAGGAAGGGTACAATGGAGGTGGCCGACGCCCTTTACGGCATAGCCATGGAAGAAACCGCGGTATCCAAATTAATAACTGTAAAACTGGAAGATTAAAAAGAGAAAGGATGTGGTGAATATGGGTTTTTTTGAGCGCCTAAAGCAGAGCCTTGCAAAAACCAGAAACTCCTTGGCCGAAAAAGTAGAAAGCCTTTTGAAATTCTCAACAAAAATTGATGAGGAGACCCTCGAAGAACTTGAAGAAATTCTTATAACCGCTGATATAGGTGTTGATGCCACGGAAAAACTCATCTCTCGTCTAAGGGAGAAGGTAAAGGCAGAAAAGATTAAATCTCCGGAAGAACTGAAGGAAGCCCTGAAAAACGAGATCATAAAAGTCTTTCCTGAGCCGAAGTTCGATATTATTCCCCCGTCGGTTATACTCATAGTGGGAGTAAACGGCGTGGGAAAAACCACTACAATAGGCAAACTGGCTTTTAAATTCAAATCTGAAGGCAAAAAAGTGATCCTCGCCGCTGCTGACACCTTCAGAGCGGCGGCGACCGAACAGCTTTCGATCTGGGGACAGAGAGTGGGTGTGGATGTTATAAAGCATCAGGAAGGATCAGATCCGGCATCGGTTTTATTCGACGCTATACAGGCAGGTAAAGCCCGCCGCGCGGATATTATAATCTGCGATACTGCCGGCAGGTTGCACACCAGGAAAAACCTTATGGAGGAGCTTAAAAAACTCTACAGGGTCAGCGAAAAGGAGTACCCAGAAGCGAGAATTTCGAGCTTGCTGGTGCTGGATGCCACCACCGGACAGAACGCTATAGCGCAGGCCAGGATTTTTAAAGAAGCCGTAAATATCTCCGGGATCATCCTCACAAAACTGGACGGTACGGCAAAAGGCGGTGTGGCCGTTGCCATCGCTTCGGAATTAAATCTGCCGGTGCTTTTCGTCGGGGTCGGAGAGGGTGTGGACGACCTGCAGGAATTCGACCCGAAAGCCTTTGTGGATGCGATATTTTAAATTTCAGTTGACTAGGTTTCGGTTATTGTATAAAATAAGTATGTAAAGCGTTAATCCTTTACAGGTGAAACAAATGCCGGATCTTTTGAGATTGAGCCTTTTATACGATTTTTACGGGGCTTTTTTGACCGAAAGACAAAGAGAATTTTTTGAGCTTCACTTTTTCAGCGACTGGTCTTTAAGCGAGATTGCGGATAATTTCGGCGTCACCCGCCAGGGCGTTTTTGATGTCATACACCGTTCTACCGCTTTTCTGGAAGATTGCGAGAAGAAATTGGGACTGGTTGGAAGGTTTCTTCGTATGGCGAGGGGCATGGAAAGGGTTCTGAAGTCCCTCGAGGAGCTGGAGCCTTTTATCAGCGAACAGGGTAAGACCAGGTGGAAAAGAGTGTGCGACGAACTCGCCATGCTTATAAAAGAAGGGTGTGAATGACTTGGCGTTCGAAGCCTTAACCCAAAAACTGGAAGCCGTATTCAAGAAGTTAAGAGGAAAAGGGAAGTTATCCGAGGCCGACGTGAAGCAGGCAATGCGGGAAGTTAAACTCGCGCTGCTGGAGGCCGACGTTAATTACAAGGTTGTAAAGGATTTCATTCAGAAGGTGACCGAGCGCGCCGTAGGGCAGGAGGTTTTGGAGAGCTTGACTCCCGCCCAGCAGGTGATCAAAATAGTAAACGACGAGCTCACCAAGTTAATGGGGCCGAAAGAAGCAAGACTAAATATTTCACCCTCAAAAGTTAACGTTGTCATGATGGTAGGTTTGCAGGGGTCGGGGAAAACCACCACCTCCGGAAAGCTCGGGCTTTATCTTTCAAAAAAGGGGAAAAGGCCTCTATTGGTGGCGGCCGACATATACCGCCCCGCAGCTATCAAACAGCTGCAGGTTGTGGGAGAAAAGATTGGATTACCCGTTTTTACCATGGGAGAGCAGAATCCCGTAAATATTTCCAAGGCCGCTGTGGAATACGCGTCCCGGCATAACAACGATGTCGTCATTATAGATACTGCCGGCCGGCTGCACGTAGACGACGAATTGATGCAGGAGCTCATAAACATAAAGGATGCCGTAAACCCCGATGAAATTCTCCTCGTAGTGGACAGCATGACCGGTCAGGACGCTGTAAATGTAGCCGAAACTTTCCATAACAAGTTGCAACTCACGGGGCTCATCCTGACAAAACTGGACGGAGACACCAGAGGAGGGGCCGCGCTTTCAATAAAGGCCGTTACCGGATGTCCCATAAAATTCGTAGGTATGGGAGAAAAGCTCACGGACCTGGAACCTTTTTATCCGGAGCGGATGGCATCCAGGATCCTGGGCATGGGTGATGTGCTCAGTCTAATCGAGAAGGCCACTGCCGCTATAGATCAGAATAAGGCCAGGGAGCTGGAAGAAAAAATCAGGAAAGAAGAATTCACTCTGGATGATTTTCTGGAACAGCTGAAGCAAGTCAGAAAAATGGGATCTCTCGACCAGATCCTGAGCATGATACCGGGCCTTTCGCCACAGAAGCTGCAGGGTGTGGAATTTAACGAGAAGGAACTCGTCCACATAGAAGCCATAATCAATTCTATGACCAAAGAAGAGCGCATGAATCCGAGCATTATAAACGGAAGCCGGCGCAGGAGAATTGCCATGGGAAGCGGTACCTCGGTTCAAGACGTTAACAGGCTTTTAAAACAATTCGAGCAAACCAAGAAAATGGTGAAGCAGTTGAGTGAACTGGAAAAAGGCAGAAAAAAAGGGAGATTTAAGTTGCCCTTTTTTAACCTGTAAAAGGAGGTGAAAAAATGGCGGTAAGGATAAGATTAAGGCGCATGGGGGCCAAAAAGAGGCCTTTTTACCGGATCGTTGTGGCCGACAGCCGGAGCCCGCGGGACGGTAGATTCATAGAGGAGATTGGTTACTATAACCCGCTCACAGATCCGGCTGAAATAAAAATTAATGAAGAAAAGGCCCTAGACTGGATGAGAAAGGGTGCCCAACCTACCGATACCGTAAAGTACTTATTTAAGACCACCGGTATCCTTGAAAAGTACAAAGCCCAGAAGTCAAACAACAAACAAAATTCCGATGCGAAGGAGGAATAAATCTTGATAGAACTGGTGGAGTACATTGCTAAAGCTTTAGTAGACCATCCCGAAGATGTATCGGTGAACCGGGTGGAAGGTGAGCAGTCCGTAATAATAGAATTAAAAGTCCACCCCGATGACATGGGCAAAATAATCGGGAAGCAGGGAAGAATAGCAAAGGCTATCAGAACCGTTGTCAAAGCAGCAGCCGCCAAAGAAGGCAAAAGAGTAATTGTAGAGATTCTATAATAAGGGTTAGGGGCCAGCCTAACCCTTTTATTCGACGATGGGAGGCTCTTTCCTTGAGGGAGTATATAGCCATCGGGAGGGTACTCGCTCCCTGGGGAGTTAGAGGGCAGGTCAAAGTAGAGGCATTAACCGACGACGTCAACCGGTTCAGGAAGCTAAAATCGGTTCTGGTTGAAGAGGACGAAGCTTTAAAATCTTACGTTGTAAACTCCGTAGTGTTTCTCAAAAAAGATTTCGTGGCTTTAAAGCTTGAGGGGATCGATACGGTAGAGTCCGCCGAACGCTTGAGGGGCAGGTACCTCATGGTTCATAGAAAAGATGCTGTAAAACTTCCCGAGGGACATTATTTCATCTGCGATATAATCGGCATGGAAGTTTACAGAGAGGAGGACGGCGAACTGCTCGGACGGGTTCGGGATGTACTCAAAACAGGAGCCAATGATGTTTACGTAGTCGACCTGAAAGGCGGCAGAGAATTGCTGCTGCCCGCCATAAGGGATGTCGTAAGAAAGATTGACCTGGAAAATAATAAAATGGTAGTAAAACTCATGGAGGGAATGGATTAGTGCTCTTATTTCATATCCTTACCCTTTTTCCGGAGTTTTTCGCAGGACCGCTGGATGTGAGCATATTGAAAAGAGCCCGGGAGAAGGGTCTTATAAAAATAGAGCTTTTAAATATCAGGGATTTTTCCAGGGACAAGCATAAAAAAGTGGACGACTACCCTTACGGCGGGGGTGCGGGTATGGTTATGAAACCCGAGCCCATCTTCGAGGCCGTGGATTTCGCCGTAGGTAGCGTTGAGGCCAGGAAGAGGCGAATAATATTGCTCTCACCCCAGGGCAGAATTTTCAACCAGGAAATGGCCAGGGAATTGTCCTGCGAAGAACATATAATTCTCATATGCGGCCATTACGAAGGTATTGACGAAAGGGTAAAAACCATAATAACCGATGAAGTATCACTGGGGGATTTTGTATTGACCGGCGGTGAAATCCCTGCCCTGGCTATAGTCGATGCGACCTCTAGGTTGGTACCGGGCGTTCTGGGCAGCTACGAGTCGGTAAGCGAGGAGTCGTTTTCTAACGGCCTGCTGGAATATCCCCATTATACGAGACCGGAGGTTTACAGGGGTCTTCGAGTTCCGGAGGTTCTGCTTTCGGGAAACCACAAGGAAATAGAGCTGTTCAGGCGCAGGGAAGCTCTCAGGCGTACCATGGAAAAAAGACCCGATCTTTTTAAAAAACTCAAACTGACGGAACTGGATAAAAAATTGCTGGAAGAAATGGGTTTTGGTTGTCAAGAATAATGGGTTGTGCTATAATAGGGTCTGGCATATTTAAGAAAGGAGGGAGAACATGGACTTACTTAGAGCAGTAGAGGAAGAACAGATGAGAAAGGACATACCCGACTTCAGGCCGGGAGATACGGTGAAAGTCTACACCAAAGTAGTTGAGGGAAGCAGAGAGAGAATTCAGGTTTTTGAAGGTACCGTTATTGCCAGAAAAGGCGGCGGTTTGCGGGAAACGTTTACCGTCAGAAAGGTTTCCTATGGCGTGGGAGTAGAGAGGATTTTCCCTTTACACTCACCCCGTATTGATAAGATAGAAGTAGTTCAAAGAGGTAAGGTTCGCAGAGCGAAGCTTTATTACTTAAGAAACTTAAGGGGTAAAGCTGCGAGAATCAAGGAGAGGGACTGAGATCAGTCCCTTTATTAATTTATGGGCAGGTGAAGTTTTTTGGATATCCACTGGTATCCAGGCCACATGGCCAAAACGCGAAGGATTATAAAGGAAAACCTGAGACTGGTGGATGTAGTGCTGGAAATAGTTGATGCCCGGGCACCGAAAAGCACCCATATTCCCGATATACATGACCTTATCGGCTCAAAAAAGCTGCTTATAATTATGAATAAGGCCGACCTGGCGGACGAAAAGACCACCGAACGATGGGTCAGCTTTTTTGCCGATAACGGGATGGATTCGTTGAGCGTGGATTCCCGCAGGAGGGTCGGATTTAAAAAGCTGAATGAATTCGCAAAAGAGCTTTCAGGTAAAATAAAAAGACCTTTAAGAGGCATAGTTGTCGGAGTGCCAAACGTAGGGAAGTCCTCTTTTATTAATCAAATTGCGGGCAGAAAAGGCGCGAAAACTGGAAATAAACCCGGAATAACCCGGGGTAAAATGTGGCTCAAGGCCGGGGATAAATTTGAACTGCTGGATACCCCCGGAATCCTCTGGCCCAAGATTGAAGAAGAGGCCGTTGGTTTGAAACTTGCGTTTTTGGGATGTATAAAGGAAGAATTGCTGAATGTGGAAGAGATATCGCTTAAATTGATAGGATTTTTGATGAGACGGTTCCCGGAAACACTTGTGAACAGGTACGGAGTAAATTCGAGTGAAAATCCGCCGGTGATTCTCGAGCAAATAGCCAAAAATAGAGGATTTATGGCCGCCGGCGGCAAGGCGGATACTTTCAGAGCCGCTAAGACCTTGCTGAAAGAATTTCAGGAAGGAAAACTTGGGAGAATTTCCCTGGAAGAGCCGGGTGAAGAAGGAGGACTCTGGCAGGATTTGTAGAAAAGATATAAATGCGGTAAAGGAGGCCGATACAGTGAAGCTCAACCTGGCGGCTGAGAAGAAAAGGGTTTATGAGCTTTTTGCGCGGGAAAGGTTGCTTTCGGAGAGAGGCTACCGATACATAGCAGGCGTTGACGAAGCCGGGAGAGGGCCGCTGGCGGGTCCCGTAGTGGCTGCGGCGGTTATCCTCCCTCTGGATGTTTTTATTTTGAAGCTGAACGATTCCAAGCTCTTGAGCGAAAAGCAGCGGGAAGCGGTTTACGAAGAGATAAAGCAAAAAGCTGTGGCTGTCAATTTTTCCGTGGTCGACGAAAAGTACATAGACGAGCACAATATCCTGAATGCAACCCTCCATGCTATGCAAAAAGCTGTACAGGGCCTTTCGGTAAAGCCCGATATCGTCCTGGTCGATGCCCTGAAAATCCCGGGCCTTGACGTGCAGCAGGAGAATATAATCCACGGGGACCGGCTTTGCGCATCAATCGCCGCAGCTTCTATAATTGCCAAAGTCGAACGGGACAGGATAATGAAGAATTACCACGAACTGTATCCCCATTACGATTTTTGCAACAACAAGGGGTACTGTACCAAAAAACACGTCGAGTCGATTAAAAAATACGGTCTGAGCCCTATTCACAGGAGGAGCTTTTCGATAAAGGGCTGGGATTGCGTTGAATCATAAGGAACTGGGTAAATTTGGGGAGGATTACGCCCTGAATTATTTAAAATCCAATAAATACGAAATCATAAAGGTTAATTACCGGTGCAAGCACGGCGAGATAGACATTATCGCCAGGGAGAGAAATACCGTGGTCTTTGTTGAGGTAAAAACTAGGGCTTCCGACGCTTTCGGCAGAGGTATGGAAGCCGTTGATCGCAGCAAGCAAAAAAAGATCAGAGCTGCAGCTCTAAATTTCCTGAACGAGTACAACAGGCCCATCGGTGATCTGAGGTTTGACGTCATAGACATCAAAATGAACCCCGGGAAGTTGCCGGATCTGGTTCACCTCAAAAACGCCTTTTAGGCCGCTGGCGAGCATCATGCCCAGAATCATAATGTCGGGGTCCATATTGCCATGCAATGTGCAGCTACATTATTCCCGTGAGGCATCTTCTGCGCTGTTTCAAGATACAGTGATTCTAACAATTTAAAAAGAAACTGAGATGATCAGTCGCAGCAGGACCTGTCGTCGATGGTTATACATCTTACGGGGTCCTCATTTTTTTTCGCAAACCCCTTTGTTTGAGCCAAGAAAAGAATTCACGGAAGCTTTTCCGATTCGCTGTCAAAAAGCTATGACCTAATACTTCCCGGTAGCCTTCTTCGTTTACACCAACGGCGATTAACAGTCCTCGCTGGCGAACCCGCTATCTCCCCTAACCCTTATAACCATAGCATCTACTATGACGAAGGGGAATTTCTTTTCTCTAAGAGGCCTGGAATTCCAGGCTGTAACAATAGGGTCAAGGTTTTTACATAGTTCAGAGATTGTAGATTTTGAAAACTCGGTACCGCAAAGCTCGTAGGTTATTTCTTCAATTTTCCGGGTAGATACCCCGTTAACCACCATTTCCATTAATGCCAGTAAGAGGGCTTGTTCGCTTTTCTGGTAACGGCGAAAGATGTCAGTAGTGAGCTTACCGTTGCGGAGCCTTGGAACTCTTAACGTAAGGGTGCCGACTTTGGTAACAAGATTTCTCTGATAGCAACTGTTAAGGTAATCTTTTCTCTCTTCGGTTCTTTCATAAGGTTCAGCTTTGATTTGCTCGGTGGCCTGTGCTTGTAGTATTTGGTTGAGTACGGACTCCAATAGTTTGGCCATCCCCTCATCTTTGGCTCCCTTTAAAAGTAGGTGGTGCAAAATTTCAGAATCAATGGTAATATTATATTGAGCCATTTCTCATCCCTCCAGTTAGGTTTTTGGGTTTGTCAATTTTATTCTAACCAAGGGGTGAGGGTGGCTCAACCCTTTTTTAAAACTCCCTTTTACTTAACTGACCTGTTTATTAAAGACTTTGAAATGACTTTTGATTCATTAGTTAGCCGGGTAGATAGGTTAACCCCTTTAGAAAATGCTTTAATTTTGAGAGTTATGGCGGATTACCTAATTCTCAGAAATAATAATGAGATGCTCGAAATGGGTTTATTCGAACCCTTTGAAGCCATAAATCTTACAAATTATATGAACCGAATTTTTAATAAATACGATGAAATAACCAATATAAGTGTTAGTAGCACAAACAGGCGCTATCCTCGACGAGATCGTAAAGAGAGAATTAACCAAAGGATAGGAGGGTCCTTTTACCGCTTATCTAACTGCGGCTGGCTCAATCGTATGGTCATCGTCGGGTTTAAATAAAAATTATAGACGCATAATAGATCGGAATAACATCTAGCAAAAACGGTCAATATCTGTTAACATTAATAATATGTAGTTGGTTAATTCAAATAAAAATTGTGGAGTGTGATTTAAAGTGTGGGAATTTCCGAAAATAAGACGTAAAACAGTGACCTATTTAATAATTGCGACTGCTATCCTGGCTCTAATTGCCGGCTGCAGTCCTGGGAGTTCAAAGGAAGTGGTGGCCAGGGTAAATGGTGAGGAAATCAGTAAAGATGAGTTATACGATGTGATGGTAAAATTGGTTGGGAAAGAGGCTTTGGATTATTTGGTTTCACAAAAAATCATTGATCTGGAAGCAAAAAAACAGAATATTAATGTGTCAGAGGAAGATATCCAGAGGGAACTGGAAAAGGTTTACGAATACTACGGCGGTGAAGAAGCCTTTACGCAGAATTTGCAGATGAGCGGTTATTCGCTGGAAGAATATAAAAAGGACCTGGCTATGGATATCAAAATTAAAAAGCTTCTGGAGCCAAAAATATCAATTACTGAAGAAGAGATAAAATCTTATTTTGAAGAAAACAAAGACAATTTCGCGCGGGAAAAACAGGTGAGAGCCCGCCACATTTTGGTAGAAAATGAGGAAAAGGCTAATGAAGTAATAGCAAAATTAAAGAGCGGAGAAGATTTCGCTGAATTAGCAAAGCAATACTCCACCGATACGGCAACAAAGGAAAAGGGTGGAGACCTCGGCTTTTTCGGCAGAGGGGATATGGTAAAGGAGTTTGAAGAAGCCGCGTTTTCTTTAAAGGTAGGAGAGATCAGTTCTCCGGTAAAGACACAGTATGGATACCATATCATTAAAGTGGAAGAAATAAAAGAAGCCCAGGAAGCTAATTATGAAGAGAGCAAGGATAAAATAAAAGATATACTTTTAAATCAAAAAGTTCAACAGGAATACAGCACCTGGATGCAGGAACTATACCAGCAGTATGAAGTAGAAAATTTATTGGCTGATAAATGATATGCTTTTAATTCGATAATTTATTGTAAACATGCGTTTACTTTATTAAAGTAAGCGCTGTTTTTCTATTATCATGGCCAACTTAACATCCATTTTGCAGAAAATGTTGAGGACCTTATGCTCATCTTAAAAAAACGCCAAAGGATGATGTGTTATGTATAGCAAAATGACAGCGGATGAAAAATTCAGAATAATGACACAGGAACCCGTGAACAGGCTTATTTGTTCATTAGCTGTACCTACGATAATCAGCATGCTGATTAGTGCTATATACAATATGACGGATACTTTTTTTATCAGTAAAATCAGCACTAGTGCCTCCGGGGCGGTAGGCATTTCATTTTCTTTGATGGCAATAATACAAGCTTTAGGTTTTACAATAGGCATGGGCTCTGGGAATTACATATCCCGCCTGCTGGGCCAGAAAAAAAGGGAATACGCTTCTAATGTGGCTGCAACTGTTTTTTTTACCGCATTGTTTTTGGGTGCCGTACTTACCTTCTTAGGTTTAATATTTTTAGATCCTCTGGTCTATGCTCTAGGAGCAACTCCGACGATTGCGCCTTATGCGAGAAGTTATATTAGGTATATTTTAATAGGTGCGCCTTATATGATGGCATCTTTCGTGCTCAATAATATTCTCCGCTTCCAGGGCAGCGCCTTTTTCGCGATGCTGGGGATAGCAACCGGCAGCATCCTCAATATCGTCCTAGATCCTATATTTATTTTCGTGTTTAAAATGGGTACCGGCGGAGCTGCACTGGCTACAATAATAAGTCAATTTATCAGTTTCTGCATACTTTATTACAATTCCAGGATAGGAGGCAATATTAGAATTAAGTTCAAAAATTTTACGCCAAAATGGGAAATCTACAGGGAAATTCTCAAGGGCGGTTTGCCGTCTTTCATCCGGCAGATTCTCGGCAGCACATCGATGATCTGCATGAATTTCAGCGCGCGTCCTTATGGCGATGCGGCAATAGCCGCCATGGCTATCGTAGCGCGCATCTTCCAGTTTGCAATGTCGGCAGTAATCGGCTTTGGACAGGGATTTCAGCCGGTATGCGGGTTTAATTACGGTGCCAGAAGATACGACCGGGTACTGAATGCATTCTGGTTTTGCGTTAGAACTGCTGCTGTTTTCCTGACATCGGTTGCTGTTTTCGGATTTATGTTTTCTTATCAGATCATATCAATTTTTCGAAAGGAAGATCTGGAGGTAATCAATATAGGCATAAGGGCGCTGAGATTTCAATGCCTCACATTTCCTCTCTCATCTTGGATTATTATGACAAATATGCTGCTGCAGACGATAGGAAAGGGATTCCAGGCTTCTGTTGTATCCGCTTCCCGGCAGGGGTTGTTTTTCATCCCGGCCGTTATAATCCTCCCTCGTTTGTTTGGATTGCTTGGGGTACAAATTAGCCAGTCCGTTTCAGACGTTTTTTCCTTCTTGCTCGCTGTTCCTATGGCGCTCGGCACATTGAGGGAACTGGAAGCACTGCATAATGAAGAAAAGCGAAGATCTCATGCTACTCACCTGGCGAGCACTTAGGTATGGTTACAGATATTCATGAAATCAACTGGCGTTTGCTTTCGAGTAAACGCCAGTTTTTATGTGAAGGTTTAATGGGAAGACAAGAGCAATTAAGATCTGGAAAGTTATAGATGAGCAAATTTTGGATTGAGCGGGGAGAGGAATTTGAGTAATCCAAAAAAAGGACTGAATTTTACCCAAAATATTTGGACTTGATCTACTTATGCTATTCATAAAAAATAATAATAATTAGTTAAAATTTATAAAGATAAAATAAGATTTGTTTGACAAAAAATAAAAATCGTGTTATATTATTATGGGATTCATAAATATATTAAATTGTGAGCATAATTAGACAAATTCAACTTAATCAGGGAACAATAAAAGCCATGTCCTTGCAAAAAGAATTTTTTCAAAATTATTGTTTTTCCATCCAATAACACTGTGCCATCCCCCTTATCAGAAAAAATTAAAATGATTTTAAGCTTGAAATCCGCTTATAATAGCGGATTCAAGTCATGCAATTATTTATTAAAGAAAAATTAAAAGGAGGTATCTACCAGGATGGCAAGCTTAGAAGAATTAGCACAGGCTGTATTGGATGGTGATGAAACACAAGTTGTAGAACTTACAAAGAGTTTATTGACCAGTGGAGTAAGCCCGAAGGATGTCATCGACAAGGGTCTGATGGCGGGCATAGACAAGGTTGGTGAACTGTTCAAGAACAACGAGATGTTTGTGCCGGAAGTCCTGCTGTCTGCCGCGGCGCTGAAAGCCGGAATGGAGCTGGTGTTAAAGGAGAGCCAGCAAGGAGCTGAGGTGACTACTAAGGGTACAGTCGTAATGGGCACTGTTGAGGGCGACCTGCACGATATTGGTAAAAACTTGGTATGCATGATGCTGGAAAGCAACGGTTTCAAGGTTTACGACCTGGGCGTGGATGTGAAACCGGACAAATTTATTGAGGCCGTAAAGCAGTATCAGCCGGATATTGTAGGTATGTCTGCTCTGCTGACTACCACCATGGTCAATATGAAAACTACCATAGATGCTCTGGCTGCAGCTGGACTGAGAGACAAGGTAAAGATACTCGTCGGTGGAGCGCCCGTCAACCAAAAATTTGCCGATGAGATCGGCGCTGATGGATACGCACCCGATGCTGCTGCAGCAGTCGAAGTTTGCAGAAAATGCCTGGCTGGGTAATAAGACTGATTTACTAATTAGGGGTGGTAAGGCCTGCAGGATGGCCTAAAACAGGGTGAGCCTACATAAAAAATGGATTTTTAAAAAAGAGGGGGAACCCATATGGATTACAAGCCGGTTAAAACGTTTAGCGAACTGGCGATAAAATCACTTGATGACTTCGTATACGGGGTTGCGCCCAATCCCGTGAAAGCAAAAAACGGGATGGTAATAGGCGGAGGATCCGTTTATCCTGAGATAAATATGACCCTTCCACCGATGAAAATTGATCAGAGCACTATTTCTGAAGTTTATAGGCAGTATTCGGAAATGATAGAAGGTATTCTCAAGAGGGCGAAGGACCTTTACGCTCCCGGCATCATTGTGGAAGTGGAGCTGCTCCCGGAGACCACGATGAAGCCAGAATGGGGCTTCGAGATCAATAAGATCTTACTGGATAAGATGAGGGAGTACCAGGAGAAGTACGGCCTGAAGAGCCTTCTAAGGTGTACTCCGAATGACGTCAGAGAGATGATCAGACCGCCGTTTATGAGGCGCGGTGATATGGAAAAAGGTGAAGTGACGGTACTTCCGCGTGAGAAAAAGTGGCTGGACATCATTAGTTCTCAGATTGAAAGAATACCCGACGATGAAGAGAAGTTCTGGCACGAAATTCAGAAGGAACTTGATCTCACGAAGTGGAGACCTGAGGAATATGATTTAGAGGTCTCTACGACGAAATAGACATTAAAGCATAAAAGGAGGATATTAGATGCTAATTGTCGGGGAGTTGATAAATTCAAGCCGTAAATCAATCGCCCAAGCTTTAGAAGCCCGGGATGAAGCGTACCTTAAGGATCTGGCCAAAAAACAAGCAGAGGCCGGAGCCCATATAATAGATATAAACTGTGCCATTTTCATGGAAAAAGAGCCTGAAGTAATGGAATGGCTGGTAGGTATTATACAGGAAGCTGTGGATGTACCCTTATGCATTGATACCCCTAACGTCGCGGCCATGGAAGTCGGGCTATCCCGCCACAAAGGTAGGGCCATGATAAATTCTATTTCCGCCGAGAAAAAACGGTGGGAAGAAATGCTCCCGCTGGTGAGCAAATATAAACCCATGGTCATCGCCTTGTGTATAGATGATGCTGGCATGCCAAATTCGGTTGAGGATCGCCTGCGGGTGGCTGATAAACTAATACCCGGCTTAGTAGAGGCAGGTATTTCCGAAGAGGATATCTATCTTGATCCGCTGATTAAGCCGTTAGGGGTCAGTGGTACTGCTGCGGTTGAGGTGCTGGAAACTACACGGGCTTTGCGGGAGAAATATCCCAAGGTACATGTAATCAGCGGTCTTTCTAACGTCTCTCATGGATTGCCGGTAAGGAAAGTTCTAAATCGGGCGTTTGCCGTGATGTGTGCGGAAGCGGGTATGGATGCTCTCATCGCGGACCCCTTAGATCGCCACCTCATGTCTTTAGTCTTCGCGGCAGAAGCATTGGCGGGACGGGATAAACACTGCCTGAATTATATTAAAGCATCCCGTGCAGGTAAAGTAGTGGCAGAATAATTAAATTACGAAAGTAACTAGTTGGCCGCGGCAGAAGTAGCTGCCGTGGCCTTTTTTGTGCAACGTCTTACAAATGGTCATGCTGTTAATAATGATTTAAATAAAAACTAGATTTTTCCAGAGAAACAGTTAAAAACAGGCATTTTGCAATTATTTACCTTATTGAAATTTTATTTTGGTTATTGTGGAATATTTTCAAAATTGGTATAATTAAAGATAGGATGTTCTTTCGGGAGTAATCACAAAAAAGGTTACTTTTCCTGAAACAAATAAAAAAATTTTCTCATCAATAAGATTCCCTGGCAGAAAAAACATTTGAGGATTATGAGAAGTATTTATTTTTTAATTTAGTGAAAGGAGAGGTAACAATGCAGAACCGTTTTAAGGAGTCCCTGCTAGACAAAAACGTTTTTTCCGTTACCTGGGAACTGGTGCCGGGTAGGGGAGCCAGGGAAAAGACGCAGGAAGAGGCTATAATGGCAGCAGAGCAGGCAGCTAAGGGAGGAAAAATACATGCTCTCACTCTAACCGATAACCCGGGTGGAAATCCGGCTATTCTGGCGGACTATCTAGCAACTGAAGTAATTAAAAAAGGTATCGAGCCTCTGGTTCATTTCACCTGCAAAGATAGAAACCGCAACCAGATCGAAAGCCAGCTGTATGCCCTAGATCGGGCCGGGGTCAGAAATCTTCTTGTAATGACGGGAGACTACACCGTTTCGGGTTATGCGGGCCGCCCTAAGCCGGTCTTTGACGTTGACCCCATCCATGTTCTCGACCTTATTTCACAAATGAACCGCGGGCTTGAGTATCCGGGAATAAAAGGAACTATAAAGCATCAGCCCAGTGATTTTTTTGCCGGTGCTGTTGTTTCACCCTTTAAAGCTACGGAAGCAGAACAAATGGTTCAGTATTATAAATTAAAGAAAAAGGTAAAAGCTGGAGCCCAATTCATTGTTACCCAGCTGGGTTATGATGCCCGAAAATTCCATGAAGTAATTCAATTTATCCGGCAGCAGGGGTGGAATATTCCGGTTATCGGTAATATCTACATCCTGCCTCTAGGTACGGCAAGAGTAATGAACAAAAATAGGATTCCCGGTTGCGTCGTTACGGACAAACTGGTAGCCGAGTTGGAGAAAGAAGCTCAGGCTCCGGATAAAGGACGCCAGGCCCGCCTGGACAGAGCAGCAAAGATGTATGCCTTTATGAAAGGAATGGGTTACGATGGCGTGCACATAGGTGGTCACGGCGTCAAATACGAAGATGTAGAGTATGTTATTGAAAAAGGGGAAGAACTCAGCAAAAACTGGATGGACTTCATTCATGAATTTGATTTTCCGATCCCCGGCGGTTTCTATTACTACGAAAAGGATCCCAAGACCGGTCTCAACACTCCCAATCCGGTCGACCGCAAAAACAGGCCTCTTGACGCCCCGGTGGAATTTATTTACCGCCTGTCCACATTTACGCATCGTATGATGCTTGAGCCCGGGACACCTCTGTGGAAACCAATGCAGGCAATAGCCAGAATGGTTGACGGGACTTCATTAGAGAGACCATACCATGCCTTCGAACACCTCATGAAAGTTTGCCTGTACGATTGCCAAAATTGTGGCGACTGTGCTTTGATGGATGTGGCATATGTCTGTCCCATGTCTCAGTGTCCCAAAAACCAGCGGAACGGGGCTTGCGGAGGCAGCTACATGGGCTGGTGTGAGGTTTATCCCAATAAGAAAAAATGCGCTTATGTCCGTGCTTACGCCCGTCTGAAGCGTTTTGGAAAAGAGCACGAGCTGGATGGCAATATTATACCGCCGCCCAACTGGGACCTCTATCAGACCTCTTCCTGGCTCAACTATTATTTGGGCCGCGACCATTCTGCGAGTCGCTTTGGAATAAAGCGTTACGAAAAAAAGAAAGATAAAAAATAATGAAAAAGAGATACTTTTTAGGCAAAATTCCCTTATAAGTGCTAATATCTAATTTATATAAGTTATCTCGGATTTTCATGCTGTGTGTTTGAAATATATAGGGAAACATTCCTGCTTTTAAAAGCAGTTTTTTCTTTTTAGAGGAATTTTGAGAAATACGCTGAATATTTACCTCTAATCAAGGAGGATTGATAAAGTTATAGAATTGTTTTTAATACAGCTTTAATTTGGTTGTGACAAAACTATAAAACATGAAAGGAGTCGATGTTTTGGAGACCGTTTTTAACAAAACCAGGCGGGTTATAAGGGAATCTTTAAATGCTGGGTAAACGAATGCAAATGGAGGTTCAATATAAGCAGGGAGGAAAAAATGTTAGCCACATTAAAAAGTTGTGCGATATACGGCCTTGACAGCTTCCTGGTAGACGTGGAAGTCGATATTTCAAGCGGTCTTCCGGCCTTTGACATAGTGGGGCTGCCGGATACAGCTGTCAGGGAGTCACGGGAGAGGGTAAGGGCAGCTTTAAAAAATCAGAATTTTGATTTCCCCATAAAAAGGATCACCCTGAATTTAGCACCCGCTGACATAAAAAAAGAGGGACCTCATTTTGACCTGCCCGTTGCTCTCGGCATTCTGGCTGCCACTGAACAACTTCCGGCTGGTTCCCTGCGGGGATATTCCATAGTAGGTGAATTATCTCTTGATGGAAGAGTAAGGCCTGTAAACGGAGTTCTACCCATGGCGATAGAGGTCAAACAGAAAAACTTGAAGGGGATCGTGGTGCCCTTTGAAAATGCTGAAGAAGCTGCTGTCATAAATGGGATAGAAGTTATCGGTGTGAGGAATCTGAAAGAAGCAGTGGACTTTTTTAAGGGCGAGTTTAGGCCGGAAAAATTTAAACCCAATACACGTGGTACAATCACCCGGGATTTTGAAGGTGATTTTTCAGAAGTAAAAGGTCAGGAAGTTCTAAAAAGGTGCCTTGAGATAGCGGCAGCCGGCCACCACAATGTGCTTATGGTGGGCTCTCCCGGCTCCGGAAAGACCATGATAGCGAGGCGCATTCCCACGATCCTGCCCTCAATGACCTTTGAGGAATCCCTGGAATTGACCAAGATTTACAGTATCGCCGGGCTCTTATCGGGAAGGGCATCTTTAATTGAAAGCAGGCCTTTCAGGGCACCTCATCACAGCATTTCTGCTGTGGGCCTGGTGGGTGGAGGGAGAATACCAAAACCCGGCGAAGTTAGCCTGGCCCATCACGGAGTTTTATTCCTGGATGAACTGCCCGAATTTTCCAGAGAGATTTTAGAACAGCTCCGCCAACCGCTGGAAGATGGCAAGATAACCATAGCCAGGATAAACGCAACGGTCACCTATCCCGCCAGGTTCATGCTAATTGGGGCGATGAACCCCTGCCCGTGCGGGTATTTCGGTGATCCTTTCCATGAATGTTCCTGTCCACCTCATAAGATACATAAGTACTTAAGCAAAATTTCCGGCCCTCTTCTTGACAGGATAGACCTACAGGTGGAAGCCTCACCTATAACCTTTTCAGATTTCGAAAAGGTGGATTCTACCGATTCTACCACGATAAGAAAGAGGGTCGAACTGGCAAGGGCTATTCAACTCGAACGTTATAAAGGCCGAAATATTTTTTATAATTCCCAGCTCACACCCGCCATGATGAATACATACTGCAAGCTGGGCAAAGCCGAAAAACTTCTCATGAAGGAAGCCTTCCACAGGTTGAAGCTCAGCGGTAGGGCCTATAACAGGGTGTTGAAAGTAGCGAGAACCATAGCCGATCTGGATCAAAGCGAAAATATAAAGGAAAGACACCTGGCTGAAGCTCTGCAGTATAGAAACCTAGACAGGTATTTTCAAAATTTAAGATATTGATATTTATTTCCCGGGACATAGCAAAAACATCCAAATAATGACAATTTTGTATGCAAATCCAACAGACTTTGACCTTAAAGGCAATATGTGCTATTATTTTTTTATTAAAGGAGTGAATAGTTATGAAGTCTAAAAAAGGTCTGGTACTGGTTTACACCGGAAACGGCAAGGGAAAGACTACAGCCGCTATGGGTCTTGCATTAAGAGCCATAGGACACGGCGAGAAGGTTTATATGATACAGTTTATGAAGGGGAACCCCGACTACGGTGAAGTGAGGGCTACAAGTTACCTGCCGAATTTTCATCTGGTTCAAAAGGGAAGGGATTGTTTTGTCAAAAAAGGCGATCCGCATCCCGAAGATCTAAGGCTTGCCCGAGAAGGGGCTGAACTGGCACGGCAGGTCATCGCCGGAGGCGAGTACGATCTCGTCATACTCGATGAGATCAACGTGGCTGTGGATTTCGGCCTTGTATCAGAAGAGGATGTATTGAGCTTGATAGATTTAAAGCCGGAAAAAACAACCTTGGTTTTAACAGGACGCTATGCTTCGGAAAAATTAATGGAAAAGGCTGACATGGTCAGCGAAGTCAGAGAAATAAAACACCATTTCAAGAAAGGAATAGGTGCACAACCTGGTATCGAATACTAATACCGATATAGAATATAAGAATACTAATATTATTGAGGGATTATAATGGCAGAGCTGGAGCTGCTTGTGGCTCTGAATATGATACCCAATCTGGGTGCCGTGCGAATCAGAGAGTTATTAAATTATTTTCAAACTTACTCCGATTTTATGAACGCAACAAGAACTCGGTTGCTGGAGGTCCCGGGGATAAGCGAAAAGATATGCGACGTTATTCTGGAATACAAAAAAAGGGTAAACCCTTATGAAGAGATAAAAAGGGCAGCTAAACTCGGAGCAAAATTTTTAACTCTGGATGACGAAAGATATCCACAGCTGTTAAAGGAAATTTACGATCCGCCGCCCGTACTTTATGTCCTTGGAGAAGTGGCGGTTCTTAACCTCGAGGCCGTAGCGATTGTGGGGACCAGGAAACCAACCCCTTACGGCAGAAAGATTGCGGAACAAATGGCGCGGGAGCTGGCATCACTCGAAATAAATGTGGTCAGCGGAATGGCCCGGGGAATTGATTCCATCGCCCATAAAGGCGCGCTCGAAGCCGGGGGGACGACCACGGCGGTTTTAGGATGCGGCATAGACATAGTTTATCCTCCGGAAAATTACAATCTTATGGCAGAAATAATTAAAGCGGGCTGTGTGATAAGCAGTTTTCCTATGGGTTTCAGGCCCCTGCCTTCGAATTTTCCAGCGCGAAACCGCATCATAAGCGGTCTTTCTAAAGGAACGCTGGTGGTAGAGGCCGCTGAAAAAAGCGGATCCTTGATTACCGCTGATTTTGCTCTGGATCATGGCAGGGAGGTTTTTGCGGTACCAGGCAGTATCTTCAGCCCTTACAGCCGGGGAACCCATAAGCTTATAAAACAGGGAGCAAAGCTGGTCGAAAACGTAGACGATATCCTGGAAGAACTAAATTTGAGAAAAAGCGCTGGAGTTGATATGGAAAAAGGTTCTGTGATCAGCCTGGAGGAAATGGAAGTGCTGAATCTGATTGATTATCATCCTACAAACGTAGAGGTCGTCGTCCAGAAGACCGGTAAAGCCCCTCAAGAAATTAATGCGATCATAACCCGTCTCCAGCTGAAGGACTTGATAGCGTCTCTGCCGGGAGGATATGTCATGAGAGTTTGAGGTGATGATATGGCTAAATCTCTGATAATTGTTGAGTCTCCAGCTAAAGCAAAGACTATCAGCCGATTCCTCGGGAAAGAATATAGAGTTGCTGCATCCATGGGCCATGTACGGGATCTGCCGAAAAGCAAGCTGGGAATCGATATAGAAAAAGGCTTTGTACCGAAGTATATAACCATCCGCGGCAAGGGGTCTATAATCGAAAACTTGAGAAAAGAGGCTGCAAAAGCTCAGAAGGTCTTGCTCGCCACCGACCCCGATAGGGAGGGTGAAGCTATATCTTGGCACTTGGCGCACCTTCTCGACATTCCACCCGAGACCCCTTGCAGGGTGGAGTTCCACGAAATAACGAAGACCGCTGTTTCCGAATCCCTGCGGCACCCCCGAAAGATAAACATGAATCTAGTGGATGCCCAGCAGGCGAGGAGGATATTGGACCGTCTGGTAGGGTATAAGATAAGCCCGATTCTGTGGCGCAAGGTTAAATGGGGATTAAGTGCCGGACGGGTTCAGTCGGCGGCGGTCAGGATGATATGCGATAGAGAAAAAGAGATAGCTGAATTTGTACCGGAAGAATACTGGACAATTGAGGCGGAACTTGCAGATCGACCTGACGGCAGTAGCTTTAAGGCGAAACTCCATTCTCGGGGCAATGAAAAAATAAACCTGAAGAACAGGGAACAGGTGGAAAAAATTGTGGCCGATCTGCAAGATCAGGTATTTGTGGTCATGGAGATTAAAAGAGGCGAAAGGCGCCGCAACCCCGCACCTCCTTTCACTACCAGTACCATGCAGCAGGAAGCGGCCAGAAAGCTGGGTTTTACCGCCAAGAAGACTATGATGATAGCCCAGCAACTTTACGAAGGCCTTGATATCAAGGGGGAGGGCACCGTTGGTCTCGTAACTTATATAAGGACCGATTCAACCCGGATCTCTGAACAGGCTCAGAAAGAAGCAAAAGAATATATTAAAGCCAATTACGGCTCCGAGTATGTAGCGGAAAGCATGTCGGTTAAAAAGGCCAAAAAAAACATACAGGATGCCCATGAGGGCATAAGGCCGACTTCGGTTTTCCGCCATCCTGACTCTATTAAGGATTCCTTAACTTTAGACCAGTACAAGCTTTATAAGCTGATATGGGAAAGGTTTTTAGCAAGTCAGATGGCACCGGCGGTATACGATACCGTTTCGATAGATATAAAAGCCGGCTCTTACATTTTCAAAGCTTCCGGTTCGACTCTCAAATTTACGGGTTTTATGGCCGTGTATATAGAAGGAGCCGATGAGGAAACCGAAAAAGACGAAGGGACTCTGCCCATTCTCGAACAAGGGCAAAAGCTTACGCTCTTAAAAATTATGCCCGAACAGCACTTTACGCAGCCGCCACCGAGATTTACTGAGGCTATGCTGGTAAAGGCGCTTGAAGAAAAAGGTATCGGCCGTCCGAGCACCTATGCGCCAATAATCGACACTATACAAAAAAGAGGTTATGTAAAAAAAGAAAAAGGAAGGTTTAAACCGACGGAACTAGGGCAACTTGTGACGGAAATATTAAAGGAGTACTTTAGCGATATAGTTGACCTGGATTTTACTGCGGAAATGGAAAACCAGCTGGATAAAATAGAAGCAGGAGAAGAGAATTGGCAGAAAATTATCGAGTCCTTCTACAGACCCTTTGAGGAAAAGCTCAAGATAGCCGAAGAGAAAATTGAGGAAGTGAAAATTGAAGATGAAGTTACCGAGGAAAAATGCGAGCTTTGCGGCAGAAATATGGTAATAAAACACGGCAGGTACGGGAAATTTATGGCGTGTTCGGGATTCCCTGAATGCAAAAATACAAAGCCATTACTCGAAGAAACCGGCGTAAAATGCCCTGTATGCGAAGGGGTAATCGTCGTCAGAAAGTCCAAGAAGGGGCGAAAGTTTTACGGCTGCAGCAATTATCCCAATTGCGAATTCGTAACGTGGGATCCGCCCAGCGAAACCCCGTGCCCGCGCTGCGGGGGTTTGATGGTTGTAAAGTCAACAAAGAGCGGCAAGATAACGGCATGCACTAACACGGAATGCGGTTACAAAGACCAGGTTGAGGGGTGAAATTATGGAAAAAGTAAAAGTAATAGGCGGAGGTCTGGCAGGATGTGAAGCGGCCTGGTATATTGCGAATATGGGCTTTAAAGTTGAACTGTACGAAATGAGACCGGTAAGGTCGACGCCTGCCCATCATACCGATAAGCTGGCCGAGCTGGTGTGCAGCAATTCCTTGAGGTCCAATGAACTGACCAATGCTGCGGGGCTTTTAAAAGAAGAGATGCGCCTTTTGGGGTCGCTTATTATAAAAAAAGCTGAGGAAAACAGCGTCCCTGCGGGAGCGGCCCTTGCCGTAGACAGGGAAAAATTTTCTAGCGCTGTGACTTCTGCCATCCAAGAACACCCGCTGATTGAAGTCTGCAGGAAAGAGGTGGATCATATACCGGAACCTCCTGCGATAATAGCAACAGGCCCCCTCACTTCGGATTCCCTATCCAAAGCGATTAGCCAACTGCTGGGCAAGGAATACCTTTACTTTTACGATGCCGCCGCCCCGATTATTACGGCGGACTCCATAGATTGGAATATCGCTTTTTGGGGCTCCAGGTACAACAAAGGCGATGAAGATTATGTGAATTTGCCCATGACCGAAGAAGAGTACATGGAGTTCTACAATGAACTGATAAACGCAGAAGTTCACCCTCTGAAGGAATTTGAAAAACCCGTATTTTTCGAGGGATGCATGCCCATCGAGGTAATGGCAAGGAGAGGGCCGAAGACATTGCTTTTCGGCCCGCTAAAACCCGTTGGGATAATAGATCCGAGAACCGGTAAACAACCCTATGCCGTTGTTCAGCTGAGGAAGGAAAATAGAGAAGGTACCCTTTTTAATATTGTAGGCTTCCAGACCAGCCTGAAATGGCCGGAACAGAAAAGGGTATTCAGCAAAATTCCGGGGTTGAAAGATCCGGAATTCGTCCGATACGGTTTTATACACAGAAATACGTTTATCATGAGTCCCAAATTTATGCAGCCCTGGCTTGAGCTGAAAACGACCTCCGGGTTGTTTTTTGCCGGGCAGATTACCGGAGTCGAAGGATATATAGAATCGGCAGCGTCGGGCATAGTTGCGGGTGTAAATATGGTACGCCGGTTGAAAGGGCTGGACCCCATTACATTTCCCTTGGAAACTGTTGTGGGATCCCTTTGCCATTATATAACTTCAGCTGACCCCAAGAATTTCCAGCCGATGAAGGCCAATTTTGGAATACTTCCACCGCTAGAGGAGAAGGTTAAATCGAAAAAAGAGCGAAACCATCGACTTGCCCAACGCTCTATAAAGATTTTGAGGGAATTTATTGCTGTTAATAAATTGATGGTATAATTTGGCTATTCAAAAAAATTTAACATAAAATTTAAAAATAATTTAGAATTTAATCTTGCATAAAAACAAATGTTGTGGTAGTATAGTATTTGTTCACCGCGAGGTAGATAAATGTGGAAAACCATGCGATTGACAGTTTTCTAACTTATATTAGTGCAGCGAAAAACCAATCGCCGAACACCTTAAAAGCCTATGCTAACGACTTGGGGCAGTTTATCGAATATTTGGAACAAAATAAAATATCTAAAACGAAGACCCTAAACGACATCACCCATCTAGACATTCGCGGATTTTTAGCCTATCTTAAGGAAAGCGGCGCATCCAAAAAAACTATCGCGCGTAAGCTCTCTGCCATAAGGAGCTTTTTTAGGTACCTTAGCACAGAAGGCCTGGTTTCAGAGGACCCGACAAAGATGGTTCAAGGGATGAAATTACCCAAAAAATTGCCTCTCTTTTTGTATCCGGCTGAGATTGAGGCTTTGCTTTCGGCGCCCGGGCAGGATGTGCTGGGCATCAGGGATAGAGCAATAATGGAACTTTTGTACGCTACCGGAATGAGGGTAAGTGAACTTGTTTCACTAAAACTCAAAGATGTCAATCTGGGTGCGAACTTCATTATAGTGTTCGGTAAAGGTTCGAAGGAGAGGGTGGTGTTTTTCGGGTCAAAAGCTGCTGAAAGTCTTGAAGAGTACTTGAGAAAAAGCAGGCCGTACCTTGTAAAAAATTTAACGTGCGATTATTTGTTTTTAAACAAGAATGGGACCAGGTTGACCGATAGAAGCGTAAGAAGGATAATAGATAAGTACGTTAAATTATTGTCGTTGAACGCCAAAATCAGTCCTCACACTCTAAGACATACTTTTGCAACCCATATGCTGAATAACGGAGCGGATTTAAAGACTGTTCAGGAGTTGCTGGGCCATGTGAGCTTGTCTACGACGCAGATCTACACTCATGTTACAAAAGAAAGGCTGAAAGAGGTCTATGACAAAGCCTTTCCTCACTCGTGAAAAGGGGGAAAGCCGGATGTTCTCCGCTACCACCATAGTAGCTGTTGTTAACAAAAAGGGAGCCGCCATAGCCGGCGACGGTCAGGTGACTTTTGGGGAAAATACCATAATGAAGCATCACGCGAAGAAAATAAGAAAAATATATAACGGCCGGGTACTCGCAGGTTTTGCGGGTTCTGTGGCCGACGCGGTGACCCTTTTCGAAAAGTTTGAAGGAAAACTGGAGGAATTTCACGGTAATCTGGTAAGGGCCGCTGTAGAACTTGCAAAGGAATGGCGTACCGATAGAATGCTGAGAAAACTGGAAGCTCTGCTGATTGCGGCTGATAGGGAGCACATACTTATAATTTCGGGTAACGGCGAAGTTATTGAACCCGATGATGGCATAGCGGCTATCGGTTCGGGAGGGCCGTACGCTCTGGCGGCTGCTAGGGCTCTTGCCCGCTTTACCGATTTACCTGCTGAGAAAATCGTGGAAGAAGCTTTAAAAATAGCTGCAGATATTTGTGTATATACGAATGACTTCATATCCGTTGAAGCTCTGTAAGGAGGGGGGTTCTCTTGGAGGATTTAACTCCCAGGAAAATAGTGGAAGAATTAGATAAATACATAGTTGGTCAGGAAGAAGCTAAAAAGTGTGTTGCGATAGCCCTTCGCAATAGATACAGGAGGCAAAAGCTATCAAAAGAACTACAAGAAGAGATAATGCCCAAGAATATCCTGATGATAGGACCTACCGGAGTGGGCAAGACCGAAATTGCGCGGCGGCTCGCAAAACTCGTGAACGCTCCGTTTGTCAAAGTCGAAGCGACGAAATTCACAGAAGTTGGCTACGTGGGGCGCGATGTGGATTCAATGGTAAGAGACCTGGTGGAAACATCTATCAGAATGGTGAAAATGGAAAAAATCGAACAGGTAAAAGACAGGGCCCGGGAACTGGCGGATTTGAGGATAGCGGAAATCCTGCAGCCGGATCCGGTAAAGACTACCAACTTTAGGAATCCACTGGAGGCCCTTTTTGGAAACTTATCGAAAGTAGATTTCGATGAGAAAGATGAAGAATACGAGTCCAGGATAAAAATTGCCAGGGAAAAGCGAAAGGCTCTCCTCGAGGATATAAAATCAGGTAAGCTTGATAACGAAATGATAGAGATAGAAGTGGAAGACAATTCACCACCGGTCTTAGAGGTGTTTTCAAACTCCGGCATTGAGGAGATGGGAATAAACTTCCAGGATTTGTTTGGTGGCATTCTCCCCAAGCGCAGAAAGAAGAAAAAGCTAACGATTGCAACAGCGAGGAAGATAATGACGCAAGAAGAAGCCCAAAAGCTAATTGATATGGACGAAGTCGTAACCGAAGCCATAAAGAGAGCCGAAGAGACCGGGATTATCTTTATAGACGAAATAGACAAAATAGCTGGCAGAGAGCAAAGTACGGGCCCCGATGTATCGAGAGAAGGGGTTCAGAGGGACATACTTCCAATCGTGGAAGGATGTACAGTTGTAACCAAATACGGCCCTGTAAAGACAGACCATATCCTGTTTATTGCAGCCGGCGCCTTCCACGTTTCAAAGCCCTCGGATCTTATACCGGAATTACAGGGAAGATTCCCAATTCGCGTTGAGCTCAAGAGCCTATCCAAGGAGGATTTAAAAAGGATTTTGGTTGAACCCAAGAATTCCTTGATAAAACAGTATAAGGCTTTATTGGAAACTGAAGGTATAAAAATCCATTTTACGGAAGATGCTATTGATGAAATAGTAAGCTCGGCAGTATACGTAAACCAGCAGAACGAAAATATAGGGGCAAGGAGACTTCACACGATCATGGAAAAGCTCCTGGAAGATATATCTTTCAATGCTTCAGAAATTAGGGCCGAAGTCAGTGAAGTTGTCATAGACAGGAGCTACGTCAGTGAAAAATTAAGGGATATAGTGAAGGATAAGGATTTGAGTATGTACATTTTATAACCGAGTTTATAACTAATTTTATAAAAAATCGTAAAAGGAGGAAATATATAATGAGCAGGGATTTGTTAGAAAAAACAAGGAGGATCAATAAATTATTACAAAGATCGGCGGGATACCCCGTAGACTTTAATGAGGTTTGCAAAATCCTAAGCGAAGTGCTGCATGCTAACGCTTATGTTGCCAGCCGTAAGGGGAAGGTTTTGGGCTATGCTCTCTTAAACGACTACGATTGTGACGTGTTCCAGAACCGGGTTCTCGAAGAGAGAATGTTCCCGAAGGACTATAACGACAAATTGTTGGAAATCCATGAGACAAGGCCAAACATACCTCAGGATGAGCTCGAGTGCGTTTTTGATCGTGATTCCCGGTGCCCCCATCCCGAAAAGCTCGTTACAATCGTACCGATAAACGGTGGCGGAGAGAGATTGGGTACACTCGTTTTAGCGAGATTCGGTGAGAAGTTTACCGACGACGACCTGGTGCTCGCAGAATATAGCGCAACAGTAGTTGGAATGGAGATACTAAGATCAAAAACTGAAGAAATTGAGGAGGAAGCCCGTAAAAAAGCGGTTGTCCAGCTGGCGATTGGAACATTGTCTTTCTCCGAACTGGAGGCTGTGCAGCACATATTTGAAGAGCTGGACGGTAACGAGGGTCTACTGGTGGCGAGCAAGATCGCCGATAGGGTAGGAATAACGCGATCTGTCATAGTTAACGCTTTAAGAAAGCTTGAAAGTGCAGGAGTTATTGAATCAAGATCCCTCGGTATGAAGGGAACCTATATAAAGGTGCTTAATGATAAGCTATTAGAAGAACTTAAAAAAGTCCGTTCATAAAATGCGTGAAAAAATTTCACGCATCAGCTTGTAGACAAAGCCGCTTTTAGGATGCATAACCTAAAAGCGGCTTTTTGTTGAAGGCGAAGAAAATTTTTAAGAAAAACGAATGTAAAGCGGGGACTGTTGGCGGAAACGTTCCCCGTCTTTTCTTCCATAAAGCCAGCTTTTTTAAATTCATGCATGCGAAAAGAAGCGTGAGGTAATGTCCAACTTTCCTCAAGCCTCGTAGATTTGTATAGCGCATGCCATGCTTTTCCTTCGCATCGGCAAATACCCGCTCGATGGTCTGGCCGCGCATTTTGTATAGTTCTTTACCCCATTGGGTGTGTCTTATATCTTCCGCTATTTCTATGTAATGCTCCCATATATGCCGAGTTATGATTTTTGTGTAATTTTTACTTTTGGTGCACTGTAGGCGCATGGGACATTTACAGCATATTTGGGGGTTGCTCCTATATTCCCGGTATCCCGCCCGGTTGGTGGTGCTGTATTCTAATATTTGGTTGTTGGGGCATATGTAACAATCATAATATTCGTCATAGACGTATTCGCGTTTTTTAAAGTAGCCATCTTTGGTCATCGGCCTCTTGTAGGGCATAACGGGAAGCGCTCCTGCCTCAATGATTTCTCTGCATATCCCGGGGGTTTTGTAGCCTGCATCAACCACTACCGCCTCTATTTTAGAAAATTTATCGTTTACTTCTTGAAATAAATCGGAGAATACCTGGCTGTCATGAACATTTCCAGGTGCTATTTTGACACCAAGGACAAAGTTGTTCCGGTCACAGGCTACAGAAGCTGTGTAGGCAAAGCAGCGCTCTTTTTCCCCTTTTTGAAACATCCCACTTTCAGGATCTGTGGTGCTTACCCTGACTTTTTTAGAGCTATTTTCTCCTTTGTTGTTATCGTCATCATCATCTTCTTCTTCAAAGGGCTTTTTACCGTTTGCTTCCCGTTCGGCGTTGATTTCTTTTAAAAGTTCTTTCTTATATTTTTGAGTCCGTTGCTTAGCGACTTTCTCGATATATTTATTCTTATTGGCACTGGCTTTTATGTGAGTAGCATCGATAAATACTGCATCTGTTTTAACAAACCCGCATTCTATTGCTTCCATCAACACCCGCTCGAATATCTTTTCAAATAGATCACTTTCCTTAAACCGCCGTTCATAGTTTTTTCCAAAAGTTGAAAAGTGAGGTATTTTTTCTTGTAATCCATAGCCTAAAAACCAACGGTAAGCTACATTGACTTCTACTTCTCTGATGGTTTGGCGCATGGAGCGGATTCCATACAATGCTTGGAGCATGAGTAGCTTAATTAACACTACCGGGTCAATACTAGGTCTTCCTGTATTTTCGCTATATAGGTCTTTTACTTCTTCATATATGAAACTAAAGTCGATGCTTTCTTCTACAGCTCTAAGGAGATGGTCTTGAGGCACCAGGCTATCGATGCTTACTAATTCTACTTGCTTTATTATTTCTCTATTTTTCTTCGTTAACATTTCATCGCCCCACAATATTTTTGTATCTTCTTTAATTTTACTAAAAAGCTGATGATTTTTGTACTACCTTTTGCAAAAAAAGACTGTCGACAGTTACTTTGTCGACAGTCTGATGCGTGAAAAAATTTCACGCATTTTTTTTTATAGTACAAAAGTATGATATGCAATTTTATCCAAGTATGTTATAATATTGACACAAATAGACAGGATATACCTTAAAAGGAAAACTTATCCGAAAAGAAAGTCGCAAAGCTCTAGGGTTAAAGCATTTCAATGTTAGCCTGACAAGTTGCTGAAGGTAATGGAGAAAGGCAAATCTATCCTAGTCAGGATAGTTTTTTAAATATATTTCGAAAATTTTAAGTGATAGAAGGAAAATAGAAGTTTTTGGCGAATACAAAAGGTGGAAAATGGTAATTGATGTCGAAAAGAGAAGGTGAGCAAATTGGTAGGTCTTTTTGAAACTGCAAACCTGCTCCAGAAAATTATGGATGCTAAGTGGATGAGGCATGAGGTGCTGGCAAATAACATAGCCAATGTGGATACCCCCAACTTTAAAAGATCAGATGTGGTTTTCGAAGAACTACTACAAAAATACCTTAAAGAGAGTAACTCCAGATTGCCCCTTAAGACCACCAGTGAAAAGCACATATCCAATTTAAAGCCCACGTTTGATTTAAAACCTGAAATAGTTATGCAGCACGACAGAGTTTTGAGAAATGATGGAAACAATGTGGACATAGACAAGGAAATGGTCGAGCTTGTCGAAAATACATTGTCTTATAATATAATGGCCGAACAGGTTCAGAGACAGTTTTCGCTGCTTAGATCAGCCATAACGGAAGGGAGGAGGTAAAGATGGAAATTTTCAGGTCTTTGGAAATAAGCGCTTCCGGTTTGACCGCTCAGAGGCTTCGCATGGATGTAATATCCAATAATATCGCTAATGTTAATACAACCCGGACTGAAGAAGGTGGTCCTTACAGAAGGCAGAGGGTGATTTTTCAGGAGAGGAAACGCGGGCTTACTTTTAAGGATGTGATTTCCGGAATGTCGTCTACACAACCAGGGGCGGGAGTCAGGGTCGTAAGTATTGAAAAAGACCCGAGCCCCTTCAAACTGGTATACGACCCTTCCCACCCCGATGCAGATCAAATGGGATACGTGCGCATGCCGAACGTTAATATTGTTACCGAAATGGTGGACATGATTTCGGCTACTAGAAGTTACGAAGCGAATATAACCGCTATAAATTCGGCAAAAGGCATGATAACCAAGGCTCTGGAAATAGGAAGAATCTAAAGAGGAGGGGCGCCTTTGATTATAAGGAGTATTGGTGGAGAGTCAAACAACATTGTCGGGGCGTCAAAAAAACAGGCGGATAACTCCTTTAATGATATACTGGCAAAAGCCTTTGAGACAGTAAACGGGTATCAGAAGGGTTACGACGATGCGTTAAAAAAATTGATAGCCGGAGAAGACATAAGCGTCCATGAGGTTATGATAGCTGCAGAGAAAGCAAAGCTATCCCTGGAATTGGCGGTGCAGGTAAGAAATAAGGCAATTGAAGCGTACCAGGAGATAATGAGGATGCAGATTTAATAGATGAAGGTGGAAATTGAATGGAATATGTCAACAAATTAAAGCACCAGGTAAGCGAATTTTGGAATAGTAGGAATAAGGTACAGAAAATCAGCTTGATACTCGGGGCTCTATTGGTGATTTTAACAGCAGGGTTGTTGGGATACTTTATAAGTCGGCCGAGCTACTCGCCCCTTTTTACAAATCTCAGTATGCAGGACGCCGGAGAAATTGTAAAAAGGTTGGAAGACATGAAAATTCCCTACAAAATAGCAGATGGAGGTAAGACCATCCTTGTTGAGTCAAAGGATGTATATAAGACGAGGTTGAACCTGGCCCAGGAAGGTCTTCCGAAAGGCGGTGTCTTGGGATTCAGCGATATTTTCAACAAGACCAAATTAGGTACTACTGATTGGGAAAGACAGCTCCAGTATACCCAGGCACTGCAAGGGGAACTCACCAGAACCATAGAGGAAATGGAACAGGTGGAATCCGCAAGGGTACATATTGTACAGCCCCGTGAAAGCCTTTTTATAGAGCCGAACGCGCAAAAAGAGCCTTCGGCAGCTGTATTTTTAAAGCTCAAACCCGGCGTCGAGATTGCTGAAGAAGAGATCAGGGGCATTATAAACTTGGTTGCCCATTCCGTTGAAGGCCTAAAACCCGAAAATATAACTATAGTCGACGAGTTTGGGAGGGTTTTATCAAACATCCCCTTGTCGGAAGAACAAAACACGAAAGAGGAAATCAACTCACAGCTAGTAATACAGAATAACTTCCAAAAGCAGCTTCAGGCAAACGTGCAGTCGCTGCTTGAACAGATATTTGGGCCCGGCAATGTAGCCGTCAGGGTCAATGCCCAGTTGAATTTCGATAAGAAAACCGTAGAAAGCAGATTGTTTACACCTGTAAGCTCCGAAACCGGAGATGGAATTTTGCGCAGCGTCCAAGAACTAAGAGAACATTTTTCCGGGACAGGCAGCGTTCCAACAGGGAATCCCGGTACAGGTACAAACATACCTGGTTATCAGCAACCCAATACCAACGGGACATCAAATTATCAGAAAACGGAAGTTATACGTAACTATGAAATGAATGAATCAAAGGAAAATGTTACGGTTGCCCCCGGAACCGTTAAAAAGCTAACGGTTTCTGTTGTCGTAAACAGGGATTTAAACGATGAAGAAAAAGATAAAATAGCCACTCTGGTCGGAAATGCAATAGGTTATGATATACAGCGTGATCAGATAACGGTTGAGGGCATGACCTTTAATAATCAGCTGGCCGACATATTGTCAAAACAGCTGGCTGAAGAAAATCAGAGAAGAGAAATGCAGAGATTGCTTATAATAATCAGTGCAATAGCCGCCGCAATCCTATTTATAATAGCCCACCGAATTATTGCTATGAAAAGAAGGCGGATGGAAGAAGAAAAACTCGCCTACGAACTGGCGGCGGCCCAGCAGGCTGCTTCACAGTTATCCGATGATGTTTCTGCGGATAATCGGGAGGTATTCAGCGAGATAGAAAAACTTGCTAGGAAAAGGCCGGAAGATGTGGCCAAAATTCTGAGGACCTGGCTTAACGAAGAATAGAGGTGTTTGAAATGCCCGTATCCAAGCTCACCGGGAGGCAGAAAGCTGCTATACTCATTGTTGCCCTCGGACCCGAGTTGGCATCTAATATATACCGCTATTTGAAAGAAGACGAAATAGAACAGCTCACAATGGATATTGCCAGTTTGAGAAAAGTAGGAGAAGAAGAGAGAAGGGCGGTTTTTGAAGAATTTCACCATATGCTTCAGGCTAACGATTACATTTCCCAGGGCGGGATCGAATACGCAAAAGAAATCCTGGAAAAAGCTTTAGGAACCCAGAAAGCATTTGAAATAATAAACAAGTTGACTTCATCGCTGCAGGTAAGGCCTTTCGATTTCGTAAGAAAAGCCGACCCTGCCCAGCTAGTTAACTTTATTCAGAACGAGAATTCTCAAACTATAGCTCTCATAATGGCGTACCTGCAGCCGGAAAAGGCTGCAATGCTCCTGTCTTCACTGCCCCCGGAAAAACAGGTGGAGATAGCAAAACGCATAGCAACAATGGAGAGAATATCGCCCGAGGTAATCATGGAAATAGAGAAAGTACTCGAACGGCAACTGTCGGCAGTTGTTATGGAAGATTACACAAATGTGGGTGGTATTCAGGCTATAGTAAATATATTAAATGACGTTGACCGTAGTACTGAAAAGAATATAATCGAAGCACTAGAGATGGAGAACCCGGATCTGGCAGAAGAAATAAAAAGAAGAATGTTTGTATTTGAAGACATCCTCACCCTGGACAATAGGTCAATACAGCGTATACTGAGGGAAGTTGACAGCCATGACCTCGTATTAGCTCTGAAAGGGGCGAGCGATGAGGTTAAAAATAAAATTTTTGCCAATATGTCGAAACGCCAGGCTGAAATGATAAAAGAAGACATGCAGTACTTAGGTCCCGTCAGGTTGAGAGATGTGGAGGAAGCCCAGCAGAAAATAGTGAATATCATAAGGAAACTTGAAGATGCCGGCGAGATAATAATATCCCGTGGGGGAGGAGACGAGATAATTGTCTAAAGTTTTAAAGCAGGCGGAGGTTTTAAGGGAAAGCCCTTTCAGAATAAAAGATATTCCTGTAAAGATTTCCAACCTGACGGATATACAAAGAGAAAGAGTCCAGCTGCCCATAGAACTGTTTTACAAAGACAGAGCCAGTAAACTTTACGATGATGCCACGAAAAAAGCAATGGAAATAATTGAAAATGCCAAAAAGGAAAGCGAGAGGTTGATAAATGAGGCGAAGGAAAGGGAGGAACAAATCAAACGGGAAGCCTTTGATAAAGGATATAGCGACGGGTTCAGGCAGGGATCCGAAGATGCTAAAAAGGAATTAACCGGCCTTTTTGAGGAAAGCCTTCGCCAGTTCAACGAGTTGAGGGAAGTACTTTTAGTTCAAAACAGGGAGTATTTAAAAACTCTGGAAAAAGAGTGCCTGAAGCTCGCAATTCATATAGCGGAAAAAATACTCAAAAAACACGTGGAAGTGGACAATGAGTATATCCTAGGCCTTGTAAGCGCCGCTCTTGATAAAGTAGGGGAAGAAAAAGATATTGTCGTTAGAATTAGTGAAAAGGATTACATGAAGCTTGAAGAAAAAATGAAGGAGATTCAGCATAAAGCTCGATATAAAAAAATCAATTTCATCAAGGATCCTACTTTATCGGAGGGAGATTGCATAATTCAGGGGAGCTGTTTTGAGCTGGATGCAGGTTTGCGCACCCAGCTGGATAACCTTCAAACTGCATTAAAGGAAATGGAAGTACTGGAGGATGATTAGTGAATTTTTTAATTACTACAAAACCCTTATAGACGGTATCGATACATTAAAGCCCAGGGGTAAAATATCAAAAATCGTAGGTCTTACGATAGAATCAAAGGGGCCACCGGCGGAGATAGGGGAGATTTGCCGAATAAAAGCTTCCAGAGAGCCTAAAAAGTTGCTGGCTGAAGTTGTGGGTTTCCGAGATGATACGTTAATCCTGATGCCCCTCGGCGATATGGAAGGCATTGGGCCCGGCGACGAAGTTGAAGCTACGGGTAAGAAGCTCACGGTACCCGTTGGAGAGCAACTGCTGGGCAGGATACTGGATGGTCTTGGAACTCCGATCGACGGCAAAGGCCCCGTAAAAAGCCACATTCATTATCCCCTGTTCAATTCCCCGCCAAATCCTGTAGAACGCGCACCGATAACCAGCCCCTTGCCCTTGGGAATAAAGGTAATAGATACGCTTCTTACTTGCGGGCGGGGCCAGAGGGTGGGAATTTTTGCAGGTAGCGGTGTGGGGAAAAGCACCCTGCTTGGAATGATTGCCAGAAATACAAAAGCGGATGTAAACGTAATAGCCCTCATAGGAGAAAGGGGAAGGGAACTCAATAGCTTTCTTATGAAGGACCTGGGAGAAGAAGGTTTAAAAAGGTCTGTGGTAGTGGTGGCTACATCGGATAAATCACCGCTGATAAGGACAAAGGCGGCATTTACTGCCACCGCTATCGCCGAGTACTTCAGAGATCAGGGGCTTGACGTAATGCTGATGATGGATTCGGTTACCAGGTTTGCCATGGCGCAGCGGGAAGTTGGACTGGCGGCAGGGGAACCGCCGGTAACCAAGGGATATACGCCTTCGGTTTTCGCAATACTGCCGAAACTGCTGGAGAGGGCGGGGACATCCAGCGCCGGCTCTATTACGGGGATTTATACGGTCCTCGTAGAGGGCGATGACTTGAACGAACCTATATCGGATACCGTAAGGGGTATACTTGATGGGCACATAGTTCTTTCGAGGACTCTTGCAAACAGGAACCACTACCCGGCCATTGACGTGCTGGCCAGTATAAGCCGTCTAATGAACGATGTTATATCCGATGAACATAGGAAGTTGGCCGCAAAGGTAAAAAGCTTGATTTCAATTTATAACGAGGCAGAAGACCTTATAAACATCGGTGCTTATGTGAGGGGGAGTAACCCGAAAATAGATGAGGCATTAAAATATATAGATGATATCAGGAACTTTCTGGTTCAGGAAGTAGATGAAAAAGTCGATTACGAAGAGGCCCTAGCGAATCTAAAGAGCATCTTTGAAAAGGAGTAATTGCATCCAATGAAGCGGTTTAAATTCAATCTGAACACCCCCCTCAGGGTGAAACAGAAAATCGAACAGATAAAGAAACAGCAGTTGATGCAAGCCATAATAACGCTGGAAAGGGAAAAGTATGAGCTGAAGATTTTGGAAGAGAGCAAAGCTGCCGTAAAGGTCAATTTAGAGCAAAAAATGCGGGAGTCACTAAAGGCAGCAGAACTTCCCTTTTTCGAAGCATGCATTAATACCCTTGATTTAAAGGTAAAAAAACAAAAGTACAAAGTTGCCGGCGCTCATGAACGATATAATAAAGCGGTTGATGATTTTATAAGTTCAAAGCAGGAAAGGGAGATTCTGGAGAAATTGAAAGATAAAAGATTCGGCGCTTATCTTATAGAATCTAACAGAGAAGAACAGAAGATTCTTGATGATATTGCCTCACTCGCTTATTTCAGGCGGGGAGGAGGATTTAAACTGTGAACATGGCTGAAAAAAAATATACCTTGATAGGTGTTGCAGTTGTCCTTATCGCAACTCTGATAGCCGGAGTTATCTTCTATCTATGGTTTTTTAAAGCGGGAAAGGCAGGACCGGCGTTTAGCAATGCTATCTCGAAAATTCCATTTATAGGAGCAAGATTTTCAACTCGGACCGCTGAAGAAAAAAATGTTTTGGAGGAGATCGAAAAAGAAAGAAGCATGATACAGGCTGAGTGGGACAAGATCAACACGCAGCTCGAGGAAATAAGTAAAAAACAGGAAGAGCTGAAAAATAAGGAAATAGAGCTAAAGACAAAAGAAGAGGAACTTAACCTGGCAAAAGCAAAGATGGAAAAAAGCGAGCAGAATATGAAAAATATCGCCCAGTACTACGAATTAATGGAGGCCGGCAAAGCCGCAACAATATTCGAATCCATGGAAGACGAAATTGTAATACAGATTTTTAGTAATATGAACAAGGAATCCGTTGCTGAAATACTGGCCAATATGGACCCCAAGCGAGCGGCGGCAATTACCAAGAAACTATCGGGCCTCCAGTAATATAAAAAACAAAAAGAGAAAGGAGGTGAAGAACGTGTTTGCCGAATCGGCTGCCTTTTTCCCCGTCCTGGCAAGTCAAATGAAGGTCGATTTTAGACAAAGTAATATCGACGAAGATCGGTGCGATTTTAAAAACCTGCTGGAACTTTTACAACAGGACTCCGGCGAAAAAAATTTAAGTGCCGATGTTTTAAGTGCTCTGCTCCAACTTATTAGCTTTTTATACCAGAATTTAAGAACAACGGGGGAAATCGCATTTAACACCGAAAGCGCTGAGCGTATTGTGCCTGTGATTTTTGCCGAAGCAAACCGGTTCAATAAGGATATACTCCCGCTATTGAAAAATATAGTAATACAACTTGAAAAGAGCGGCAAGATAGATAACCTTAAAATTCTGCAGCTTTACAGAAGACTCTGTGATTCAATGCCGCAGCTAAAATCATTAGATTTGCAGGACTTTAAAGACCGTTTGGAACAATTTCTCCAAAAAAGTTTCACACCTGAAAAATTCCAGGTAGTCACCAGAGAAAGAAGCGTCGAGGTTCAAAGTAATGGCAAATCGGAACTCTGCAATGCAACAAGCAGCGAAGGAGTATTAAATTTAAATAGAAATATTCTAGCAGAAACTACAGCCGGCAGTTACGAATCATTACCTGACGGCCATAGGGTCAAAGCTTTAGAAGACAAAACTGAAATTTTAAATGTCAGCGTTCAGCACGCTGCGATAAGCATGAGTGCAGATGATAAAGCCTTCACCACCGAAAGGGTAGGAAACGGAAAAATCGCTGAACAAAAGCCGGAGCAATTTTTCAGAACTGAAATATTCGATAAAGTGGTTGAGAAGGTCCAAATGGCTTTAAAAGGCCAGGTCAGAGAGATGAGTATCAAGCTCAAACCTGAATTCCTGGGCGATATATTCATAAAGATCGTTGATGACAAAGGGAAATTGACAGCAGAGCTTTTTGTAAAGAATGCTTATTTCAGAGAAACTCTGCAGGCAAATGCTCATGAAATTAAAAATCAAATTCAACAGCAGGGTTATGCGATTACCGAAATTAATGTCTATGAATTTTCATCTCAATTCGATATGAGTCAAAAGGGACAGAAATTTGAAAATGGTCAATGGCATAACACTTACAAAAAAGCGGGAAACGGGAACATAGGGGGAACAGGGTTTGGAAGAGATGAAGGTATAGACGCGTCGGGAACCGCATATTACGAAGTCCTCGGACCAAGTACGATAAATTATGTGGTATGAAGGGAGGTTCAAAACGTGGACAAGGTTAATTTTACAGCAGCGTCGCAGACATATAGCGGCGATGACAATCCAGCAGTTGGCAGAGCTCAACTCGGAAAAGATGACTTTTTGAAGCTGCTGATAACCCAGCTGAAATATCAGAATCCCCTCGAACCTCTTGACAGCAAGGAATACATAGCGCAGCTTGCCACTTTCTCATCCCTGGAACAGCTGCAGAATTTGAATTCCCAAATATCAGCGATGTCTGCGGTTAGTTTCATAGGAAAGACCGGTAAAGCCCGTATTGAAGAAGAGTATGTCTCAGGAATCATAAAGGGTGTGACCTTCGACAAAGGCAATTTAAATTTGATCATCGGGGATGAAGAAAAGCTGGTCCCTCTGCAGGATGTCTATGAAATAAGGTAAAGACGGAATCGGGATGGTGGTTATGTGGACGAATATATAAAAATTTCCCCTGATATTCTGTACTCCAACAGGATTGAACCCACGGGGCAAAGCGTAAGAAAAGAGGAAATTTCGCGCGATCCGAGCAGTTTCCAAAAAATTTTAGAGGAAAAGCTGGACAATCAGCTAAAGATTTCCAAGCACGCGCAGCTGCGCATGAGTTCAAGAAATATAAATTTGACTCCTGAGCAAGTCAAAAAACTCAACATCGCCGTGGAAAAAGCTGAGAAAAAGGGTGTCAGAGAATCGCTTATACTTATGAACGACATAGCCTTTATTGTCAGTGTAAAAAACAAGACTATCATAACAGCGGTTGATGGGCCCAACCTCAAAGAGAATGTCTTTACAAATATCGATGGTGCCGTAATAATGTGAGCCGGACCAAAAGGAGGCTCAGGGCTCCGGAACGACAGAAGGAGTCCAGGCACCCCGAAATCATCAATTTAAACGGGGAGGTATAAATTATGATGCGGTCAATGTTTTCGGGCGTTACCGGCCTGAGAAATCATCAAATAAAAATGGACGTAATAGGCAACAACATAGCCAATGTCAATACGGTCGGTTATAAAAAAAGCCGGGTGACTTTTCAGGATACCCTGAGCCAGACCATGAGGGGAGCGTCTTCGGCACAGGGTAATCGCGGGGGAACTAACCCGATGCAGATAGGACTTGGGATGACAATTGCGGCCATTGACACCATACACACTCCGACCAGCCTTGAGGCCACGGGGAATATGACTGATCTTGCTATCGAGGGCGACGGCTTCTTCATACTGTCCGACGGCCAGGGTTACTACTATACGAGAGCCGGCAATTTCGGATTCGATGAACAAGGCAATCTGGTCAATACAGCCAATGGCTTTAAAGTAATGGGGTGGCAGGATTCATCGTCAAAGACGCCGCAGGATATAAAGCCGATAAATATACAGAAGGGCATGCTGATGCCAGCAAAACCCACAGATATAGTTGTGTTCGCAAAAAATCTAAACAAAGCTGACCAGGTAGTTACCATCCCGTTCAAGGTCTACGATTCCCTAGGAAGAGCCCATAACCTTACGATCACTTTTACAAATAATGGCGACAATACCTGGGACTATGACATAAGTTTCGACCCGACACTCATATCTGTATCCAGCGGTAGTGATACGGGCACGCTGGCCTTTGACCCTAACGGCAACCTTTCGGGGGGCAGTACAATAAACTCCGTTACACTTACAATAGTTGGGGCCAATCCTATTACATTCACTCCTGATTTCTCAAATGTAACCCAGTACGCAAAAGAGACCACCGTAGACCTCTCCTATCAGAACGGTTACCCGGCTGGTACCCTGCTTGGCATTTCGGTGGATTCTACCGGTACCATAACGGGCGTGTTCGACAACGGCCAGACTATGGAGCTTGCCCAGGTGGCCCTGGCGGTCTTCAACAACCCGGCGGGGCTAATGAAGGCCGGAAGGAACATGTATACTTATTCCAATAATTCGGGTGAACCGCAGATAGGCCTGGCTGGCACCGGCGGAAGGGGTACAATATCGCCGGGTTCGCTGGAAATGTCCAACGTGGACCTGGCAGAAGAGTTCACCCAGATGATAATAACCCAGAGGGGCTTCCAGGCTAATTCCAGAGTAATCACGGCATCTGACGAGATGCTTCAGGAATTGGTTAATATCAAGAGGTAATTTACTCGGAGCCCGGGCTCTTTAGCCCGGGCTGATGAAAAGAGGTGTGATGTTGGTTGAACTTACGAAATTAAACGGCAAGAGGTTTTACCTCAATGCTGAGCTGATTGAGACAATAGAGCCTACACCGGATACCGTAATAAAACTGACTAACGAGAAGACATACATAGTGCGGGAATCGCCCGAAGAAGTGGTGAACAAGGTCATCGAATATAAAAGAAGAATTGTAAAGGGAAGTGAAGGCTGATGGATCGCGCCACAATAATCGGAATAATAGGTGGGCTTATAATTTTCCTGTGGGCCATATACATGGGGGGACCCCTTAGCGCTTTTATAAATATACCTTCAATGCTGATAGTATTAGGAGGCGTTGTGGCTTCAACTCTGATAAATTACCCCCTCTCAAAACTCATAGAGGTTGTGAAAATACTTAAGGTTGTTTTTATAGAAAAACCGATGAGCAGTGAAGAGATAATCCGGACAATAGTAAACCTGGCGGATATAGCTAGGAGAGAAGGGCTTCTTGCCCTCGAGGATACAGCATCTCAGGTTCAAGACGATTTTATGAAAAGAGGCATAATGCTGGTGGTGGACGGTACCGATCCGGAGCTCGTTAAAAATATCCTGGAAACGGAACTAGCTTTTCTAGAGGAAAGACACAAAGAAGGCCAGAGCATATTTGAAACTATGGGCGCATTAGCTCCCGCATACGGGTTGATAGGTACCATAATAGGTTTAATCCAAATGTTGAATAAAATAGATGATCCCAGTGCCGTAGGCCCGGGGATGGCCGTGGCTCTTATAACCACTTTTTATGGAGCTGTTCTTGCAAATTTCCTTTTTCTTCCTATTGCCGGCAAACTGAAAGTTAGAAGCAAGCAGGAGATACTGATGAAAGAGGTAATAATAGAGGGCATTCTTTCCATACAGGCCGGGGAAAACCCCAGGATAATTGAAGAAAAACTCAAAGCATTTCTGGCTCCGAAAGTGAGAGAAACGTTAAAAGAAAGGGCCACTTCTTCAGAGAGCGGTGATAGCCTTGCCTGGCGTTAGAAGAAGGAACGGAGGGGGTAGCGATAGCCAGCCTCCCGGTGCTCCTCTCTGGATGACCACTTACGGTGACCTTATTACTCAGATTCTAATATTTTTCGTACTGCTATTTGCCCTTTCAAATATTGATGCCAAAAAGTTCGATATGGCTATGGCTTCTTTACAGGGCTCTTTTGGTTTATTAGATGGCGGGACAACGATGATAAATAAAGGTTTTATAGAGGGTGATGCACTCGGTGGGAATTTGTCGGGTGCCGGAGAAAGAAGGGAATTTGAGAATTTAGAAAACACCTTCCAAGAGATAATAAATGAAAATAATTTAAAAGGGATTAGGGTGGAAAGGGAGGAAAGGGGACTTGCAATAAGATTTATTGAAGGAGCCCTTTTCGATTCCGGTAAAGCTTACTTGAGAGAGGATGCCAGACAGGTACTGGATAAAATCGCACCTATCTTGAAAAAGATCCAGCGACCAATCAGAGTTGAAGGGCATACTGACAATGTACCAATCCATAACAGTGAATTTCCCTCAAACTGGGAACTGTCGACAACGAGAGCGGTTAATGTAGTCAGGTATTTTATTGAAAAACATAATATATCCCCCCATATGATCTCTGCTGCGGGTTACGGAGAATACCACCCTATTGCACCCAATGATTCGGAGAAAAACAGGGCCCTGAACAGGCGTGTAGACATAATAATATTAAATTCTTCCTCAGGAGCACAGGAGCCCAGGTGAATGGAGGTAAATTCATGCCTGAAGAGACAAACAATTCAAAAAGCAGGATGCAGTCCGTATTCGGCCTGCTGTTATTAATCGTATTATTCATGATAATTTCTACAGCGACTACATATTTTATTGCAAAAAATTTAATAGCGGAAGATGGAGAAAAAAAAGAAGAAAAAAAAGAAACTATAACTTATCAGTTGGGTGATTTTTTGACGAATCTCGCCGACAAAGGCTATATTAAACTTTCAATCGTATGCATATTGAGTGATAAGGAAACGGAAAAACAGATACAGGCTAAAGAGTATGAAATAAAAGACAGAGTTTATTCCATTCTTCGGTCCAAGACATATGACTCCGTAAAGGATAGTAAGGGTATGGAAATTCTCAAAAAAGAATTGAAAGAAAAGATAAATGCGGTGGTGGGGAAGGGGAAAGTAGAAGATGTATTTTTTACCAACATAATTGTAAACTAGTTAAGGAGGTCTGTAATTTGTCCGAAATTCTTTCCCAGAGTGAAATAGACGCTCTAATAGCTGCACTAACTACAGGTGAAATAAAAGCTGAAGAGATAAAAAAAGAAGCTAACGAAAAGAAAATAAAGGTTTACGATTTTAAAAAGCCCAATAAATTTTCGAAAGAGCAGCTCAATACACTCCACCTTATCCATGAAAATTTTTCAAGGCAGCTCATCACTTTTTTTTCAACCCAGTTAAGGACTCTGGTTCAAATAAATGCATCCAGCGTTGACCAGATGCCGTATTCGGAATTCATATCCTCCATTCCGAATCCGTCCATAATAGGTATTGTCGATTTCCAGCCGCTAAGGGGAGCTATAATTATTGCAATGAACGTATCCATGGCTTTTTCAATCATAGACAGGCTTTTAGGAGGGAGCGGTGAATATAAAGATAAACCCAGAGAGCCTACCGAAATCGAGGCTAATATCCTTCACAGGGTCTATTCAAAACTTGTTAAACTGATGCAAGAAGCGTGGCAGGATATTTTAGAAATTCACCCCGTTTTTGATAAACTTGAAACAAATCCCCAATTTGTTCAACTGGTCTCACCCAATGAGGCTGTAGCTTTAATTACAATCAATACGAGGATTGGCAAGACCGATGGGCTGATAAATATCTGCATACCTTATATAGTAATTGAACCTGTAATGTCAAGACTTTCTACCAAAATATGGTTATCGAACAGCAAAAAGGAGAGTCCCGAGAGCTTTATAAAAACCATAACCAGAAAGTTGGAAAATGTAAATGCCGAGATAAGAGCTGAGATCGGCAAAGCTAAAATAACCGTGAGAGAATTTTTAGATCTGGATGTAGGAGATGTAATACAGCTGGACAAGCATATTAATAGCGAAGTCGATGTTTACGTATACGATAAACTCAAATACAAAGGTATAATGGGTAAGCGAAACGGAAGGTTTGCGGTAAGAATTAATAAAGTTATAAGTGAGAGGGATGAAGCCAATGGATGAAAATCGGATTTTGTCGCAGGAGGAAATAAATGAGCTTTTGAATAAATCCCTTTCTAATCAGGATGAAGGGGAATTTCTTTCTCAGGAGGAAATCGATGCCCTAGGTGAAATAGGCAACATATCCATAGGTACTTCTGCTACCACCCTTTATACCCTCTTGAGAAACAAAGTAACTATAACCACCCCCGATGTAGCTCTCACCACCGTAGAAAAACTGCAAGAGAAATACTCAATACCTTTTATTGCGATTATAGTGGATCATACCGAGGGTATCGAGGGAAGCTCTATTTTAATAATGAAGGAAGAAGACGCAAAAATTATCGCTGATCTTATGATGGGAGGGGACGGCAGGAATACCGAGGTGGAACTCGATGAGCTAAGGTTAAGTGCCGTAGGAGAGGCGATGAATCAGATGATGGGATCCTCGGCCACCTCGCTTTCTACGATGTTGAAAAAAAACATCAACATTTCCCCTCCAACACTGAAACGAGTAAATTTTGCCGACGAGACGCTCCAAAGTTATTTCAAAAAGGACGAAAAGATTGTGAAGATTTCTTTTAAGATGGAGGTGGGAGACTTAATAGAAAGCGAAATCATGCTCCTCATGACAATACCTTTTGCAAAAAAGTTAGTGAGAGAGTTGATGTCCATATCAAAGGGAATTCCTTTCGAAACTTCAAAAAGCGATGATACGGATGAACATATTCTTGAAAATGCACCGCCCGAGCCGCAAAAGCCCTTCAATGAGAAAAAAGCAGAAAAAGTTAGCGTAAAACCTGTGGAACTCGAGGACTTCGGTGAGGCTGAAACTTCTGGTAAGAAATCTTCCCTGGATCTCATCATGGATGTTCCCCTCGAAATATCGGTAGAATTAGGGAGGACGGTTAAAAAAATAAAAGAGATCCTGGAAATAGGACCGGGTTCAATAATTGAGCTGGAAAAACTTGCGGGAGAGCCGGTGGATATCCTTGTAAACGGCAAGCTTATTGCCAGGGGAGAGGTTGTAGTGATCGATGAAAGTTTTGGGGTCAGAATAACCGAAATTTTAAATTCTATTGAGAAAGTACATTACTTACAGTAACCGGGAGGATGAGTGAAAATGGCAGGAATTTTGATCGTCGATGATGCCGCATTCATGAGGATGATGATTAAAGACATACTCACAAAGAACGGGTATGAGGTTGCTGGAGAAGCCGAAAACGGCGCTGTTGCTGTAGAGAAGTATAAAGAATTGAAACCCAGTCTAGTCGTGATGGATATTACTATGCCGGAAATGGATGGCATAGAAGCAGTGAGGAGGATAAAAAGCATAGACCCTGATGCGAGGATAATAATGTGTTCCGCAATGGGACAACAGGCAATGGTGATAGACGCAATACAGGCAGGAGCCAGGGATTTCGTCGTTAAACCGTTTCAGCCAGACAGGGTGCTGGAAGCCGTTAAAAAAGCTCTGTCGTAAAGAAGGTTGCAACATGAAAAAAAAGTACGCTTTTTATGCTTTGATCATTTTAGCAGTATTGTTTTTAGGATTTAAAGGGAGCTTGGCGGCGCCGGGGGATGATGGCGATCCGATAGATGTAAATAATTTAAAAAAGTACAGTTTTGAAAAACCTATCGATTCACAACAGAATTATTCATCGTGGCAGAGCTTTTTGAAGTTCGCAGTGTATTTTATTACTTTAGTTTTTGTTTGCATCCTGGCGCTTATAATTACCCGGTGGCTGGCAAGATTAACACCGTATTCGCGCTGGAAGAGCAAGTACATGGAGGTAGTGGATGTACTTCATCTGGATTCCCATAACCGTGTATTTATAATTAAATCTCCGATCGGGCTGCAAGTACTGGCTGCATCAGAAAAGGAGATTCGCCTTATCGGAAAGCTGGATGAAAAAACTGCGGAACTAATTTATGAGGCTGAAAATACCGGTAATTTTGAAAACAGGAATTTTGCAAATCAACTTGATAATTTTTTAAAGAAAATAAAAAGCTTTCACAGTATTAAAGACGGTGATGCAAAATTATGAAGAAAAAAATTAGATGGGTCACGGCGTTTCTCGCGGCTGTAATTCTCTTGTCAATACCAATAACGGCTTTGGCTGATCCAGAGCCACCTATTCCAATGCTGGATTTTGTAAGATCGGCGCGCAATCCCCAGGAAACGGCTTTATCGTTGCAGGTCCTACTTATTCTGACAATACTGACCCTGGCTCCGTCCATCCTCATAATGATGACTTCATTTATAAGAATAGTAATCGTGTTTTCCTTTGTCCGCAGTGGTCTCGGGACTCAGCAGATACCTCCAAATCAAGTTCTCATAGGACTGGCGTTATTCATTACATTTTTCGTCATGGCTCCTGTTTTTGACGATATAAACAAAAACGCGATTCAGCCCTATATGAGAGAAGAAATAACCACGCAGGAAGCTTTACAGTTAGCGCAAAAACCGCTGAGGGATTTTATGTTCAGGCAAACCAGAGAAAAGGATTTAGCCCTATTTCTCTATCATGCCAAACTACAAAACCAGGTAAGAACCCTAGATGATGTTCCAACTTATGTTTTAATACCGGCTTTCATTATAAGTGAATTAAAAACCGCTTTCCAGATGGGATTTATAATATTCGTGCCTTTTCTGGTGATAGACATGATTGTGGCGAGCACTCTCATGTCCATGGGTATGTTGATGTTGCCGCCCGTTATGATATCACTTCCGTTTAAGATACTGCTGTTCGTTATGGTTGACGGGTGGAATCTTGTTGTAAGTTCTCTTTTATCGAGTTTTCATTGATAATGATCGGGGTGGGATGACTGATTGACACAGGAGACCGTAATTTATCTTGCCCGTGAGGCCCTTAGCATGGTTATACTGGTGTCAGCTCCAATGTTGGGCATTGGAATGCTGGTGGGACTGTTAATTAGTATTTTCCAGGCTACGACTCAGATACAGGAGCAATCCCTGACGTTCGTGCCCAAGATCGTAGTGGTGATGATGGCTATTTTGATATTCGGGCCGTGGATGCTTAATCTGATGGTAAACTTTACCGAAACTTTATTTAGAGAAATGCCCAATTTTATCCATTGAGCATCGGTGAATAAAAATGGAATTTATAATAGTAAATTTTTTGCTTGTTTTTTTCAGGATTTTGGGTTTTTTTATCCTAACACCGGTCTTCGGCAGGCGTGAATTTCCGGTACAGGGCAGATTGGGTGTTTCAGCGCTAATAGCCGTAATCTTATACCCGGTTGTAAATAAAATACCCCTTCCTGATAACCTGTGGGATACGGTGATCCTTTTTATCAGGGAAACAGCAGTAGGGCTTTCAATAGGGTTCATAACATTTGTAGTATTCTCGGCAGTTTATATATGCGGTGAAATAATAGACCTGCAAATGGGCTTCGGTATAGTAAACGTCATAGATCCTCAAACCAACGCCCAGATACCGGTAATGGGGAATTTCTTTTACATTCTGACTATCCTCATATTTTTGAGCATTAACGGCCATCATGTTTTGCTAAATGCCTTAATGAAAAGTTATGATATATTACCCCTAGGAGGAGCAGGCTTACACGATTCTTTCCTGGAGGGAATGCTTAAGAGCTTTTTTGAAATGTTTGCTGCAGGGGTAAAAATGAGTATCCCTGTTGTTGCAGCAACTTTCCTGGCGGATTTTGCCCTTGGCGTTATAGCCAGAACGGTACCCCAGATGAATGTGTTTATTGTGGGACTGCCCTTTAAAATAATTATCGGTTTTATTGCCCTGATTATAGCGCTACCGATGTACGTGTTGGCCCTGGATGTTTTATTCAGCGGTAGTTACAAAAGTATACAGCTAATACTGCGAGGAATGTTGAATTCACCATGAACTTACAGCTATTTTCCCAGGAAAAAACAGAGAAAGCGACTCCCCGAAGAAGGCAAAAAGCCAGAGAGCGGGGGCAGGTTTTTTCGAGCAGGGAGCTTAATTCTGCTTTAATTCTCCTCGCAAGCTTTGTTCTTTTAAAAATTTTCGGGATTTACATATTCGAAAATACCGGTTCGTTTTTAAGGCAGTTTTTTATAGAAAATTTAATTAGACAAGATCTCAGTATCAGTGACATTTACGGCATATTTTATTCTTCTATTGTGTTTGTATTAAAGTCGACAGCGCCCGTGGCTGTAGGCATAGTTTTAGTTGGACTTCTGGTAAATTTTTTACAGGTTGGTTTTGTATTCAGCCTCGAACCTATTTCACCTAAGCTCGACAGAATAAATCCGGTCGAGGGAGCAAAAAGGATTTTTTCCAAAAGGAGCCTGATCGAGCTTGTAAAAGCATTAGTTAAAATAATCCTGATAATTTACATATTTTATGGTGGGTTCGTTGAAATAAAAGATACTGTAGCACTGATGCTGGATATGAGCTTTACGGAATCGCTGGGATATTTTACGAGCATGATGTTTAGATTGGGATTGAAGGTAGGCATTGCACTTTTGGTTCTTTCAGTTCTTGACTACGGTTACCAGTGGTATGAGTACGAGAAGAGCCTGATGATGTCAAAGGAAGACGTCAAAGAAGAACTCAAAGAAGTGGAAGGTAATCCGCAGATTAAATCCAGAATACGTCAGGTACAGCGCCAGATGTCGCGAAGGCGCATGATGCAGGAAGTTAAAAAGGCCGATGTGGTAATTACAAACCCAACCCACATCGCGATTGCTTTAGGCTATGATGCGTCGGTTCATGCGGCACCTGTCGTCTTGGCAAAAGGAACCGGTGCCATTGCCGAAAAGATAAAGGAGATAGCCGAAAGGGAAGATATACCGATTGTCGAAAATAAGCCGCTTGCCCAGACCTTGTTTAAGTCGGTAGAAGTAGGTGATATTATCCCCGAAGAGTTCTATAACGCCGTCGCCGAAATTCTCGCTTTTGTCTATAGTTTGAAGGGGAGGAGGGTGTAGTAGTTGAAATCCTACGATGTGGCTGTAGCTTTTTTTGTGGTTCTGGTTATCGTTATGATGGTAATACCTTTACCTTCGGGGTTACTTGATATACTGCTCTCATTTAATATAACATTTTCCCTGGTAATTCTGCTGGTAGCCATGAATACGGAGAAACCTCTTAGCTTTTCCATATTCCCATCTTTACTGCTGATGGCTACGCTGTTCAGACTTGCTCTCAATATATCTTCAACCCGTCTGATATTGTTAGAAGGTTATGCCGGTCAGGTTATTGAGGCTTTCGGAAATTTCGTGGTCAAGGGCAACGTGCTGGTAGGATTTATAATTTTCCTCATCATAGTTATCATTCAATTCATGGTTATTACGCGCGGCGCTGAAAGAGTCGCCGAAGTGGCTGCAAGATTTACTTTGGATGCAATGCCCGGCAAGCAGATGAGCATCGATGCAGACCTTAATTCCGGTCTTATCACTGAAGCCGAAGCCAGACAGCGCCGAATGGAAATTCAGCTGGAAGCGGATTTTTACGGGGCTATGGATGGTGCCAGTAAGTTTGTAAAAGGCGATGCCATAGCAGGAATTATTATAACGGCCATAAACATCATTGGTGGATTGATTACGGGGATGGTCTTCCAGGGCCTCGACGCAATGACCGCATTAAACAGATACGTCCTTCTTACCGTTGGGGACGGACTGGTAAGCCAGATACCTGCACTGCTTGTATCTACAGCTACAGGCATCATAGTGACAAAAGCGGCCAGCGAAGGGAATATGGGGGAAGGTCTCATAAAACAGCTTACTTCCTACCCGAAGATCCTGCTGATAGCCGCCGGTGTGCTAGCCTTTTTCGCGGTAATTCCCGGTCTGCCGCATATTCCATTTCTGGCCCTTGCGGGAATATTCGGATACATGGGTTTGTCCATACAGAGGATATCCCAGCGGGAAAATTTGAAGGAGCAGGAAATGCGCAAAGAAAAGGAACTGGAAGAAATCAGAAAGCCGGAGAACATACTGTCATTGTTGCAGGTAGATCCTATCGAAGTAGAATTCGGCTACAACATAATACCCCTTGCCGATGTAAACCAGGGAGGGGACCTGCTGGACAGGGTGATTATGATAAGGCGCCAGTGTGCGCTGGATCTGGGCATGATAGTTCCGATGGTGAGATTGAGAGACAATATCCAATTAAAGCCCAATGAGTACGTTATAAAAATAAAAGGTGTAGAAGCAGCAAGAGGGGAACTGAAAGTTGACCACTACCTGGTGATGAATCCTACCGGTGGGCCTATAGAAATAGACGGTATTGATACCCGGGAACCCGCTTTCGGATTACCGGCGAAGTGGATTACTAGCGATAAAAAAGAAAAAGCTGAAATACTTGGGTACACTGTAGTGGACTCTTCATCGGTTATAGCCACCCATCTGACAGAGATAATAAAAGCCTATGCCCACGAGCTGATCGGAAGGCAGGAAGTGAAGAATATCCTGGATAATATAAAAGAGCAATATCCTTCTCTTGTCGAAGAACTAGTGCCAAAAGTTTTGACCCTCGGTGAAATCCAAAAGGTGCTGTCAAATCTACTCAGAGAAAATGTACCAATAAGAGATATGGTTACGATACTGGAGACACTAGGTGACTACTCTAACATAACCAAAGATACCGATGTCCTGACGGAATACGTAAGGCAGCGGTTGAAAAGAGTTATAACCAGCCGGTTTATTCCCGATAAAAAGGCTCATGTAATAACCCTTGACAAGAATGTAGAGGAGCTCATTTCAAACTCGGTTACCCAGACGGAGAACGGTGTGTACATCTCGATCGATCCGGCTACTGTTCAAAAAATGATAAGCTCGTTGATAGACAACATCAATCAGGTCACAAGGCGCGGGATGCAGCCTATTGTTCTGACCAATCCCCTTGTCAGGAGACATTTTAGAAAAATTATAGAAACCAGCCTACCACATATACCGGTGCTGTCTTACGGGGAGATAGATCCAAATGTAGAAGTAAGGTCAGTGGGGACGGTGAAAGTGTAAATGAGGATTAAGACTTACATAGCAGATAACATACAGGAAGCGCTTTACAAAGTAAAAAGTGAGCTTGGAAAAGATGCAATAATTCTTCAGACAAGGCAGATTAAAAAGGGCGGGATTCTGGGATTTCTTTCCAAGACCAAAGTTGAAGTAATAGCCGCCTGTGACGTAAACGCAACGGCAAAACCAATGTCAAACCCCGTGATATACTCGGTACCTAAAAGGGAAAACAGCCAAGAAAAACTGGAAGATATAAAAAACGAGATAAACGAAGTAAAAGATATGCTGAAAAATCTGTACTCCCGAGGTGTACATATAGAAAAACCCTTGCCGGACTTACCGTCACCACTGGGTGAAATATACCAAAGGCTTAAATTGATGGAAATAGATAAGGATTTAATAGATAAGTTTATCGATGGTTTAAAACGAGATTTTCCCGGTGAAAACTTTGACGAAAATGCGGCCAAGACTTATTTAAAAAACCAGATTATATCAATAATAAAGCCCACGGAGCCAATAAAATTTTTGGAAAGCGAACCATCCAAAATCGTGTTTGTAGGTCCGACCGGAGTTGGAAAAACTACCACGATAGCAAAACTCGCTGCTTTTTATACGCTAAACCAGGGAAAAAAAGTTGCCCTAGTTACTGCCGACACTTACCGGGTTGGTGCTGTTGAGCAGCTGAAGACCTATGGGGACCTTCTTGAAATTCCGGTAGAAGTAATATTTGAACCAAAAGAAGCCCCGATTTTATTGAAGAAGCTTTCCGGTTACGACCTAATTTTGATCGACACTATGGGTACAAGCCCCAGGAATAAAATGCAGATCAAAAAAATTAAGGGTTTGATAGAAAATATAAAGCCAACAGAAACCCATATGGTAATAAGTGCTACAACCAGAACAGGGGATATTTACGAAATTCTGGAGAATTACAAGGAAATAAATTATCAAAAACTTATCTTTACCAAACTTGATGAAACCAGAACCTACGGACTAATATTGAATGCTATTTATTCTACAAACTGCAGTCCCTCATACCTTACGGTTGGTCAAAACGTTCCAGACGATATAGAGGTTGCCTCGGCTGCCAAAATAGCAGATCTCATCCTGGAGGGAAGCGATCGATGAACGATCAGGCCAGTAAACTGCGGAGCTTGGAGAAAAGACGGGTTCATCAGGTAAAGGTTTCAAATTCGGTTAGGGTTATAGCAGTGACCAGTGGTAAGGGTGGAGTGGGAAAAACTAATTTTTCGGTTAACGTATCCATTGCGCTGCAGGAAATGGGTAAGAGCGTCCTATTAATTGACGCCGATCTTGGGCTTGCAAATGTCGATCTTTTAATGGGGCTAAATCCTAAGTTTAACTTATTTCATGTGTTAGCAGGTCAGAAATCTATAAATGACATCATTTTAGATGGACCCGGAGGAATAAAGATAATCCCCGGCGCTTCAGGACTTTATAATCTCGCCAATCTGTCGCAGACCGAAATCGACGGACTGATCAAGGCCTTTAATAATATAGATCTGCCCCTAGATATTATAGTTATCGATACCGGTGCAGGTATATCTAAAAACGTTATGAGCCTCGTCCGCGCTTCGAAAGAGGTTGTTGTGGTAACAACGCCGGAACCCACTTCGTTGACCGATGCATATGCAGTTATCAAATTGGTTCACAAGGATGTCGAAAAAATACATCTTGTCGTCAATAAAGCCGATAATTTCAAAACCGCAGAGGCAACAGCTCAAAGGTTAACGAATGCTTCTTTAAAGTTCTTGAGCACCTCCATAAATTATTTAGGTTTTATACTAGAGGATAAAACGGTTTTTCGTTCAAATATGGAACAAGTCCCTTTTTATGTAAGATTTCCAAGTAGCCTTCCATCGAAATGCGTGATGAATATCGGTAGGAGACTACTTGAGGGTGAACTCGATTTTCCTGTTAGAGAGCAAACGGTCGGGGGCTGGATAAAAAAATTTTTATCATTTATGAGGAAGTAAAAAACGGGGGTTTCTAAGTCTATGAAAAATATGCATTTGGAAGTAGGAATGAAAGTCGAGATCGAGGTAATTAGGGATGATCAGAATATAACACTTCCCACAAAAGTGGAGGATTTTGACGGTGACAGGATTTTGCTGGGAATGCCCTTTTTTGAGGGGAAGCTTTTTTTCCTGAAATCCGATGAGCTTGTCAGAATTTACTACGCAAAAAACTCTAGCTTTTATTTCGTAAAAGCTAGAGTTGTGGACAAAAAATATGCTCCGATTCCGATTATAGCGGTCGAACTGCTGGGACCTCCGGAAAAAAACCAGAGAAGGGGTTATTTCAGGTTACAGGTCTCTTTGAACGTAAAGATTAGACCTGAAGGGACAGAAAACTGGATAAATGCTTATGTAATCGATTTGAGTGCCAGCGGAGCGATGATATATTTCAGAAAGGAAATAGAGAAAGGGCAGATCGTTGAGATAAAATTGCAGCTAGACTCGAAAGAACTCAATTTGAAAGCAAAAGTCGTTAGGATAACCAAAGATCCTGGTAGGCGCATTAGTCCGTATAATATGGGGGTACAATTCATCGATATAGAGGAGCATATAAGGGACGAAATCATAAAATTCGTTTTAAGCGAACAAAGAAAATTACGTAAAAAAGGTTGCATTTAGATAAATTTTACAGCCAGGAGGTGAATATATAAAGTGGATAATCGGTACTTGAATGTATTTCTGGAAGAAGCAAATGAACATATTCAGAATCTGAATAATGGTCTTTTAGCTCTCGAGAGCGAGCCAAGCCAGGAAATTTTGGATGAAATTTTCAGGTCAGCTCACACGCTGAAAGGCATGGCGGGTACAATGGGTTTTAATAAAATATCCGAGTTGACCCATGAAATGGAAGACCTGCTGCATGAAATAAGGAACGGAAGTTTATCGATCACAAACACCATTATAGATGTACTCTTGAAGTGCGTAGATATGCTCCAGGAAATGACAGAACAGATTTCTAAAGAAGGATGGGAAGGAGAAACCGACATCCGGCCTGCCATAGCCGAAATAAAAAAAGTTATGTCTAATACGTCTAATGACAGCAAAGCTGCGGACGAGTCGGAAGGAAAAGATGATACAGGTTTTAATGAATTTGAACTTCGACTGATGGAAGAAGCGGCTAATAAAAACTTAAAAACATGGGAATTACACGTGGAACTGGAAGAAAACTGTCTTCTTAAATCCGCACGGGCTTTCCTGGTGTTCAAAACTCTAGAGAATCTGGGAGAAATAATAAAGACAAAACCTCACATTCAAGATATTGAAGACGAAAAATTTGATAAAGAATTTTACATTTACATAATATCTTCCAGATCGGAAGAAGACCTCTTAAATGCGGTTAATTCTGTGTCAGAGTTAAAATCGGTTAATGTAAGGGAAATTAATTTGGGAAATTTCCAGAAAAAGCTGACGGTTGCAAGGGAAACGTCCTCTGTCAAAGAAAGCCCAAAAGAGACAAACAGGATCAGAAATACCAGCAAGACGCTGAGAGTGGATATCGAAAGACTGGATAATCTTATGAACCTTGTCAGCGAGCTTATAATTATAAAAACACGTTTAGAAGAGCTGGATAATTTAACCGAACAGGGGCAAAAAAGAAAAGAAGCCTTAGAATATCTGGAAAGAATAACTTCAAACCTCCACGACGCGGTCATGAAGGTAAGGATGGTACCCATTGAAAATGTTTTTAACCGGTTCCCAAGGGTGGTACGCGATCTGTCAAGAGAACTGAACAAAGAAGTCAAGCTGGTAATTGAGGGTGCTGAAACCGAACTGGACCGGACGGTTATAGATGAAATAGGTGACCCACTGATACATCTGATAAGAAACGCCTTGGATCACGGAATCGAAACGCCATCGGAAAGGTTAAAAAAAGGCAAACCCAGAGAAGGCACATTAAAGTTGAAGGCCTTTCACGACGGCAATAATGTTGTAATAGAGGTATCCGATGACGGGCGCGGCATCGATGTGGAAAAAGTATTGAAAAAAGCCCAGGAAAAAAACATGGTAGATAAATCCCAGGTAAAAAAATTAAAGGAAATTGAAATCCTGAGTTTCCTATTTGAATCCGGATTCAGCACCAGTGAGAGAGTGACGGACATTTCGGGAAGAGGAGTAGGGCTGGATGTTGTCAAGACTAAAATCGAATCCCTGGGTGGTTCTGTAGAAATTAAGACCGCGAAAGATGAGGGTACGACCTTTTCTATACGGCTGCCTTTGACTCTCGCCATAATCCAGGCTCTAATGGTCCAGCTGGGTCAGGAAAAATACGCCATACCTTTGAGTGCAATTAAAGAAATAGTAATTATACCTAATACGGAACTTAAAAAAGTACATAAACACGAAGTGATACTACTGAGGGGAAATGTAATTCCAGTTTTGAGATTGCACGAGATGCTTGACATACCTGATAACTGTCTGAAAAATGAAAATCTCACGGTGGTTATTGTAAAAAAAGGAGAGAAAGACGTAGGATTAATAGTCGACTCTCTGCTGGGAGAACAGGAGATAGTCATTAAGTCACTGGGCAACTTTTTGAAAAACATAAGATTTATAGCCGGCGCTACAATTTTGGGCGACGGTCAGGTTGCACTGATTCTAGATATCAATGCTTTGATTTAAAGGGGGTTCGTGCCATGGAGGAAGTTCGCCAGTTTGTGGTATTTAGACTGGGGCAGGAAGAATATGGGGTGGATATACTGCAGGTGAATACGATCGAGCGGATGATGCCTATAACCAGGGTTCCGAAAGCGCCGCATTATGTGGAAGGAGTTATAAACCTGAGGGGTGAAATAGTTCCGGTAATAGACCTGAGGAAGAGATTCGACCTACCCCCGCTCGAAATTACCGGTGATACGAGAATCATTATAGTTATGGTAGATGATTTAACTGTGGGAATGATTGTGGATTCCGCTACGGAGGTTATACAGCTGCCTCAGGAAGCTATCGAACCCTCAACCTCCGTTGCGGGAAACATCAATTCCGAGTTTTTAGAAGGGGTGGGCAAATTAAACGACAGGCTGCTTATAATATTAAATCTTGAAAAAATATTAAGGCCCGGAGAGCCCCAGCAGAGGGCCATAATGTGAGGTTCGATAAGTATGTTTTCTACTTTTGAGCTGGATGCCCTGAAGGAAGTCGGAAACATAGGGGCTGGAAACGCTGCGACAGCTCTGTCGATGCTGTTATCTCAAAAGGTACAGATGAAAATACCGGAAATAAAGGTGTTACCCTTTGACGAAGTATCAAAATCAGTAGGTGGGCCTGAGAATCTGGTTACTGGGATTTTTTTAAGAGTGGAAGGAGACCTAGGCTTTAATATTTTATTCATTATGCAGGCCGGTGATACAACAAATTTACTAAAAATTATACTCCACGAATCGAAAGAAACGCTGGAACTGACGGCTATGGAAGAATCAGCCTTGAAAGAAATTGGGAACATAATTGCCAGTGCTTTTATAGCAGCTCTCTCCGATTTTACAAAGCTGGCTTTAAGGATTTCTGTACCCAGTCTCGCCATAGATATGGCCGGTGCCATACTGAGTTTTCCCTTAAGCCTTTACGGCTGCATGGGAGACACAGCTTTTTTAATGGAAACCGAATTCGAAGAAGGGCTGGATGGAGTAAAAATTCATTTTTACCTTATACCCGATGATGACAAATCTTTCAGTACACTTTTAAAGACAATTGGAGTGAGATCTTCCGATGGAAATAATTCGCGTGGGGATGGGGGAATATAAGACGGCCAAAGCACCTGCATTGCTCGTATCTTTAGGGTTGGGATCCTGTGTGGGAGTGGTGTTGTACGACAGTACCAGGAAAATAGGCGGTTTGGCTCATGTAATGCTTCCCGACAGCAGTCTGAGCAGCAAGAAAGATTTTAATCCGGGGAAATTTGCGGATACAGCCATTGATCTGCTTGTCGCAGAACTTGAAAAGGCAGGAGCAAATTCTAAAAAACTCATAGCCAAGATAGCGGGTGGGGCCCAAATGTTCCAAATAAAATCGGACAACAATATCATGAAGATAGGAAAGCGCAACGTAGAAGCAGTTAAGAAGAAACTAGCAAAGATTAAGATAGACATAGTTGCAGAAGACGTCGAAGGAAATTACGGCAGGACCATAGAGTTTTGTTGTGATACGGGCAAGCTGACGGTGAAGACCATAGGCCATGGAATAAAAATACTGTAGATTTGAGGTGGTCAGGTGCAGGAGGCAGTCAGGGCTGAAAATCTCTGGATTGAGTATAAAAATACAGGAGACTCAAATTTGAAGGAAAGACTTATAGAAGAATACATACCTCTTGTAAAGCATATAGCAGCTCGTCTGGCCATAAATTTACCGCCCTGTGTAGATTACGATGACCTGGTGAGTGCCGGTATCATCGGGCTTCTACAAGCCATTGAACGCTATGACGTCGGAAAAGGAGTGAGATTTGAGACCTTTGCTTATACCAGGATCAGAGGGGCGATGCTTGATGAGTTACGCAGGTTAAATTGGATACCTCAAAAAACTATGGAGAAAGCTAAGCTTTTACAAGATGCCTATTCTCAAATGGAACAGGAATTGAATGGAAATGTAAAAGATGAGGATATCGCAAGAAAGTTGAACATTACCATAGCTGAACTTCACCAGACTTATAAAGAATTAGCTGCGACAAATTTAGTTTCTCTTGAGGAAATATTTTCGGTTGCGGTCGAAGATAATGGTGAGCCTGTATCTCATGTCGAAAAAGAAGAGATAAAAAGAATACTAGGGGAAGCAATCGATAGACTTCCACCCAAGGAAAAACTGGTAATCGCCCTTTACTATTACGAGGGTCTGAATTTAAAAGAAATATCCGTTGTCCTTAATCTGTCACCGGCCCGGATCTCACAACTCCATACCAAAGCCATTTTGAGGTTAAGGGGTAGTCTGAGTAGGAAAAGAGCTTATTTCCGGTAATAGGGGGTTAGAGCCAGTGGAAAAATCCCATGCGAGTGTCGGCGGATCCGTTGGTTATACCAAAGAGGATAACATTAACTCCCAGATAAACATCGAGATATCAAAGGACGAGATGAGTGCAGTAATCTCTTTGTCGCCGCCAAAAGGCGGGGAAATGCTAGGTCTGGAGGATATCATATCTGAATTGAACAAAAAGGGTATTAAATATGGAATAGACGTAGAAAAAATAAAGGAGATGCTGGATAAGGGTATATTTGGCAGCCGGATCCAGGTTGCAAAAGGATTGGAACCAAAAGCGGGAAGAGATGGAGAAATTAAGTATTATTTTGAAGTGCATAAAAATTTAAAGCCTAAAATTGCCGAAGACGGCAGGGTTGATTTTCGAGATCTCGGTTTTATCACGAATGTAGCAAAAGGGCAGTTGCTAGCAGAAATAATCCCCCCTGAAAAAGGTGTACCGGGCAAGACAGTAACGGGAAAAACGCTGCCTGCAAAAGACGGGAAAGAGGTCAAATTCCGAACAGGAAAGAATGTAATTTTGTCCGAAGATAAAAGTAAGATTTTTTCCGGAATTGATGGGCATCCTGTAATATTTGACGGACAGATAAGCGTCTTACCTGTAATGGAGATAAGAGGAGATGTAGGGCCTGCTACCGGAAATATAGATTTCGTAGGTGGCGTAAAGATTTATGGAAATATAAAGAGTGGATACAAAGTAAAAGCCAAAGGTGACGTAGAGGTGGAAGGCTACGTCGAATCCGCTGAAATAATATCGGGTGGGACAGTTTTATTAAAAAGAGGAATACAGGGCATGGGTAAAGGCTTTGTTAAAGCCGCACAGGATGTTGTGGCAAAGTATATAGAAAACAGCACAGTCGAGGCCGGGCAAAATATTATCGTCTACGAGGCGATAATGCACAGCTATATTTCAGCAGGGAACAGGATAGAAGTAACCGGTAAAAAAGGCCAGCTGGTCGGCGGCAGTGCAAAAGCCGGGGAAGAAATTATTGCAAAAATCATAGGCTCCCCAATGGCTACATATACTGAAGTTGAAGTAGGTATAAACCCGAGTCACAAAAAAAAGCTTCAGGAAATTAATGAAAACCTAGAATATATAAAAAGCAGCCTTGAAAAAATAAAGAAAGCGGTTGAAGTGTTAGAAAAGCTGAGAAATAAAGAATCGTTAACACCAGATAAAATTCAAATGTTGAAAAAGCTGAAAGACTCAGAAGCAATGCTCCGGCATCAGCAGGAGGATCTCATTAAAGAGAAAGAAAAACTCCAGTATATTATTAAAAGTTCGGTGAAAGCTAAAGTTTCGGCTTATAACGCCATTTATCCCGGTGTGAATATTGTTATCGGCAACGCGAGTATGAAATTGAAAGATAAGGTTGAACACGCTACTTTTTACAATCATGAAGGTCAGATAAAATTCGGAACGTACGAAGGCAGGTGAGTTTTTAGCCATGCGTCCGGTTGACTTGCAGGTAGTTATTCCAAAAGTGACAGAGGTGTCTAAGAACCAGCAAGTCCTGAAAGACGCTGGTGAAGCAGGACAAAGCATAATGGCCTCACAATTTCAGGAACAGCTTCGGGTTATGAAGCAAAAAGTAAATTTACCTCCGAAAGCGGAACGGCTTCAGGTCACCCCCGACAGAAGAGAGAATCGTGAAAGGGAAAAAGATAAAAATAGGGAAAAATCTCGGAATGGCCGGCATGTAGACCTGAAAATTTAGTATGTAAACTGAAGCTTTGAGAAATCAAAGCTTCAGACTGTCGACAAAGTAACTGTCGACAGTCTTTTTTTGCAAAAGCTAGTACAAAAATCATCAGCTTTTTAGTAAAATTAAAGAAGATACAAAAATATTGTGGGGCGATGAAATGTTAACGAAGAAAAATCGAGAAATAATAGAGCAGGTAGAATTAGTAAGCATCGATAGCTTAGTACCTCAAGACCATCTCCTTAGGGCAGTAGAAGAAAGCATCGACTTTAATTTCATTTATGATGAAGTAAAAGACCTATATAGCGAAAATACAGGAAGACCTAGTATTGACCCGGTAGTGTTAATTAAGCTACTCATGCTCCAAGCATTGTATGGAATCCGCTCCATGCGCCAAACCATCAGAGAAGTAGAAGTCAATGTAGCTTACCGTTGGTTTTTAGGCTATGGATTACAAGAAAAAATACCTCACTTTTCAACTTTTGGAAAAAACTATGAACGGCGGTTTAAGGAAAGTGATCTATTTGAAAAGATATTCGAGCGGGTGTTGATGGAAGCAATAGAATGCGGGTTTGTTAAAACAGATGCAGTATTTATCGATGCTACTCACATAAAAGCCAGTGCCAATAAGAATAAATATATCGAGAAAGTCGCTAAGCAACGGACTCAAAAATATAAGGAAGAACTTTTAAAAGAAATCAACGCCGAACGGGAAGCAAACGGTAAAAAGCCCTTTGAAGAAGAAGATGATGATGACGATAACAACAAAGGAGAAAATAGCTCTAAAAAAGTCAGGGTAAGCACCACAGATCCTGAAAGTGGGATGTTTCAAAAAGGGGAAAAAGAGCGCTGCTTTGCCTACACAGCTTCTGTAGCCTGTGACCGGAACAACTTTGTCCTTGGTGTCAAAATAGCACCTGGAAATGTTCATGACAGCCAGGTATTCTCCGATTTATTTCAAGAAGTAAACGATAAATTTTCTAAAATAGAGGCGGTAGTGGTTGATGCAGGCTACAAAACCCCCGGGATATGCAGAGAAATCATTGAGGCAGGAGCGCTTCCCGTTATGCCCTACAAGAGGCCGATGACCAAAGATGGTTACTTTAAAAAACGCGAATACGTCTATGACGAATATTATGATTGTTACATATGCCCCAACAACCAAATATTAGAATACAGCACCACCAACCGGGCGGGATACCGGGAATATAGGAGCAACCCCCAAATATGCTGTAAATGTCCCATGCGCCTACAGTGCACCAAAAGTAAAAATTACACAAAAATCATAACTCGGCATATATGGGAGCATTACATAGAAATAGCGGAAGATATAAGACACACCCAATGGGGTAAAGAACTATACAAAATGCGCGGCCAGACCATCGAGCGGGTATTTGCCGATGCGAAGGAAAAGCATGGCATGCGCTATACAAATCTACGAGGCTTGAGGAAAGTTGGACATTACCTCACGCTTCTTTTCGCATGCATGAATTTAAAAAAGCTGGCTTTATGGAAGAAAAGACGGGGAACGTTTCCGCCAACAGTCCCCGCTTTACATTCGTTTTTCTTAAAAATTTTCTTCGCCTTCAACAAAAAGCCGCTTTTAGGTTATGCATCCTAAAAGCGGCTTTGTCTACAAGCTGAAGCTTTGAGAAATCAAAGCTTTTGTTTTTTTAAACGGCCATTTTTTCTTTACTTGACTTTTACCTGTGTTTGGAGTATATTATTTACAGAAAACCAACTAAAACGATAGGAATTAAGGAGCGAATCTAAATTGAAACTATCTACAAAAGGTCGGTATGGACTTAAAGCCATGTTTGACCTGGCTATCAATTACGGTGAAGGTCCCATCCCCCTAAAAAGCATAGCTGATCGGCAGAATATATCCGAGCATTATCTGGAACAGCTCATAATGATTTTAAGGAAGGCCGGGCTCGTAAAAAGCGTCCGGGGTGCTCAGGGTGGGTATATGCTGGCCAAAAAGCCGGCGGAAATTACCGTAGGCGACGTACTTAGGGTTCTTGAAGGACCTATCGGACTTGTGGACTGCGTACTGGAACAGGACCCGCTGGAATGTGATAAAGCCGAAAACTGTATAATGCGCATTGTATGGGAGAAAATAAGAGACAGTATGATTGCTGCTATGGATTCAATAACGCTCCAGGATATGTGTAACGAAGCCGAGAAGCGCAAAGCAGAGTCGCAAAATTACATGTATTATATTTAAAATAATTAAATTAAGGAGATGGGTTTATGAGAAGGATATATATGGATCATGCCGGTACTACCCCTATGAGAAAAGAAGTGCTCGAAGCCATGCTCCCGTATTTTACCGAGAAATTCGGTAATGCATCGACTGTATACTCATATGGTAGGGAGGCAAAGGCGGCTATTGAGGAAGCTAGAGAGAAGGTAGCACATCTTGTAGGAGCCGATCCAAGGGAGATATTCTTTACCAGCGGCGGTACCGAATCGGACAACTGGGCTCTCAGGGGTATTGCCCATGCAAATAAAGATAGGGGTAACCACATCATAACAACATCAATAGAACACCATGCTGTACTCCATACCTGTGAAGACCTCGAAAAAGAGGGTTTTAAACTTACCTACCTCCCGGTTGACAAATACGGTTTGGTAAAGGTCGAAGATGTGATAAACGCCATAACCGATGAGACCATACTTGTTTCGATCATGCACGCCAACAATGAGATCGGAACGATAGAACCCATATCGGAAATAGGCCAAGCTTTGAAAAAGCTGGACAAGAAGGTTTATTTCCATACCGATGCGGTGCAAACCGTAGGCAAAATCCCTGTAAAAGTTGACGAATTGGGTGTGGACCTTTTAAGCATCTCAGCTCATAAAATATACGGCCCCAAAGGCGTAGGAGCTTTATATATCCGTAAAGGCACAAAAATCAAGCCGTTCATGACGGGAGGAGCCCAGGAGAACAAGCGAAGGGCCGGTACGGAAAACGTTCCCGGTATAGTAGGCCTGGGCAAAGCTGCGGAGCTAGCCGAGCAGGAACTCGAGGCCCAATACAAAAAGCTATCGCACTTGAGAGACAAGTTGATTAATGGCATTATGGAGAAAATTCCCCATGTGATATTGAACGGACACCCGACCCAGCGCCTGCCTCATAACGTGAATCTATGCTTTGAGTATATAGAAGGCGAATCGCTCCTGCTCAATCTGGATATGAAGGGCATCTGTGCTTCCAGCGGTTCCGCCTGCACATCGGGTTCCCTTGAACCGTCGCACGTTCTTCTGGCTATAGGATTGCCGCATGAAATAGCTCACGGTTCTTTGAGACTCACTCTAGGAAGGGATAATACCGAGGAAGATGTGGACTACGTGCTCGAAGTTCTCCCGGGCATAGTAGAAAAGCTGCGTCAGATGTCGCCATTATTTCCCAAGGAAGGGAGGTAGCGAAAGATGTATAATGAAAAAGTAATGGACCATTTTACAAACCCCAGAAACGTGGGAGAAATACCCGATGCGGATGGAATCGGAGAAGTAGGGAATCCCGTCTGCGGGGACATGATGAAAATATATATAAAAGTTAAAGATGATGTAATTGAAGACATAAAGTTCAAGACCTTCGGCTGCGGGGCTGCTATAGCCACCAGCAGCATGGTTACTGAAATGGTTAAGGGCAAGACTATCGAAGAGGCTTTAAAGGTTTCAAACAAGGCGGTGGCGGACGCTCTGGGGGGATTGCCGCCCGTCAAGATGCACTGTTCAAATTTAGCCGCCGACGCCCTGCATGCAGCCATAGAGGATTACAAAAAGAAAAAGGAGAGCAAAAATGTCGTTGAACAAAAATAGAGTAGTTGTTGCAATGAGCGGTGGAGTGGATAGCTCCACCTGCGCTTATTTATTAAAAAAACAGGGTTACGAAGTCATAGGTATAACGATGCAGATCTGGCAGGACCCTTCCGAAGATTATACCTACCGGGAAGGGGGCTGCTGTTCCATAGGTGCCGTGTATGATGCACGTAAAGTGGCCGAAAAGCTCGGGATTCCGTATTACGTTTTGAATTTCAAAGAAGAATTTAATCAGAAAGTGATAGAGTATTTTATTGAGGAATACCTGAGGGGCAGAACTCCGAACCCGTGTATAGCATGCAACAGGTACATCAAATTCGAGGCTCTTTTGCAGAAGGCAATGGAAGTCGATGCCTATTACCTAGCTACCGGTCACTACGCAAGGATAGAATACGATAGCGCATCAGGCAGGTACCTTTTGAAAAAGGCCGTAGATAAAAGTAAAGATCAATCTTATGCCCTTTACAATTTAACACAGGGTCAGCTCGAACACCTGATCATGCCCTTGGGATATTTTACAAAAAGCCAGATTCGAGATATTGCAAAGGAAGCCGGCCTACCCGTCGCTGAAAAGCCCGATAGTCAAGAAATCTGCTTTGTGAACGACGACTACAAAGAGTTTTTAAAAGAAAAAGCCTCCGGAAGGATAAAACCCGGTCCGATTGTGGATAAAAACGGGAGAATACTGGGACAACACAAAGGGATCGCCTTTTACACAATTGGTCAGAGGCGCGGCCTCGGAATTTCGGCCGGAAAGCCGCTTTACGTGATAGATATTGACCGTAAAAGAAATGCCGTGGTAGTCGGCGAAGAAAAGGACCTTTTGACAAAGGAATTTACCGCCGACCACGTAAACTGGATAGCTTTTGATGTGCTGGACGATAAAAAGCGGGTTTTCGCCAAAATACGCTACAATTTCGACGAAAAGCCCGCCCAAATTATGCCTTTGAATTCCGGTATGGTAAAGGTGGTTTTTGACGAGCCTCAAAAGTCTGTAACTCCAGGACAGTCGGTTGTGTTTTACGACGGCGATGTGGTTTTGGGCGGCGGGATTATAAGTGAGAGAATCCAGTAATACACCCTAAAAAGGTGTATTTTTTTGTTTTTTTGGAGAAAATATGGATAGAGTTTGTTTAAGAAGGTGAAGAACTTGAACTGTCCTTTGTGCGGAGGAAACTCTACCGGCAAAGTGGGTACCAATCAGTATTATTGCTGGGACTGTTTTGTGGAATTTTCAATTAACAAAAATAAAGTAATGGTTTTCGAATTAAGTGATGACGGCAGTCTCGTACCTTACGGAAAAAAAGAGAAAATGAACTAATCGAATTTGGCCGTATCAATGGTCTATATATATCATCATATTATATATCATGATAGAGGGAGAGAGGCTTTTAGGCCTCTATTTTTTGTTTGTGATTGCAAATACTTTTCACTAAATAGCAATAAAGTAAAAACCGGTGATTGAGTATAATAATAATATCCTAAAAAGATATATTCGAACTTGACGCAACAAAACGATAGAGCTATTATATTTAAAAAGCTTATTTGTGAAAAGAATAACATTCTCAAGGGGGTTTTCAAATGAATTTAAAATTCAATGAGCTTTTAAAACCAATTCAAATTGGGTCAATGCAACTTAGAAACAGGATTGTCATGCCTGCCATGGTTACAAATTACGCTGCTGCTGATGGTGCAGTTACTGACCGCTTTAAATCTTATCACCAGGTGAGAGCAAAAGGTGGAGTTGGCTTAATTATTATTGAAGCTACGTATGTACATCCAAGCGGTAAAGGCTTTAAGAACCAAGTTGGTATTTACAAAGATGAATTAGTGGCTGGCCTTAGAGAATTAACTGAAGCAGTGCATGAGTATGGCGCCCGAATCGCTGTGCAACTTTATCATGCCGGAAGGCAGACAACTTCGAAAGTTACTGGAATGAGTGTAGTTGCCCCTTCACCTATTCCATGCCCGGTCAAGCATGAAACGCCTAAGGAATTATCTATAGATGAAATAAAAGAGCTGGTAGAAGCCTTCGGTCAAGCCGCGAGGCGCGCTAAAGAAGCGGGGTTCGATGCCATAGAGATTCACGGCGCTCATGGTTACCTAATTAATCAATTTTTATCGCCGTATAGCAATAAACGAACTGACGAATACGGTGGGACTTTTGAGAACAGGATGAGGTTTCCGTTAGAAGTTGTTAAGAGAGTGAGGGAAGAAGTCGGAGCAGATTTTCCAATTATATACCGCATTAGTGCTGAAGAATACGTCACCGGAGGACTTACAATTGAAGACACTAAAGTATTTGCCCGGAAATTGGTAGAAGCAGGAATTAATGCTTTGCACGTTTCGGGTGGAGTTTATGAATCCTCGGCAATGATTATTCAACCCGCCGCTATTTCCCAAGGCTGTTTTGTAGAAAATGCGGCAGCTATAAAGAAAGCAATAAATGGGAAGGTACCTGTAATTGCTGTCGGTAGGATCAAAGATCCGGTTATGGCTGAACAAGTTATTCAGGAAGGCAAGGCTGATTTAGTGTCTATGGGGAGGGCGTTATTAGCAGATCCAGAACTGCCTAAAAAAGTATCTGAAGGCAGGATTCAAGAAATAAGAAAATGCATTGGCTGCAATCAGGGCTGTGTTGATCGCTTGTTCCAAGACCTTGATATTTCCTGCATTTCAAATGCGTTAACCGGGCATGAAACCGAATTTGATGTGGGAAGTCCAGCGAATAAAATGAAAAAGGTGTTAGTAATCGGTGGTGGACCTGGTGGATTGGAAGCAGCCAGAGTGGCAGCTTTACGAGGGCATGAAGTGATTCTTTATGAAAGAGAAGACGAATTGGGTGGGCAGATGCAAATTGCTGCCGTACCACCTCACAAAGAAGAGATAAATGATTTGGCTGATTTTCTTATCAATCAGGTAGAAAAATCTGGCGCTATAATTGTAAAGGGCAAGGAAGCAGATTTGAAGACAATTCAAGAGATTAAACCTGATGTGGTAATCGTAGCCACAGGAGCTGAACCGGTAATTCCTGAAATTCCTGGCATTGTTCAAGAAAATGTCATCACAGCGCATGATGTTCTTAGAGATTCGGCTAATGTGGGTAAGAAAGTAGTTGTTATTGGCGGTGGAATGGTAGGTTGTGAAACCGCAGAATTTTTAGCTGATCGTGGAAAAGAGGTTACGGTTGTGGATATATTGGACGAGGTAGCGGCAGATGTTGGGGCCCCGACAAGAGGTTTGTTACTAAATCGAATGGCTGAAAAGAAAATTAAAATATTGACAAAGAGTAAAGTCAAAGAGATATCAGGGGACAGAGTCATTATAGAAGGTGAAAATGGCATAACAGAAATATCGGGTATAGATACAGTCGTAATTGCGGTGGGATCGAAGCCTAAGGATGATTTATTAAAGCTAATCGAAGCTGAGGGTATACCTTTGTACTCCATTGGCGACTGTGTCAAGCCGAGAAGGTTCATGGATGCCATTCACGAAGGTTTTCGCAAAGCTTATAGCTTGTAATCCGAAAGCTTTATCGAAAAAGTGGCTGCTTAAAAATGTGGAAGCAGCCACTTTATTTTTTGAATCACCTGAGCTTCCATGGCGAACAAAAAAGGTGGATTAATAAATATAAAGCTATAAATAAGGAAATAATAAGGCTAAAGGAAGAGTTTTAAGAATTTGTTAGATACGTTATCGAGATTGATGTAGTGTGTTGTTTATTTTTCTTATTCGAGATGTGATAAACGGAGGTAATTCATCATGAGGTCCGGATTTATGGGTGGGCTTTTTGCAGGCATTTTAGCCGGTACTTTGATGACGATACTATTCGGCCCTTCATCGGCGGTGCGAGCAGGTAAAAAGCTTTCTAAAATTTCCAGGTGCTTAAAAAAGAAGACCGAGGGAATGCTCAAAAAGGTAAAAGATAGAGAGTGATGGGAAATGCGCGTTAAATTCTTTCATGACCGGATATTTATATACCGGCTTTTTTTATTTACCGTTCTAATTTTGCTGGCGATTCTCATTTACAGGGTGAGGAACAAACTTTCTAATGTATTGCTTCCCTTTGGAGTCGGTATATTGATCGCCTATACCCTTAACCCGGTGGTCTTATTCTTAACGGCAAAGGGCTTTAAGAGAAACGTAGCCGTGGCACTAATATACTTCATACTCTTATGTTCCCTGGCGGTGGCCATGATTTACCTAGTACCGGTAATTATAACAGAGCTGAACCTACTGATTGATGCGGTCCCCTTTTATGCCAGGGAAGTTCAGTATTTTGTATATGAGTTCAGGAAAAACTATATGAGCAGCTTACCTGCGGGAATCCAGGAAGTTATAGACAGGAATATTGATCAAATGGAGAGCATACTGCTGGATCTTTTACAAAACCTGGTGAGCATACTGCTGGGCTGGTTTTCAGGGCTGTTCAGCTTCATCCTGGGACCGATACTTGGTTTTTATATACTGAAAGACCTCGATAGGTTGAAAAACAGCATGACCAGGTACATTCCTGCCGAACATCGTGATCGTGTTTTTCATTGGGTGCGAAAAGTAGATTCCACGCTGGGACGTTACGTAAGAGGACAGTTAACCGTAAGCCTGATTGTAGGGATATTGACGAGCTTGGCTCTCTACAGCCTGGGGATAGATTTTGCTCTACTGATAGGCATTCTTGCGGGGATAACGAACATAATTCCATACTTTGGGCCCGTAATAGGAGCTGTACCGGCGGTTGCCATAGCTTTACTGAAAGAACCCGGTAAAGTGCCGTGGGTGGTTTTAGCCTTTGCTTTAATACAGCAGGTGGAAAGCGGTATAATATCTCCCCACATTGTGGGTGAAAACCTGGGGTTGCATCCGATTACGGTTATCCTTTCTTTGTTGATAGGAGGAACTTTTTTCGGAGTCTGGGGGCTAATCCTCGCAGTACCGGCAACGGCACTGCTTAAAGCCATAATGATAAGCATCCTAGAGAAACTCGAGACCTGATGAAATATTTTTTCTATTGACAATGGACTAAAGCGTGTGTTATAGTTAACCAAAAAATACGAATACCTCATCTCGGAATGAGTTGAGGTAGAGGCGCGACAGACCAAGAGTACCCTTGTAGAGGCGCGAGAGGCCGAAGATGCATGGGGAAAGGGGTCGTCGCCGAAGTGCAATCCGATTCTCGTAGGATTGTGCTGGGCCTATATCGAACAGGTATAGGACTGTCACCAAAAAACTTCCCCGGTTTTTTGGTGAAGCGCTACTTCATTCTTGGGGAGAGAGGAGGTATTTGCCTAGAGGAGAGCGAGACAGCCGGCAAATATCTGCGGTTGTCTTTTTATTTTACAATACGGTGAATATCTACGGTTTTATTTTTTCATTTATGAAAGGAGCAAAATAAGATGCTGGTCGGCAACATCAGCATTAACAGCAAGGGGCATCTGGAAATATGCGGATGCGACGCTGTAGACCTTGCAAGGGAATTCGGGACGCCCCTTTACGTTATGGATGAGTCCCACATAAGGCAAAATTGCAGGCTTTATAGAGAAACACTCAATTCCCTACACCCAGACAGCGGTGTGATCTATGCGGGAAAGGCCTTTTTGACCATGAACATGTGCAGGATAGTGGAACAGGAAGGACTATATCTCGATGTGGTTTCTGGTGGAGAACTATATGTGGCGATTAAAGCCGGGTTTCCCGCAGAGAAGATATACTTTCACGGTAACAACAAGTCCTACGAGGAATTGAAAATGGCTATCGATTATAATGTAGGGCATATAGTCGTTGACAATTTTCATGAGATGGAAATGCTAAACGATCTTACAAAAAAGCTGCGTCACAGGGTGAATATATTGTTACGCATATCCCCGGGGATAGAGGCCCATACCCACGACTATATAAAGACCGGACAGCTGGACTCCAAATTTGGTTTCGGCCTTGAAAACGGTCAGGCGATGATGGCAGTAGACAGAGCCCTCGGGATTAAGGGCGTAAGGCTGGTAGGATTCCACTGCCACATAGGATCACAAATATTTGAAACAGAGCCCTTTGAATTGGCGGCGGAACTCATGATGAAATTTGTGAAATCGGTTAAATCACGGTTCGGGCATGGAATAAGGCAGCTCGATTTTGGAGGCGGGTTTGGAGTAAAATATACCGAGGAAGATAAACCACTCCATCCGCGAGAATACCTGATGACATTGGTGGAATCGGTGAAGCGATGGGCCCGGGAACTGAACGTGGCCGTTCCCAGGATACTGGTAGAGCCGGGAAGGGCTATTGTGGGGCCTGCTGGGATTACTCTCTATACTATTGGAGCCATAAAGGATATTCCAGGTGTGAGGAAATACGTCAGTGTGGATGGAGGAATAAGCGACAATATAAGGCCGGCCCTCTACGGTGCAAGATACTCAGCGGTTCTGGCCAATAAGGCCGGCATGCCTGTAGAAGAGACTGTTTCGATAGCAGGCAAGTGCTGCGAATCCGGTGATATGCTCATTTGGGACATAAAATTACCGAGGGTGAGCACTGGGGATATTCTAGCAGTTTTCTGCACGGGTGCATATCACTACTCAATGGCTAGCAATTACAATATGATACCGCGACCAGCGGTGGTTTTCGTAAGGGACGGCATTGCCCGGCTGGTAGTGAAGAGGGAAACGTACAAGGACCTGCTCAGAAACGAGATATTCGAACCAGGAAAAAAAGCGATCTCTTCGGTCATGTAGTTTTAGGTGCGCGAGAGCGCACTTTTTTCATTTAAACAAAAATGGTATAATGCTGTTGGGAAATATTATGCGAAAGGATGTTTAAAATGCCGTATTTTTCAGGTCCGGAAATGCTGATCAGAATTCCAGCCCTCTTAATCGCTATTACTTTTCACGAATATGCTCACGCGAGGGTCTCTTACGCCCTAGGAGATCCTACTCCGAAATGGACCGGCAGATTGACTCTAAACCCGCTATCCCACCTGGACCCGATCGGACTACTCATGTTGTGGATATTTAAATTCGGATGGGCAAAACCTGTAATGGTGGACCCCGGGTATTACAGGAACCGCAAAACCGGTATGATACTTACATCAATGGCAGGGCCTCTCACGAACTTACTGCTCGCCTTAATAACATTGGCACTGCTTAAATTGGATATTTTTTCGGGACTTTCGGCGAGCTTTATTGAGATGCTTTTCTTTTATAATTTAATCCTAGCCGTTTTTAACCTGATACCTTTACCCCCTCTTGATGGGTCCAAGATACTGTCCGGTTTTTTGCCCGGAAGTTTGAGCGATACATTTGCCCAGCTGGAGACTTACGGGCCATTAATCCTTATATTCCTCGTTTACTTCAACATCATAGATATTATACTTGACCCCCTCATATTGGTAGTTTTAAACATTTTGGACTCTATAACCAGTTTGTTGATCTTTTAAGTGGCAAAAAAGGGTGAATTGCGTGGCGTTAAACGTAAAACTCGAAGCCTTTGAAGGTCCGTTGGACCTTCTTCTCCATCTTATAGAAAAGAACCAGATTAACATTTACGATATACCCATATCGGAACTGACGGATCAGTATCTGAGCTATCTGGAAGGACTTGAAAAACTAGATATAAACCTGGCCAGCGAATTTTTGCTAATGGCCGCCACTTTACTTAGTATCAAATCCAGAATGTTGCTTCCGACTATGAAGATCGATGATGTTCAGCTGGAGATAAGCGCCGTAACGGACGAAGAGGATCCGAGGACTGAGCTGGTGGACAGGCTGATGGAATATAAAAAATATAAAGAAATAGCAATGATTCTGAAAGAAAAAGAGGAGAATGAGAGCAGGATTTTCAAGCGCAAACCGGAGGATTTATCCTTTTTATGGGAAGATGATTTTGTCCTCTCGAAGATAACCTTTGACGATCTAATATCCGCCTTTTCACGAATTATAAAGAATCAGAAGCTTACCGAAAATCTAAATCCCCGGAAGATATTAAAGGAACCTTTGCCCCTGAATGTAAAAATAGAACAGGTTTATGGAATAATTTCCAGGAGAAAAAAGGTATCTTTTAAGGAATTGTTCAGGGAAAATGCTTCTAAACTAGAACTAATAGTTACCTTTCTTGCAGTACTTGAGCTGATAAAATTAAACAAAATAAAAGCGTATCAGAACGAGGTATTCGGCGAGATAACGGTCGTTTTAAAGGAGGAAGCCTGATGGACAGAGAACGGGCTATGGGGATTTTGGAGGGTATATTGTTTTCCGCCGGCGACCCGGTGGCGGTAGAAGATCTGGTAAAGGCACTGGAAGCCCCAAAAGAGGAAGTTATGCGCCTGATAAATGACATGAAACAGGAATATAATTCAAAAAAAAGAGGAATCATGATATCTGAGGTGGGTGAAAAGGTTAGATTAACTACCAAGCCCGACATTTATCCTTATATTGAAACGATATTTAAACCCAGGGTAAAAAGCCAGCTTTCCAGGGCTGCTCTGGAAACCCTGGCGATAATAATGTTCAAGCAGCCGATAACGAAAACCGAAATTGAAGCGATAAGAGGCGTTAATGTGGAAAAAACCCTAAACAGCTTATTAGAAAAGAATCTTATATGCGAAATGGGACGCCTGGAGGCGCCGGGACGGCCCATTTTATACGGCACCACTCAGTATTGCCTGGAATACTTCGGCTTGAACTCTATTGAGGAATTGACCAAACTCGAATTAAGCGTAAAATAAGGGGATTAAAGTGCTGGTTTTATTAGTAATCGGCTTAACCGTTTTGCTTATTGTGTTTATTCCCGTATCCTACAATATAATTTTCAGCTGGAAAGATTCACAAAAAAGAATATATATAAAAATATCGATTTTAGGACTTATAGTAATACAGAGGAATTCGTTAATCTCTTCAGGTACCAGAAGGGGAGCCGCAAAATCGACGTCAAATAATCATTCTATGACGTCCCAAAGAATACTGCGCTATATTTTTAAAATCGCCAAAATAAAAAAAAATAACGCTTCGAATAAAATACGGATTCGGTGATCCTGCTCTTACCGGCATATCCGCAGGGATGATTTGGGGCCTAGCTCATTTTGTATTATATCGCTTTTTTGGCCTGTATAATTCCTGTTTTTCGCTGGATATACAGCCGGATTTTAACGAAAATCCAACTACGGAGCTGTATTTAGAAAGTATAATAAATGCAAGAATAGGTCATATTATTATCGCAGGGCTATTATTGCTGACATCAAGGTTGAAGCACAAAAAAGGTGAGGGAGCGAAAGCGAGATGGACGGACATCCTATTGAAAACCTCATGAAAACGGCCATGGAAAGCATAAAGGACATGGTAAATGTCAACACCATAATAGGAGATGCCGTGGAAACCCCGGACGGCAATGTTATTATCCCGGTATCTCGGGTCACCTTTGGTTTTGCTGCAGGGGGGAGCGAGATGCCGGTAAAAGACGGTCAGGATAAAGATAAAAATCAGGAACCGCAGAAAATGCCTTTTGGAGGCGGCAGCGGAGCGGGTGTTTCGGTGCAACCCGTTGCTTTTATGGTGGTAGGGCAGGGACAGGTTAGACTACTGCCGGTATATCAAGACGCAATGTGGGAGAGGGTTATAGATGCAGCTCCGCAAATACTGGATCAGTTAAAATCAGTATTGAAAAAAAATCACGAGCCCATGGTGGTCCAGCCAAAGTAGACTGGGCCTTATTTATTTGTTAAAATAAAAAAAACGAGTATTATCATTTCCCGGGAGAGGAGTTTAGGAATGGAACTTCAGGAGGCTATGAACCTGATATGGGAAAACAGAAAATACGAGACAGCGGACCCTAAGGAAGCCATAAGCCACCTAAACGAGGAAGTTGCCGAATCCCTTAAAGCACTTTTAAGGGGTGAAACGGCAAAAGCCAAGCGGGAACTTGAAGATGCACTGTCGTGTCTTTTAATTGCCCTCAAGGTTATGGGTATAAATCCCGACGAAGCCGTCATGCGGCAGGTAAATCAAATGAAACAACGGCAAGATAAATTAATGATATTTAAGAAAGAGAGAGTGGAGATATACGTTAACGGCATTTTAAAAGGAGGCTGGTCGATAGGCAGCGAAGAGGATATTAAGGAAGCGGAGAAAATAGCCAAGGAATTCGGATGCAATATTTTGTATGAAAATAATTGAAACCACTGTAAATCCCTCCAGCTTTTTGCGGAATTTTAAACACGCTTTCTACAAAAAATAACCTTAGCTGGAGGGATTATTATGTTCAAGAAGTGCGTTTCAGCCACTATGGTCTTTGTTATACTGTTTACTTCGGGCTTTTTTATTTCTGGTTCAGAAGCAAAAGAGTTAAATCTATCCTTGAATGCCCGCGCGTATGTACTTATGGACCCTGTTTCCGGCAGGATTCTGGTAGAAAAAAATTCTGAAATCAGACTTCCGATGGCAAGTACTACTAAAATAATGACGGCCATCGTGGCTCTGGAAAAAGGTGACCTTAACTCTACTGTTACCGTAAGTCGTAAAGCGGCATCCGTAAGAGGCTCTTCCTTTCACCTGGAGCCTGGAGAAACTATGTCTCTGGAAAGCATGCTTTACGGACTGTTGCTACCATCAGGCAATGACGCTGCGGTAGCAATTGCAGAACATATAGGAGGAGACGTTAAAACTTTCGTGGAGCTTATGAATTTAAAAGCCCGGGAAATAGGTGCTTTTAACACCCATTTTAAAAATCCCCATGGGCTGGACGAGCCCGGGCATTTTACTACGGCGAAGGACCTGGCTTTAATTACGCGCTACGCTTTAAATATTCCAAAGTTCAGAGAAATAGTGAGAACGAAAGACATAATAATCACCGAGGGAAGGCGTCCGAGGCATATATACAATACCAACCGATTGCTCAGGGTCTCCGAAGAGATAGATGGCGTGAAAACGGGTTATACGGGAAAGGCCGGCAGGTGTCTTGTGGCGACAGCAGAGAGAAATGGCATGCGCCTTATATCGGTAGTACTTGACGCCCACGACCACTTTTCCAATACACTCAAGCTTTTAAACTACGGTTTTAGTACCTACAGGTTAAATAAGTTGGTCCAAAAAAATAATATTTACGCTGCCGTTCCTTTGAAAGGCGGCATCATCAACAAGGCGGTCCTTATTGCCGGAGAAGATGTGGCCTTACCCATGCGGGATGGTGAAAAGGCTCATTTAAAACTTGTTATACCTTCTTTCGTACCGGCTCCAGTCTTTAAAGATCAGGTCGTGGGTGAGATACAGGTGTTCATAGATGGTGTTTTAGTCCGCAGAGTCCCACTTTTATCGATTCAGGATATCAGGAAAAAGACGTTTTTTGACAGGTTTTACAGGATAATGATGGAATGGGTTACCTCTGGCGTATAGGCTTTTTTTTTTACTATGAAAAATACTTGGGATAAGAAGGATTGCAAATATGCATGTCGAATTAATAAAAGCCCATGAAAAGCACCTGCATAGACGAAAACGGACAGATTATAGGAAATCGCGTGCGATGGGGCTGTAAAGGCTCTTGTCAAGCTGATGGAAATTGTTGCGAAATACAGCTGGTATCTTGACTAACTGTTTTATTGGGGGGTTATAAAAATGGCTAAAGTTGTAGTCGTAGGTGGAGGATGGTCGGGGTGTGCCGCTGCTCTGGCAGCCAAAAAAGCCGGAGCGGAAGTAGTACTACTTGAAAGGACGGACATGCTGCTGGGGACCGGCCTGGTAGGCGGTATTATGCGAAATAACGGCAGATTTACGGCTACCGAAGAAATGATTGCTATGGGAGCCGGAGAGCTATTTCATGTTACGGACGCGGCAGCTAGGCATAAAAACGTTGAATTTCCCGGTCATAAGCATGCAACTCTTTATGACGTGGCTAAAGTAGAGCCGGCGGTGAGAAAAGTACTGTTGGACGCCGGAGTAGAGGTTCACACTAGAAGCCGTGTGAAAGATGTTGAAATGGATGGAAACAGAATAACGGCTGTTATAACCGATAACAACGAAAAGTTCCATGGTGATGTTTTTGTCGAATGTACCGGCACTGCCGGACCTCAGAGCAATTGTACCAAATACGGCAACGGGTGTGCTATGTGCATAATACGGTGTCCCAGTTACGGTGGGCGTGTGAGCATAGCCGCAAAGGCCGGTGTAAAAGAGATGATGGCAAAAAAAGCCGATGGCACTTACGGAGCTATGAGTGGTTCCTGCAAATTGCTCAAAGCGTCATTATCTCCGGAAATAGTCGATAAGCTCAACTCTACCGGCGTTGCAGTTATTCCTGTCCCGAAAGATGTTAGAGAAGATGAATATATACTCACAAAAAAAGCATGCCAGCAGTATGCTTTGAAGGAGTTCATTGAGAACGTGGTACTTTTGGAAACAGGGCACGCCAAATTGATGGCCCCGTATTTTCCGCTGGACCGGTTGCGCAAAATACCGGGATTTGAAAATGCTCGTTTTGAGGATCCATACGCAGGTGATATTGGAAATTCCATCAGGTATATGGCAATGTCCCCCAGGGATAACTACCTCAAAACCCTTGGGGTTGAAAACCTCTTTTGCGGAGGGGAAAAGGCAGGGCCGCTTGTAGGACATACGGAAGCCATCTGTACAGGAACCCTGGCCGGAGCGAATGCAGTAAGGTATGCTGCGGGGGTTAACCTGGTGGAGATTCCAACCGATTTAGCGGTGGGAGATGCTATTTCCTATGTAAACGAGCAGATGAAGACTGAAGAAGGGATTTCAAAAAAATACACTTTCTCGGGTTCCGTCTATTTCGAAAGGATGAAACGGCTTGGGTTATATACCACCGATATAGAAGAAATAAAAAATCGCGTCCGGAAAGCTGGAATGATAGATTTCTTCAACCGGAAAGTTATATAGAAAATGGGACAAAAAGGGGCTTTACTGCCCTCTTTTTTTTGTACAAAAATAGGGGTATTTCGATAGCCGACGATGACGAGAAATTTTAAAAGCTGATGGCTCGGTCGCCAGAAATAGGCCCAATTCCTGGAATTCGGTTTTTTATCACCAACCGGCTGTAACATTCATAATGTATTAATAATGTTATGTTTATTTTCAAGGGGGGGTTCGCAATGGCTCTAAATTACCAGTGCATAGATGCGGCATCACCTTATTGCCCCTGCTATCTGGCAGAGATCAACAGCTGTATCGTTTGCTCTATAGTACAGGGTAAGGAGACATGTGATTGCCGATGGCAGGGATTTTGCGTTTACCAGGAATTCATATGGAACGGCAGGAGGAAAAAAGAACCCCGGAGAACTCTGGAAGTAAAGATAATTGAAAAAAGGACGGTTACCAATAACCTAATCGTATTTAAAGTCTCTCTCCCTTTTCCTATTTTAAGTAGGGAATACAGTCAGCCCGGAACATACGCGTTTCTAAGGGCAGTAAATTCCCCCTGCTATTTTGAGTTTCCCCTTTGTGTGATGGATACGGATGATGATAAAAATGCTTTAACCTTCGCCATGCAGATAATAGGTCCTAAGACAAGAAATCTAGCTCAGGAAAATAGGATATTGCTTTTAAGAGGCCCTTATTACAACGGCATTTTCGGGTTAAAACATATAAAATCGAGCGTGAATAAAAAGTGCCTGCTGATTGGGAGGGGTATAGGTCAGGCATCCCTGGTGCTGGTTGCAAAGACCCTCGTTAGAGGTGGGAATGATATAACGGCATTTCTGGACCCGGGAGCCATAAATTGTAACCCAGTCAGGGAACTCCTAGAATCTCTTGGCGTAAGAGTTCATGTTTTCGAGTTTTCGGGTTCTTCCTACAAAAAGTACCTCGGTGAATTAATTGAAAACGGCGGTTATGAAATCATTTACAGCGGTGGTTCGCAGATCCAGCATAATATGATAAAGAACTTAGTGGAGAAAAGCGGCCGAAAAATAGCTCTTGCTGTTTCCAATAATGCCAAGATGTGCTGCGGTGAAGGGGTCTGCGGCAGCTGTGAGACGCTGACCGGTGGCGAAAGACTTCGACTCTGTAAGGTCCAAACCGATATCCACAATGTAATGGGGGTTAATGTATATGCCTAGGGTAATAATAATAGGTGGAGGCTGGGCCGGTTGCGGTGCAGCTCTTGCAGCCAAAAAGGCAGGAGCCGATGTGGTACTTCTGGAAAAAACCGATATGCTTCTGGGCTGCGGACTGGTAGGAGGTATAATGAGAAACAACGGCCGGTATACGGCGGCCGAGGAGGCGATTGCGCTTGGAGCAGGCGAGCTATTCGATATCGCCGATGCCACAGCAAGACATCACAATGTGAATTTTCCCGGTCATTCCCACGCAACCCTTTACGATGTGACAAAAATAGAGCCCCGGGTGAGGGAATTTCTGCTGAACCTTGGGATCGAAATACGATTCCAAGCTCGAGCCGTTGATGTCAAGATGAAAGGGAAGACCATAACCGGCATTATTCTGTCCGACGATGAGGTGGTCGAGGGTGATGTGTTCGTTGAGACCACCGGATCGTCGGGGCCAGTAGGTAATTGCTTAAAGTACGGGCATGGTTGCTGCATGTGCGTACAGAGGTGTCCTGCCTTCGGGCCCAGGGTAAGTATCAGCAAAAAAGCGGGTGTTGAAGACCTGGTTGGCAAAAGATCCCCGGACCTGTGCGGGGCAATGAGCGGTTCATGTAAGTTGAATAAGGAATCTCTAGGGGACGAAATTAGAAGGGAACTCGAAGAAAAAGGTGTCGTCGTCATAGAGTTGCCCGAAAAATTCATTCATAAAGAAAAGCTTTCGATGAAAGTTTGCCAGCAGTACGCTCTGGAAGAATACGCAAGGAGCATCATTCTGCTGGATACAGGGTATGCGAAGCTAATGACTCCGTTTTTCAAATTAGAGGAACTTCGGAAAATAAAAGGTTTTGAAAATGCCCGCTTCGAGGATCCTTATGCTGCCAGCAAGGGCAACTCGATTCGATACATGTCAATGGCGCCCCGGGACGATTTCATGAAAGTTCAAGGAGTAGAAAATCTTTTCTGCGCCGGTGAGAAATCCGGCCCTGTTGTAGGTCACACCGAAGCTATATGTACGGGAATTCTTGCGGGCCACAATGCAGTGCGAAAGGCGCTAAAGATTGAAATGTTAAAACTGCCCAGAGAGCTAGCCATAGGCGATTTCATAGCCTTCGTCAACGAAGAAGTGAAAAAACCCGAAGGTCTATACAGACGTTATACTTTTGCCGGAGCCCTGTATTTCGAAAGAATGAAAAAACTGGGACTTTACCTCACGGAAAAAGAGGCGATTAAGGAAAAGGTTAGTCGCCTAGGGCTTTCAGGAATTTTTAATGAAAATATAGTTGTCAATGAAGGAAAAAGATAGGAGCGCGTATAATAATATAACTAATAACAAAAGGGGAGTTGTTCATTGGAGATAAGGTTGCAGAAGTTTCTCGCAATGGCCGGAATTGCATCGCGGCGAGCCTGCGAAAAATTAATCCTAGAGGGTCGCGTTCAAGTTAACGGTAAAACCGTAAGAGAACTCGGTGTTAAAGTTGATCCGGCTCTAGACGAAGTCAGGGTAGATGGTAACGTTTGCCGTCTCAATAATAAACCCATATATATACTTATGAACAAGCCGAAAGGTATACTGACAACTGTAAAAGATCCTTTTGGCCGTCCCACGGTAATAGATTTGTTAAAAGGTGTAAGAGAGAGGGTTTTCCCGGTGGGGCGCCTAGATAAAGATACAGAGGGATTGCTTATTTTAACCAACGACGGTGAACTATCATACAGGCTCACTCATCCTAAACATGAAATAGAAAAGACTTATGTAGCTAAGGTCGTGGGTACTCCGGATGAGAGCGATTTTATCAGGCTAAGGCGCGGAATAGTTCTGGAAGACGGGAGGACCGCCCCTGCAAAGGTGAGGATACTGAAAGCGGGAAGAGATTTTACTGTGCTGGAAATTATCATTCATGAAGGTCGAAAAAGACAGGTGCGGCGCATGTGCAAAGCTATAGGTCACCCGGTTATTTCTCTGAAAAGAACGCGCATAGGGAAACTGAACCTCAGGGGGCTGGCTCCCGGCTGCTGGCGGTATATGACAGAGGCAGAAATAAAGTACCTGAAAAACCTGTAAACGAAGGGTTCGAAAATATACTGAAAACAGCGGTGCTGGGGACATAAGGTATTGGGGAACATTTCATGGTGGCTGAAGAGAGCCATACCAGCCTGGCGACGGGGGGTTAGAAATATATGGGAATACCGCTATACTCAGGTCTATAGCGGTATTCCCTGAATTTCAACATAAGGGCGTTGATCAATAATGCCAATCGACGCGGTGTGAGCAGGGTATTCCTTTTAAAGGCTGTCCATGTTCCGCTGTTCTGATGAAGCTGGTAATAAATAATTTTTTCAATAACACCGGTTGCAGGAGCTGAGGTTTTATATTTGAATGTTTGCCTTTTATTTGGTATAATTTTTCCGATATAAAAGTAATCCCATAAGAGGAGGAGTGAAAAGATTTGGAACTCTGGTTCACCGAACTGCAGTCTAAAAGTATAAAAATGAGCTATAGGGTAAAGGATGTCCTACATACCGAAAAGACCAAGTACCAGAATCTCGCCATAATCGAAACCGAGCATTTCGGTAGAATGCTTATTCTGGACGATGTTGTCCAGCTAACGATGAAGGATGAGTTTATTTATCACGAAATGATGGCCCACGTCCCTCTGGTTACCCACGGCAATCCCGAGAGGGTGCTGGTAATCGGTGGCGGGGATGGGGGTACCCTCAGGGAAATACTGAAGCACCCGGTAAAAGAGGCTCATCTCGTGGAAATCGACGAGCGGGTGATCGAAGCCTCCAAGAAATTTTTCCCCGCTCTTAGTGTAGCTTTTGAAGATCCAAGGGCTAAAGTGTTCTGCGAAGATGGCATAGCTTATGTTAAAAGGTTCAAGAACTATTACGACGTCATAATTGTCGATTCAACGGACCCAGTAGGCCCTGCCGTGGGATTGTTTGCGAAGGAATTCTATAAAGACATTTACGAAGCCTTGACCGATAAGGGTGTTTTTGTGGCTCAGACCGAATCCCCCTTCTATTACGAGGATCTGCTTAAGAATGTATACAGTGCTGTTTCAAGTATTTTCCCGCATACGGCTGTGTACACAGCTACAATTCCGACTTATCCCGGCTCATTATGGACTTTTACAATGGGTTCCAAGCAAATCGACCCCCTCACCAGCGATATTTCGAATATACCTGACCTGGATACAAAGTATTATACGCCGTCTATTCAAAGAAGTTGCTTCAATCTGCCGGCTTTTATAAACGAAATCATTTCGAAATAGAGAGGGGAACGAATTGAAGGGATTCGATAAACTACTGGACCAGGGCAAATTTCTGCGGTCAAAGGATAATTACGAGGAAAGCAGAGCCGTCATAGTTGGAGTTCCTATGGATTTTACCGTAAGTTTCAGACCGGGGACCCGAATGGCGCCCAGGAAAATCCGTGAAGTGTCGTACGGTTTGGAAGACTACAGCCCCTATTCCGACGATTCGCTTAACGACAAGAAGTATTACGACGCGGGCGATTTGGACATACCTTTCGGCAATGTAAGGAAGAGCCTGGAGATTATAGAGCAGGCTGCTGCGATGATACTAAAAGACGGGAAAATACCCGTTTTTATCGGGGGAGAACACCTGATAACATACCCCGTAGTAAAACAGGTGGCAAAAAAATATCCCGAACTTAAGGTCATCCAGTTCGATGCCCATGCAGACCTGAGGGATACTTTTTTCGATGAAAAACTTTCCCATGCTACGGTAATGCGGAGGGTGTGTGAGTGCATCCGAGAAAACCACCTTTATCAGTTCGGCATAAGGTCCGGTGTAAAAGAGGAATTCGCGTTTGCCGAAAAGTACACGAATATGAATCTTATAGATGTAAAGGCCCCATTTATGGAGAACTTGAATGAATTAAGAGGATATCCCGTTTACATTACGGTCGATATAGACGTGGTGGATCCAGCTTTCGCACCGGGTACCGGAACGCCCGAACCGGGTGGTTGCAGCTCAAAAGAAATCCTTGAAGTGGTTTCCTGTTTCAGGGAACTGAACATAGTCGGTTTTGACCTGGTGGAAGTATCACCGATTAATGATTTGTCCGAGAGGACTTCCTTGCTCGCAGCTAAAATTTTAAGGGAGTTGTTGCTGGCAGTCTGCTGAAAAGGAGAACATTAATATGCCTGGACTCGAAGTGAAAAACTTGAGTTATAGTTATAAAGACAAAAGCATCCTGGAAGACGTCTGTCTGGAGATAAATCCGGGGGAATTTGCCGGCATTCTGGGGCCTAACGGTTCCGGTAAAACCACCCTGTTAAATAACATTAACCGGTGGCTTGTACCACAAAAGGGCAGCATATTAATAGAAGAACAAAAAGTTGAGAGTCTCTCACCTAAGACTTTAGCTCAATATGTGGCTACGGTGCCGCAGGAAACTTCGCTGGACCTTAGCTTTACCGTGGAAGAAATCGTTATGATGGGGAGAAACCCCTATTTGAAGACTTTCGAGCGGGAAAAGCCCCGGGACAAAACTATTATAGAAGAATGCATGAAAGCCGTAGGCATATGGAATTTAAAAGACAGGTATATCAATGAACTGAGCGGAGGAGAAAAGCAGCGGGCTTTAATAGCCCGCGCTCTCGCTCAACAGCCTAAAGTTCTGGTACTGGACGAGCCTATATCCCACCTGGACATAAATTATAAATGGGAAATTCTCGAATTGTTAAAAAATCTCTGTAAGAACATGAAAATAATTGTGCTGGCGGTCCTTCACGATATAAACCTGGCATCACTGTTCTGCGACAAATTGCTTCTTTTAAAAGATGGGAAGATTTTCAAATCAGGATCGCCTGAAGAAGTAATAACGGAGCAAAACATACGAGAAGTATTTGACGTCGATGTAAAGATTAACATACAACCCCAAAGCGGCCGCCCCATGATAACTTTTATTTCGCCGGTACATAAAGACACAAGACCGAGGAGCTGTGAAAGAATCCACGTTGTCTGCGGTGGCGGAGCGGGAGAAAAGATATTGCAGTACCTGAGGGAAAGAGGATACCAGGTATCGGCTGGAGTTTTGAATATCGGCGATACCGACTGGAAAACAGCAAAAAACCTCGGGGTTGATGTGATTGAGGACCTGCCCTTTTCACCGGTTTCCGAGGAAAAGGCAGAAGAAAACAAGTTGTACTTGGATAGAGCTGAGGCAATTATTATTTGTAACATACCCTTTGGCCATGGAAATTTAAAGAACCTCATCTTACTAAGAGATGTTGTTGCTAAAGGTGAAAAAAAGATTTTCGTTTTGCACGAGACTCCAATAGGACAGAGGGATTATACGGGCGGATTAGCCGCAAAAATCTATTCCCAAATTCTGAAGGAATCCGTAGTAATTAATTCCATTGAGGAATTACGAGACTTTTTTTAAAGTATGGAGGGCCAATTATGGTCAAAGTTAAACTGGGAGACGAAGTAGTACAGAGCAAAATAAAGTTCAGGGTGAGAATGGATTTTAAAGGCGAATATAAACCCGGAAAATTTTTGTTCGGAGGCAAGCCAATTGAGCAGGTTGCCCAAAACGTCAGAGAAGAACAGGTATCGCTTCTGCGAAACATACCCATACAGGGTATTTCCTTCGAGGATTGCGATGTATCGTCGGAGCCTTATGTGGTTTACGATGACGTATTAGGTGAAAAGGTAGCTTATGCCCCAGCTTTTCTCACTATTAACGCCGATTCTATCGAAGATATGATACGGTTTGTAATGCGGGAAGAGTTCAGGAAGATAGAAGTTTTAGAGCCCACACAAATGATAATAACCAATAAAGATCTGGAGAAAATACTATTTAAAATGGGTGAAGAACTCAGATCTCAACTTTTGCTTCTTGCAAGAAAACTTAAAAAATAACGGAGATGAGCATCGAAACCATGCCAAACAGAGTAGCGATCGTCGGAGGGGGAGCTGCCGGCCTTATGGCAGCTTATCAGGCATCTTTTCACGGCGCTGACGTGACATTGTTTGAACGAAATCAGAACTTGGGTAGGAAAATTTTAATTTCCGGCAAAGGACGCTGTAACCTGACAAATGCAAAAGACTTAGATGAATTTATCCAGAATATTCCCGGAAACGGAAAATTTCTTTACAGCGCTTTGACTAGATTTTCAAACAGGGATCTCATTTCCTTTTTTTACGGTCTGGGTGTTAAAACAAAAGTAGAGCGAGGGGGAAGAGTTTTCCCCGAATCGGATAAGGCCTCGGATGTTGTGCGAGCCTTTGAGAACGCTCTGGTCGAAACCGGGGTTAAAATCAGATACGGGATGAGGGTTAAGGAAGTTATAGCAGAAAAAGGAGCAGTAAAAGGTCTAATTTTTTATGATTCCGAAGAATTTTTTCCATGTGACAGGGTTATAGTGGCGACAGGAGGATTATCTTATCCATCAACCGGCTCCACCGGGGACGGGTATAATATTGCAAGAAAACTTGGGCATACTGTTGTGGAGCCACGACCTTCACTGGTGCCTCTTATAACTAAAGAAGATTGGGTGAAAAATCTTCAGGGTCTGACCCTTAAGAATGTGGAGGTAACCGCTTACTGCCAGGGTAGAAAGCTGTATTGTGAATTTGGCGAAATGCTATTTACCCATTACGGCGTTTCGGGCCCGATCATACTTACCATCAGCCGCAGTGTAGTGGACCATATTGAAAAAGGCGTGATACTGTCAATTAATTTAAAACCCGCTCTCGACCGCGAACGGCTGGAGAATCGTTTGAAGAGAGACTTTCAGAAATACAGCCGAAAACATATCAAAAACGCCCTTGACGACTTGTTACCCAAAAGATTGATACCTGTTTTTATCGATGTATGCAGGCTCGATCCAGAAAAGCCGGTAAACCAGCTGACCAGGGAAGAGAGAAATATTATTCTTGAAAAGTTAACCGATTTTAGGGTAACCGTCATAGGATGTATGGAAAAAGAAGCCATTGTGACCCGTGGAGGAGTTTCCGTAAAAGAAATTGACGCAAGAACAATGGAGTCAAAAATAATAAAAGGCCTTTATTTTGCGGGAGAAGTCATCGATGTGGACGGCTTTACCGGTGGCTATAATTTACAAGCAGCTTTTTCTACCGGGTATCTGGCGGGCGTAAATGCGGCATCGAATGACCGAAGGGGATGATTATGTGAAGGTTAGAGGTGTCAGAGGCGCGATCACCGTTGAAGAAAACACGGCTGCTGCCGTGAAGGATGCTACAAGAGAGCTTCTTTCTAGGATGATGGAATTGAACGATGTAGCACTTGAAGATATATGTTTTATTTTGTTCAGCGCCACTCAGGATATAGATGCAGCTTATCCGGCATCCGCGGCAAGGGAAATGGGTCTGGATCTGGTACCTTTGCTGGATGTTGGGCAGATGTCTGTACGGGACGGTTTGAGAAAGTGCATCAGAATATTGCTGGTGTACAATACCGATAAAGGTCTTAAAGATATAAAACACGTTTACCTGAGAGGTGCAAAGGTCTTAAGGCCGGACCTCGTCTACAGCGTGGCAATAGATGGACCGGCAGGTGCGGGAAAGAGTACCGTAGCCAGGATAATAGCGGACAGATTGAATCTTACATACGTAGACACGGGGGCCATGTACAGAGCGATTACGTTAAAAGCTCTCGAAAAAGGCGCTCTAATGACCGAGGAAATAATAAATATAGCCGAGAATTGCAGCATAGAAATAAAAAAGGGTCGTATTTACCTCGATGGAAGAGATGTAACCGAAGAGATAAGAAAACCCTCTGTAGATGAGAAGGTATCGAAGGTTGCCTGTATTCCACAAGTGCGGCAGAGGTTGGTGAAACTGCAAAGAGAAATGGCAAAGGATTGCGGAGTCGTTATGGACGGAAGGGATATAGGAACCACAGTGCTCCCCGATGCAAAATATAAATTCTACCTGACCGCCGATATAAAGGTAAGGGCAAAGCGCAGATACGATGAAATGTTAAAGAAGGGGATAAAGACCGACTTAAAAAAAGTAGAGGAAGAATTGGCTGAAAGAGATCGACAGGACAGGGAAAGAGAGTGTTCACCCCTTAAAGCAGCGGAAGATGCGATAATAATAGATACCACCGACAAGACCTTGGATGAAGTCGTCGATGAAATTTTAAGCCATATAAAGAGAAGGGAGAAAAATGTTTTATAATTTCGCTAAGTTTGTCTGCTCGCTTTTAATTAATTTACTCTTCAAAATTCAGGTTGAGGGTCTGGAATTTTTCCCGGAAAAAGGGGCAGCAATAGTCTTTTCCAACCACAAAAGCTGGTGGGACCCAATTATAGTAGGCTGCATTTTAAAAAGACCGGTTTTTTTTATGGCGAAAAAAGAACTTTTTAAAATCCCCGTTTTTGGCTTTCTTCTCAGGAAACTAAACGCTTTCCCGGTTAACCGCGGAGCTCCAGATAGAAAAGCGATAAAGAAAGCATTGGAGATTCTGAATGATAAAAAGGTATTGGGCATATTTCCGGAAGGCACCAGGAGCAAGGACGGAAGTCTAAAAGAACCCGAACCCGGAATTGCCCTGCTGGCAGCGAAGGTGAAGGAGGTGGCGCTGGTGCCCGTGGCCATAACCGGGGACTACAGGTTTTTCAGTCTGATTACCGTTAGGATAGGAAGGCCCATGCGGCTTTCTCTCAAAGAAGAAGCAAAATTAAATTCGAAAAAACTAACCGAAATAAGCAGGGCTATTTTTAATGAAGTGTCAAAATTACTATTGGATTGATCGTGCTTTTTAAGTTTAAGAAGGAATTATTGGATTTATATAGAATTCAAATAATGCAAAAAATAGCATTGGGAAGTGAGTTTTATGCAAATTATAGTAGCAGAGAATGCTGGCTTTTGTTTTGGAGTAAAAAATGCCGTGCGATTGCTGGAAGATCTGATAAAAAAAAGGGAAAAAACCTACACTCTAGGGCCTATCGTGCACAACCAGCAGGTAGTTGAGAAAATGGAGAACCTGGGCGTTAAAGCTGTGGACTTGGATGATATAAGCGAAGGGAATCTGGTTATTCGAACCCACGGGGTACCGCCCGATGTTATAGAACAAGCCCGCCAAAAGGGTTTAAACGTGATTGATGCCACCTGTCCGTTTGTTAAAAAAGTTCAGAAACTGGCTCGAGATATCTCCGAGAAGGACTGCACGGTGGTGATAATCGGCGACCCCAACCATCCAGAAGTGAAAGGTATAAAAGGTTGGTGCCCCGGCGAGGCGGTAGTAATCGAAAACGAGGAGGACGCCAGGAAGTTCTTTACGGATAAAAGGGTGGGGGTCGTCGTCCAGACGACCCAAACCGAAGAAAACGTGAAGAAGATAATGGATATATTGAAAGAGAAACTGGATCTGGCGTTTTTTTATAATACCCGGTGTAACGCCACCCACCAAAGGCAGAAAGCGGCGAAAAAAGTTGCGGAATCTGTTGAAGTAATGCTGGTTGTGGGCGGTAAGAACAGCTCCAATACGAAAAAACTGGCGCAGGTCTGTCAGAATGTAGGGGCAAAAGTGTACCACATTGAGACCGCAGACGAAATAAAAAAAGAGTGGTTTCGGGGAGTCGAAAAAGTCGGAATAACTGCAGGTGCTTCTACACCTGACTGGATTATAAAGGAGGTTATTTCCAAAATGGAAGAAATTTCTAGAGAAATGGAAAATCAACAAGGAGAAGTAGCTTACGAGGATGGAATTTCGGAACTCGCAGAAGGTAAAATTGTTGAAGGCACTGTCGTGAAGGTAAGCGACAAAGAGGTTCTGGTGAATGTAGGCCATAAATCGGACGGCATAATACCCCTTAACGAGCTGTCGAACTTACCTTTCTCATCGCCTTCTGAAATTGTAAAAACTGGGGATCGGATCAAAGTGCAAATTTTAAAACTTGAAGATAATGAGGGTAATTTGATTCTTTCAAAAAAGAGAGCCGATGTAATCGAGGCTTGGAGATATCTGGAGGAGGCTTTTGAAAAGAAACAAACCGTAGAGGGAAGGGTTATAGAGAGCATAAAAGGCGGTCTCCTAGTCAACGTCAAGGGAGTGAGAGGTTTTATTCCTGCATCCCACGCTGACCTTAAATACGTAGCTGATCTATCGGTCTACGTGGGGAAAGACCTGAAATTAAAAGTAATAGAACTGGACAGGGATAAAAAGAGAGTTGTGCTTTCACACAAATTGTTCCTCCAGGAAGAAAAAGAGAAGTTGAAGGAGGAAATCTGGGAAAAAGTAAAAGAGGGCCAGGTCATTCGTGGGACGGTCAGGAAATTGACCGATTTTGGAGCTTTTGTGGACATAGGAGGATACGACGGGCTGATTCACATATCCGATCTGTCATGGCAGAGGGTAAACCACCCCTCCGAAGTTTTGAGTGAAAATCAGGAAGTAGATGTAAAGGTATTAAAAGTAGATAAGGAGCGAGGCCGTATATCCCTGGGACTAAAACAACTCACCCCCGATCCGTGGGAAAATATAGAACAGAAGTACGCTATAGGGCAAGTAGTCCAAGGCAAGGTGGTAAAACTTACCAATTTCGGTGCTTTTGTGGAATTAGAACCGGGGGTAGAAGGTCTAGTACACGTATCTCAGATTTCTAAAAAGCGTGTGGCTACCCCGAAGGATGTGTTAAAAGAGGGGGAAACCATAAAGGTAAAAATTCTTGATATAAAGCCAGAAGAAAAGAGGATAAGCCTCAGCATAAAACAGGCGCTCAACGAAGAACAGCCGCCGAGAAAAGAGGAAAAAGGAAAAAGAGAAGAGAAAACATCCTTTCCCAGGGAAGAACTTAACGTAACCATAGGTGACGTGGTGGGCGATATCTTGAAAAAAGGATTAAAACAATAAGTATTAAATGTAATTGGGAGGATTTTTCCTCCCTTTTTTAGAGGGGAGCTTTATGAGTAAAAGATCCAGGAGGAAGATGGAACATATAAAATACAGCCTTTTGCTGGAAAAGAAATTGAAGCGAAACGTTTTTTCCGATATAACATTGCTCCACAACTGTCTATCGGAGGTAAATCTCGATGAAATAGACATTTCTACAAACCTCCAAAACCTCCGGCTAGAAAAACCCATAATTATAAACGCCATAACCGGCGGTTTTTCTTTTGCACTTGCCATAAACCGTGAACTGGCCAAGATTGCTAGAGAATTTGGCCTTGCCATGGCCGTGGGGTCTCAACGGATTGCTATAAAAGATAAATCTGCTCAAGCAAGCTTTAAAGTCGTAAGAGAGGAGAACCCTGAAGGCTTAATTTTTGCGAACATCGGCGCTGACGCTTCCCTTGAGGAGGTCGCCGAAGTGGTTGAGATGATAAACGCCGATGCCGTGCAGATTCATCTGAATACACCTCAGGAGATAGTCATGGCTGAAGGCAGAAAATGTTTTGCAGGCACTGTGGACAACATAAAGCGAATAGCAGCTGGTGTAAAGGTACCGGTAATAGTAAAAGAAGTTGGATTCGGAATAGCCAGAGAAGAAGCCAGGATGCTGGTCGATTGCGGGGTAAAAATAATCGATGTGGGAGGGGCCGGGGGAACCGATTTCATAGCCATTGAAAACCGAAGGAATAGAAAGAATGCGGTAACCACCCTGGAGGGCTGGGGCATTCCTACGCCGGTGAGCCTTATTGAAGTAATAAGCGAAATCGGAGATAGGGCCGATATAATTGCATCGGGCGGATTAAAAACCGGACTTGACGTAGCAAAGTCGCTGGCGCTGGGAGCTAAGGCGGCGGGTCTTGCCGGCACAGTCCTGTACAAGTTGTTGAAGGGTGGCCCGGTAGCCCTCAGAAAATATCTACGCCAAGTGGAAAGGGAACTTAGATACTCAATGGCGATGGTGGGGGCCAATAATTTATCTGAGTTGAGAAAAAGACCATTAATCATTACAGGAAAAACGTATAAATGGTTGAAATTCAGAGGTATTCAAATAAAACCTCGATGAAATTGCGAACAGGAGGAATTTTTCAAGGATTTTTCTCGAATCTATTGACATTCTTCAATAATCTGCTACAATTTAATTTGATTGATTTAATTTATATGAAGGGGGCTGTGATAGCAAGATGAAAGCTTTGGGCCGTCACATCTTAGCGGAAATTTACGACTGTGATCCAAACGTACTAAACGACAGGGATTTAATCGAAGAAATAATGGTAAAAGCCGCACTTGAAGCTGGAGCAGAAGTCAGGGAAGTCGCCTTTCATAAGTTCAGTCCGCAGGGTGTCAGCGGAGTAGTGGTGATTTCAGAATCTCACCTTACCGTTCATACATGGCCCGAACTGGGATATGCTGCAGTTGACGTTTTTACGTGCGGAGACAAGGTGAATCCCTGGGATGCCTGCAATTACATTGCCGAAAAATTCAAAGCAAATCATATGACCGCCTCCGAAGTAAAAAGGGGTGTGTTTGAAAAACCCGTAAAGGTGGTCAACTTTTAAAATTTAATAACGGAAGAAGGGGATAGGTTGATTTTTGAAAAACCCTTTGAATACGGATTTCAGTAACGGAAAAAATGCGTGGACGATAGGTCGCGCATTTTTTCCGTTTCTGTATAAATATTTTTGTTTTGGGTTATATTATTGAATGAAGACCCCCTTTACATTAGCCCCCATGATACACGATTTCGTGTATCATGGACTTTTTTTTTTCAAATTTGCGATCGGGTACGATATAATATAGCATGAGTTTGAGTGGTAGGGGGTTTTGCTGTTGGACGGCTACCAGGAATTTATCGTCAGCGTTAAAAGATTGACAAATATTGACCTTTCCTTGTATAAGGAAAAGCAGATGAGAAGGCGCATAGACTCTCTTATGAAAAGAAATAACATGCCGGACCTAATAAGCTACTTCAGGCTTTTAAAGCAGAGCGAGAAGCACCTGAAGGAATTTTTGAATTACATAACCATAAACGTGTCGGAATTTTTTCGAAATCCCATACAGTGGCAGGTGCTGGAAAAAGACATCTTGCCATACCTTATATCGAGCAGGAAGGTCTTGAAGGTATGGAGTTCGGCGTGCGCTTCCGGAGAAGAAGCGTATTCTCTGGCCTTGCTCTTCGAAAAAATTAATTACGACAGGGTTGAAATCCTTGCCACCGATATAGACGATGAGGCGCTGGAAGCGGCCCGGTTGGGAGTTTATTCGGAAAAAAGCGTGGAGAATATACCGGAAAATCTAAAGAAAAGATATTTTACGGTGAAAGAAGGTCAGTATGCGATAAATGATGAAATAAAAAGGAAGGTAAAATTTAAAAACCTCAACTTGCTGGAAGACGAATTTCCGGCAAACTGCCATCTTATTTTGTGCAGGAACGTTATGATATATTTTACTGAGGAGGCTAAAGACAGGCTCTACAGGAAATTTTATAATTCGCTGGCCGATGACGGTGTATTCTTTGTCGGCAATACGGAGCAGATTATTATGCCGCAAAAATACGGTTTTGTGAGCATTAAAAGCTTTTTTTATAAAAAGATAAAGTTATAATACCGCTAATTAAAGTAAGAGAAGAAATTCGAAAGCAAGAGCTCTTTCGGGGCTCTTTTTTCATGTCTAAAATAAAAGAGGCCGTTACGGCCTGTCATGTTAAATATACTAATATCCCGGCGTAGATTGATATGCTCCCATTGTAGTAGACAGTTGAAATAATAAAAACTGTTACTTCAAGGGGGGCATATTTGTTTATTGCATAATTAAAATGGACAGAGTTGCAAAATAAAATCCCCACTTTTGCAACTCAAAAATCCCCAAATTTGCAAAGGTCATTGCAGGCACCCCTAAAAACCTTTACCCTTGTAGTTAGGGACAACTTAACTGCAAGGGAGGATTGGAGGATGCTCACAATGACCCAAATTAATGATATCAGAAAAGCATTCTTTATGAAAGGGCAAAATATCAGCGAGATAGCCCGGGAGTTCCAAAAAGACCGAAAAACGATACGCAAGTATATCTATCAAGTGGACTGGAACACCAGGGTTAAAGTTGAAGAAGTTAAACATACCTTCCCAAAACTCGACCCTTTCAAGGCGGATATAGATAAGTGGCTTGTCGCAAAAAGCAGAGGCATACCGCCAAAGCAGGACCTAAAAGATTGCAAATTTCTCGAAGAAAAGAAAAACCTGATCCTTTACGGCAACGTGGGAACCGGCAAAACCCATCTTGCCACAGCTATCGGTGTGGAGGCCTGTAAAAAGGGATTCAACGTAAAATTTTTCCGCACTGCAGCACTGGTAAACCGGCTGGTAGAAGCCCGGAAGGGAGGTGAACTTTCCGGGTTACTGAAACAGCTTTCCAAACCGGATCTTCTGACTGCGACGAATGGGGCTATGTTCCTTTGGACCGCGAAGGAGCGCAGCTACTTTTTCAGGTGATTTCGGACTGCTATGAACGTCGCAGTGTAGTAATTACCACTAACCTGGAATTCAGCCGCTGGGCGAGCATTTTCTACGATGAGCAGATGACAGCAGCAATGATTGACCGGCTAATACACCACAGTTACCTATTGATCTTTGATGGTCAAAGCTACCGGATGAGGCAATCACTCATGAGGCAGTTAAGTTAACATAAAAATTCCCCACCGGTGCCTGGGGAAAAATCTTTGCAAAAATGGGGAATTTCCTCTTGCGAAAAACATGTTTGAGACTTTTGATATAGCGGTTGCCAGCCATCCTGATGCAAAACTCATCTTTCATAGTGACCGTGGATTACAATATACAAATAAAGCATTTAAAGCAAAACTGGATAAGGTAGGAATGACACAGAGTATGTCTAGGGTAGGCCGCTGTATAGATAATGGCCCTATGGAGGGATTCTGGGGAATCCTGAAATCGGAGATGTATTACTCACATAAGTTTGATGACTATGATAGCTTGAAAAAAGCGATTGAGGAATACATAGATTACTACAATACAAGGAGATACCAGAAACGTTTAAAATGCATGACGCCTATGGAGTATAGCAACTATCTTGCCTGTATGCAGCATAAAGAAAGCACCAACCATTTTTGATTGGTGCCTTACATAGAATTTTAATTATTTCCACTGTCTACTTGACAGGGGGCAGTTCAGATCCGGGGGTGATTTTGTTTTTTTATTTGACCTAAATTGTGACTTTTTCACAATTTTATCCATTTTAAAAGGTCATGAAAATAACCTCCGTTATAGGAGGATTAAGGTATAAAAAATGGTGGGCCATGTAGGCTTCGAACCCACGACACCCTGATTAAGAGTCAGGTGCTCTACCAACTGAGCTAATGGCCCACATTAGATATGGTGGAGAGAGGTGGATTCGAACCACCGAAGGCATCGCCAGCAGATTTACAGTCTGCCCCCTTTGGCCAGCTCGGGAATCTCTCCACATTTTTATGGAGCCGACGATGGGACTCGAACCCGCAACCTGCTGATTACAAATCAGCTGCTCTGCCAATTGAGCTACGTCGGCAAAATTGGTGGGCCCACTAGGACTCGAACCTAGAACCGGCCGGTTATGAGCCGGCTGCTCTGACCGGTTGAGCTATGGGCCCTCATTCCCGAAACGCAATTTAAAGTATACAATAAAATCTCGTTTTCGTCAATACGTTTTTAAAAAAAATTTGTAGATGAGCCACAGTTTCGTTCACACTACTTTATTAAAGTGAAAAAGACATTGCAAAGGGTGGGTATCCCTGGGGTATTATGATGGAATGGCACAACAAAAACCCTAAGGAGGGATCACACTCAATGACATTATAGCAAAAACTTAAAGCTTCTGGTAATCCCCAGGTTATCGCTCAAATTACTATCTCTTTGTTAGAGTTCCATTCCTTTAAGGAAACCGCTAAAATTTTAGGTGTTTCTACAAGATGGATCTATAAAATAGTGGAGCGTTTTATAAGAAGGCGCTATGGTATACGCTGCCGTAAACACAGGACAGTTAACGGTTCTCGCCGCTTTGCAGTAGATTTCTCAGCATTTGAACCTTTTTCAATTACAGGTGGCCGCTTTGGCAAAAACATGAACGGAATGATTCCTGTTGCTGTTGAGGCGTTAAAGTTTTATCGCTGCCTTTATCATTCTGCAATTGGTTCTATGCCTTTTAGATCATTTTTCTAATTCCGTTTTCTTGCTTTTTGATATACTCTGCCCTGGGATAACATACTCAGAATAAAAAGCTATTGAATGAAGCTATGGTATATCTACACAGTTTTAGAAAAATATAATTGACAAGATAGGTGAGAAAAAATATAATTAAATTATTATTAGAAAAATTTTAATAGTATGTATTAAATGATAAAGGTTTTTTAACGTGAATCTCTGAAATCAATAAGAATCTATTGTATAAATTACTGAGAGAAAGGAGGGAAGTGAAATGATCGAGATTATATTTGAAGAAGTAAAAGTTGAGGATTTGGAAATTGAAAATGTAGTAGAGTCGAAGTCTCATGCTCATTAAAATTTTAGAAGAATCAGATACTTGTTTATCTGATTCTTTCTCGTTTAATAATGTAAAATATTATGGCCTCGTATGCTTTGATATAAAGTTCAGATAGTAAAAAAAACAGTCGTTAATCCTGCGGTTTTAATGACGAAGGGGAATTTCTTTTCTCTAAGAGGCCTGGAATTCCAGGCTGTAACAATAGGGTCAAGGTTTTTACATAGTTCAGAGATTGTAGATTTTGAAAACTCGGTACCGCAAAGCTCGTAGGTTATTTCTTCAATTTTCCGGGTAGATACCCCGTTAACCACCATTTCCATTAATGCCAGTAAGAGAGCCTGTTCGCTTTTCTGGTAACGGCGAAAGATGTCAGTAGTGAGCTTACCGTTGCGGAGCCTTGGAACTCTTAACGTAAGGGTGCCGACTCTGGTAACAAGATTTCTCTGATGGCAACTGTTAAGGTAATCTTTTCTCTCTTCGGTTCTTTCATAAGGTTCAGCTTTGATTTGCTCGGTGGCCTGTGCTTGTAGTATTTGGTTGAGTACGGACTCCAATAGTTTGGCCATCTCTTCATCTTTAGCTCCTTTTAAAAAGAGGTGGTGCAAAATTTCAGAATCAATGGTAATATTATATTGAGCCATTTCTCATTCCTCCAGTTAGGTGTTTGGGGTCTCAATTTAATTCTAACCAGAGGGGTGAGGGTGGCTCAACCTTTTTAAAACTCCCTTTTTATACAATTATATGGACTTAACTTTTAACACTCCTTTGATACTGACTCAAAGATTGGAAGGAAATAAGTGCTAAATAGGTGTAGATCTAACGGAAAAGCGAATGAAAATTTTTTACAAGACTAAGATTTTGATATTTATATACGCTTCTTATAAATTTTTGTCCCAAATGCAGGAAACTTAGAAAAGTTGTAGAAGTAATAATCTAAAGAGAGGGGGAGTAAATTTGGATGTCAGGGAATTGCTGATGGAACTTTTATCAGCTGATATACCGTCCGGATGCGAAGTGGACAGATCTAACTACTTGGTACAAATCTTTCAAAGGTACTGCGAAGATGTATCGGTTGATAAGCTGGGCAACGTAATAGCAAGAAAAGGAGCAAAGGACGCAAAAATAAAGGTCATGCTTGCTGCGCATATGGATGAAATAGGTTTGATGGTAAAACAGATCGACGATAGGGGATTTATCCGTTTCTCCTATATAGGAGGTATAGATCATCGTATATTACCTGCCCAGGAAGTAATAATTCACGGTAGGGAAAAAGTTCCGGGTGTAATAGGCAGCAAGCCTCCTCATATGCAGGAACCTGAAGAGAGGAATAAAGCCCTTAAGCCCGAGGACATGTTCATCGATACCGGCTTGCCGGCAGAAAAAGTAAGAGAATTGATCAGGATCGGGGATGTTATTACCTTCAAAAGAAAACCGTGTGAACTTTTGAATGGGTGTTTTTCCGGAAATGCTCTAGATGACAGGGCGGGAGTGGCCACTATTCTTTATTGCCTCGAGGAACTCGATAAATTACAGTTTTCTGCAGAAGTTTATGCCGTAGCTACCGCCCAGGAAGAAGTGGGGCTTAGAGGAGCTATAGTAAGCAGTTATCATCTCTATCCAGATATAGGTATAGCGGTTGATGTCTGCCATGGCAATATGCCGGATGTGTCTGAAGAGGAAACCCACAAGCTGGGCAAAGGTCCGGCTATCGCCCTGGGACCCAATATCCATCCGAAGCTGTTTGATAGGCTAAAAAGCATCGCGGAAGATTACAACATTCCGTACCAGTTAAATCCCGAACCCTCAGCAACGGGTACCGATGCCTGGGCAATGCAGATAACCAGGCAGGGTATTCCCACAGCGTTGATTTCAATTCCGCTCAGGTACATGCACACTACGGTAGAAACGCTCAACCTTGATGATATAAAGATCAGTGGACGGTTGCTGGCACTTTTCATATCGTCGCTCGATAGAGGTTTTGTGGAGGGGTTAAGATGTTATTAAAGGAATTGACGGAGGCTTTCGGCGTTTCCGGAGCAGAGGAAGAGGTTAGAAATATCCTTAAACGTGAAATAGAAGGTCTGGCAAAGCTGAGGACCGACGCCCTGGGCAACCTTTTCTTTGAAAAACCCGGAAAAGATAAAAAACCTAAGATAATGCTGGCCGCCCATATGGATGAAGTCGGCCTTATGATCACGTCTATAGGTAAAAACGGCTGGCTTAAGTTTGACACTGTTGGTGGAATAGACGACAGGATCCTGGTCTCAAAAACGGTTCTAATAGGTCCTAAGAAGGTGAAAGGGGTTATAGGGGCAAAAGCCATACATCTGCAGGAACCTAAGGAACGGGAAACAGCGTTAAAGTCAAAGAATCTATACATAGATATAGGTGCCAAAGATAAGGAAGATGCGGAAAAAAAGGTCAAAGTAGGCGATTATGCCGTTTTCGATTCCCAGTTTGAACGCATCGGTGATTTGATCAAAGCAAAAGCCCTAGATGACAGGGTAGGCTGCTATATAATTACCGAGATCCTGAAAAAAAATTATGACCTTACTATCGCTGGTGCCTTTACAGTTCAGGAAGAAATAGGCCTGAGAGGTTCTGCAGTGGCAGCTTACGCCATCGAACCCGATGTGGCGATCGTTATAGAAGGGACTTTTGCCGCCGACGTGCCTGAAAACAAAGAAGAAGGTTATAGTACCACCCTAGACAAAGGACCTGCAGTTACCCTAATGGACAAAACGTATATCGCCGACAGGCGACTGGTAGATAGAGTGATTCAGGTTGCGGAAAGAAAGGGAATTCCCTGCCAGCTGCGCAGGACCGCTTTTGGTGGTACTGACGCAGGTAGGATACATACGACAAAAGAAGGCATACCTACGATAGTGATTTCGGTGCCGTGCCGGTACATACATTCACCTGCTGGGTTGGCGAGCCTTACGGATATACAAAATACAATAGCCTTAATAGACGCCCTCATTATAGATTTTCAGGAAAGGGGTTTATGAAGATGAAAGAATTGATAAAAAAGCTGACCGAAACTTATGGCCCCTCGGGCGAAGAGAGCAAAATCCGGGAAGTTATAATAGATGAAATAAAGGACTATGTCGATGAGATTCGCGTGGATGTCCTGGGAAATATAATCGCAAGAAAAGCCGGGACGGGCGAAAAGATGATGCTGGCTGCCCACATGGATGAAATCGGCGTTATAATCACAAACATTGACGACAAAGGTTTTCTCAGGTTTTCCAACATCGGAGGGGTATCGCCCTTTACCCTAATAGGCGAGAGAGTTATTTTTGAAAACGGGACCGTAGGTGTTTTCGGGATGGAAAAACTGGACTCAATAAAAGATTTGAAGTTCAACAAGATGTTCATCGACATCGGCGCGAGATCCAAAGAAGAAGCGCTAAAGAAGGTGCGCCTGGGAGACAAGGCGGTCTATTACAGGAGCTGCGATATAATCGGAGATTGCGTAACAGCCAAGGCCCTGGATGACAGGGCAGGATGCGCCGTACTGATACGAGCTTTGCAGAATCTTAAAAATCCTAAGTTCGATACCTATTTCGTGTTTACGGTACAGGAAGAAGTTGGCCTGCGTGGTGCCAGAACTTCGGCTTACGGAATAGAGCCGGATCTTGCCATTGCCGTAGATGTGACGTCAACCGGAGACACGCCCGAAGCGGAGAAAATGGCGGTGGAGCTGGGCAAAGGACCTGCTGTGAAGATAATGGACCGATCGGTGATTTGTCATCCGAAGATAAAGGAGATGCTGATAGAGACCGCTGAAAAAAATAATATCCCCTATCAGTTAGAAGTGCTAGAATGGGGCGGAACCGATACGGGAGCCATTCACCTTACCAAGGCCGGAGTTCCATCCGGTTGTCTTTCCATACCGACAAGATATATCCACACGCCATCGGAAGTGGCTTCAATTGATGATATCGAAAAAGCAACAGAACTGCTGCTACGCGTTCTGGAAAAATAATCCGAGGGAAATCCCTCGGATTATTTTAATTTGAAAAAAAATATGCACGAGATTCTCATGTCTCCCATAGATTTATATTGATAAAACGAAAGGGAGGCGTGGGAACATTAACATGGAGATACATTGCCCTTTTTTAAAAAAATACAAGGTTTTTGATCTCATCAATGCAAAAAGTGTAATTTACAGGTGCGAGCTCGGAAAGGTTCTTTTAAAACAGAAGGACTTAAGCAAAAAATGGGCCTGCGGGGGTTGTACAGTGCCCTGGATACTGGCGGGCGAGCACTGTAAGTATTTAAAACCAAGAAAGGATTTTATATTAAGGGGTTCGAGCCAGACATGGTTCACCTGCGAATTGCTGGATATATGTCTTGAAAGACCCTACGAATTCTGTGATGCCCATTGCCAGCATTACATTCCGGTTTGAAGGTATCTGGTATGGGCATATTTTCATACAAGAGTACTCAACATAACGACTCACTTAGCAGGAAAATAAAAGAAAAAATAGAATAATATGTAATAAAAAGGAAGGGGGGGATTGGATGAATAAAACAGAAGCTCTGCACCTTCTTTCTAGGGCTTTCAACAGGAGATTTGTATCTATACCGCACTTTTATTTGAGCATTTTGTACAGAACAAACATGTACGATCTCGCTCTTGATTATGTCAGGAAAATGTTACTTAAGTCACCCGGATTCGATCTATTCTGCTGGGGTGGGCTAATTTGCTATTTCAAGAGGGATTTGAACGGGGCTTTGCGTTATTTTGAAAAGGCTCTTTCTGTAGAGGATGCCCAAGAAATAAGTTATTTCCTCGGAGAAATATACCTGGAATTGATGGAGTTTGAGAAGGCGGAGAAAAATTATGCCTCGATAGTGGACAACCCGGCATTAAAGGCAAAAGCGATGTACGGGCTTGCTTTGTGTAAAATTGAGAAAAACCAGCACAGGGAGGCCTTGAAGCTGCTCAACGATGCTTTAACAGAAGCCAAAAGTGCTGACTACGTAAAGATTCAGAACAAAAAAGGGCTTTGCCTGATGGAAATGGGACTCTTGGAAGAAGCGAAGGCATGTTTTTACGACTGTTTGAACCGGGCACCGGGAGACAATAACGCAAAGTTGAATTTGGCTCTGGCACTGAGCAAATCGGGGGAATACGAAAAAGCTATAAATCTATATAAATCGGCTTTATCCAGATTTCCACATGATATAATTGCTATTAACAACCTGGCATTATGCCTTGCCGCATCGGGGCGCTACGATGAGGCCCTTGAGTACTGCGAGAGGGGGCTGGCTATGGACCCTCTTAACGGAGATCTCCTGATAAACAAGGGCTACTGCCTGTACAAACTGGCGGACTATAAAAAAGCCATAGACTGCTTTAAGGAAGCCGAAAAGCATGTCAAGGATGACTTTGTAGTGAAGAACAATATGGCGTTGTGTCTTATGGCTTTAAAAAAATACGGTGAGGCCCTCCAGTTGTTGGAGGATGTTTTGCAAAAACAAAGGAGCGATGATATATTAATAAATAAGGCCTTCTGCCTACTAAAGATGGGACTTTATCAGGAGGCGGCAGAATGCTATAAAGAGCTAGAAACAAGGATCGCGAACAAGGCCGATATTTATACCATGCTTGGTATATGTTTTGAGAAAATGGGAGAGACTGAAAAAGCTGTTGAATATTACAACAAGGCATTAATTGCTTAAGGACAGGGGTGCAGTAATGAAAATTCTTATTACAAATGACGATGGCATATACGCCGAAGGCCTTTTTGCGATGGCAAGGGAGATATCCAAAATTGCCAAGGTGACGATTGTGGCTCCCGACAGAGAAAGGAGCGCCACGGCACATGCTATAACCATGCACAAACCTTTAAGGGTGGAGAGGGTCAATCTTCACGACTGCCACGTGGAAAGCTGGATGGTGAACGGAACTCCGTCGGACTGCGTAAAGCTGGCCCTCGACGCACTGCTCAACGATGTACCGGATCTGGTGCTGTCGGGAATAAACAGGGGCCCCAATTTAGGCACCGACGTAATTTACTCCGGCACGGTATCGGCCGCTATCGAAGCGGCGATTTACGGGATTCCTGCAGTGGCCTTTTCCGTCGCCGCGTATGAGAACGTATCGTACGATTATCCGGCGCGCTTTGCGAGAAAGCTTTGCGTGAGCGTAATGGAAAAGGAGTTTCCCAAGGATACTTTATTGAACGTCAACATACCTCCCTTAGACGAAGAGGACATAGCAGGCGTTTTAATAACGCACCTGGGGAGCAGAAAGTACAAAAACTGCTTTGACAGAAGGCAGGACCCGAGAGGCAAGACCTATTACTGGCTGGCAGGAGAGGCGGTCGAGGACCTGGATGACACCGGTTCCGACGTTTGGGCGATCAAAAATAATTATATTTCGATTACACCAATTCACTTTGATTTGACTAATTACGAAGTAATTGATACTATAAAACAATGGGAATTGAAACCATAAAAAAATTGGAAAGGAAAGTTTGAATGGAAGCTAAACTGGAATTGGTGGCCAAAAAAGAATTTAATTACAACGACGAACTGTATCGGCTGGTGGATTTCCTTAATAAATCGTTAAAAAAGAAGGGTTTTATTTTTGGCCTATCAAAAGAAGGCGATAAAGCTCTGATAACAATATATGAGACCTGACATACACCAATCGTGCCTCCTTTTAATAAGCTGTATATGAAAGGCTTTTTAGAGGAGGCATTTTTATGGAAGGACGTATAAAAAGATTTTTTCCCGGCGGAAGCACTTGTAGGGGGTACGTGTCGTTTTTTGATCATATACTGCCATGGGCACAGGCGAGTAAAATTTTCGTAATAAAAGGAGGACCCGGGGTCGGAAAATCCACCTTCATCCGGGAAATAGGAGAACGTATCTCGAAAAGAGGAATAGATATAGAATTTCTTCACTGTTCGGCCGATAGTGGTTCTCTGGATGGGGTTGTAATACCCCGATATGGCATTGCCCTTATTGATGGAACGGCACCCCACGTGATTGATCCTAAGTATCCTGGATGTGTGGACGAAATCATAAATCTAGGGGACTTCTGGGATGAAACTGGTATAAGAAAGCATAAAAAGGATATGCTTGCACTACAGGAAGAAATAAGCAGGTGCTATAAGAGGGGTTTTGGTTATCTGAAAGCGGCCAAAACTGTATTTGATGAAATGCAGGAAATATATTCATGGAGTATTGATGAAAAAAAGGTTTGCCAAACCTGTGAAGAAGTAATTAATAAAGTATTTTCAGATGTCCGTAACAAAGAGAAAGTGTCAAGGCAAAGGCATCTGTTCGCCAGTGCCATAGCACCGGAAGGCTTGGTAAATTTTTTAGATAATCTTTTTGAGGGTGTTAAAGAGCGTTTCATTTTGAAAGGCGCGCCGGTGTTGGCAAGAACCCGTCTGCTCAATGCGGTACTGGACATGGCCCTGATGAAGGGGCTTGATGTTGAGATTTTCCATTGTCCTTTGTCTCCCGAGAGAGTGGAGCATATCATAATTAAAGATCTGAATGTAGGATTTATTACTTCGGTAGAACCGCATGTTCTTTCGCAGGAAAAGCCGGATGATTTGATAATAAACTTTGATGAAGCACTCACCGACTCAGAGTTCAGCAGATACGTGGACGACGTTGAATACTATAGAAAGATTTTGGCTGAACTGTTGGATAAAGCCGTCGGGTGTTTTGGTCGAGCTAAAGCTCTGCACGATAGACTGGAAAGTTTTTATATAACAAACATGGATTATAATAGAATTAACCGAAAAATGGAAGATACTTACGGAGCAATCATAAAATTAATTGATAGTGTCAACAGCGAGTAAAAAAGGGGGGATTCCCCCTGTTTTTTATTGTTTTAAGAAGGAAAACTAAAAGTAGATGAAGAATATCTTATGAAGATACTGCTTTCAGGGGGACTAAAGTGATGATATATAGTAGTTTAAAGTCGGCAAAATATTTCGCAGTTTACGTAATAGCGACCTTAATTATTTCCATGGTTTTGGCTGGTTGCGGCGACAGGTTCAAAGATCTGTCACCAAAAGAAGCAGTCATTAAAGCCAACGAAAAATTAAAAAATGTATCAGGTTATAGAATGAATGTCGATGCTGAATTGATGATAAAGGACATTAAACAACAGCTTACCCTTACGGGAGAAGTAAGGAACCCGGATCAGGTTCATTTGGCCGGAGATCTTGCAGGCATGGAAATTGAAATTTACCAGAAGAAAGACAAATTTTTTATAAAAAACCCTCTTACCGGTAAATGGGTTGAGACTAAGGAAATGGGGCTCGGGGATATGAACGAGATCATTTCAACTCCAGAAAAGACTTTAAACGATTTGAAGGACATGATATCGGAAGCTGAATACCTGCCCGATGAAAAGGTAAACGGGATCGACTGCAAGGTAATAGAATACATACCTGATCAAGAAAAGTTGAAAAAAATCGTGTTTGAAGGCACCGAGCCCGGGAGTATAAAAAAGGCAAAGTACAGGATATGGATTGGCAAAAATGACTTTTTAATTTACAAAATGAATATTGATATTAAATACGATGCTGCTAAAACAGGAGAGCAATCTATAAATATGACGGTACTGCTTTACGATTTCAATAATGATATAAATATAAATTACCCGAAAGAATTGGCATCCTGATTTTTATAAAAAATATAATAAATAATAAGGAGGGTCTTACTAGATGAATCTTTCTCACAAAGCACGCAACATCAGTCCCTCTCCCACGTTGGCGGTTGACGCTAAAGCAAAACAGCTCAAAAGCGAAGGGTACGATGTTATCGGCTTTGGTGCTGGTGAACCTGATTTTGACACGCCGGATTTCATAAAGTCCGCCGCTGTAAATGCCATTAATCAAGGCTTTACCAAATATACTCCCGTTGCAGGCATTCCCGAGCTCAAAAAAGCCGTGGCTGATGTATTAAGACAGGATATAGGCGTTTCCTATGAAGCCAATCAGATTATAGTATCGAACGGTGCAAAACAATGCCTCTTTAATGCCTTATATTGCCTGTGCGATCCCGGAGACGAAGTTCTGGTCCCATTGCCGTACTGGGTGAGCTACCCGGAGCTCGTAAAATTGTGCGGTGGAACTCCGGTCATGGTGCCCACATCGGAGGCGCAGGACTTCAAGTTAAAAGCAGACGCTATAAAACCCCTTATAACCAAAAAGACCAAGGTACTGATAATCAACAGTCCTAATAACCCCACCGGAAGCGTTTATACGAGAGAAGATCTGGAAGAAATAGCTAAGTTAGCGCTGGAAAACGATATTTTTGTAATATCCGACGAGATCTACGACAGGCTCGTCTACGACGGGGAAACCCATGTAAGCATAGCATCGCTCAACAGCGATATCTACAACAGGACACTGGTAGTAAACGGTGTTTCTAAAGCTTATGCAATGACAGGGTGGAGGATAGGTTTTGCGGCAGGTCCCCGGGAACTCATCAAGGCGATGACCGATTTACAAAGTCATGCAACGTCAAACCCTAACTCTATAGCCCAGAAAGCCAGCCTTGAAGCTTTGACGAACCCCGCCAGAAAGCAGGTCATTGAGGCTATGGTGAGGGAATTTTCAAGGAGACGGCAGTATATGGTGGAGAGAATAAACAAAATAGAGGGACTGTCCTGCCGGATGCCGAAAGGGGCATTCTACGTAATGATGAACGTATCGGAAACCTTCGGCAAATACATAGACGGTAGGATTATTAAGGATTCCACAACCTTTGCCGAGGCTTTGCTTGAAAAATATAAGGTTGCGGTGGTACCAGGTATTGCCTTCGGAGCCGACGATTATGTAAGGCTTTCCTATGCCACTTCTATGGAGAATATAGAGAAGGGATTGGACAGAATACAACAGTTTGTTGGTGATTTGAAATAAAGCAGGCGTTATTTCCTGCTTTTTATTTTAGAAAAGGAGCTGACATGGATGAAGCAGTATTTTGAGAATCCTTTAGCAGCAAGATACGCCAGCGAGGAAATGCTAGAAAATTTTTCTCCGAATAAAAAGTTTGCAACCTGGCGAAAATTGTGGATAGCTTTGGCTGAGGCCGAAAAGGAACTCGGGCTTCCAATTACCGAGGAGCAGATAGATGAGATGAAGGCCCACGTAGAGGACATTAACTTTGAAGATGCCGAAAGGTTTGAGAAAATCACCAGGCACGACGTAATGGCACATATATGGGCCTTTGGAAAACATTGTCCCAAAGCAAAACCCATCATACACCTTGGGGCTACAAGTGCCTTTGTAGGAGATAATACCGATATTATTCTGATGCGGGACGGTCTTCATATAATAAAGAAAAAGCTTGTAAACGTTATCGACAATTTAAAGCAGTTCGCACTGAAATACAAGGACATGCCGACCCTCGGTTTTACCCATTTTCAGCCGGCCCAGCTTACTACCGTCGGCAAGCGAACGTGTCTTTGGATTCAAGACCTGGTCATGGACCTTTGGGACCTGGAATACACCGAGCAGAACCTTCGGCTAAGAGGGGCCAAGGGTACAACCGGTACCCAAGCGAGTTTTATGAAACTTTTCGAAAATGATGAGGAAAAGGTCAGAATGCTGGACCGGTTAATAGCTCAAAAAATGGGATTCGACAGTACTTTCCCCGTGACAGGCCAGACGTATCCGAGAAAACAGGATTCCCGTGTACTCAGGGTGCTGCAGTCCATTGCCGAAAGTGCCCATAAATTCGCTTGCGATATAAGGCTGCTGGCGAGTTTGAAAGAAATCGAAGAACCTTTTGAAGAAACCCAGATAGGTTCGTCAGCTATGGCTTATAAGAGGAATCCCATGCGCTGTGAGCGCATGACTGCCCTGTGCCGTTATGTGATAGTCAACGGTCTCAACCCGTATCTTACCGCCGCAAATCAGTGGTTTGAGAGGACCCTTGATGATTCTGCCAATAGAAGACTCGTCATCCCGGAGATGTTCCTGGCAGCAGACGCTATACTGAATATTTACATGAACGTGAGCAAGGGGTTGGTGGTTAATCCTAAAGTTATTGAAAAACACGTGATGGAAGAACTGCCTTTTATGGCGACGGAAAATATACTGATGGAAGCGGTGAAGAGGGGCGGTGACAGGCAGGAACTCCACGAAGCCCTGAGGATATATTCTTTAGAAGCTGCAGCTGAGGTGAAGGAAGGGAAACCCAATAATTTGATCAACAAAATTGCCGGCGATACCAGATTCAAAATGACTAAAGAAGAGATCATTAAAATGATGGATCCTTCTATTTTCATAGGCCGAAGCCCGGGGCAGGTGCTAGAATTCGTCCATGAAATCGTCGATCCGATATTAAATAAATACAAACAATACCTGGGAGCTACAGCCGATCTCAAAGTATGATTTTTAAATATTCCCCTCGTATAGCTACTATTAGGCTTATGCCTGTAAATATAATTAGTATTAAAATAACTTTTGGGAGGGGTAATCTTGTACACCTTGCCGGCCTTTAAAATCCAGTGCAAGCCCTCTTATATCGAAGGCATCGAAACCTGTGAAGATGCAATGCGGCGACAGGATTGGGGCGGTGAGATGCTAGGGGTTAGGTGCCCGAAGTGCGAAGAGCTTTTCTTTCTGTTTTGCACCTACCAAAAAGACGATTTTGGTAGCTTTAAAAAAATGTGGGGGTTCTGCACTGGATGCGGGCACAGGTTTGAGGCTGTAGTTAACAAATAAGTTTTTGCTAATAACCCGCCAGCAATGAATCCGGTGGGTTTCTTTTTTACGAAAAAAACTTTATAATTTATTATTGAGGTTTTTTAATAAGATCTACAGCAAAGGAGAATGTCGCATGCCGACCTATGATTTTGTGTGCAAGAAATGCGGTCATAAGTTCAGCGAATTTGTTTCTTTGAGAGAGAAGGAAAATGTAAAATGTCCGGTGTGCAATGGGAATGTTGAACAGCGCTTTACTGATTTTATGTATATGGGGAAAGGTGGGGCTGGAGGCTCCGCATCCGGAGGCTGCAGCGGCGGATGTGGCAACTGCAGCGGTTGTTGATAGGAGGGTGTACTGCATTTAAGAGCCTTCAAAAAGTCCGCCTCCGTGTTTATGAATCTTGGATGAGCGTAGTGGAATAATAACTTTAGGAGGTGGATTTATGAAGGGCAATACCACGAGCTGGGTAGTTGCGTGTGTCGGGGCAGTCGTGGCTGGAGTCGGCACAATGGTAGGAGGTACTCTGGGCGCCGGTATAACCGGCTTCGGACTTGCGCACATAGTCCTCGGCATACTCGATATGTTCAGACCTACCGTCCGCCAGTGATTTTATAAACCCTGCAGAAAACGCAGGGTTAATTTTTGTTTCAGCAACTTTATATTTATATTGAAAAATAACGACGTTGATATAGAATAAGTCTGGGGGGATTTTTATGTCGAAGGTAGCTATAATCAGATGCGACGAGTATGACAGAACCTTGATTGAAAGCGGATTGGAAAAGGCGATGGATGCAATTGATGCAGATCTTTCCGGATACCGAAAAATCTTACTGAAACCTAATCTGGTTATGAGGAAAAAGCCGGAGGATGCTGCCACAACTCACCCCGAAGTAGTCGGAGCAATGATCAACCTTTTGAAGAAGAAGGGGATATCTCCGCTAGTTGCGGAAAGCCCGGGAGGACCGTACACTCGAAAAAGACTCGAAGCGGTTTACGAAACCACTGGAATTAAAGACGTGTGTCTTCAGACAGGAACGGATTTAAATACTGATCTTTCGTCCAGAGAAATAAGTATCGATACCGGGTCTGCGTTGAAAAAGATTTCCGTTATTTCTCCTCTTCATGAGTGCGATGGTGTAATTTCTATGGCAAAGTTCAAAACCCATAGAATGGCTGTATTTACCGGCGCTGTGAAAAACCTCTTCGGTTTAATTCCGGGAGGGCAGAAGATAGAACTTCACTTCAGGTTTCAGGAACCACTCAGATTTATGGATATGCTTCTTGATTTGTACCTTGCTACTTCACCGGTTCTTTCGGTGATAGATGGCATATGGGCTATGGAAGGAGAAGGTCCAACAGCTGGAAACCCGCGAAAGCTTGGGATAATAATAGTATCGCAAGATGGGATCGCAGCGGATTACGTTGCGGCGAAAATAATAGGCCTTAAAATCGAAGAATTTCCTCTGATAAAAAGAGCTCTGGAAAGGGGATTGTTTAGAGAGGAAGACGTAAAGGTAAATGTGGTGGGAGGAAAGCTTGAAGACTTAATGGTTTCAGATTTTAAAATACCGCGAAGAAAGGATATTAACTTCCTTAAACGCTACTTACCGGGTAGGATCGAAAAGTATGTGAGGGATATATTGACGCCGAGGCCCGTGTTTGTAACCCGAAAATGTCTGGGGTGCGGTGAATGTTATGCTACCTGCCCGGCTAAGGCAATAACTATAAAAAATAAAAAAGCAGTAGTGGATCTAAAAAAATGTATAAGGTGCTATTGCTGTCACGAACTTTGTCCTGAAAAAGCGGTGGAGATAAAAAGAAATATAATTTTTGAGACAATTTTGAAGTAATAAATAACATTGTACATTGTACATAAAAAAATGGCAGGGGAGACAGGACTCGAACCTGCAGCCGGCGGTTTTGGAGACCGCTACTCTGCCAATTGAGCTACTCCCCTGCGACAATTATATTATATAATATCTTAATTATAATGTCAAAGGGTTATTTCTCGGCATTTGTAGATGAGCCACAGTTTCGTTCACACTACTTTATTAAAGTGAAAAAGACATTGCAAAGGGTGGGTATCCCTGGGGTATTATGGATATGGAACAACAGAAACCCACTAAGGAGGGATCCCACCCAATGACATTATACCAAAAACTTAAAGCTTCGGGTAATCCCCAGGCTGTTGCTCAAATCACTATCTCTTTACTTGAGTCTCATTCCGTTAAAGAAACCGCTAAAATCTTGGGTGTTACTCCAAGATGGGTGTATAAATTAAGAGAGCGTTTCAGGCTTTCTAATGGGGATATATCGGCCTGTATCAAAAAACGAGGACCTAAATTCCGCATGCCTAACAGAACTCCGGAGCACATCGAAAATTTGGTCGTTACTCTGGCAAAAGAAACTAATCTGGGCTCTAAAAGGCTGGCATTGTTCATTAAAAATACCTTCAATATTCAACTTTCCCCTTTTACTATTCGAAATATTAGAAGACGTTACGGTATACACTGCCGTAAACACAAGACGCTTACCGGCTCCCGCCGATTTGCTACAGATTTCTCCGCCTTCGAACCTTTGCAGCTCTGGCAGATCGATGCAAAACATATCGCCGATCAATCGGCTTTGCCTCCCGAAGCTTATGCATCTATTTTCAAAAATAAGCTGCCTCCTTTTCAGTTCACTGCTATTGATATTAAAACAAGGTTGCGCTTTATTGCGTATGCCGATTCTCTCGATTTTAAAAATGGGTTGACTTTCATGCTGCTTGTGGCAGCCTGGCTTAGAGCCTTCGGTGTAAAACATCAACTCTTCTTTCAAACAGACAATGGAGCAGAGTTCGGAGGCAGTGCCGGCTCTCGTAAAAGAAAACTCATTCAAAAACTTATTTTCGATCATTGGAACGTATCTTTGCTTAATATCCCGGAAAGGAATAAGGAAACAAATTGCTTCGTTGAACGCTCTCACCGCACTGATGATGAGGAGTTTTACGCTTTAAACTTGAAAAAAGTAACTTCAAGGACTTCATTCCTAAAGATGGCTCAAAATTGGATACTATATTTCAACTACAGGCGGCCGCATTTTGGCAAAAACATGAATGGAATGACTCCTGTTGAGGCGTTGAAGTTTTATCGCTGCTTTTATCATCCTGCAATTGGTTCTATGCCTGTAGTTGTTTTGGATCAGCTTTCTAATTACACTTCTTTGCTTTTTGACATCTCTTCTTTGCCCTGGGATAACCTGCCCAGAAATAAAAAGCTATTGAACGAAACTATGGCACATTACATTATTTCTCGGCATTCCTCATTATATATCTCTTTATCGGTTTTGTTTTGTTATAATATTGTTAAGAAATCCCCGAGTCAACGGTTAGAGGGTAGAGGGTGTAAAATTACAAGGAGCAGGTAATAGCGGGAAAAGGGGGGTGTTGTTCCTGAAAAATGATTCGTTAAAAGAGAAAAATAAATTTGAAAAGGATATAGAAGATTTGCAGGATTGGTTAGATCATCAGTATAATCCCTGGCACTATGTAGGTACGGGCCGAGTCCCGAGACCTGTGAGCAAGTTGAGTAAATATCCTCTTTTACTCATTATTTTCGGTGTATTAAATATTGTTCCTGTCATAATGTTTTTCATTTTTTCGGAAATTACCTGGTCTTCTTTAATATCTTTAATCATACCTTTCCTTATATCTATTGGTCTTATAATCGGAGGTATTCAAAAATATTCACGAATGAGAGGTCGTAAGAAACACCTATAATGAATAAGCCCTGCTTTTTTGGCAGGACTTATTTTATTATTAATCTTGCTTTTTAGCTGTAAGTTTACATAATATATATTATCGGACGTTGTATCTATCCCGAAAATTAGTTTATACATCCTATCCCATTTTTTCAAACAAATGTTTAAAAAAACCGTAAGTTGTGGTATAATTATTTAAAATTTTATTTTACGGAGTGATAATTATAATGTATGAAAGCCTAACACCCCGCCAGAAACAGATACTAGATTATATTTACGATTTTTTAAATAAAAGAGGTTATCCTCCTTCAGTGCGGGAAATATGCTCTGCAACTAACTTAAAATCTACCGCTACCGTTCATTCCTACCTCGTACAACTTGAGAAAAAAGGATATATTTCAAGGGATCCTCAAAAGCCTAGGGCTATAGTCGTGATGGATAAAAAAACTTTAGGCAAGGATATAGTTCCGGTGCCGCTGGTAGGCAAAGTAACCGCCGGCCAGCCCATGCTTGCTGAAGAAAATATCCAGGGCGTTTTTTCCCTTCCAAAAGAAATGGTTCCAGACTCGGAAGTATTCATGTTAAAAGTTCAGGGCGACAGCATGATCGATGCAGGTATTTTTGACGGTGATTATGTGATTGTCAAGGTAACCAGTACCGCAGAAAACGGCGACATTGTGGTGGCCCTATTGGGGGATGAGGCCACGGTAAAAAGGTTTTTTAAAGAAAAAGACCATATAAGGTTGCAGCCTGAAAACCAGTACATGGAGCCTATCATCGTAAAAGACGTTAAGATCCTGGGAAAGGTAATCGGCCTCTTTAGAAAATTTTAGTCTACTTTAGGCTGTAAATACCTTCGTCTATCATGTTTTGTAAGGCTTTCATGGCTCCTACTTTTACGTGAAAAAAGCTGATTCCTCCCTGCACGTATACCACATACGGTTCTCTAATGGGTGCATCAGCGCTTAATTCGATCGAAGCCCCTTGTATGAAGCTGCCGCAAGCCATGATAACTTGATGGTCATAACCGGGCATATCCCACGGTTCGGGGACGATACGGGCGTCCACGGGGCCGACTTTCTGTAACCCCCTACAGAAAGAGGTAAGCAATTCCCTGCTCCCCATTTCGATGGCGGTGACTATATCGCTTCTTTTTTCATTGTATGCGGGGTATACTTTAAATCCTGCCATTTCAAAAAACCTGGAGATAAAAATGGAACCTTTCAAGGCTTCTCCCACTACCATCGGGGAATAAAACAACCCTTGAAGGGCTAAGCGGTTGAAAAGCAGCGATGGTCCGCAATTTTTTCCCAATCCCGGTGCGAAAAGACGGTAGGCGCACCGCTCTATCAATTCGTGTTTTCCAACTACATACCCCCCGGTAGGTGTAATACCTCCGCCGGGGTTTTTTATTAAGGATCCGGCGCAAAGGTCTGCACCGACTTCCGTCGGTTCGCTACTTTCCACAAATTCACCGTAACAGTTATCGACAAGGCAGATGACGTCTTCCTTGATTCCTTTTATGTACTTTATAAGCCCTTTTATACTTTCTATATCAAGGGAAGGCCTCAGACTATAGCCCCTCGAACGCTGGATTAATACCATTCTGGTCTTTTCATTTATTTTTTTGCGGATCCCGTCGTAATCCGGTTTTCCATCCAATAAATCAACCTGGGAGTATGAAATATTATAATCTTTAAGAGAACCGCAATTTTCTCCAGATATAACGTCCTTTAAGGTATCGTACGGCTCGCCTGTAACGCATAACAATTCGTCCCCAGGCCTTAATATGCCAAAAAGACAAAGAGTAATGGCGTGGGTTCCGGAGATAATCTGTGGTCTTACAAGGGCGTCCTCGGCTCTAAAAATATGGCTGTAAATGGCTTCGATCCTATCACGACCTATGTCGTTATACCCGTATCCTGTTGAATCGGTGAGGTGGAAATCGCACAGGTCGTTTTCTATCATTGCTGCCGTAACCTTCAGCTGGTTGTATTCTACTATCCTCTCTACTTTTTCGAATTCAGGCTTTATATCTTCCATTACGGAATTCGCCAAAGTTTCAACCTCATCGCTTATAGCATATCGAATTTTAAGCATTTCCGATATTCTACGGTGCAATCCGATCACTGCTCCCTATCTTTTTTATCTAACATTTTATCACAGTAATCTTCTTTGTTCAACGCTCTAAGGCATAAGGGACAAAGAGAGTGTTCCATCATATCTCTTTTTAAGCTGAGAAGTTTTGTGGCACCACCTTCTTCGAAGCCCTCCTTTTTACCGATCCTCCTTCCGATGGCGTACCCGGATAAAAAAATCGAGAGTATCAGGATTACAATCGGTAGAATCTGGTTAAATATTATCCGACACCTCCCCGCAGTGTATTAACAATAATTTTATTATGTAAACAATTGATAGGGTTGAAAAAGCTGCCGCAGTGGCTTTTACGGGATCCAAGTAATATGCAGCTAATAAGCATATAATTGAAAGCAGAATGCACTCTACCCTGCCCAGTTTATTCGCAAGATTCTTTCTGGTAATCGAGTCTTCCCTGTAATCCCTCCAGTCATCCCAGAGCTGTATAGCTAAGATTGTTAATATTGAAGAAAACATCTCGAAAGCACCGAGAATAAAAATTCCAGCAAAAAACATTAAAAGCGATTCCTGATACCCGTATAGGCCTGACGGCATTCTTGCGTTTAAATTCGTGACCATGCCTATTATAAAACTTGAGTAAAACAAGCTTATCGAGGTTTTGAGTTCCAGCAGGCATGCCAAAGAAAAGATTATGATTGCATAAGGAAGGACCCCGGTTTTCAGGTGATCCATTAGGTTTTTCCTTCCGATCAGTATATCGTATTCGTGGTCTATAAAGTCGTCGGTCATTTTAATTACTATACCCGTAAAAAACACGGCCAGCGCTTTTTTTATAACGGGGTCAGATATTATATGCAACAAAAGTTTTCACCTCTTTAAACCCCCTCTTAAACAGAGCCGATATCGGAATTATGAGGTTTCCGTGAAACTCCCTTTCTATACTTTTTAGCCCTTCTTTGGCTTCAGGTAAATCCATTTTATTGACAAGGATCGCATATCCCTTTTTCGATTGTGCGAATTTAGCTATCTGGTAATCCACATCACTGGGCGAACTTAAAAGATCTTTACGATTTACTGCTGAACCGTCTATAATATGTAGTACGACGTCAGAATCGAGGATCGCTGAAAGGGTCTGTGACATAGCTTTGCGCACTTCCTCCCGGTTATGAATGCCGTCAATTAAACCGGTTGTATCTATAAGCTGTATTTTTTTTTTGCCCTTTCCTACAGGCAATTCGACTGTTACAGTTTGGAGGTTGAGGGTTTTATGCGGAATCCCGTCTACAAGCTGCCGAAAGGCTAGTTTATATGTATATTTTTTCTTGAGTTTTGTACCGTCGGGTAATAGAAAATCAAATTCCAAATTTTTTACCCCCAGGTATTCGGCAAAATTTATAATAAAATAGGTTTACCTATTATGACGCATTTTTTCAAGATTATACTTCACCTCCCTCTTGCTAAAAAATATGCTGGATTTAAAGATATTATCCCTTTCACATTTCCTCCATTTCGGCTATGTCTTCTTCCTTTATGTATATTAGATCCTCCCGGGAAATGTGTTTTTGATTTACCAGTCTCAACGCTTGTCGTCTTATGGCCTTTTCTATGAGGTTTCTCACCAGTCTGGCGTTGCCCATTTTATCGTAATACGCACTGTTTTTGCTGCCTTTTAAAACTCGTTCAAGCTTTGCATAGGCTTCCGGAGTCAACTTGTACTGCCTTTTTTCTACCATGATCTTTGCTATCTCCATTAACTCTTCTATGGTGTAGTCGCTGAACTCTATTTGAATCGGAAATCTGGACCTTAATCCGGGATTTGTCCTTAAAAACCAGTCCATTTCGTCTTTATATCCTGCGAGTATAACAATAAGGTTGTCTTTGTGGTCCTCCATCGCCTTTACAAGGGTATCGATGGCTTCTTTGCCGAAGTCCTTCTCCCCTCCCCTGGCCAAAGAGTAAGCTTCATCTATAAACAGTATACCGCCCAGAGCGCGTCTTATCTGTTCTCTGGTTTTCTGAGCTGTATGGCCTATGTATTCGCCTACCAGGTCCGCCCTTTCGACCTCTACCAGATGGCCCTTTTGGAGCACGTCCATCTGCTTAAATATTTTACCGAACAACCTTGCCACAGTGGTTTTTCCGGTGCCCGGATTTCCTTTGAAAATCATATGAAGCACCAGGGGCTCCGATACAAGTTGTTCCTTTTGCCTTCTTTTTTGAATCTCCACAAAGGCCTGTATCTCTTTTACTAACTGCTTCACCTTAGTAAGTCCCACCAGGCTGTCCAGCTCTTTCATAATATCTTCAATCTTCTCTTCTGTTGGAGGCTTTACAGCTTCAGACTTCTTTTCGTCGATTTCTTTAAACAGTATAAAAGCTTCAACAGGGGTTATGGTTCCCTTAGCAAGCATGTCAATGACCTGGTTGGGATTTTCTACCCTGCACTTTAAATTGATCATTGTTTCACACCCCGTCATACAAAATTCCACATTAATTAATTATATTCAGCCTGGTGACTTAGGGACTCAAAAATCAAAAACTCCCAAGACCTTTCTTGGGAGTTTGCCTTTTATTGAACTTCTTCTGCTTTTTTCTCCGTCGAAAGACTGGTAAATACCACAGGCCTCTGAGGAGATATGGTCGATATAGCGTGTTTGTAAATCAGCAGCTGTTTGCCTTCGGAATCGAGCACCACGGTAAAATTGTCAAAACCCCGAACGTGCCCTTTTAATTGAAACCCGTTTACTAAATAAATAGTTACAGGAATGTTTTCCTTTCTCACTTGGTTTAAAAATCCATCCTGAATATTGATTTGAACTTTGGTCATCCTTTGTCCCCCTTTTAAATTATGTGTATTAAATTATATTCTAGGAATTTTTCAATTTTCCTTCAACGGATTTAACAATATTTTCTATAATTTTTCTCTCGCCTTCTCTGGATACGTCAAGCCAGATAATATTTTTATCCTTTCTGAACCAGGTATATTGCCTTTTTGCGTAACGGCGCGTATCTCTGGATATCAGATAAATGGCTTCCTCCAATGTTATTCGGCCTTGCAGGTAGTCAATAATCTGCCGGTATCCAAGGCCCTGCATAGGATTGAGGTCTTCGGAATACCCCATCTCCAGGAGCCTTTTTACTTCATCTACAAACCCCTTTTCAATCATCAATAATACTCTTTTATTTATCCTTTCATAAAGCTCTTCTCTTGGCCTGGTCAATCCGAAAATCAGAAGATCATAGGGGCTCTCCTGCTGTTTTGTCAACTCCTCAGAATATGAAAAAGGCACACCCGTTTTTATGTAAACTTCAAGGGCTCGTATAATCCTTCTCAGGTTGTTGGGATGAATTTTCTCCGCAGCTTTCGGGTCTACCTGCTTGAGCTTTTCGTAGAGAAATTCATTGCCGTATTTTTCGGCTTCGCTTTTTAACTGGAGTCTTAGTTCTTCATCCTTTTCAAAGTCGCAGAATGCGTAATTATAACAGACCGCGTTAACGTAAAGGCCGGTGCCACCCGAAAGTATCGGCAGCTTCCCCCGTGCGTGAATATCTGCGATACAATCCTTGGCCATTGATTGGAAGTCTGCTACGCTGAATTCCTTATCAGGGTCTACAATATCAATCATATGATGGGGAACTCCTTTTCTTTCACTTAGGGTAGGTTTAGCGGTGCCGATATCCATATATCTATAAATCTGCATGGAATCCGCGGATATTATTTCACCGTTCAATCTCAGTGCTACTTCGATAGCTATTTCGGTTTTCCCCACAGCAGTAGGGCCTACGATGGCGAGAAGCAGTTTTTTAACCATTTATCCTCCTGAATTTTTTTTCAAGTTCATATAGCGATATGGAAATCATCGTAGGCCTTCCGTGGGGACATGTATAGGGGTTTTGGGTTCTCATTAACTGATCCAGGAGTTCCCGCATTTCATCGGGAGAAAGGGTATCCCCCGCCTTGATTGCCGTGTGACAGGCCATAGATGCAAGAATCTTTTCGCGGGAACGGAGTCTAAATTCCCCGTTCTCTTTTAATTCATCCATTATTTCTTGTAAAGACGCGGGTTCCACCGGTTTGTTGAAAAAATACGGAACGGATCTGATCAATACTGTATCTTTTCCGAATACCTCGATATCGAATCCCATCCTCTTTATAAAATCGCGGTTTTCCTCGATAAAATTGATTTCTTCAAAGGTAAGTTTCAGAATAAATGGGGAAACCAGTTCCTGAGAAATTACCGGCAAATCCATGCCGCAGGAATAATACTCGTAAAGTATCCTCTCGTGAGCAGCGTGCTGGTCTACAAGGTAAAATTCCCCGTTACCCTGGACCACAATATAAGTTTCAAAGAGCTGTCCCAGGATTCTTGAAAAATATATTTCAGGTGCTTTTTTTTCTTCTTTGATGTTCGGAGCGGAGTGCTTTTTCGTTTCGCTTGGAACCGCTGTTTCGGTAAAAACCGGTTTGTTTTCTATTTTTCCACTTGTTCTGGTAAAATATTCTTCTTTCAAGAAATTCTCGTTCACTGCTCCATCGTAGTTTTTTGGTTTCGGAAAAGTCGTTTTAGGAATCGGCAGATCTTCTTTTGGCACCAGGGTGTTGCTAAAGAGGCCTTCTTTTACCGTCTCATACAGTGCCTGGTGAACTTCGTTTTCTCGCTGGAATCTAATTTCTATCTTTGCGGGGTGCACATTAACATCTACCAGGGAACCGTCTATGCTTATTTTTATAAAGGCTATAGGAAATTTATCACCGGGCAGCAGTGTTCTGTAGGCCTTTTCGAGAGAAGCGCTCAGTCCTCTGTCTTTAACAAGGCGTCCGTTGACAAAAAAAGTTTCCCAGGACCTATTACCTCTGGTGTACTTGGGAGGAGATATAAAACCATCTATACGACCGAAATCGAAGGTCTTGTTTATATGGATCAAATCTTTTGCCAGGTTGAAGCCGTAAATTCGGGCAATAACTTCCTTCAGGTTGCCGTTTCCCGGTGTGTAAAGCACTTCTTTGCCATCCACGGACAGTCTGAAAGAAATATCCGGGTGGCCTATGGCGTACCTGGTAACAAGGTCCACTACGAGCGATGCTTCCCTGGAATCGGACTGAAGAAATTTAAGCCTTGCCGGGGTATTGAAAAAAATATTCCTTACGATTACGCAACAGCCTTCCGCCACAGCTGCTTCCTCAAATTTTTCGATAACTCCCCCGTTTAACACGCATTTTGTGCCAACCACTGAACCGTGGGTTTTCGTAAGGACCGTCAGCAGGGAAACCGCCGCGATACTGGGGAGGGCTTCACCCCTAAAACCCAGGGTTTTAATATTGAAAATATCATCCAAGCTGGAAATCTTACTGGTAGCGTGCCTTTCAAAAGCAAGCCTCACATCTTCCGGGTCCATTCCCTCACCATCGTCAATGACCTTTATTAAACTTTTTCCTCCTTTTTCGATTTCTACAAAGATGTGCCTGCTGCCGGCATCGATGGAGTTTTCGACAAGTTCCTTCACCACCGATACGGGCTTTTCTATTATTTCTCCGGCCGCTATTTTGGAGGATATATTCTCATCCAGGACTTTTATTTTCCCCATAAAGCTTTCTCCTCAAATAATCTTTTGTTTTATTGAATAGAGTAAGTTCAAAGCCTCCAGCGGAGTTATCGTATTTATATCCAGCTCCTTTATCATGCGGATAACCTGCTCGTTCTTTAAACTCTCAATATTGAGCTGGACATCATCGAAAGGCGTATCTTTCGTTGCCGCTATTTGAGGTTCTCTAGCCCTTGCGCCGTCATTTTGTTCCAGATCCTTCAGGATTTCCTGAGCCCTCAGTATTACGCTTTTAGGTAAGCCTGCAAGTTTGGCCACTTCGATACCGTAACTTCTATCGGCCTCGCCGGGCACGATTTTTCTCAAGAATATGATATCTTCTCCTCGCTCTTTTACCATCACTTTGAAGTTTTTTACTCCCTTGAGCTTTTTGAGTTGGGTTATTTCATGGTAGTGGGTGGCAAAAAGGGTTTTTGCCTTTATATTTTTGTGTATGTATTCAATTACGGCCCAAGCGATGCTCAAGCCGTCGTAAGTGCTGGTACCTCGACCTATCTCATCGAGTATGAGCAAGCTCTTGGGAGTTGCATGCTTCAAAATATTGGCCACCTCGGTCATTTCCACCATAAAGGTGCTCTGTCCAGAGGCTAGGTTGTCTGAAGCGCCAATACGGGTAAATATACGGTCCACAATACCGATTTGGGCACTTTTAGCCGGTACAAAGCTCCCTATCTGGGCCATAAGTACGATTAATGCTACCTGCCTCATGTAGGTGGATTTCCCGGCCATATTAGGGCCCGTTATGATCGATATCATGGAATCGCTGCAGTTTATATGAGTGTCATTGGGTATGAACATTTCATCCTTTAAAGTCAATTCGACTACAGGATGACGGCCTTCCACTATATTTATTTCGTCGTTTAATGTGAGCTCAGGTTTGACGTAATTATTGCTGGAAGCTACCTCAGCCAACGATACAAGCGCATCAAGAACCGAAACTACCTGAGCACTTTTTTTCAGTCTGGTGATTTTGGTAATCAGGTCTTCCCGGATTTTGCAGAAAATCTGGTATTCAAGGTCCAGCAGTTTTTCCTCGGCACCCATTATGAGTGATTCGTATTCCTTTAACTCTTCGGTGATAAACCTCTCTCCGTTGGCTAGAGTCTGTTTCCTTATATAATCCTTTGGAACCAGAGACAAATTAGCTTTTGTTATTTCAATATAATAACCGAAAACCTTGTTATAGCCAACTTTTAGCGATTTTATACCGGTTCTTTCCCGCTCTTTTCTTTCAAGTTCGGCTATCCATGATTTACCTTCAGTGGAAGCTTTTCTTAATCTATCTACTTCTGAGTCAAACCCGTCTTTTATTATGCCTCCTTCTTTAACTGATATGGGTGGATCGTCGTTTATTGCTTTCTCTAAAAGTTCGTACACGTCATTCAGCAGATCCAATTCATTGTATAGCGTTATCAGTAATTTTGACCGGCACCCGGCCAGTAACTCCTTTATTTTCGGAAAATGCTTTACTGTGTTTTTTATAGCCAGGAGGTCCCTGGCGTTAAGGTTTCCACAGACCAACTTTCCCGTCAATCTTTCAAGGTCATAGAGGTTTTTAAGCTGCTCCCTGAGTTCCTGCCTTAAAAAATAGTTTTGATACAGTTCTTCTACGGCATCCTGCCTCTCTTTTATTTTTATGATGTCTATTAAAGGTTGTTCAATCCATTTTCTCAGGGTCCTGCCCCCCATGGACGTTACGGTCTTATCAAGGACCCATAATAAACTCCCCTGCTTTTTACCGTCCATGAGGGACTGGGTCAGTTCCAGGTTCCTCCTACAGGTTACGTCTAGAGCCATGTATTCGGTTCTCTCGTAATACCTAATGGAGTTAATGTGACTTAAAGAAAGCCTCTGGGTTTCTCTAAGGTAGTTAAGGCATGCACCCGAGGCAATAGTGGCAAAAGGCCTTTTGAAAATGTCTTCTAGCTCGTTTCCGCTGAATTGAGACATTAAAAGCTCTCTAGCTGACTCTGCCTGAAAGTAATCGTTTTCTTTAAAAGTGAGGAGAATATTGAAATTTGTATTTACAGCCTTATTAAGGAACGTATCTTGTAAAAATCCGGCATTGACAAGGCATTCTCGCGGTTCAAGCTTTGAAAGCTCATCAAGTAGTTCCTGATAGGGATAAGCACAGTGTATTTCAGTAGTTAGAAATTCACCTGTCATCAGGTCCGTCGCTGCTATTCCGAAATCGTTATTTTCTCTGTATATGCACACCAGATAATTATTCTTCTTTTCCTCCAGCGCGCTAATTTCCGTGATGGTGCCCGGGGTTATGATTTTTACGACTTCTCGTTTTACTATTCCCTTTGCCTGTTTGGGATCTTCCACCTGCTCACATATTACAACTTTGTAACCTTTGCTGATGAGCTTATATATATACTGATCTGCTGCATGATAAGGGACCCCGGCCATTGGCACTCTATTTTCAGGGTCCCTTGAGGTTAGAGCGATCTCTAGCTCCCGGGCGGCTATGTGAGCATCGTCAAAAAACATTTCGTAAAAATCCCCGAGGCGGAAAAACACGATATAGTCTTTGTACTTTTCTTTAATCTCTCTGTACTGTTTTAACATCGGAGTATCCATTGAAAGCCTTAAGACCCCCTTAAAAAACTTACTTCAGCACTTCGCCTATTAGAGACCAAGTATGGGGTTCGGTTATTCTCACTTCAACCAACTTTCCTATCAAATCGGCGGGGCCTTCAAAATTTACAACCTTGTTTGTCCGGGTCCTGCCGGTTAGTTTCTCTGGGTTGTTCCGGCTTGGGCCTTCGACCAAAACTTCAACGACCTGTCCTTTGAGTGCTTTATTCTTTTTTGCGCTTATAGAGTCCTGAAGGCGCATCAACCGGTCTAATCTTTCCTTTTTTACGTCTTCGTCAACTTGATTTTCCATTTCGGCAGCGGGGGTACCCTTGCGTTTTGAATATACGAACATAAAAGCCTGGTCATATTCAACTCTTCTCACGAGGTCAAGCGTATCCTGAAAATCCTCTTCGGTTTCCCCGGGAAAACCTACTATAATGTCGGTAGAAATCGCGATATCTGATATGGCATCCCTCAGTTTTTTCACCAATTCCATATAGTGTTCCCTTGTATATCTCCTGTTCATCGCCTCTAGGATCCTGTTGCTGCCGGCTTGAACAGGCAGGTGGATGTGTTCGCATACCTTTTTACAGTCCCTCATTGCATAAATCAATTCGTCGGAAAGGTCCTTTGGATGGGATGTGGTAAACCTTATTCGCTCAATCCCGTCGATATCATTTAAGCGTCTTAAAAGTTCCGGAAACGTAACGGCACCACCTAGGTCCTTTCCGTAAGAATTCACGTTCTGCCCCAGCAGGTTTATTTCCTTGAATCCCTGCTTTGCGAGTTCTTCCACTTCTCTTACAATGTCTTCGGGATTTCTGCTTTTTTCCCTGCCTCTAACGTAAGGCACTATACAGTAGGTGCAGAAATTATTGCATCCGTAGGTAATAGTAACCCAGGCTTTAATCTTATCTTCCCGCTCTACAGGGAGGTCCTCCTCTATTTGCGAAGATTCGCCGCCGGTTTCAATTACCGTCATATTGGCAAGCCTTGCATTTTCTATTAACTGGGGCAATTTATGGACGTTGTGTATGCCGAATATGAGGTCTACGTATGGGAAGTGTTCTGTGATGTACTCTACGACATGCGGTTGCTGAATCATACAACCGCATATACCCAGCACCAGGTTGGGATTTCGCTGTTTAAACTGCTTCAACTGGCCGATTCGACCGTATACCTTTCTTTCCGCGTTCTCCCTGACGCAACAGGTATTGAGGATTATCAAATCGGCTTCCTTTAAATTGCCAGCCGGGCAATATCCCATTTTCTGCAGTACGCCGGAAATAACTTCCGTATCATGAAGGTTCATCTGGCAGCCCCATGTCAATATGTGGTATTTTAGCATTTATGTGATCCCTCCAATGGACGGTCAAAATTACTGTTCATTTTTTTAATTATAGCCCTTTTTTATGGGCAAAACAATGCGACGTTTTAGTTGAATTTGTAATCAGAAAGTTCCCGAACCTTTTCTATAGCTTTATTAAAATCACCCCAAACCTGCCATTTAACTCTCTTTAGAGTTTCTCCACCCTGGCGCAGAATATAAGCAGGATGGAAGGTCGGCATTATCCAGAATCCTCTTTTATATATCCACTGCCCTCTGCTTTGCATAATGCTGCTGTTCGGCTTGAAATAGTTTAGAGGAACCGATCCCAGGGTTATTATAACCTTTGGCGCTATAAATTCAAGTTCCAGTTCGAGTATTCTTTTACAGGCTTTAATCTCTTTTGACTGGGGCGTTCTGTTCATTGGTGGCCGGCACTTTACCACATTGGTGATGTAAACTTTTTTGCGATCGATGTTAAGCTTATTTAAAATTGCTGTAAGCAGCTGCCCCGCACGGCCGACAAAGGGTTTTCCCTGTTTGTCCTCTTCAAATCCCGGACCTTCGCCTATGAGCATCAAGGGAGAATTCCAATCGCCATCACCCGGAACCTTTTGAGTGTGACATTCCGCCAGGTGAAGCGGACATTCCCCGCACTCGTAAAGCAGTTTGAGGACTTCGTTTTTGAGAAAATCCCTCATTTTAGCGGATTGTTCGCCTTTATCATGAACCATTTTAATTATTTCGCCGTAAGATATTTCGGATATACCGTATTCTTTTTTTAAAGACATTAAAATTCTAATATGATGTGGCAGGGTAATTTCTTTACCGCCGAAAATCGCCTTTAGTCTATCTAAATTCTCCATTTTTTAACCCTCCGCACGTCCTAATTGTTATTATAACATATTAGAATCCGATGCTAAATAAAAAACCCCTTTCGGGGTTATCGTTAATAATTTTTATTGATTTACAGTTTCCGGTTGTTCAGACGGCGGATGGTTGTCGGCGGGCGTTTTCGCGCTTTCTTTGCTTTTCGTGGGGTCGGTTTTAGCCGGAGGTTCTTTTTTACCTACGAACATGATGGTAGCGGTGGGATTGTACGTATCTATCGATAAGAGCTTTTTCTCTTGAGTTCCATTATGGGAGACTATTTTCCATACTTTAACCTGATAACCGGGCCTTCCTTCCTGAATCTCTATTTTGCCTTTTTCCAAGCTATAATCCTCTTTTACTGTAACGGGTGGCGGTATTTTTTTTACCACTTCCGTCACTATTTTTATCTTTTTATCATTCTTCTTGCTTCCGTAAAATTTTACAGTCAGTGTGTCCTCTTTAACTTCGGCATGGAGGAGCAGGTACCCTCCAGTATTGTTTTTGAACTTTAAATCTATGAGTCCATAATTTACCGTTGCATCCCTACCCAGCGGTACGTAATTTACCGGCAGGGAGTGATTTGATCTTTCCACGATCTCGAGATCAGTTATTAATGCCAGGTTATAAAGAGTGCTGGAGAGCTGACATACTCCTCCTCCGATGCCGGAGATAACTTCGTTATTAAAAAAAATGGGAGCTTCTTTATAACCCTCTTTACTGCTACGCTCTCCTACGGCGTCGTTGAAAGAAAAAACCTCTCCTGGAGGAATTATGTAACCATCAAGCTTTTTTGCTGCCAGTTTTATGTTTGTACTTCTCCCTACCTGGGTTTTATCAAATTTTGTGGAGAAACTTGCCATTTCTACTTTTATATTCATTTTCATTAGAGCTTCGCTGGTTACTTCGGGTTTTATAGTAATTACAGGAACTTGTATTTTCTTCTCCTGACTCCAAATAGCATCTAGTATTTTCTGTTTTAAATTTTCTGTATCCACCTGGATTCCTTCTATTTCTTTTTCAATCATTACTATATCATCGACTATTTTAAATCTGGCGTTTTGTGGTTTCCGAGCTATGTCTTTAGAGATCCTTTCTATAATGGCTTTAAACGGATCAACTTTAATTTCTGCAGCAAGGTCAATTTTTTTTGGTATTCTAGACAGTTTTAAACGGTTAAAAAATCTTAATATAAAATTTCCGCTCTTTCCCTCGGAAATCGCTTCATCTATAGCTTTTTCCAGTTTTACATTGATAATCTCTTTCGGGTTGAGGTCCCATATTTTATCTGAATAATACAGGGTAACTGTATTATTTAAGTTCTCTTCAACGTATTTTTTTACTTTCTCTTCTGCCTCCTCGCGAAAGAGACCTCCTACATAAACCTGGCCGATGTATACTCCTCCCAAAACATCATCGCTATGTCTTCTTTCATAGCAATATATACCGTAAACGGAGCATATTATAAATAAAAGCAGAATTACAACAATGATGTTAAACTTTTTTTTCATCAAAATCACCTTTTTGCAATTTCTACTTTTATGTATAATCTTGCTACCATAAAATAATTCATCAAAAAAATTAAATAAAAAAATAACCCCCTTTCGGAGGTTTATACTGGATAATAATTAAATTTACTATCCTCATTTGCAAGATTCTGGTCTATATGGTACTTTTGCGCCTGCCTTTCCTGGAAAAATTTCATTGCAATTTGTGGGAACAATGTATAGGTGAGCACATCTTCTTCTTTTTCCATATAATAAGCAACAGCCTTATACGCCTTTTCCAGTTCGGGTTCTAAAAGGTCTGCCGGGCGGCATGTTATTATTTCTTCATTGCCGATGATTTTTTGTTTTATATCCGGTTTTATGGGAGCAGGTGGTCTGCCGTAAAGTCCTTTCACGTAGTTTTTTACTTCGTTTATTACAACTTTGTATCTCTCGCCGGTTATTACGTTTATAACCGCCTGGGTTCCCACTATTTGACTTGTAGGAGTTACCAGAGGCGGATACCCCAGGTCTTCCCTTACCCTCGGGACCTCTCTTAAAACCTCGGGGAGTTTGTCTAGGGCATTCTGTTCCTTAAGCTGACTTGTAAGGTTTGACAGCATACCACCCGGAATTTGATAGTTTAGCACTGCGGTATCGACCATAGTCACGACACTGTCGATTTTATAACCCGCGCGTACCTTTTTAAAGTATTCTGCTATGTGCGATAAAAGTTCCATATCAAGACCGGTGTCAAAGGGGGTGTCTTTTAGAACTGCCACCATTGCTTCCGTCGCAGGTTGGGAGGTTCCCATGGCGAAGGGCGATATTGCCGTATCTATGATGTCTACCCCGGCTTCTACTGCCTTGAGGTAAGTCATTGACGCCATTCCGCTGGTGTAATGGCTGTGAAGCTGCACAGGTACTTTAATTTCTTTCTTTAACCTGGTTATCAGATCGTATGCGTTGTAGGGTGTGAGTAAACCAGCCATATCTTTAATGCAGAGCGAGTCAACGCCAATTTCAACCAGACTTTTTGCCAGGGAAACGAAATAATCGTTATCGTGCACTGGGCTTATGGTGTATACAACTGTCCCCTGGACGTGAGCGCCACTTTTTTTTGCAACTTCTATGGATTTTTGCATGTTTCTTATATCGTTCAGTGCATCAAATATCCTGATTATGTCTATGCCATTTTCTACAGATTTTTTAACAAAGAGCTCTACTACGTCGTCAGGGTAATGTCGGTATCCCAGCAGGTTCTGGCCCCGTAGAAGCATCTGTAGGGGCGTCTTTTTGATTTTCTCCTTAAGCTTTCTAAGTCTAATCCAGGGGTCTTCGTTAAGATAGCGGATGCAGCTGTCAAAGGTTGCTCCTCCCCATACTTCCAGGGAGTGAAAGCCAACCTCATCGAGTTTTTCAGCGATCGGAAGCATCTCTTCAATTTTCATCCGGGTTGCTATAAGGGATTGATGCGCGTCCCTTAAAATAGTATCGGTAATTCCGACTCTACGCTTTTGCGTCATCAAAAGATCCCTCTCTTAAAATATTAATATACCGGCCTGAAATTATCCCCCGTACAGCGAAAGCAGCACGCCTGCAACGATGGCAGAGCCTATGAAAGGCAGCCACGTTGGGACCCACGGCGTGCATCCAGTATTTAGTATAAAGTTGTGGTCAATGAGAGTTATTATAAAAAGTTTGTTTATTCCATAACAGCTAGAATATCACCGGTGTTGACGGAAGCCCCTTCGCTTACTTCTATGGAAAGGATGGTGCCGTCCTGGGGTGCTTGGATTTCGTTTTCCATTTTCATAGCTTCAAGGATCATTATTACCTGGCCTTTTTTGACGCTCGAGCCCGGTTTTGCTTTTATCGAAAGAATTGTGCCGGGCATGGGGGCGTCTATCGTGAGTTTTCCGGCAGCAGCGGCTTTTTTAGGTGCCTTTGCAGGGGCTGGTGCCGCTTTGGGGGCTTCGGCTTTTGGCGCCTGAACCGCTTCTTTTTTGGGAGCAGGTGCTGGTGCTGCCGCAGGGGCCTTTATTTCTTCACCCCCTAATTCTTCCACTTCAACTTCGTAGGTCTTTCCGTTTACCGAGATTCTGTATTTTTTCATGGTATTTCCCCTTTCTTTTGATTTTTACTCCATTGGATTCAGCCTTGATTCCATACCCCAGATTGGGGTCGTTTGATGGATTCTCCTAATTAACCCTATTTTTATCCGGTCAGCGGGTTTTTGAAGGTATGCCGAAAGAGCGGCCGTTATGACGGCCACAAGTTCCTCTTCGCCTTCTTCTGTTTCTTCCTTAATCACCATTTCTTCCTGTGCCGGGCCTGACAGGTTTTCGGGTTCATTTTTGTCAGGCCTGTTAAATACGGCCCGAATGAAGTCTGAAAAGAGGGATAGCGCGATGAGGGGTATTCCAGCGCCGAGAACTCCACCACCTAGGGATTCTGTAAATGTAAGTTCTGTCATTTTCATCCCCCTTTCTTTTAGACGGGCATGTTGCCGTGTTTCTTGGCGGGCCGCTTTTCTCTTTTTGTCGCCAGCATTTCAAGAGCGCTTATTAGCTTTACTCTGGTTGTGGAGGGTTCTATTACGTCGTCGATGTAGCCTCTTTTGGCGGCTTGATACGGTGTTGCGAATTTATTCCGGTATTCTTCGATCTTCTCTTTCCTGGTGGCAGCAGGATCTTTAGACTGTTCGATTTCTTTTCTGAATATGATGTTGGCCGCTCCTTCAGGGCCCATTACGGCTATTTCGGCGGTAGGCCAGGCAAATACCTGGTCGGCTCCCAGGTGTTTGGAGCACATGGCTATATACGCTCCGCCGTAGGCCTTCCTCACTATCACCGTTATCTTGGGCACGGTTGCTTCGGAGTAGGCGTAAAGGAGTTTTGCGCCGTGCCTTATGATGCCGTTGTGCTCCTGCGTTACACCGGGCAGATAACCCGGAGTGTCGGTGAAGGTTATTATGGGGACGTTGAAGGCATCGCAAAAGCGCACGAATCTTGCGGCTTTGTCGGAGGCGTTTATGTCGAGGCAGCCTGCAAGGACTTTGGGCTGGTTGGCCAGGATACCCACGCTTCTGCCGTTAATTCTCGCAAAGCCGGTTATCATGTTCTGAGCAAAGTGAGGCTGCACTTCGAAGAAGTCGCCGCCGTCCACTATCTTTTTGATGACTTCTTTCATGTCGTAGGGTCTGTTGGGGTCTGCTGGCACAAGACTGTTCAATTCTTCTATTATTTTAAAGGCTTCGTCTTTGGGTTCGACATACGGTGGGTCTTCCAGGTTGTTCGACGGTATATATGAGAGCAGTTTCTTTATGCTCTCGATGCACTCTTCTTCGTTTGCCGCTAAAAAGTGGGCAACGCCGCTTTTTGTGTTGTGAGCAAGGCCGCCACCCAGTTCTTCGGGGCTCACTTCTTCGCCAGTTACGGCTTTTATTACCTGGGGGCCGGTTATGAACATTTTGCTTATGCCGTCCACCATGAATATGAAGTCGGTGAGGGCCGGAGAATATACGGCGCCGCCGGCGCAGGGCCCAAGAATTACCGATATCTGGGGTATGACGCCGGATGCTATGGTGTTCCTGTAGAATATGTCGCCGTAGCCTTTTAAGGCGTCGACGCCTTCCTGGATCCTGGCTCCCCCTGAGTCGTTGAGGCCTATGACGGGAGCACCCATTTTCATGGCCATGTCCATTATTTTGCATATTTTTGCGGCATGCATTTCTCCTAAGGAACCGCCTATTACGGTGAAGTCCTGGGCAAAGACAAATACGAGTCTTCCGTTTACGGTGCCGTAGCCGGTGACGACTCCCTCGCCCGGTGCTTTCGTATCTGCCATGTCAAACTCTATGCAGCGGTGTTCTACAAAAGCGTCGATTTCTACAAAGCTTCCTTCATCCAGGAGTTTTTCGATCCTCTCCCGGGCGGTGAGTTTACCGCTCTCGTGCTGTTTTTTTATCTTACCCTCGCCGCCACCGAGCTGGACTTCATTTCTCTTTTTCCTCAGTATCTCGAGTTTTTGCTCCATGGTCTCCATTTGCCCTTTCACTCTCCTTTATCTCTCGCAAAGTTCTATGAGCACGCCTTTCGTAGCTTTGGGATGGATGAAGGCGATTTTCGCTCCCCCTGCACCGTATCTGGGTTTTTCATCGATTAGCCTTACACCCTTTTGCTTGAGCTCTTCCAGAGCTTTTTCAATATCGTCCACCCGGAAGGCTATGTGCTGTATCCCCTCGCCGTTTTTCTCTATGAACCGTGCGATAGGGCCTTCGGGGTCGGTGGATTCAAGAAGTTCCACTTCGCTTTCTCCTACCGGTATGAAGGCTACTTTTACTTTCTGCTCCGCCACCTCTTCCACGCCGTGCATTTCAAGCCCTAAAAGTTCGGTGTATATTTTCGACGCCTCTTCTATGCTTTTTACGGCTATCCCTATGTGGTCGATTTTCAAGGTTTTCATGATTTTTACCTCCTAAAATATTTCTTTTGTAAGGATATCTAAGGCTGTATACGGGTCAACCGTCCGATTGGATATATCACGCACCAGCATGTCTATTTTGGATTCGTTCTTCTGGAGTATCAGCCTGGTGATATGTTCTTTTAGTAGTTCCATGAATTCTTCCTTTACTCTCGTCTTTCTTTTTTGTTCCAGAATTCCATTTTTGCATAAATAGTCGAGGTGCTCGCTTATCCTGCACTCCAGGACATCTATACCTTCGCCGGTAACGGCAACGGTTTTGACGATTGGAGGCCTGAAATCGAAATCTTTCTGTGAAAGTTCCATCATCATTTCGATTTCGTGAACCAGCCTGTCGGCTCCCTCCCTGTCGGACTTGTTTACAGCAAAAATATCGGCTATTTCCATTATCCCCGCTTTTATAGCCTGTACGTCGTCGCCAAGGCCGGGGACCAGTACAAGCACGACTGTATCAGCTAGCTTCACAATGTCTATTTCCGTCTGACCTACACCCACGGTTTCGATTATAACGTAATCCATACCATAAGCATCCAGCACTTTTACTGCGTCGTAGGCGGCTTTTGTTATACCGCCCAAGGAGCCGCGGCTGCCCATACTTCTGATGAAGATACCTTCGTCCAGTGTTAAATCCTGCATCCTTATTCTGTCGCCCAGCAAAGCGCCCCCGGTGAAGGGGCTGGTGGGATCGACGGCTATTATCCCCACCGTTTTGCCCTTCTCCCGGATTTTTTTGGCTAGCTCGTTGACAAGGCTGCTCTTGCCGGCGCCGGGTGGTCCGGTGATACCTATGACAAAAGAATTTCCCGTGTACTTATACAGTTTTTTTAAGGCCTCTCTAGCTTCTAAGTTCTCGCGCTCTATGAGGGTTATGAGTCTTGCTACAGCCCTCTTATCCTTTTGTAATATTTTTTCCGCCAGGTCCAAATTGTACACCCCTAACTATTTCTTAACATTGTTTTTTATAAACTCCACTATTTGAGAAATAGGTGTGCCCGGGGTAAATATCTCTGCTATGCCGCACTCCTTCAGGTAAGGAATGTCATCGTGGGGTATTACACCTCCGCCAACTACCAGGATATCATCGGCTCCCTTTTCCCTCAAAAGTTCTATTACCCTGGGGAAGAGCACGTTGTGGGCTCCGGACAGTATCGAAAGCCCTATTACGTCTACGTCTTCCTGGATGGCGGCTTCTACTATCTGTTCAGGAGTCTGGCGAAGTCCGGTGTAGATTACTTCCATCCCCGCGTCTCTCAAAGCCCTGGCTATTACTTTTGCTCCACGGTCATGGCCGTCAAGGCCCGGTTTTGCTATCAATACTCTTATCGTCTTTGTTTCCTGCATTTTTTTCACCCCTCGTTAAAAGGTTACGGTAGCCTTGTATTCGCCGAATACCCGGCGCAGGGTGTCGCATATTTCACCCAGAGTGGCATACGCCTTTACGCAGTTTATTATGCTCGGCATGAGGTTTTCATCGGTGGCAGCTTTTTTGGAGAGTTCCTCCAGTGCGTTTTGGACGGCTATGTTGTCCCTGGTTGCCCTCAGTGTTTCGAGTTTCTTTTTCTGTATTTTTTCGACTTCCGGATTTACTTTTAGGAGGTTCTTCGGCGGTTCTTCTTCTATCTGGAATTTGTTTACTCCCACTACTATCCTGCGGCCCGATTCGATTTCCTGCTGGTATCTGTAGGCGCTGTCTTGGATTTCCTGCTGGATGTAGCCTTTTTCTATGGCCTTCGGGGCGCCTCCAAGTTCGTCGATTTTTTGTATATATTCCATGGCTTTTTGTTCTATGAGGTTTGTGAGGTGTTCTACATAGTAGGAACCAGCAAGCGGATCTATTGTCTCCGTTACTCCGCTTTCGTAAGCTATTATCTGCTGGGTCCTCAGAGCTATTCTCACGGATTCTTCGGTCGGTAAAGCCAGTGCTTCGTCTCTTGAGTTGGTGTGCAGCGATTGGGTGCCTCCCAGCACTGCTGCCAGAGCCTGGATGGTTACCCTTACTATGTTGTTGTCCGGCTGCTGAGCGGTAAGGGTGGACCCACCGGTCTGGGTGTGGAAGCGCAGCATCATTGATTTCGGGTTTTTGGCTTTGAAACGTTCTTTCATTATACGGGCCCACAGTCTCCTCGCTGCTCTGAATTTGGCCACTTCTTCCAGCAGGTCGTTGTGGGCGTTGAAGAAGAAGGAAAGTCTCGGAGCAAATTCGTCGACGTCAAGGCCAGCTTTTATTGCGGCTTCTACGTAGGCTATACCGTTGGCCAAGGTGAAGGCCACTTCCTGTACCGCCGTGGCTCCCGCTTCCCTTATGTGGTAGCCGCTTATGCTTATGGTGTTCCATTTTGGCACGTGCTTGGAGCAGAATTCAAAGATGTTGGTGATGAGCCTCATGGATGGCTCCGGCGGGAATATATAGGTGCCCCGCGCCACGTATTCTTTCAGTATGTCGTTCTGGATGGTCCCCGATAGTTTGTCGGCGCTCACTCCCTGTTTTTCCGCCACAGCTATATACATGGCAAGAAGTACCGAAGCAGGAGCGTTTATGGTCATGGATGTGCTGACCTGATCCAGGGGTATGCCGTCAAACAGTATCTCCATGTCTTTCAGCGAGTCGATGGCTACGCCTACTTTGCCCACTTCACCTTGAGCTAGGGGATGGTCAGAGTCGTAGCCTATCTGGGTGGGCAGGTCGAAAGCCACACTCAAGCCTGTCTGTCCCTGGGACAGGAGATATTTATATCTTTCGTTGGATTCTTCAGCGGTGCCAAAGCCCGCATACTGCCTCATGGTCCAGAAGCGGCCTCTATACATTGTGGGCTGAATTCCCCTGGTGTAAGGGTATTCACCGGGAAAACCCAGGTCTTTCATATAGTCTAGTTCTTGTACATCTAATGGTGTATACAGGCGGTCCACTTCTAAGTTGGAGCCGGTGTAGAATTTTTCATGCCTCTCTGGAGTCTTTTTTATGACTTTGTCTACTGTTGTACTTTCCCATCTTGTCTTTTCTTGTTCAAGTTTTTTGAGGGATTCCTTATCAAACATCAACAGCCCTCCTATGTTTTATACTTTATCAATATAAATTATTTTCTCCTCTAACTATTTTCTACAAATAAAGGGAAAATCCTTTTTAAAATCCCTCCCCGCAGCGGGGAGGGATTTTAATTTTTATATCCTGCCTCTGAGTTTCAGTCCTTCAGCAATTCTCTTAATAGCTACCATGTATGCGGCTTCTCTCATTTTTACACCATGTTCTTTATGCATGCTGTATACTTCGTTGAAAGCTTTTACCATTATTTGTTCGAGTCTGCTGTTTACCTCTTCCTCAGTCCAATAGAAATTCATCAAGTTCTGAACCCATTCAAAGTAGGAGACCGTTACACCGCCGGCGTTGCAGAGGATGTCTGGTATTACCAGTATGCCCTTCTTATACAGTATTTCATCAGCTTCAGGGGTCGTCGGACCGTTTGCAGCTTCACCGACGATCTTCGCTTTTATATTGGCAGCATTCTTGCTGGTAATTACGTTCTCCAAAGCTGCGGGCACCAGGATGTCCACATCAAGCTCGAGCAGTTCTTCGCCTGTGATATCTTTGCTGCCCGGGAAGCCTTTAACGGTTTTGTTTTGTTTTTTGTATTCATTTAAAGCCATGGGGTCCATACCTTCGGGATTGTAGGCTCCACCCTGGGAGTCATTTACGGCAACGATCTTGCAGCCCAGTTCGGACAATAGCCTTGCCGCTACGCTGCCGGCATTACCGAATCCCTGAATGGCCACCGTTGCTTTCTTTAAGTCAAGGCCTATCTTATTGGCGGCTTCTCGGATTGTAAACATAGCTCCTCGAGCTGTTGCTTCACTCCGGCCTAGAGAGCCGCCGAGAATGATGGGTTTACCGGTAACAACTCCCGGAGTATAGTACCCCTTAAGCTGGCTGAATTCGTCCATGAACCATGCCATTACCTGAGCATTTGTGTAAACATCGGGCGCTGGGATGTCTTTTTCAGGACCGACAATAGGGCTTATCGCACGGAAATATCCGCGGGCCAACCTTTCAAGCTCACCCTTTGATAATTCCTTCGGATTGCAGCGTACTCCGCCTTTGCCGCCGCCATAAGGAATACCTACAACTGAGCACTTAAACGTCATCCAGGCTGAAAGAGCTTTTACTTCATCCATGGTAACGTCCGGATGGAACCTTACGCCGCCTTTAGCGGGCCCTAAAACGGTGCTGTGCTGAGAACGATATCCGATGAAGGTTTTTGTTGTACCGTCGTCCATTTTTACCGGAATGGAAACCTCGAGTACTCTTTCGGGATTCTTTAGCACTTCGTAAACCGAATCCTCGAGTCCTAGTTTGTCGCAGGCAGCTTTAATCTGTTTCTGAACAATCTCAAATGGATTTAAAGTTTCTGCCATTTGAAAACTACCTCCTATATATTTGTTAGCTAAGTTAACAGGAGCTTTTTGAAATCTCTATAATCCCCCCCCTGCTCAGGATAATTGTTCACCTAATTCAAATCCAGCATAAAGGGCTTTTTTATTCAATTCTTCAGTTCCCTTAGGTACCCTGTTCAGAACCGCTTTTTCTACTGCTTCCCGGGACACCACCTTAGTTAGAGCTGTAATAACGCCTACAGCCACTATATTTGCGACCATGCTCTTGCCTATTCTATCCCGAGCGGTTTCAATAATCGGTAACTGTATTACTTTATATGGAGTATCAGGCTTATTAATTGACGAATCTATTATGATGATCCCGTCAGATGCAAGGTTATCTTTAAATTTATTTAGAGCCTCATTGGTTAATGCTAAGAGTACTTGAGGCTTTGTCACCTTGGGGTAATCAATTTCCTCGTCGCTGATAACAACTTCTGCTCTGCTGGCACCTCCACGGGCTTCAGGCCCGTAGGACTGGGACTGCACGGCGTTTTTGCCGTCAAGGATGGCCGCTTCCGCAAGTATGATACCGGCGAGAATGAGGCCCTGTCCCCCGGAGCCGCTAAGTCTTATTTCTAAGCGCTCTTCCATCTTCTATTCCTCCCCTTGAGCCTTTTGGATAATCTTTTTATACTCCTCAGTATATTCCGGGGCATTTTCTTCGTAAAATTCACCAATGACGATCTTATTTGCCAGTTCTTCCCTCGACATTTTTTCAGCTGCCTTTACGGTAACAGAATTATCCCTCAACATCTCCATCATTTTTACGGGAGATCCCATCTTATTCTTACGCCCAAAGTAAGTCGGACAGATGCTTACGGTCTCCACTACAGAAAATCCCTTATGCTGTAATGCTTTTTCGATAATTTTTATCAATTGTGGTACATGATATACCGTTCCTCTTGCTACGTAAGTGGCGCCAGAGGCCTGGGCTAATTTGCAAAGATCGAAATTCCGGTCAATATTTCCATAAGGAGCGGTTGTAGCATAAGCTCCTGCCGGCGTCATGGGAGAATACTGACCGCTCGTCATTCCATAGATGCTGTTATTGAAAACAACAGTTGTTATGTCAATGTTTCTCCTGCAAGCATGTATAAAGTGATTGCCTCCAATGGCAGTGCAATCTCCGTCACCTGTTAAAACTATGACTTTTAAATCCGGATTCGCAAGTTTTAAGCCAGTCGCGAAAGCCAGAGCCCTTCCATGAGTTGTATGAAGGGTGTTGAAGTTAAGATATCCGGGCGCACGGGAAGAACAGCCAATCCCTGATACTATACATATTTTGTCCTTGTCCAATTTTAAATTATCAATTGCTCTGACCACTGCACCTGTTATTATCCCGTGACCACACCCGGGGCACCAGATGTGGGGCAATTTGTCAATACGAAAATATTTTTCTAGATTCTTACGCATTTTTGTTTACCTCCCGGACTTTTGCTATGACCTCATCGGGACTTATTAGTTCTCCGTTAAATTTATTCAATCCGATTACGTTAAATCTACCCTTTGCGGACGCCTCTACCACTTCTATCAACTGGCCATAATTCATCTCAGCAACAATGATGTTTTTTGTCGTCGGCGCTAGTTCCTGTATAGCTTTATGCGGGAATGGCCATATTGTTTTCAGGCGCAGCACGCCGACTTTTTCCCCTTCTTTTCTCAAGATCTTTGCAGCTCTTATTGCAGAACGTGCTGTGGAGCCAAAAGATACCACAACAGTCTCGGCATCTTCCGTATATAGTTTTTCGTAGTCAATTATATCGTCCAGGTTGTCATTGATTTTCCTCATAAGCCTGGATATTAAATACTCTGTAACAGCTGGACTCGTCGAGGGGAATCCTGTTATATCGTGAATTAGGCCTGTAACGTGATAAGGAACACCTTCGCCAAAGTTTACCATTGGAGGTACGCCGTCACCGTCATAATCCTGATAGGGATTGTATTGCTCTATTTTAGAAAAATCAGGCCTTTTTCTGTTAATTACTTTTATAGAAGCCGGATCGGGCAATTCTACTCTTTCGCGCAGGTGTCCCACAACTTCATCCATTAGGAGGATGCAGGGGACCCTGTATTTTTCCGAAAGGTTGAAAGCCCTTATGGTCATGTCGAAGACTTCCCTCACGTAAGAGGGAGACAGTGTTATTATCGGATGGTCTCCGTGGGTTCCCCATCTAGCCTGCATCACATCTCCCTGAGCCGGCATTGTGGGCTGCCCGGTACTTGGTCCTCCCCTTTGAACGTCTACAACTACACACGGAACCTCGGTCAGGCAGGCAAAACCTAAGTTTTCTTGTTTCAAAGAGAATCCGGGTCCGCTGGTAGCAGTCATTGCTTTAAGGCCGGCGAGAGAAGCACCTATTACAGCCCCCATACTGGCTATTTCGTCTTCCATCTGAATAAATTTGCCGCCTACTTTTGGCAGTCTTTCGGCAGCGATTTCCGCTATTTCCGTCGATGGGGTTATGGGATATCCGGCATAGAACCTCATTCCTGCAGCTATTGCACCTTCAACGCAGGCTTCGTTACCCTGCATCAATCTTGGCTTACTGGTCATTGTCATCATCTCCTCCAACCACTATGGCAAAATCCGGGCACCTGAGCTCGCACAACTTGCATTTTATGCAAGCTTCGAGATTAACCACAACGGGTTTTCCGTTTTCCAACGAAAACACCTTTTTCGGGCAAAAAGCAACACAGATGCCACAACCCTTACAGACTTTTTCTTTGACCATAATTTCTAACTTTTTTTCTGTCACGGTATCACCTCTATCTCTTCGGTACGACATATTTCGATGTATTATGTATTCTATATTCCAGGGAAATATCCTTCTGTATATTGAGGGAAAAAATAAAAATACACAAAAAATTGGTTTATTGTATACAATCGAGTGCAGGGATTTTATATTTTTTTGAATCGCTTTAGCTCGACGACATATTCGTAAGGCACCGGTCGGCTTCCCATGAGCAGAGGAACTCCGTGACAATCGGAACCTCCCGTCATCAGAAGCCCGTATTTCATCGCGATTTTTTTATAGTATTTAACTCTTTCATCATCGTGTTCTTTGTGATATACTTCAATTCCCTGTATGCCATAATTTATCAAGGATTTTACTATTTCCTGTTTTTTCAAAACGCCGGGATGGGCTATAACCGCTATTCCTCCGCATTTTTTTATTAAATCCACAGCAAAGTATGGGGTAAGTTTTTGCCTTGGCACATAGGCCGGCTTTCCCTGGTCAAGGTAGAGGGCAAAGGCTTCATCTACCGAGGAGACAATTTTTTTATCAATAAGCACTCTTGCCACGTGGGGTCTACCGATCGATGATCCCGACGCTTTTGCTTGGACTTCTTCAAAACTTATTTCGATCCCTAGTTGTTGGAGTTTCTCAATTATTTTTTTTATACGATTGATGCGTTCCTCCTGCAGCGCACTCAATGTCGATTTCAGAGTATTTCCTAGATAGTCGATGTAATATCCAAGAATGTGGACTTCTTCGCCGTAATAGGTGTTTATCTCGATACCTGGAATTACCTCAAGCATCGGATATTTTTTTGCCCTCTCCACAGCTGGAACTATACCGTCCACGGTATCATGATCGGTTATGGCAATTGCTCTTAAATTTAAAGAGAATGCTTTGTCCACCACCTGTTCCGGTGTAAGGGTACCGTCGGAAAAGGTGGTATGCAGGTGAAGATCGACTTTCATTCTTTCGCCTCCAAAATCTAAAAAGCCTGTTTATTAAATAAACAGGCTAAAATGCTAATAATCCACCAAACAACACCACATTATTTTTGGTCTATTAACGGGGTTCTACAATTAGTTTTATGGCCGTTCTCTGCTGACCATCTATTTCTATATCCGTAAATGCCGGAATGCATATCAAATCTATTCCGCTAGGGGCTACATATCCTCTGGCAATGGCTATTGCTTTTACTGCCTGATTCAAAGCCCCGGCTCCGATTATTTGAATTTCTGCTCCTCCTTTTTCTCTTATTACACCGGCTAAGGCTCCAGCTACTGCATTAGGATTGGATTTAGCCGATACTTTTAATACTTCCATTTGTGAATTCCTCCTTATATCATTTGCTAATTAAATTATTCTATGTGTTTTGGTAAATTCCTGTTATTTTAGGAAGAATTTTAATTATTTTATATTTATCCTTTGAATTTTTCGGGCAAGACCTGATGTATTATCTATTTCAACGACAATGGCATTGAGCTGGGATATGCCTTTGGCCACTTCGAACTTGCTGGGCATCTGTGTCAGGAATTTTCTTATTACGGGCTCACGTTCAATACCGAGGATCGAATCGTAAGCTCCGGTCATTCCGACATCGGTTATATAAGCGGTTCCTTCAGGCAGTATTCTCTCGTCGGCGGTCTGTACATGGGTATGGGTGCCGGCAACCAGGGATACTCTGCCGTCAAGGTACCACCCCATGGCCTGTTTTTCCGAGGTGGCTTCCGCGTGAAAATCTACTACTATTATATTTGTAACTTTTTTGAGCTTTTCTAGCTCTCTGTCAGCGGCACGGAAAGGACAGTCCAGGCTTGGCATGAATACCCTTCCGGAAATATTAAGTATTCCTATTCTTAAACCTTCGTCTATGTCCACAACCTGCGAACCTCTTCCGGGCGTTCCCGGTGGATAATTGGCCGGCCGTACCATTCTTAACTCTTCTTCTATAAAGTTAAATACGTCCTTATTATCCCAGACGTGATTCCCCATCGTTAGAAAATCTATTCCGCATGCGAAAAGTTCCTCCGCGATTTTTTTTGTAATGCCGTTACCTCCTGCGGCATTTTCAGCATTGGCTATAACGAAATCTATATTTAATGATTTTCTAAGATCAGGAAGAGTTTCTCTTATAATACTCCTGCCAGGTCTTCCTACTATGTCTCCTATTAACATTATGTTCAATGTTTTCAACTCCTTTTACATTTTGCAAAAAAAGTGCGCAAAGGCTGCGCACTTTTATTTTGCATATTCAGTAGCTCTGGTTTCTCTTATTACGTTAACCTTAATCTGGCCCGGATATTCAAGTTCTTCTTCAACTTTTTTCGCGATGCTTCTCGCGAGCTCTATGGCTCCTAAATCATCCACTTCTTCAGGTTTTACCATTATCCGCACTTCGCGACCTGCCTGAATAGCGTAGGCTTTTTCAACACCTTTAAACGAATTGGCAATTGCTTCAAGTTTTTCCAGCCTTTTAATATAAGCTTCCAGGGTCTCTCTGCGAGCGCCCGGCCTGGCCGCTGAAATAGCGTCAGCCGCCTGAACCAATATGGCTTCAATTGTCATCGGTTCTACATCGTTGTGGTGAGCCGCTATAGCATTCACCACTTCGGGAGATTCACCGTATTTTCTAGCAAGTTCCGCACCTATCAGCGCATGAGGACCTTCTATATCCTGATCGACGCTCTTTCCTATATCGTGCAGCAAACCGGCCCTTTTGGTTATCTGCACATCTACTCCGAGTTCTGCCGCCATGGCTGCTGCCAGGTGAGCAACTTCTATGGAATGCTGCAGCACGTTCTGCCCGTAGCTGGTCCTAAATTTAAGTTTACCCATATATCGGATAAGATCGCTGTGGAGGCCGTGAATGCCCGTATCGAAGGTAGCTTTTTCTCCTTCTTCCCGTATAATGTTTTCAATCTCCTTCTGAGCTTTCTCTACCATTTCTTCGATTCTTGCTGGATGGATTCTACCGTCAATAATTAGTTTCTCGAGAGCTATTTTTGCTATCTGGCGCTTTATGGGGTCGAAAGCGGAAAGGATAACGGCTTCAGGAGTATCATCGATTATCAGATCTACACCCGTTAATGTTTCGAGAGCCCTTATATTTCTTCCTTCCCTACCTATGATCCTGCCCTTCATCTCATCGTTGGGTAGAGTCACAACCGACACGGTGGTTTCCGCAACATAGTCGGCGGCACACTTTTGGATAGCATAAGATATTATCTCTCTAGCTTTTTTCTGTGCTTCCTCCTTTGCCTGTGCTTCTATCTCCTTTATCATCATTGCCGCTTCGTGGCGGATTTCTTCTTTAACCTTGTTAAGCAAGAACTCTTTAGCTTCATCGGAAGTCATTCCTGAGATTCGTTCAAGTTCGCTCAGCTGTTTCTTGTAAAGCTCATTGACGTTGTCGTAAAGTCTGTTGATTTCCATTTCTTTTTTGGCTATAGAGTCTTCTTTTTTTTCCAGCATCTCGGCTTTTCTGTCTAGAGCTTCTTCTTTCTGGACCAACCTCCGCTCCGACCGCTGGAGCTCGTTCCTTCTTTCCTTCAACTCCTTTTCGAAATCGTTTTTTAGCTTTAAGATTTCTTCTTTAGCTTCTACCAGTGCTTCCCTCTTTATCGACTCGGCCTTGTCTTCTGCTTCTTTTATTATCTTTTTAGCTGCTTCTTCGGCAGAGATTATTTTGGCTTCGGCAATGTATTTTCGTATAAAATAGCCAATAACAAAAGCTATTAATCCAACAACTGTATATATCAGTACATAAGTAATACTTGTTCACCTCCTTGTAAATCTGGTGTAAAAGGAAAGATAAAACAAAAAACCGAGGGGAACTCGGCTTTTAAAATAGAGTAATACTCTAATTTAATTTATTTCGTGCCCCCAAACCTCCTAAAGCCACTTCAATGTATAAAGCTTCCTATTTCATTTTATACTTTTTTGATATCCATGTCAAGCAAGACTAATATTGGAATTGTAGATGAGCCACAGTTTCGTTCACACTACTTTATTAAAGTGAAAAAGACATTGCAAAGGGTGGGTATCCCTGGGGTATTATGGATATGGAACAACAGAAACCCACTAAGGAGGGATCCCACCCAATGACATTATACCAAAAACTTAAAGCTTCGGGTAATCCCCAGGCTGTTGCTCAAATCACTATCTCTTTACTTGAGTCTCATTCCGTTAAAGAAACCGCTAAAATCTTGGGTGTTACTCCAAGATGGGTGTATAAATTAAGAGAGCGTTTCAGGCTTTCTAATGGGGATATATCGGCCTGTATCAAAAAACGAGGACCTAAATTCCGCATGCCTAACAGAACTCCGGAGCACATCGAAAATTTGGTCGTTACTCTGGCAGCCGTAAACACAAGACGCTTACCGGCTCCCGCCGATTTGCTACAGATTTCTCCGCCTTCGAACCTTTGCAGCTCTGGCAGATCGATGCAAAACATATCGCCGATCAATCGGCTTTGCCTCCCGAAGCTTATGCATCTATTTTCAAAAATAAGCTGCCTCCTTTTCAGTTCACTGCTATTGATATTAAAACAAGGTTGCGCTTTATTGCGTATGCCGATTCTCTCGATTTTAAAAATGGGTTGACTTTCATGCTGCTTGTGGCAGCCTGGCTTAGAGCCTTCGGTGTAAAACATCAACTCTTCTTTCAAACAGACAATGGAGCAGAGTTCGGAGGCAGTGCCGGCTCTCGTAAAAGAAAACTCATTCAAAAACTTATTTTCGATCATTGGAACGTATCTTTGCTTAATATCCCGGAAAGGAATAAGGAAACAAATTGCTTCGTTGAACGCTCTCACCGCACTGATGATGAGGAGTTTTACGCTTTAAACTTGAAAAAAGTAACTTCAAGGACTTCATTCCTAAAGATGGCTCAAAATTGGATACTATATTTCAACTACAGGCGGCCGCATTTTGGCAAAAACATGAATGGAATGACTCCTGTTGAGGCGTTGAAGTTTTATCGCTGCTTTTATCATCCTGCAATTGGTTCTATGCCTGTAGTTGTTTTGGATCAGCTTTCTAATTACACTTCTTTGCTTTTTGACATCTCTTCTTTGCCCTGGGATAACCTGCCCAGAAATAAAAAGCTATTGAACGAAACTATGGCACATTACAGACTAATATTGGAATTGCAGACAGTAACAACGCTCTTACCGTCTTTTAACTCTACCTTGTATGCCAAATCCGCAATTTCGCTTAAAAACTGGTTGTGGGTTACCATGATTATCTGCCTTCTGAATACTTGGCTAACTTGTTTCAAAAATTGGGCTACGTTTGAAATGTACTCGCTGCTGACGTGCTTTGCCGGCTCGTCCAGGATAATCGGCCCGTTTATGTAGGTATTGCTGCACTGTATTACAGCTATTCTCAAAGCCAGCGAAATTACGTCAACGATACCGCCGCCTCTAGCATCCTGAGGTTTCGTCGTTATTCTGTTGTCGCCGTACGACGAAACGACGTAAAACTCAGCCTCGGGTCTTCCCCTTACCTCGCTGAGCTCAATCTTAAACTCGATATTTTCTCCAAATATAAACTGTAGACATCGGGTTACTAACATTTCTATCTGTTGCTTCGCCTGTTCGCGGGCGTATTCGGAAGTTTTCTGAAGCAGTATTCGTACCTGTTCCAATAGATCTGTTTTTCTTTTTAATTCTTCTAATTGTACAATTCTGTTCTTTTTATCTTCTTCTAACTTATCCCTAATGCTTTTCCTTGCCGTGTAATCCAAGACGAGTTCGTTGGTTTTCCTCTCGAGCTTTTCTATAGTTTCTTCGAATTCTTGCATATTTTCATCACCCCTATAATTCTTCGGGGAGGAGTTTCCTGGCTTTCTCGATGAGCGAATTTATCTCTCTGGTAAGGTTTTCAATTTCCGCATCCAGGTTTTCCGGTTTGACGTTCAGTTTATCGAGTTCGTCGAGAAGTTGTTGTCTTTGCTTCTGAAGCTCTTCTAGCCGGGCTTCAGCTTTATACCTCATCGCCTTAGCCTTATCTATTTTCATCTTCAGTTCCTGTATCTCTTTTTCAGCGTCCATGAATCATCCCCCGCTTTTTAATATTTCCGCTGCTATTTTTTCAGCTCTGGTATCGTCAATGGGATTCATACATGTAGGGCATTTAGAAAGCCTTCTTAGAAGGGCCGCATAACTTGAGGCAAGACTAGCCAACTCTTTATAAACCTGATCTAAATAGGTTTGACCTCTGGATATCACGGACTCTACGTCTTTTAAAGACTGCTTAAGCGATTTGAGAGAGGACAGTCTCAAATGGAGTTGCGATATTTCGTCGAGGTAAGAATCAACCTCACCTGTGTATTTATATCTTTGGATCTCGCGGTTTATGAGGTTGATTTGAGACTTTACCCGGTTTTCCCTTTCCTTGATTCTATTTAATTCAGCGAGCTTCATGTAAAGCATTTCTAGCTCGGAAATTAGCTTAACGGCTTGAGGTAAGTCTTTGGTTTTTGAAAAGATTTTCTCTATCGCCGATATTTCAGCATCAACTTCCGCCAGTTTTTCCCTCCAAAATTTCAATTTTACAAGGTCAGCGAATAAAGCGGAGGCCTGCTGGTGGCAAAGAACCGCCTCTTTTAAGCTGGCGGTTTTTTCTATATTCCTCTTTTCCTTTTCCATTTCTCTTTCGACGTTTTGCAATCTCGTTCTGCAATCGACGAGGTAAATTCTCACTTTTACAGCATACTCGATTTTTTCCAAGGCGTTTTCGGCATCCGAAACGGATTCCAATTTCTTTAAAGTTTCGCTGAGGACCCTTATTTCACTATCGCTCGAAAGGAGCTGTTCTCTTATGCCGGTTAATTTTTTATACAAATGGTTTTTTTCCTTTAAAATTCCCAGGATGTCTCGGAGCGAATGTATTTTTTTCTCGATGAGGGGAAGGTCCTCGTATTCTCTCAATTTGGTTTTTATTTCTTCCAGTTCGTTAGCAACAGCCTTGCTTCGTTGCTCGGCCTCAGCAAGGTCCCTTATAGTCGACCTTTGAGCCGCGTCAATGATGTGAATACCTATGAGCCTCCCCAGAGCCTTTGCTCTGATACCGGCGTTTTCCGATATCAGGAAAGGTCCTTCCAGCTGCTCTGCCAGGTTTACCGCGGCACTGGAATCCCTATCCAGGTATATTTTGGGTATCCTGTGAGCCCTGACAATTTCAAGGGGCACGGTATTTCCGAAGCCCTCAAATATTTGTTCCTTCCCGTCTTTTCTCAGTATGTACCTGTTCTTGTTGTTCCCTCTTTCTCTTATTATCACCGTACCGTCGTCCATCTCCACTGACACGCGGCAGAAATTACTGCCTACCGAGATGAAATCGGTACCGCGCGGCTCATTATATAAAACCCATTTTAATGCCCTGATTATGGCGCTCTTGCCCTGATCGGTAGGTCCCAGTATCACCGTCAAACCTTCGTCAAAGGTTATTTCGGTATCTTTGTGGGATTGAAAATTTTCAAGCCTGATTTTTTTTATGTAGCCCAATTAGCTCACCTCGAGGTCTTCACCGTCTTTTTTTGAAATAGTTTCCTGGACTTCTCCTATCCTTCTCAGCGCCTCTTTGACCACTTCGGCACTGAGGTTCTGTTTTTTCGCTAGTTCGTCGATTATGTTGAATATGTTAGTAAAATTGTATTCTCCAGCAGAATTTATGCCTTGTATAAATTCGGCCAGTTTTTTCTCTCTGAAAGAGTCGGCCTCCAGTTTCTGCCTGTCAAAGACCTCCTGTCCCGGAAGGGCACATTTTAGAGCTCTTTTTTTTATTTTGATTCCTTCATTTGTTATGTCGAATAAGATTACCCCTGGTATTCTCGTGAGTTCTGACAGACTGCTGTCTATTCGCAAAAGACTCCCCGGATTGACGAAGTACTTGTCTTGGATATTAATAATACCAAATCCTGCGTGATAATGACCACAAAGGGTTAAATCAGCCTCGGTTTTTAGGACGTCTTCGATCAGGGTATAAGAAACTCCGGTAAAAAACGGCTTATCGAGAAGCATCCCGTGAACCACATGCACTGCGAAATTAACGCCGGGATCTTTTTTTATACAGTAACCGTCTTCTTTACCCTCTTTGTCTAAGCCATAATAATAATGCTGGCCGGTTAGCTGAATTTTAATCCCGTTGTCGTTAAAGAATATTTTTTCACCCGGATTTATGAGTTTCACGATCCCTATGGAATCCAGAACTCCAAGCATGGTGCGGTTTATAGTAGCCGGATTTTGACCGTAAATATCGTGATTGCCTGCAACGGCGTAAATGGGAGCCTTCAAATCTCTTATTAAAACCACAAATTCTCTGATGAGAGAAGGTGATACATCCGGTCTGTCAAATATATCTCCTCCATGAAGAACCACATCCACGGCTTCTTCATGGGCTATATCTACTACTTCTCTTATTTTTTTGAAGAGGGTTTCTAGAAAATTATCCTTGCGATTCTGAGGAATAGTTCCCCTTATATGGGTATCGGTGAAAAACAAAAAACGCATACTACGCCCCTTCTTCGGTACCTTCTGTTTTCTTGGATTCGGACTTGACAAGATTGAATTTTTCCTTTACCTTCAATTCAATGGCTTTCAGCACTTCGGGGTGCTCCTTTAAGTACTGTTTGGCGTTTTCACGACCCTGACCTATACGTTCTTTTTCATAAGAATACCATGCACCGCTTTTTTGTATGATGCCCGCTTCTGTGGCAAAGTCGAGGACACAGCCCTCTCTTGATATGCCTTCGCCATACATAATATCAAACTCGGCACTTTTAAACGGCGGTGCCACCTTATTTTTAACTACTTTTACCGATGCTCTAGTTCCTACTACATTTTCGCCATCCTTAATTACACTCGTCTTTCGGACCTCCATGCGCACCGAGGCGTAAAATTTTAGCGCCCTCCCTCCTGGCGTGGTCTCGGGATTGCCAAACATCACGCCCACCTTTTCCCTGAGCTGGTTGATAAATATTGCAACGGTTTTGGACTTGCTTATGGAACCGGCTAGTTTTCTCAAAGCCTGGGACATCAACCTGGCCTGGAGCCCTACATGGGCCTCTCCCATCTCCCCTTCCAACTCAGCTTTGGGTACCAGCGCCGCTACCGAATCTATTACTATTACATCCACCGCGCCGCTCCTCACAAGAGCTTCCGCTATTTCCAGAGCTTGTTCCCCGGTATCCGGTTGAGAAATGAGAAGATTATCCGTATCGACTCCCAGCTTGCGGGCATATGTCGGGTCCAGGGCGTGTTCAGCGTCGATAAAGGCCGCCGTGCCGCCGGCCTTTTGGGCTTCTGCTACAATATGTAAAGCCACCGTAGTTTTACCTGAGGATTCAGGGCCGAATATTTCTATTATTCTTCCTCGCGGAACTCCGCCTACCCCTAGAGCTATGTCAAGGGGAAGCGCTCCAGTAGGTATTACCTCGACGTTGAACTTGGATTCAGCTTCTCCCAGTCGCATTATAGAGCCTTTCCCAAATTGCCTTTCGATCTGGGCTAAGGCCATTTCCAGAGCCTTTTGTTTTTCCATCATAGGGGAATCCCTCCAAACATTTGTTCTTTCTTGATTATACAACAACGGAATTAGGGTGTCAAATAAGACCTTTTAGCTCGACCCTAAAAATTTCCGTATATACGGGTCCTTCCTTAAAAAGCTGACTTTTCATAAAATAAAGTTCTTTTACCGTAAAAGATACAGAAAAATCCGCTTCCCTGGGTATTAAGCTTGGGTCTAAGCGGGACTTGATTCTTCCGATCGTAAGGTGTGGAGAAAAGGGTTTTGGGTCGAAATCTATATTTAAAGCCCGTAGGGTCTTATCGATGTCCTCCCTTAATCGGTAAAGTTCATCGCTTTTTTCGATTCCTATCCAGAAAACTTTCGGATTTTTTGTATTAGGGAAAAAACCAGACCCGTGCAGGTTGAGAATAAAGGGGCGGTGCCTGGCGGATATGCTGTTTAATGTATCGCAGACGAGAGGCACCTTATCGACCGGGAGTTCTCCCATAAATGCAAGGGTTATGTGATAATTCTCCTCGCTGACCCATTTTATGCCCTCTAAAAATTTGAGCTTATCCACGAATTGGGAAACGGATTTTCGAGTGGCGGGATCGAGTTCAATGGAGATAAAACACCTGATGCTATTCAACCTTTTGGTCCTCCTCCGCGAAAAACATTCTATCAACTTGAAAACCCTTTTTCAAATTGGAGACTTTGATGACATCGAAGGGAACTAAACTTGCATTTCCGGTACGTTCAAGCTTTTTTAAGTAAAGCAGAGCTGCCGAAATCGGACATTATGTTCATATAACGGTTCAGCTCATTTAGTTTGGCCCCTGCTATTGAAACTGTAACCAGGGTAAGCACCTTCCTGAATCTCACTCAATCACCCTACTTTAAAAGGCTTTTTCTCAAGAGGTGAAGGGCAGCATTGGCGGCCCTTTCCTTTATTTCGGACCTGTTACCCGAAAAAAGGTGCCTTTCTACAATGCAATCTGAGGCGTCGGAGTAAGCGATGTAAACCAGCCCTACAGGTTTTGCCGCTGTGCCGCCTTCCGGACCTGCAATCCCCGTTATCGAAAGGCCCAAATCGGTTTCGGAGGACCTTCTTACACCGTCCGCCATTTCGAGGGCGGTCTGTTCGCTTACAGCGCCGTATTTTTCTAGAGTTTCCCTCTTCACAAAGAGAAGCTCTTCCTTAGCTCTGTTGCTATATGAAACTATGGCCCTGTCAAGGCTCTTGGAGATGCCGGGTACCTCAGTTAGTTTATGGGACACAAGGCCGCCCGTACAGGATTCGGCAATAGCTATAGTTTTATTTAGTCTTAGAAGCAATCGTGCAACTATTTCTTCCACTTTTTCGTCATCATAGGCGTATAAATATTCTCCGACTCTTTCGGTTATTTTAAGTTCCACGGGAGCGATCATGTCCATAGCTTCTTTTATACTGCATGCCTTTGCTGTAATCCTTAGGGTTACCTCTCCCATTTTAGCCAGAGGAGCTATCGTTGGATTTGTCTGGCTTTCAATCAAATCCTTAATTTTTTCTTCCAACGTTGATTCGCCGATGCCGTAAAATTTCAATACCCTCGAAAAAATCACACCGGAAGACTTTTTTGATATGTACGGGATAACATACGCCTTAAGCATGGGTTCCATCTCGAAGGGAGGACCCGGGAGCATTACAACAATCCTCCCATCCCATTCCAACAGTACACCCGGAGCAGTGCCCTTATCGTTCGGGATTGCAATTGACCCTTCCGGCAACAGAGCCTGCTTCAAATTGTTATCGGGCATTTCCCTGCCCCTTTTTTCGAAAAATTCTCTGATTCTCGCAAGACTAGATTCATCTAATACCAGCGGGAGATTCAGATATTCGGATATTGTCTCTTTAGTGAGGTCGTCTTGAGTTGGGCCGAGGCCGCCTGTTAGTATAACGGCCTCGGAGCGGTTCCAGGCTGTGTGAAATACTTCCATTAATCGCTCTCTGTTATCTCCCACACTTGTATGATAGTATACGTCAACACCGATTTTTTGTAGTTCCCGGGAAATTATCTGGGCATTGGTGTTGGTTATCTGACCCAATAACAATTCGGTGCCTACGGAAATTATTTCTGCTTTCATAAAATCACCTCATAAAAAATTCTCCATTTTTGTCCGTAACCCTTTTTTAAAATTACGCCGCCTTAAAATTTTTTAGATCCTTTAAAAAGCTTCTGAAGGTTTCTCCGTCGATCTTTTCGTTTTCCATAAGGTAATCGATGATGGTGTTCAGCTCGCCTTTGTGTTTTTCAATGATTTCCTTCACTTTCTCTTTCTGGGTGTTGATTATTTTAGAAATTTCTTTATGAAGTTCTTTCAATGGAACAGAATCTCTATCCACGACACCCATATCGGACATTCCGGAGAATACAATTTCCTTTGCAAGGTTTACGGCTTGATCTATATCCCCGGAGGCCCCTGTACTGCCGTCGCCGAGCACGATTTCTTCGGCTGCGGCTCCGGCCAGTGCGATGGCAATCTGTGCCTCGAGGTGATTTTTGGTATAAAGGTACATATCATCTTCCTGTTTTTGCCGCATGTAACCCAAAGCTCCTCCCCTGGACGTAACCGTTACGGTAGATACGGAATTAGGTCTAAAATACTCACTGATAAGGGCGTGGCCGCATTCATGAACTGCAATACGTCTCATCTCTTCTTTTGTGGGCTTTCTGTTCATTTTTTCACCCATTATAACTTTGTCTATAGCTTCCATAAAATGGCATTGACTTATAACCTTCTGTCGCGATCTCATAGCCAGAATAGCTGCCTCATTGCATAGGTTTTCCAGGTGAGCTCCCGAAAAGCCGAAAGTTTCTCTTGCTATCTGTTCCAGATTTACGTCATCGGCCAGAGGTTTATCTTTGGTATGCAGCTTTAAAATCTGGTATCTGCCTTCCTTATCAGGAAGGTCCACCTTGACTATCCTGTCGAATCTCCCAGGTCTCATAATGGCTGGATCCAGTATATCGGGCCTGTTGGTGGCGCCGATCACCAGAATATTCACATCGTCGTCCTTAGCCGATAATCCGTCCATTTCCACTAGCAGCTGATTCAGGGTCTGGTCGTACTCCATATGGCTGGTGTTTTTGCCCCTAACACCGGCGATTACTTCGATCTCGTCAATGAAAATCACGCAGTGTTTTTTCGAGTTTTTTCTCGCCAGGTCCCTTGCGGTTTTAAATAGCTGCCTTACCCTCTGAGCGCCGACCCCCGCGTACATCTCTATAAATTCGCTGCCGGAAGCTGAAATAAAGGCTGAGTCGATATAACTGGATGCTGCCTTTGCCAATAATGTTTTTCCTGTACCGGGAGCACCGGTGAGAAGAATACCCCTCAACGGCCTTATACCCATTTGCTTGACTTCATCGTAGTTTTTTATAAAGTCCAGAGCTTCCAGTAATTCGTTTTTAGCGGTTTCCTGTCCTCCTATGTCTTCAAAAGTCACGGATTTACCGCCTGTGGCCACTCTGGAGGGATTTTTTATAATACCGGACTTGTCCATATAATTTTGAAGCACATAAGCGAGTAAACCTATAACTGCAAAAGGCAGTGCGTTTACACCGTTTATAAGCAAAAAAACCGTTACCGCCAGAGCTATTCCTATCACAACTTCCACAAACATATTTCTCCCCTCCCAAAAATTCTAACTCCTTTTTATTATTTTATAGAAAACGCTCCGATCATTCTTGATTTTAAGATAGAGATTTTCGGCATCAAGAAAAACCGAGATATCAATTTTATATTTGGCTTCCAGTTGATCGAGATGTGATCTCATTTTGATAAATTCACCGGTTTTTATTCCTTCGTAGACGATAAACTGCACTTCCCGATTATATATATTTTCAAGATTTTTGTCGGGCTTGTTCAATATTTTTACAGCGAAAGGCCGCCCCTTGAGCAAGCCGAATGCAGTGTTGTAAATATCCTCATAGGTTTCCTGCAAGTTGTCCACATCTTTCAGATAAATTTCGAGAATCACGCTGCCGGTCTGTTTTTTAATATTTACCTGATCTATATATTCTTTCTGGGAGAAAGTCTTTAAAAGAGGCCTGTATGCGACAAATTTAGAAAATAATTGCTGTCCACCCATCAATATTAAAAGCGAAAGCAAAAACGCCGCAATAATGTACCGCAACTTATTTTTATCGATATTCAACGATTTCACCCCGGTTAAATCGAATATATGTTTACATAATATTATTATAACACACCGATCTACCTGTGTCATAAAAATAAAGAAGGCATATTATGGAAATGCCTTCTTACTCTACAACTTCTCCCATAAGGTCGTATTCGAAAGCTTCGGTAATTTTTACCCTGTAGAACCGGCCAAGCTGGCGTACCTCTCCCTGGAACATTACGGTGCCGTCGACACCCGGGGCATCTTTTTGTGAACGGCCAATGAACATCTTTCTTGCCGGATCGTAACTTTCGGCCAGCACGGTTATCGTCGACCCGAGCATTTTCTCATTGTTCATCTTTGAAATGACCTGCTGGACTGTCATGAGCTGGTCGTACCTCTCTTGCTTAACTCTTTCGGGCACCTGGGGCTTCAGCGTAGCCGCATACGTACCTTCTTCTCGGGAATACTTGAAAGCTCCCACCCGGTCAAAACGGTATATTTTTACAAAATCGATGAGCTCTTGAAAATCCGAGTCCGACTCGGTCGGAAACCCGACTATAAAAGTGGTCCTTATGGTTATATCGGGTACAATGATCCTTATCTTTTCGATCAACTTCTTTATCTGTTCGGAATTTATTGGTCTATTCATAAGCCTTAAAATCCTGTCGTTTATGTGCTGCAAAGGAATGTCCAGATATTTTGCTATTTTGGTGCTCGAGGAGATAAGTTCAAGAAGCTCATCGTCTATATGCGTAGGGTAAGCGTATAGTATTCTGATCCAAAATTCGCCTTTGATGTCCACGAGAGCCCTTAGCAGGTCCGGAAGCGAAGGTTTTCCCGATATATCCATGCCGTAACTCGTGGTGTCCTGGGCTACAAGGTTTATTTCTTTAACTCCCTGTGATACGAGGAGCTCTACTTCTTCTTTTATGGATTCTATGGGCCTGCTTTTATAGGGACCCCTTATCTGCGGTATGGCACAATAAGAACAGCAGTTGCTGCAGCCCTCGGCTATCTTGACATAGGAAAAATAGTTAGATGTTCTTACCCGCTTTTTAATATCGTAATTTATAAAGCTCCTGTTTTCGGTAATAATTTTTAACCTCGAATTATTTAACTTCTCAATTAATCCCGGCAATTTGTGAAAATCGCCTGTTCCGATAACAGCATCCAATTCGGGTATTTCTTTTAAAATGGCATCTCCGTACCGTTGGGCCAGACAACCGGTGGCGATCAGCATTTTACAGTTACCACTTGTTTTATACTGGGCCATTTCAAGGATGGTGTCTATGGACTCTTGCTTTGCCGAGTTTATAAAACAGCAGGTATTTATTATGATAATATCCGCTTCACTGGCATCGCTCGTAATGACATAGCCGTTTTCCAATAATGCTCCCAGCAGGTATTCAGAATCCACGAGGTTTTTATCGCATCCGAGCGATACAAGACCTATTTTTTCTTTCACCTTTTTCCTCCCTGTTGAGATATTTTTGAGATATTTCGTCGGAGAAATTCTCTCGTTATAATAAAACCTATAATAGTATACAATAGATTGAAAAGATAAGTAAAGCACAAAAAAATGAGGAAATCATTGTTCCCTCATTATTACCAGATCTTTAACTTTAGTAGGATTTTTAGCCGTTAGATTAACTTCTTTACCGTTAAGGTTTACCCTGACAACCGGTGGATTTCCCACCCGGATGGTTATGCTGTCCTTTGCTTCCCATACCTTGGATTCCCCGGCACCCAGAGTACCTTCGAATTCGAAAGCATCATCCTTTTTTACCGATACCCAGCATCTATCTCTTTCGACTTCAAATTTAACGTTTATTATATCGGCTTCCACAGTGTAGACAATCTTCCTGCCATCGTCTTCGACCAAGTGTATAACGCTGGTATTCTCTTTATTTTCTTCAGGAGGAGCCTGAACCGGTTCGGATTCGGTTTCTACTGCCGGATTGCTATTTACAGGTGGGGGCGTTTCAGGTTCAATAGGCACTCGAGTCGAGGTTTTTATAAACGCCGACACAACTACTATAGAGATTGCCAGGATTAAAGCTGCAGTTAAAAAGAATTTATAATGTTTTCGTAGAGGACTAAAAATAAACTCCGGCTTTTTCTCTTCATCTAAATGTTGTTGAGGTATTTCTTCTTTTATGATTTGTTCCTGTAATTCGTCTTCGATAGCAGGAGGAGCCGCTATTTCTTTGTACCGCTCAAGAATTGCTTTTGAATCCAAACCCACTGCTTCCGCATAATTTTTCAGAAAACCCTTTATGTAAACTTCTCCTCCCGGAATTAATTCGAAATTACCGTCTTCTATTGCAGATAAGTACTTAATCCGAATCTTTGTGTCTTTCTGAACCTGTTCCAGTGATATATTCTTTGAAAGACGGGTTCGTTTTAAATACTCACCGAGTTCTCTTAAATTGTTTACATCCTTAGGTTCCAACGTTTTCCCTCCCTATAGTAGGATTATTATTTCCCAGGTAACAGCAATATTCCCATTTTTAGTTATTTTTTCGACTAATAACTTACTATGATTCGCCAAAAAACTTCTCGAATTGTTCTTTTGTTATTAAGATCTGTCGAGGTTTCGTACCTTCATATCCTCCTATAAACCCTTTTTCTTCCATCTGATCTATCAGCCGGGCTGCCCGCGCATAGCCGATTCGTAGCTTCCTTTGGAGCAAAGATACGGAAGCCTGGCCCGTTTCTATAACAACCGAGACTGCCTCTTTGAATAGTTCGTCAACGTTATCATCGCTTTTGGCTGACTGGGGCTCTTTAAAATCCGATAGATTTTTTTCGTAACAGGGTTTCATCTGTTTTTTAATAAATTCTACCACATATTCCACTTCTTTTTCGCTCAAAAATGCCCCCTGTATTCGTATAGGCTTGGCCGCGCCCACGGGGAAAAACAGCATATCCCCTTTTCCCAGCAATTTTTCTGCTCCGGCCATGTCGAGTATAGTCCTTGAATCCACCTGTGACGATACCGCAAAAGAAATTCTGGATGGTATATTCGCCTTTATTAAACCCGTTATTACGTCTACCGACGGCCTCTGAGTAGCCACAACCAGATGAATCCCTGCAGCGCGGGCCATTTGTGCCAGCCGGCATATGCTATCTTCCACGTCTCTAGGTGAAACCATCATGAGGTCTGCGAGCTCATCGATTATTACGACAATTTTGGGAAGTTTATTTTCTTGGCTGATCTCGTTATACCTGTTTATTTCTCTTACACCGGCCTGAGCAAAAAGCTGATATCGCCTCTCCATCTCCGATACCATCCAGTTAAGAGCTGCAGCAGCTTTTTTGGGGTCTGTTAAAACGGGGGTCAACAAGTGAGGTATGCCGTTATAGGTTGTAAGTTCGACTACTTTAGGGTCGATCATCATAAATTTTACCTCATGGGGAGAAGCTTTGTATAAAATACTGGTTATAATGGTGTTTATGCATACGCTTTTACCGGACCCCGTAGCCCCGGCTATTAAGAGGTGGGGCATATCAGCAAGATCAGCAACTATGGATTTCCCGGCTATATCTTTTCCTAAAGCTATGGTCAGCTTTGAAGCAGAGTTTTTAAATTCCGGGGATTCGATTACATCTCTGAAATAAACTTTTGAGATTTCTCTGTTAGGTACTTCTATTCCGATGGCAGCTTTCCCTGGTATGGGGGCCTCGATGCGGACGTCAGGTACCGCAAGGCTCAACGCAATGTCATCGGACAGACTTACTATCCTGCTCACCTTTACGCCGGGTGATGGCTGTACTTCAAATCTTGTAATAGCAGGTCCGCAGCTTACCTGAACCACCCTCGCTTGTATACCGAAACTTTCAAGAGTTTTTTCAAGGATCTGCGCATTATTTAGTAGTTCTTTTTCACTAAAGCTACCCTGTTTTGATGAGCTTTTTTGGAGCAAACTAACCGGGGGTAAGCTGTATTCGGAATCATTAAACTGCTTGTCAGCACAAATGGTAAGGTCGCTCGTTTCTGCTGTCTTTGCCGTTTTGGATTTCTCGTCCGCTTCTGAGCTATCGGGGGCAGTTAAAATTAAAGTTTTCTCCATATCAAGTTCCTTTTCATCTTCTTTATTATTTGCCTTTTCTACCACTGCTGCAGCGGCATTATTGACGATTTGAGGCCTTTTCACCGCGGATTTTTCTCTTTTTGCTTCAACTAAACTCTTTATTATTCCAGAAATGGAGACACCCGTGGCAAGAATTATGCCTATGCACAGGAGTGCGCCTATCACCACATAGGTTCCAATGGGTCCGAATAAACCGTAAAGTATCGATGTGCCCAGTTCTCCAAGTAAACCGCCCCCCATTCCTTTTTCTCCCATATCTGCGCTTTTTCTTATTCTGTCAAGAATGCTGAGATTTAATAATTGAACGTGGAGGCTTATATGTAGAACTACCAGCGTTATAGCCATTATCATTAATAATCCGTAGATTCTAGGTGTAAAATCGGGGCTCTTTTTACGCAATATGCAGTATAACCCCCATACAATTACGACGGAGGGTATAATGGGCGCCCCTGCGCCGGCCATTCCTCTAAGGTTTTTTTTCAATAAAAGACCAAAGGTGCCCACTGTGTCAGTATAAATTGACGATATTCCCAGTATACCTGCGCAAATTATCAAAATACCGTAAATTTCCCAGCGAATATCATTATGTAAGCTGCGTACATTTTTTCGGGGATTTTTCACATTAGAACACCTCTATGATTTTTATATTCTCCACTTTTTTTAAAACTCCTTTAAAATAAAAAAAGGCTTTTTAGCCTTTTAATTTAACGGGGAAAAAACTTTATTATGTTTCCCGGGTAAAACTTTGGATTAAGGTATACTAAAGGGTCGGTGCTAAATACACTTATTATTCTTCCCTTGTCTATATCCAGCGGTTCCACCAGGAGTTTAACGTTGTCAATTTCTATTTCTTTAAATTCGTATTTTCTGTCCATTCCTTCGAGAACCAGTTCCAGCGGAATTGCTGTATAAAGTATCATTGTTTAATACCACCTGTCTACTGGGCATTTTTCTTTTTTTCGCTGATAAGTTCCTCGAGTTTCTTTACCGCAGCCCCCAGACCACCAACTTCGTTAATTAGACCGTATCTGACCGCATCAGCTCCGACAAGCACGGTACCTATATCTCTGGCCAGCTGTCCGGTATTAAACATAAGCCTCCTGAGGGTCTCTTCTTCAATTTTCGAGTGCTCCACGACGAACTTTATAACCCTGTCCTGCATTTTATCGAGGTATTCGAAGGTTTGAGGAACGCCGATTACTAAGCCCGTAAGGCGAATTGGATGGATCGTCATAGTTGCTGTTTCTGCAATAAAAGAATAATCGCTAGCCACTGCTATCGGAACCCCTATGGAATGCCCGCCACCTAATACTAATGAAACAGTTGGTTTTGTCATGCTGGCTATGATTTCAGCAAGGGCAAGTCCGGCTTCAACATCCCCGCCTATGGTATTGAGTATTACCAAAAGACCTTCAATTTTAGGATTCTGCTCTATAGCCACAAGCTGCGGGATTATGTGTTCGTACTTGGTGGTTTTATTCTGGGGAGGCAAAATCAGGTGACCTTCAATTTGTCCGACGATAGTTATACAGTGAATGTTGCTCTCGGGTTTGGGTAATTCCAGCTGGCCCAATTGTTGAAGCGTTCCTATTGGCGGGACCGGTACATTTTTATCGATTGGCTGTTCGGACATATTCGAAAAAATCATTATTAAGTCTCATCCTTTCGGGGTATAATTGGTTGTTCAGTAATAATAATTGGATATTTTCATTTAAAATATACAAATAAGATATGACCAAAATTTGGCCTTATCCGTTAATACTTTTACAATCGCATTAGACCATAATAATCAAGTTATCGTGGCAATATTTAGCTATCAAAAACATAATATACTTGCTTTGACCATTAGTCTTTTTCATCAGTTTTATATTCTAGAACTGGGCCTGATCCAACTTTAAATTGACCAATGACTGTTCTACCGTCTTTATCATAAAGGGGTATAAGTCTTGCGCCAAGTTTATTTTGAGCTACGGCTTCCTCCGGGGTGCGCGGATCAGGAGTCTTCAGGTCCGAAGACCTTACATAACCGAATGTTCCATCTATACCTATGGCTGCAATTAAATCCGGCTCCTCCCCTAAAAACTCAGCATAAATTGCTGGACCATAGGTTTCGCCATATTCATTTACTTGATATTGATAATTCGAAATTTCTTTTGGTTTTGGCAAGGCAGATTCACTGCTGCTTTTACTTTCGAGGGCCAACGTCTCCACTGCACCTACCGAAATAGCGCCCAATAATACGATTGCCAGTGTCATTGCGATTGCAACCATGCGTACCCATTTGTTGCTCTTTGGGCCTTCATCTTTCAGTATCATATCAACCCTTCTTTCCAGTTGTTTCCGCCTGCCGCTGAATGCGGAAAATAATTTGGCTTTTTGGTCCGCAACGTTCCAGAGCACACTCAGCATTAACTCACAATACAGCCTCCTTTCCCGATTGCTCATTGATTTCACAACACTTTCGTCACAGGATAGTTCGCAGAAGCGGTCAATGTCGAACCTTGCCGCATAGGCTAGAGGGTTGAACCAATGTATCGCATTGATAAAAAACATCAAGAATTTCAACCAGCCATCACGGTGTTTCCAGTGGGTCAGTTCATGGAGAAAAACGCATTGCAATTCGTCCGCAGAAAGTTTAATATCCGGCAGGACGATGCGGGGCTTTATGATGCCGTAAAGAAGGTGTTGTTATGCACGGTGAGATGTATACTGGAATTTGTCTTGTTATGCCCATTTGCTGTTTACACTTGAAAAGTACCTCCAAAATCTGCATATCATCAGTCAAACGGCAGATCTTGAAAATACGGCGGTTGAGATTATAGCTCTGGACAAGAATTACAGCCGTGAATATCAGAGTTCCGGCCATCAATATATATGGCAGAATTTCAAAGTAAACGGAAGCTCCTGCATAGCCTTTTTGCTGTGATATACCGCCAGCAGCAAAGTTCAAAGCGGTGAGTGGGTTTAGTCCCGCGATAGAGGGCAGTTCGAAGCCTTTATCGCATAAAATACCATGTATTTTGTTATTATTATAACTCGTTTCTTTCTATTTGCAATTTTTCGGGAACAACAATAGCATTTTGGGGAGCGAAAATACAGGAGGTTCAATAGAAAAAGGTATGACCAAATTTTGGCCATACCTTTCACTAAAATTTATATTCCAGGGTTTTCCGCTTTAAGCGTCATCTGCTCATACTTCCATTATGATGGGCAGAATCATCGGCCTTCTGCGGGTCTGTTCGAAAAGGAATTTACCTAAGGTATCTCTGACCTGAGACTTTATTGTCGACCATTCGGTGATTTCTTCTTCCTGGCATTTTCTCAAGGCTTGCCTGACAATCTCTCTCGACTGTTCCATTAGTACCTCCGATTCCCTCACGTACACGAAACCTCTTGAGATTATATCCGGCCCGGCGACGACTTCCGTTGTTTCCTTGTCAATGGTCACTACCACTATCAAAATCCCATCCTGAGCAAGCTGTTTTCTGTCTCTCAGGACTATGTTGCCCACATCGCCGACCCCGAGGCCGTCGACCATGACCTTTCCAGCCGTAACTTTGCCCGCCAGTCGGGCCGAATCTTTTGTTAACTCTACTATCCTTCCATTCTCGGGTATAAAGATGTTTCCTTCTGGTATACCCACTTCTTTTGCCAGGTTGGCGTGGTGGATGAGATGCCTGTATTCACCGTGGACAGGAATAAAATACTTCGGCTTTACCAGGTTGAGCATCAGCTTCAGTTCTTCCTGACTGGCATGACCCGAGACGTGGACACCGGATATAGCTTCGTATATCACTTCGGCCCCTTGTTTAAACAGATGATCTATGGTCCTCGCAACGAATTTCTCGTTACCCGGTATCGGAGTCGCTGCTATCAGCACGGTATCTCCAGGAATTATCTCCACTTTTTTGTGTTCGCACATTGCCATTCGGGTCAGTGCGGACATGGGTTCACCTTGGCTGCCCGTTGTTATTATTACGACTTTTTCATTTGGAAGCTTCTGTATATCGTCCAGCTCCATTAGCAGATCTTTCGGTATGGAAAGGTATCCCAAATTCAGGGCAATGTTGACCACGTTGACCATGCTGCGCCCTACAACAGCCACCTTTCTACCGAATTTAAAGGCGGCATCAATTACTTGCTGTATCCTGTGAATGTTTGAGGCGAAGGTGGCGACTATTATTCTACCCTTTGCCCTGCCGAATATTTCCTCTATGGTACTTCCCACAACCCTTTCGGACATGGTGTACCCTTGACGTTCGGCATTGGTGCTGTCAGACAACAATGCGAGTACACCCTTTGTGCCGAGCTCGGCGAGTTTGTGTAAGTCTGCGATTTTACCGTCAACCGGAGTCTGATCGAATTTAAAATCTCCCGTATGGCAGACGGTACCTACCGGTGTATAGATGGCTACTCCTACAGAATCGGGTATGCTGTGGTTTACCCTGAAAAAATCTACGGTGAAATTGCCTATTTTAACCGATGCTGGCGGTTTTATTACATTAATGGCGATATTCTTTTTGAATTTGGTCTCTTTTAATTTGACTTCAACGAGGCCCATTGTAAGCCTGGTGCCGTATAAAGGGGCATTTATCTGCTGTAGCACGTACGGCAGGGCGCCTATATGATCTTCGTGGCCGTGCGTTATGATAATTCCTTTAATAAAATCCTTATTTTCCACCAGGTACGTAATATCCGGTATTACCATGTCGACACCAAGCATCTCTTCTTCAGGAAACATGAGACCGGCATCAATAACCAATATTTCTTTTTCGTACTGTATAACTGTCATATTTTTGCCTATTTCGCCTATTCCACCCAAAGGTATGATTAAAAGCTTCTGCTCATTTTTGGACAATAAAAAAGCACCTCCACCATTATTCCGAATTTTGTTCCGTAGTTATTATATTCCTTTTTCTAAATTGTGATCTTCTATATTCAATATCACCGCATCCGGTCCAATTTTTTTGATGGACTCCCACGACACTCTAATGTAACTTTTTTCTCCGAACGGAAAAACTCTGCCTCTTCCGCCCGGTATCAGCAAGTACTCAATTTTACCCGTAGTTTCATCGACAAGAAGGTCACAGTAGCCCAGAATGCCCATTTTTACGCCTTTGCTAAGATTAATGATCTCTTTGCCGCTCAATTCACCAAGTCTCATTTAAATACCTCCCCATAAATAAT